>NZ_AYTO01000032.1 GCF_000507145.1 Bacillus tequilensis KCTC 13622 | reverse complement strand
AGGTTGGGGGTTCAAGTCCTCTTGCCGGCACCACTTTTATATGGTATAATACTCAAGTCTCTTGTAAAAAGAGCCATTAGCTCAGTTGGTAGAGCATCTGACTTTTAATCAGAGGGTCGAAGGTTCGAGTCCTTCATGGCTCACCATTTATATGTTGCGGATGTGGCGGAATTGGCAGACGCGCTAGAATCAGGCTCTAGTGTCTTTACAGACGTGGGGGTTCAAGTCCCTTCATCCGCACCATTTTTGCGGAAGTAGTTCAGTGGTAGAACACCACCTTGCCAAGGTGGGGGTCGCGGGTTCGAATCCCGTCTTCCGCTCCAACTATACCATCCACGCCGGGGTGGTGGAATTGGCAGACACACAGGACTTAAAATCCTGCGGTAGGTGACTACCGTGCCGGTTCAAGTCCGGCCCTCGGCATTAAGTTTTGCGCCCGTAGCTCAATTGGATAGAGCGTTTGACTACGGATCAAAAGGTTAGGGGTTCGACTCCTCTCGGGCGCGCCATGTTCTATATGAAATCGGGAAGTAGCTCAGCTTGGTAGAGCACATGGTTTGGGACCATGGGGTCGCAGGTTCGAATCCTGTCTTCCCGACCATTTTTGGGGCCTTAGCTCAGCTGGGAGAGCGCCTGCTTTGCACGCAGGAGGTCAGCGGTTCGATCCCGCTAGGCTCCACTTGATTTCAATAAATATTTGGCGGTGTAGCTCAGCTGGCTAGAGCGTACGGTTCATACCCGTGAGGTCGGGGGTTCGATCCCCTCCGCCGCTACCAATGGACCTTTAGCTCAGTTGGTTAGAGCAGACGGCTCATAACCGTCCGGTCGTAGGTTCGAGTCCTACAAGGTCCACCACTATACGGAGGAATACCCAAGTCTGGCTGAAGGGATCGGTCTTGAAAACCGACAGGGGTGTCAAAGCCCGCGGGGGTTCGAATCCCTCTTCCTCCGCCATATATATTCTTCTTAATCATCGCGGGGTGGAGCAGTTCGGTAGCTCGTCGGGCTCATAACCCGAAGGTCGCAGGTTCAAATCCTGCCCCCGCAACCAAATGATTTGAATGAAATAAGGAGTGCCCAAAGGGTGCAACTCAAAATAATTCATTATATAAATATGGTCCGGTAGTTCAGTTGGTTAGAATGCCTGCCTGTCACGCAGGAGGTCGCGGGTTCGAGTCCCGTCCGGACCGCCATTTAAATAATAAGGCTCGGTAGCTCAGTTGGTAGAGCAACGGACTGAAAATCCGTGTGTCGGCGGTTCGATTCCGTCCCGAGCCACCATTTATCAATATATATTTTGGCGGTTGTGGCGAAGTGGTTAACGCACCAGATTGTGGCTCTGGCATTCGTGGGTTCGATTCCCATCAATCGCCCCAAATAATAATTGCGGGTGTAGTTTAGTGGTAAAACCTCAGCCTTCCAAGCTGATGTCGTGGGTTCGATTCCCATCACCCGCTCCATTTTTATATTGTCATGGGCCTGTAGCTCAGCTGGTTAGAGCGCACGCCTGATAAGCGTGAGGTCGATGGTTCGAGTCCATTCAGGCCCACCATGATTTCTGTATTCCACAGTAGCTCAGTGGTAGAGCTATCGGCTGTTAACCGATCGGTCGCAGGTTCGAATCCTGCCTGTGGAGCCATATGGAGAAGTACTCAAGTGGCTGAAGAGGCGCCCCTGCTAAGGGTGTAGGTCGTGTAAGCGGCGCGAGGGTTCAAATCCCTCCTTCTCCGCCATATGATTACAGATATAAGCTCTCAACATCGGCCCGTTGGTCAAGCGGTTAAGACACCGCCCTTTCACGGCGGTAACACGGGTTCGAATCCCGTACGGGTCATCCAAAACCTTGCATATCATGCAAGGTTTTTTTATTTTCTATAAATTATATGATATACATACATTTCATTCTTTCTTCTATAAACAGATAACAAAAATCTCCATATATTTCGTTGTTTTTCGGAAAATGAAGTTAAATGTCAATAAGTATAAGCGCTTTCAAGAAAGGGCTTTTTTTTATTTCTTCGAATAAATATTATAAATGAAAACTATGATGTCAGAAAGGATGATTACATGGCCGCTGCCAGCCCAACAGCACATGATGTTTATCTTTTTCACGAAGGCAGTTTGTTTAAAAGCTATCAGCTATTTGGCTCGCATTACTGCGAGCTGAATGGCCAAAGCGGATATGAATTCTGTGTGTGGGCGCCTCATGCGTCAGAAGTACGAGTGGCGGGGGATTTTAACAGCTGGTCAGGAGAACGTCATGTGATGCACAGAGTGAGCGATAATGGGATTTGGGCGCTATTTATTCCAGGTTTGGGAGAAGAGGAACGGTATAAGTATGAAATCGTGACTCATAGCGGTGAGATCAAACTGAAGGCAGATCCATATGCCATTTATTCTGAAGTCAGGCCCGATACAGCATCACTTACTTACGACTTGGGAGAATACAATTGGAAAGACCAAAAATGGCAAAAGAAACAGAAGACCAGGACGATGTATGAGAAACCTGTTTTTATTTATGAACTTCATCTCGGTTCTTGGAAGAAACATTCCGATGGCAGGCATTATTCCTATAAGGAATTAAGCCAGTCACTTATTCCCTATATCAAAGAGCATGGGTTTACCCATATCGAATTGCTTCCAATATATGAGCACCCCTATGACCGTTCCTGGGGATACCAAGGAACGGGCTATTACAGCCCGACCAGCAGGTTTGGCACGCCCTATGATTTGATGAAGTTTGTGGATGAATGCCATCAAGAAAACATTGGAGTCATTTTGGATTGGGTTCCCGGACATTTTTGTAAAGATGCCCATGGCCTTTATATGTTTGATGGAGAACCTCTTTACGAATATCAAGAAGAACGCGATCGGGAGAACTGGCTATGGGGTACGGCAAACTTTGATCTGGGAAAACCGGAAGTTCATAGTTTTTTAATTTCGAATGCGTTGTACTGGGCGGAAATCTATCATATAGATGGATTTAGGGTTGATGCGGTGGCTAATATCCTGTATTGGACAAATCAGGACGAACGCCATACGAATCCATATGCTGTTCAATTTTTAAAAAAACTCAATCAAACCATGAGAGAGGCACACCCGCATGTCATGATGATTGCAGAAGATTCCACGGATTGGCCTCAAGTGACAGGTGCCGTTGAGGAAGGGGGGCTCGGTTTTCATTTTAAGTGGAATATGGGCTGGATGAATGACGTACTGACATACATGGAGACGCCGCCAGAAGAAAGACGGTATTGTCATCAGCTTATTTCTTTTTCCTTACTGTATGCGTTTAGTGAGCATTTTGTATTGCCGTTTTCTCATGATGAGGTCGTATACGGAAAGAAATCACTTCTTAATAAAATGCCTGGCGACTATTGGCAGAAATTTGCTCAGTATCGGCTTTTGCTCGGTTATATGACGGCTCATCCCGGAAAGAAATTGATTTTTATGGGTTCTGAATTTGCCCAATTTGATGAATGGAAAGACACGGAACAGCTTGATTGGTTTTTGAACTCCTTCCCCATGCATCAGAAAGCCAGCGTTTATACGCAAAATCTTCTCCGCTTTTACCAAAAAAGCAAAATCCTTTATGAACATGACCATCGTGCAAAGTCGTTTGAATGGATTGATGTCCATAATGATGAACAATCAATCTTTTCTTTTCTTCGTTATGGCAAAAGGCACGGTGAGGCGCTTGTTATCATTTGTAATTTTACACCCGAGGTCTATCATCACTACGATGTCGGTGTTCCTTTTCTTACCCAATACATTGAGGTGCTGAACAGCGACAGTGAAACATATGGAGGCTCAGGACAAATCAACCAAAAGCCGTTAACGGCCAAAAAGGGAGCTCTTCATCAAAAACCGTGTTTTATCACGATGACCATTCCTCCTTACGGCATTTCGATTTTACGGGCGGTTAAAAAAAGAGGAGAGATAAAAAGATGAAAAAACAATGTGTTGCCATGCTCCTTGCCGGCGGAAAGGGCAGACGTCTCAGCGGATTAACGAAAAATATGGCCAAACCGGCTGTATCTTTCGGGGGGAAATACAGGATTATAGATTTTACCCTCAGCAACTGTTCCAATTCAGGCATAGACACAGTCGGAATTTTAACACAATATCAGCCTCTTGAGCTGAATTCTTATATTGGAATCGGGAGTGCATGGGACCTTGACAGATATAATGGCGGTGTGACGGTTTTACCTCCTTATGCCGAGTCATCAGGGGTCAAATGGTATAAAGGGACGGCAAGCGCCATTTATGAAAATCTCAATTATTTAAATCAGTATGATCCTGAATACGTGCTGATATTATCAGGAGATCACATTTACAAAATGGACTATGGGAAAATGCTTGATTTTCACATTAAAAAGAAAGCGGATGTAACGATCTCTGTCATCGAAGTGGGCTGGGAGGAAGCAAGCCGCTTCGGCATCATGAAGACCGATGCAGATGGAACGATCACACATTTTGATGAAAAGCCCAAATGCCCTAAGAGCAATCTTGCCTCAATGGGCATTTATATATTCAATTGGCCGCTATTGAAACAGTCCCTTGAGATGGACGATCGGAATCCATATTCAAGCCATGACTTCGGCAAAGATATTATTCCTCTGCTTTTAGAGGAGAAAAAGAAGCTTTCTGCTTATCCGTTTAAAGGATATTGGAAGGATGTCGGAACGGTGCAGAGCTTGTGGGAAGCCAATATGGATCTGTTAAAAGAGGACTCGGAGCTGAAGCTCTTTGAACGGAATTGGAAAATTTACTCCGTCAATCCGAATCAGCCCCCGCAATTTATTTCATCTGACGCACAGGTGCATGAATCGCTTGTGAATGAAGGCTGTGCAGTGTATGGGAATGTGTCTCACTCCGTTCTTTTTCAAGGTGTTACTGTCGGTAAGCATGCGACTGTTACATCATCGGTGATTATGCCGGATGTGACGGTCGGCGAGCATGTAGTCATTGAAAATGCCATCGTGCCTAAGGGTCTGGTGCTGCCGGATGGCGCAGTGATCCGATCGGAAAAAGATATTCAGGAGGTGCTGCTTGTTTCAGAAGAATTTGTAGAAAAAGAATTGATTTAACGACTGAAGAGGAGGCAGAGTCAGTGTTCAATAATCAAATGTTAGGTGTTATAGATGAAACCACATATAAGCATTCTCTTCAGGATTTAGCCGCACAGCGGTCGCTGGGAGCGATCCCTTTTGCCGGCAGGTACCGTCTGATCGATTTTATGCTCTCTAACATGGTAAACGCGGATATTAAGAGTGTCGCGATTTTTCCGAAGTATCGATACCGTTCTCTCATGGATCATCTTGGGGCGGGGAAAGAATGGGATTTGCATCGAAAAAAGGATGGCCTCTTTTTTTTCCCGTCGCCCCGCCTTCACCAAGAATACGATGAATTCGGTTCCTTTCGACAGTTTTCCGACCACCTTGATTACTTTCACAGAAGCACACAGCAATATGCTGTTATCTCCAACAGCCATACCGTATGCAACATACAATTTCAATATGTGCTGAAACGCCATCAGGAAGTTGGCTGCGACGTCACCGAGGTATTTCAGGACGGCCAGCCGCTGCAAATTTATATCATGTCCACAGCGCTCTTAAAGGATCTGGTCTACGGACATAGTGAAAAAGGCTTTAAAACCATTCAGGAAGCTATTGAAAAAGGATCCTCCTCCTTGACCATTTGTCCTTATGAATATTCAGGCTATGCCGCAGTCATTGATTCGGTGGAAAAGTATTATACCCACAGTATGGAGCTCATTCAGCCTCGTTTTTGGCAGCAGGTGTTTTTGCCGCAGCAGCCGATCTATACAAAAGTGAAGGATGAGCCGCCGACGAAATACGGAAAACACAGCACTGTCAAAAATTCCTTAGTGGCAAACGGCTGTGTGCTTGAAGGAGAGGTTGAAAACTGCATATTGTTCAGGGCGGTTCATGTTGGCAAGGGAACGAAGCTGAAAAACTGCATCATTATGCAAAAAACGCAGATTGGCGAGGATTGCCTGCTTGAGCAGGTCATTTCTGATAAGGACGTTAAAATCGGCAATGCGACGGAGGCTGCGGGAACAACTGAGCAGCCGCTTGTATTAAGAAAAGGTTTGGTGCAAGGAGAGCTGATGAATTCTTGAAGGTATTATTTGCTGTGTCTGAATGTACCCCGTTTGTGAAATCAGGAGGTCTTGCCGATGTAGCAGGTGCTCTGCCAAAGGCACTTGTGCGATTAGGCAATGAAGTAGCTGTGATGCTGCCGAAGTACAGTCAAATACCTGAGCGTTGGAAAAAACGTATGAAAAAAACGGCTGAGTGTACGGTAGCTGTCGGCTGGCGCCAGCAATATTGCGGAATTGAACATATGGCAGAAGATGATGTCAATTATTACTTCATCGACAATGAGTACTATTTCAACAGGGATTCGTTGTACGGGCATTATGACGACGGTGAACGGTTTGCCTTTTTTTCAAGGGCTGTGCTGGAGGCCGCCGAAGCTGTGAATGTTCAAGCCGATATTATTCATACTCATGATTGGCACACAGCGATGGTCAATTATTTGCTGAAAGAGGAATATAAAACACATCCTTTTTATGAACAGATGAAATGCGTGCTCACGATCCACAACCTGCAGTTTCAGGGTATATTCCCGCCTGATGTCACACATGACTTGCTGGGGCTTGGGATGGATCATTTTCATTACGAAAGGTTAGAATGCAACGGATTTGTTAATTTTATGAAGGCGGGCATTATTGCGGCGGATCATGTGACAACTGTAAGCCCTACTTACAGAAATGAAATATTGACGCCTTATTACGGCGAACAGCTGGAGCGGGTTTTGCAATATAGGGAAAATGATGTAACCGGCATATTAAACGGCATTGATGATACGTTCTATCAGCCGAAAAGCGATCCCTATATAGAGGTGCATTATGATTCAGAGCATCTTGCCTTCAAGGAAGAAAATAAAAGAAAGCTTCAGCGGCGTCTGGGGCTTCCAGAGAGAAACGATATTCCGCTGATCAGTATGGTGACAAGGCTCACTAAACAAAAGGGTCTTGATCTTGTGCGCAGAATAATGCATGAACTTCTTGAGGAGCAGGAGATACAGCTGGTTGTGCTTGGCACAGGGGAACGGGAATTTGAAGATTATTTCCGGTACGCAGAATTTGCTTTTTATGAGAGGTGCCGAGCGTATATTGGGTTTGATGAGCCGCTTGCCCATCAAATTTATGCGGGCTCTGATATGTTTTTGATGCCGTCGAAATTTGAGCCGTGCGGCTTGGGACAGCTCATTGCTCTCCAATATGGCACCATTCCGATTGTCAGGGAGACAGGCGGGCTTTATGACACTGTCCGTTCTTATCAGGAGGAAGAGGGTACGGGCAATGGCTTTACGTTCTCTGCCTTCAATGCGCATGATCTGAAATTTACGATTGAGAGGGCGCTGTTGTTTTATCGTCAAAAGGATGTATGGAAGAGCATCATGAAGACCGCAATGAATGCAGATTACAGCTGGGAGCAGTCAGCGAAAGAGTATCAGCGCATTTTCGAGCATGTGACAAGGAGTGGACGGGATGTTCTCAAGTAAAGAACGCTTTGCAGCCTTATTTTTAAAGCGTCTGGAAATGACGTGCGGAAAAAGCTTTAAAGACTCCGCCAAGCTGGATCAATATAAAACGTTGGGCAATATGGTCAGAGAGTATATCAGCGCTGATTGGATCCAGACCAATGAGAAGAGCAGGTCCAATGCCGGGAAGCAGACATATTACTTGTCAATCGAATTTCTTCTCGGTCAGCTCCTTGAACAAAATTTAATGAATCTTGGCGTTCGTGATGTTGTAGAAGCAGGTTTAAAGGAAGTCGGCATCAATTTAGGGGAAATCCTTCAGATTGAGAGTGATGCAGGTCTCGGCAACGGCGGGCTTGGACGCTTAGCCGCATGCTTTTTAGATTCGCTCGCTTCATTGAACCTGCCGGGACACGGGATGGGTATCCGTTATAAGCATGGCCTGTTTGAGCAAAAAATTGTAGACGGGCATCAGGTGGAGCTGCCTGAGCAATGGCTGAAAAACGGGAATGTGTGGGAAGTGAGAAATGCGGATCAGTCTGTTGACGTGCCGTTTTGGGGCGAGGTCCATTTGACAGAAAAAAACGGGCGTCTGCATGTTCGCCATGAGCAGGCGACAATTGTTACCGCTGTTCCTTATGATATTCCGATCATCGGCTTTGAAACGGGCACGGTCAATACGCTAAGGCTTTGGAACGCCGAGCCCTATACGCATTATCACGGCGGAAATATATTGTCTTATAAGCGGGAAACAGAAGCTGTTTCTGAATTTTTATATCCCGATGACACTCATGACGAGGGGAAAATATTACGGCTGAAGCAGCAGTATTTTTTAGTATGCGCAAGTTTGAAAAGTATTGTAAACAATTACCGGAAAACAAACAAATCTTTATCCGGGCTGCATAAAAAAGTAAGCATCCATATTAATGACACCCATCCTGCGCTGGCCGTGCCTGAGCTGATGAGGATTTTGCTTGATGAAGAGAATATGACCTGGGAAGAGGCCTGGCATATCACCGTGCATACGATTTCTTATACAAATCATACGACATTGTCAGAAGCGCTAGAGAAATGGCCGATTCATTTGTTTAAGCCGCTGCTCCCGCGAATGTATATGATTATTGAAGAAATCAATGAAAGGTTTTGCCGTATGGTTTGGGAAAAGCATCCGGGGGACTGGAAAAGGATAGAGAACATGGCGATTACGGCGCATGGTGTTATCAAAATGGCTCATCTTGCCATAGTGGGCAGCTACAGTGTAAACGGCGTTGCCAAAATTCATTCCGATCTTTTAAAGGAAAGGGAGATGCGCGACTTTCATTTGCTGTTCCCAAATCGTTTTAACAATAAGACGAATGGAATTGCCCACAGGCGCTGGCTGTTAAAAGCGAATCCCGGCTTATCTGCCATCATCACGGAGGCGATCGGCAATCAATGGGTGAAACAGCCGGAATCACTAATCGGCTTAGAACCGTACGCTTCAGATCCTGCTTTTATTGAGCAGTTTCAAAATAACAAAAGCAGGAAAAAACAAGAGCTTGCCGATTTGATTTTTTGCACGGCGGGTGTTGTTGTGAACCCTGACAGCATATTCGACGTACAGGTAAAGCGGCTTCATGCCTACAAACGGCAGCTGCTGAATGTTCTTCACATTATGTATTTGTATAATCGCCTCAAGGAGGACACTGGATTTTCAATTTTCCCGCAAACCTTTATTTTCGGGGCAAAGGCTTCACCAAGCTATTATTATGCCAAGAAAATCATTAAGCTGATCCATTCTGTCGCCGAAAAAGTCAATTATGATCCGGCGGTTAAACAGCTGATCAAAGTTGTTTTTTTAGAAAACTATAGAGTTTCTATGGCTGAGCGAATTTTTCCGGCGTCAGATGTAAGTGAGCAAATTTCAACCGCAAGCAAGGAAGCGTCTGGTACAGGAAATATGAAATTTATGATGAATGGCGCTTTGACGATCGGCACGCATGATGGCGCAAATATTGAGATCCTTGAGCGGGTGGGGCCTGATTGTATTTATACATTCGGTTTAAAGGCGGATGACGTTCTATCGTATCAGGAAAACGGCGGCTATAGATCGAGGGAATATTATCAGCATGACCGCAGAATCAGACAGGCAGCGGATCAGCTGATCAACGGTTTTTTTGAAGGGGAAACAGTTGAATTTGAAGCGATTTATGACTCGCTGCTTCCGCATAATGATGAGTATTTTGTGCTGAAGGATTTCAGCTCATATGCTGAAGCGCAGGAGCGAATTCAAGCTGATTATTGCGATCGGCGGAAATGGTCTGAGCGTTCGATTGTAAACATTGCCCATTCTGGATACTTCTCCAGCGACCGCACGATCCGGGAATATGCGAAGGACATTTGGGGCATCAAGCCGATGATGTGAAAAAGCCGCAGTATAAGCGGCTTTTTTGGTTCACAGGTTCATTGACTCGATTGTAAAGGATAAGAACGTTGCAAATGCGCTCCATAAAACATAAGGCAGAAGAAGATAGCTTGCGGCTCTGCTGTATTTTTTTGAAACAATCATTAATACGAGTGCTGTAATGGCGACGAGCAGGCAGTCAATCGATGCGGCCAGCAGATTTTTTTGCGTGAACTGGAAATAGCTGAATGCTTGATTGAGCACGTAATTGATCAAAAGCGCAAACCAAAAGCTTTTCGCACCTTTAAGTGAAAACGCAACATATACAATGGCAGCTGAAAGGGAAATGAGGGCAAACAGGATGGCCCAAATGATGCCGATTGCAGATCCGCTTGGCGTCCAGTCCGGTTTTTTCAATGAATTGTACCATTCTTGGTCAATTGGAAATAGGTAGCCTGCGGCTGAGAACAGCGCATATGTAATCACAAAAACTGCTATGGCGCCGGCAATCTTCTTCATGTTCGCACCTCCGTATGTATTTATTTTACATTTACCCTTTATCATATAAAAATCAAACCCCCGATATACGGGGGAAATGATGGTTTTAAATCAGCTGCTGCAATGCGTTTGCTTTTATGCGTTCATATTCAAAAGCTGACTCCAATTCTTCCTTCGGTAAAGCAGATTTACGAACGTATTTTTCACGAATGACATCATAAAGCTCATAAGGAAACAGCATATCAATAAACATGACTTGTTTTTGTTCATCAGTTAAGGGCGCTCTGGATTCATATGCGTTCAGCATGACATGAAATGTTTCTTCATCCCAAACGCCTGTTGTATCCAACAGAGGAATAATCATTTTGCGCAAATCGCGAATAGGCAAATCAAATGATACGGTATCTAAGTCGATGACCCAAATCTGTTCGTTTTCCCCTAAAAGAGTATTTCCGGTTCCGTAATCCTGGTGGCAAAGGTTAGGGCTTTTTTTCAGCTGTTCAGTCCATGGAACATAAGACGATTGCAAAAGCCGGTCTTTGATGCGCAGTCCGTCTTCAATAAAGCTGTCTATCTCCTGCAGATATAGCTGTGAGAAAGGATCTTCGTTTTCCATCTGCGCCATCAGCTTCCATGTGTCCATCTGTTTGCACCGTTTTGTGTAGTGATTCGGCCAGCGCCCCAGTTTGGTGAATACGGGAACGCCATTTGGCGGCTGATATCCGACGGAGGCTGTATGAAAATCAGCAAGGCCTTTCATGATAAACTCCAAATCCGACTTTACAGTCAGCTCAAACGGCCTTCCTTCGATCCAGTCATAGACAACAAATAGAAAGGAGCCATGCTTGGAATATAGGCTGCCTTTTTTGTTTGGGCGTATGCCTGGAACATTCATGCCTTTTTTTGCTAAATAATCCTGCGCGAAAATAGAAAACAAGGCTTTCTTTTCGGGCCTGTGTATTCGTTTCAGACACACCGCGCCGGAGTCTGTGTGAATCTTCCATACTAGCGCCATCTGGTTACCCTGAATGACGTCTATCTTTTCGACCTGTATATCCCATCCTTGAAGCACATTTTCAGCCAGCTCGGTTAATTTTCTTTCATCTTCTGCTGATAAAGGAAGCTCTGATGAATTTCCCTCCTCAATGACTTCTTGGTTTTCTGCCATTAAAGGACACATCCTTACCTGTTTTACTCCTACCTTATGAATCAAAAGCAAAAAATGATTGAGATATTTGACTATATTTAACAGAAGGATATGGTTGTTTACCCGTTTTGTTTTTGAGCCAGTCCCAATCCGCACAAGTTGGTTGTTCAGCCGTATCATGATTCTAACTAGTTACAAATCACGCAGGAATGGAGGCTATGTATGAAAATAGCACTGATCGCCACAGAGAAGCTTCCTGTCCCCTCGGTTCGAGGAGGCGCTATTCAAATCTACCTCGAAGCGGTTGCCCCTTTGATTGCCAAAAAACATGAGGTGACTGTGTTTTCTATTAAAGATCCGAATCTCGCTGATAGAGAGACGGCAGACGGTGTCCATTATGTGCATTTGGATGAAAAACGTTATGAAGAAGCTGTTGGAGAAGAGCTGAAAAAGAGCCGATTTGATCTTGTGCATGTTTGTAATCGCCCAAGCTGGGTGCCGAAACTGAAAAAACAGGCGCCGGACGCTGTTTTTGTTTTAAGCGTTCACAATGAAATGTTCGCTTACGATAAAATCAGCCAGGCAGAAGGTGAGGTTTGCATCAATTCAGTAGCGCAGATTGTTACGGTCAGCGATTATATCGGCCGGACGATCACAAGCCGTTTTCCGTCAGCACGATCAAAAACAAAAACGGTGTATTCCGGTGTGGATTTAAAGGCATACCATCCCCGCTGGACGAAAGAAGGACAGCGGGCTCGCGAAGAGATGCGAAGCGAGTTGGATTTTCACGGCAAAAAAATCGTCCTGTTTGTCGGGCGGCTCAGCAAAGTAAAAGGCCCGCACATTTTATTGCAGGCGCTGCCTGACATTATCGAGGAGCATCCCGATGTGATGATGGTATTTATCGGGTCAAAATGGTTTGGGGACAACGAGTTAAATAACTATGTCAAACATCTTCATACTCTTGGTGCGATGCAAAAGGAACATGTCACATTTATTCAATTTGTGAAGCCAAAGGACATTCCGCGTCTTTATTCCATGTCAGATGTATTTGTGTGCTCTTCGCAGTGGCAGGAGCCTTTAGCAAGGGTGCATTATGAAGCGATGGCTGCGGGACTGCCTATTATTACAAGCAACAGGGGAGGAAATCCAGAGGTCATAGAGGAAGGGAAAAACGGTTACATCATTCATGACTTTGAAAATCCGAAACAATATGCTGAACATATCAATGATTTACTGAACAGCTCGGAAAAACGGGAACGGCTTGGGAAATACAGCCGCCGTGTGGCAGAAAGCCAATTCGGCTGGCAGAGGGTGGCGGACAATCTGCTCAGCGTGTATGAAAAGAACAGATAGAAGGGGTGAACAGAGTGTACCAAAAAGAGTATGAAGAACAGATTGTGTCCGACATTCTCAGCTATTATCCGTTCCAAATTGAACATGTGGCGCTGAAGTCAAACAAAAGCGGACGCAAAATCTGGGAGATACAAACCGATCAAGGTCCAAAGCTGTTGAAAGAAGCGCAGATGAAACCGGAGCGGATGCTTTTTATCACTCAGGCACATGCCCATTTACAAGAAAAAGGGCTGCCGATAGCACCGATCCATCAAACAAAAAATGGCGGGAGCTGCTTAGGCACGGATCGAGTGTCTTACAGTTTATATGACAAAGTGACAGGAAAAGAAATGATTTACTATGATGCAGAGCAAATGAAAAAAGTCATGTCATTCGCCGGTCATTTTCACCATGCGTCAAAAGGATATGTTTGCACAGATGAAAGCAAGAAAAGAAGCAGGCTTGGCAAATGGCACAAATTGTACCGCTGGAAGCTGCAGGAATTAGAAGGGAATATGCAGATCGCGGCATCTTATCCTGATGACGTATTTTCGCAAACTTTCTTAAAACACGCTGATAAAATGCTGGCAAGAGGAAAAAAAGCTCTGCAAGCGCTGGATGAGTCAGAGTATGAAAACTGGACAAAAGAAGCGCTAGAACATGGCGGATTCTGTTTTCAGGACTTTACATTGGCGCGATTGACAGAGATTGACGGGGAGCCTTTTTTAAAGGAGCTTCACTCGATTACCTATGATTTGCCGTCAAGAGATCTTCGCATTCTGCTGAATAAAGTGATGGTGAAGCTTTCTGTATGGGATACTGATTTCATGGTTGCACTGCTTGCGGCCTATGACAAAGTGTATCCGCTCACAGAAAAACAATACGAGGTGCTATGGATAGATCTCGCGTTTCCGCATTTATTCTGTGCAATCGGCCATAAGTATTATTTGAAGCAAAAGAAAACGTGGTCAGATGAGAAATACAACTGGGCGCTGCAAAATATGATTTCTGTTGAAGAATCTAAAGATGTGTTTTTGGATAAACTGCCGGAACTGTATAAAAAAATAAAAGCGTATCGGGAGGCGAATTGACATGAGGTCATCGAGACAAAAATCCTCCATTTCTAAACTCGATCTCGACCAATTCGTATTCACACCGCCTGGATCGATGGGATGGCAGGCTCATGACTCAATCTCAGCTGAAAAGGAAGAAGAGGAGATGCATTTAGCTGCGGGCAGCATCCGGGAGCTCCCTAACATCAATGCACCGAAAGAATATCTAGAAGAGAAGAAGGAAAAGGAAACAGACCGCGAAGTCACGGATGATGAAGCAACGAAATTCGAAACCGTTCGAGAGCCTGAGGAGGAGCGTGCTTCAAAACGCTCAACGCCGCGAGTTGAGGAGGAAGAAGAGAAGGAAAAGGAAAAGGAAACAGACCGTGAAGTCACGGATGATGAAGCAACGAAATTCGAAACCGTTCGAGAGCCTGAGGAGGAGCGTGCTTCAAAACGTTCAGCGCCGCCAGTTGAAGAGGAAGAAGAGGAGGAAGAGCCGGAACAAACGGAGGATGACAGAGTGGAAATCATCATTCTTCCAAGTGATTCTGCACCTGCTCCATGGGTTTCTAATGTTGTAAAACGCAAGGCATAAAATCACTTTTATGCCTTTTTTTATGTGCCTACACACCAAAAAAACAGCCCGAATTGCAACACGAGCTGCAGGTATTATGATTTTGCTTTCACAAAAAGCTGTTTGATCGACGATAAATCTAGGTTTTGCGTCAAAAAAGGCGGCGGAAATTGTATATTTTCCGGTGTCAGAACGGATTGGTAAACGGCATTAAGGCGCTTGGCAGCATGGATAAAGGTAAATGAAGATTCTACACGGCGCCGGCCGTTTTTTGTGATTTTGCTCATTAATTCTTTGTCTGTAAAGGCTCTGTCAATTGCATTCGCAAAGGAAGAGGGCTTGTTGTATCTGTCGATCACAAGGCCGTTGACTTCGTGTTTTACGACTTCTCCGTTTCCGCCCCGATTTGTAGTAATTAAGGGCGTTCCGGCCGCCATCGCTTCATAATTCACACGGGCGAGGGGTTCATTCCATTGTGAGCTGCACACAAATACATCCGCCATCAAAAAGAGGTTTGGAATATCGTCTGCGGGGATGAATTTCGTAAAGATGACGTGCTCTCTGTATGGCAGCGCAAGCTTTCGCAGATAGGTGACATATTGGTTTTCGCCGTCATCGCTGAACCACTTCCCGCCTGCTATGACCAGCACAGCGTCGGGATGCCCCTGCAAAATCCGTTTCATGCTGTGGATGAGAAGGTGAGGCCCTTTTGCCGGGCTTAAACGGCCGGCAAATAAAATGACTTTTTTATCCTCAATACCGTATTTTTCACGGTATGCCTTCCTGACAGCCGAACCTTTTATCGTCCAGACAGGCGGATAAGAGTGGATGTCAACGCCGGAGTATACGACTTTTGTAATGTCCTTGGCTTCAGGGAACCGTTCAATGACGGTTTGTTTAATAAACTCGCTGACGGTTGTGATCATGGAGACATTGTCGAGTACTTCTTTTCCTTGCGCGAAGGTCATCTTTTTTTCAGAAAACATTTCGTTATGCAGGCTCAGAACGATCTTGCTGTTTGGTGAGGCTTTTTGATATAAAGAGACATTTAAAGGCCTGTTGAACACATGAATGAGGTCAAAGGAAGAGGCGCGCAGTTCTTCGGCTACCGCCTCGCGATAGTGCTCTTTTGGCAGATGGATATATTGTACGCCGTTTTTCGTTTCTCTTTTTGGAAGCGCCGGATCTTCTATGGAAAAAATGGTGAGATCGTACCGGCTGCTGAAATAAGGCGTGACACCGTCTATCATCATTTGAATAGCGCCGCCGCGCACCGCGGGCGCCGGCAGCTTTTCTGTACAGATAAAGGCAAGCTTCATTTTCATTCCCCCTGATACAGCGACGATAAATAAGCGACTTCGTTGGCCAAACCATCCTTTAAGGATGTGGCGGGATCGTAATGCAAGAGCTGTTTTGCTTTTGAAATATCGGCCCACGTTTTGCTTGGTTCTCCAGCGATTTTGTCCGAAAAGTGCAGTGCTGCTTTTTCACCTGAAATGTCTTCAATGAGGGAGACAATCTTTAAAACTGAAGCAGGCTCTGCGCCGCCGATATTCACCGTTTCGCCAATAAGGCGGGGCTTACCAAGTACAGCGGTGATCCCTTTGATGCAGTCGCCGATATAGGTGAAGTCTCTTGACTGCCGCCCGTCGCCAAATATGGTGAGCGGTTTATGCAAAAGGTGCTGCTTGATGAACCGGTGAAAAGCCATGTCCGGCCGCTGTCTCGGCCCGTATACGGTAAAGAAACGGAGAATCACAATTGGAAGGCCAAAGCTTTGTTGATACACATGGCAAAGCTTTTCGCCCGTAAGCTTTGTTACGCCGTACGGAGACAAAGGGGAAAGTGCCGCATCTTCACTGACTTTCCCTTGTTTTTCGCCATAGACGGAGGAAGTGGAAGCAAAGACGAACGTTTGAATCGGATGTTCCCGGCATGCCTCAAGGAGCCTTTGGAGCGCTTGTATATTATGTGCGGCATATGGGTGGAAATGATTGCCCCAGCTTGAACGGACACCGGGTATGGCCGCCAAATGGAAGATGACGTCCACTCCTTCCAGCAAGGGAGAAAGATCTGCTGTCAGCAGATTATCCTTTATGAACGTAAATCGCTTTTCTGGCAGCAAGTCTTCAAGGTTTTTTAATTTGAAGGAAAATGGAGTCGGTCCGATAAAGTCGTCGATTCCGATCACGTGATGTGTCTCATCCTTTAGCAATTCTTCGCAAAGGTGGGAGCCGATAAAACCCGCTGCTCCTGTGACGAGTATTTTCATGGGCGGCCAACTCCTGTGCAGATCAGCCCGCAAGCTTCGAGCAGGTCTTTTTTCAGTACATTGCGCCCGTCGATCACGAGACGCCCTTTCATGGTGCTTGCTGTCTTTTTCCAATCTAATGCTAAAAATTCAGGCCATTCTGTCGCCAAAAATAAAAAGTCACTCTCTTCTATCGCATCAAAAGCTTGAGAATGCTGAGCCACATGCTGCTGCAAATGTTCTGGAAGAACAGCTTCAGGATCATAAGCATGAACATCACATCCCAGCTCTGTCAGCCTTTCCATCAGTCTGACGGCTTGAGAATTCCTGATGTCATCGGTATGCGGCTTAAAGGAAATGCCGAGCACTGCCGCTTTTTTGCCGTGAAGTGTATCGAAGTAGGACTGTATTTTTTTCATATACAGGCCGAGCTGGGTGTCATTGATGTGCTGTACGGCTTGAAGCAGGCGGGTCTCCGTGTTTTTTTCCTGAGCGGCGAATTGCAGCGCCTGCAGATCCTTTGGAAAACAAGAGCCGCCATATCCGATACCGGCCTGCAAAAAGTGTCCCCCGATTCTAGGGTCAAGTCCGATGGCGCGGGAAATATCTGAGATATCTGATTGATAGGCTTCACATATGCGGGCCATCTCATTAATGAACGAAATTTTGGCTGCCAAGAAGAAATTGTTAGCATACTTGATCAGCTCAGCTCCCGCTAAGCTTGTAATGATATAAGGGGTGTCAATGTGTTTATAAATGGATTTGACGATTGCTGCCGATATGTGATCTCCTTCCTGAATCCCGATGACTGTTTTGTCAGGATGCATCATGTCATGCAAGGCATTGCCTTCCCGCAGAAACTCCGGATTGGATACGATGTTAAACAAATCTTCAGACACTCCTGAGGCCATCAGCTGTTTGGCTATGTTTTCGTTTGTCCCGGGCGGAACAGTGCTTTTCGTAATGATGGTTTTATACGATTGGATTGCCTCGCTCAAATCGCTGATGACAGACTGCAGGGCTTTCGTATTTGCTGATCCGTCTGAACGCGGTGGAGTTCCGACTGCGATAAAAACAACGGGACATTCCTCCATGCTCGTTTTTACTTCAGAAGAAAACGAGAGATTGCGGCAACGAAGTATTGCATCTGAAAGCCCAGGCTCATAAAAGGGAACGACTCCTTTTTTCAGCTGCTCGATTTTTTTAACGTCTTTGTCTGTGCATATCATGTCATGTCCGATGGATGCCAGTGCCGCTGATAAGGTTAAACCGACATACCCTGCGCCAACCACACAAATTTTCATCACCTGAGCTCCTTTACAAGATTACTGGTCATATATCAATATCCTATTAAAAAAGGGTTGGTTCGTGATTCCGCTTTCTGCCCAGTTGCTTCCGCCTAATTTTAAATAGACAAACATCGGGGGCTGCTCATGGAATATCATGTAATAAACAAGAGCTGAGGGGAAAAAATAACATGATAAAAAAAGCGATCATTCCTGCCGGCGGATATGGAACGAGAAATCTGCCTGTAACGAAGGTGATTCCGAAAGAAATGTTTCCGGTAGGGTCTAAGCCTGTGATTCATTATATTGTCGAAGAGCTGAAGGAGTCAGGCATTGAAGATATTTTGATGGTTGTCTCGAGCCACAAAAATCTGATTGTCGACTATTTTGATTCCTCTTTGGCGCTTGAAGCTTTTCTGGCTTCCCGGAATAAACTGCATTTACTCAGTGAACATCCGATTCCGGATATACGGATTCATTATGTACGGCAGCCTTATGCAAAAGGGCTTGGCGACGCGATTTCTTTAGGAAAGCAATTTGCAGGCGGAGAGCCTTTTGCCGTCGTTTTGCCTGATGATCTGATCTTTTCCGCTCATCAGCCGGCATTGGGGCAGCTGATTGAGGCGTATACGAAATATCGGTGCAGTATGATTGGCTTAAAAGAAACAAAAACGGAGGATTTGCACCATTACGGGGTCATAAAAGGGGAGTTTGTTGAAAAAGGGCTTTATCGCATTCAGGATATTGTGGAAAAGCCTAAACAAAATCCGCCGTCTCATTTTGCCGCAACAGGGCGTTACATTTTTACACCGGATATTTTTAATGAGCTGGATGCATTAGAAGCTGATAGCGGAGGAGAAGTGCAGGTAACGGATGCGATTAAAGCTTCACTCGGGGCATGCAATGTTTACGGAAAACTGCTGGAGGGCGAGCGGTATGACATCGGCCTGCAAAAGGATTATTTGAAGCTGATTACCGATATACTGAAAACGGAAAAGAACCCCCGGTAACCGGGGGTTCAATCAGCGTGGAGATCGCCGAATGTTGTCATGATTCCCTCTTCATCGAGTTCTTCCTCATAACGCTCATGAGCTCTGCTTTGATAAACTGTTATTTCTTTGCCTGTAATATCTGTAGCGATGAAATTTTCGTACGACTCCGTATTGCCGATATTTTCTTCGGCATTCATCGTCATGTCATCGTAGCTGAGCGGAGGGTTTTCCATATCCTGCGGTGTTGATGAGTTCCCGTATTTTTCGACGTCCTGGTAGGAATCTTCACTGTCGTAAGGCGCTCTGATTTCTTCATCATCGTCAAATTCAAATTGCCCGAAAGGCGTTTCCTCTTCGATCGGTCGGTCTTTGGAAACGACATCCTGTGACGAATACTCTGCGAGCGTTGTAGCAGTCGGGAGCGCTTCAAGACGATCGTAAGGGATTTCCTTTCCGCTGACTTCACAAATACCGTACGTACCATTTTCTATCGCCTTCAATGAATGTTCAATGTCCCGGAGGTGCTCTCGCTCATGCAAGTCGAGAGCGATGTCTTTTTCACGCTCGTAAAGCTCTGTCGCCTGATCGCCGGGGTGGTTGTCATAAGCGGAAAGTTCACCCCATGAATCATAAGGAAAGGCTGAGTTAAGCTGAAAATGGTCATTGTCTTTGAAACGGTTTAAGATATCTTTTTTCGTTTGTTCCAGTTCGTGTTTTAAATGCTGAAGCTGATCTTTTGTAAGCAACATAATCCCCTCGTTTCTCTGTGATGCATACCTTTAGTATGAACAGATCGACTGAGAACTTTCATAAATAGAGGGTGGAGGAATATAGGAGATTTTCCTTATATGGTAAGCGGATACAACCTTTGCTATCAGTGGAGAAAGAAATTTAAGGTTTGTTTCTTTTTCATTTCTGAAATTAGGTTTATAATAGGTAAGGCAGGCCATTTGAACTGCATGATCTGTGTGTTTGACACAAAGAAGACACAGGTGTATGGTATTAAAAGCATTTTAAGGATTATGGAGGAATGTCTCATGGTGACAACGATGCAGCGTACGTTCCGAAAGGAAGTTCTACATGCATTACATACAGCCAAAGAAGTCAACCATGCTGTCTTAATAAGCTATTCGAGACAAATTGAGTCTCTTGACCCTCTATCATTTTTCAATTACGGAGCAAAAAAATATACAGGCAATCGATTTTTTTGGTCAGATCCTGAAAGTGAATTGACAATAGTCGGTCTTGGCAAAGAAGCGGTTTTCCAGACGAATCAAAAAAACAGCGAGCGGTATCGCGAGGTCTTTGAACAATGGGAGCGCTTTAAAAAGACGGCTTTTCATATTTATGAAGAAGAAAAGCTGCAGCATTCTGCAGTGGGACCTGTGTTATTCGGAGGATTTTCTTTTGACCCTTGCGAAGAAAGAGGTACACAATGGGACCATTTCTCGGAAGGGGATTTCTTTGTGCCTGCGCTTATGCTGACGATGACTGCTGAAGGCCCGTTTTTAACAGTCAACAGGTGGGTAAGCGGAGAAGAAAAAGCAGAGGCTGTTTTAGAAGGGTTAAAAGCTTTTGCGGCGGAAATGAAGGTTTCTGGATTCAATCATGGAGATCAGGCTGCGATAGCAGCATCTCAAGAGCTGGATAAGGATGATTGGCTAAAAGCAATCGAAACGGCTACAAGCCAAATTAAAGAAAAACAATATGACAAAGTGGTTCTTGCACGCGAGCTTTTGCTTACGTTTGACGGCCCGGTCCAAATAGAACCTGTGCTTAAAACGCTTCTGAACGATCAGCAGACAAGCTATGTTTTTGCGATCGAACAGGAAGGGAAAACCTTTGTCGGCGCGTCTCCGGAAAGACTGATCAAAAGAGACGGCAGCACTGTTATGTCTTCTTGTCTTGCAGGCTCCATTAAACGAGGCGCGGATAAAGAAGATGACTACCGGCTAGGTCTTGAATTATTAAACGATGAGAAAAATCTGCTGGAGCATGATATTGTGGTGGGCATGATCCAAGACGCTTTTGAATCAAGCTGCTCTGAGATTGAAAAGCCTGACGGACCAGTATTGTACAAAACGAAAAGCGTCCAGCATTTATTTACGCCGATTGTCGGACAGCTTCGCGAGTCGGCGTCGCTCTTTGACTTAATTGAGAAACTGCATCCGACCCCGGCACTCGGAGGAGCACCACAGAAAAAAGCGGTTGAAGTGATCAGAGAGATCGAACCGCTGTCCCGCGGCTGGTATGCGGCTCCTATAGGCTGGATTGACAGCCAGGATAACGGAGAATTCGCAGTAGCCATCCGTTCAGGGCTGATTGAAGGCAGCACAGCAAGGCTGTTTGCCGGATGCGGCATTGTAGAAGACTCTGATCCGCAATCGGAATATGAAGAAACACAGATTAAATTGAAGCCGATGATCTCTGCATTAGGAGGTGAGAGGCGTTGACAGCCAACCCGATTACCCATTATATCGGAAGTTTTATTGATGAATTCGCCCTTTCCGGAATTACGGACGCTGTTGTTTGTCCGGGCTCAAGATCCACACCGCTGGCTATTCTTGCGGCCGCACATCCCGATATCAGCGTCCATGTCCAAATTGATGAAAGATCTGCCGGTTTTTTTGCTTTAGGGCTGGCGAAAGCGAAGCAGCGTCCCGTGCTTTTGATCTGCACATCAGGAACAGCCGCAGCCAACTTTTATCCGGCTGTGATTGAAGCCCATTATTCAAGAGTGCCAATTATTGTGTTAACTGCTGATCGGCCCCACGAGCTGCGCGAAGTAGGCGCACCGCAGGCTATTAATCAGCACTTCTTATTCGGCAACTTTGTTAAGTTTTTCACAGACTCTGCTCTTCCAGAAGAGTCTCCGCAAATGCTGAGATATATCCGAACGCTGGCCGGCCGCGCAGCCGGCGAAGCGCAAAAACGCCCAATGGGTCCTGTGCATGTGAATGTGCCGCTGCGGGAACCGCTGATGCCGGATCTTTCAGATGAGCCGTTTGCAAGAATGAGAGCAGGCCGTCATGTGTCTGTAAAAACGGGTATGCAGTCTGTTGATCACGAATCCCTGTCTGATGTGGCAGCAATGCTCGGAGAGGCTGAAAAAGGAATGATCGTCTGCGGAGAGCTCCATAGTGATATAGATAAGGAAAACATTATCGCGCTGTCAAAGGCGCTTCAGTATCCGATTTTAGCGGACCCGCTGTCCAATCTGCGGAACGGCGCTCATGATAAAAGCACTGTCATTGATGCGTACGATTCATTTTTAAAAGATGATGAACTGAAATCGAATTTGCGTCCTGAAGTTGTTATCCGTTTTGGGCCGATGCCTGTTTCGAAGCCTGTTTTCTTATGGCTCAAGGATGATCCTGACATTCAGCAGATTGTGATTGACGAGGATGGAGGGTGGAGAGACCCGACACAGGCAAGCGCGCATATGATTCATAGTAATGCGTCGGTTTTTGCCGAAGTCATCTTGGCTGAACTTACTGACATGACCAGACCGTCAGAATGGCTGGAAAAGTGGCAGCTTGTCAATGAGCGTTTTCGTGCGCATCTGCAAACAATCAGCAGTGAAGAGGTTTCGTTTGAAGGCAATCTCTATCGAATCCTTCAGCACCTTGTGCCGGAAAACAGTTCGCTCTTTGTCGGCAACAGCATGCCGATCAGGGATGTTGATACGTTTTTTGAAAAGCAGGAGCGCAATTTCCGGATTTATTCAAATCGGGGTGCAAACGGGATAGACGGTGTCGTCTCCTCTGCTATGGGGGTATGTGAAGGAACAAAAGCGCCTGTCACCCTCGTGATTGGAGATTTATCTTTTTATCACGATTTAAACGGACTGCTGGCAGCTAAAAAGCTGGGCATTCCTCTTACTGTGATTCTCGTGAATAATGATGGCGGAGGGATTTTCTCCTTTTTGCCGCAGGCTTCTGAGAAGACACATTTTGAAGATTTGTTCGGCACGCCGACAGGGCTTGATTTCGAGCATGCGGCGGCGCTTTACGGCGGAACGTATTCCTGTCCGGCTTCGTGGGATGAATTCAAAGCAGCTTACGCGCCGCAGGCGGACAAGCCCGGACTCCATTTGATCGAAATCAAAACGGATCGCCAATCGAGAGTCCAGCTTCATCGCGATATGCTGAATGAGGCTGTGCGGGAAGTGAAAAACCAATGGGAACTGTAAGCATAACTGTTTCAGACGGTGTCCGTTATGCTGTGGCAGACGAGCGGTCAAAGGCTTCAGAGGCCGTCGTCTGCCTGCACGGTTTTACCGGCAGCAAACAATCATGGACTTTTCTTGATGAGATGCTGCCTGATTCCCGTTTGATCAAAATAGATTGTTTAGGGCATGGTGAAACAGATGCCCCGCTGAATGGGAAAAGATACAGCACGAGCCGGCAAGTTTCTGACCTTGCCGAGATTTTTGATCAATTAAAACTTCACAAAGTGAAATTGATTGGGTATTCTATGGGAGGAAGACTTGCTTATTCTTTTGCAGCAGCATATCCTGAACGGGTATCGGCCCTTGTGCTTGAAAGCACAACGCCGGGTCTCAAAACGCTTGAGGAACGGCGGGACCGGATCATGCGGGACCGGAAGCTTGCAGATTTTATTTTGCGTGACGGGATCAAAGCGTTTGTTGAGTATTGGGAGAACATTCCTTTGTTTTCATCGCAGCAGCGGCTGGCTGAAGATATTCGGCACAGCATACGGTCGGACCGTCTGCGAAACAATAAGATTGGGCTTGCAAACAGTTTAACGGGTATGGGGACCGGTTCACAGCCTTCCTTGTGGAGCCGGGTGGATGAATTGGCCGTGCCTGTGCTTCTGATCTGCGGGGAGTGGGACAAAAAGTTTTGCACCATCAATCAAGAGGTGCACAAGAAGCTTCCATCTAGTAGAATAGAGATTGTTCCAGAAGCCGGACATACAGTCCATGTGGAACAGCCGCAATTGTTTGGTAAAATAGTGAGTGAGTTTTTGACAAACATCTGACTCATTCACATAGAGAATAAAAGGAGGTCATCATATGGCTGCAGAATGGAAAACAAAACGGACATACGATGAAATATTGTATGAAACGTATAATGGTATTGCAAAAATAACAATCAACCGCCCTGAGGTACATAACGCGTTCACCCCTAAAACGGTTGCTGAAATGATTGATGCCTTTGCTGACGCGAGAGATGATCAAAACGTTGGAGTGATCGTGCTTGCCGGTGCCGGGGACAAAGCATTTTGTTCCGGCGGAGACCAAAAAGTGCGCGGCCACGGCGGATATGTAGGAGACGACCAAATTCCGCGTCTGAACGTACTGGATCTTCAGCGTTTAATTCGCGTCATTCCGAAACCGGTTGTTGCGATGGTATCCGGATATGCGATCGGCGGAGGCCATGTGCTTCACATCGTATGTGATTTGACAATCGCTGCTGACAACGCGATTTTCGGACAAACAGGCCCTAAAGTCGGAAGCTTTGACGCTGGTTATGGTTCTGGCTACCTTGCTCGAATCGTAGGACATAAAAAAGCCCGTGAAATTTGGTATCTGTGCCGTCAGTACAATGCACAGGAAGCGCTGGACATGGGTCTTGTCAACACAGTCGTTCCTTTGGAACAACTTGAAGAAGAAACGATTAAATGGTGTGAAGAAATGCTTGAAAAAAGCCCGACCGCACTTCGTTTTCTTAAAGCTGCGTTTAACGCGGATACAGACGGACTTGCTGGAATTCAGCAATTTGCAGGGGATGCTACCCTTCTTTACTACACGACTGATGAAGCAAAAGAAGGCCGTGATTCCTTTAAGGAAAAACGCAAACCTGATTTCGGACAGTTCCCTCGTTTCCCGTGATCAGCAATACTTAGTAAACAAACAGCTTGAGACTTTGCGGTCCAAGCTGTTTTCTTTTCAATACAGACATTTTATTTCGGAGATGATGACATGCTGACAGAACAGCCGAACTGGCTCATGCAGCGGGCACAGCTGACCCCTGAGAGAATCGCTCTCATTTATGGAGACCAAACCGTTACATTTGCAGGGTTGTTTGCCGCGTCTAAGCGAATGGCGGCTCAGCTTGCTGCTCATTCGGTTCAAAAAGGAGACACTGCGGCTATTTTGCTCCAAAACCGTATAGAAATGGTTTATGCCGTTCACGCTTGTTTTTTGCTAGGTGTTAAAGCAGTGCTCCTGAATACAAAGCTGTCAACACATGAAAGGCTGTTTCAGCTGGAGGATTCCGGCGCCCGCTTTTTACTGACAGATTCAAGCTTTGAACAGCAAGATTATAAACACACCGTACACATTATTGATGTGGATGAACTGACGAAAGAAGACGCTGAGGAAATTGAGATCCAGGCTTATATGCAATTGGATCAAACGGCAACCTTGATGTATACGTCAGGTACGACAGGTAAGCCCAAGGGGGTTCAGCAAACGTTCGGTAACCATTATTTCAGTGCGGTGTCATCTGCGCTTAATTTGGGTATAACAGAACAAGACCGCTGGCTTATCGCATTGCCGCTCTTTCACATCAGCGGCTTGTCCGCTTTATTTAAATCTGTGATCTATGGCATGACTGTCGTGCTTCACCAGCGCTTTTCCGTAAGCGATGTGCTGGATTCTATCAACAGGCATCAAGTGACAATGATATCTGTTGTGCAGACAATGCTCGCCAGTCTTTTAGAAGAAACAAGCCGCTGCCCTGAAACCATCAGATGTATTCTGCTCGGCGGAGGTCCTGCACCGCTGCCATTGCTTGAAGAATGCCGTGAGAAAGGATTCCCCGTTTTTCAGTCATACGGAATGACAGAGACATGCTCACAAATTGTTACCCTGTCGCCGGAATTCAGTATGGAAAAGCTCGGATCTGCGGGGAAACCGCTGTTTTCATGTGAAATCAAAATAGAGCGGGACGGACAGGCGTGTGAACCGCTTGAACATGGTGAAATCATGGTCAAAGGCCCAAATGTCATGAAAAGCTATTTTAACCGGGAGAGCGCAAACGAAGCCGCCTTTCAAAATGGCTGGCTGAAAACAGGGGATCTTGGGTATTTGGACAGCGAAGGCTTTTTATATGTACTAGACAGACGTTCAGATCTGATCATTTCAGGCGGAGAAAACATTTATCCGGCTGAAGTAGAGTCAGTGCTGCTTTCACACCCTGCTGTTGCCGAAGCCGGTGTTTCAGGGGCTGAGGACAAAAAATGGGGGAAAGTGCCCCACGCCTATCTTGTCCTTCACAAGCCTGTGAACGCAGAAGAGTTGACCGCCTACTGCAAAGAACGCTTGGCGAAGTATAAAATTCCGGCAAAATTCTTTGTGCTGGACAGCCTGCCGCGCAATGCGTCTAATAAGCTCTTGCGAAATCAGCTGAAGGATGCGCGTAAAGGAGAACTGCTATGATCGAAATCGAGAAAATTACGCTTTACCATTTGAGCATGAATTTAAAGAAACCGTTCAAAAACAGTATAGAAACGCTTCAAGAGCGTAAATTTCTGATTGTGGAAGCCATTGATACATCCGGTGTCACAGGCTGGGGAGAGGTATCTGCGTTCTCTTCGCCTTGGTACACCGAGGAAACCATTGAAACCTGTTTGCACATGCTAAAGGATTTTTTTATTCCCAATGTTGTCGGACGTGAATTCAATCACCCTTCCGATGTGCCGGACAGTCTGGCGCGCTATAAAGGAAACCGTATGGCAAAAGCGGGCCTTGAATCGGCTGTCTGGGATCTCTATGCGAAAAAGAAGGGCATATCGCTTGCCGAGGCCTTGGGCGGGACAAGAGATAAAATACCTGCCGGGGTGGTTGTCGGCTTAGCGCCCCTTGATGACATGCTGAAGGAAATTGAGAGGTATCAAAAAGAAGGATATCAAAGAATAAAAATTAAAATTCAGCCTGGTCACGATGTAGAATTGGTCAAGGCCATCCGCAGCCGGTTCCCAAACATCCCGCTCATGGCCGATGCCAATTCCTCGTATGGACTGAAGGATATCAGCCGCTTAAAGGAGCTTGATGAGTACCATTTAATGATGATTGAGCAGCCGCTTCAAGCTGACGACATCGTTGACCACCGCCACTTGCAGAAACATTTGAAAACGGCCATTTGCCTTGATGAAAGCATTTGTTCGGCCGATGATGCGAGACGTGCGATTGAGCTCGGGAGCTGCAAAATCATTAATATTAAGCCATCCCGTGTCGGCGGCTTAACAGAGGCTTTAAAAATTCACGATTTATGCAGAGAGCATCAAATGCAGGTTTGGTGCGGCGGAATGCTGGAAACTGGCATTTCCAGAGCGCAAAACGTGGCGCTGGCTTCACTGCCGCAATTCACAATACCGGGTGATATTTCTTCATCCTCACGCTATTGGGATGAGGATATCGTGACCCCTGATATCCGTATTGATAATGGATTTATTTCTGTGTCAAAACAGCCTGGTTTAGGGGTAGAGGTGAACCAGGACATTATGCGAAAATATGTGACCAAAATGGATGTTTTCACACAGCATGGATAAGAAAAAAGCATTTTGTCATTTTGATAGAATGTCTGTGTGCTGTTATAGTAAAAGCGTTCGTTGAATACATCCCTTCTCGTTTGGACCGGCTGCTGATGCAGCCGGTTTTTTTATGCTAATGACGCTTGATAAAACGCGATATGTTTGCAAGCAGGAAACTTTTTGTCTCATCTGAATAAAAAAGCATGCTTTTGGCTTACCTGGTCGTCTGTGTTGCCGAAATAGATCTTCGGGCAGTTGGAGTAATCTTAATGAAGGTTATGCTGATTCTCAGCGCATTGCTCGGTGTCATGGGCTATTTTTTTGCAAATGTGGTTTACTGTTTCAAGTTCTCGGCTGGGACAGGTGAATGTTATACAGGGACCTTTTTGTTTTTGCGTGCAAACGGGGGCATGACAGAAAAACTGAGAGCACTACATATGCAAAAAGAAAGAGCTGGCTGACGCAGCTCTTTCTTTTGATTACAAGTCATGCGGCTTAAACGTTTTGCAGTCTGTTTCCTTGCTGTTTTCAGCCGTTTCACCAGTATGGCTGACAACATAAATGGCATCAGCGGTGCATTTGTTTCCTTTGCCCCAATAAGAACAGTTGTTGACTTCGCATAGAATTTTCTGCTCCATGCCATCCCCTCCTCATAAAGGTTC
Source organism: Bacillus tequilensis KCTC 13622 (assembly GCF_000507145.1). Lineage (GTDB taxonomy): Bacteria > Bacillota > Bacilli > Bacillales > Bacillaceae > Bacillus > Bacillus tequilensis. The sequence goes on along the minus strand of NZ_AYTO01000032.1, from coordinate 170,841 downwards.
TGGCTTAGTATAGCCGGCGGGCCTGCCCTCTATTCCTCCTGGCGGATATACCGTTTATCCCGCATAAACATTCTCCAGAAGAAATAAAAGCCTGGAAACAGAATGATAAATGCTACGATATACGTGGCAAACAGCGCTCTGAACGTTGCTGGCTCTGTGAAACCCGACATGACTGTCACATCGGGATAAATCATATACGGGAGGTGCGCCCGCCCGTACGCGTAGCTTGCGAGAAAATACTGAATCGCAATCGCAACAAGTGCAAGCCGCGGCTTTCCGATTTTTTGGCCAAAGCTCTTGTTAGGCAGAAAAAGAGCGATTCCAGCAATGACAAATGTAATGAACGATGCGATAATCCAAGAGAAATTTTTCATCATACCGCTATACAGCCAGTTTGCTTCATTCCGCATTGTCAGCATAATGCATACAGCAAACAGGAGTGAAATCGGGCCTGTAATCATGGCGCTTTTTCTGTAAGCGCGGTATGCGTCCTGTTCCTCCGCCACATTTGAAAAATCAGCAAGCAGCAGCGAGGACAAAAATAAAGTGCTTAAAATCGCAAACCCGATAAATGCATAGGCGTTCGGGCTTGAAAAGATTTTAGACATATTCAAGTTATAGATTCCGCCCGTTTTTTCTATAAACCCTCCGTGCGTGACAGGAAGCACTAAAATTAAAATAGCAGGGATGATAAAGCCGGATATGCCGGAAATATATCTTAGCACTTTCCGTTCTTTTGCTGTGTTTGAAAAAACGAGAAATCCGCTTCGGATTGCTAAAAGCAGTAAAATCATGCTGCCGGGAATTAATAAAACGGTTCCGAGTACAAAGGTCGCGCCGGGAAAAAAGCTGAAAAGCGCCACAACAATAGCCACAATAAAGACGTTTGTGACCTCCCAAGTCGGAGACAGAAAGCGGTTTGCAATATCGGTGGCCTTCATGTGCTCCTTGTTTAAATAGATCATAGACCAAAATCCCGCTCCGAAATCCATTGTCGCCATGACGGCGTAAATAAACACAAAGCCCCAGATAATTGAGATGGCGATCAGAGCGTCAGTTGAAATGTCCATTTGTCGATCTTCCTTCCATTTGGTTTCCTGATGAGAGAGCCATTACGACTCCGCTGTATTTAAATCTTCGTCAACCGGGTGTTTGCGGAAATAGTACAGCAGCACGTACACGACAGCTGCGCCTAACACAGCATAAACAAATGTGAAAAATAAGAACAGCACCCCGATCGATCCAGTCGTTGTCACGACATCCGACGTTTTCAGGAGATGATAGATGACCCAAGGCTGTCTCCCCGTACAGGCGAAAATCCAGCCGAATTCAATGCCGATGAGACTAAAAGGGCCTGCTGTCAGGAAAATGACCAAAAGCCACGTTGGGAAACGGTCTTTCTTGAGCACCTTTCTCCAAACCACTCCGATAATGGAATAAAGAATAAGCAGCATGCCTACTCCGACCATCGCATTAAACAGCGTGTGAATGAAAAGCGGCGGCCACTCATCTCTAGGAAATGCATTTAATCCTTTTACAACAGTGTCAAAGCGGTTCGCTGCCAGAAAGCTTAACGCCCATGGAATTTCAATGGCCCATTTTACTTTTTCTTCATTCGCATCGGTAAAGCCGCCGATCGCAAGCGGAGCGTGTGATCTTGTTTCAAACAGGCCTTCCGCACCTGCTAATTTTTCGGGCTGGTATTCGTACAGCATCTGTGCAGATTCGTGTCCGTTCAAAGCAGTCAGCAATGAAAAAATACCGCCGATCGTCAGTGCGAGCAAAAGGGCTTTCCGGTGAAAGCGATAGACTTCTTCCTTTTTTCTTGTCCGAATCATTTTATAGGCCGCCACAGAAGCCACGATAAACGCTCCCGTCATAAATGCGGATAAAACGACATGGCCGGCAGTGATAAAAAAGCTCGGATTAAAGAACGCGGCCCACGGATCAACATCTGTGATTTTTCCGTTTAAAATTTTAAAACCTGCCGGCGTTCCTTCAAAGGCATGGACATTCGTGATCAGAACGGCCGACGCTGCAGCTCCGACTAACACAAAGAAAACGGCGACAATCCTCATAGCCGGTGACAAACGGTCTGCGGCGTATACATAAATCGACATGAAAAGGGCTTCAAGAAAAAAAGCATAGATCTCAATCTGAAACGGCAGGGACATGACCCGGCCGATGACTTCCATAAATCCAGGCCATAAAAGCGCGAGCTGCGTGCCCGCGATCGTTCCGGTCGGTATGGCGACCCCCAGCAAAACGGCTTGAGCTTTCGTCCATCTTTTCGCCATGATTGCATAATGGTCATCTTTCGTTTTTTGATAGATCAATTCTGCTGCTAAAATCATGAGCGGCAGCCCGACTCCAAGCGTTGCGAAAATGATATGAAATCCCATTGTCGTGCCAAACAGGCTTCTGGCCAGAACTAAATCATCCACAATCGTAAACCACCTTTCGAAAAAAACATTTCTATATGTATTTTGGGTTATTATTTGCTTCCTCGGTTAGATTATTCTTCCTATTCTTAAATAACTTGAGGTTTATGATGAGAAAACGCAGGGAAGGATGTAAGAAGATTGACAAAACGTTTGTAAGGTTATAAAATAAAACGTAATTATTACGATTTGAGAGAAAGGGGATAGACATGAAAGAAGGAATTCATCCCAAAAACCACAAAGTCATATTTCAGGATGTCAACAGCGGCTACCGATTTCTCAGCACCTCTACCAAAACATCTAATGAAACAGCAGAGTGGGAAGACGGCAGCACATATCCGGTCATTAAAGTAGAGGTCAGCTCTGACACACATCCGTTTTATACGGGCCGACAGAAATTCAATGAAAAAGGCGGAAGGGTTGAGCAGTTCAAAAAACGATATAATATGGGGAAATAAGACAGACCCTCAGGGTTTGTCTTTTTTTCTTATTCCGGTTTGATTTTGTATAAGATGACGAAAAGACAAATGCTGTGATATATTGAAGAGAAAAAAGACAAGGAAGGAATACAACTAGCTATGAGCCTGCTAAATGATATTCTTCAATTTAACAAGTCGTTTACTGAGCAAAAGGAATACGAAAAATATCAGACATCAAAATTCCCTGATAAAAAAATGGCCATTCTTTCTTGCATGGATACTCGTTTGGTCGAATTGCTGCCGCATTCGATGAATATGAGAAACGGGGATGTGAAAATCATTAAAAGTGCCGGTGCGCTTGTGACACACCCATTCGGAAGCATCATGAGAAGTTTGTTGGTTGCAGTGTACGAGCTTAACGCCGATGAGGTATGTGTGATCGGGCATCACGATTGCGGCATGAGCAAAATCAGCAGCGAAAGCATGCTTAAAAGAATGAAAGAAAGAGGAATCCCAGAAGAACGCATCGAAACATTGAGGTACTCGGGTGTGGACTTTGATCACTGGTTTAAAAGCTTTGATTCAGTGGAAGCAAGTGTGAAAGACAGCGTAAATGTGATTAAACATCATCCCCTGTTTCCGGAAAACGTTCCAGTTCATGGGCTAGTCATTGATCCTGAAACAGGAAAACTGGATCTTGTCGTAAACGGCTATAACGCTTAATGTTTTCGTTTCTTTTCAGGAACGGGATCGACTCCTCCCGGATGGAATGGGTGGCATTTCAAAATCCGTTTGATTGTCAGCCAGCCGCCTTTTAAAGCCCCATGTGTTTTAATCGCTTCGATTCCATATTGGGAGCAGGTCGGATAAAAGCGGCATGTTGGCGGCGTCAGCGGCGAGATGAATTTTTGATATCCTCTGATCAGACCGATAAATAGGGTTTTCATATTTCGTTCAGCAACCTTTCTGATGCAAGTATAAGAAAAAAAACGCGGATTGAAAAGTTATTTGATAATTCTTATCGGAAAGGTATGTTATAATGAGTATACATTTTTAGAAAAGGGAGAGTGCCATTATGCCTTCAGTAGAAAGTTTTGAGCTTGATCATAATGCAGTTGTTGCTCCATATGTAAGACATTGCGGCGTGCATAAAGTTGGAACAGACGGCGTTGTTAATAAATTTGATATTCGTTTTTGCCAGCCCAATAAACAGGCGATGAAGCCTGACACCATTCACACACTTGAGCATTTGCTTGCGTTTACGATTCGCTCTCATGCGGAGAAATATGATCATTTTGACATCATTGATATCTCTCCGATGGGCTGCCAAACCGGCTATTATCTTGTTGTGAGCGGAGAGCCGACACCAGCGGAAATCGTTGATCTGCTTGAAGATACAATGAAGGAAGCGGTAGAGATTACCGAAATTCCGGCTGCGAATGAAAAGCAGTGCGGCCAAGCGAAGCTTCATGATCTGGAAGGTGCTAAACGTTTAATGCGTTTCTGGCTGTCACAGGATAAAGAAGAATTGTTAAAAGTATTTGGCTAAACAGAAAGGGACCTTTTTGCGTTTACGCAAAAAGGTCTTTTTTGTGACGTCTTATATTTTGTGTACCATTTGCTGTAAGCGTTTGCTACTATTTAGGTAAATGATGAAAGGGTGATGGCATGAAGAAGATGTTGGTTGTTCTGCTCTTTTCTGCTTTTTTGCTGAACGGATGCGGGTCTGGCGAAAGCAAAGCAAATACAGCTGAGACGCCGGAGGTATTGGATGTCAAGCTGACCGGGCCCGAAAAAGTAAATCCCGGAGAAATCGCCGCCTATGAAGCTGCGGTATCATATGGTGACGAGGCAGTAACGGATGCTGATGAAGTGAAGTTTGAGGTGTGGAAAGAGGGAGAAAAAGACGCCGGCCAAATGTATAAAGCGAAACAGGAAAAAGGCGTATACCGATTGGATACAACGTTTAAGGAAGATGGTGTATACACAGTCCAATCCCATGTCACAGCAAAAAAACAGCATAGCATGCCGACCTTAAAAGTCCAAGTCGGAGACGCGGATGCTGCCAGCAATCAGTCTGAAGACGGGCAATCACACCATCATTGATTTTTTGAATCAGAACGGGTTTCCTGCGGAGGATCAATGGTGTGCTTTACGCCATAGGCTTTCACAGTCGTCCAAATGGTGACAAGCAAAACAGCCAGCACAATCAGAATACTTACGGTAATGAGAAGCGTCATGACATTCCACCTCCCGTTTTTTAACAATTGTAGCATAGAAGAAGAAATCATGACAGGTAAGGATAAAAAAGAGGTTTTAACGTACGATATACAGGGTATACATAGTCATATAACAAGGAGGAAGATAATCATGTCAGAACAATTGATTCAAGCAGTGAACAAACAAGTAGCGAACTGGACAGTCATGTATGTGAAATTACATAATTATCATTGGTATGTGAAAGGGAAAGATTTCTTCACTCTTCATGAAAAGTTTGAGGAGCTGTATAACGAAACAGCCACTTATATCGATGACTTAGCAGAACGTCTTTTGGCGCTGAATGGAAAACCGATTGCGACAATGAAAGAGTCCTTGGAAACGGCTTCTGTAAAAGAAGCGGCAGGAAATGAAACGGCAGAGCAAATGGTTCAAAGCGTATATGATGATTTCACAGTCATCGCGGAGGAACTGAAAAGCGGCATGGATTTAGCTGATGAGGTCGGTGACGAAACAACAGGGGACATGCTTCTAGCGATCCACCAAAATATTGAAAAACACAACTGGATGCTGAAAGCTTACCTTGGTTAAATCTAAATAGAAAGGCCGGATGTCTTTATAAAAGATGTCCGGCTTTTCTTGTTTGCAGCTGAAAAAATAGGCGACAACCAGTCCATTTTTCTGAAAAATCCAATCCGTTCGGCTTGTTTTCCATACAATATCGTAAGGCCGTTTCTGTGAAAGGATGTTGGGATAAATGGATAGAGACTTTGGCATCTTTTCGTTTTTAGCAGTCAGCGTTACAGCCGCGGGTTTTTTCTTTGGAGGATTACAGTATTCATTTCTGATTTTGCTTTCTCTTATGGCGATTGAATTTATCAGTACGACCTTGAAGGAAACGATTATTCACAAACTGGCGTTTAAAAAGGTATTTGCCCGGCTTGTCAAAAAATTAGTCACGCTCGCTCTGATCTCTGTATGCCACTTTTTTGATCAGCTGCTGAATACGCAAGGGTCAATGCGTGACTTGGCAATTATGTTTTATATTCTTTATGAAACTGTGCAAATCGTAGTGACAGCAAGCTCTCTCGGCATACCGGTTCCTCAGATGCTTGTCGATCTTTTAGAAACGTTGAAAAATAAATTCAAGCGCAAACCGTAACTTTTCCCAGTTCACGGGTCATAATAAAGCCCAGAGCGCCAGTCGCATTTTTTGGCAAAAGGTATCGCAAAAAACTGTACGAGCCAGTTGCATGCAGAACCTGACGGCGTGCTGGGTTTCCCTTATTTTTTGATAAAAGGCTTCAGAAGAAACATAACTGTGGTATGATGTATGGAAGATAGCTAGGAACGGATTTGAGGGATAAACATGTACGAGTTTAAAGATTATTATCAGAATACTGTTCAGCTTTCCTTTGACGATCAGCCTTTCTCGGACAGCCCGAAGCATGTCTGGGTGATTTGCCGTTTTGGCGGCAAATGGCTTTTAACAGAACATGAGGACAGAGGCTATGAGTTTCCAGGCGGGAAAGTAGAGCCGATGGAGTGTGCAGAAGATGCAGCGCTCCGGGAAGTAAAAGAAGAGACGGGGGCGAGAGTGAAAAGCCTCAAGTATCTCGGACAGTATAAAGTTCTCGGTAAAGAAAAAGTGATTGTGAAAAATATATATTTTGCAGATATAGAAAAGCTTGAAAAGCAAGCTGATTACTTTGAAACGAAAGGCCCGGTTTTGTTTCATGAGCTTCCGGAAAACCTTTCCCGCAATAAAAAATTCAGCTTTATTATGAAGGATTCCGTTCTTCCGATCAGTTTGAAAAAACTGAAGGAAACTGGATGGATCGAATAAAACCCGGCATATGTGCCGGGTTTTTTTATGTTCTGCCCTTCGTCCATTTCTTTTCCAGCAACTCGACGCCCTGATACATCAGAGTGGCGAATATGGCGATAATCAGCAGGCTTAAGAAGACGAGCGTAAAATTGAAGACTTGGAAACCGTAAATAATCATATATCCTAACCCGACCTTAGAGACAAGGAATTCTCCTACAATGACGCCAACCCATGATAACCCGACGTTTACTTTCAATGTTGAAATGATAGCGGGGGAAGATGCGGGCAAAATCACTTCTTTAAAAATAACCCATTTCTTTGCGCCGAATGTTTTCATGACTTTTATATAGTTTTCGTCAACCTCCTGGAAGGCGGTATACACGACGATGGTTGTGATAATGACGCTGATGATAGCTCCCATCGAAATAATGCTGATAAAACTGGGACCGAGCGCGACAATCAGGATTGGGCCCAGGGCCACTTTCGGCATCGCATTCAAAATAACGAGGTACGGATCTAAAATCCTGGCAAGCCTGTTGGACCACCATAACAAAGCAGCAAGGCACGTGCCCATAAACGTCCCAAGCAAAAAGCCAAGCACTGTTTCAAATAAAGTGACGCCGATATGTGACAGTAAAGACCCGTCACCGAGTTTCTCCAGCAGTAAACGCCATACAGCTGACGGAGAACTGAAGATCAGCGGATCGATCCAGCCGAGTCTGCTGGAGATTTCCCAACCTGAGAAAAAAAGGATAAATATGGCGAATTGAAAAGAATGGACTTTCCATTTTTCCTTTTTCTGTTTGCATTGATATTGCTCGTGAAGCAGATCAATGGTTTCTTTGCTGTTTCTCAAGGGAATTCAGCTCCTTCCATATTGTTTGAAACAGGGTCTGGAAGGATGGCTCCTGGCGGGCGTCAAAAGGCTTCATCGCGGCCAATTCCTTAGGAATGGTAAAAATCTGATGGATGGTGCCCGGCTGGTTTGAAAATAAAAAGATCGTGTCGCTCATCGCTATCGCTTCCCCAATATCATGAGTAACAAGCACTGCTGTTTTTTGATACTCCTTTAATGTGTGGAATACAAGATTTTCCAGTGAAAGCTTTGTCTGAAAATCAAGCGCGGAAAATGGCTCATCCAGCAAAAGCAGACTTGGATTTGGCGCAAGAGTTCTTGCAAGCGCGGCCCGCTGGCGCATACCGCCCGACAGCTCTTTCGGATATCTGTTCTCCACATCTATGAGGCCGAACTCCGGCAATAGGCCGAGTGCGGCGGTCTTGCTTTCTTCCGTCAGCGTGTCGGCTATTTTTAAACCGAGAAGCACATTTTCCTCGATGGATTTCCAGGGAAATAAGTAATCCTGCTGGAGCATGTAGCCGATGTTATGTTCTTTTTGATTCGGCTCACGGCCTTCAATCAGAACTCTGCCTTCCGATGGCTCAATCAGCCCGGCGATAATGGAAAGCAGTGTTGTTTTACCGCAGCCGCTTGGGCCGAGAAATGAGATGAAATCACCTTTTTCGGCATCGAAATGAATATCCCGCACAGCCGTTGTTTTTTCTTTAATAGAAAAATAAGTATGGGTTACATGGTCGACATGTAAGAAAGACATAGATGGCGCCTCCTATTTTTCCGAGGTGACTTTTTCGGCAATTTGTTTATTTACAAGCTGATGATATGGAATGTGCTTCGGCAGTTCTCCCGATTGGTCCATAATGGTTTGGAGCAGCTCCCATTCTTTTTCGTTGAGGAGAGGGTCTGGCGAATACGAATGCTGTTTTTTATAGCGTTCGATGGATGTTTCGATGACTTCTGGGGCGGTATCATCAAATTCATCTTTGATGGCGTTCGTGATGTCCTTCGCTGTGTGACTTTCCACCCACTGCTGCGCCTTATAAATGGCTTTTGTAAACTTGACGGCTGTATCTTCGTGTTTCTTCAGATAGCTTTGTTTTGCCATAAAAGTCGTATACGGAACCTGGCCTGATTCTTCCCCGAACGATGCCACGATATGTCCGATGCCTTTTTTCTCAAAGAGGGAAGCTTGCGGTTCAAAGAGCTGTACATAGTCACCGGTTCCGGAAGCAAATGCATTGGCGATATTGGCGAAGTCTATGTTCTGGATGAGGTCAATATCCTTATGCGGGTCAATCTTATGTTTGTTCAGCACATACTCGCCAGCCATTTGCGGCATGCCGCCTTTTCTCTGGCCGAGAAACGTTTTCTCTTTCAGCTGATCCCAGTCGAAGTGTTCAACATCTTCTCTCGCAACAAGGAACGTTCCGTCTGTCTGGGTCAGCTGGGCGAAATTGATGACGGGGTCTTTAGCGCCTTGTGCTTCGACATAAATAGAGGTTTCTGCCCCGACAAGTGCGATGTCTGCGCCATTTGAAAGAAGCGATGTCATCGTTTTGTCGCCGCCCCATGTCGTATTGACATCGACATCAAGACCTTCTTCCTTGAAAAATCCTTTAGACTCAGCCACATATAAAGGCGCGTAAAAAATCGAATGGGTCACTTCAGCTACTTTGACTTTGGTGAGCGTATCTTCCTGCCTGCAAGCCGCCAGGGCGATCATCAGAAATGTGCTGACGACACAGGCGCAGCCCAGCCTTAACCATTTGTTCACATAGACAACCTCCTTATTTAGCATCAAGTTAATATCCTTTTTTGCTTTACATATCGTATGATGGGTATAAAAATGTGTGAATGCCTAATCAGGTTCTCCGGATGTAATGGCGGAGTAAGGAAAGCATATAGAAAAAGGAGGCGGCTGCTTTGATTGTAGAGAAAAGAAGATTTCCGTCGCCAAGCCAGCATGTGCGTCTGTATACGATCTGCTATCTTTCAAATGGCTTACGGGTAAAGGGGCTTCTGGCTGAGCCGGCGGCACCGGGACAATATGACGGATTTTTATATTTGCGCGGGGGGATTAAAAGTGTGGGCATGGTTCGGCCGGGCCGCATAATCCAGTTTGCATCCCAAGGATTTGTTGTGTTTGCTCCTTTTTACAGAGGAAATCAAGGAGGAGAGGGCAACGAGGATTTTGCCGGAGAAGACAGGGAGGATGCTTTTTCCGCTTTTCGCCTGCTTCAGCGGCATCCGAATGTCAAGAAGGACAGGGTTCATATCTTTGGCTTTTCCCGCGGCGGAATTATGGGAATGCTCACTGCGATTGAAATGGGCCGGCATGCGGCTTCATTCGTTTCCTGGGGAGGCGTCAGTGATATGATCCTTACATATGAAGAGCGGCAGGATTTGCGGCGTATGATGAAAAGGGTCATTGGCGGAACACCTAAAAAGGTGCCTGAGGAATACAAATGGAGAACACCGTTTGACCATGTAGACAAAATTCAGGCACCCGTGCTGTTAATCCATGGAGAAAAAGACCAAAACGTTTCGATTCAGCATTCCTATTTATTCGAAGAAAAGCTAAAACAGCTGCATAAGCCGGTGGAGACGTGGTACTACAGTACCTTCACACATTATTTCCCGCCAAAAGAAAACCGGTGTATCGTGCGGCAGCTCACACAATGGATGAAGAACCGCTGACGGTGAAATATGGTATGATAAAGAAAAAAGAGAACGAAAGGGGATCTCACTTTGGGAATGCCTGTAGAATTTAATACACTGATTGTGACAAAAGGAAACGAAGTTCGCATAGATGAAAATATATTCACGTTAGAGAAAGACGGATACCGGGTGTATCCGATGGAGATTCCGATGGATGTGCAAAAAACAAAGTTCGGAGAAAAGTCAGGCACAGCTGAAGTGCAGAAACTTCAATGGGAAAACGGCCGGACCATCATTACGTACAAGCTGACTTCTCTGCATTCTGTTAATTAAAACAAGCCAAGAGCGTAATCGCTCTTGGCTTTTGCTTTTTAAACGAGAGGGCCGCCTGCCTGTGCAATAGCATCCGTATGTGTAAACTTTTTAAAATTCTCTTTGAATTCGTTTGCGAGATAGACAGCCTTTTCTCTGTATTCTTCCTTATTGTTCCACGTGTTTTCCGGCTGAAGAATATGATCAGGAACACCAGGAACGTGAATCGGAATGTGCAGGCCGAAAATATCGTCAGTCATCATTTCAGCATCCTCTAATTTGCCTTCAATCGCAGCTTTGACCATCGCTCTCGTGTAAGAAAGCTTCATGCGTTCCCCTGTGCCGTAGCCGCCGCCGGTCCAGCCGGTATTGACCAAGAAAACCTCTGCGCCGTGTTCATCGATCTTTTTCCCGAGCATTTCAGCATAGACATGAGCAGGAAGCGGCAAAAACGGTGAGCCGAAGCATGTGGAGAACGTCGTCTCAGGAGACGTTACACCGCGTTCGGTTCCGGCTAGCTTGCTCGTATACCCGCTCAAGAAATGGTACATCGCCTGCTCTTTCGTCAATTTGCTGATCGGAGGCAGGACTCCGAATGCATCAGCCGTCAAAAATACAATGGCTGACGGGTGGCCTGCCATGCTCGGAGTCACAATGTTGTCAATCATATGAATCGGGTAAGCCGCCCGCGTATTTTCGGTATAGAAGGAATCATCGTAATTGGCTTCACGTGTATCCTCATCAATAACAACATTTTCGAGAACAGATCCGAAGCGGATCGCGTTAAAGATTTGAGGCTCCTTTTCTTCGCTTAAATGTATGCACTTGGCGTAACATCCGCCTTCAATATTAAAGACGCCTGTGTCAGACCAGCCGTGTTCATCGTCGCCGATCAGCTTGCGGTCAGCGTCGGCTGACAATGTGGTTTTGCCTGTTCCGGACAACCCGAAGAAAAGAGCGACATCGCCTTTGTCACCGACATTGGCTGAGCAGTGCATGGATAAAATATCTCTTTCAGGGAGCAGGAAATTCATAATGGAGAAAATGGATTTCTTCATTTCTCCGGCATACTCTGTTCCGCCGATTAAAATCGTCCGCTTTTCGAAAGAGACAATAATAAACGTTTCGGAATGTGTGCCGTCTGTTTTTGGATCCGCTTTGAAATGCGGAGCAGAAAGAATGGTAAACGGCTGTTCAACTGTTTTCTTATCATTGCCTTCCGGGCGGATAAACAGCTGTCTGGCGAATAAATTGTGCCATGCGAACTCATTTACGACAGTGATCGGCAGCCTGTATTTTTCGTCTGCCCCGGCAAATCCTTCGAAAACAAACAGCTCATCCCGCTGTTTCAGGTAGCTGACAACTTTCGTGTACAGCCGGTCGAACGCTTCTTCTGAAATCGGCTGGTTCACCATACCCCAATCGATCTTATGTTTCGTGCTTTCTTCCTCCACGATAAATTTGTCTTTAGGTGAACGTCCTGTATAAGCCCCTGTAGTCGCCCGAACGGCACCCGTGGATGTTAAAATGCCCTCGTTCCGCGATAGTACTTTTTCTGTAAGCTGTGCTGCTGATAAATTATGACGCACATTTGGACTTGTTAATAATGCTTGTAAATCAGCGGTCAAATCAACTGAGTTCATATGAAACCTTCCTTTATCGTTTTTTATGTTTTGCTAATTGTGAATTAGTATAACATATATTTTCGAATAGTCTATACTATTTATCGTTTTTTGTGTGTGCGTTTTCCAATCTTTTCCCTTGCGATATAGGTGCCTATTTCTTCTGAATCATATTGACATTGCAAACCCTTTTACGATAAGATATTTCATTGAGCGGATACTCTTATCCCGAGCTGGCGGAGGGACAGGCCCTATGAAGCCCAGCAACCGGTTTCTCTGTTATTTATTATGTTAAACTGTGTGAGACAACCAAGGTGCTAACCTGTTGCAAGGTTGTATGATTCCTTGAGCGATAAGAGTGAAAGGCACAAAGACCAAACCCTTTCCTCGATGGAAAAGGTTTTTTTATTTCATAAATATGCCAATTAACATTCTCTAATATAACGTTACATTGTATAAGAGGGAGCGAGTTCCGTATCATATATACAAGGTCTTTCGGGAGGCCTTGTGCAGGAGGAAGCAAATCATGAGTAAAAATCGTCGTTTATTTACATCAGAATCTGTTACGGAGGGGCATCCGGATAAAATCTGTGACCAGATTTCTGACAGCATCTTAGATGAAATTTTAAAGAAAGACCCAAACGCGCGTGTTGCTTGTGAAACATCTGTGACAACTGGTTTGGTTCTTGTCAGCGGAGAGATCACAACATCTACGTATGTTGACATTCCGAAAACGGTTCGCCAAACCATTAAAGAAATCGGATACACACGTGCGAAATACGGATTTGATGCGGAAACTTGTGCAGTTTTAACATCAATTGACGAGCAGTCTGCTGATATCGCGATGGGTGTAGACCAAGCGCTTGAAGCCCGTGAAGGCACAATGAGCGACGAAGAAATTGAAGCGATCGGTGCGGGTGACCAAGGTTTAATGTTCGGTTACGCGTGCAACGAAACGAAAGAGCTTATGCCTCTTCCAATTTCACTAGCTCATAAATTAGCCCGCCGCCTGAGTGAAGTTCGTAAAGAAGATATTCTTCCGTACCTTCGCCCTGACGGCAAAACACAGGTAACGGTCGAGTACGATGAAAATAACAAGCCTGTGCGTATTGACGCGATTGTCATTTCAACTCAGCATCACCCTGAAATTACGCTTGAGCAAATCCAGCGCAACATTAAAGAACATGTGATCAATCCAGTTGTTCCTAAAGAGCTGATTGATGAAGAAACAAAATATTTCATCAATCCTACAGGACGTTTCGTTATCGGAGGCCCTCAAGGGGATGCAGGACTTACAGGACGCAAAATCATCGTTGATACGTACGGCGGCTATGCACGCCACGGCGGCGGCGCGTTCTCAGGTAAGGATGCGACGAAGGTAGACCGTTCTGCGGCTTATGCAGCAAGATACGTTGCGAAAAACATCGTTGCGGCTGAGCTTGCTGATTCTTGTGAAGTACAGCTTGCTTACGCGATCGGTGTTGCACAGCCAGTGTCAATTTCAATCAACACATTCGGATCCGGAAAAGCTTCTGAGGAAAAACTGATTGAAGTTGTTCGAAATAACTTTGATTTACGACCTGCCGGCATTATCAAAATGCTTGATTTACGCCGCCCGATCTACAAACAAACTGCTGCGTACGGCCATTTTGGACGCCACGATGTTGATCTTCCGTGGGAGCGTACAGACAAAGCAGAGCAGCTGCGTAAAGAAGCGTTAGGAGAATAATTTTATAGCCGCTTACTGGTTAAGCGGCTTTCCCTTTTTTACGTTGTATTCATGTTTATTTTTTTACATAACCGTGAAACCAAATACTATTCACAGCGTCTATAAATAGGGGTTCAATGATGATAATTTTAATTATGGAGGCAATACTATGTGTGGATTTGTCGGGGTTTTTAACAAGCATCCGTTAGCTCAAACCGCTGATCAAGAAGAATTAATCAAACAAATGAACCAAATGATCGTTCACCGCGGTCCTGACAGTGATGGATATTTCCATGATGAGCACGTTGGATTCGGTTTCAGACGGCTCAGCATTATTGACGTAGAAAATGGCGGACAGCCTTTATCATATGAAGATGAAACATATTGGATTATCTTTAACGGAGAAATCTATAACTATATTGAACTGAGAGAAGAACTTGAAGCAAAGGGGTATACATTCAACACGGATTCGGACACAGAGGTTCTTCTTGCGACTTACCGTCACTATAAAGAAGAAGCGGCGTCCAAACTGCGCGGTATGTTTGCTTTTCTGATTTGGAATAAAAACGATCATGTGCTTTATGGAGCAAGAGATCCTTTCGGCATTAAACCGCTGTATTACACAACGATCGATGATCAGGTTTATTTTGCCTCAGAGAGAAAAAGTTTAATGGTTGCTCAAAATGATATTGAAATAGATAAAGAGGCATTGCAGCAGTACATGTCTTTCCAATTCGTTCCTGAACCAAGCACGCTTGATGCCAATGTGAAAAAAGTAGAGCCGGGTTCACAGTTTACAATCCGCCCGGACGGCGATATCACATTTAAAACGTATTTCAAAGCGAACTTCAAGCCGGTTCAGACTGAAGAAGACAAGCTTGTGAAAGAGGTCAGAGACGCAATCTACGACTCTGTCAACGTTCATATGAGAAGTGACGTTCCTGTCGGTTCATTCCTGTCCGGCGGAATTGATTCTTCCTTTATTGTATCCGTTGCGAAAGAATTGCATCCAAGCTTAAAAACATTCTCTGTCGGATTTGAACAGCAGGGCTTCAGTGAAGTCGATGTAGCGAAAGAAACTGCAGCGGCGCTTGGCATTGAAAACATCAGCAAAGTCATTTCGCCTGAGGAATATATGAACGAGCTTCCGAAGATCGTATGGCATTTTGATGATCCGCTTGCTGATCCGGCAGCGATTCCGTTGTACTTTGTTGCGAAAGAAGCGAAAAAACATGTAACGGTTGCATTATCAGGTGAAGGCGCGGATGAGCTCTTCGGCGGATATAACATTTACCGTGAGCCGCTTTCGCTTAAGCCGTTTGAACGCATTCCGTCCGGCCTGAAGAAAATGCTTCTGCACGTCGCGGCCGTTATGCCTGAAGGGATGAGAGGAAAGAGCCTGCTTGAGCGCGGCTGTACGCCGCTTCAAGATCGTTATATCGGTAACGCGAAGATCTTTGAAGAGTCTGTCAAAAAACAGCTGCTGAAGCATTATAATCCGAATCTTTCATATCGCGATGTGACGAAGACTTACTTTACAGAAAGCAGCTCATACAGCGATATCAACAAAATGCAGTATGTCGATATCCATACTTGGATGCGCGGCGACATTTTGTTAAAAGCGGATAAAATGACAATGGCGAATTCTTTGGAACTGCGTGTGCCGTTCCTGGATAAAGTCGTATTCGATGTTGCTTCAAAAATTCCTGATGAGCTGAAAACGAAAAACGGCACGACGAAGTATCTTCTTCGCAAAGCCGCTGAAGGAATTGTTCCTGAGCACGTATTAAACCGCAAAAAGCTCGGGTTCCCTGTGCCGATCCGTCATTGGCTGAAAAACGAAATGAACGAATGGGTGCGGAACATTATTCAGGAAAGCCAAACGGATGCATATATCCACAAGGATTATGTTCTTCAGCTTCTTGAAGACCATTGTGCGGACAAGGCTGATAACAGCCGTAAAATCTGGACTGTACTGATCTTTATGATCTGGCACAGCATCAATATCGAAAAACGGTATATGCCTGAAGAGCTGAGCCATCAGCCTAAAGAAGTCATCTTTGTGTAACAGACAGCAAGGCTTTCGATTCGTCGAAAGCCTTGTTATTATCCTTTTATTCCTCCATCATCATTGATACCCAATCTGCACGGAAAATTCAGAAAAGTGATTCATTGATATTTTTTTCAAGAGGAGAAGAAAGCATGCAAAAACAAAAACAAGAGCTGCACCGTGGACTCGAAGAAAGGCATATTTCTTTAATGTCTTTAGGAGCTGCCATAGGAGTTGGATTGTTCCTCGGCTCCGCATCAGCTATTCAATTAGCAGGGCCGGGTATTTTGGCAGCGTACGCCATAAGCGGCCTGATCATGTTTTTTATTATGAGGGCACTTGGAGAAATGGCTATTCAAAAACCGGTGGCTGGCTCTTTCAGCCGTTATGCCCGTGATTATTTGGGACCGCTTGCAGGCTATTTAACTGGTTGGAACTATTGGTTTTTATGGGTAGTAACCTGTATGGCTGAGATTACGGCTGTCGGGATTTATATGGGGTATTGGTTTCCGGACGTGCCAAACTGGATTTGGGCATTATCGGCGCTGGTCATCATGACGGGTGTTAATTTCTTGGCTGTTAAAGCTTACGGAGAGCTGGAGTTTTGGTTTGCTTTGATTAAAATTGTCGCAATCTTATCAATGATTGTTGTCGGTTTATTGATGATCATCGTTGGGATCGGCAATGGAGGCATTGCAACCGGAATCAGCAATTTATGGAGCAACGGAGGATTTTTTCCTCATGGAATGAAAGGGGTTTTATTGTCACTCCAAATGGTGATGTTCGCCTATTTAGGGATCGAAATGATCGGGGTGACGGCCGGTGAGGTGAAAAACCCGCAAAAATCATTAGCAAAAGCAATCGATACAGTATTCTGGCGCATTTTGATTTTTTATGTCGGTGCTTTATTTGTCATTATGTCTATTTACCCTTGGCAGGAAATCGGCTCACAAGGAAGTCCGTTTGTCCTCACATTTGAAAAAGTGGGCATTCCATCGGCTGCAGGCATTATTAACTTTGTCGTCTTGACCGCCGCGCTGTCTTCATGCAACAGCGGCATTTTCAGCACGGGACGGATGCTGTTTAACTTAGCTGAGCAAGAGGAAGCGCCAAAAGCATACGGACAGCTGACAAAAGGCGGCATCCCGGGTAAAGCTGTTCTCGCTTCGGCGGGCGTTTTATTAGTCGGAGTGCTCTTAAACTATGTTGTGCCTGCGAAGGTGTTTACTTGGGTCACAAGCATTGCGACGTTCGGAGCGATTTGGACGTGGGCGATCATTTTGCTTTCTCAAATTAAATACCGAAAAAGCTTGCAGCCTGAAGAAAAGAAACACTTAAAATACAAAATGCCTTTCTTTCCGTTTGCGTCTTATCTGTCATTGGCATTTTTGGCATTTGTCGTTATTCTTATGGCTTACAGTCCAGATACAAGAGTGGCTGTCATTATCGGGCCGGTATGGTTTCTCATCTTACTTGCCATGTATTATGGAAAAGGTTTTCATAAGAAAAATGCGGCTGCTGCCAGCGAACGAAATATAAGCTGACAAAAAGAGCTCCCAGCGGGCTCTTTTTGTGTGAGCACATATAAATCAGGGAGCAGGTAAGAATAGGAATATGTTTTTTGCAGAGGCTGCTTCAGTTGCGTTATGATAAGATAAAAGTCATACGTTTAACGTTACATGTGAACGTTTTATGGAAAAATCAAAACCCGAACTGTCATTCCGTCCGGGTAAACAATGGTTATTGCTTTCAAACATAATTTAAAAAATGGTAAAGTAAGACGAAACAGGTCTTATGTTTGCTGAATTGATTTATAGTATTGGCCCTTTACTACATATTCAGACCGTATTCTTTGCATATCTTGCCGGTCTTCTTCCGTCAAAGGGCGGATGACTTTTGCAGGGCGGCCAAAAGCGAGATGGCCAGGCGGGATGATTTTTCCCGGCGGGACAAGACTGCCGGCACCAATAAAAGCGCCTTCGCCAATTTCGGCTCCGTCTAAGATGATTGAGCCCATGCCGATTAATGCGTTTTTGCGGATAACAGCGCTGTGAAGTGTAACCTGATGGCCTATCGTGGCGTCATCTTCAATGAGAAGCGTCCGGTTCGGGCTTTGATGGAGGCAGCTTAAATCTTGGATATTGACTCTGTTTCCGATCATTGTCGGCGCGACATCTCCCCTTATGACAACAGAAAACCAAATGCTGGATTGTTCTCCAATAACGACATCACCGGTAATGGTTGCATTATCCGCCACAAAAGCTGTTGGGTGGATATCTGGCATGTGTTCCTTATAGGGGTAGATCATAATATTCATCCTTCTTTCTCTATTTAAATTTCGTACGAGGTGAAGAGTATGTGGACCTGGAAAGCAGACAGACCTGTTGCCGTGATTGTGATCATCCACGGGGCTAGTGAATATCACGGAAGATATAAATGGCTGATTGAAATGTGGAGATCTTCGGGCTATCACGTTGTCATGGGCGACTTGCCGGGCCAGGGGACAACGACAAGAGCCAGAGGTCATATTCGCTCATTTCAAGAATACATTGATGAGGTAGATACTTGGATAGATAAAGCGCGAACGTTTGAGCTGCCGGTTTTTCTGCTCGGTCACAGCATGGGAGGTCTGGTCGCGATTGAATGGTTTAAACAGCAAAGAAATCCCCATATTACGGGAATTATTTTATCATCACCGTGTCTCGGGCTGCAAATTAAAGTGAATAAAGCGCTTGATCTTGCATCAAGAGGTTTGAATGTCATCGCCCCGTCGCTGAGGGTTGACTCGGGATTATCAATTGATATGGCGACGCGCAATGAGGACGTCATCGAGGCCGATCAAAATGACTCGTTATACGTCAGAAAAGTATCTGTCAGATGGTACAGAGAGCTGTTAAAAACAATTGAGTCAGCGATGGTGCCGACAGATGCATTTTTAAGAGTGCCGCTTCTGGTGATGCAGGCCGGTGACGACAAACTTGTTGACAAAACGATGGTCATCAAGTGGTTCTCAGGTGTTGCTTCCCGCAATAAAGCGTACAGAGAGTGGGAAGGGCTTTATCATGAAATATTTAATGAACCGGAAAGAGAAGATGTCTTTAAAGCAGCAAGAGCGTTTACTGATCAATATATTTGAACTAGTTGGGGGTGCATGTGTTGACAGTACCGGAACATCCTTTTGGACTGATGGCAAAAGTATATCGAGATATTTTTCCGCTTGTTCATCAAGAGCTGAACGTGTGGAAGCAAAAATCAGAATCCATTCATAACAGCGAATTAAAAGCACAGGCAACCGCGAGTATTCGAGACAAAACGTTCCACTGTGAAGGCGGCGGTATACTGGCCTTGCTGTCAGGCAATCAAAAACAGAAATGCGTCGAATTTATCATCGCGTATCAAACGATCAGCGATTATCTCGATAATCTATGCGACCGCAGCACCTCGCTTGACCCGCAGGATTTTCGAATGCTCCATGCTTCGATGCGGGACGCATTGACAGTAGGGGCGGAACCGCAAAATTATTATCAATTCAGAGAAGAACAGGATGACGGCGGATATTTGCATGAGTTGGTCAAAACGTGCCAGCGTGTACTTGGTTCAATTGAACACTACGGTATGATTAAACCTTATCTGCTCGAACTGTGCGGCTATTATTGCGATTTGCAGGTGCATAAGCACGTCGTTGAGCATGAGCGTGTTCCTCGGCTTGAGAAGTGGTTTACTCAATATGAATCAGAGCTGCCTGAGATGGAATGGTATGAATTTTCCGCTTGTGCAGGCTCGACGTTAGGCATTTTCTGCCTTGTGGCGTATTCGTTCCAGCCTGATTTCACTGAAAACACCGCTGAAAAAATCCGCAATAGTTATTTTCCTTACATACAAGGGCTTCACATTCTGCTTGATTATTTGATTGATCAAGAGGAGGACTTGCTGGAAGGGGACTTGAATTTCTGCTCGTATTATGAGTCGCATGAAGAAATGATGAAGCGGCTTGAACACTTTATCCAAAAAGCCGACGAACATTTACAAGGCATTCCGCATGAAAACTTCCACCGTTTAATTAACCGCGGCTTGCTCGGCGTTTATTTGTCAGATGATAAAGTGGCGGGCCAAAAGGAAATGGGCCGGCTTGCGAAGAAGCTGATCAAAGCAAGCGGAAAAACCTCATTTTTCTTTTATATTAACGGCAGGGCCTATCGGAAATTCCAAAAAATGGCCTGGGTGAAAAATTCAAAGAAAAAAGCTCAAATCATTTGCTGATCTGAGCTTTTTTTTCGATGGCGACAATAAATGGAGGATCATTTTGCTGGTTGATAAATCCGTATGTTAACACGCGGGCTGTTTGCTGATCCAAGTTACGGCAAAAGTCGAGCACGTCGTTTTTCTCAGCTTTGCCTTCCGGGTGGCCGTGATAGACGACCAAAACAATCAGGCCTTCATCTTTCATGATGCTGAGCAGCTGTTCTATAGCTTTGATGGTTGAATGGCCGCTCGTCGTAATCGATTTGTCCCCGCCCGGGAGATACCCGAGGTTAAACACAGCAGCTGCCACTTTGCCGTGTGTTTCCGGCGGAAGAGATTCGGCGATTTTATCATGGCTTTTGTGAAATAATGTTGTTCGCGCTTGATGAGACTCACTGAGTCGTTCCTGTGTATTGGCCACGGCTGATTCTTGGATGTCAAAAGCGTACACATGGCCGTTTTCTCCGACAAGTTCTGCTAAAAACTGCGTATCGTGTCCATTGCCCATCGTTGCATCTACGACGATATCTCCTTCTCCCGCAGCCATTTTCAGCAGTTCCTTACTGTAAGGGAGGATCTTTTTCAAAATCATAACGCTGACTTCTCCTCAACCTGCTGAAACCACTTTCCTTGATGGCTGCCGCGATTTTCAAGCTCTTTATTAATGGCGCCAAGCACTTCCCATTTGTTGACGCTCCACATCGGTCCAATCATCAATTCAATCGGTCCGTCACCTGTAATGCGGTGGACGATCATTTCCGGCGGGATGACCTCAAGCTGATCGCAGACAAGCTGCACATAATCATCTTGAGAAAGGAATTCCAGTTTTCCCTTTTCATATTGCTTGACCATCGGCGTGCCTTTCAAAAGGTGCAGCAGATGGATTTTGATGCCCTGCACGTCCAAATTTGCGACGGCTTTCGCGGTTTCCATCATCATGTCCCGGTCTTCAAGCGGCAGTCCGTTGATAATATGCGAGCAGACACGTATGCCGTGTTTTCTTAATTTATTGACACCCTCTACATAGCAGTCAAAATTATGTGCACGGTTGATCAGAAGAGCCGTCCGTTCATGAACCGTTTGAAGCCCGAGCTCAACCCACAAATACGTGCGTTCATTCAGCTCGGCCAAATAGTCAACGACATCATCAGGCAGACAGTCTGGGCGCGTGGCGATCGAAATGCCAACGACATCATCGAGCGCGAGGACAGATTCGAATTTCTCACGAAGCACCTCAACCGGCGCATGCGTGTTGGTGAAGGCCTGAAAATAGGCGATGTATTTGCCGTCCTTCCATTTTTCGTGCATGCGGTTTTTGATGTCATGGAATTGCGTAATTAAATCATCGGCCCGGTTTCCGGCGAAATCGCCAGAGCCTGCTGCGCTGCAAAATGTACAGCCGCCGTGGGCAACGGTGCCGTCCCGGTTCGGGCAGTCAAAGCCGCCGTCAAGCGCCACTTTAAACACCTTATGGCCGAAATGGTCTCTAAGATGGTAATTCAATGTATGATAGCGTTTTTCCGTATTTGAATAAGGAAAAGGATTATTTTGCATCACAATTCATGTGCCTCCTTGCGTACGATTGCATCCTAAAATTGTAGCACGCATTTCACAAGAGAACAAATGAATATCGACCATAAATTACTTTATTGAACGAAGTCAGATGGGGCTACAATATGAATGATGGATTGTTTCCATTACCAAGAGGAGGGGTTACTGTGGCAACTAGACAATCAGTAGATGAACATCTCCAGCAATGTATGCAGGCGTATGATTATGCTGAAGAGCAGCTGAAAATCGCTTCTAAACAAGAGCATTATAACGATCAGGAGTACAGTGATGCGCAAATGCAGCTTGAAAATGCAGTGAATGCTTTGAATAAGCTGTGGCTGTCGTCAAATGATCAGCAGAGAGAACAGCTGTACAGAACGAGACTTCAGCTTCAGGCTTTGCAAAATAATATGATCCTGCAGCACCCTCTTGATGTGTAAGTCACGGACCCTTTTGATAAGGGTCCGTTTTTTGTGAAAAAAAGGATTGACTTTAAGTGCCAAAGTATTTATTGTATTAAGTGTACTAATTGATGTAATACACTATAGACACTAATAATAGATCAGTCATTTATTTAGCTTCAATTAAAAGGAGGCAGCTATGAAAAATAAAAAGCGAAACCTGCCGATGCTCATTACGGCATCTGTCATCGCCTGTTCATTTTTTCTTGTCCTTGTGATGATCGGTTTTGAATGGCAAAAAAGTGTGATTGACCCATTTTATTTATAAGAGGGCAGATCGTATAGAAAGTAGGGAAGTAAATGATTCAAATCGATCCAAGAAGCTCCACGCCTATTTACGAGCAAATTATTCAGCAGATGAAAGAGCTTTGTTTAAAAGGGATCATGAAGCCAGGTGATAAGCTTCCTTCTGTCAGAGAATTGGCGACGATCATTATCGCGAATCCGAACACTGTCAGCAAAGCGTATAAAGAGCTCGAGCGTGAGGGGATTATTGAAACGCTACGGGGCAGAGGGACCTATATTTCGGGGAATGCACAAACGACTTTGGTTGAAGGGAAGATGACGATGATAAAAGAGCAACTCAAACAGCTCATCATCGATGCCCATTATGCAGGGGTTGAGCTGGAAAAACTGCAGGAATGGATAAAGGAAATCAGCGCTGATGTGAAAGAAGGTCAACAAGATGATTGAATTACGGCAGCTGTCAAAAACGATTGACGGCAATCAAGTATTAAAGGACGTTTCGTTAACAATCGAAAAAGGAGAAATCTTCGGATTGCTTGGCCGTAATGGATCAGGCAAAACGACAATGCTTCGCTTAATCCAGCAAATCATTTTCGCGGACAGCGGGACCGTTTTGTTTGACGGCGTAGAAATCAAAAAGCATCCGAAGGTGAAACAGAATATCATCTACATGCCTGTTCAGAATCCGTTTTACGATAAGTATACATACAAGCAGCTGGTCGATATCCTGAGAAGAATATATCCGAAGTTTGATGTCACGTATGCGAATGAATTGATGAACAGATACGAAATTCCGGAAACGAAAAAATACCGCGAGCTGTCGACAGGCTTGAAAAAACAGCTGTCGCTTGTACTCTCGTTTGCGGCGAGACCGGCGCTGATTCTTCTTGATGAGCCGACGGACGGGATTGACGCGGTGACAAGGCATGATGTGCTTCAGCTGATGGTCGATGAAGTGGCGGAGCGTGATACAAGCATTCTCATCACTTCTCACCGGCTTGAGGATATAGAACGGATGTGCAACCGAATCGGGTTTCTCGAAGACAACAGGCTGACCAATGTAATGGATATGGATGAGTTAAAAGAAGAATATATCAAAATTCAAATGGCTTTTGACACAGATGTCAATTTGGCGATCAGAGAGCAAAACATTCCGATGCTTGATCAGGCCGGCGTGTTTTACACGGTGCTGATACCGAAAAGCGATGAAGAGAAGAAGAGCTTTTTAAAAGAGCTGAAGCCAAAAGTGTGGAACGAGCTTCCTGTCAACTTGGAAGAAGTGTTTATTGCGAAGTTTGGAGGGAAGCGGAGATGGTAGACCGAGGTCTCCTCTATCGAGAGTGGAAGCAGAATCAAGTGGTGATTTTGCTGAGTATTGTGTTTTTAGTGTTTGCAAATCCTTTAATGGTTTATCACAGATATACAAGCAGCCAGGCATGTCTGGCACATTCAGATCCGCAGTATTGTTCTTTTATTTTGAATTACCATATCAGCAGCAACATTCAAATAAATTGGGTGATAGGGATTATATTGGCAGTTTTCTTGATGGGGCTCGAACGTTCGAAAGGTTCGATGGATTTTTTGTTAAGTCTTCCATATACAAGAAGACAAATTTTTCAAACGAAATTTTGGTTAGGCGCTGTTGTTATTGTATTTTCACAATTGATTGGGTTTATATTGGCATGGCTGCTTATTTTAATTTTAAAACCCGAACAGGTAAACTATTTTGAACATGGAAGCATTGGTATGATCATCACAAGCTTTATGTTTTACTCATTAGTAATGGCCGCCGGGACATTAGCTGGGAATGCTTTTGCTCAGTTGTTGACAGCTTTTGCAACGGCGATATTGCCATACTTAATTATCACGTTGCCGATTTATCATATAGGCATCCTTTCAGGGCTTCAAGCTTGGAATTTTTTCTCTTATGAATTTGACCATAAATTGATGGACTTTACACCAATTTTTTATATGGATTCAAGTTGGGTGGAGGAAAGTAAATATTTATTGCTTATTCCTGCAGTGATGAGTATTCTCTTTTATCTCATTGCATCCATCAGTTTTACAAAGCATCACAATGAACGAAATGGGCACTTCTTTTTGTGGAGAACATTGGATCGTCCTATACACATCCTTGTCATTGTGTTAGGTATCCTTAGTTTCGGTTTAATGGGGTATTCTACGGGCAAATCGATAGTGGGTTACATTATCGGAATGATTATCGGGGGAATTGTAGGATTTTTGATCAGCTATTTTTCCATCTATAAAAAAGTAAGACATTAAGAAACGGCTTAGCGTTTGGAGGGACATACAAATGCCGGATTACGGCCTGCTTTATAAAGAGTGGAGGCAAAATAAAGCTCTGTTAGTCAACATCATTTTGGTTTCAATTCTAGGCAATCCTTTATCGATTTTCAATATGTACCTTACCTATCAAGGCTGTGTCACCGGAAAAGAAAATTGGGTCGGTCCCTGCGTATTCAGTGTTGATTACTTAAACGGCACATTCATCTCATTCTTTTGGATTTTGGGTGTCGTTTTGGCGGTCAGCCAGCTTGGGATTGAACGAAGCAAGGGCTTGTTTGATTTTACTTTAAGCCTTCCATATACACGCGGGCAGATATTTAATGCAAAGTTTATGCTCGGCGGAATGGTGATTGTGGTGCCGCAGCTCATAGGTTATATTTTATCCTTGTTGCTGATCATGCTTTTGAAGCCTGATCAGGCCGTTTATTATCACCACTACAGTCTAGGAATGATCATTGTCAGTTTGCTGGCTTATTCTTTGATTATGGCTGGCGGAGCTCTGACGGGCCATATTTTTGCACAGCTTTTGGTCTCATTTACCGTCGCCATTTCGCCGTTTTTACTCATCGGCCTGCCTGCGCTCAACCTCGAGATCCTTTTTGGCGGATCAATAGAGTTTATTCATGGTCCGGTATCCAAATGGGCGCAGTACTTAATTCCAATAACCTTTGTAGATTCGAAATGGGTTGAGAATTCACCACAGTATTTAGTGAGTCCAGCTATCATGACTATCATCTTCTACATCATCGGCTATATTAGTTTTGTCAAACTGTCTAATGAAAGAAACGGGTTTTTCTTCTTATGGAAGCCGCTTGACCGACCGGTGCAGATCATTGTTATTATCATAGGAATCATGGGCTTTGGGTACTTTGGATTTTCTGCCAGCGAGAGCTTTGCAGGCTATCTCATTGGCATGGCTGCAGGCGCGGTAATCGGTTTCTTGATCAGCTATTTTGCAATTTATAAAAAAACGAAACTTTTGTAAGGGAGAGAGAAAATATGATTGATGTTCAGCATATCGACCATTCTTTCACGATCGGAAAAAAAGGCCGTGAGAATGAAGTTCCAGTATTGAAGGATGTTTCATTAAGCGTGGCGAAAGGGGAAATTGCCTGTATTGTCGGGCGAAGCGGCTCAGGAAAATCAACGCTTCTGAATTTAATTTCCGGCTACATCTCGCCGACAAAAGGGCGGATTGTCATTAATGGCACTGATGTGACAGGCTTTAATGAAAAGGAATGGGCCCAGTTTCGGCTTGACCATTTCGGGTTTATTTTTCAAAGCTTTCAGCTCATCCCGGGGCTAACGACGTATGAGAATGTTGAAATGCCGCTGGCGTTAAAAGGGATGAAACCATCCGAACGCAAGCAAAAGGTGCAGGACATGCTCAAACGCGTCGGTCTGGAAAATCACGCCGCTCATTATCCGAATGAACTGTCAGGCGGCCAGCAGCAGCGTGTCAGTATTGCGCGAGCGTTGATTTTAAATCCATCTATTATTTTAGCGGATGAGCCGACGGGAAGCCTTGATTCAGAAACGGAACAGGAAGTACTGGATTTGATCCAGCAGCTGAATCGCGAGCGGGGCATTACATTTGTGATCATCACTCACGATGATGAGGTCGCTTCTATCGGACATTCAAAATTTCAGCTTCATGACGGTGTGTTAAAAGGGGGAATTACCGATGAGGTTTAAAGATCAGGTTCATTTTATCAGAAGAAATATGAAGAAAAACAGGCTCCGCGTCTTTATGACGATTCTTGCGACAACAATGGCATGTGCGTTTTTGGTGGTGCTGTCGTCGGTTGGATTTGGGATTCAAAAGACGATTACAGATATGACGATGAGCCAGCAGGTTGTAACAGAAATCCAGGTGTACGGAAAATCAGATGGGAAAGATGTTAAAAAGGCTGATTTAGAGAAATATGACAATGTAAAAGCAGTGGTGGAAAGAACGACGGTAAACGAACCGGTTAAAGCGAAACTCGGGGATCGAACCAATACGAATTCCACTTTGGTTTTCACAAATATGGACGATGAATTAAAATCGAATATGGAGCTGGAAAAAGGACGCACTGCAAAGTCAGAAAACGAAATTGTAGTAGGATACAATTTTGCTAAGTATTTATGGACGAAAAAAGATTCCGAAGATTACGAAAAAGAAATCAGCAAATCCCAAGTGAATTATGATGAAATCAAACAGCCAAAAGGGTTTACAAAAGATGTGCTGAATAAAACGATTCAGCTCAATGTCTCTAAAACAAATGATGAAACCGGCAAAGTTGACGGAGAAAAGTCGTACGATTTTAAAATTGTCGGTATTACGAAGAAACCGAATACAGATTGGCAGGAAGATAACAGCATTTTTGTGAGCAACAGCTTCAAGCGCGATTTTTCGAAGTTTCTTGATTTATCAAAAGACAGCAGCTCTGTTGAAAAAAGCACAAAAGTGTATGCAGACAAGTTTGATCATGTTGAACAGCTGTCAAATGATTTGATGGATGACGGTTATCAGGTCATGTCCGTGACAACACAGCTAAAAGGAGCCAATACCTTCTTCTTGGTCTTCAAAATCGGACTGATCTTTGTCGGATGTATCGCCGTTATCATTTCTGCAATCGGTATTTTTAACACGATGACGATGGCGGTAACAGAAAGAACGCAGGAAATCGGGATTATGAAGGCGATTGGGGCGAGTCCGTCGATCATTCGCCGTATGTTCTTGATGGAAAGCGCGTATATCGGGATTTTAGGCTGTGTCATTGGAATTATCATTTCTTACGGCGTGAGCTACCTTGTCAACCTGGTTGTTCCGATGATTCTCGCGGCGACTAGCGGAAGTGATGCGGGTGATTTGAATTACACATTCTCCTACATTCCTCTGAGCCTTGTCGTAATTGCCGTTGTGATTTGCGGAGGGGTTGCGGTGCTTTCCGGAATGAACCCGGCGAGAAAAGCGACGAAAACCAACGTGCTGACAGCGTTGAGAAGAGAATTATAATATGTAAAAGCCGGCTGAGCAAGCCGGCTTTCTCTATAGCGCAGGATGGCGTTTTGCTATACACTTGATAAAAAAGGAAAAAGTGCGGTGAGTCGATTGTTTAAACTTTTGCTGATTGAAGATGATGAATCGCTGTTTCACGAAATCAAGGATCGTTTAACAGGATGGTCCTATGATGTATACGGCATTCAGGATTTCAGTCAAGTGCTGCAGGAATTTGCAGCGGTTCAGCCTGATTGCGTCATTATTGATGTCCAGCTGCCTAAATTTGACGGGTTTCATTGGTGCCGGCTGATCCGCTCCCGGTCAAATGTGCCGATTCTCTTTTTATCCTCCCGGGATCACCCTGCTGATATGGTGATGTCCATGCAGCTGGGGGCAGATGATTTTATTCAAAAACCGTTTCACTTTGATGTGCTGATAGCGAAAATCCAAGCGATTTTCCGGCGCGTGTATCATTATAATACGGAGCCGAGCGCGATCAAAACGTGGTGCGGCGCGGCCATAGACGCGGAACAGAACCTCGTCAGCAATGGCAACGGTTCTGTTGAACTGACTAAAAATGAAATGTTCATTCTCAAACAGCTAATAGAACAAAAAAACAAGATTGTCAGCCGGGAAGAGCTGATTAGAAGCTTGTGGAACGATGAGCGTTTTGTGAGTGATAATACGCTGACCGTCAATGTCAATCGCCTGCGAAAAAAACTGGATGCCCTGCAGCTTGGCGCATATATCGAGACGAAGGTCGGCCAAGGCTACATGGCGAAGGAAGAGGATCATTTCTATGATTAAGGCATTTCTCATTGAAAGGCGAAGCTGGATTGCCACGTTTTTGTTTCAGCAGGCTTTGATTTTGTCCATTGCTTTTGTTGCTCCTTCCATCTCATTTGAAAATGTGCTTTATATGGTGTATTTGTGTGTGCTGTTTTTTATCATATTCCTTTGGGTCCGCTATCGGAAAGAAACGGCGTTTTATAAAAGCCTGAAAACATGGGAGAACAATCTTGATGTAACAGCGATAAGTGAACCGGAAACGCCGTTTGAATCAATGGTTGAAAGAAGCATTACCGGGCAAACGGAACACTTGAAGCAGACTGCTGATCGGCATCGCTTAGCATTGGAAAATGAAAAAGATGAACTGATGGCATGGATCCATGAGGTTAAAACCCCATTAACAGCAATGCATTTACTCATAGATAGAATGGAGGATCAAGCGTTAAAATCTCAGTTGTCATATGAATGGCTGCGTATTCACCTGCTTCTTGATCAGCAGCTTCATCAAAAACGCATCTCATTTATTGAAAACGACCTGTCTGTAGAGCGCATACAGCTCCGGCCTTTAATCTTTAAGGAAATCAAAGATTTACAATCGTGGTGCATTCAGAAAGGGCTCGGCTTTGATATTCAGCTGGAGGCAGAGGAAGTGCTGAGTGATGCAAAATGGCTGGCGTTTATCATCAGGCAGCTGCTGACAAACGCGGTGAAATACAGCGAAGCCTATGACATTGAGATCAAAAGCTTTCAAAAAGGGGAACAGACGCAGCTCGAAGTGAAAGACTTTGGCAGGGGCATTGAACAAAAAGATGTGCCGCGTATTTTTGAGAAAGGATTCACCTCCACAACAGACCACCATGATCAAGCGTCCACAGGCATGGGGCTGTACTTGGCGAAAAAAGCAGCGGCGCCGTTATTAATCCATATTGATGTGCATTCGGAGTTCGGTGCAGGGACAGTTTTTACATTAACCTTTCCAAAACGGAATCAATTTGAACGTGTCATAAGCGTGTGACGAAAATGTCACATGCTTTTCTTTTTTGTTCGCCCAATCGAAGGAAAAGCCCGGCATTCCTTTTTATAATGAGATTATCCAATATAAAGGAGACTGCAAAATGATGATTTTAGAAGCAAATAAAATTCGAAAAAGCTATGGAAACAAGCTGAATAAACACGAGGTGCTGAAAGGCATCGATATTCACATTGAAAAGGGCGAATTTGTCAGTATCATGGGTGCTTCCGGATCGGGCAAAACCACTTTGCTTAATGTACTGTCTTCGATTGATCAGGTGAGTCATGGAACGATCAACATTAACGGAAACGAAATGACTGCTATGAAGGAAAAGCAGCTGGCTGAATTTAGAAAGCAGCATTTAGGCTTTATCTTTCAAGATTACAATTTGTTAGACACATTGACAGTGAAAGAAAATATCCTTTTGCCGCTATCGATCACGAAAATATCAAAAAAGGACGCCAATCGCAGATTTGAGGAAGTTGCAAAAGAGCTGGGGATTTATGAATTGCGAGATAAGTACCCGAATGAAATATCCGGCGGCCAGAAGCAGAGAACATCGGCCGGGAGAGCGTTTATTCATGACCCGAGCATTATTTTCGCTGATGAACCGACCGGCGCGCTCGATTCGAAATCAGCCTCTGATTTGTTAAACAAGCTGAGCCAGCTCAATCAAAAACGCAGCGCCACGATTATTATGGTCACTCACGATCCGGTCGCGGCCAGCTACTGCGGCAGAGTCATTTTTATTAAGGACGGGCAAATGTATACCCAGCTGAATAAAGGAGGCCAAGACAGGCAGACGTTTTTCCAGGATATCATGAAAACGCAAGGCGTGCTGGGCGGGGTGCAGCATGAACATTAATCAGCTCATTCTGCGAAATCTGAAAAAGAATCTTCGGAATTACTATCTGTATGTGTTTGCGTTAATTTTTAGCGTGGCGCTTTATTTCGCCTTTGTCACGCTCCAATATGATCCTGCGATTGACGAAGTAAAGGCTTCAATCAAGGGAGCCGCGGCCATTAAAGCCGCTTCGATTTTGCTTGTCGCTGTAGTGACGATTTTTATTTTATATGCAAATACGATATTTATTAAAAGACGGAGTAAAGAAATCGGGCTGTTTCAATTAATCGGAATGACGAAGCATAAAATCTTCCGCATCTTAAGTGCAGAAAATATCATGCTGTATTTCGGCTCTTTAGCCATTGGGGTAGTGGCAGGGTTTTCAATATCAAAGCTTGTGCTCATGATCCTGTTTAAAATTGTCGATGTCGAAACTGAGGCGAAGCTGCATTTTTCTGAGCAAGCCTTGATTCAAACGATTATTGTGTTCTGCGGCATTTACCTCTTGATCATGATGATGAATTATATGTTTATCAAAAAACAAAGTATTTTATCTTTATTTAAAGTGGCGTCTTCCACTGAAGATAAGGTGAAGAGAATATCATTTTTCCAAATGCTGATCGGCGCTTTAGGCATCGTGCTGATTTTGACAGGATACTATGTGTCTTCTGAGCTGTTTGGCGGAAAATTTAAGACCATGAACGAACTGTTTGGCGCGATGAGCTTTATCTTGGGGACTGTTATTATTGGGACGTTTCTCTTTTATAAAGGATCGGTCACATTTATCTCAAACATCATTCGAAAAAGCAAGGGCGGCTACTTAAATATTACAGAAGTACTGTCACTGTCATCGATCATGTTCAGAATGAAATCGAACGCGTTGCTGCTGACGATAATTACAACCGTTTCAGCGCTCGCCATCGGGCTGCTGTCACTCGCTTATATTTCGTATTACTCGGCAGAAAAAACCGCCGAACAAAGTGTAGCGGCTGATTTTTCATTCATGAATGAGAAGGATGCCAAACAATTTGAAAGCAGTTTGAGTGAAAGTAACATTTCGTATGTGAAAAAAGAAACTCCTGTCCTGCAAGCGGCTTTTGATGTCACAAATATCATGGATGGAAACCCGAAAGAATTGCAGGGGGACCCTAGTAAATTACAGCTTGCTGTTGTAAGCGACAAAGATGTAAACGGAGTCGATGTGGCGGCTGGGGAGGCGGTGTTCTCAGGATACACCGACTTGCTGCAAAAAATACTGATTTTAAAAGACTCCGGCAGCATAAAAGTGAAAAGCAGGCATGAAACGCAGCCATTACACTATAAAGGATTAAGAGATGAGTTTCTTGTATCCTACACGTTTACAGGCGGGGGAATGCCCGCAGTTATAGTGGATGACAGCTTGTATAAACGGCTCAACAAAGATAAAGACCCCCGCATTCAGCTCGCGCAGTCTGAATTTATCGGCATTAATGTGAAACAGGAGGACCAGCTTGAAAAAGCAAATGAGCTTTTTCAAAAGGTGAACAAGAAAGATCAGCATTTATCAAGACTGGATACAGGCATCGCGCAAAAGTCACTGTTTGGTCTCGCGATGTTCATCGTCGGCTTCTTAGGATTAACGTTCCTGATTACATCAGGCTGTATCCTTTATTTTAAACAAATGGGTGAAAGTGAAGATGAAAAACCAAATTATACGATTTTGAGAAAACTTGGCTTTACGCGGGACGACCTGATAAAAGGGATACGCATCAAACAAATGTACAACTTCGGCATTCCGCTGGTTGTCGGCCTCTTCCACAGCTACTTTGCCGTTCAATCCGGCTGGTTCCTATTCGGGTCAGAGGTGTGGACGCCGATGATTGTGGTAATGGTGTTATATACTGGGCTCTACTCCATCTTCGGTTTTCTGTCTGTTCTTTATTATAAGAAGGTGATTAAATCATCGTTGTGAAACAGCAAAAGCTCCAGAGATTCTGGAGCTTTTTGTTTATCGTTTTGGCGCCCGGTAACCGGCGGCTTCAGCTTCCTCAACTGAGCAAAACATTTCAGCCGGATCAGTTGTCCTGTCGTAGTATGTACTGCCTGGCGTATGGTAGATGCCGTTTTTGCTTCCTTTAATATTACAGCCTTCTGCTGTGTCAGCTGCTTTGGCTTCATCAGCTTGATTGGTATGGCTTGAAGAACTTCCAGTGTCTTCATAAGAACTTGCGGTATGGCTTTTCGCCTCTTTTAATTGCTTTTCAAGCTTTGTTTTATCTTGTCGCAGTGTTTCATTTTCAGCCTTTGCGGTTTTTGTATCTTCTTTCAGCTGTTTTTGATTGTCTTGGAGCTCTTTCATTTCAGCTTTTAATGATTTCTGCGTCTTTTTTAGTTCGCTATTCTCTTTTTCAAGCTGCTTCAGCTTGTCTTGATCTTCTGTGCCGTCTTTTAATGTCTTTGCTTCAATGCTGACAGATTTGTATTCTTTTTCAAGTGCT
Source organism: Bacillus tequilensis KCTC 13622 (assembly GCF_000507145.1). Taxonomy (GTDB): domain Bacteria; phylum Bacillota; class Bacilli; order Bacillales; family Bacillaceae; genus Bacillus; species Bacillus tequilensis. The sequence goes on along the minus strand of NZ_AYTO01000032.1, from coordinate 137,815 downwards.
TCATGCTCTTTTGTGAGACTTTGATATTCGGCGTTTAACGCTGAATATTTTTTCTCCGCATTTGCAGCATCATCATCAGGCTCTGACAGTCCTGCTCCGGTGAAGAGCAGCACCAGGCCTCCTATCAAAAGCGGCCAAAAAAGTTTCTTAGAAAAACGTTTTTCTTTTTTCAGCACATATCTGACGAGGTGATACAATCCATAGCTAAGCGAAATGAGACATGCAAGAAAACCTAAGAATGCTAATGCCATTTCCATAAAATGACCCCTTTTCTATTTATTTTACATTTTTCGAACAATATGTGTTAGATTTTTTTATGCTCATCAGTTGAAAAATGTGAGGTAGACAGATAGAATGAATGTGCTATGATCACTCGATTCGTACGGAGCCGTTTTAGGTTTCGTTTTTTTCATGAGTTTTTTTAGGTAAGAAAGGGGGATGAGTATGCCGCGTGCTCTTAAAATTTTAATCATTGGAATGTTTATTAATGTGACGGGGGCTTCTTTTTTATGGCCGCTGAATACGATTTATATTCATAATCATTTAGGAAAGTCATTAACAGTAGCCGGGCTTGTTCTGATGCTGAATTCCGGCGCCAGTGTGGCTGGTAATTTATGCGGCGGTTTTTTGTTTGATAAAATCGGCGGCTTTAAATCGATTATGCTTGGGATTGCGATTACGTTAGCAAGTTTGATGGGTCTTGTCTTTTTCCATGATTGGCCTGCCTATATTGCACTGCTGACGGTTGTGGGTTTTGGATCCGGTGTTGTTTTTCCGGCCAGCTATGCAATGGCTGGGGCAGTGTGGCCTGAAGGGGGAAGGAAGGCATTTAATGCGATCTATGTCGCGCAAAACGCGGGGGTGGCCGTCGGCTCAGCTCTTGGCGGTGTCGTGGCGTCTTTCTCGTTTTCCTACGTATTTATGGCGAATGCCGTATTGTATCTGATCTTTTTCTTTATCGTATATTTCGGCTTTCGAAATATTCAGACGAAGGATGCGTCTCAAACATCCGTGCTTGATTATGATGCTGTGAACGGCAAAGCGAAATTTGCCGCGCTGATCATATTAAGCAGCGGCTATGTACTAGGCTGGCTTGCTTATTCTCAATGGTCTACCACGATTGCTTCGTACACGCAAAGCATGGGAATATCTCTTTCCTTATACAGCGTGCTGTGGACAATTAACGGAATTTTAATTGTGATTGGCCAGCCGTTTGTCAGCTTTGTGGTAAAAAAATGGGCGGAGTCGCTGAAAGCGCAATTGGTCATCGGTTTTATCATTTTTATACTGTCCTACAGCATGCTGCTGACGGCAAAGCACTTCCCGATGTTTCTGGCTGCCATGGTGATTCTGACTATCGGAGAAATGCTTGTTTGGCCAGCGGTGCCGACGATTGCCAATCAGCTTGCGCCTAAGGGGAAAGAAGGCTTTTATCAAGGCTTTGTCAACAGCGCGGCGACAGGCGGCAGAATGATTGGTCCGTTATTCGGCGGTTTGCTTGTCGATCATTTTGGCATCCGGGCTCTTGTTTTATCTCTATTGGTTTTGCTGCTGATCAGTATTGCCACAACGCTTTTATACGACAAACGGATAAAACCGGCAAAAGAAACAAATAAGCAAGCATCAATCTCTTCATAATAAAAGATCCCGCTGATGAGCGGGATCTTTTTACATGACAGGAAGAACGTTAACGGCATCCTTTACATTTGAAAATGTTTTCAACGATGAAAAATTAGCATCCAAACCATTCATTTTCATAGCCAATTCGGGCTTAATGCCGGTAATAATTAATTCGGTACCCGTCAATTTCAGCAAATGGCTCAGCTTGAAAATCTGATCGGCGGTTTGTTCGTTCACTTGGGCTAATCCAGATAAATCGATAATTAAATAATCATCCTTGGATGTTGTTAAAATTTTCGTCAATGTGCAGATAATGGAACTGAATCGCTCCTCAGTCAGGTTTCCGACTAGCGGAAGAGCTGAAATGCCGTTGCGTATCGGGACAATAGGCGTTGAAAGTGCAGTGATTTCTGTGAGGGAATCCTCTAGAAGCTTTTCATACTCTTTTTGCTGGGTGATGTCTTTTTGGATGCCGACAAAATAGGTCTTGCCTTCAATCTCGAGCGGATCAATATTCAATTCATTCCAGAACATCGTTCCGTCTTTTTTGTAGTTTTTGATCTGAACGGTAACCGGCTCTTTATTTTGTAAAGCGGTTCTGATCGTGTCCACTTCAGCGGGTTCTGTGTGTTTCCCCTGTAAGAATCGGCAGTTCTTTCCTAAAATCTCTCCGGCTTCATAACCGGTCATTTGAACAAAGCCTTGGTTTACGTAGACAATAGGATGATCCTCGAGTGCGGGGTCTGTAATGACCACACCGACTCGCGCGTGATCAAGCGCTTTTTTTATGACTTCCAGCTGTCCGTGCATGCCAAATGATTGAAAACTAGCCATATAAATCCCCCTTAGGCTGTCAGCTAACTGTGCGAAGCCTGGTATTCCCCTTTTTTAAAATGAATTCTACAGTAACCGTAGCATAACGTATGTTCTGATTCAAGCAAGCGCAGTTTGTTGTTTGTCATCAAGGCTTGTCCTCGTATACACTAAAATAAGAACAGAGATTGAACATATGACCGAAAGCAGCTAAGTGAGTGACTAGGTAAATGTCACTGGGTGAAAAATGAATCCAATGCATCAAGCTTATCGATCATGTGTTCACATATAATGGAAGAAACAAGCTTTTTTCAGATTTGCCAGTATGTAGATATCGAAAATCATCGGAATCGTTTAAGGGGGCTGGATGGCCTGAAGTCGCTTTACGAAATAAGGGCTTTAGGAAGGTGATGATGAAGATGCTGCATCAGGTACTTATTGCTTGTGTAATTGGAGGAATCATGGGGATTCTCGGTCATGTGAAAAAGAGAGGCAGGCTGGAGAAACCCAGAATGACGAAGCGGTTTATCTACCTTGGATTTTTGGAAGATTGGTTTATCGGAATGACAGCTTCCATTTTACTTGTATTATCCGCTGACCCCGATTCAGGAATTCAACTTGTCATCTTATCGATTATCTCAGGCTACGGCGGTGAAGCTGTTCTCAGAAGTTTTGACTTTGTGAGAGAAATGAACAGCGGCGGCGACCCAGCCGAGTCTAAACGTCAAACCAAAACTCCACCCGAATAATTGTCCTCAATCTTCGCCCGTTCAGGGTACATTCCCATTGTATACAAACCTGCTTGCACTTATGAACAGAATTCTATAAAATACAGTTAAGATTACGGTTGCGATAAGAACAATGAAGAGGAGCAGTAAGAAGCAGATATTGTTGCAGAGAGTTGACGGCTGGTGAAAGTCAATCAAGTTTGTTTCCGAACTCACCTCAGAGTTGCAGCGGTGAAAAGCCGCTGACGCATAACTGCGTTAAAAGTATCAAGTGAGTGCGGCGTATGCCGCGCTAACGAGGGTGGTACCGCGGGAAAACGAAAGTCTCTCGTCCCTTTTTGGGATGAGGGAGTTTTTTTTAGTTTGGGAATATTCTGAATATAGTTCGCTCCTTCCCGTCAATACTTGAACCATAAACGCCGTATTCAATTAGAAGGAGGTTTTTACTTTGAGTTTTCAGCACAAAGAGATAGAAAAGAAATGGCAAACATACTGGCTTGAAAACAAAACATTTGCCACTCTTGATCATAATGAAAAACAAAAATTTTACGCGCTGGACATGTTCCCTTATCCGTCAGGAGCGGGATTGCACGTCGGCCATCCCGAAGGATACACAGCTACAGATATCCTGTCCCGCATGAAGCGCATGCAGGGCTATGATGTCCTTCATCCGATGGGCTGGGACGCATTCGGCCTGCCGGCTGAGCAATATGCGCTTGACACAGGGAACGATCCAGCTGTGTTTACGAAGCAGAATATCGACAATTTCCGCCGTCAAATTCAATCGCTTGGTTTCTCATATGACTGGGACCGTGAAATCAATACGACTGACCCTGAATACTATAAATGGACGCAATGGATTTTCTTAAAGCTATACGAAAAGGGCCTTGCTTACGTTGACGAAGTGCCTGTAAACTGGTGCCCGGCTCTCGGTACGGTTCTTGCCAACGAAGAAGTCATTGACGGTAAGAGCGAACGCGGCGGCCATCCGGTAGAGAGACGTCCGATGAAGCAGTGGATGCTGAAAATCACCGCTTATGCGGACAGGCTTCTTGAAGACTTGGAAGAGCTTGACTGGCCGGAAAGCATTAAAGATATGCAGCGCAACTGGATCGGCCGTTCTGAAGGCGCTCACGTTCATTTTGCTATAGATGGACATGATGAATCCTTTACGGTGTTTACGACAAGACCAGACACGCTGTTTGGCGCTACATACACGGTACTTGCCCCGGAACATGCATTGGTGGAAAACATCACAACGGCTGAGCAAAAAGAAGCTGTTGAAGCATATATCAAAGAAATTCAATCAAAGAGTGACCTGGAGCGTACTGATCTTGCGAAAACAAAGACAGGCGTATTTACAGGAGCTTATGCGATCAATCCTGTAAACGGAGAGAAATTGCCGATCTGGATTGCGGATTACGTTCTTGCATCATACGGAACAGGTGCTGTCATGGCTGTTCCAGGACACGATGAGCGTGATTTTGAATTCGCCAAAACATTCGGCCTTCCGGTGAAGGAAGTTGTGAAAGGTGGAAACGTTGAGGAAGCGGCGTACACTGGCGACGGCGAGCACGTGAATTCTGATTTCCTGAACGGCCTTAACAAACAGGAAGCGATTGAGAAAGTGATTGCTTGGCTGGAAGAAACGAAAAACGGCGAGAAAAAAGTGACGTACCGTCTGCGCGATTGGCTTTTCAGCCGCCAGCGTTATTGGGGCGAGCCGATTCCGGTCATTCATTGGGAAGACGGAACATCAACGGCTGTGCCTGAAGAGGAGCTGCCGCTGATTTTGCCGAAAACGGATGAAATCAAACCGAGCGGAACAGGCGAATCACCGCTTGCGAACATTAAAGATTGGGTGGAAGTCACAGACCCTGAGACAGGGAAAAAAGGAAGAAGAGAAACGAATACGATGCCGCAATGGGCGGGAAGCTGCTGGTATTTCTTGCGCTACATTGATCCGCGCAATCCGGATCAGCTGGCATCACCAGAGAAGTTGGAAAAATGGCTTCCGGTTGATATGTATATTGGTGGCGCAGAACATGCCGTGCTCCATCTTCTGTATGCCCGCTTCTGGCATAAGTTCCTGTATGATATCGGCGTAGTGCCGACGAAAGAACCGTTCCAAAAGCTGTATAACCAAGGAATGATTCTCGGCGAAAACAACGAAAAAATGAGTAAATCGAAAGGGAACGTTGTCAACCCTGACGAAATCGTTGCCTCTCACGGTGCTGATACGCTCAGATTGTACGAAATGTTCATGGGACCGCTAGATGCTTCAATCGCTTGGTCTGAATCAGGATTAGACGGCGCGCGCCGCTTCCTTGACCGCGTATGGCGCCTGTTTGTAGAAGACAGCGGTGAGCTTAACGGCAAAATCGTTGACGGCGCAGGTGAAACATTGGAGCGCGTGTATCATGAAACAGTCATGAAGGTCACAGACCATTACGAAGGCCTTCGTTTCAACACGGGTATATCCCAGCTGATGGTCTTTATCAATGAAGCATATAAAGCAACAGAGCTGCCGAAGGAATATATGGAAGGCTTCGTGAAGCTTCTTTCTCCTATTGCGCCTCATTTAGCGGAAGAGCTTTGGGAGAAGCTTGGCCATTCCGGCACGATTGCATATGAAGCTTGGCCTGTTTATGATGAAACGAAACTTGTGGATGATGAAGTTGAAATCGTTGTTCAGCTGAACGGCAAAGTAAAAGCGAAATTACTGGTTCCTGCCGATGCGACGAAAGAACAGCTCGAACAGTTTGCTCAAGCCGATGAAAAGGTCAAAGAGCAGCTTGAAGGCAAAACGATTCGAAAAATCATCGCAGTGCCTGGCAAACTCGTCAATATTGTGGCAAACTAAGCCTAGAAAAATCCCCTTTGCGAAAAGGGGATTTTTCTAAATCAGTCTCGAAATAGCAATCGTCCAGCTGACTTTGATATACTAAAACATGATCATTGTGAATGGGAGTGTTTTCTTTGGAAATAAAAGAAATCAGCACAGCCGCTTTGAAAGAAAAAATTGAGGCGGACGAAGAATTATATTTGATTGATGTCAGAGAAGATGAAGAGGTTGCGGAAGGCATGATCCCGCAAGCCGTTCATATTCGCATGGGGGATATTCCTGAAAAAATGGACACCCTTGATAAAGACAAAGAGTACGTGTTTATCTGCCGCTCAGGAATGCGCAGCATGAATGTCTGCAGGTACTTGGATGAACAGGGCTTTAAAACAGTCAATGTCGAAGGCGGCATGATGGCTTGGGAAGGCGAAACAAAACCAAAAAACTAGGGGAGAGCGGTCCCCTAGTTTTTTATTTGTACGACGGAAGCCAATCGCCGTGCGCTTCAAATAAATCGTCGCACATGGAGATGATGTCATTCAAGGAAAGCTCCGCGCTTGTATGCGGATCAAGCATTGCGGCCTGGTAAACCGCTTCTTTTTTTCGTGTGACAGCGGCTTCAATTGTCATCAGCTGTGTATTAATATTCGTCCGGTTTAGGGCTGCGAGCTGCTCAGGCAGTTCTCCGGCGAAGCACGGGGTCACTTTTTTTCTGGCGGCGACGCATGTCACTTCCACAACGGCTTTTGAAGGAAGGTTGGTGATCAGTCCTGTGTTCAAGACGTTTCCTCCGAAGGTGAATGGCTCGTTCGTTTCCATCGCTTCGATTATTCTTGAACCATATTCCTTTGAACGTACGTGCGTAAGGTGTTTATTGTTGACGATATCATCCCGCATTTTCTCCCAATTTTGAATCTGCTTGACGCACCTTCTCGGATATTCGTCTAGCGGAATTTGCAGCTCGCTGATCAGCTCAGGGTAATTCCGTTTAATAAAGTACGGGTGATACTCTGCGTTGTGTTCGGATGATTCCGTGACATAATAGCCGAACTTATCCATCAATTCAAACCGCACCATATCATGATGCTTTGTTTTTTGTTTTTCTTTTGCTCTCCTTTTAATTTCCGGATAGAGATCTATACCGTCTTTTTTGACTTCCAAAAGCCAGGCCATATGATTGATTCCCGCGATGCGTTCCTCAATTCCGTCATGCTCCATTCCGAGAGATTTGAATAAATCCTTCGTGCACACTTGAACACTGTGGCAGAGCCCGATTGTTTTAATATTTGTATAGCGGAGCAGTGCGCCTGTAAGGGAGGCCATTGGATTTGTATAATTTAAAAACCACGCATCTGGGCACATGTCTTCCATATCTTTTGCGATATCAAATAAGACGGGGATGGTTCTGAGTGATCTGAAGATCCCGCCGATGCCGACTGTGTCGGCAATCGTTTGGCGCAGCCCGTACCGTTTCGGAATCTCAAAATCTATGACAGTGCTCGGTTTATATCCTCCAACCTGAATGGCATTGATGACATAGCTTGCGTTCTGCAAGGCAAGTTTTCTGTCATCGTAGCTGTTGATCGCCACACTCGGGTTATAGCGGTCTCGCAGATTTTCCAGCATGAGCTGGGATTCCTGCAGGCGTTTGGGGTCAATGTCGAAAAGAGCGAATTCAAACCCATTCAGTGCTTCTGTTAACAGGCAGTCTCCTAATACATTTTTGGCGAAAATGGTACTCCCTGCACCGATAAATGTAATCTTTTTCATATTGCTTCCTCCTTTAATGTTATCCCTTTACCGCTCCGGATGACAGGCCGGCAATGAAATATTTCTGCAGCGCCAAAAACAGAACAATCATCGGCAACATTGCCAAAAGAGCCGCTGCGGCAACTAAATGCAGATTGTTGGCGTTTTCTCCGAAAAACCCTGCCATGGCCACTGTTAATGTCTGAACCTTTTGATCTTGTAAAAAGAAAATCGCAAATTGATAGTCGTTCCATATAAAGACACAGGAAATAATACAGATGGTCGCTGTGATCGGCTTCAGCAGAGGAAACACGATCGTAAAAAAGATTTTCAGCATGCCCGCGCCGTCAATTTTTGCAGCTTCTTCAAGCTCTTTTGGAACTGTTGATCGGATAAAACCTGAATACAGGAATATGGTTAACGGCATGTAAGCCGCTGTATTGACGAAAATGGCGATGGCGTGTGTATTCACCATTCCGGCATCCACGACCATTCGGTATAAAGGCACCATGGATGTTAGCGGAGGGATGATCATAATGGAAATCAGCAAGGCGAAAACGGCTTTATTCAGCTTTGTTTCCCGCCGGGCAAGGGGGTAGGCGGCAAGTGAGCCGAATATGATCAATAACAAAGCAGAAAAGCCTGTGATGATGATGGTGTTTATAAAAGAGTTTCCAAGTGAAGCGCGCTCCCATGCCTCTGAAAAATTGCGGAAGGAGATATCGCCTGGAAACATCCATTTCGAACTGTAGTCTCCCTTTGCTTTTAATGAGGTGGTCAGCAGAATGTAAAAAGGAATAAAATGCGCACAGGCCACAATGGCGGCAAGAAGTGTAACGATCCGCAGATTTTTTGAACGGGCGGTTTTCATGACATTTCCGTCTCCTTTCTTTTAAAATACGCAAGCGCACAAAAGCTGATGATCAAAATGACAAATGCCATCAATATGCCTTGCGTTGCGGCATAGCCGGCATCCTGCCGTTTGAAATACAAATCATACATAAACGTGGACATGGATTGTGACGCATTCCCAGGGCCGCCAGCGGTGAGCGCGATAATGACGTCAAACAGCTTTAAGCCTCCAATGATGTTGATGACCATATTAATCGTTATTGAGGGCATTAACAGCGGCAGTGTAATGGTGAAAAACTGCTGGACTGGTTTCGCACCATCCATTTGCGCGGCTTCATAGTAATCCTTCGGAATGCTTTGCAGGCCGGCTAAGTAGACAATCATAGCGATCCCGACATATTGATAGGTGTTAATCAAAACGATGATCCAGGGATTCAGTGTTGGACTGGCGAGCGCATTGATCGGGCTGATGCTGAAGACACCGAGCAAATCGTTGAGCGCGCCTCCGTCATAGGAGAAGAAAAAGTACCAAATGTATCCCATAATGAGCGGACTGATCATCACAGGCAAATAGACAACGGTTCTTGTTATCGCTTTCATTTTGATGCTTTGCTTTAGAAGCAGGGCGTACAAGAGTCCGACCGCATTTTGGAAAAAGGTGCTGCCGAGCCCGTAAAGAAGCGTGTTTTTTAGAATGTGCCAAGTGTCAGGGTCAGTAAACAGCCTTTCATATTGCGCGAATCCCACCCATTGGTAGACTTGCGAAAAGCCGTTCCAGTTTGTAAAGGTGATCAATACGCCTTTCATAAACGGATAAATCATAAAGATCAGAACGGAGAGTAAAGCAGGAATGTACATCCACCAAAGTGAGGTCTGCTTTTTTGGCTTAACCTGTTTTACATGAATGTCCCTTGCAATCTCACTCATTGTTTTCAGCTCCCTGTGTTTCCGATTGCTCCCGGAGTCGTTTATATTCTCTTTTCAGCTTTTGCGAAATCTCTTGAGGCGTCAAAATATCAGCCGCAAGTTCCTGCCCGGCTGTCCCCAGGACGTCCCACATTCCGTTAGGCAAGTATAAACGATCGAAGTAAGGTTCGACTTTGACATTTTGATAATGCTCATAGTCATTTGCATAGTAAATATCAGCTTTCACATTGGTCAGACCCGAGGGAAGCGAGGTGGCTTCAGCCATTTGTTTGGCATTAGCGGGACGTGCCATAAATGAAATAAATTCTTTTGCTTCTTTTAGTTGAGGTGAGTCTTTCCATGCTGCGAGCGTATAGCGTTCACCGCCGATCCATATCGGGGCATCTCCGGCATGTATCGCAGGTGTGGGGATAATGCCGACCTCGACGTTTGGATTGATTTGGGCAACATCGTGGCCGAGTGTGCCGCCTTGCATTGTAAAGGCGATTTTGTTTTGGGCCATTAATTCAATGAGCTGAGATTTTTTTGCGGTTACAGCGTCGATATTGATCAGTTTTTCTTTCTGCATTTGTTTAAGGATGTCTGATAAATAAGTGAATTTGCTCCACTGAAAGGTGCCGTTAATGAGCTGTTTTTTTTCGTTATGGGCGGGATCTGTAATGAGAAGAGGTGTAGCGAATTGGTCGTAATATTGGGCGAATGAGCTTTTGTCATATCCGGCAAACCAGAAGGGGGCAATCTTTCCCTTGCTCATTTCTTTAATCGTTCTCAGTGCTTTCATAAAGTCATCAATCGTTTCCGGCGGGTCAATGCCATAACGGTCTAACATATTGCGGTTATACGCCAGTCCGTCTTTTGCCTGATTGATCGGATAGGCATACACCTTTCCGTTTTTATTTTTGAGAATGCTGTTTAAATGTGGATCGAGGTTTTGAGTCCATTTCATATCCCGGAGATCCGCTGTATATTCTCCGTACCTGATTTTCCCCCAGCCATGTGTATCAAAAAGATCAGGCAAATCATTGGCAGCCATTCTGACACGCGTCATATTTTCATAGTCATTGCCTGGGAAATGAAGGCTGACACGAATGTCACTGTGTTCCTTTTCAAACGCTGCCGCAAGTTTTCTGAACGTAGCTCTTTCACTGTCCGTTGACATTGTAGAATAAATGGTTAACGTCTTTTTTGCGGTGTCCGCTGAGCTTTTCTCTGCTGAACAGCCGGGCAGAATAAGCAGAATAAGAGAGAGAAATAAAACAAAAGTGTATTTCATCTTTTCCTCCTTATCATCGTGATGAATGCTTGCTTATGTCACCTCCTTAGCTGGACATCCGCAGCTTTGTCTCACGATTAAAGTGGTGGGCAGGGTGACGCAGTGAGGAAGCGTTCGGCCATTGAGGCAGTCCAGCAGCAGTTTTACGCCTGTCCGTCCCATTTCCTCTGTATACACCTTCACTGTCGTTAAAGGCGTGCTGGCAAATTCAGCTTCTTCAATCCCGTTAAAGCTGACAATCGCTGTATCCCGCGGCACTTGCAGTCCGGCTTCCTGAAGCGCTTTTAACGCGCCGATCGCCATAGAATCGCTCGCGATAAAGAATGCGTCCGGCAGATGGCCTTGAGCGATTGCTTTCTTCATCAGGCGATAGCCCTCACGCATGCTGTATTCTCCGACCAGCACATGCTCAGGCTGGGGCGCGGCGGACTTCAAAAAGACAGTCAGGCGTTTGTCTTCGATGGTTCTGCGAATGCTTTGGCCATCCTTCAGCGTATGCTCTTTTTCTTGCCCGCCAATGTAGCCTAGCCGTTTGTAGCCTAGATTGAAAAGATGATCAATCGCTTGGCGTGAAGCCGCTTCAAAATCGATGCCAATCGAATCGTACGCTTGAGGATCAGGAGAGTGATTGATAAATACGGCATGCTCCAGCCGTCCGCTGATGTGCGTAACGGCTTCATCATGAACTCGGCCGATGACAATGACACCATCCAGTTCCCGCAAGATATGCTCCTGAAAGGAACCGAGATGAATCGAATTTGTAATGAAGATTTTCTGTTCAAAGCATTCCTTTTCAATGCCTTTGCGAATGGAAGAAAAATAAGGGTCCTGCCGTTCCTGATCGGGAGACAGGCAGCTCAGCACGCCGATCAGCGGCTGAGCACGATGTTTTTGTCTGCGGGATTTCCGGCGTTTGGAAACTGTTTGATAGCCGAGCTCTTCAGCGATATGGATGACTCGTTGTCTCGTTTCGCCCGCAACAGAAAGCGACTCATCTTCATTTAAAATTCTGGAAACAGTCGCGCTGGAAACTTTAGCTTTCAAGGCGATATCTTTAATCCGAACCATAGGTATCCCTCTCATCTATTTAGTAAAATATAAACTCATTGTGTTTTTTGATAAATTGATACTATCATATAAAAGTAAGCGGTTACAATAACTGTTTTCGGAAAATTTTGTTATATTTACTTAATATTTAGTAAACGATGCGATTTGTAAAAATAAAGGGGAAACCAGATCTGCCTCTTAAATGTGAAGTAAGCGAAGGAAACATCATTGAAACGCCCCTGCTTGATGTAAACGGATATGAAAAGGTGTCTGCATATTACAGTCATAAGGCATGGAGCTGTCCGGTTTTTGCAAAAGTAAAAGATCGAAACTGGGGGGCTGTTTTATGTTAAAACGGTCTTTTGGTTTTCTTTTACCTGGCTGACATCAATTGATGCTTTCGTCTATTGACAGAAACAAGTGAGAACAATAATATTCTAATTGTTAACGTTTTTTATAATTGGTTAACATTTTAAGTGGGAAGCACCACATGTTCTTCAGTGATCAGTGAAAGGGCGGGAAGGGATGAAAGAAGAAACATTTTATCGTGTCAGAATGAATCAAGTGGGGGTATGAGAATGAAATGGATGGAACTCGCAGACCGGGTGCTGGCCGGAGCAGAAGTGACAGACGAAGAGGCGCTTTCGATATTAAACTGTCCAGATGAAGATATTTTGCTTTTGATGCATGGGGCTTTTCACATCAGAAAACACTTTTACGGAAAAAAAGTGAAGCTCAATATGATTATGAATGCCAAATCAGGGCTCTGTCCGGAAAACTGCGGCTATTGTTCACAGTCCGCGATTTCGAAAGCGCCGATTCAGTCTTACCGGATGGTGAATAAGGAAACGCTTCTTGAAGGCGCAAAGCGGGCGCACGATCTGAATATCGGCACATATTGTATCGTGGCAAGCGGCAGGGGGCCGTCTAACAGAGAAGTGGATCAGGTCGCAGATGCGGTGCGGGAAATGAAAGAGACATATGGACTGAAGGTTTGTGCGTGTCTCGGACTGTTAAAGCCTGAGCAGGCGAAACGGCTGAAGGAAGCTGGAGTAGACCGCTATAATCATAATTTGAATACGTCACAGCGAAATCATTCAAACATCACGACTTCACATACATACGACGACAGGGTTCATACGGTTGAAATGGCAAAAGAATCGGGGCTGTCTCCATGTTCAGGCGCCATTATCGGAATGAAGGAGACGAAACAGGATGTCATCGATATCGCAAAAAGCTTGAAGGCTCTTGACGCGGATTCCATTCCGGTGAATTTTTTGCATGCGATTGACGGCACGCCATTAGAAGGTGTCAACGAACTCACTCCGCTGTACTGTTTAAAAGTGCTGGCGCTGTTCCGTTTTATCAATCCATCAAAAGAAATCCGTATTTCCGGAGGAAGAGAGGTTAATCTCCGCTCATTGCAGCCATTAGGCCTTTACGCCGCAAATTCCATTTTTGTCGGAGATTACTTAACAACTGCCGGCCAGGAAGAGACGGAGGATCATAAAATGCTGAGTGATTTGGGCTTTGAAGTTGAATCAGTCGAAGAAATGAAGGCTGGTTTAATGGCGAAAAGCTGAGAGAATCCATAAGCAATCGGTGTGATGTCTGTCGCCGTATTTGCAGTATACGCTCCTCGTGCTTTCGCTCTCTCTTTTTCCAGCGTCAGCTGATCTGCTGTTCATCTGCGGGTTGTTTATGCCGTACTGCTGAAAGTCGGGCGGCAAGACGGTGAGCCAGGAGACGCCATAGTTATCTGGAGAGCGGGGCGAAAATGATTTCTCTATCATAACGCTGTTCCAAACGGAATAGATTGATAGAGAAAGGAGAGCGGATAAGATGCTGAAGGTGGCGGTATTTGATGAAGAGCATGAAAAAGACTTGCAGACAGAAATCAATTCATTTTTAAAAGGGATATCGGAGGAGCAGCTGATTGATATCAAATATACGGTGTCGGCGGCGTGTGACCCAGATGGCGAGCAGCTTTACTGTTTTTCCGCCCTTATTTTATATCGCAAATAAAAAGATCTTCCCGCAGGTGCGGAAAGATCTTTTTTTGTTAATAAGCCTTTTTTACTCTTGGACTTCTCGGTTTATCGATTTTCTCCGCTTTTCTGATCTCTCTTCGTTCTTTTGAGAGTGATTTATAGAGAGAGGCAATCATCAGCAGAATGACGATAGAAAATGGCAGTGCTGCCAGAATCGCTGTGTTCTGCAAAGCGGCAAGCCCGCCGGAATATAGGAGCACAGCCGCCACGGCGGACTGAATGATCCCCCAGCTGAGTTTCACAGAATTTGCCGGATTTAAAGAACCGTAGGACGTCTGCATGCCCAGCACGAATGTCGCTGAGTCAGCAGATGTGATAAAGAATACAGCGATCAGAACCAACGCAAGGATCGATGTCACCATTGTCAGCGGATAGTGATCAAGTGTTCCGAACAGCATCGTTTCAGTTGAAAGCTTTGCTATATCGAATGTGTTTTTTTGCTGAAGATCCATGGCTGATACGCCGAAAATAGAGAACCATAGAAATGCCAAAATACAAGGTGTCACCAAGACGCCGATTAAAAATTCGCGGATCGTCCGGCCTCTGGATACACGGGCGATGAAAATGCCGACAAACGGGGACCAGGAAATCCACCATGCCCAATAGAAAATCGTCCAGTCATTAATCCACTCGCGTTTTTCGGGGTCGTTCGGTGTCAGTCTGAAGCTCATTTGAACGATATTTTGAATGTATTGGCCGATAGAATCTGTAAATGAGTTCATGATCAGCACAGTCGGACCGACAACGAGCATAAACAGCATTAACAGTCCTGCCAAAACCATGTTTGTGTTGCTCAAATACTTAATGCCTTTTCCAAGTCCGCTCCACGCAGAAAGCAAAAAGAGCACTGTCACAATGACAATTAAAATAAATTGAACCACAAAGCTATTCGGAATGCCGAATAGGTAATTCAAACCGCCGTTAATTTGGGTCGCACCGAGCCCAAGACTTGTCGACACCCCGACAACAGTTGCGAAAACAGCGATGCAGTCAATTAATTTGCCGATCGGGCCGTTTGCTCTATCGCCGAGAATCGGTGACAGCGTGCTGCTGATTAATCCGGGAGCGCCTTTGCGGAATTGGAAATAGGCGATGCATAATGCCACAATGGCATAAATGGCCCAAGCGTGCAAACCCCAGTGGAAAAACGTATAGCGGAGCGCATCTCTGAAAGCTTGGGGCGTTTCTGTTTCACCTGATGGAGAGCTAATTGCGTAATGGCTGATCGGTTCAGCCGCACCGTAGAATACTAAGCCGATTCCCATGCCTGCGCTGAACAGCATGGCAAACCATGTTAGTAACCCGAATTCCGGTTTTTCATCGGGTTTTCCGAGTTTGATTTTTCCAATCGGGCTGAAAATAAAAAAGAGACAGAACCCGACAAACAAAGAGACAACTAAAAGATAATACCAGCCAAATGAATTGGTAATAAACGCTTGTGCAGATTGAGACACATTTTGCAGGCTGTCGGGAGCAATAACGCCCCACAATACAGCTGCGGCTGTGATGGAAATCACAATCCAAAATACACTGGATATATGTTTCAAATACTCTCACCCTCTAATTTTTTGTGTGCGCCTATATTTTGCTTGGAAACTTAGTATGGCCGTACGCAGGCAGATCATCCTTCTCTTAAAATTACCCCGCAATCAGGTGAAACAAAACATGTCCCGCCCTATCATGAATGCGGAGAAGTTCAATGATTCATAGTGTGAAGTAATGGTTAAGAACGGGCGAATTGTCCGGCATTGAGTCCTGCGAGTCTGCCTGTGACAAGGGCTGACGTAATATTGTACCCGCCTGTGTAGCCGTGGATATCCAAGATTTCGCCGCAAAAATACAAGCCCTCCATCTTTTTAGAAGCCATCTTTTTCGGGTCAACTTCTTTTACAGATACCCCGCCACCCGTGACAAAAGCCTTGTCAAGAGACAGTGTGCCGTTTGCGAGAACGGTAAATTGCTTGCAGTCCTTTACAAATTGTCTGAAAGGGTCCTTCGGCAGCTCAGAAAACGATACGTTCGGAGAGATGCCGTTTTTTTCAAGCAAGAAGAGGAGATAGCGCTCCTGCATCCAAGGCTTCAGCACGTTTTTAATCGTTTTTTTCGGTGCGTCCTTTAGCTCTTTATACATCTTTTGGAATAGCGTTTCTTCATTAATATCCGGATACAAATCAATCTTGATTGGCACTTGGGGCTGTTTTTTCAGCTCTTTCACCACAAATTGGCTGCATCTGAGAATGGCGGGGCCTGAGAGGCCGAAATGCGTAAACAGCATGTCCATTTTATGTGTGATGATCGGTTTGCCTTTTTTATTTAACACACTGACAGCGGCATCTCTTAGTGATAAGCCCTGAAGTATTTTTTGCTTAATAAACTGCTCGCCAGATGTGACGGGAACCTCTGTCGGAAACAGCTCTGTTATCGTATGGCCTGCGGCTTCAGCCCATTCATAGCCGTCTCCCGTGCTTCCGGTATGAGGCACGCTTTTACCGCCGACAGCAATAATGACTGCCTGACTATGGATCATTTCGCCATTATTTGTCACAATCCCTGCTGCGCGCCCATCTTCATATATAACAGACTTAATCTTCTCATTCGTTCTGATCGTTACGCGCAGCTGTTTCAGCCTGTTTAACAATGCGTCAACGACACTTTGGGCTTTGTCGGTCACAGGAAACATCCTGCCATGATCCTCTTCCTTCAATTGAATCCCGAGATTTTCAAAAAACTTGATAATGTCTTCATTACTAAATTCAGAAAACGCGCTGTATAAAAAACGCCCGTTGCCGGGGATGTGTTTAATAATTTCATCCACAGGAAGGCGGTTCGTCACATTGCAGCGGCCGCCCCCGGAAATCGCGAGTTTCCGTCCCAATTTATTTCCTTTATCTATCAGCAACACGTGAGCTCCCTGTTCTCCTGCTGCAATCGCAGCCATCAAGCCTGAAGGGCCTCCTCCGATTACGATAACGTCAAATTGTTTCATCTTTATCATCAACTTTCTTTTTCCATTTCGTGTGCGAACGCTCTGTCCGCAGTACTATTATAGCGAAAGACAGACTCTCCTTAAACGTCTTTTGCAGTGAAACTGAATGTTCACAAGTTTGCTTTTGTATTTATTACCGTCTAAATGCCTAGTTGTGGTAAAATAGAAAAGTTGAATCTTCGTAGAAAATGGTGATGAAGAAACATGTCAAGCAAACTGTTAAGAGGCACGTTTGTGTTAACGCTCGGTACGTACATATCGCGAATTCTGGGAATGGTCTATTTAATTCCCTTCAGCATTATGGTCGGGGCGACAGGCGGTGCGTTATTTCAATACGGATACAACCAATACACTTTATTTTTGAATATCGCTACGATGGGCTTTCCGGCTGCTGTTTCAAAATTTGTTTCCAAATATAATTCCAAAGGGGATTATGAAACAAGCCGAAAAATGCTCAAGGCGGGTATGTCGGTTATGCTCGTCACAGGAATGATTGCCTTTTTCATTCTGTATTTATCCGCTCCGATGTTTGCGGAAATATCGCTGGGCGGCAAGGACAATAACGGCCTGACAATAGATCATGTCGTTTATGTCATCCGCATGGTTAGCTTAGCGCTTTTGGTCGTGCCGATTATGAGCCTTGTCCGCGGATTCTTCCAAGGTCATCAAATGATGGGGCCGACAGCTGTTTCCCAAGTTGTTGAACAGATTGTCCGCATCATCTTTTTATTGAGTGCGACATTCTTAATATTGAAGGTGTTCAACGGCGGTCTTGTCATCGCTGTCGGTTATGCGACCTTCGCAGCGCTGATCGGCGCCTTCGGGGGACTGATCGTGCTGTATATTTATTGGAACAAACGGAAGAGCAGCCTGCTGGCAATGGCGCCGAATACGGGGCCGACAGCAAATTTAAGCTACAAGAAAATGTTTCTCGAGCTGTTCAGCTATGCCGCTCCGTACGTTTTTGTCGGACTGGCCATCCCTTTGTACAACTATATTGATACAAATACGTTTAACAAAGCGATGATTGAAGCAGGCCATCAAGCCATCAGCCAGGACATGCTGGCGATTCTTACCCTGTATGTGCAGAAGCTCGTCATGATCCCGGTTTCGCTTGCAACTGCTTTCGGCCTGACATTAATTCCAACGATTACTGAATCGTTTACAAGCGGAAATTATAAACTGCTGAATCAGCAGATTAATCAAACGATGCAGACGATCCTGTTTTTAATTATTCCTGCTGTTGTCGGGATCTCTGTATTGGCTGGGCCGACATATACGTTCTTTTACGGATCTGAAAGCCTTCTACCTGAACTTGGGGCAAACATTCTGTTTTGGTATTCCCCGATTGCGATTCTGTTCTCTTTATTTACGGTCAACGCAGCCATTCTGCAGGGCATCAATAAACAAAAATTTGCGGTTGTCAGCCTTGTCATCGGTGTAGTGATCAAGCTTGTGCTGAATGTTCCGCTGATCAAGCTGATGCAGGCGGACGGCGCGATTTTAGCGACGGCGCTAGGTTATATCGCTTCACTTTTATATGGATTTATCATGATTAAACGTCATGCAGGCTATTCGTATAAGGTATTAGTCAAACGGACTGTATTGATGCTGGTTTTGTCCGCCGTTATGGCTGTAGCCGTGAAAATCGTGCAATGGTTATTAAGTTTCTTTATTTCCTATCAGGATGGCCAGCTTCACGCTGCGATTATTGTGGTGATTGCGGCCGCTGTTGGCGGAGCTGTCTACCTGTATTGCGGCTACCGGTTAGGATTTTTGCAGAAAATATTAGGACGCCGTTTGCCGGGATTCTTAAA
This sequence comes from Bacillus tequilensis KCTC 13622, assembly GCF_000507145.1. Lineage (GTDB taxonomy): Bacteria > Bacillota > Bacilli > Bacillales > Bacillaceae > Bacillus > Bacillus tequilensis. The sequence goes on along the minus strand of NZ_AYTO01000032.1, from coordinate 119,110 downwards.
AAGAGGCAAACATGCCGGCTGATGAACAAAATATAGTACAATAGAAGGCTCGCATGCTGCGGGCTTTCTTTTATAAAGGAGAGATTGGGAATGAGACTTGATAAGCTGCTTTCCAATAGCGGGTATGGTTCCAGAAAAGAAGTCAAAGCTGTTGTGAAGGCGGGGGCCGTCATGGTCGACGGCAAACCGGCCAAAGATGTAAAGGCGCACGTTGATCCTGATACGCAGGAGGTTACCGTATACGGTGAACCGGTTGATTACCGCGAGTTCATTTATTTGATGATGAACAAACCGCAGGGAGTGCTGTCGGCGACTGAGGACAGCCGTCAGCAAACAGTGGTCGATCTGCTGACGCCGGAAGAGATGAGATTTGAGCCGTTTCCAGCCGGCCGGCTTGATAAAGATACAGAGGGCTTTTTGCTGCTCACAAATGACGGCCAGCTCGCACACAGGCTCCTTTCGCCTAAAAAGCATGTTCCAAAAACGTATGAAGTTCACCTAACATCACAGATTTCACGAGAAGACATCTCCGATTTGGAAGCTGGTGTTTACATAGAAGGCGGCTATAAAACAAAGCCGGCAAAAGCGGAAATCAAAGCAAACGATAGCGGCAATACCGTGATATACCTGACGATTACAGAAGGTAAATACCATCAAGTCAAGCAGATGGCAAAGGCTGTCGGCAATGAAGTGATTTATCTGAAGCGGCTTTCGATGGGGCCGGTTGCCTTGGATCCCGCTCTGGAGCCGGGAGAATACCGTGAACTTACAGAAGAAGAACTTCATTTGCTGAAAGAGCCGCAGGCATGAAAAAATCCCGCATTTCGATGCGGGATTTTTTTTATATAAGCACACAAAAACAAGGCTTAGGAGATTCTGCGCCCTGTATCTATCAGGCCGCACACAGGCGGCCATATGTAATTTTGCAATTTAAGAGGTAATTTTTACTTTCTTTCTCGTTGTCTCCCACTTGCCACGGCTTGGACTATGAACAAGATCATTGTATGCCAACACATTTAAGTCTCTTTGAATCGTTCTAGGTGTAATGCCGAATTCGTCAACCAGTTCCTGTGTTGTCACAAGACCTTTTTCTTGGATAAACATGTAAACTGATTTGATTCGAGTTAGCATACGGTTTGTTGAAGGTTTCAAAAAACCACTCCCTATCATAAGATCGGATGGACTTGACTAACCACAACTCACGACTATCAACTGCGTACGAAATAGCAACTAAGGCAGACATCTAAAGTTTTTAGATAATTCGCCCTCATTATACACGAAATCGCAGTGATGAATCTAGGGATAACTCCTATTAATTTTTTCCAATACGAGCTGGGCAGCCATCCTTGTTGGATTACTATGTATTTCGGCTTAATATTATTATGGTTAAAGAAACTTTTTTTATTCTGTTTCGTAGTAAATATTGGAGGTGGGTGACATTTGACAAAATTGCTTGAAGCTTCTATAAAACAGGCGGGGTATACAAGCCGAAAAAAAGTGCTCACCGATGTGTTTTTGGAAGTCGGAAAAGGGGAGCTGGTCGGGCTGATCGGAGCTAACGGTGCCGGGAAAAGCACCGCAATTAAAGCGATACTCGGCCTCTCGGAATACTTTAAAGGGGATATTACTTGGAACGACAGTTCATTCGCATATATTCCTGAGCATCCGTCCTTTTACGAAGAACTGACGCTGTGGGAGCATTTGGATCTGATCAGCACGCTCCACGGCATCGAGGAGGATGAATGTACGCGGCGGGCCCAAAGTCTGCTGCAGACGTTTTCGCTAGATCATGTCATGCATGAGCTGCCTGTCACCTTTTCGAAAGGCATGCAGCAAAAACTGATGCTGATCCAGGCCTTTCTCGCTAAGCCGGATGTGTATGTGATTGATGAACCATTCATCGGTCTCGACCCGATATCGACGAAACGCTTTGTGGACATGCTTAAAGCCGAAAAAGAACGGGGAGCCGGCATTCTCATGTGCACGCACGTACTCGATACCGCGGAAAAAATCTGTGACCGATTTTATATGATTGAGAAAGGTTCTTTATTTCTCCAAGGCACGTTAAAAGATATTCAGGACAAGACTGGATTAAAGGAGCAGTCATTGCTCGACTGTTTTTATAAGGCGGTTCAAGGTGATCGGCCATGAACGGGCGTACGCTCTTTTTTCGAAGGCTGTTTGACTATTACAAGTATCAGTTTAAAGTATTGCATGCTGTTATTGACTGGACAGTCGCTCTCTACATTGTTTTGCCGGCGCTTGCTTTTTTGATCTATCAGTATATTGATTTGCTGAACGGAAGAGGCCTTTTTTATGAGTGGTCTGAGGTGATGGGATGGAGATGGCTGTATGCTGTGTGTGTGTTGATCGTGTGCACAGGCAAGGTCCATACATTTTTAATGGAAGCGGACAAAGTGTTTTTGCTGCAGAAGAAAGAGATGATCTATCAGCTAAAACGGTACGCGCTTGTGTATTCTTTTTTGATCACGCTGGCGAAATGGATGCTGCTCTTTTGCATTGTTTTTCCTTTCATCCGTCATTCTGTTCACATCACATTGACAGAAAGCGCAGCCCTATTGTGTTACCTGTTTGGCCTTCATGCATTCTTTTTATCCTTAAAACAAGACACGATCAGAAAGCGGCGCTCCATTTCGAGATGGCTTGCTGACATTCTTTTCAGAGCCGTTCTTTTCTCCGGTTCTGCTGCTCTGATGGCTTTTACTGATTGGCGTTTGCTTGCGCTCACTGGCATTTTGTTTTTGATTTTCGCATTCTGGCGCGGTTTGAAAAAGGCAGCTTCAATCTTGGGTTTTGAAGCAGAGGTGATGGAAGAGAAAAAAAGCAGATTGGCGCTTGCAGGCCTTGTGATGATGATGAGCCAGGAGGCGGGAATCCCGAAGGTAAAAGATAGAATGAGAAGAAAACCGTTATTTTACCGGAATTCAAAAAGGATATTTAAAAAACGGACAATCTGTACTGGCTATAAGGAGTTGTTTTTCAAAGTCATGCTGAGGAATGGCGAGTATATGAGGCACATGTACATGTTATTGTCAGCGTTCACTGTTCTGCTATTTGTCTCCCCGATCTGGCTGAAGCTGATTGTGCTGTTCGTGTATACAGGTGTTTGCCGTTATCTCCTTACGCTTATTTTTGACAAGATCATGGATGCTCCTTTTTTAATTGGCGCTGATAAGGAAAGTGATGAGTATTACCGGGCCCGAAAAAGCTGTATCAACACGCTGCACTATGCGTTTGCCGCCTGCTGTTTTTTAGCGGCCGCTGTTTCTTTATTGTTTACATAAAAAAACCCAAACGGCGGCGTTTGGGTTTTTCTGTATGTGTTATAAAATAAACAGCTGGATGAAAAACAGAATGGCGAAAACGAAGACGAGCGGGTGAATCTCTCTCCATTTTCCCCGTGCTGCTTTTACAATCGGATATGAAATAAAGCCAAGCGCAATCCCAGTAGAAATGCTTGATGTCAAAGGCATGGCGAGAATAACAAGAAACGCTGGGAATGCTTCGTCCATCTCTTTCCAGTTCATGTTCGACACAGAGCTCATCATCAGGCTGCCGACGATAATCAAAGCAGGCGAGGTAATGGCGGCTATGCCTGATAAGGCGCTGACGAGCGGACTGAAAAACATAGAGGCCGCAAACAGCACAGCAACTGTCAAACTTGTAAGCCCCGTTCTTCCCCCGGCTGCGACACCAGCGGAAGATTCGATAAATGCCGTTGTCGGACTTGTGCCGAAAACAGCTCCTACTGTCGTCGCTGTTGAATCGGCAAGCAGTGCTTTTCGCACGTTTGGCAGCTTGTTGTTCTTCATCAGCCCGGCTTGCTCTGCAACACCAATCATCGTGCCTGTCGTATCAAAAATCGTGACCAATAGAAAAGAAAAGACAACAGCGTACAGGCCGTGATGAACGACATCGCCAAAAGCGGAAAACGGATTTGCGATGATTAGGCCCTCCGGTAAATGTGGAAGCGACATGAAACCTTTTGAAAAATGCAGCTGGCCCGTAAAAAAGGCGATCAAGGCGGTAGCTGCCATTCCGATGAATAAAGCGCCGCTTACTTTCCGCACCATCAGGACCACGCTGATCAAAAGGCCGATCAGCGTTAAAATAACACCTGGTGAATGCAGATTGCCGAGAGTAACCAGGTTTGACTCATCAGGTGCCACAATTCCCGCCTGACGCAAACCGATAAAGGCAATAAACAGCCCGATCCCCGTTGTGATCCCGTATTTTAAATTGTTTGGAATCGCTTCTATCAGTTGTTTTCTTAAAGGCGTTAACGATAGAATAATGAAGAGAACCCCTGCTGTAAATACTGCGCTGAAAGCTGTTGCGTACGTGATTCCGCCATCGCTTGCGCTTACGACATGAAAGGCTAAATATGCGTTCAAGCCCATGCCGGGCGCAATTGCAATCGGATAATTTGCTGCCAGGGCCATCCACAGCGTTCCGACAATGGAAGCAATAATCGTTGCGGTGAAAACCTGGTCGAAAGGAACCCCGGCGTTAGCCAGAATAACCGGATTAACCACGACGATATAGACCATTGTGAAAAAGGTTGTCAGCCCTGCTATGATTTCTTGCTTTATGGATGTTTGCTGCTCTTTTAGATGAAACATAGTAACCTCCAATTACGAACGTTTTAACAAAACACCATTAATATTATTCGTTTTATTTTGTTTTTGCAAGTCATTTCTTGCCGAAAGGGGATCATTATGAACTGGGAAGTCGAAGTGATCAGAAAAAAAGAGGATTTAATACGTGATACGCAGGAATTTTTGAGAATCAACAGTGTAATGGATGAAACAACCGCAGGACCCGGCAAACCGTTTGGAGAAGGAGTAAACGCAAGCCTGTCTTCATTGCTGGAGCTTGGAGAAAAAGAAGGCTTTGCGATAAAAAATCTTGACGGCTATGCCGGTCATATTGAATGGGGCGAGGGCGATGACATTGTCGGCGTACTTTGCCACGTTGACGTCGTGCCGCCGGGAGATGGGTGGACGAGTGATCCGTTTTCTGCTGATATCCGTAACGGACGGGTTTATGCGAGAGGCGCTATTGATGACAAAGGGCCGACAATGGCGGCATTCTATGCGCTGAAAATCGTAAAAGACATGAATCTGCCGCTGTCCAAGCGTGTCAGAATCATTATCGGAACAGATGAAGAAAGCGATTGGAGATGCGTGGAACATTATTTCAAGCATGAAGAAATGCCCACGCTAGGCTTTGCGCCTGACGCAGATTTTCCGATTATTAACGCTGAAAAAGGAATCGTTGATGCATCATTGCTCATCCCGCATCGCTCAAACCAAGCCGATTCAAAGGCAGTGCTTGTTTCATTTCAGTCAGGCCTTCGCTTAAACATGGTGCCTGACGCAGCGGAAGCTGTTATTGAAGGGCAGAAAAAAGAAGCGATTCTTGCTTCATTTAAAGATATGCTTCGCGCGACGGATCGAAAAGGAGAAGCTGAAATAGAGAACGGGCAGCTTATTCTGCGTATGTACGGGCTTTCCTGCCATGCGATGGAACCGAACAATGGAATCAATGCCGGCCTTTTATTGTGCGAATTTTTGCAGCAGACTGAGCTTGATGAAGCAGGCAAGCGGTTTGTGCAAGTTGTGACAGACAAGTTTTCAAATGATACGAGAGGAAAGAAACTGAATATCGACTGTGAGGATGACATTAGCGGCGAGCTGACACTAAATGTCGGAACGCTGCGCTATAGGGAAGGGCAGGGAGGCGAACTTGGAATCAATATCCGCTATCCTGTAACCGCGGAAAGCAAAGCGATCCGCGACGCATTCGAAAGCGCACCTGAATTTGAACTGGGAGAATTCAAAGACAGCAAGCCGCATCATGTGTCAGCAGACCATCCGTTAGTCAAAACCCTGCAAAAGGTGTATGAAGGCCAGCTGGGCAAAAAAGCTGATTTAATCTCAATTGGCGGCGGGACGTATGCCAGATCGTTAAAAGCCGGTGTCGCATTCGGCCCGCTGTTCCCTGGACGTCCTGACAGCGCACACCAAAAGGATGAATATATTGAAATTGATGATCTGCTGAGATCGACAGCCTTATACGCGCAGGCCATCTACGAACTTGCGAAATAAAAGGACCGGCTTCTGCGGAAGCCAGTCCTTTTTTTAAACAAATGACCATAAATCAGTTGATAAATACCGTTCTCCTGTATCGGCAGTCATGCAAACCACAACTTGGTCAGGGGAGAGACGTTTTGCTGTTTCGATTGCCGCGAAGCAGGCAGCGCCTGACGAAGGCCCGACAAGGATTCCTTCTTCAGCGGCAAGGCGTCTTGTGGTCGTATAGGCGTCTTCATCAGAGATTTTGATAATCTCATCATATACGTCTTGATTTAAAATCGGAGGTATGAAGCCCGGGCTCGTGCCCACAAGCTTATGCGCGCCGGGTTTTCCTCCGGATAATACAGGTGAACCCGCAGGCTCGACAACATGAACCGTGATGTCAGGAAAAAGCTCTTTGAGCGCCTCACCTGTTCCGGTAATGGTTCCGCCTGTTCCGGAAGAGGCGACAAAAGCGCCGAGCGGTTTTCCGATTTCCTCTATTGCCCGGGCAATTTCAGGCGCCGTCGTTTTTCGGTGCGCGTCAGGGTTGGCACTGTTGTCGAACTGCATCGGAATATAGCTGTTCGGAATTTGCTCGGCAAGCTCCTTCGCTTTTTTTATGCTGCCAGGCATTCTTTCCGCTCCTGGTGTTAACACAACCTCTGCGCCGTAAGCTTTCAGAAGGTTGATCCGCTCCTTCGTCATCGTATCAGGCATGACTAGGATCGCTTTATAGCCGCGTGCCGCGGCATTCATGGCGAGTCCGATTCCGGTATTTCCGCTAGTCGGTTCTATAATAACTGATCCCGGTTTGAGCAAACCGTTTTGTTCTGCTTCTATGATCATATGATAAGCGGCTCTGTCTTTCACACTGCCGCTCGGATTAAAAAATTCAAGCTTTAAATAGACCTGCGCCGCGTTTTCCGGCTGAAGCCGATTCAATCTCACAAGCGGTGTATCTCCGATCAGATCAGCTGTATTTTCAACGATTTTCAACATTGTCATTCCTTTCTGAATAAAACAAGTGTCATATAATATCCTAACATAATAAACGTTTGTGCGAGAGTGTTTTCATTCACTTGTCCTCTATCCGCACAGCCTCTTTATTGATAAAATAATAGCTGTTAAAGAAGGGAGTGTCAGACGGATGCCAGATGCACGGCCACATTATTTTATCGGTGTTCCCATTCCTGAGGGAATAGCGAACCCGATTTACCATGCTGCGAAAAACGAGCCGGTTTTGACGTTTCAAAAATGGGTGCACCCGCTTGACTATCATATCACGTTAATTTTTCTCGGAGCGGCGGATGAGACACAAATCAAGCAGCTTGAGGGTTCGCTTGCTGCGATTGCTTCAGAAACCAATCCGTTTCAAGTTGAATTTGGCAAAATCGATGTATTCGGCGACCGCAGACGGCCGCGTGTTTTACACTTGGAGCCAAAGCAAAACAGACCGCTTGAAGTGTTGCGGGAGCATACGAAACAGGCTGTTCTTCAAGCCGGCTTTCAAGTGGAAAAAAGACCGTATCACCCTCATATGACGCTGGCTAGAAAATGGACAGGAGAAGAAGGGTTTCCGGCACATGTTCCGTTTGAAAGCGGCGAGGTTTCGATGACGGCTGAACGGTTTTCGCTCTTTCAAATACACTTGAACAAATCACCAAAATACGAGGAAATATTCAAATTTCATTTATCTTAATTCATTGCGGAGTGGAGAAACGAACATGGCACAAATCATTAAAATTCATGATTATATATCGAGATATGAGCTTGATCCGTACCATTATATCAACCAGTTTGTGCGGCTGAAAAAAGAGCGCTGGCTTTCATTGTTAGAAGCAGCGGAGCGCCAGCATGAAGAAAGGCAATCCAGTGCCGAAGAGCCGGAACCGCTGCAGAAACGAAAAAAATTTTCATTGAAAAGAAGAAAAGAAGAGATAAAAGCCGATATACAAGAAGAGAGACACCAATGGTTTGAGGAAGAAGACGAATTACATGTAAGGCTGCCGAAGAGCAGGATGGCGCTTGCTTCTTTTTATAAAAGACATTTATATGAATTTCAGCTCAAATGGGCAAGCTCTACTCTTTCAGAAATATCTCATCTCTCAAACCAGGTGAAGCAGGACCGCATTTTGCGTTATCTGACCCAGCAGCTGCCTGATTCTTATTTCATTATGTATAAGCCTGTGCTGAAAATTCAGCAGGCGGCTGTTGAATTAAGTATTGTGATTATTTCCCCTCTTGATATTTTTTGCGTTTCTTTCTTAGAGGCGGAGGAAGACAGTGTGTATATAGGGTCTAAAAATCGTTTTTGGGACAAGAAAACAGCCTCTCAGACTGAATCAGTGTTAAATCCGGGGCTGAGCCTGTTTCGAACGGATTCCGTTGTGTCAAAGATCATAAAGGAAAAACAGGCTGAAATCCCGGTTCGAAAATTGCTTCTGAGCAGATCGTCGTACATCGATTATCCAGAGCCGCCATACGGCTTAGAAATAGCGGATAAGCGCGTCGCGGAAGAATGGATTGAGCGGCAGAAGAAAAACACTGCTCCGATTAAGCATCATCAGGTAAAAGCTGCGAAGGCTCTATTGTCTTACTGCATGTCTGACTCCGATCGCAGACAAGAGTGGCTGGAGTAAAAGAGAACGATTTGAGCGGTTTTCTCATAACATAAGCAGGTGAGAAAGATGAGCCATTGGTTTTTTATTATTAATCCGACAGCAGGACATCGCAACGGCCTGCGAGTTTGGAAGTCCATTCAAAAGGAATTGATCAAACGAAAGGTCGAGCATCGCTCATTTTTAACTGAACATCCCGGGCACGCCGAGGTGCTCGCCAGGCAGATTTCAACGATACAGGAATATAAGCTGAAGCGCCTGATCGTGATTGGCGGAGACGGAACCATTCATGAGGTTGTCAACGGGCTGAAAGAGGTTGACGATATTGAACTAAGCTTTGTGCCGGCGGGCGCGTATAATGATTTTTCGCGAGGGTTCTCTATTAAAAAAAGCGATCTGATGCAGGAAATCAAAAAGCTGAAGCGTCCGTTAACCCGAACCTTTCATTTAGGAAGCGTCAATTTCCTTCAGGATAAATCACAGGTTCTTTATTTTATGAATCATATCGGAATCGGGTTTGACGCATATGTCAATAAAAAGGCGATGGATTTTCCGTTGAGACGGGCTTTTCTTTTTCTCCGACTTCGATTTCTTGTGTACCCGCTTTCCCATTTGCACGCTTCGGCGACATTTAAGCCGTTTTCGTTAGGTTTTACAACGGAAGGCGAGACGCACGAATTTCATGATGTCTGGTTTGCGGTTGTATCCAACCATCCGTTTTACGGAGGCGGCATGAAGGCGGCTCCGCTAGCAAATGCGCGCGAGAAGGCATTTGATGTCGTGATTGTTGAGAATCAGCCGTTTTTGAAAAAATATTGGCTTTTATGTCTGATGGCATTTGGAAAACATACAAAGATGGACGGCGTTACGATGTTGAAAGCAAAAGACATTACGTTTTACACGAAGGACAAAATTCCGTTTCATGCTGACGGAGAAATCATGGGCACCACCCCGTTTCGTCTGGCATCGAGTCCTTCGCCCCTGAGAATTAAAACATAAACGTATTTGGAGGAGAGAGCTTCCGATGGTCAGCATCCGCCGCAGCTTTGAAGCGTATGTCGATGACATGAATATCATTACCGTTCTGATTCCTTCTGATCAAAAAGAAATCATGACACCGCCGTTTCAGCTTGAGACGGAGACGGCAGTTTTTCCTCTGGCTGTCAGAGAGGAATACCGGCTTGAAGCAACGTACAAGTACGTTTGCGTATCTGATCATCCGGTGACATTTGGAAAAACACATGCCGTCAGAGCGTCCAGCGGCGATCAAACGGATCTCCAAATTGGCGCGGTTATTCGGACGGATGCATTTGATGATGCATTTTATTATGACGGAGAGCTGGGGGCCGTTTATACTGCGGATTATACTGAATTTAAAGTATGGGCGCCTGCCGCAGTCTCAGCTGCTGTCAAGCTCTCACCCCCTAATAAAAGCGGGCGCATGTTCCAAATGACTCGGTTGGAAAAAGGCGTTTATGCCGTTACGGTCAGCGGGGATCTCCACGGGTATGAGTATGTGTTCTGCATCTGCAACAATTCAGTGTGGACGGAAACCGTTGATCCGTATGCAAAGGCCGTGACGGTAAATGGAGAGAAGGGTGTCGTTCTGCGCCCGGATCAAATGAAATGTTCTGACCCGCTCAAACCATTCCCACACCCTGCGGATACCGTTATTTATGAGATGCACATCCGCGACTTCTCCATTCATCAATACAGCGGCATGAAAAACAAGGGAAAATACTTAGCACTGACAGAAACCGACACGCAAACCACAAATGGGTGTTCTTCCGGACTGACGTATGTCAAGGAGCTCGGTGTTACACATGTCGAGCTTCTGCCAGTGAATGATTTTGCCGGCGTTGATGAAAAGAAGCCGCTTGATGCCTACAATTGGGGATATAACCCGCTTCATTTCTTTGCCCCGGAGGGAAGCTATGCCTCAAACCCTCATGATCCTCAAACAAGAAAAACAGAGTTGAAACAAATGATCAAAACCCTTCATCAGCACGGACTGCGCGTCATTCTGGATGTCGTCTTTAACCACGTGTACGAGAGGGAGAATTCACCTTTTGAAAAGACAGTGCCAGGCTATTTTTTCCGCCATAACGCATTTGGGATGCCGTCAAACGGCACCGGTGTCGGAAATGACATCGCATCAGAAAGACGGATGGCGAGAAAGTTCATTGCGGATTGTGTCATCTACTGGCTGCAGGAATACGATGCCGACGGATTCCGCTTTGATCTGCTTGGCATTTTAGATATTGACACTGTGCTTTTTATCAAAGAAAAAGCAATGGCGGTAAAGCCCGGAATCCTGCTGTTTGGAGAGGGATGGGATTTGGATACACCGCTCCCGCATGAACAGAAAGCCATCTTAGCGAATGCTTCAAAAATGCCGGGCATCGGCTTTTTTAATGATATGTTTCGTGACGCTGTGAAAGGGAACACCTTTCAGCTTATGTCTGCCGGCTTTGCGCTCGGCAGCGGGGGAGCAGCGGAAAACGTGATGCACGGGATTACCGGGTCTTCCGGATGGAAGGCATTAGCTCCGGTTGTTCCTGAACCGAGCCAGTCTATCAATTATGTCGAGTCACACGACAACCACACCTTTTGGGATAAAATGAGCCTTGCTCTGCCTCAAGAAACTGACAGCCGAAAGAGAAGCAGGCAACGGCTGGCATCCGCGATTATTTTGCTTGCCCAAGGAGTGCCGTTTATTCATAGCGGACAGGAATTTTTCCGGACGAAGCAGGGAGTGGAAAACAGCTATCAATCCAGTGACAGCATTAATCAACTGGATTGGGATCGGCGTGAAATGTTCAAAGAGGATGTTGACTATTTCCGCAGGCTGATCTCGCTGAGAAAAGCGCATCCGGCATTCCGTCTCAGGTCTGCTGCAGATATCCGGCGCCATCTTGAATGTTTGACGCGAGACGAACACCTTATCGCATACAGGCTTCATAATCTTAACGGGATTGATGAATGGGAAGACGTCATCGTCATCCATCACGCAAGTCCGGCTGCCGTTGAATGGAAGCTGCCAAATGACAAATCGTATCGGCTTTTATGTGATACATCAGGTTTTCAGCGTGACCCGAAAGAAATCAAGAAAGCGGTTGCGGTAATGGGCATCGGAACGGTTATCTTATATTTAGCATCAGATCTTAAGAGTTTTGCTTGACGAAGTTTGTGCTATAGCGCTAAAATTTAAAGGACGGCTATTGATTAGCATATGAGACTCTCAATAGCTGTCTTTTTTATTTTCATACGATTCGTACGAAAAAGGCACTCGCTGGATAGACTAGAGACGATTCGCCTTTATTCTAAAATATTTTAAGAAATGATGGGTTGAACATTGATATGAACTGGTTGGGACAATTACTAGGTAGCGATTGGGAGATCTTCCCCGCCGGAGGAGCTACAGGAGATGCATATTATGCGAAACATAACGGGCAGCAGCTTTTTTTAAAACGTAATAGCTCACCTTTTTTAGCTGTTTTATCCGCCGAAGGCATTGTTCCGAAGCTGGTTTGGACAAAACGGATGGAAAATGGGGATGTCATTACGGCCCAGCACTGGATGACCGGCAGAGAGCTGAAGCCTAAAGATATGAGCGGACAGCCCGTTGCTGAATTGCTTCGTAAAATACACACATCAAAAGCCTTGCTGGACATGCTGAAAAGACTTGGAAAAGAACCGCTGAACCCGGGGGCTCTTCTGTCTCAGCTGAAGCAGGCTGTATTTGCTGTGCAGCAATCTTCGCCGCTGATTCAAGAAGGGATCAAATACTTAGAAGAACATCTGCATGAAGTGCATTTCGGTGAAAAAGTCGTTTGCCATTGTGATGTCAATCATAACAACTGGCTATTGTCTGAAGACAACCAGCTGTATTTAATTGACTGGGACGGCGCTATGATCGCTGATCCGGCGATGGATCTCGGGCCTTTGCTGTACCACTACGTCGAAAAGCCAGCTTGGGAGAGCTGGCTGAGCATGTACGGCATTGAGCTAACTGAAAGCCTGCGGCTGCGAATGGCTTGGTATGTGTTATCCGAAACAATCACTTTCATAGCCTGGCACAAAGCAAAAGGCAATGATAAGGAATTTCATGATGCAATGGAAGAACTGCATATGCTCATGAAACGCATCGTTGAATAATCAGGAATACGAATCCATTTGCTCTACCCATTGAGACAGGCTGTTTTGATGCTCTTGTATGTGTGAGTCGATGGATTTGGACGAAATTCCTGATTGGCTGTAGCGGTAAACATCTTCCAGCACGTTTTTGAAGTTTGAATCAAGCTCTGTATTTGCCATCAGCGATTTAATCACACGCTCAAGCTGCTCGTACTCTGCGACGGTTCCGCAGCAGTCCAATTGATGGTCAGATAATATATCCTTCAATAAATGAACTTGATGCTCATAATGTAAACCCATAACGGTACACATCCCTTCAGTATCATACGGGTTAAATTGTTCAAAACAGCGCGTTTTTATGCATGTGAAAGGAGTGTTCCGCAAACGGGAACCTCTTTTTTTTATATACGCAGACTTAGCGGGTACACTGGAAAAACAATCTTGCGGGTCTTTTTAATTCATGGTATGTTGTTAGTCGAAATAATAGATAGAGGTGTCAATCATATGAGAATGCGCCACAAGCCTTGGGCTGATGACTTTTTGGCTGAAAACGCAGATATTGCCATCAGCAATCCAGCTGATTATAAAGGGAAATGGAACACAGTGTTTGGCAACGACAATCCGATCCATATCGAGGTTGGTACAGGAAAAGGGCAGTTCATTTCTGGAATGGCCAAACAAAATCCCGACATCAATTATATTGGGATTGAGTTATTTAAAAGCGTCATTGTGACAGCCGTCCAAAAAGTAAAAGATACCGAAGTGCCGAATGTAAAGCTTCTGAATATAGATGCGGACACGCTGACAGATGTGTTTGAGACGGGTGAAGTCAAACGGGTCTACTTGAATTTTTCCGATCCTTGGCCGAAGAACCGCCACGAAAAACGCCGTCTGACATATTCGCATTTCCTCAAAAAGTATGAAGAAGTGATGGGGAAAGACGGAGCGATTCATTTTAAAACGGACAACCGCGGCTTGTTTGAGTACTCTTTAAAGAGCTTCTCCGAGTACGGCCTGCTGCTGACATATGTCAGTCTCGATTTGCATAACAGCAATCTGGAAGGCAATATCATGACAGAATACGAAGAAAAATTCTCTGCGCTTGGCCAGCCGATCTATCGGGCTGAGGTTGAATGGAGAACGTAAAACAGACTCTGACAGGAGTCTGTTTTTTTTATGGACCGTTTGCTACCATGATGACAGGAGGGGAATGAAAATGGAATCAATGAAAATCGGAAATATTACGTTAACCTGGCTTGACGGAGGCGTGACACATATGGACGGAGGCGCCATGTTCGGCGTCGTTCCAAAGCCGCTATGGTCTAAAAAGTATCCAGTCAATGAAAAAAACCAGATTGAACTTAGGACAGACCCTATCCTCATTCAAAAGGACGGGCTCAATATCATTGTCGACGCCGGAATTGGGTCTGGCAAGCTGACTGATAAACAAAAACGAAACTATGGCGTGACACAAGAATCGAATGTGAAAATATCATTAGCAGCGCTCGGATTAACAGCTGCTGATATAGATGTGATTGCTATGACACACCTTCATTTCGACCATGCATGCGGTTTAACGGAATATGAAGGGGAACAGCTCACCTCAGTCTTTTCGAATGCAGTGATTTATGCATCTGCTGTCGAATGGAATGAAATGCGCCATCCGAATATCAGGTCAAAAAACACGTACTGGAAAGAAAACTGGGAGGCGGTTGCCGATCAAGTCAAAACCTTTGAAGACACCTTAACAATCACAGAGGGAATGACGCTGCATCACACCGGAGGGCATAGTGAAGGCCACAGTATTCTTATATGCGAGGATGCGGGTGAAACCGCAGTACATATGGCAGATTTGATGCCGACACACGCCCACCGCAACCCGCTATGGGTGCTGGCTTACGATGATTATCCGATGACCTCTATACCGCAAAAGCAGAAATGGCAGTCATTCGCAGCGGAAAAAGACGCATGGTTTATTTTTTATCATGATGCCCAATATCGCGCGCTTAAATGGGATGCAGAGGGAAGCATCAAAGATTCAATCAAGCGAATCAACTAATAGCATATTTTTATGTTTACCCTGCATGTTTTCCGGCTAATAATGCAAACCTAGTACTAATTATGGTTAGAAAGGAAGAGGCAGGGTGAAACAATTCAAAGTAACAAACGAAGGAGACATTCAAACAACATTAAGAGGCCTTGAAGTGCTCTCTGTTCCTTTTTTGAACAAAGGTGTTGCTTTTACCGAGGAAGAAAGAAAAGAACTTGGTTTAAAAGGCTTTCTGCCGCCCAAGGTATTAACGATTGAAGATCAGGCGAAAAGAGCGTACGAACAATATTCCGCGCAGCCTGACGATTTGAGTAAAAATGTTTATTTAACAGCGTTGCACGATCGGAATGAAACGCTGTTTTACCGCCTGTTAAACGACCATTTAGGGGAAATGCTGCCGATTGTTTATACACCGACAGTTGGAACAGCAATCCAGAGATACAGCCATGAATACAGAAAGCCGCGAGGTCTCTATCTGTCAATTGATGACCCGGACGGTATGAAAGAAGCATTTAAACAGTATAAAGATCAAAGCGATACGATTGATTTAATTGTTGCAACTGATGCGGAAGGAATTTTAGGAATCGGTGACTGGGGTGTCGGAGGCATCGCGATTTCTATCGGTAAGCTGGCGGTTTATACGGCGGCTGCGGGTATTGATCCGAGCAGAGTGCTGGCAGTTGTTTTAGATGCGGGAACAAATCAGGAGAGCCTCTTGAACGACCCGCTTTATGTCGGAAACCAGCATTCCAGAGTCCGCGGGGAACGCTATGACCAATTTATTGACGAGTATGTTGCCCTTGCGAGAGAAACGTTCCCGAACGCATTGCTGCACTGGGAGGATTTCGGAGCGAAAAACGCGCGCAGCATTTTGCATCGCTATAAAGATAAAGTGTGTACCTTCAATGATGATATTCAAGGGACAGGCGCTGTTTCACTGGCGGCAGTCTTATCCTGTGCAAAAGCGTCTAAAGTGCCGCTAAGGGATCACAGAGTCGTCATATTCGGAGCAGGAACGGCAGGAATAGGAATTGCTGAACAGCTGCGGGAAGCGTTGGTGCGCGAGGGACTGAGTGAGGAAGAATCATACCAGCGCTTCTGGTGCATAGACAGAAACGGGTTGCTAACTGATGATATGGATCAGCTTCTTGATTTCCAGAAGCCTTATGCCCGTTCGGCAGATGAAGTGAAGGGGTATCAGCGGAACGGAGACGGCGGAGGCATTGATCTCCTTGAAGTGGTCCGGCAGGCGAAACCGTCGATTCTGATCGGGACATCAACGGTTTCCGGCGCATTTACAGAAGAAATTGTAAAAGAAATGGCGTCACATGTGAAACGGCCGGCGATTTTGCCAATGTCAAATCCGACCACGCTTTCTGAAGCAAAACCGCAGGACCTAATCGAATGGACGGAAGGCCGCGCACTGATTACGACAGGAAGCCCGTTCCCGCCGGTGGAATATAATGGTGTGACGTATCACATTGGCCAGGCTAACAACGCGCTTGTCTTCCCGGGTCTCGGTCTTGGAACGATTGTTACCAAATCAAAATTAATTACCGACGGAATGTTTGAAGCATGTGCCCGGGCAATTGCAAGTATGGTCAATGTCGGGGTGCCCGGCGCGCCGATGCTCCCAAAAGTAGAGGATTTGCGGACTGTATCGGCAACCGTTGCAGTCGAAGTTGCTAAAACCGCAATGAAGGAAGGCGTCGCGACGGAAGAGCCTGAAGACCTTATACAGGCTGTGCAGGATGCGATGTGGTACCCGGTATACAAACCGATTCGCGCGATATAAAAAAAGAGCCGCTGCATGGGCAGCGGCTTTTATGTTAAGCTTGTCCGGTGTTAAGAGGCGATTGTATCAATAACATCGACAATTTCCCCTGTTTTCGCATCCACCATGACCTCGTACTGCTCTAATTCTCCGAAAGCTGATCGTGTAATGCCGGTTTTGTACACCTGTACTGTTTCTCCGTTCACATTGTAAGGCTCAGGCTGGGTATAAATCCATGACCCGTCAATCGGCCCCCGCTGCTTAAAAGCGGATTTTACGATGCGAAGCGCTTTTTCTGAAGAAATATAAGGCTTCATCACATATTGTTTCACAATAACTGCCGTACAAATGCCAAGTCCTGCTCCTAAAAGAAGATGACGCAATTTCAAAATAAAGCACCTCCTGATTGATCGTACTTTTCATTATACAGAAACCGCCAAATCCTGTTAAGCAATACGATGCTGTCCGAGCAGATTCGGCCGAGGTGCTTGGAAAACTTGATTTTTTCTAATAAAATAAAAGGACTACATAGAAATGAGGGAAAAACATGAATCAAGAAACGAAAGCGCTTTTCCAAACACTGACGCAGCTGCCCGGCGCGCCGGGCAATGAGCATCAGGTTCGTGCTTTTATGAAGCAAGAGCTTGCCAAATATGCCGATGACATCGTTCAGGACAGACTGGGAAGTGTTTTCGGAGTCAGAAAAGGCGAAGAGGGCGCACCGAGAATCATGGTTGCCGGACATATGGATGAAGTTGGCTTCATGGTCACATCCATTACAGACAACGGGCTGCTCAGATTCCAGACGCTCGGG
This sequence comes from Bacillus tequilensis KCTC 13622, assembly GCF_000507145.1. Classification (GTDB taxonomy): domain Bacteria; phylum Bacillota; class Bacilli; order Bacillales; family Bacillaceae; genus Bacillus; species Bacillus tequilensis. Next base: position 101,616 of record NZ_AYTO01000032.1, on the reverse strand, counting down.
GGCTGGTGGAGTCAGGTGCTGCTTGCACAGCGAGTTGAAATTCAAACAGATAACGGGCCGGTTCCGGGTGTGATTTCAAGCATACCTCCGCATCTGCTGACAGATGCACAGCGAAACCGCCCGATGGATATCAAAAACATGATGATCGATATCGGAGCAGATGATAAGGACGACGCTATCAAAATCGGCATAAAACCGGGACAGCAGATTGTGCCTGTCTGCCCGTTTACAACGATGGCGAATGAAAAGAAAATTTTATCAAAGGCATGGGATAACCGATATGGATGCGGCTTAAGCATTGAGCTTTTGAAGGAATTGCACGGAAAAGAACTTCCGAACACGCTCTATGCGGGTGCAACGGTACAGGAAGAAGTAGGGCTGAGAGGCGCGCAGACGGCTTCCCATATGATTAAACCGGACTTGTTTTTCGCGCTTGACGCCAGCCCGGCAAACGATATGGGCGATGACAAAAATGAATTTGGGCAGCTTGGAAAAGGCTTTTTGCTCCGCATTCTTGACAGAACGACAGTCATGCACCGCGGGATGAGAGAATTTGTGCTTGATATGGCGGAAACACATGATATTCCATATCAATATTTCGTTTCAGGAGGGGGAACAGATGCGGGCAAAGTTCACATTTCAAACAGCGGCGTTCCCTCAGCGGTTATCGGAATTTGTTCCCGCTACATTCATACGAACGCTTCTATCATTCATATTGATGATTATGCTGCCGCCAAAGAAATGCTCATCAAACTTGTGACAGCCTGCGATAAGCAGACGGTGGATGCGATTAAAGAAAATATGTAGGGTATCATAAAAGCTTGTTGAACGGGGCTGCAAGCCCGGATCGACAAGCTTTTTTCTTATTCTGTTTCAAAAACATAGGAAAGGGCCTTAATGGCTTGATTTACGGTTTCAACTGTTATATTCGCTTTGTTGGAAAGCTCTTTTAAAGGATGGTGGAGCGATTCCGGCCGGATCATAATCAGAGGTTTTCCTTTAGCAATCGCATATGATGCATCCATTGCCGTGTTCCACTGTTTGTATTTTTCGCCAAAAAGAGCAATTACAAAATCTGCTTTATTCATCAGGACGGCGGTTCTGAAATTATTCACGTCAGAGGCTGTGTCATCCTTTAAAACGGCATTTGGCTGAATGCCCATAATTTCTTCTCCGATATTGTCTGAGCGGTCATGATTCTCCATCGGGCCGACAAACGTAATCGGCAGCTTCAGTGATTTTGTTTTCTCTTTGATTTCCTCGCGCCAATTGCTGTGGATTTCCCCGGCTAAATAGACGACAAACTCCATATTAAAATCCCTCCTTATGCATGTCTATCTGTAAATTTTACCCTTATGTCCCTGATGTTAAACGAAACGAGCTTGATAATGCAAATAAAATATGATAATGATAATGAGAAAGCGAATCTTACATATTCATTCGTTGCATATAAGTGGTTTTGCCGTAAGCAGTTTGGTATGATCCAAGTGGACGAGTATCGATAAACCAACGTGTAAGAACAGAATCAACTGGAGGGATATAAAATGAAAAAAATTGAATCAACTCAAGAGCTGGAAAAAGCGGTAAAGGATGATTGGGCGGTCTTTATGTTTTCAGCCGACTGGTGCCCGGATTGCCGTTTCATAGAGCCTTTTCTGCCTGAAGTGGAAGCGGACTTCCCTGAATTTACTTACTACTACGTAGACCGCGACAAGTTCATTGATACGTGTGCAGAGTGGGAAATTTACGGAATCCCAAGCTTTGTCGTTTTTAATGAAGGAAAAGAAGTAAATCGTTTTGTGAGCAAAGACCGTAAAACGAAAGAAGAAATTGAACAGTTTTTAACTGACTCTCTCGCTAAAGCGTAAAGGAGGACATCTGGTTTGAAAATGACCTCAAGGAAGCTGTCAGATATCCTGAAACAGCGCCTTCAGCACGAGAATCGCTCCTTTCTGTTTGACAGAGAAAAAGATACCCTCCGTGTTGAGGATCAAACGACCAAAAAAGGAATTACGCTCGACCTGCCGCCGATCATTGCAAAATGGGAACTGAAAAAAGATGAAGCCATTGATGAGATTGTGTACTATGTCTCCGAAGCGATGACGGCAATGGAAGGGAAGGCTCAGGAAATGACCGGAAAAGAAAGCCGCATTTACCCGGTGATCCGCTCGACTTCTTTCCCGGACAAATCCAGCGAAGATATTCCGCTCATTTATGACGATCATACGGCAGAGACCAGAATTTATTACGCGCTTGATCTCGGGAAAACCTACCGTTTAATTGACCAGCGCATGCTTGAGAAAGAAAACTGGACAAAAGAGCGGATTAGAGAGACGGCTGCATTTAATCTCCGCTCTTTGCCGGCGGTTGTCAAAGAGGATACGGTAGCCGGCAATTTCTTTTACTTTTTCAGGGCAAATGACGGTTACGACGCCAGCCGGATTTTGAACGAAGCGATCTTAAATGAGTACAAGCAGCGTGCAGAAGGTGAACTGGCGATCTCTGTTCCGCATCAGGACGTTCTGATTCTTGCTGACATCCGGAATGAATCGGGTTATGATATTCTAGGACAAATGTCGATGAGCTTCTTTGCAGGCGGCACCGTTCCGATTACCGCCCTTTCATTTTTGTACAATGAAGGAAAGCTGGAACCGGTGTTTATCCTGGCGAAAAGCCGTCCGAAAAAGGATTAGAAAGGATTTTTACTTATGAACGCTTTTTATAATAAAGAAGGTGTGGGAGACACGCTGCTGATCTCTCTTCAAGATGTGACACGCGAACAAATTGGCTATGAAACATACGGCGACGTCGTCAAAATTTTTAATAACGAGACAAAAGAAACAACGGGTTTCAACATTTTCAATGCGTCTTCTTACTTGACCATTGATGAAAACGGCCCTGTTGCGCTCTCAGAAACATTTGTGAAGAATGTGAACGAGATTCTAAGCAGAAACGGCGTAGAAGAGACATTAGTCGTTGATTTATCTCCGAAGTTTGTTGTCGGATATGTAGAGTCAAAAGAAAAACATCCGAATGCGGATAAATTAAGTGTATGTCAAGTCAATGTAGGAGAAGAAACGCTTCAGATCGTCTGCGGCGCGCCTAACGTTGACCAAGGGCAAAAAGTTGTCGTTGCCAAAGTCGGCGCCGTGATGCCAAGCGGACTTGTCATTAAGGATGCAGAGCTTCGCGGCGTTCCGTCAAGCGGAATGATCTGCTCAGCGAAAGAGCTTGCTTTGCCGGATGCTCCTGCTGAAAAAGGAATCCTTGTGTTAGAAGGGGACCATGAGGCAGGGGACGCATTTCAATTTTAGACTCCCATAAACCCGTTCAAAAAAACGAATCATCTAAAAAGCCGCTAAGCCCTTGTTTAGCGGCTTTGTTTTGCCGAAAGCTTAATCTTTTCTGGGCCGACGTGCAGTGGTATACTAAAAAACGTCCCAGAAAACTATAAGGGAGTTAGAGATAAATTATGAGTTGGCTTCATAAATTTTTTGATTTGTTTTTAGGCGAGAGTGAAGAGGATAATGAACGGGAGAAAAAACCTGCTCAAATTCCGCAGCAGCAAGAAATACATCAGCATCATCCTGAAGGACAATTAAAAAGATTGGAAGATCCTAAAATATATTATGAATATCCAAAAGGCAAGTTTCGTTTTCCAGTCGTGCCTGACGGATACCAAAATCAAGACTTGAGAAGGCGCCGAGCACCAGCGGACGAACCGAAATCCGCGCCGCGTCCAAGCGCCGCGCCATACAGAGAACATCCCAAAGATAAAAAAGAGCAGCATACATATCAAACATCAGAGCCGGCGAAGAAACCATTTAAACCGACAAATATCCCTTCGCCAATACATGGATTCAATCAAAAGCCATCCGTCAAAAAGGATGTGCCGAAACAGCGTTCAGAAACAGTGAAGGCACCGGACAAATCTGAAAAAGAGAAGGTAACACTGCTGTCAGAAGAGATCGAGCGGGAACGCAGCTATTCTGCTCCGGACAGGCCGACGCAGCACGTAAAAGAAGCGCCTTTTTTGCCGGATACCCCATTCGAAGAACAGCCTTCTCGCGGCTTGAACGGAATGGCTGCAGGGCGTGAAGAAGCGCTGGGACAGCGCCCAGCCGAAGAGCCAGCTGCCGACATTCAGCATCCGGAAAAAGAAGCGTCTTTCTTCCCTGCTGGACAAAATGAAGAGCAAACAGCCCCTGAGACACTGACAGATACGGTAGCTGAGGCACAGGAAGACCGAACAGGCAGTAAACAAAGCCATGAAGACACCATGCCTGCGGCGGCTGAGATTCAAGAAGAACAAAGGGAACAACTGCCAGAGGAAGCCGAAGAGTTTGTCTGCCGCGCTGAACAAGTTGAAGAGCAAGCAGCACAAACATCCCCGATAGAGGCAGTATATGAGGGCGGAGAATCAGCAGAACGGTCAGACAGCAAAGTAGACAATCATCACGAAATCGCAGCAGCTGCTGAGAGCCTGTCTGTTCAAGAAGAACGAATAGACACCCTAAAGGAAAACAATGCCTCGTTTACAGGTCACGAGCATTCTGTGTCTCTGACTCAAGCAGTAACAGAGGAAGAAGCAGAAGAGCCATCAGACAGCATAATAAACAACCAGGCCGACATCTCGGAAGCGGAAGACACGAAGATAGACGTTTACCCAGACGGCCATGCTGAGCCGGAGCAAAATGATCACTTGGAATTTTCTGCAGTCCATGAAAACCGGCAGGACATTCATGCGAACGCAGCACACGCTGCTATAGAGGAGCCGCAAAAAAGCTCTGTCATACAGGAGAAACGTACTGAACAAAGCACATCTCCTCAAAAAGGGCCGTCTGTTCCTTTTAATGTCATGATGCTGAAAAGAGATACGCATAAACAGCAAAAAGCAGAGGAGCGCCGCAGCAGCTATGTGTTTCCGAATGTCGCACTGCTTGATGTCCCGCCAGCGCAAGTTCAAGACGATACTGCGTGGATAGAAGAACAGCGTCAGCTTCTTGATTTGACTCTGAAAAATTTTAATGTCCGCGCCAATGTGGTTCACGTGACCCAGGGTCCTTCTGTCACAAGATTCGAGGTGCATCCTGAACCAGGCGTAAAGGTGAATAAAATCACCAACTTGTCTGATGATATTAAGCTCAGCCTGTCTGCAAAAGATATTCGGATTGAAGCGCCGATTCCGGGGAAAAACACGATCGGAATAGAAGTGCCGAACCGCGCGAGCAAGATGGTTGACTTGCGCCAGATGATTCGCAGCTCAGCTTTCAGAACGAGCAAGTCGCCTCTCACGGCTGCGCTGGGGCTGGATATCTCAGGGAATCCTGTCGTGATCGACTTAAAGAAAATGCCGCATGGCTTGATTGCCGGCGCTACGGGCTCGGGAAAAAGCGTTTGTATCAATACAATTTTGGTCAGCCTGCTTTATAAAGCCGACCCGAGTGAAGTGAAGGTGCTGCTGATTGACCCGAAAATGGTAGAGCTGGCTCCATACAATAAAATTCCTCATCTCGTCAGCCCGGTTATTACTGACGCCAAAGCGGCTACCGCTGCGTTAAAGTGGGTCGTTGAGGAAATGGAGCGGCGCTATGAGCTGTTTGCCCATTCAGGCGTCCGCGACATTGATCGCTTTAATCAATTAACGGCTGACCACCAAATGGGCGAAAGGCTGCCGTATTTAGTGGTGGTGATTGATGAGCTGGCTGATTTGATGATGGTTGCTCCAAACGATGTCGAAGAGAGCATTGCGCGGATCGCCCAAAAAGCCAGAGCGTGCGGTATCCATCTGCTCGTCGCAACTCAGCGGCCTTCAGTCGATGTCATTACCGGCCTGATTAAGGCGAATATCCCGACGAGAATCGCATTTTCTGTCTCAAGCCAGGTTGATTCCCGAACGATCATTGACATAGCCGGTGCCGAAAAGCTTCTCGGCAAAGGGGACATGCTCTTTTTGGAAAACGGCTCGGGAAAACCAGTCCGCCTTCAAGGTAACTTTGTGTCGGATCGCGAAATCGACCGTGTCGTTTCCCACGTCAGAAACCAAATGCCGCCAACCTATTTATTTGAACAAGAAGAGCTTGTAAGACAAGGATCAGCCCTGAAAGAAGAGGATGAACTGTTTTACGAAGCGTGTGAGTTTGTTGTTGAGCAAAACAGCGCGAGCACTTCAAGCCTGCAAAGAAGGTTCAGAATCGGGTACAATCGCGCGGCAAGGCTGATCGATATGATGGAAGCGGAAGGCATGATCTCAGAGGCGAAAGGAAGCAAGCCCCGTGAGGTGCTGATCACAGCAAGTGATTTAATAAACGAATAATATAGGTTCATTTTCACACCAAACATGGTATGATAGTGTTTAGAGCATTTCACAGCATGCCGCTTTACAGCAGATGAAGCATAGAGAAATCTTGATATCTAGGTTTAATCAGAAAGAATTAACCGGATACTGAACATAACAAAACATATAAAATACGCCGCTTAAGACGGCTTTTCAGCCGCCGCGGTCGCAAATTGAAATGAGCGTCATATACTGGGGAACAGATAGACGTTTGTTGGAGGTACAATTATGACTGTTTATCATTTTGTTGGAATAAAAGGGACCGGTATGAGTCCGCTTGCCCAAATACTTCATGATAATGGATATACTGTCCAAGGATCGGATATCGAAAAATTTATTTTTACGCAAACAGCGCTTGAAAAAAGAAACATTACAGTTCTTCCTTTTAGCGCGGATAATATCAAACCCGGCATGACAGTTATCGCTGGAAACGCATTCCCAGACACGCATCCCGAAATTGAAAAAGCCATGTCTGACGGAATTCCGGTGATACGTTATCATAAGTTTTTAGGCAACTACATGAAAAAATTCACAAGTGTTGCCGTTACGGGCGCGCACGGCAAAACGTCGACAACGGGTCTGCTGGCTCACGTAATCCAAAACGCCAAACCGACGTCTTTCTTAATCGGGGACGGAACAGGCCAGGGAAATGAAAACAGCGAATACTTTGTGTTCGAAGCGTGCGAATACCGCCGCCATTTCTTAAGCTATCAGCCTGACTACGCGATCATGACGAATATTGATTTTGATCATCCAGATTACTTCTCTAGCATTGACGATGTGTTTGACGCTTTCCAAGAGATGGCGCTTCAAGTCAACAAAGGCATTATTGCCTGCGGAGACGATGAGCATCTGCCGAAAATCCATGCGAACGTTCCGGTAGTGTATTACGGCACGGGGGAAGAAAATGATTTTCAAGCCCGAAACATCGTAAAAAGCACGGAAGGGACAACTTTCGATGTATTTGTCCGCAATACATTCTATGATACGTTTTATATTCCAGCGTACGGCCATCACAATGTATTAAACTCATTGGCCGTCATTGCGTTATGCCATTATGAAGAAATTGATGCCAGCGTAATTAAACATGGCCTCAAATCATTCGGCGGCGTCAAACGCAGATTCAATGAGAAGCAGCTCGGGGATCAAGTGCTGATTGATGACTACGCTCATCATCCGACCGAAATAAAAGTGACGATTGAGGCGGCAAGACAGAAATACCCTGATCGTGAAATTGTCGCTGTATTTCAGCCTCATACATTTACGCGGACACAGCAATTCCTTGACGAATTCGCAGAAAGCCTAAGCGGGGCTGACTGTGTGTATTTATGCGATATTTTCGGCTCAGCCCGAGAGAATGCAGGAAAGCTGACAATTGGCGACCTGCAGGGAAAAATTCATAATGCGAAGCTGATCGAAGAAGATGACACATCTGTTTTAAAAGCTCATGAAAAAGCCGTTCTCATCTTTATGGGAGCAGGGGATATCCAAAAATATATGAGAGCCTACGAAAACGTCATGGCATAATAAAAAGCAGTGATCTCACTGCTTTTTATTTATCTGAAGGAAAAGCTTGTTAAAGGATTTTCTTACATAACGGAGAATAATATGTATACAGCCCAGTACACATGTTTAGGAATTAAGGAAACGGGTAAACAGCAGTATATCCTGCAGCAAGGAGGTTTGAGATGATTATTATTCTTTATTTAAGCGTTGCACTCATCGCAGTCGCATTTCTCGTATTAGTGATCTATTTGTCTAAAACATTGAAGTCACTGCAGCTGACACTAAAAAACGTCGCATCCACTCTAGAAGGGCTGGAGGGACAAATGAAAGGCATCACAACTGAAACAGCCGAGCTCTTACATAAGACCAACCGCCTGGCTGAAGATATTCAGGAGAAATCAGAAAAACTGAACACGGTCGTTCATGCTGTTCAAGGGGTGGGAACTTCTGTGCAGCAGTTCAATACATCCATGAAGCAGGCGGCAGGGTCTGTATCAGCATCAGTAAGAGAAAATCAAGATAAAATCAATCAAGTCGTCACATGGAGCCAAGCGGCGATGGAAATTTGGGAAAAATGGAAGCAAAAGAAAAAATCAGTTCTATAAAAGAAAAACATTATGAGGAGGAATAATGATGAGCAAAGATGGAATTAATAGTAAAGATTTTTTAATCGGAACTTTAATCGGGGGAATCGTCGGTGCCACTACCGCTCTTTTTCTAGCGCCTAAATCAGGCAAAGAACTTCGCGACGATCTCGGCAGCCAAGCTGTTGCTTTACGGGAAAAGACAGACAAAATGACTGCGGATGCGAAGGAAAAAGGCACGCAATATGTCAGCATCGCAAAAGACAAGACATCTAACATCACACAGCTTGTCGCGGATCAGTCAGGACAGATCATGAACAAGGTGAAGGATTTAAGAGACCGTTCCAAATCTGCCAAAACGGATTCATCAGCCTCAATGCAAGATATGAGAGAAGAAGCGATGCAGGCGGCCGACGAAACAAAAGATCAAGTCCTCCAAACGAAAGAAGATGTAAAAGACGAACTGAAAGATGCACAAAAACAGGCTGAGCATATCAATCGCTGAGCCGGGAAGGAAGATCTTGAGTCATGGCAAAACAGCTAATTCGATCTGAGGAAGAATTTAAACGGATTGCAGAACAGGAAGGCACTTTCGTCTTCTTTAAACACAGCACCACATGCCCGATCAGCCAGGCAGCATTTCATGAGTTTGATGCTTTCGCAAATCATCATGAGGATGTGCCGGTTTATTATCTGCAAGTCCAAGAAGCACGGCCGCTGTCAAATTTCATCGCAGAAACTTATGGTGTAAAGCACGAAAGCCCTCAGGTTTTCGTCATCCAAAACGGTAAAGTGAAATGGCATACCTCCCATTCACAAATTACAGAAGCGGCCATAGAGCAGCATTTATCATAGAAAAAAGCGTCCAGATATATTCTGGCGCTTTTTTTTGAAAAAAACCTTGAACATTGCCTTCACATCATGTAGGATAACTTCATAGATTACTTTATCACTTAAAAGCGTTTGGGTAATAAAGGAGAGTTTTTATAAAATTTTTTTTATTTCAGTATTTCCATTTTGAATTACTTATAGTAAGATGCATGATAACTACAAATTAAAAAATGAATGTGCAGGGAAGGATGAAGAAAATGAGCAACACAGAGTTAGAGCTTTTAAGGCAGAAGGCAGACGAATTAAACTTACAAATTTTAAAGCTAATCAACGAGCGCGGAAATGTTGTAAAAGAGATCGGTAAAGCGAAGGAAGCACAAGGTGTCAACCGATTTGATCCTGTCAGAGAACGCACAATGTTAAACAATATCATTGAGAACAATGACGGGCCGTTCGAAAATTCTACCATCCAGCACATTTTTAAAGAAATATTCAAAGCCGGTTTAGAGCTTCAGGAAGAGGATCACAGCAAAGCCCTGCTTGTCTCCCGTAAGAAAAAGCCTGAAGATACAATTGTAGAGATCAAAGGTGAAAAAATCGGAGACGGCCAGCAAAGATTCATTGTCGGCCCATGTGCAGTAGAGAGCTACGAGCAAGTGGCTGAAGTCGCTGCGGCTGCGAAAAAACAAGGAATTAAAATTTTGCGCGGGGGAGCCTTTAAGCCTCGTACGAGCCCATACGACTTCCAAGGGCTTGGTGTTGAAGGCCTTCAAATTTTAAAGCGTGTTGCAGACGAATTTGACCTGGCAGTGATCAGTGAAATCGTAACCCCGGCTCACATCGAAGAAGCACTGGACTACATTGACGTCATTCAAATCGGAGCGCGCAACATGCAAAACTTTGAATTGCTGAAAGCGGCCGGCGCAGTGAAAAAGCCAGTGCTTCTGAAGCGCGGACTTGCTGCAACGATCTCTGAATTCATCAATGCTGCCGAATACATCATGTCACAAGGAAATGACCAAATTATCCTTTGTGAGCGCGGTATCAGAACATACGAAACAGCAACACGAAACACGCTTGATATTTCTGCTGTGCCGATTTTGAAACAAGAAACGCATTTACCTGTGTTTGTGGATGTGACGCATTCAACTGGACGCCGTGACCTCTTGCTTCCGACAGCTAAAGCCGCTTTAGCGATCGGTGCAGACGGCGTCATGGCTGAGGTTCATCCTGATCCGTCAGTCGCACTTTCTGACTCTGCTCAGCAAATGGCGATTCCTGAATTCGAAAAATGGCTGAATGAACTGAAACCAATGGTGAAAGTCAACGCTTAATTGAATTATCCAAAAGGCCGCGTCTGCGGCCTTTTTTTATGCTTTCTTGTTTATTTAGTTATAAAATCCAAGTATACGTTTTCATCATCTATAAAAACGTGTATAATTTCATGAGAAGTATTTAAATTTGATGAATAATGAAAAATAATGTACACTACTGACTTACGCTTACAAATCATAAACGACATAAATTCGGACATTATGACATTTCTCTACATAAAGTGTTTATGCTATAGATAAGGATAAGTGTATCCAGTAAAAGGAGTGGTTTTTAGGATGAGCAATATTACGATCTACGACGTAGCGAGAGAAGCTAATGTAAGCATGGCAACCGTTTCCCGTGTCGTGAACGGCAACCCGAATGTAAAACCGACAACGCGGAAAAAAGTCTTGGAAGCCATTGACCGTCTCGGCTATCGTCCAAACGCGGTGGCAAGAGGCCTGGCAAGCAAAAAAACAACAACTGTAGGTGTCATCATTCCCGATATCTCAAGCATTTTCTATTCAGAGCTTGCGCGCGGGATTGAAGATATCGCGACCATGTATAAATACAACATTATTTTGAGCAACTCTGACCAAAACATGGAGAAAGAGCTGCACCTGTTAAACACAATGCTCGGCAAACAAGTGGACGGTATCGTGTTTATGGGCGGAAACATTACGGACGAGCATGTGGCGGAATTTAAGCGTTCCCCAGTGCCGATTGTACTTGCCGCTTCTGTAGAAGAGCAGGAGGAAACACCGTCAGTCGCGATCGATTACGAACAGGCGATTTATGATGCGGTGAAGCTTTTGATTGATAAAGGACATACAGACATCGCATTCGTATCCGGTCCTATGGCAGAACCGATCAACCGCTCAAAAAAACTGCAAGGCTACAAACGTGCGCTTGAAGAAGCGAACCTTCCGTTTAATGAACAATTTGTCGCTGAAGGGGATTACACATATGATTCCGGCCTTGAAGCGCTGCAGCATTTGATGAGCCTTGACAAAAAACCGACAGCCATTCTTTCTGCAACTGATGAAATGGCGCTCGGCATTATCCATGCGGCTCAGGATCAAGGTCTGTCCATTCCTGAGGACCTCGAGATTATCGGCTTTGACAATACGAGATTAAGCCTTATGGTTCGTCCGCAGCTTACAACGGTTGTCCAGCCGACATATGATATTGGCGCCGTTGCGATGAGACTGCTGACAAAGCTCATGAATAAAGAGCCGGTTGAAGAGCATATCGTCGAACTGCCGCACCGTATCGAGCTAAGAAAGTCAACTAAGTCATAAGAAAAACAAGAGGGCAAGCTTCACCTTTAAGGTGAATTCTTGCTTTTTTCATGGGGAGAAATGATGAAACGTTTTGATTATCTTACACCTGCAGGATTTGTGTTAGGAACGATTATTATTGTTATCGGAATTATCTCGGGATCAGGATTAAGCGGTTTCCGCTCATTTCTTGATCTGACCTCTTTCTTCATCGTCACAGGGGGACTATGCGCCGCTGTTTTTATCAGTTTTCCGCCGAGAGAGCTGAAAAAAGCGCCCGCTGTGTTAAAACAGGCATTTATCCGCCAGGAAGACAATGTAAAAGATCTTGTGAGAACCTTTGTCTCTCTTTCCGATCACGCCCGAAAACACGGGCTTTTATCATTGGATGATCAGGCCCGGGACATCAAAGATCCATTTTTGAAAAAAGGATTGCTTTTAGCAATTGACGGCTGGGATGAGGAAACGATCCGCCTTGTCATGGACTCTGAAATCGCAGCGATGGAAGAGCGGCACCGCAAAGGGCGGCGTGTTTTTGAAAAAGCGGGGGAATTCGCTCCGGCGTGGGGGATGATCGGAACGCTCGTCGGACTCGTGCTGATGCTTAAAAACTTAAATGATCCGCATATGTTAGGACCGAATATGGCTGTTGCGATTCTGACGACCTTATATGGTTCATTGCTGGCAAACATGGTGTTCAACCCGATTGCCGCAAAGCTCGAAGAAAAAACAGAAAGTGAAATTTTCATCAAGCAGGTAATGGTCGAAGGGGTTATCGGAATTCAATCCGGAAAAAACCCGCGCAATCTCGAAAGCCAGCTCGTCGTTTTCAGCTCACGGGAAGAATGGAGAAAACAGCCAAATCAAGCAAAAACAAAAAAGGGATCTGTACATGAAGCTTAGAAGAGAACGCTTTGAAAGAAGGAATGGAAGCGGGAAAAACAGCCAATCTTCATCAAACTGGATGGTCACCTTTACAGATTTGATCACCTTGATTCTTGTGTTCTTTATTTTACTTTTTTCTATGTCCCAAATCGATCTGCAAAAATTTAAAGCGGCAGTCGAATCGATCCAAAAGGAGGGTAGCGGACTCCAGCCGGACCAAACGTCCGCAGAAAAAAAGGCTCCATCTTCGGCCGATGTGAAGAAGCAAGAGGATCAGCAGGATCAGCTTCTCAAGAAAGTAAATACATATATAAAAGACAACCATTTGAAAGCCCTAATGACAGCCAAACGGGATGAACGCGGTGTCGTGCTCGTTCTGCAGGAGGCTGTTCTGTTTGATTCAGGTGAGGCGAAGGTGCTGAAAAATGCCGAAACACTTCTTCACCAAATCGCCATTCTTCTTCAAACCATTCCAAATGACATTCAAGTGGAAGGCCATACTGACAGCCGAAACATTGCGACATACCGATACCCGTCTAACTGGGAGCTGTCAGCAGCACGGGCGAGCGGAGTGATTCAATACTTTACATCAAAAGAGAAACTTCCTTCGAAACGCTTTATTGCTGTCGGTTATGCGGATACAAAGCCTGTAAAGGATAACAAGACAAGCGAACACATGAAGGAAAACCGGCGTGTGGAAATCGTTATCAAAAAATCAAAAACGACCTCTTCGTGAAGGTCGTTTTTTACTTTGTTCTTTGCCGCTCAGATCGTATCGCATATAATGCTTTGCAGACGGTTTGGGCATTTTTTTCTGCAATTTCTGGCTTGCGGGGAATCGGAGGATATAAATCGGCTGGATCGCTCCAGCTTGACGGAAGGGTGACGGGGCATTGTTTTTGCCATTTCGCGATCCATTCCGGCGGAATATCGTCTCCCGGATCAATTCCCTTCATTTCAAGCCAGATTCTGGCCCAGGCGCGGGGCACGACACGCCAAATATCATATCCGCCGCCTCCGACTGCGATCCATTTCCCTCCGCAATATTGATGCGCTAAAGTGTGGGCGAGCCGGGGGATTTCTTCATATATCTTGATTGTTGCAGATAAATGCGTCAGCGGGTCATAGTAATGGGCATCGGCGCCGTTTTGGCTGATAATGACATCCGGCTGAAAATAAGCGGCGACTTCGGAAGCTGCCGCCTGGTAGGCCTCAAGAAAAGAATCATCCTCTGTAAAAGCGTCAAGCGGGATATTAAAGGAATAGCCATACCCTTTTCCGCTGCCTTTTTCCTGAATTTGACCGGTTCCGGGGAATAAATACCTTCCTGTTTCATGTATGGACAGCGTGCATACGTCGGGGTTATCGTAAAACGTAAATTGCACACCGTCCCCGTGGTGGGCGTCTGTATCAATATAAAGCACCCTGGCGCTGTATTTTTTCTGGATATATTGGATCGCCACAGCGCTGTCGTTATATATGCAAAACCCTGAAGCTCTCCCCCGAAAGCCGTGATGAAGGCCGCCCCCAAGGTTGGCCGCATGCAGGGCTTGTCCTGACATTACCCAGTCTGCGGCCGTTAAAGTGCCGCCGACTAAGAGTGATGCCGCTTCATGCATGCCGGCAAAGACGGGTGTATCTTCTGTGCCTAGCCCATAACTTTCACCTTCCTCAGCGGGAAGCTTTCCGGCGCCCCCAAGCTTGACCGCCTGAATGTAATCATCCGTGTGGACAAGGGCGAGCTCCTCCTCTGCCGCGAGTCTGGGACTGACAATGTCTCTATCATCCAGAGCGTTGATTGTTTTGAGCAAATCGTATGTTAACAGAACCCGCTGCTGATTAAATGGATGTTCCTGATGAAACATATAGGTTTGATACGATGGAGAATAGATGAATACACTGTCTCTCATAGCAGATCCCTTTGCTCTGACGGCCATACGACATGGTGCCCATTTCTTTGTAATGCCTGCAAAAACGGCAGCGGATTCATCGTTTTCACACGGAAGACAAGCACTTTTACGCCGGGATCGTCATGCGGATAAACAAGCACGCTTAATATTTTCACTTGAAGAACTTGGCAAAGGCTGCTAATCTCCGCAAGGCTTTTTGTGATGTCGTGTACTTTTATTTCGATTTGCGATCCTGGCTGATCAGCGCCTGTCAATTTGACAAATGTCCGCAGCAAATCCGTTTTCGTCAAAATGCCTATTAATTTTTGATGCTGCACCACTGGGAGACAGCCGATACCGTGCTCATAGAACACGGCAGATATTTCTTCGACAAAGTCAAGCGGGTGGGCGCAGACGACCTCTTTTTTCATAATTGAATCCACACTTCTTGTGAGAAATCGGTTTCGTTTGCTTTCTTCGAAAATACTCGGGCTGGCCTGCTTCATGTCTCTGTCTGTAATCATGCCGATCACATGGCGATCTTCATCTACGACAGGCAGATGCCTGATATGGAATTCCTTCAGTTTGCAAATGGCTGTTTCAAGCGTATCCGTCTTCGTTAATGTCATGACATCCCTTTTCATGATTTGCTCAACAATCATTATTTTTTCCCCTTTGTCAGTGTCAGTTAATACATAAAACGATGATAAAAACGAAGCCTGTCAAATTGTTCAATTGATTCTTGGCTGACGTTTTTCCCGATGCGTGCCATCAGGCAGTTTGCAGGATGGGAGCTGATCTCCGGCTCATCCGTCGCAAACCAAACCAATCCGCCTGCATTCATCATCTTTTCCAGGAGCTTTCTGTATTCCCACACATCTTTTTTCAGCCCTTTTAAATCCCAATGCCAGTAATATTCCGTTGTCATCACGATGTAGTTTTCCATTTGCTCATCCATCATGCTGACGGTCAGAAGCGTCTTTCCGACAGAACATCCCCGATAGGCGGGCGCCACCTCGATGGCCCCGAGCTCAAGCAAATCCTCCATATTTCCTTCAGACCATCTTTCGAGCGGGTCAGGATATAAATACGTCACATAGCCGATAATGGTTCGGCCGTCTCTGGCGATGATAATGCGCCCTTCGGGAAGGCCGGCAATCTCAACCAATGCTTCATGCTGCTCTCGGGGCGGGCGAAATGCGGTTAAATCGTTATGAAACTCGTAACCTGCCAAATCTTCTGGAGAGACAGGCCCTTCTATCAGTAAGGAGCCGGTTGCTGTTTTGATGTTTGCTGAATGGTATGTTTTATGATGTTCCACTGATCCACCGTCCCATCAATTCTTATAAAAATACATGTCCCCTTTAAGAATAACAAATTATGAAGCGTTTTCAATACGGTTTATATTTTAAAAATTGAGAAGAATATGAATATATACTATAATAAAGTGACAACTTCAGCAAAGGGGGATGTTTGGTCATGAATTTGAAAGCGTTGCCAGTAGTGGAAGGGGATCATCATTTAAAAAATTACGAAGAAACGTACCGGCATTTTGATTGGGCCGAGGCAGAGAAACATTTCTCCTGGCATGAGACTGGGAAACTGAATGCGGCGTATGAAGCAATTGACCGCCATGCCGAATCGTTTCGAAAAAACAAAGTAGCGCTTTATTATAAAGACGCTAACCGGAATGAAAAATACACATTTAAAGAAATGAAGGAAGAATCAAACAGAGCCGGGAATGTGCTGAAACGGTATGGAAATGTGGAAAAAGGGGACCGCGTTTTTATTTTTATGCCGAGATCCCCCGAGCTCTATTTTATTATGCTTGGCGCCATCAAAATTGGCGCCATCGCCGGCCCGCTTTTCGAAGCGTTTATGGAGGGCGCGGTGAAGGATCGGCTTGAAAACAGCGAGGCAAAGGTTGTTGTCACAACGCCTGAGCTGCTGGATAGAATCCCGGCTGACAAGCTGCCTCACTTACAGCATATATTTGTAGTCGGCGGAGAGGCTGAGAGCGGCACAAACATTATCAATTATGAGGAAGCGGCAAGACAGGAGAGCGCAAGGCTGGATATCGAATGGATGGATAAAAAAGACGGTTATCTGCTTCACTATACATCAGGTTCCACTGGAACGCCAAAGGGTGTGCTTCATGTCCATGAAGCAATGATTCAGCAATATCAAACAGGAAAGTGGGTTCTTGATTTAAAGGAAGAAGACATTTACTGGTGCACCGCTGATCCGGGCTGGGTGACAGGTACGGTATACGGCATTTTTGCACCGTGGCTGAACGGAACGACAAATGTCATCGTTGGCGGCCGTTTCAGTCCGGAAAGCTGGTATGGAACGATTGAGAAGCTTGGCGTCACCGTCTGGTACAGCGCGCCGACCGCGTTTCGGATGCTGATGGGAGCGGGAGATGAGATGGCTGCGAAATATGATCTCACCTCGCTACGGCATGTGCTCAGTGTCGGTGAGCCGCTAAATCCGGAAGTCATCAGATGGGGGCATAAAGTTTTTAACAAACGAATCCATGATACATGGTGGATGACAGAAACGGGCAGTCAGCTTATCTGCAACTATCCTTGCATGGATATTAAACCGGGCTCAATGGGTAAGCCGATTCCCGGTGTGAAGGCAGCGATCGTTGACAATCAGGGCAACGAGCTTCCGCCGTACCGAATGGGCAACCTTGCCATTAAAAAAGGCTGGCCTTCCATGATGCATACCATTTGGAACAATCCTGAAAAGTACGAATCGTATTTTATGCCGGGCGGCTGGTATGTGTCTGGCGATTCTGCTTACATGGATGATGAGGGATATTTCTGGTTCCAAGGCAGAGTTGATGACGTCATCATGACCTCCGGTGAGCGCGTCGGCCCATTTGAAGTGGAAAGCAAGCTTGTCGAACATCCAGCCATTGCGGAAGCAGGCGTGATCGGAAAGCCTGATCCGGTGCGGGGAGAAATCATTAAAGCCTTTATTGCGCTCAGAGAAGGATTTGAGCCGTCTGATAAACTGAAAGAAGAAATCCGCCTCTTTGTGAAGCAGGGTCTCGCAGCCCATGCCGCTCCGCGTGAGATTGAATTTAAAGATAAGCTTCCGAAAACCCGGAGCGGAAAGATTATGAGACGCGTGCTGAAGGCGTGGGAGCTCAATCTGCCGGCTGGTGATCTGTCAACGATGGAGGATTAAAAGGCGGCGTTGACATGGGATTTTATTTATGTTAAAAATGATATAGCTTCATATGAAAAGGTAAAGATTGAGACAAGTAGGATATCCTTACGTCCCAGAGAGCTGATGGCCGGTGAAAATCAGTACAGACGGATATATCGAATACACTCATGAACCGCTTTTGCAAACAAAGCCGGCGAGGCTTTCAGTAGTGAAAGAACGGACCTGATCCGTTATCAGGCAAAGTGATAAGACGAATGTTTTGTGTTCTCTTATTAGTAGGGTGGTACCGCGATAATCAATCGTCCCTTCGTGTAAACGAAGGGGCGTTTTTTATTTTAATAAAAAAGGAGTTTTATCTTATGACAAATTTACTTGAAGACTTATCCTTCCGCGGATTGATTCAGCAAATGACAGATGAAGAAGGATTGAATAAACAACTGAATGAAGAAAAAATCCGCCTGTACTCCGGCTTTGATCCGACAGCAGACAGCTTGCATATCGGACATCTGCTGCCCATTTTAACACTCCGCCGTTTTCAGCTTGCGGGGCATCATCCCATTGCGCTTGTGGGCGGTGCGACGGGCCTCATTGGCGATCCGAGCGGAAAAAAAGCGGAGCGTACATTAAATACAGCTGACATCGTATCCGAATGGTCCCAAAAAATCAAAAACCAGCTGTCCAGATTTCTAGATTTTGATGCAGCAGAAAATCCTGCTGTCATCGCGAACAACTTTGACTGGATCGGCAAAATGAATGTGATTGACTTCCTTCGTGACGTCGGTAAAAATTTCGGCATCAATTACATGCTGGCAAAAGACACGGTCAGCTCAAGAATTGAATCCGGCATCTCATACACGGAATTCAGCTACATGATTCTTCAATCGTTTGATTTCTTAAATCTTTACAGAGACCAAAACTGTAAACTGCAAATCGGCGGAAGCGATCAGTGGGGCAATATCACAGCAGGCCTTGAACTGATCAGAAAATCAGAAGAAGAAGGGGCAAAAGCGTTCGGCCTTACGATTCCGCTTGTCACAAAAGCAGATGGCACGAAATTCGGAAAAACAGAAGGCGGCGCGATCTGGCTTGATAAGGAAAAAACATCGCCATATGAATTCTACCAATTCTGGATCAACACAGATGACCGTGACGTTATTAAATACTTGAAATACTTCACGTTCCTATCAAAAGAGGAAATTGAAGCATACGCTGAAAAAACAGAAACGGCGCCTGAAAAACGCGAAGCGCAAAAACGCCTGGCAGAAGAAGTGACAGCGCTCGTTCATGGAGATGAGGCACTGAAGCAAGCTATCAACATCTCCCAAGCATTGTTCAGCGGCAATATTAAAGAGCTTTCCGCCCAAGACGTAAAAGTCGGCTTTAAAGATGTTCCGTCTATGGAAGCTGACAGCAGCCAAGAGCTATCACTAGTCGATGTGTTGGTACAATCTACATTATCTCCATCTAAACGCCAAGCTCGTGAAGATATTCAAAACGGCGCTGTTTACATTAACGGCGAACGTCAGACAGAAGTGAATTATATCTTATCGGATGAAGACCGCATTGAGGGCCAATTTACTGTCCTGCGTCGCGGAAAGAAAAAATACTTCCTTGTAACGTATAAATAAGAAAAAAGATCCTTTGCCCTTAGCGGCAAAGGATCTTTTTTGGTTTATCGCATAGGAATAACAGGAAAAGAGTATATTAGATAGGGCAAACACGACGGCAATCACCACCCTTTAAAAGAAAGGAGCGCTCACCGTGAATCTCATGTGTACGATTGCAAAAGAAAGACTTCAGCGGGATTATTGGGAGCAGCAGGCGCTAACAAATGTTGGCCGGTTAAAGGAAGAAGACGAATCAGACGATAAAAAAACCCCGACCGCATAGCGGCAGGGGTTTTTAGACCGATTAACGAGAGTAGAACTCAACGATAAGCGCTTCGTTAATTTCCGGAGCAAGTTCAGAACGCTCAGGAAGACGAGTGAAAGTACCTTCAAGCTTTTCAGCGTCGAAAGTAAGGTATTCAGGAACGAAGTTGTTTACTTCAACAGATTCCTTGATGATAGAAAGGTTTCTTGATTTTTCGCGAACACCGATTGTTTGACCAGGTTTTACTTGGTAAGACGGGATGTCAACGCGGCTTCCGTCTACAAGAATGTGACCGTGGTTAACCAATTGGCGAGCTTGACGGCGAGTACGTGCTAAACCTAGCTTGTACACAACGTTATCAAGACGAGAATCTAAAAGAATCATGAAGTTTTCACCGTGTTTACCAGTCATTTTTGCAGCTTTGTCAAACAATGTGCGGAATTGGCGTTCATTTACACCGTACATGTGACGAAGCTTTTGCTTTTCTTGCAATTGCAAACCGTATTCTGATAATTTTTTACGTTGTCCTGGGCCGTGTGGACCTGGAGCGTAAGGGCGTTTTTCTAATTCTTTTCCTGTACCGCTAAGAGAGATTCCTAGACGGCGGGACAGTTTCCAAGATGGACCTGTATAGCGAGCCATAATGTGACTCCTCCTTTGGTTTTATTTTTGTGGAAAATAAAAACCGTCTGCTCTATTCGACCATGTACATTTTGTTTTCATGTATCCTCGCTCCAGCAGCAGAGAGTTACACGATACACCTTATGGATAAGGAACAAAATGAAAACATAGAAGCTGAACAAAAAGGCTGCAATATTTCACACAAAGGTCATTATATAATTTATTTGTTTTGAAGTCAACCATTCCTGCATTATTGCTTTGCCGTTTATGATATAATAAACAAAAATTAGTGGTAAACTTTTAGGTGATAAAAACATGGTAGAACAAACTAAAGATCAATTATCCGCCTTTCATTATCATATGCTCGATTTTTTATTGACCAAATCTGAAAAAGTCACATTTACCGACTCTTTCAGATGGCTGGCTTCAGCTATTCACACCTATTTTTCAACCCTTTGTGTTTCGCTTACACCGGCACCATCTGACTCTGCGGCAAAACCGGCAAATGATGAAGTGCGTTTTTTCGCTTCGAAAATCAACGCTTCATTTTATATGATTGAGGACGGTTCCGGCAGATGCTTTCATCTTACATGCAGGCAGGAGGGAGCGATTCCCGGGGAGCTTCCGGACGTGGTTGCTTCATTTTTAAACCGGTCGATGAAACAGGAAAGACTCGTTAACAAAATGATTTATCAAAAAAAGATATACAAAATGACAGAGCTGTTTCATTCACTTCTTGATCAGACAGAGGTGCTGAAGCAGCTTTTAGAAAGTCTGACAAATACATTTTCTCTTTTTGAGTTTTCTTTATTTATATCGCACGATCAAGACCAATGTTTAGGGGTTCCTGCAAAAGAGCTGTATATGGAAGGGGAAAAATCCGATTCCTTTGCGCTCAAAGTATATTTATCCGGAGATATTGTACGGAAAAATGAATCTGCCGCTTATATTCCGATCAAAGGTCAGCAGGGGACATACGGGGTGTTGAAGGCTGAGGGAACGGGTGACAGCTTTCTTACTGACGCCTACATTAATGAAATGTCGCTGTTAGCAAACGCGGCGGGAAAAGCATTTGAAAACGCTCAGCTCTATGAACAATCAAAAGCGAGCATCGCAAATTTAGAATTGATCAATGAAACGTCACGCCGCCTGAATCAGCGGCTGACACTGACTGATACAATGCATGATCTGGCTGTGAGAATGGCAGAATCGTTTCAAGCAGAAGAAGTGGGCTTTTTTCATATAGACCATTTTGAAAACCAAACACTGCTCCCCGGCAGCACAGCGTTTTTTAAAGAAACAAAGCCAGCTGATTTTTATAATGAGTTGAAGGAAAAGCTGTATGAAGGGGAAAAAGGGGTATTCGTCGGAAATGGCCAGTCTGTTTTCGGAGAGTCCGGCTACGGCTCGCTGATGGCTGCTCCCATGATCGAAAATGACAGGCTTTTGGGCTTTGCGGTTTTATTGAAACAGGAGATGTACGCTTTTACATTTGAAATGTACAAGCTGTTTCAGGCGCTGATTCATCACGCCACACTGGCTGTAACGAACTCAATGCTCCGCGACCGCCTTGAACATCTCGTGAAAACAGATCAGCTGACAGAACTGTATTCAAGAGTATATTTAGATGAGAAAATTCAATACAGCATGAAAATTCACCAAAAAGGTGTCTTTATTCTTGTTGATATTGATAATTTTAAGAATGTTAATGATACGTACGGCCACCAGACTGGGGACGAGATTTTAATTCAAGTTGCTTCTGTGATTAAAAGCAACATCCGAAAGCATGATGTCGGCGCCCGCTGGGGAGGCGAGGAGCTGGCGGTTTATTTGCCGAACGTGACGGTTGCGGTGGGAAAACGGATTACTGAAAGACTGGTTTATGCGGTCAGAAAAAACACGAAACCCAAGGTAACCATTTCATGCGGCATTTCCTGCTGGACGGCAAAAACAAGAAAGTCCCTGAAAGAGCTTGTGCATGAGGCTGATGAAGCGCTCTACAGCGCGAAACGAAGCGGAAAAAACCGCTTGAGGATTCACGACTCAATAAAATAAAAAAAGCCCAAAACGATATTTCGGTTTTGGGCTTTTATATTACTGCGCCAATGCTATTTCAAGCTTTTGGGCAAATTGTGATAAATACTTTTCGTCGATTTCGTCGAATCGGTTTTTCACCGGGCTGTCGATGTCCAAAACCCCGACAACTTTTCCGCCAACATGAATCGGGATCACAATTTCTGATTGAGACGCCGCATCGCAGGCGATATGTCCCGGAAACGCGTTTACATCCTCAACACGCTCCACTTTTCCGTTTGCATACGCTGTGCCGCAAACCCCTCTTCCGAAAGGAATCCGCACACATGCCGGCAGACCTTGAAACGGCCCCAGCACAAGCTGTCCGTCCTCTTCTTTGGCAAAATAAAAACCCGCCCAGTTGACCTCAGGCAAAGAATGATAGAGGAGCGCTGAGGCATTTGCATAGTTTGCAATTTGATCTGTTTCGTCTTCGGTCATGGCTTCGAGCTGTTTTAGCAGAAGCTGATAGTCTTTTTCTTTATCTCCAGATTGTTTTTCGACATGGATCATGGGAAACCCTCACTTTTTTCTATAATATAAAACAAAGGTCCGGCTTTTCTGCCGGCATTTGTCGATAAGTTCTTACAGGAACAGCGGCCTTCTGCTTGAATAGTATCAAGAGGAAGGAGTGAGCCGTATGAAAGTAAGCGCCAAAGACAAAATTATTGAATCTGCTGTCATGCTCTTTAACCAAAAAGGATTTTCCGGCACATCTGTCCGTGAAATCGCAAAGTCAGCTGATGTAAATGTTGCGCACATCTCCTACTATTTTAAAGGCAAAGGAGGTTTGATGGAATACTTAGTTTCAGAGTTTTACGAAGGCTACAGCAATACGCTAGAAACAGCGGCAGGCAATATCTCTTCTCAAAGCACACAGGAACAGCTTCTCCAATTGGTTTTCGATATTTTATCCTATCAGCATAATCATCGTCAATTAACTCGGTTTGTCTACCGGGAAGTCACGATTGACTCCACGTTAAACAGGGAAATTATGTCGACATATCTAATGAAGGAAAAGTACATCTTCCAGCTGATCATTGAGGAAGGAGAAAAACAGCGTGAGCATTTGACGCTGCCGCTGCCTCATTTTATTCTCCAATTAAAATCTCTTTTGATGATGCCCTATCTCCAGCCTCAATATATTTCAGAAGTGCTCTACATGCAGCCGCACGAGCCGTACTTTTATAAAATGTATTTTGAAGAAATCAAAATTTGGATCAGAAGCGTCTTCCGGACAGGGGACGTAGCGCTTATCAATTAGCACCGCTCCAAAAACGCATCATACGCATATCCTACGTCTCCCGCTTGATGGGCATCAGACCCGAACACAAGCGGGATCTTTTTTTGTTTCGCTTCATTCAGCATCCAATTCTCGATATAAATGCTGCCTGCGTACGTTTTTCTTAAGCCGGAAGTATTGAAATCGAGTTCCATTCCGTTTTCGTCAATGGCATTCAGGCACTGAGAAACGAGACCGCGAATGTGTTCAGACATGCTGTATGGAAACAGCTTGATGAATTTTTGGACGAGTGTGATGTGACCGACTCTTTTTGGCTTATAGCTGCCGAGAGATGCTACAATGGAAGAATAAACGGTGCGGTAATATTGTTCGTACACAGCTTCAATGCTTCCGCAGGCTGAAATCAGCTCTTTAAAGGTATGCTCGTCATAATCAAGGCACAAATAGGAAGAACCCGTGCGCAAAAAATGAACGGATAGGATGCTGTCGTCTAAATATGGCCCGTATGCGTCCAGGAATAATTTGATTTCATCTTCAAATTCAGCAATATAATCGACCTCAAGCCCCGTGCGTATGGCAAGCTGACCGTGATATTCTTTTTTTAATCCGGATATTTCATTAAGATAACTCTCCAAAGAGGCTTGCGCCATTGCGCTGTCTTTCAGCGGCGTGGGATCAGTAAAAGAGGGCGGCAATGGGGCGTGTTCGGTAAAAGTGATTGATTCAAAGCCTTTTTTTAAGGCTTCTTCTGCATATTGCCTGAGTGTGTCATTAGAGCCGTGAGGGCAAAATGGTGTGTGAATATGTCCGTCTCGCTTTTGCATTAGCGTCACCCCGTGAAAAAATAGTCAAATCCTGCCGATTTTGCACAAAAAGTTTTTGATTTCTGGTCAAAAAATGTTGGTTACATGGTATCATAATAACAATGAAAACGACAGTTTTTCTCAATACATATCCTGAAATCTTTCTGAATAAATAAAACACCCTGACAGATTAAGGTTAACAGCAAGGGGGCTCATTATGGAGTTTGTCATTGGATTATTAATTGTACTGCTTGCGCTGTTTGCAGCAGGCTACTTTTTCAGGAAAAAAATCTACGCCGAAATCGACCGGCTGGAATCGTGGAAGATTGAAATTCTAAACCGGTCGATTGTGGAAGAAATGTCCAAAATTAAACACTTGAAAATGACGGGGCAGACAGAAGAGTTCTTTGAGAAATGGCGTGAAGAATGGGATGAGATTGTCACAGCTCACATGCCGAAAGTTGAAGAGCTCCTTTATGATGCCGAGGAAAATGCAGACAAATACCGGTTTAAGAAAGCCAATCAAGTGCTCGTTCATATTGATGATCTGCTGACAGCCGCGGAATCGAGCATCGAAAAGATTCTTCGGGAAATCAGCGACCTCGTCACAAGTGAGGAAAAGAGCCGTGAGGAAATTGAACAGGTAAGAGAGCGCTATTCAAAATCGCGAAAAAACCTGCTGGCATACAGCCACCTTTACGGAGAGCTTTATGACAGTCTTGAAAAGGATCTTGACGAAATTTGGAGCGGAATCAAACAATACGAAGAAGAAACAGAAGGCGGGAACTATATTACCGCACGACAAGTGCTGCTTGAGCAGGATCGTAATCTTGAACGGCTTCAGTCCTACATAAATGATGTGCCGAAGCTGTTAGCTGACTGCAAGCAGACGGTGCCCGGCCAGATCGCAAAGCTCAAGGACGGCTATCGAGAAATGAAGGAGAAGGGGTATAAGCTTGAGCATATCCAGTTAGATAAGGAATTAGAAAATCTGTCAAATCAGTTGAAACGGGCGGAGCATGTCTTGATGACTGAGCTGGATATTGATGAAGCGTCCGCAATCCTGCAGCTTATTGACGAAAATATTCAAGCTGTTTATCAGCAGCTGGAGGGCGAAGTTGAAGCCGGCCAATCTGTGCTGAGCAAAATGCCTGAATTGATCATTGCTTATGACAAGCTGAAAGAAGAGAAAGAACACACTAAGGCGGAAACTGAGCTGGTAAAGGAAAGCTACAGGCTGACAGCTGGCGAGCTCGGCAAACAGCAGGCTTTTGAAAAACGCCTTGATGAAATTGGCAAGCTGCTTTCATCCGTTAAAGACAAGCTTGATGCAGAGCACGTCGCCTACTCACTTTTAGTAGAAGAAGTTGCATCAGTAGAGAAGCACATTGAAGAAGTGAAAAAAGAGCATGACGAATTTCGCGAAAAACTGCAAGCGCTGCGAAAAGAAGAGCTTCAGGCGAGAGAGACGCTCAGCAATTTGAAAAAAACAATTGCTGAGACAGCAAGACTGCTGAAGACAAGCAATATTCCAGGCATTCCGAGCCATATTCAAGAGATGCTGGAAAACGCGCATCATTACATTCAAGAAACAGTCAGCCAGCTAAACGAACTTCCATTAAATATGGAGGAAGCCGGAGCCCATTTGAAGCAAGCAGAAGATATTGTCAACAGGGCGAGCCGGGAATCAGAGGAACTTGTCGAGCAGGTGATTCTCATTGAAAAAATCATTCAGTTCGGAAACCGGTTCAGAAGCCAGAATCATATTTTATCTGAACAGCTGAAAGAAGCGGAAAGACGTTTTTATGCTTTTGATTATGAAGACTCTTATGAAATTGCAGCGTCCGCTGTAGAGAAGGCTGCGCCAGGCGCAGTTGAAAAAATCAAAGCTGATTTATCCGCTTAATGAATCACGACTATGAAAAGAGCCCGCATGTAATGAGCGGGCTCTTTTTCCATTATAAAACGCCTGCGCAATAACGCAGGCGTTCTGTGGCATTAATTTATTTCGTTAAGCTGTTTGGATGGGCCTATGAATAAAGTAAGCACATATCCGATAACAGCTCCGACGACTCCCGGAAGCACCCAGCCGATGCCGAGGCTGTAAAGTGGAAGGTTCGCACTTAGAAACTCACCTAAAGATCCAAGTGAAAAGCCCGCTGCTTTGATGCCGTCTAAAATACTGAATAATCCTGTACCGATCAAGCATGCGATGTACACTTCGCGTCTTTCTTTAAAGAGCTTATCAATAAATGAAAGAACAATAATGACAATGGCAAGCGGATAGATAGCTGATAAAATAGGTACAGAAAACGCGATAATTTGCGTGAGTCCGAAATTCGCAATGATCAAGCTGAATAACGTGACAATGGTAACGACAGTTTTATATGATAATGCCGGGATAAGCTTTGAAAAATACTGGCCGCAAGAAGTGACAAGGCCGATGCTTGTTGTTAAACATGCGACTGTAATGGCTGAACCGAGTACGATGTTGCCTAATGAACCGAATAAATAATGGGAAGACGCAGATAAAATTTTAGCTCCTTCGCCAACAGGGCCGATTGCGTTCATGCTTGTCGCACCCAAGTATGCAAGGGACACATAAATGAATGTCAGTCCTAAAGCGGCAATCAGGCCCGCTTTAATACATGCTGCGGCAAGAGCTTTAGACTGTGTAACACCTTTGCCTTTTACAGCATTGACAACAACAACACCAAATACGATTGAAGCAAGTGCATCCATTGTTTTGTAGCCTTCTAAAAATCCTTTAAATACCGGTGTTCCTTTATATGCTTCTGTAACTGCGCCCAATCCGCCCATCGGTGTAAAAATAGCTTTAAGCACAATCACTAAGATAATAGTAAATTTGATTGGAGTGAGAATTTTCCCGACCCGATCCACCACTTTGGATGGGTTTAACGCCAAGTAGTACGTAATGCCAAAAAAGATAAGTGTGAATACCAATAAAGAAAGTTTTTCTGGTACGCCGGTTAAAAACGGAACAGCTCCGATTTCATATGAAACAGTTCCTGTTCTCGGGATGGCGAATAATGGCCCAATTGATAAATAAAGCACGACAGTAAAGATGGTGCCGAAAACCGGGTGTGCTTTATCAGCAAGTCCTTTAGCGTCCTTTCCGGTTAACGCGATGGCAATAATACCGAGAAGCGGCAGGCCTACCCCAGTCAGTAAAAATCCGCCGATGGCCTTCCAGACGTTGTGTCCGGCTGCTTGTCCAAGTTCCGGCGGATAAATCATATTTCCTGCTCCAAAGAATAACGCAAATAGCATGAAACCAATAATAATGGTATCTTTGACAGGCAGTGAGTGTTTCATGAAAAAATCCTCCTAATATTATGTTAAAATATTCTGTCAATTAATTGTCAGATAATATGACGAAACGAACAAATCTTATTATATGGTAAAAAAAATAGAAGTCAATACTAGCTTTTTGTAATTTTCTATTAAATTTTGTTATGGTATGATAAATATCATACCTTGTACCGCTTTCATAAAGGAGTAAAAAAGATGATATATTTAGATAATAGTTCAACGACGAAGCCTTATGATGAAGTCTTGAACGTGTATGAACAGACAAGCAGCCGATATTTCGGCAACCCCTCATCTTTGCACCGATATGGAGCTGAAACGGAGCAGCTGCTTCAGGCAGCCAAAAATCAAATCAAAAGGTCCTTGGGCCTAAAAACATATGATATTGTATTTACGTCAGGCGCTACAGAAGCTAATAATTTGGCTTTAAAAGGAGCCGCTTTGTCAAAAATAAAAGCAGGCAAACACATCATTGCCACTTCTATTGAACATCCGTCCGTTACGGAATCTTTAGAGCAGCTGACAGCGTTATTCGGGTTTGACGTTACTTATCTTTCAGTAAACGAAGACGGATTTGTTTCAATAGAAGATCTGAAACAAGCCATCCGTCCCGATACCGTGCTTGTCACTATGATGCATGTGAACAATGAAGTCGGTTCCGTACAGCCGATTGAAGAGGCAGGGGAAGTGCTGAAAGAGCACCCGAACATTTTATTTCACGTTGATTATGTGCAGGGCATCTATAAAGTGCCCTTGGCGATTGAAAAGTCCGGCATTGATCTTTGTTCGATTTCCGGTCATAAATTTCACGGGCTGAAGGGGACGGGCGCACTTATCGTAAAAGAAGGAACTCGCCTTATCCCGCTGATAACGGGGGGCTCTCAGCAAAAAGGCATCCGGGCAGGAACAGAGCATACCGCGGGTGCGGTTTCGCTTGCCAAAGCCATCAATCTTGCCGCAGCTGATTTTGAAACGCGGCTTGCCGCAATGGCTGCTGCAAAGGAATTGTTTATGAAAAGGCTGAGTGAAACCGAAGGCGTCGTTGTCAACACGCCTCAGACGAATGCTGCGCCGCACATTATTAATTTCTCTGTTCCGGGAATTAAAGCAGAAGTGCTGTTACACATGCTTGAGGAACAGAATATATTTGTCTCAACGACATCAGCCTGCTCGGCAAAAGAGCATAAACCGAGCAAAGTTCTCTTACAGATGGGCAAGGGGGAGCAAATTGCCGGAAGCAGTATTAGAATCAGCTTAAATTACAGCCAGACAAGCGAAGTGGCAGAACCGTTTATGAACGCGCTTGTCCCCGGCATCAAAAAATTAAAGAAAATGATGAGGTAGAACATGAATTACGATCATATATTAATTCGTTTTGGGGAAATTTCGACTAAAGGCAAAAACAGAAAAAGCTTTATTGAGCGCTTAAAGCAAAACGTCAGACTCGTTTTGAAAGACTATCCGAACTTAAAATACTTTTCCAATCGGGATCGGATGACGATTACATTAAATGGACATGATCCTGAGGCTCTTTTTCCTCATTTAAAGCAGGTTTTTGGCATTCAAAGCTTCAGTCTGGCGATTAAGTGTGACAGCCGCCTTGATGAGATTAAAGCTACTGCTCTGCAGGCGATGGAGGATCAGTATCAGCCTGGTGATACGTTTAAAGTTGCGACGAAGAGAGCGTATAAACAATTTGAATTAGATACTAATCAAATGAACGCTGAAATCGGCGGCCATATTTTGCGGCATACAGAAGGATTGACGGTCGATGTCCGCAACCCTGACATCCCGCTTAGAATTGAAATCAGGGAAGAAGCGACTTTTTTGACGATTCGAGATGAAAAAGGCGCAGGCGGGCTGCCGGTTGGTTCAGCGGGAAAAGCGATGCTGATGCTTTCCGGCGGTTTTGACAGCCCAGTGGCCGGTTTTTATGCGATGAAACGGGGACTATCGGTAGAAGCTGTTCACTTCTTCAGCCCGCCATACACAAGCGAACGCGCAAAGCAAAAGGTAATGGATCTGGCCAAATGCCTATCCCGCTTTGGGGGAAGCATGACGCTTCATATCGTTCCGTTTACAAAAACGCAAGAGCTCATTCAAAAACAAATTCCTGAGAACTACACAATGACGGCAACCCGCCGCCTCATGCTGCAAATTGCCGACAGAATCAGAGAGAAGAGAAACGGGCTTGCCATCATTACAGGAGAAAGCCTCGGCCAGGTAGCGAGCCAAACGCTTGAAAGCATGTATGCGATTAATGCGGTAACATCAACACCGATTTTGCGTCCGTTAATCGCCATGGATAAAACAGAAATCATCGAAAAATCACGGGAAATCGGCACGTATGAGACGAGCATTCAGCCGTTTGAAGACTGCT
Organism: Bacillus tequilensis KCTC 13622; assembly: GCF_000507145.1. Lineage (GTDB taxonomy): Bacteria > Bacillota > Bacilli > Bacillales > Bacillaceae > Bacillus > Bacillus tequilensis. The sequence continues at coordinate 71,488 of NZ_AYTO01000032.1, read as the reverse complement.
GCACGATCTTTACGCCGCCAAGCCCGAAAACACGCCCTAAAAAAGAAAAAATCGAACACTTTGAAAGCTTTGTTGATTTTGAGCCGTATATTCAAGAAGCGGTTGATAACATTGAAACCATGACGCTTTATAGCGAAAAAGAAGCAAACGATAAATTCGCGGAACTTTTTTAAACCAGCTACAGCTCTTGTATACAATTACCAAAGTTTTTCTGAATGAAGCCATGTGTTTTAACACATTCTATACTCACAAGGAGGTGAGACACATGGCTAACAATAACTCAGGTAACAGCAACAACCTTTTAGTACCAGGAGCTGCTCAAGCTATCGACCAAATGAAATTAGAAATCGCTTCTGAATTCGGTGTAAACCTTGGAGCAGAGACAACTTCTCGCGCTAACGGTTCTGTTGGAGGAGAGATCACAAAACGTCTTGTATCTTTTGCTCAACAAAACATGGGCGGAGGACAATTCTAATTTACAATTTCACATATTGGCTTAGGAGTGGGGGTATCCCCACTCTTTTTCGTTTTTACATATATAAAAAAGGACAAGTGGCCTATAAAATCTATGTTTACGAAGGTCTTTTTTAGGCATATCCTTACGGAAAGAGCCTGTATTTATGTATAATGGATGGAGAAAGTGAGGAGTTGTTCGTGTTAAAACGAGAAGATTTAATTGCCCCTATGCAATACAACTTAGTAAATGAAATGGAAAAGTTCAGTGCCGTCGGACAAAAAACCGCCCTTCTGTGGGAGGATGAGTCGGGTAACCAAAAATCTTGGTCATATGAAAAGCTGATGGAAGAAACAAATAAAATCGGAGCTGCTTTGGCTGACCTTGGATTTAAAAAGGGAGACAAGCTGATTGTAATGGTTCCGCGGGTGCTTGAAGCCTATGCTGTTTATTTGGCTATCCTGAAATCAGGAATGGTTGTCATCCCGTGTTCCGAAATGCTTCGTGCGAAAGATCTTGAATACCGGATTGAGCATGCGGAAGTGAAAGGAGCCATCGCCTATTCTGCATTTATTGGCGCCTTCCGTGATGTCAGTACGGCTGACAAACTGATTAAGCTGTCTATTGGCGAAAACGATGCCGGCTGGAAAAATCTCTTATCGATTGAAGCGGACGGAAGCCAATTCCAAACAGCTGACACAACAAGAGAAGATATGGCTTTCTTATCTTATACATCAGGAACAACTGGTCAGCCTAAAGGTGTTGTACATACACACGGTTGGGCATATGCTCATTTACAAACATCTGCTGGTGCTTGGCTTGATATTTCTGAAAAGGATATCGTCTGGGCGACTGCTGCCCCTGGCTGGCAAAAGTGGGTGTGGAGCCCGTTTTTAGCGACACTCGGCAGCGGAGCAACAGGTTTTGTGTACCACGGCAGATTCAAAGCGGAAAAATATTTAGAGCTTTTAAACCGATACAAAATTAAGGTTTTCTGCTGTACGCCGACGGAATACCGCTTAATGGCGAAGGTCGAAGGCTTGGACCGCTATGATCTTTCTGCCCTGCACAGCGCCGTTTCCGCAGGCGAACCGCTCAACCGTGAAGTCATTGATGTGTTCCAAAAGCACTTTGGCATTAAGGTGCGGGACGGATACGGCCAAACAGAAAGCACACTTTTAGTAGGTGTCTTAAAAGATACGGATATCAGACCGGGAAGCATGGGAAAACCGACGCCGGGAAATCAAGTAGAAATCATTAATGAAGACGGCGACATCTGTAAAACGGGTGAGGTTGGCGATATCGCTGTTCATCTGAGTACACCGGCACTTTTTAAGGAATATTACAAAGATCCGGAAAGAATGAAAAAGCAAATTCGCGGCGATTATTTCCTGACAGGAGACAGAGCGAAAAAAGATGAAGACGGATATTTCTGGTTTGAAAGCCGAAATGACGATATCATCATCAGCTCCGGCTATACGATCGGGCCATTCGAAGTGGAGGATGCGCTTGTTAAGCACCCTGAAGTAAAAGAATGTGCAGTTGTCGCAAGCCCTGATGAAATCAGAGGCTCCATCGTTAAGGCATACGTTGTGCTGCAAGACCATGGAAAACGCAGTGATGAGCTTGTCAAAACGCTGCAAAATCATGTGAAGACGATCACCGCTCCATACAAATACCCGAGAGAGATTGAATTTGTAGAAAGCCTGCCAAAAACGGCTTCTGCAAAAATCAGACGAGTGGAGTTAAGAAAACGCGAAGAACAGCTCAAAGCCAATAAAAAGGCGTAACGAAAGAGAGTGAACGTGAATGAAGGCGATATGGCATGGCGGTTTCATTTATACGATGCTCGAAGAAGGCGATCGGACAGAGGCAGTTTATGTTGAGGATGGTGTCATAAAAGGTACCGGCAGCTATGAACGCCTAAAGAAAAAGTACGGGTCCGCGGAAACAGAAGAAATCAGTTTGAACGGAGCAGTGATGTTTCCCGGGTTTGTCGACAGCCATTTACATTTGATCGGCCACGGCGAAAAACAGCTTCAGCTCGATCTGTCAGCATTAACTTCTAAAGAAGCGATTTTGCAGGCTGCGATGGAAAGAGAAAGACAGCTTCCAAAAGGCGATTGGCTCATTGGAGAGGGCTGGAATGAAAATCAGTTTGAAACACCGGACTATTTGAATAAGCATGATCTGGATCGCTTATTTCCGAACAGGCCGGTCTTGCTCAAGCGAGTATGCCGGCATGCGATAGCCGTCAATTCTGCGGCTCTTCAAGCGGCGGGGATTTCAAGAAACACTCCTGACCCTGACGGCGGCGTCATCGTAAGAGATGCAAATGGCGAGCCAGCCGGGCTTTTGTTTGATAAGGCGCAGGATTTGATCTTGAAGGCTCTCCCGCCAGTCTCCCAGCACTATGTTGATGAGGCGCTTACGGCTGCGATAAAGGACTGCTGGACAAAAGGCCTGACAGGCGGACATTCAGAAGACTTGTCCTATTATGGGGACGCTTCGGTGCCGATGAAAGCTTATGAGAAAGCCGCCGCCAGCGGAAAGTATCCGTTCCGCTGTCATTTGCTCGTTCATCATGAAGCCCTCGAGCGATGGGAGCAGCTGGAGAAGCCGTCTGGCCCGTATGTGGAGTTCGGCGCGATGAAAATCTTCGCTGACGGAGCGCTTGGCGGGAGAACAGCTTTACTGAAAGCGCCATATCAGGACGATCCGTCTACTAACGGCGTTCAAGTCCATGATGATGAAACCCTTGGCCGGCTCATTCAAAAAGCGAGAGAAAAAGGCATGGAGGTTGCGGTTCATGTCATCGGCGATCTTGCCTTTGAAAAAGTGCTGCATGCAATTGAAAAGCATCCGCCTAAAAACGGCCGGCATGATCGGCTGATTCATGCTCAAGTGCTGAATGACGAATTAATTGAAAAAGCAGCACGCATGCCGATCGCACTTGATCTTCAGCCGCATTTTGTCGCCAGCGATTTTCCGTGGGTCATCGACCGTCTCGGAAAAGATCGGATGAACACAGCCTTTGCGTGGAAAACGCTCATGTCTAAAGGCATTTTATGTGCAGGCGGCTCAGACGCTCCGATTGAGCCTGTTGACCCGCTTCTTGGCATCCAGTCCGCAGTGCTGAGAAAAAGCAGCCATGAGCAGAACGGACCGAGTTATAATGAAAACGAATGCTTAACTGTGTATGAAGCGATTAAGCTCTATACAGAGGGAAGCGCCGGGATCATTTATAAAGAGAAGTCACGGGGGAAAATTGCGGAAGGTTATGACGCGGATTTTACGGTTCTCAGTGAGGATCCGTTTACAATTGACCCGGAACAGCTCCATCTTTTGGATATTAAAAAAACCGTGGTCAACGGCCGGATTGTATATGAAACATAAGAAAAGGACAGGCTCCCGCCTGTCCTTTTCATTTTCTATAAAAAAGTACGCTTCACTTTCTCCCAAAATGAATTGTCCTTTAGTTTGACTGTTTTGATTTTCCTGTCAGACAGTTTGATTTCGATTGTTTTGACGTTTCTCGTGCTGAGCGCTTCATTGTCCAAGCCGATGATTGGATGTTCATTTCCGTCTTGCACCACACGAAGGGTCAGCTTTCGGTCAGAACTGAGGACAAATGGCGAGCCGAGTGTCCGGTAGGTGTTATTGTTAAGGGATGCAAGCTCGGATACCTGCATGCATGGAAGCAGCGGATCAACAACCGCTCCCGCAACAGACTTGTTATATGCGGTGCTGCCTGTAGGTGTTGAGATAATCAAGCCGTCTCCTCTGAACGTTTCAAAGTGCAGATCGTCAATCAGCACGTCCATCACAAAGGTTTTAATAATGCTTGAACGGATGGAAACCTCGTTTAAGCAGTGGAAAGGACTGGTGTTATCTACTGTCACTTCGATCAGCGGATACTTTCTGACTTCAATTTGTTCAAACGTCATCGCATCGACCATTTTTTTTCGCTCATCACTATGAAAGTCGCAATATAAATGAGCTTTCCCCTTTTTGGTAATGCCGACGTACAAGCAGTCGTCACGGAAATTCGTTTTTCTGACCGCCTGCAAAAATGTGCCGTCCCCGCCAATGCTTGCAATAATATTGGCGTCTGAGTACTGGTTGACAACTGTAAATCCATGCTCTTCAGCCAATTGGATTAAAGAGCTGGCCTGTTCGTTTGTCTTCTGGTCCTGTTTGTGAAAAAAATAAACATTACGGCGTTGATCGGTCATATCCCATTTCCCCTTTGCTGTCATATTTAAGTTTTTCTGCCATCCAGTATTTGTGGTAAAATACCTTTGGCCATAAGTGTACCATGTTTGCCGGCAGCCCGTTAAGCCGGAGCTTTCTCATCAAATGAAACATTTTTCATATTGAATCGTATAATGAGAGGGTTTTGGAAAAAGGAGGAGAAAAAAATGAATGCAAAAAGATGGATTGCATTAGTGATTGCCTTGGGGATTTTCGGCGTGTCCATCATCGTCAGCATTTCAATGAGTTTCTTTGAAAGCGTCAATGGCGCTCAAACGGATCTCACATCACTGACGGATGAATCGCAGGAAAAGACGCTGGAAAACGGCAGTCTCTCAAGTAAAATCGCCGTATTGGAGGTCAGCGGCACCATTCAGGATAATGGGGATTCAAGCAGTCTGCTAGGTTCAGACGGATATAACCACAAAACGTTTTTAAAAAACCTTGAGCGTGCAAAAGAGGATAAAACGGTCAAAGGCATCGTTCTGAAGGTGAATTCTCCGGGCGGCGGAGTATATGAAAGTGCAGAAATACATAAGAAGCTGGAAGAAATCAAAAAAGAAACAAAAAAACCGATTTACGTATCGATGGGATCGATGGCAGCATCCGGCGGCTATTACATTTCAACAGCGGCTGACAAAATTTTTGCAACGCCGGAAACCCTGACCGGGTCACTAGGCGTCATTATGGAAAGCGTCAATTATTCAAAGCTTGCTGATAAGCTCGGCATTTCTTTTGAAACGATTAAGAGCGGGGCCCATAAGGATATTATGTCTCCTGCCCGTGAGATGACGAAAGAAGAAAAGAACATCATGCAAACCATGGTTGATAATTCGTATGAAGGCTTTGTTGATGTCATTTCTGAAGGACGCGGCATGTCGAAAGCAGAGGTAAAGAAAATTGCGGACGGACGCGTGTATGACGGACGTCAGGCGAAAAAACTGAATCTCGTTGATGAGCTTGGTTTTTATGACGATACCATTTCAGCGATGAAAAAGGATCATAAGAATTTGAAAAATGCCTCTGTCATTTCCTATGAGGAAAGCTTCGGATTAGGCTCACTGTTTTCCATGGGCGCGAACAAAATGTTTAAAAGTGAAATTGATTTTCTGAATATGAGGGAAATTCTTTCACAATCCGGTTCGCCGAGAATGATGTATCTCTATGCGAAGTAGGAGGGATCAATAATGGACGTGACATATGAAGAGTTAGAGCGCAAGGACATCAAAGGCCCGCAAGAAGCGGAGCAGCTGACACATGCCTATGCCGGCTTTTGGGTTCGTTTTTGGGCATTCCTGCTTGATTGGCTCGTTGTATGGGGATTAAACCATTTACTTGTTTCTCCCCTCTTTACCGTATTGGATCTGCCGAAAACATCCGGCATGTTTACCTTCTCGGCCTACAGTGTGACAACGCTTGTTGTGTATCTTGCCTATTTTGCGCTGATGACAAAATTCTTCAGGCAGACGCTTGGAAAAATGGTGTTCGGCCTGAAAGTGGTTTCTGTGAAGCCGGATCGCAAACTGACATGGGGCACAGTGATTTTTCGCGAAGTCGTCGGGCGGTATATCGATAAGATTTGGATTTTATATATTGTCGTTGCTTTTTCGCCTACAAAACAGGGGATTCATGATTACATCGCGGATACGACTGTGGTGCATGAAAAATTATACCGTAAATAACCGATAAACCCGGACCTTGTCCGGGTTTATTTTTTTCTGTATTGGCGATAATGCTCCTAGAGGAAGTGAAGAATATGGTATATGTGCTGACAGCCATTCTTATACTCATAGGGATCGTACTGCTTCTCAGAATGAAGATCCATGTCGCGATGGAGTATCTTCATGCAGATGATAATGACAAACTGACCTTGAAAATCACGACGCTGTTTGGCCTCATACGGATCAAAAAAACAATCCCGGCGATTAAGCTGAACAAAGAAGACGGAACAGTGGATATCAAACAAAAAACAGAATCTAAAATGAAAAAAAGCAGCGGAAAGAAAAAAATTACACAAAACGATGTGCAGCAAAGCATTCATAAAATCGAAATGCTTTTGCATCAGGTCACCAGACTACGGAAAATCAGTGCGTCTTTTCTCGCGCATTTACAAATCACAAAACTCGAATGGATTACAGTTATCGGAATTCAGGACGCGGCGGTGACAGGTGTGTTAGCCGGTGCTGTATGGGGGGTGAAAGGCGGTATCGCTGCCATGCTGTACGACCATCTGGATTTTGTGAATAAACCCGTCTATGAAGTGATCCCGTCGTTTCAAGTCCCTGTTTCCAAGACCCATTTTCAGTGTATATTCTTTTTTCGCTTTGGACATGCTATGCTTGCAGCTTTCAAATTCGTCAAATACGGACGGGAGCTATCCATATTAAAGAAGCATCCGTCGGCTCGAATGACTTCAAAGAATGATTCATCAGTTTAAGGAGGAAGCGTATATGGCAGACCATCCCATCCAAGGGTTAATGAAAACCGCTATGGAAAACTTGAAAGAAATGATTGATGTTAACACCATCATCGGAGATCCGGTTGAAACGCCGGATGGAAGCGTGATTTTAACTGTTTCTAAAGTTGGCTTCGGATTCGCCGCAGGCGGGAGCGAGTTTGGCGGAAAGCCGGCTGAAAAGAAATCGGAAGACGATGAGACAAGAGAACAGAAACTTCCTTTCGGAGGCGGAAGCGGGGGCGGTGTGTCCATTACGCCGATCGCGTTTTTAATTGTCGGATCGACCGGTATCAGAATGCTTCACTTAGATGAAAATACCCACTTAATTGAGAAAATTTTAGACGCAGCCCCTCAAACACTAGAACGCATTCAGCAAATGTTTAAGAAAAATAACAAGAACCAAGGCCAGGGCCAAAATCAAAACCAAATGAACAATATGAATTATTAAAGAAGGTTAACTGCGCCGGCCGCAGTTAACTTTTTTTTGGCATAAACTTTGCAGTTTACAAGAAACTTTACTATGATAGAGACATACATACAAAAGGGAGGAATTATAATGGCTGAAATTACATTTAAAGGCGGTCCGGTTACACTCGTCGGACAAGAAGTGAAAGTAGGAGACCAAGCTCCTGATTTCACAGTGCTGACTAACAGCCTCGAAGAAAAATCGTTAGCTGATATGAAAGGAAAGGTAACGATTATTTCTGTTATCCCTTCAATTGATACAGGTGTTTGTGATGCGCAAACACGCCGTTTTAACGAAGAAGCTGCAAAGCTTGGAGACGTCAACGTCTACACAATCAGTGCGGACCTTCCATTTGCACAAGCTCGCTGGTGCGGTGCTAACGGAATTGACAAAGTGGAAACACTGTCTGACCACAAAGATATGTCATTTGGCGAAGCGTTCGGTGTGTATATTAAAGAACTTCGTCTGCTTGCGCGTTCCGTATTTGTCCTTGATGAGAACGGAAAAGTCGTTTACGCTGAATATGTAAGCGAAGCAACAAACCACCCGAACTATGAAAAGCCAATTGAGGCTGCCAAAGCATTAGTGAAGTAAGCAGGGAAAAAAGCTCCAGGCTGCCGCCGGAGCTTTTTTCATGGCAAGGAGGAATACAAGATGCAAAAAGACCATATAGGCGCGGTTTATGAGCTGTTAAACGAAGCCGCGATCATCATAAAGAATGAATGGCAAATTTCATATATAGAGGCACTGGCTGAAGCGGGAGAAATGTATTTTCTTGAAAAAACGGATCAGCTGAAACTTTCTGATGAGAAAAACAAACAGCTTCAGGTGCTGCTTGAAAAAGCGGAATTCGGCACGTATGAGAGCGAGTGGGTGCGCAAAGCTTTTCAGCTTGCCGTCCTAAAAGGACTGAAAGATATATCTCATCCGAACAGACAAATGACGCCGGACACGATCGGGCTCTTCATCAGTTATTTGGTGAATAAGTTTATGGCGGACAAAAAGGAACTGACGGTTCTTGATCCGGCTGTCGGAACGGGGAACCTTCTGTTCACCGTGCTGAATCAGCTGTCTGAAAAAACGGCGAACAGCTATGGGATTGAAATTGATGACGTGCTCTTGAAGATCGCGTATGCCCAAGCGAACCTTTTTAAAAAGGAACTTGAGCTTTTCCATCAGGACAGCCTTGAGCCGCTGTTTATCGATCCAGTGGACACGGTCATATGCGATTTGCCGGTCGGCTATTATCCGAATGATGAAGGAGCAGAAGCGTTTGAGCTCAAAGCGGACGAAGGCCATTCCTTCGCCCATCATCTGTTTATTGAACAGAGCGTCAAGCATACCAAAGCGGGCGGCTACTTATTTTTTATGATCCCGAATCATTTGTTTGAAAGCTCCCAAAGCGACAAGCTGAAACAGTTTTTCAAAGAAAAGGTTCATATCAACGCCCTGTTGCAGCTGCCAAAATCCATTTTTAAAGACGAGGCTCATGCCAAAAGCATCCTTGTGCTTCAGAAAAAAGGAGAGGAGACGAAAGCGCCGAGCCAAATTCTGCTTGCGAATCTTCCGTCTTTCTCCAATCAGAAGGCGATGCTCGATATGATGGCTCAATTGGATGAGTGGTTTAAAAAAGAAAAATAGGGTCCAATAGCAGCTTAGGCAGCCGTCAGAAGATGGATGCTTAAGCTGTTTTTTTATTGTGCGCGCAAAGAGCGGACCGACGAATTGAATACGGCTCTGAAACACAAAATACAGAAAGAATAACCGCAACATGTAAGCGTTCGTCAATACGAAAACGATAGGTGATATGTCTGAAAATAACGACTTCTTATTGTAAGCGTTATCAATACGTAAGTTCGACTTGAAATGCCGACATGACAATGTTTAAATGGAAAAGTCAGATATTTTTCGGAGAAGAGGAAGACATTTACCGGGAAAAAAGTACGAAAAACGAAGTTGTTGATACAGAGTATAAAGGAGCGTCAATCATGTCCAAAATTATTGCAATTAACGCAGGAAGCTCGTCTTTGAAATTTCAGCTTTTCGAAATGCCTTCAGAAACCGTTTTAACGAAGGGTTTAGTTGAACGAATTGGTATCGCTGACAGCGTCTTCACGATTTCTGTAAACGGCGAAAAAAATACAGAAGTAACTGATATTCCGGATCATGCGGTAGCTGTTAAAATGCTGCTGAACAAGTTAACGGAATTCGGCATTATTAAAGATTTGAACGAAATTGACGGAATCGGCCACCGTGTCGTGCACGGCGGGGAAAAATTCAGCGATTCTGTTTTATTAACGGATGAAACGATTAATGAAATTGAAGATATTGCTGAATTGGCACCGCTTCACAACCCGGCCAATATAGTTGGAATTAAAGCGTTCAAAGAAGTGCTTCCAAATGTTCCTGCGGTAGCTGTTTTTGATACGGCATTCCACCAAACAATGCCTGAACAGTCTTACCTGTACAGCCTGCCGTATGAATACTATGAAAAATTCGGCATCCGTAAATACGGCTTCCATGGCACTTCACATAAGTATGTGACTGAGCGCGCGGCAGAGCTTCTCGGCCGTCCGTTAAAAGACTTACGCCTGATTTCCTGCCATCTTGGAAACGGCGCGAGTATTGCCGCTGTTGAAGGCGGAAAATCGATTGATACATCTATGGGCTTTACACCGCTTGCCGGTGTGGCAATGGGTACACGCTCCGGAAACATCGACCCTGCCCTTATCCCATACATCATGGAGAAAACAGGCCAAACGGCTGACGAAGTATTGAATACTTTAAACAAAAAAAGCGGGCTGCTCGGCATCTCCGGTTTCTCAAGCGATCTTCGTGACATCGTTGAAGCAACAAAAGAAGGAAATGAGCGTGCGGAAACTGCACTTGAAGTCTTTGCAAGCAGAATCCACAAATACATCGGTTCTTACGCTGCGAGAATGAGCGGTGTAGACGCGATCATCTTTACTGCCGGTATCGGTGAAAACAGTGTGGAAGTCAGAGAGCGCGTCCTTCGCGGCTTAGAATTCATGGGCGTATACTGGGACCCTGCGCTTAACAACGTGCGCGGCGAAGAAGCTTTCATCAGCTATCCGCATTCTCCGGTTAAAGTCATCATCATTCCGACTGATGAAGAAGTCATGATTGCGCGCGACGTTGTCCGTTTAGCTAAATAAATCGCATGAAAGCACATTCTCTTGAATGTGCTTTTTTGTTCATGCATTATAGTGACAGACAGAAAAAATAAAAGAGGTGGATCGATGAGCGTTCAAGAACATAAACAAGAAGCGCCCGATACCGTTCGGTGCAAAGTGATCACAGTCAGTGACACGAGGACGGAGGAAACCGATAAAAGCGGCAAGCTGATGATCTCGTTTTTAGAAGATGCAGGTCATCACATTGCGGCATATGAAATCATAAAAGATGAAAAGGATGCTCTGCAGCGTGCTGTGCTTGCGGGATGCATGGATGAACAGACAGACGCGGTACTCTTAAACGGGGGGACAGGCATAGCAAATCGGGATGTCACAATCGAAGCCGTTACGCCGCTGTTTTCGAAAGAACTGCCCGGCTTTGGTGAAATATTCAGGATGCTGAGTTATACAGAGGATATCGGCTCTGCCGCGATCATGTCGAGAGCCGTTGCTGGCGTCATCCAGCATACAGCTGTTTTCTCAACGCCGGGCTCAAGCGGCGCGGTAAAGCTGGCAATGGATAAGCTGATTATACCCGAACTTGCACATGTGGTCAGAGAAATCAGAAAAGACAAGTAAATGAATAAATACTACGAAACTTCACCTGGAAATTTAGGTGGAGTTTTTTTTATAAAAGGCTTGAAAAAAAGAAACGTACTTGTTAAAGTGTATACATACAAAATGTATTTTTATTAAATATAATTTATTTTTATACAAAAAGATACACGGTTGAGAGGAGATTTTTATGATGACAGAACAGAAAAAAGTCGTATTAGCATACTCAGGAGGTCTTGATACTTCCGTCGCAATAAAATGGCTTCAGGAGCAAGGATATAATGTAATCGCCTGCTGCCTGGATGTCGGTGAAGGAAAAGACTTGGCATTTGTTCAGCAGAAAGCGCTGGAAGTCGGCGCGACAAACTCCTACGTGATTGATGCGAAAGAAGAATTTGCACAGGACTACGCGCTAATCTCTTTGCAGGCCCACACAATGTATGAAGGAAAATATCCGCTCGTTTCAGCATTATCCCGGCCGCTGATTGCGAAAAAACTGGTTGAAATCGCGGAAAAAGAAGAAGCGCAGGCGATTGCGCATGGATGCACAGGGAAAGGTAATGACCAGGTTCGTTTCGAAGTCTCCATTAAATCATTAAATCCTGATCTAGAAGTCATCGCGCCGGTTCGCGAATGGCAGTGGTCACGTGAAGAAGAAATTGAATATGCGGCAAGCCGCGGCATTCCGATTCCGATCAATCTTGACAGCCCGTATTCTATCGATCAAAACCTGTGGGGACGCGCCAATGAGTGCGGCATTTTAGAAGATCCATGGGCGGCGCCGCCAGAAGGTGCATACGATTTAACAGCTCCGCTGGAAAAAACGCCGGACACGCCGGAAGTGATTGAAATTGCATTTGAACAAGGTGTGCCGGTCTCCATTGACGGCGTAGCTTACTCGCTTTCTGAACTGATTTTGAAGCTGAATGAAATGGCAGGCGCGCACGGTGTCGGACGAATCGACCACGTGGAAAATCGCCTTGTCGGCATTAAATCCCGGGAAGTATACGAATGTCCTGGTGCGATGACACTCATCAAAGCACATAAGGAACTGGAAGATTTAACTTTGGTGAAAGAGGTTGCACACTTTAAACCGATCATCGAGCAAAAAATGTCAGAAATCATTTACAACGGCTTATGGTTTTCACCGTTAAAAGACGCGCTGCACGCTTTCTTGAAAGAAACACAAAAGCATGTCACAGGCATTGTCCGCGTGAAACTGTTTAAAGGCCATGCAATTGTAGAAGGACGTAAATCAGAATACTCTCTATATGATGAAAAACTTGCAACATATACAAAAGACGATGCGTTTGATCACCATGCAGCAATCGGATTTATTGAGCTTTGGGGACTTCCGACAAAAGTGAACAGCATCGTGAAAAAGAAGGAGCAGATAAAAGCATGAAGAAGCTTTGGGGAGGCCGGTTTCAAAAGACACCGGAAAAGTGGGTCGACGAGTTCGGCGCGTCCATATCATTTGACCAACATTTAGTCACTGAAGACATTACAGGGTCTCTCGCACATGCTGCCATGCTGAAAAAATGCGGTATCCTGACAGCGGAAGAAGAGCTGAAAATCCGTGAGGGACTGAATGCTCTTCTGCAAAAGGCAGAGGAGGGCGCTTTGGAATTCTCAGTCGATTATGAAGATATTCATTTGAACATTGAAAAAATGCTCATTGACGAAATCGGCCCTCTCGGCGGCAAGCTGCATACCGGCAGAAGCCGGAATGACCAGGTGGCGACTGACATGCATTTATACTTAAAAAATCATGTCGGCCACATCATCGAGCTGATTGAGGCATTCCAAAGCGCGCTGATTGAAAAGGCGGAAGCGAATGTCGAAACGATTCTGCCGGGTTACACCCATCTGCAGCGGGCCCAGCCGATTTCATTTGCTCACCATCTGCTCGCATATTTTTGGATGCTTGAGCGAGACAAGGAGCGCTTTCAGGATTCAATGAAGCGGATTAATAAATCTCCGCTTGGGTGCGGCGCGCTCGCGGGAACAACCTTCCCAATCGACCGTGATTATTTAGCGGATTTGCTTGGCTTTGATTCCATTTATGAAAATAGTCTGGACGGCGTCAGCGACAGAGATTTCATTTTGGAGTTTTTAAGCAACAGCAGTATGCTGATGATGCACCTATCCCGCTTCTCCGAAGAAATTATTCTCTGGTGCTCTCAGGAGTTTAAATTCATCGAGCTTGACGATACGTATGCAACGGGAAGCAGCATGATGCCGCAAAAGAAAAACCCTGATATGGCAGAGCTGATCCGTGGAAAAACGGGACGCGTTTACGGCGATATGATGGGGCTGTTTACGATTATGAAAGGCCTTCCGCTCGCTTACAACAAAGACCTTCAAGAAGACAAAGAAGGCATGTTTGACACGGTGAAAACGGTTGAGGGAAGCCTTCAAATCTTCACAGGCATGATCCAAACGATGACTGTAAACAAAGACGTCATGAAGCAAGCGACGAAACAAGACTTTTCAAATGCGACGGAACTGGCCGATTATTTAGCGAAAAAAGGAATGCCGTTCAGAGAAGCGCATGAAGTGGTTGGAAAACTTGTGTACACATGCATTGAAAAAGGGATCTATTTAAGCGATATGCCATTTGGCGATTTTCAGCAGGCGAGTACGCTTTTCGAAGAAGACATTTACACGGTCTTAGATCCTTACCATGCAGTTGAAAAAAGAATGAGCGCCGGAGGCACCGGATTCAAACAGGTGGGGCAGGCACTTGAAAAAGCGAAAGCCTGCGTAGCAGCCGGAGTTTGTTAAAATTTCCTTCATAAAATCCAGTCATGATAGCCAACCTATCTCTATAATGATGGGAGGCAGAATGATGAAAAAAGAACCGGAACGCTATATTTATGATGAACAAGAAAGCCAGGAGACGACAAGGCTCATTTCAGAAGCATATCAAAGCGGTTATGTCGATATGCATGAACAAGAGCCTTCATCTTCTGCAGAATAAGCTGTCTATACAGGCAGCTTTTTTGTATGCCAAAGTGTAAAAAGTGATATTGCAGGGCTTTTATAGTAAAGTAGAAGAAGAAACACTTTATTGAAAGCGGCGACGTTGCTTGGGAGGTATTCATGTGCGACATGCTTTAATTACTGCCGGTTCGAAGGGTTTAGGCCGTAAAGTGACTGAGACGTTGCTTAGAAAAGGGTATTCAGTAACAGTCAATTACAGGCAGGACGAGGAGGCTGTCAGCCGCCTGAAGGAGGCCTGTCCTGATTGTCTTGACCGGCTGCAATTTGTAAAAGGTGATGTCACCAAAAAAGAAGATCTGCTGCGTATGGCAGAGGCTGCCTTTAACCGCTTTGGAAGGATCGACTTTTTAATTAACAACGCGGGACCGTACATATTTGAACGTAAAAAGTTAGCCGATTATACGGATGATGAATGGTACGGCATGCTTGAAGGAAATTTAAGCGCCGTCTTTCATTTGTTCAAAGCGGTAATTCCAATGATGAGAAAACAGCAATTCGGACGAATCATCACGTACGGATTCCAAGGTGCGGCGCACGCACCAGGCTGGCTTCATCGGTCGGCGTTTGGCGCTGCAAAAGTGGGTTTGGCTTCTTTGACGAAGACCATTGCCATCGAAGAAGCCGAATTCGGCATAACCGCGAACATGGTTTGCCCGGGGGACATTGTCGGCGACATGAAGGAAGCGTCGATAGAAGATGCCAGAAGGCGAATCGGCAAAGAAAAAACGCCGATAGGAAGATCCGGTACAGGTGAGGATATCGCCCGGATTATCGCTTTCTTGTGTGAGGAGAACTCAGACCTTGTGACAGGGACTGTCATTGAAGCTACCGGAGGCCTCAATGTCATTAATAAGAATCAAACAACATAAGTTTTTCAGCTTTTTAAAAAGGGAAAATAACAAATCAAAATCGCGTGACGAGGTGAAAATAATGAAAGTGACATATCACGGACATTCTGTAATCACAGTGCAAACGAAGGACCATCATATTATTTTTGATCCGTTTTTAACAGGGAATTCATTAGCAGATATAAAGCCGGAGGATGTAAAAGCAGACGTCATCTTATTGACGCACGGCCACAATGACCATGTCGGCGACACTGAGCAAATTGCCAAGCAAAACAACGCGCTGGTTGTAGCTCCGAACGAGCTCGCCGTGTACTTAGGCTGGAAAGGCTTGAATGTTCATCCCATGCATATCGGCGGCTCCCGCCAGTTCGATTTTGGAAAAGTGAAGCTCACACAAGCCTTTCACGGGTCAGCCGTCACAGATGAAGAAAACAAAACGATTACGTACACAGGTATGCCAGCCGGTATTTTGCTGACTGTCGAAGATAAAACGATTTTCCACGCAGGCGATACGGCTCTATTTTCTGACATGAAGCTGATTGGCGAATTGAATCATATTGATCTTGCTTTCCTGCCGATTGGCGATAACTTTACAATGGGGCCTGAAGACGCCAAGCTTGCTGCTGAATGGCTGCGAGCAAAACAGGTCGTGCCGGTGCATTACAATACTTTTCCGGTGATCGAACAAGACCCTGAGGCATTCGCTGACAGCCTGCCGGGCGGAGTCGGTAAAGTCATGGCGGCCGGTGAGACGATCGAGCTTTAAATGTGTGAAAACATCTCCTGATTCATCAGGAGATGTTTTTTGTTTTGAAAAAACGTACGGATAAGTCAGTGACAGTACCTTATTATCCCGTGATTGCTTTGTGAGGTTTTTCTTCCGGATCTCTTCTTAATTCTTTACTGCGCTGATGAAAATGTTTGGTCAGCCGATCGATTAAGTCTTTCGTTGCGGGGTCAAAATGATCTGCTTTTCGATTTGTTAACAGCCCTAAAGGCGGAGAAATATCCAGATTCAAAATAGGAATAACAGTAGTGCCGCTAAGCGGTTTAGAATGTGCGGTACTAGTAAAGATTGAAATCCCGATGTTTTCCCGTACGTAATATTCATGTGCCATGCTGCTTGTGAGCTCCATTTTTTTGTAACGATTGCCGAGTGCTTTATGTAAATGCTGTTCCATTTGGATGCGAATGGGGCAATTGGCGGGCGTAAATATAAAACATTCTCCTTCTAAATCAGATAAATGAACCGCTTTCTTCTGAGCGAGAGGATGTCGATCAGATACAATCACATTTAATGTGTCATAAAAAATGGGAAGATAGAAGTTTTCAAGAATCAATTCCGGCTCGCCGCAGACTGCAAAATCAATCGTTCCGTCTAAGAGCTTTTGACTGCACGTATTAGCGTCATCAACGTTGACATTAACGGTTATCTTCGGATAAGCCTTTAAGAACTCCTTTAAAATATCAGGGAATATCAAACTGGCAGTCGGCTCTGAAATTCCTATGTTAATAATGCCTGCCTCCTCTTCCTTTAAGTCGGAGAGGTTGTGTTTAAGCACCTCGTATTGAGTCAAAAGATCTCCTGTTCGTTCATAAAAAAGTTTCCCCGCTTTTGTCAGCTGCAGGTTTTTTCCCCTTTCAAACAGCTGCACGCCTAAATCCTGCTCTAATTGCTTCATACGCATGGATATCGTCGGCTGCGAGTAGTTCAGTATTTCCGCAGCTTTATAGAAGCTTCCGAATTTGACAATCGTGTGAAACGTTTTAATTGAGCGAAACTCCACTGTGCTCCCCCCTGTTTTTCATCATTAAAATTACTGAAGTGAAGGTTTACTTTTTTTGATTAGTCAAAGATAAAAGTATGCTTTATAGTATAAACAATAAAAGCTTAGTAAACAAATAGGAATTATGTATTTTATGAAGGAGAGTGCCGGAAATGAGTGAGGATATTTTTCGATTGGCAACTGTTGAAGATGCACCGGAGTTGTTGAATCTGGTAAACAGCGCTTTTTTGCCAGTTCGGCAGATGGATATTGATTGGCCTTCCACGAGGGCAGATATCCAGATGGTGTCAGAAAATATTGAAAATCATTCAGCAATCGTGCTGGAGCGGGATGGGAAGCTGATTTCAACGATTACCATCAGATTTCCATGGGAGAGTGAGAAGCCGCCTTCAAAATATCCATTTGTTTGGTGGTTTGCCACGCTGCCGGACTATAAAGGGCAAGGCGCAGGAAGTAAGCTTCTGACGCACGTTGAAGAAAATCTGCTTCGCGATATGCTGAAGGCGCCTGCGCTGACGCTCGGCACTTCTGCACGCAAACACCCTTGGCTTGCCGACATGTACAGAAGGAGAGGGTATGAAGTGTATTTTGAGCAGGAAAAAGACGGAGACATAGGTGTGATGATGCATAAGGTTTTGATTCCGGAACGATTTGACCCGGCGCTTTTAGGTGTGCCCAGCTGGGCGTAATGTGAGGCAGCCTATGAATAAGCGAATGGGACTGGTTTTGCTGCTGTCAGTGTTTGTGTTGCTTGACGGGTGCAGTTCATCAATAAGTAAAACAGATCGTCAGGTTCAAACAGTCATAGTCGGTACTGGAACGGATTTTCCGAATATTGCATTTTTAAATAAAAAAGGCGATTTGACCGGTTATGACATTGAAGTGATGAAAGCCATCGATAAAGAATTGCCGCAATATACATTTGAATTTAAAACGATGGATTTCGCAAATCTGCTGACGAGCCTCAGTAATAAAAAAATTGATGTGATCGCGCACAATATGGCCAAAAATAAAGAACGAGAAAAGCGTTTTTTATATCATAAAGTGCCTTATAACTATTCGCCAATGTACATCACGGTGAGAGAGGATCATAACAAGATTCATACATTAGAAGATTTGCATGGAAAAACCGTCATTGTCGGCGCCACATCAAATGCGGCCGAATATATAACGAATTACAACAAAACGCACGGCAATCCGATTCATCTGAAATACGCAGGACAGGGAAGCAATGACACTGCAAACCAAATTGAAACCGGTCGTGCCGATGCAACAATAGCAACACCGTTTGCCGTTGATTTTCAGAATAAAACGCACGCCTTCCGCCAAAAGACAGTCGGCGATGTGTTATTGGATACCGAGGTGTACTTTATGTTCAATAAAGGGAGCCAAACCTTGGCCGACGACACGGATCAAGCGATTAAAAAGCTGGAGAAAAACGGGACATTAAAAAAACTAAGCCGAAAATGGCTTGGTGCAGATTATTCAAAATCAAGCTTTGAACAATAAATGGGGCGATGAGATGAGAACAAAGGCAGCATTCATGACAATATTATGTTCACTTATGACGGTTCTGTCGGCTTGCAGCGCGGGCAATCAAACGACAGGGGCTGAGCAAAAGAAGGTACAGACAATCACGGTTGGGACTGGAACTCAATTTCCGAATATATGCTTTATCGATGATAAAGGCGAGTTAACGGGTTATGATGTCGAATTGATCAAAGAACTTGATAAACGTTTGCCAAATTATAAATTCACGTTTAAAACAATGGAATTTTCCAACCTGCTTGTCAGCCTTGGACAGCATAAAGTCGATATTGTGGCACACCAAATGGAGAAAAGCCAAGAGCGTGAGAAAAAATTTCTGTTCAATAAGGTAGCCTACAATCATTTTCCTCTTAAAATAACCGTGCTTCAAGATAACGATACGATTAACGGAATTGAAGATTTAAAAGGGAAACGGGTGATTACGAGCGCAACCTCCAACGGGGCGCTTGTACTGAAAAAATGGAATGAGGAAAATGGACGCCCATTTGAGATTGCCTATGAGGGACAAGGCGCGAATGAGACTGCGAATCAGCTGAAATCAGGGCGTGCCGACGCCACGATTTCAACGCCTTTTGCAGTAGACTTTCAAAACAAGACGAGTGCCATTAAAGAAAAAACGGTCGGTGACGTGCTTTCGAATGCCAAAGTGTATTTTATGTTTAACAAAAATGAACAAACGTTAAGTGACGATATTGATAAAGCCTTACAGGAAATCATTGATGACGGAACACTGAAAAATCTCAGCTTAAAATGGCTTGGTGACGACTATTCCAAGGAGCAGTATTAAGGAAAAAGAGAGGGAGCAGTGATGGAAAAAGCGTTTGATATCAACATGATTACAGATTTTGTGCCAACGCTAATCAGTTATTTGCCAGTTACATTAGAAATTCTGGCGCTGTCGTTGCTTTTCGGTTATATTTTGGGGCTTCTTTTGGCCCTGCCCCGGATTTACAACATTCCAATTGTGAGTCAATTGGCAAAAGTGTATATCTCGTTTTTCAGAGGAACGCCCATTATGGTGCAGCTTTTCATCGTGTTTTATGGAATTCCGGCGCTCACTGGGCTTATCGGGATAGATACATCAAAAATGGACCCGTTTTATGCTGCTGTTGCAACTTACGCGTTAAGCAACGCTGCTGCAGCCGCTGAAATCATTCGAGGTGGGGTGGGCAGTGTAGATAAAGGCCAAACGGAAGCGGCGTACAGTATCGGCCTTAGCGGAAGCCAAGCCTTCAGGCGCATCGTTCTGCCCCAGGCGCTTGTGCAGGCTTTTCCGAATATGGGAAACATGGTGATCAGTTCTTTAAAAGACACGTCTCTTGCTTTTTCAATAGGTGTCATGGATATGTCCGGAAGAGGTCAAACCCTGATCACTTCGAGCAATCATTCTCTTGAAGTGTACATTGCATTATCCGTTGTTTATTATGCCGTAGCGGTTTTATTCGAATGGTTTTTTAGAGTAGCCGAAAAACGTATCAAAAAAAATCAAACAAGACTTGTTACCGTTTTTGACATGAACATACATTGACGTAATTTTAGGGATGAGGGGGGAGAAGGTTGCCATTTGACTTTCCGTTTATTGCTTCCGCCATGAAAGAAATGATAAAGACCATTCCGCTGACATTGATAATGGCTGTTTTGCCGTTCGTGTTTGGATTTCTCGTGGCTCTTGTAAATATAATGGTCAGAATCTTTAGAATAAAGTGGTTGGTGGCTTGCTCAAGGTTTTATGTGTCATTCTTTCGAAGTACACCTGCAATTCTTCATATCATGCTGATTTATTTAGGGATACCGCCGATTGCAGATCAAATCAGCAGCTTTTTTCATATCGGCTGGTCCGCCAATGAAATACCGGTTGCCGTGTTTGTCATAATGGCTTTGTCTTTAACTGCCGGAGCTTATCTGACAGAGATCATCCGATCGGGCATTCTGGCGATGGATACCGGGCAGGTAGAAGCGGCTTATTCAGTCGGCCTGACACCGGGGCAAACCTTTCGCCGGGTGATATTGCCGCAGGCGCTGATGGTTTCTATACCAAACTTCACTAACTTAGGCATCGGCTTTTTGCATACAACCTCTATCGCAGCTATTGTGGCTGTTCCTGAAATAACAGGGACGGCGACCATCGTTGCTTCGGATAATTACGCTTTTCTGGAAGCTTTTATCGGAGCTGCAATGATTTATTGGATTCTGACTCTTATGATCGAAACCGTTAGCGGGATCCTCGAGAAAAGAACAGCCAAATTTCAAGGAGGCACATGATGATTGAGATTAAAAATATCCATAAACAGTTTGGCATCCACCATGTATTAAAAGGGATAAATCTCACAGTACGCAAGGGAGAGGTTGTGACCATTATCGGGCCGAGCGGATCAGGGAAAACCACCTTTTTACGCTGCTTGAACTTATTAGAACGGCCAGACGAAGGGGTTATTTCTTTACAAGACAAAGTCATTAATTGCAGCTATCCGTCCAAAAAAGATATTTACTGGCTTAGAAAACAGACCGCAATGGTGTTCCAGCAATATCATCTGTTTGCTCACAAAACGGTGATTGAAAATGTCATGGAAGGCTTGACGATCGCCAGGAAAATGAGAAAGCAAGACGCATATGCCGTAGCAGAGAATGAACTGATAAAGGTCGGGCTTCAAGACAAATTAAATGTTTATCCCAGTCAGTTATCGGGTGGACAAAAACAGAGAGTCGGAATAGCGAGGGCGCTTGCCATCCATCCGGATGTGCTGCTGTTTGATGAGCCGACGGCTGCGCTTGATCCGGAGCTGGTCGGCGAAGTTCTGGAAGTGATGCTGGAGATTGTAAAAACCGGTGCCACCATGATTGTTGTTACACATGAAATGGAATTCGCAAAAAGGGTCTCTGATCAAGTTGTTTTTATGGATGAAGGAGTCATAGTTGAACAGGGCACCCCGGAAGAAGTCTTCCGCTATACCAAAAAAGAAAGAACGAGACAGTTTCTCCGCCGCGTTTCGCCGGAATATTTATATGAACCAAAAGAATTCATAAAGGAGCCGGTGATATGATCCGCTTAAGTATTTTAGATCAAAGTTTGATTGGTGAAGGAGAGACAGCGGCTGATACACTGCAGCAAACGGTGAAATTGGCACAGATGGCTGAAGAGTATGGATATCACCGGTTTTGGGTGGCTGAACATCACAATAATGAAGAAATCGCAGGATCTGCGCCAGAGGTTCTTTTAGGTTATCTTGCCGCAAGTACAAAGAACATTCATTTAGCATCAGGCGGAGTGATGCTGCAGCATTACAGCCCCTACAAAGTGGCGGAGCAGTTTCATCTTCTGTCGGCATTAGCGCCCGGCCGTATAGCTCTCGGAGTGGGCAAAGCGCCCGGTGGGTTTCAGCTGTCAACCGACGCGCTGCAGGCCGAATTTGAAAAACCGGCGCGTCAGTTTGATGACAAACTGGAGGAACTTACTCATTTCATTCGAAATGATTTTCCTAATACCCACCGCTACGCGGCACTGCGTCCTGCTCCGCGGGTTGACCAGCAGCCTGGGATTTTTCTGCTGGGAGGAAGCGCGGAGAGTGCCATTTCGGCTGCCAAACTTGGAATCTCTTTTGTCTTTGCTTACTTTATCAACGGTGAAGAGGAAGTGCTGAAAGGAGCACGCCAAGCCTTTGACGCGCATCTGCCTCCAGGATCTGATGCTGAATTCCACCTTGCTCCCGCTGTTTTTGCGGCACATACGAAAGAAGAAGCGGAAAAACATATTGTGTCGCGTGAAACGATAAAGGTGGTTTTACAAGACGGGCGGAGAGTCAACGTCGGCTCCCGTCTACAGGCTGAGGCCTATCTTGAAAACGTCAGCCAGCCCTATGACATCATTGTGCAAAAAACCGGGGTGATTGCTGGAACGAAGGAAGAGGCTGCAGATGAGTTAAACCGTTTATCCGACACATACGGCATCAATGATTTTGTTATTTTTACACCGATGAAACATGCTGGCGAAAAACAGCTGTCTTACCAGCTGCTGAGCGATGCGGTTTTAGCCGCCAAACGTTAAAGGGGGATGGAAGCATGAGTGACGTGATGAACATTGTGGTTTGGAGTAAAAAAGGCTGTTCATATTGTGAAGAAGTCAAGAACTACTTAAATGAAAAAGGGATAGCGTTCCAAAATATCGATGTGTCGGAGAAAGAAGAGCTGCGTGATATTCTGCAGGCGAAATATGGGATACGCCATGTGCCTGTGGTCGAAATCGGGAGCGGCAATCAGTATCAGGGGATTACTGAAATCGGGATTGAACACCTTGGCCGTGCACTTGCCGAGTATGCACAGATAAAGGAGGCAAAAAGATGACACGTTCTGATTTTATTCAGTTTGGAGCCATAATTCACGGTGTCGGGGGAACGACTGACGGCTGGCGCCATCCCGATGTGGATCCCGGGGCAAGTACGAATATTGAATTCTACAAACAAAAAGCGCAAACAGCGGAAAAGGGGTTGTTCAGTTTTATTTTCATTGCGGACGGTTTATTTATTTCTGAAAAATCAATTCCCCATTTTTTAAACCGGTTTGAGCCTGTGACGATATTATCGGCGCTTGCGTCGGTTACCAAAAATATTGGTTTAGTAGGGACGTTCTCTACATCTTTTACTGAGCCATTCACCATCTCCAGACAATTAATGTCGCTGGACCATATCAGCGGGGGCAGGGCCGGCTGGAATCTGGTTACTTCGCCGCAGGAAGGGGCGGCGCGCAATCATAGTAAGTCCAATCTGCCTGAACACACTGAGCGTTACGAAATCGCGCAGGAGCATTTGGATGTTGTGCGCGGGCTGTGGAATTCCTGGGAGCATGACGCATTTATACACAATAAGAAAACAGGGCAATTTTTTGAACCGGAGAAGCTTCATCGCCTGAATCACAAAGGAAAGTATTTTCAAGTAGAGGGGCCCTTGAATATCGGGCGTTCTAAACAGGGAGAGCCTGTAGTGTTTCAAGCGGGTTCATCAGAAACAGGCCGGCAGTTTGCCGCCAAAAATGCGGATGCGATTTTTACCCATTCCAATTCACTAGAAGAGACAAAAGCGTTTTATGCGGATGTGAAAAGGCGAGCTGCTGCCGAAGGACGCGATCCTTCCAGTGTGCGGATATTTCCGGGAATCAGCCCGATTGTGGCAGATACAGAAGAAGAGGCAGAAGAGAAGTACCGTGAATTTGCAGAATTGATTCCGATTGACAATGCTGTTACCTATTTGGCTCGTTTTTTTGATGATTACGATCTGAGTGTATACCCGCTGGATGAACCGTTTCCCGATATTGGCGATGTCGGAAAGAATGCGTTTCAAAGCACAACGGACCGGATTAAGAGAGAAGCAAAAGCCAGAAATTTGACATTGCGGGAGGTAGCGCAGGAAACGGCTTTTCCGCGGTCTTTATTCATGGGCACACCAGAGCATGTCGCATCTTTAATTGAGACTTGGTTCAAAGCTGAGGCGGCTGATGGGTTTATCATCGGGTCGGATATACCGGGAACACTTGATGCTTTTGTAGAAAAAGTGATTCCGATTCTGCAAGAACGAGAGCTTTATCATCAAGATTATCACGGCGGGACGTTGCGGGAAAACCTCGGTCTTGGCATTCCGCTGCATCAGACCGTGTTACATTCATCAAATTAGGTACCGTTTGATCAAAACGGAAGGGAGGATGACTTTTTTGACGATCATTGCAGGTACGGTTGTGAAAGGCAAACAATTAGGCAGAAAGCTTGGATTCCCCACGGCAAATGTAGCAGCGAAATTGAATGGGCTGCAAGATGGGGTTTATGGCGGTCTGGTGTTAGTCGATCATCAATTTTATTTAGGGGTGATGAATATCGGAGTGAAACCGACCGTCGGCTCTCACCTTAAAAAAACATTGGAGATTTTTTTGTTTGACTTTCATAGAGACATTTATGGAGAAAAGATCGAATGCAGCATTCTCTTTAAAATGAGAGAAGAAAGAAGGTTTGATTCTTTGGAGTCTTTAAAAAAGCAAATTACAAAAGATATTTCATGCGCGGCAAAACGCTTTGAGCTGATTGGAATGACGACAAAAAACAAAAAAGAAAACCTGATTTCCCATCAGGAATTGAATCTTCCGGATCTCTATTTTTACAAGAAATGTAACGATCTGTATGGCATCAACCGAGGTGTATACAATGTCATTGACAATTGGTTTTTCGAGTATGGAATTACGCAAATTGCCTACAGGCGCATTTATATTTTATCTTTTTTAAGCTTTTTAAAAGAAGGCGATCAAAAAACTTCCAGCAAGTATATCAAATTTGGGGCGGGCGGTCTTACTGAAAAGTTGAGCCGGTTTGTTGCTGCTTATATTGAAGAGCCGGGAGAAAATAGATTGGGATAGGGAAAGGAGCGGGAAACATGTCTTTGGATTATTGGAGAAATATAGAAGGCGCATATCCATTTCAGAACGAAAATGAAGAATATTCTACAACGCTGGAAAAACAGCTCATCGGCATTCGCCGCCACCTGCACCAATATCCTGAACTGTCAAAGGAAGAATTTGAAACAACGGATTTTATAAAAAAATGCCTGACAGAAAAGGGGATACAGATTCGCCCTACTTCACTGAAAACGGGAGTATTCGCAGACATAGCAGGAGAGTCAGAGGGTCCGTCGATTGCTTTGAGGGCTGATATCGATGCCTTGCCAATTGAAGAAAAAACAGGCTTGCCTTATGCATCTAAACGTAAAGGAATCATGCATGCGTGCGGGCATGATTTTCATACGACAGCCCTTCTGGGTGCGGCCTTTTTATTAAAGGAAAATCAAGACAGCCTGAAAGGGAAAGTTCGTTTATTATTTCAGCCGGCAGAGGAATCAGGTGCCGGCGCTGCCAAAGTGATTGAGGACGGCCAGTTGGATGGTATTGATGCAGTGATTGGTCTTCACAATAAACCAGATATACCGGTCGGCACGGTAGGGTTAAAAACAGGGTCTCTTATGGCTGCTGTTGACCGATTTAAAGTAGAGATACAAGGGAAAGGTGCTCATGCAGCATTGCCCCATAATGGTTTTGATCCCATTGTAGGCGCCTCTTCGCTTATCGTTGCCCTGCAAACGATTGTAAGCAGAAATGTAAACCCGCTAAAAAGCGCAATTGTCACCGTAGGGAAAATCAATGGCGGAAGCACATGGAATGTCATCCCGGATGCCGTTTCTTTCGAGGGCACTGTCCGTACTTTTGATCAAGAGGTTCGTCATCAAGTACAGCAGCGTTTTTTGGCTGTCGCAGAGCAGATTTCTTCTGCTTTCTCGTTAAAGGCAAATGTGAAGTGGCATTCCGGACCGCCGCCGCTTTGTAATGATGAGGCAATAACTGAGCTGGTGCGAGACGCTGCACATAAAGCAAGGCTTCAAGTCATTGATCCCAATCCGTCAACTGCCGGAGAAGATTTCGCTTACTATCTAGAACATATACCCGGCTCATTTGCATTTTTTGGAACGGGCGGCGATCATGATTGGCATCACCCGGCCTTTACAATTGATGAAACTGCCATTATAAAAGCCTCTTATTTTTTATATGAAGGCGCTAAGAGACTATTACATTGATCTACGCAGGAATGAAGAGCCAAAAATATCTGATTGAGGTGTTTTGATGAAGAAATTAATTGTTTTTGCATTTATAGGCTTGTTATCGCAATTAATAGACGGTTCGTTAGGAATGGCTTATGGGGTGACCTCAACTTCTTTGTTATTGGCTTTCAGCATCACACCTGCTGTGGCTTCGGCTTCTGTCCATTTAGCGGAAGTCGTAACAACTGCCGCATCGGGAGTGTCACATATTAAATTTGGAAATGTTGACAAACAAACCGTTTATCAGCTTGTCATTCCTGGTTCAATAGGCGCTTTTTTAGGTGCGGCATTTCTCAGCCACTTACCGGGAGATGTGGCGAAACCCTTTATTTCTTTGTTTTTGCTCCTGCTGGGCGGATATGTATTGATTAGATTTTTATTTCACTACAAGCCTGCTCTTGAGAAAAAATACGTGCCGTTAAGCCGAAAACAATCCATTCCGTTAGGAGTGATCGCAGGTTTTGCAGATGCCACAGGCGGAGGCGGCTGGGGACCTGTCACAACGCCGATTTTATTATCACGCAAAGGCTTGAGCCCGAGGAAAGTAGTGGGGACAGTAGATACAAGTGAATTTGCCATCGCAGTATCTGCAACTGCCGGTTTTTTTATTTCATTAGGATGGGAGGATGTCAATTGGTTATGGGTATGTTCGTTAATGGCCGGCGGAATCATCGCCGCTCCTATCGCAGCATGGCTGGTTCAGAAATTTCACCCGCAATTGATGGGTGTGCTTGTCGGAGGATTTATCATTCTGGTAAATGCCAGAACATTGATAAATGAATGGATCGAAAACACAGCGGTTTATCCATTGATCTATACGGCGATAGGAGCAATTTGGCTGTTCGCTGTTTTATTCGTTTTATCTAAAATAGGGAATCGAGATATTGCTAAGACAGCGGTTGATGTCTATTTAAAAGAAAAATAAAGACTTTACGAGGTAAAAGGAGTCGCGAGGTCCTTGCTGCTTGATTGGAAAGAAATCAGCGCTGTAAGAAGCCGGGGAGGCTTCTTTTTTTATTTTCCAGCCTCATTGCGTACGAATCCTCCGAGCCCTTATAATGAAAACAGAAGACTGTCCTTAGAGGTGAAAGGCTTGGCAACGAAGCATGAACAAATTTTAACATATATTGATTCACTGCCTGTCGGTGAAAAAATTTCTGTGCGAAGAATTGCAAAGGAAATGAAAGTAAGCGAAGGGACCGCATACAGAGCGATCAAGGAAGCTGAGAATAAAGGATTTGTCAGCACGATTGAACGTGTAGGCACAATCAGGATTGAGCAAAAGAAAAAAGAGAATATTGAAAAGCTTACATACGCAGAAGTCGTAAATGTCATAGACGGACAGGTGCTCGGAGGCCGGGCCGGACTCCATAAGACATTGAATAAATTCGTCATCGGCGCGATGGAGCTGGACGCGATGATGCGTTATACGGCAGCGGGGAATCTTTTGATAGTCGGAAACAGAATTAACGCACACAGACAGGCGCTTGAAGCGGGCGCGGCTGTCTTGGTGACCGGGGGCTTCAACACGGATGACAGCATTGTGCAGCTGGCAGATGAGCTTGAGCTGCCGATTTTATCCACGAGCTATGACACGTTTACAGTCGCCGCAATGATTAACCGGGCGATTTATGACCAGCTGATCAAAAAAGAAATTGTTCTGGTGGAGGACATTCTAACGCCCGCGGATCGTACAGTATGTCTTTCGCCGAAGGATAAACTTGAAAAATGGTATGAGAAAAATTTTGAAACGGGGCACGGCAGGTACCCGGTTGTTGACGAGCAGATGAAAATCCACGGCATCCTGACACCAAAAGATATTGCCGGCCATGATCGAAACGCGCCCATCGAAAAGGTCATGACCAAAAATCCCGTTACGGTTATTGGGAAAACATCTGTCGCCTCAGCGGCGCAAATGATGGTATGGGAAGGGATCGAAGTGCTTCCCGTCACTGATGGACACCAAAAACTGATCGGCATGATCAGCCGCCAAGACGTGTTAAAAGCTCTGCAAATGA
This sequence comes from Bacillus tequilensis KCTC 13622, assembly GCF_000507145.1. Classification (GTDB taxonomy): domain Bacteria; phylum Bacillota; class Bacilli; order Bacillales; family Bacillaceae; genus Bacillus; species Bacillus tequilensis. The sequence goes on along the minus strand of NZ_AYTO01000032.1, from coordinate 43,278 downwards.
TTCAAAAACAGCCCCAGATCGGGGAGAAGCTTGATGATATCGTTTCAAGGGGATTTAAAGATGAGGATAATGATAAAGAGGATCAAACGGTTTACGAGTATGAAGTCACGCCGCAAATGACAAATCAGCTCGGAACCATATCTTATGGTGTGTTTACGACCATTTTAACGCAAGCGGCAAACCGATTTTTGCGTTCGAAAAAACGCGGCGAACTCGTAATCGAAAGCATCACCATTTTCTTTCTGAAGCCTGTTCAAATAGAATCGGTCATCGAAGTCAAACCGCGCATTTTGGAGGCCGGCAGAAAGTTCGGAAAAATGGAAGTTGAGGTGCACAGCCAAGGCCATATCGTGTCTAAAGCGATGCTGATGGTTCAGCTGATGGAAAGAAGCTAAGGGACGTTCAGGCGCCCCTTACGCGTGATCTCTTTCAGCTTCTTTGGCGTAAAGGGGATTGTAATGCCTGTAGGCTTTATAACCTGCCCAAGCGCTTCCTGCTCCTATGACGATAAAAATACCGCCGATTACTAACGTTAATACTGAATGGAATAATAGCATTTGGTTGATCCCGTAGAACAGGACGAGAGACCCTAAGGCCATGCTTGATTTTGCTGAACAGATTTCTTTTTTCAACGCTTGTTTTGCCCGTATGTCTTTTACTTTATAGTACACATAAAAGCAGGCTGAAAGCCCAATCAAAAAAACAAGAACCAGCATAAATGAAATCCTCCATCGTAAAAGTTTACAAACCCATTCTATACAAAAACGGGCTTGGTTTTGACGTTATTTTTCTTTTCCGTCGGCAGAGAATGTGATTTAATGAATAAAAACAATAAAGGAGTATCAAATGAAAACAGAATTAATCAGAACCATATCATTATATGACACGATTATCTTACATAGACATGTGCGTCCTGATCCGGATGCCTATGGATCACAGTGCGGACTTACGGAAATCCTGCGTGAAACGTATCCTGAAAAAAATATTTTCGCGGTCGGCACGCCTGAACCGTCCCTCTCATTCTTATATACCCTTGATGAGGTGGACAATGAAACATATGAAGGCGCGCTTGTCATTGTCTGTGATACGGCGAATCAGGAAAGAATCGATGATCAGCGTTATCCTTCAGGCGCCAAACTGATGAAAATCGACCACCATCCGAACGAAGATCCATACGGGGACCTCCTCTGGGTCGATACAAGCGCAAGCTCAGTAAGTGAAATGATTTACGAGCTGTATTTAGAAGGAAAAGAACACGGCTGGAAGCTGAATACGAAAGCGGCAGAGCTGATTTATGCCGGCATTGTCGGAGATACCGGCCGCTTCTTGTTTCCGAATACAACGGAAAAAACATTAAAATATGCAAGCGAGCTCATTGAGTATCCATTCTCTTCCTCAGAGTTGTTTAATCAATTGTATGAAACAAAGCTGAATGTGGTGAAGCTTAACGGCTTTATCTTTCAAAATGTGTCATTGTCCGAAAACGGCGCCGCTTCTGTTTTCATCAAAAAGGATACGCTTGAACAGTTCGGCACAACGGCTTCAGAAGCATCACAGCTTGTCGGGACGCTTGGCAATATCTCGGGTATTCGCGCTTGGGTGTTTTTCGTAGAAGAAGACGATCAAATCAGAGTCAGATTCCGTTCGAAGGGGCCTGTCATTAACGGACTTGCCCGGAAATATAACGGCGGAGGGCATCCGCTTGCTTCAGGCGCCTCTATTTACAGCTGGGATGAAGCTGATCGAATTTTGGCTGATCTGGAAACATTATGTAAAGAACACGAGTAGAGGGGAGACCCTCTCTCTTAGTGTTCATCTGTGACGGGGATGAACCAGCAGCCGAAATCAGTAAGGTCTTCGTAGACTTGGAGATTGTGAGATTGAAGTTCTTTTTTGATGAGGGAAGCGAGTGAGTTTGTTTCGGCATAGGCAGAAAAACCTTGTCTGAGACGGGCTGCATGATCTTTTGCTAACTGACGGTCACTGTAAACCTCCATTTCCCTTCCTCCTTCCTTTCGCCATTAAGCCTCCCATATAGTTTATAAAAAAGAATGGGAAAAAGCGACAGAAGTTTGGAGGATTTAGAAAAAAATCCATAATTACGCGGCGAAAGATATTTCAAGTTCTACTGTCAGTCTTGTATAAATCGTTAATTCCTTGACGGTTGCTTCGTATTTTTTTTCATTGATCACATAGACTTTATTTTCAATTGTCCGTTTTAAAAGATCCTTTGTTTGATAGACGCTCTCTATGTCTTTTGTAATGACCTCTGAAATATCATCCTTTACATGCTCCTCAAATTTCGTTTTATCCGGCTGCGATATTTTATATTTGTCCCCATTCAGCAATTTAACGCTGACGCTTTGAATCAGCAGTTTTCTTTTATTGTCTTCATTCAGTTTATGGAGGTCTTCTTGGTAGATCGAAATTTGATTATTCAAGTCTTTTACGTGCTCTTTTTGTTTTTCGATGAGGCTGACCTGCTCCTCTTGGAATGTTCCGTAAGTAAACAGGAAAAAGAACCAGCTGATTACGGCTCCGCACATCATTCCCGCAAAAAAACGCTGCCATCCCGGTTTTTTGTAATGCTGGGGGACCCTCATGAAGAAAGGTGCTCCTGGGTCAGCCATGAAATAATGAGCCAGCCGCTTTGCGCGCCGCCCATGGCCGAGATAATCAAAAGAAGCTGCTTAAAGATATCTCTCGTATTGCCTTCAAGAATGCCCCGTTCAAAGCTGTATACCGCATCAAATGTGCCTCCGATAGCCGCAACAAGCGCCCATATTTTTAACCGGTTCGCAAGCTTTGTAATTGCAGTAAGCGGGGCTTCGCCTGCCAAATATGCTCCGAGCCCTCCGATGAGCGCCCCTCCGATCAGCACCCCTAATGCAATGAAATAGCTATTGATAAAGTTCACCATAAATCCTGCTTCCTGATCCATCCTTATCACCTCACCTTCTATATCATATTGAGCTTTCAGGACAAGTATGATGACGAGTCAAAAAAGAACATTTGTTTCTTTCGAAAACCCGCCTTATAATGAAGGAAGAAATGGATCGTAAGAGAAAGAGGTGATAGCATGTCTTTTGTTCACCTGCAAGTGCATAGCGGGTACAGCCTGCTAAACAGCGCCGCGGCTGTGGAAGAGCTCGTCAGTGAAGCTGACAGGCTCGGATATGCGTCTTTGGCGCTGACAGATGATCATGTCATGTACGGAGCTATCCAATTTTATAAAGCCTGCAAGGCGAGAGGGATCAATCCGATAATCGGTTTGACGGCCTCTGTTTTCACAGATGATAACGAGCTTGAAGCTTACCCGCTCGTTCTGCTGGCCAAATCAAATACAGGTTATCAAAACCTGCTGAAAATCAGCAGCGTCCTGCAATCGAAATCAAAAGGCGGGCTAAAGCCGAAATGGCTTCACAGTTATCGAGAAGGCATTATCGCATTGACGCCCGGTGAAAAAGGATATATTGAAACGCTTCTTGAAGGAGGGCTGTTTGAACAGGCCGCTCAAACCGCGCGTGACTTTCAGTCTATATTCGGAAAGGGTGCCTTTTATTTTTCCTATCAGCCTTTTAAAGGGAATCAAGCTTTGTCTGAGCAGATTCTGCGGCTTTCTGAAGAAACGGGCATTCGTGTAACGGCGACGGGGGATGTGCATTACATCAGGAAAGAAGATAAGGCTGCTTACCGCTGTCTGAAAGCGATTAAAGCAGGTGAGAAACTGACGGATGCACCCGCCGAAGACCTTCCCGATCTTGATTTGAAACCACTCGAAGAAATGCAAAACATTTATCGGGAGCATCCAGAAGCGCTGCAAGCTTCTGTTGAGATCGCGGAACAGTGCCGGGTTGACGTCAGCCTCGGGCAGACCCGTCTCCCGTCTTTCCCGACTCCAGACGGAACGTCCGCTGATGATTATTTAACGGACATCTGTATGGCAGGACTCCGCAGCCGCTTTGGCACCCCTGATGAACGATACCTTCGCCGTCTTCAATATGAGCTCGATGTCATCAAGCGCATGAAGTTCAGCGATTATTTTCTGATCGTATGGGATTTTATGAAGCACGCCCATGAAAAAGGGATCGTGACAGGACCGGGAAGGGGGTCTGCGGCAGGATCTCTTGTGGCTTATGTGCTGTATATCACAGATGTTGACCCGATCAAACATCACCTGCTGTTTGAACGATTTCTAAACCCCGAACGAATCAGCATGCCTGATATTGATATTGACTTTCCGGATACAAGAAGGGATGAGGTCATTCAGTACGTTCAGCAGAAATACGGTGAGATGCACGTCGCGCAGATTATCACCTTTGGAACACTTGCGGCAAAAGCTGCGCTTCGGGATGTCGGCAGAGTATTCGGCGTCAGTCCGAAGGAAGCAGATCAGCTTGCAAAACTCATTCCTTCGAGGCCGGGCATGACGCTTGATGAAGCGAGACAGCAGTCACCGCAGCTGGATAAGCGGCTTCAGGAGTCAAGCCTGCTACAGCAAGTCTATACAATTGCCCGAAAAATAGAAGGACTGCCAAGGCATGCATCAACCCACGCAGCGGGCGTTGTCCTGAGTGAAGAACCGTTAACGGATGTTGTCCCTCTTCAAGAAGGGCATGAAGGGATCTATTTGACGCAATACGCGATGGACCATCTTGAAGACCTGGGCCTTTTAAAAATGGATTTCTTAGGCTTGCGAAACCTGACACTGATTGAATCCATCACTTCAATGATCGAAAAAGAAGAAAATATTAAAATAGATCTTTCAAACATGTCCTACCATGATGACAAAACGTTTTCCTTGCTGTCAAAAGGGGATACGACAGGGATTTTCCAGCTTGAATCTTCAGGGATGAGAAGCGTTCTGAAGCGGCTAAAACCTTCGGGTCTGGAGGATATTGTGGCGGTCAATGCGCTGTACCGGCCAGGCCCGATGGAACATATTCCGTTATTTATCGACCGTAAACACGGCCGGGCGCCTGTTCACTACCCCCATGAAGATTTAAGGAGCATCTTGGAAGATACATACGGCGTCATTGTGTATCAGGAACAAATTATGATGATTGCTTCCCGCATGGCAGGGTTTTCTTTAGGCGAGGCGGACCTGCTGAGACGGGCGGTCAGCAAAAAGAAAAAAGAAATCCTGGACAAAGAGCGAAGCCATTTTGTTGAAGGGTGCTTAAAAAAGGAGTATTCTGTAGACACTGCAAATGAAGTCTACGATTTAATCGTCAAATTCGCAAACTATGGCTTTAACCGAAGCCATGCAGTGGCATACAGCATGATCGGCTGCCAGCTTGCGTATTTGAAAGCTCATTATCCGTTATATTTTATGTGCGGATTGCTGACAAGCGTCATTGGCAATGAGGATAAAATCGCTCAATATCTTTACGAAGCAAAGGGGAGCGGGATTCGTATCCTTCCTCCGTCAGTGAACAAAAGCAGTTTTCCGTTTACAGTTGAAGACGGATCTGTCAGATACAGCCTCCGCGCGATAAAAAGTGTAGGCGTCTCAGCAGTCAAAGATATATATAAAGCGAGAAAAGAAAAACCATTTGAAGATCTTTTCGATTTCTGCTTTCGCGTGCCGTCAAAAAGCGTAAATCGCAAAACGCTTGAAGCACTTATCTTTTCTGGTGCGATGGACGAATTCGGCCAAAACCGGGCCACGCTGCTCGCATCCATTGATGTTGCTTTAGAACACGCTGAGCTATTCGCCGCGGACGATGACCAAATGGGATTGTTTTTAGATGAATCGTTTTCGATTAAGCCGAAGTATGTCGAGACTGATGAGCTTCCGCTTGTGGATTTACTTGCGTTTGAAAAAGATACGCTAGGCATTTATTTTTCAAATCATCCGCTCTCTGCCTACAGAAAACAGCTGGCAGCACACGGAGCAGTGCCCATACTGCAGGCCGGGCAGGCTGTCAAAAGGCAGCTTTCACTTGGAGTCCTGCTGTCGAAAATCAAAACGATTCGAACAAAAACAGGTCAAAACATGGCGTTTTTAACGCTCAGTGACGAAACCGGCGAAATGGAAGCCGTAGTCTTCCCTGAACAATTCAGACAGCTTTCTCCCGTTTTAAGAGAAGGCGCTCTTTTGTTCACAGCGGGAAAATGTGAAGTTAGACAAGATAAGGTCCAGTTCATCATGTCCCGGGCAGAATTATTAGAAAATATGGATGCAGAGAAAGTGCCGTCGGTTTATATAAAAATAGAAAGCAGTCAGCACAGTCAGGAGATCCTGGCAAAGATTAAGCGCATTTTGCTGGAGCATAAAGGGGAAACCGGCGTTTATCTCTATTATGAAAGACAAAAACAGACGATTAAGCTTCCTGAGTCGTTTCATATCCATGCGGATCATCAGGTGTTATATCGCTTAAAAGAGCTGTTGGGGCAAAAAAACGTCGTTTTAAAACAGTGGTAACGATTGGATTTTTATTATACAATTGGAGCAATTATGCGATCCTGTTTAAATATTCAGATAGAACAACTCCGCAGAATGCAGCAATCACCGCAGCAGTATACGAATCAAAAAATATCCATAAGGAGTGTTTAGGAAAATGTCATTAAGAGAAGAAGCATTACACCTGCATAAAGTCAATCAGGGGAAATTGGAGTCTAAATCGAAAGTAGAAGTCAGAAACGCGAAAGATTTAAGCCTTGCGTATTCTCCTGGTGTTGCAGAACCGTGTAAGGATATTCATGAAGACATTAACAAAGTATATGATTATACAATGAAGGGGAACATGGTAGCAGTTGTGACTGACGGTACAGCTGTGCTTGGCCTTGGAAATATCGGCCCTGAAGCCGCGCTTCCTGTTATGGAAGGGAAAGCAGTTCTTTTCAAAAGCTTTGCGGGCGTAGATGCGTTCCCGATTGCTTTAAACACAAACGATGTTGATAAAATTGTTGAAACGGTTAAATTGCTTGAACCGACATTTGGCGGCGTCAACCTCGAAGATATTGCAGCGCCAAACTGCTTTATCATTGAAGAGCGGCTCAAAAAAGAAACAAACATTCCAGTTTTCCATGATGATCAGCACGGTACTGCCATTGTAACGGTAGCGGGTCTTGTAAATGCGCTGAAACTGTCTGGAAAAACCATGTCATCCATTAAAGTTGTTGCAAATGGCGCCGGTGCGGCTGGTATTGCCATTATCAAGCTTCTTCATCATTACGGCGTACGTGACATCATGATGTGCGATTCAAAAGGAGCGATTTATGAAGGGCGCCCGAACGGCATGAACGATGTCAAAAACGAAGTGGCGAAATTCACGAACCAAGACCGCAAAGACGGTTCTCTGAAAGATGTTATCGTTGACGCTGACGTATTTATCGGTGTGTCCGTAGCGGGAGCGTTAACAAAAGAAATGGTTCAAACCATGGCAAAAGATCCGATTATCTTTGCGATGGCAAATCCAAACCCGGAAATCATGCCGGAAGATGCGCATGAAGCTGGCGCAAGCGTTATTGGAACGGGCCGTTCTGACTTCCCGAACCAAGTAAACAATGTTCTTGCATTCCCGGGCATTTTCCGCGGAGCGCTTGATGTTCGCGCCACTCACATTAACGAAGAAATGAAAATTGCAGCAGTTGAAGCCATTGCTTCATTGGTTTCAGAAGATGAGCTTAGCGCAGACTACGTTATCCCTGCACCGTTTGATAAACGCGTTGCGCCTGCAGTTGCGAAAGCTGTGGCAAAAGCGGCAATGGAAACAGGCGTTGCTCGAATCACTGTTGACCCTGAGGAAGTTGCTGAAAAAACGAGAAACCTTACGATTATTGGTGAATAATTTTAATTCGTTCCAAAAATGGCAGCGCGTTGGCGGAGACCGCGCGCTGTTCTCAAGTTAAACTGGCGGCTGAAATTTTTTTAGGGGGGCAACCTTAAAAAAATTTCAGCCGTGTTTAACATTATTTTTGAATACGCTGTCAACCTTGTTGTTTCAACACCTTATCTGATTTCTTACAAGCCTTTCCGAGCACGTCATCGAATAAAAAGTTGTCGAATTGAGGATGACAGCGTTTGACAAAAAAAGTACAATAGTTTCGGTAAAGTTATTAGCAAGTCTATCTATTTGATGGCATGCGGTGAAGAGGACCCTTCACAAAGGGAGGTAATCATTTGTTAAAGGATATATTCACTAAAAAGAAAAAGTATGCTTCCGTACCGTCTGATCAAGCGAAGCACGATGTTCCGGAAGGCATTATGACAAAATGTCCTAAGTGTAAAAAAATCATGCTCACTAAAGAGTTGGATAAAAATATGCGGGTATGCATGAACTGCGATTATCATTTCCCGATGAACGCAAAACAGCGTCTCGAAAGCTTGATGGATGAACAATCCTTTGAGGAATTCAACCAAGGAATGTTATCGGAAAACCCGCTCGGTTTCCCGGGATATCTGGAAAAGCTTGAAAAAGATCGCGAGAAAACATCCTTAAACGAGGCTGTTGTGACAGGCAAGGGCACCATCGGCGGGCACCCGGCTGTTGTCGCCGTTATGGATTCTTCATTCAGAATGGGCAGCATGGGTTCAGTCGTCGGTGAAAAAATCACGCTTGCGATTGAAAAAGCGAAAGCTGATAAAGTTCCATTTATTATTTTTACGGCTTCAGGCGGCGCGAGAATGCAAGAAGGCATACTAAGCTTGATGCAGATGGCTAAGACAAGCTCTGCCTTAAAACTGTTCAGTGACGAACAGGGCCTCATTATCTCCGTCATGACGCATCCGACTACAGGGGGCGTATCTGCAAGCTTTGCATCTCTTGGCGATTACAATTTCGCTGAACCTGGTGCGCTGATCGGTTTTGCCGGAAGACGGATTATTGAACAGACAATAGGAGAAAAACTGCCTGAGGACTTCCAAACGGCTGAATTTTTATTAAAACATGGACAGCTTGATGCGGTTATTCACCGAGACGACATGAAAAAAACGTTAGGAAATCTGCTGGATATCCATCAAACAGGAGGTGACATTGAGTGGCTGCAAGATTAGAATTTGAAAAACCGGTAATTGAACTGCAAACAAAAATCGCCGAACTAAAAAAATTCACCCAAGATTCCGATATGGACCTAAGCACGGAAATCGAACGGCTCGAAGACCGTCTCGCTAAACTTCAGGATGATATTTACAAAAATCTGAAGCCGTGGGACCGTGTTCAAATTGCCCGTCTGGCGGACCGTCCGACAACGCTTGACTATATCAAACACCTGTTTACCGACTTTTTTGAATGCCACGGAGACAGAGCGTACGGGGACGATGAAGCTATTGTCGGCGGAATAGCGAAGTTCCATGGCCTTCCTGTAACGGTAATCGGTCATCAGCGCGGCAAAGATACGAAGGAAAACCTTGTCCGCAATTTTGGGATGCCGCATCCTGAAGGCTACCGAAAAGCGCTTCGTCTCATGAAACAGGCTGACAAATTCAACAGGCCGATTATCTGTTTTATTGATACGAAGGGAGCATACCCTGGACGAGCAGCGGAGGAGAGAGGACAAAGCGAAGCCATTGCCAAAAACCTGTTTGAGATGGCCGGTCTGCGAGTGCCTGTGATCTGCATCGTCATCGGTGAAGGCGGCAGCGGCGGAGCACTTGGTCTGGGTGTAGGGAACCACTTGCATATGCTGGAAAACTCTACTTATTCTGTTATTTCTCCTGAAGGTGCTGCGGCACTTTTATGGAAGGACTCCAGTCTTGCTAAAAAAGCAGCAGAAACAATGAAAATCACTGCGCCTGATTTAAAAGAATTAGGTATTATAGATCATATGATAAAAGAAGTAAAAGGCGGAGCGCACCACGATGTGAAGCTGCAGGCAAGCTATATGGATGAAACCCTTAAACAATCGTTAAAAACTTTGCTGAAGCTGAGCGAAGAAGAATTAGTTCAGCAGCGCTATGAAAAATATAAAGCAATTGGCAAAGTCTCGGCTGAAGATCAATATATCGGGGCAAACTAAATAAACGTGAAGCCTTTGGCTCACGTTTATTTTTTGTGACATTCTTTAAATTTTATTTAAAAACAATTTATTTAATTGTATAATAGGTAGGGTTTCATAGGGAGGATGGAGATCCCTTTTCATTGTTTTTAGGGCAATGATCATGTTATGTTTAATCATATATGTTGCTGAGGTGAATGAAAATGAAACGTATAGGGGTATTAACGAGCGGCGGGGATTCCCCGGGAATGAATGCTGCAGTTCGCGCAGTAGTCAGAAAAGCGATTTATCATGATGTTGAAGTGTACGGCATTTATAACGGATACACGGGATTGATCAGCGGAAAGATTGAAAAGCTTGAGCTCGGATCTGTAGGCGATATTATACATCGCGGAGGAACAAAGCTTTATACGGCAAGATGTCCTGAATTCAAAACGGTTGAAGGCCGCGAAAAAGGGATAGAAAACCTGAAAAAGCTTGGTATTGAAGGCCTTGTTGTCATCGGCGGAGACGGTTCCTATATGGGTGCGAAAAAATTAACGGAACACGGGTTTCCATGTGTAGGTGTACCGGGTACAATTGATAATGACATTCCGGGCACTGATTTTACAATCGGTTTCGATACAGCTTTAAATACAGTCATTGACGCAATTGATAAGATTCGTGATACAGCGACTTCTCATGAACGTACATATGTGATCGAAGTAATGGGCCGCCATGCCGGCGATATCGCACTGTGGGCCGGTCTTGCGGGGGGCGCTGAATCAATCTTAATCCCTGAGGCAGACTATGACATGCACGAAATCATTGCCCGCTTAAAACGCGGCCACGAACGCGGCAAGAAACACAGTATTATTATTGTCGCCGAAGGTGTAGGCAGCGGTGTTGAGTTCGGGAAACGCATTGAAGAAGAAACAAATCTTGAAACTCGGGTATCTGTATTGGGTCATATCCAGCGCGGAGGTTCTCCGAGCGCTGCTGACCGCGTGCTGGCAAGCCGTCTTGGCGCATATGCAGTGGAACTGCTGCTTGAAGGAAAAGGCGGACGCTGTGTAGGTATACAAAACAATAAGCTTGTAGACCATGATATTATAGAAATACTGGAGACAAAACACACAGTTGAGCAAAACATGTATCAGCTTTCAAAAGAATTGTCTATTTAACGCACAGCTGAAGGCTGAAGATTTCAGAAGGAAGTGAACCAAATGAGAAAAACAAAAATTGTTTGTACTATTGGTCCGGCAAGTGAAAGCATTGAAATGCTTACGAAATTAATGGAGTCAGGAATGAACGTGGCTCGTTTGAACTTTTCTCACGGAGATTTTGAGGAGCATGGTGCAAGAATTAAAAATATTCGCGAAGCAAGCAAAAAGCTTGGCAAAAACGTTGGTATCCTGCTTGATACAAAAGGTCCTGAAATCCGCACACATACAATGGAAAACGGCGGCATTGAGCTTGAAACAGGCAAAGAGCTTATCATTTCAATGGACGAGGTAGTAGGAACAACGGATAAAATTTCAGTGACATATGAAGGCTTAGTTGATGACGTTGAAACAGGTTCAACAATCCTGTTAGATGACGGACTTATCGGTCTTGAGGTGCTTGCTGTTGATGCCGCTAAAGGCGAGATCAAAACAAAAGTATTAAACAACGGAACGCTTAAAAATAAAAAGGGTGTTAACGTACCGGGCGTCAGCGTTAACCTTCCAGGCATCACTGAAAAAGATGCGCGAGACATCGTTTTTGGTATTGAGCAGGGAGTAGACTTTATCGCAGCGTCTTTCGTACGCCGTTCTACGGACGTGCTTGAAATCCGTGAGCTTCTTGAAGAGCACAACGCTCAGGATATTCAAATCATTCCTAAAATCGAAAACCAAGAGGGCGTTGACAACATCGATGCGATTCTTGAAGTGTCTGACGGTTTAATGGTTGCACGCGGAGACTTAGGTGTGGAAATTCCAGCTGAAGAAGTGCCGCTCGTGCAAAAAGAACTGATCAAAAAATGCAATGCGCTTGGCAAACCTGTTATTACAGCGACTCAAATGCTTGACAGCATGCAGCGCAACCCGCGTCCGACTCGTGCGGAAGCAAGTGACGTTGCAAATGCGATCTTTGACGGCACAGATGCAATCATGCTTTCTGGTGAAACAGCTGCCGGAAACTATCCGGTTGAAGCGGTTCAAACAATGCATAACATCGCGTCTCGTTCTGAAGAAGCTTTAAATTATAAAGAAATTCTTTCAAGACGCAGAGATCAAGTAGGCATGACGATTACAGATGCAATTGGACAATCTGTCGCACATACGGCGATTAACTTGAGTGCTGCTGCGATCGTAACACCGACTGAAAGCGGCCATACAGCGCGCATGATCGCGAAATACCGTCCGAAGGCGCCAATTGTTGCGGTTACTGTAAATGAATCTGTTTCCAGAAAACTTGCGCTTGTATCTGGCGTATTCGCTGAAAGCGGCCAAAACGCAAACACAACAGATGAGATGCTTGAGGACGCTGTCCAAAAATCATTGAACAGCGGAATGGTAAAACACGGCGACCTGATCGTCATTACGGCAGGTACTGTCGGTGAGTCCGGCACTACGAACTTAATGAAAGTTCATACTGTCGGCGATATCATCGCTAAAGGTCAAGGCATCGGACGCAAATCAGCTTTCGGTCCGGTTGTGATCGCACAAAATACAAAAGAAGCTGAGCAAAAAATGATTGACGGTGCGGTACTTGTAACAAAGAGCACTGACCGTGATATGATCGCTTCTCTTGAAAAAGCGTCTGCTCTTATTACTGAAGAAGGCGGCTTAACAAGTCATGCTGCGGTCGTCGGATTAAGTCTTGGCATTCCAGTAATCGTTGGTTTGGAAAATGCGACTTCAATTTTGACAGAAGGCCAGGAAATTACAGTTGACGCTGCCAGAGGCGCTGTCTACCAAGGCCGTGCGAGCGTCCTTTAATCACAGATGAAAACGGAAGGGGAATCCCTTCCTTTTCTCTTTATCTTGCCTTATGCTGAACAGAGGCGTGTTACACGGGTAGGGGGCTTGGATATGAGATATTTATTTTTGCTTTTTATTGTGTTTCCGGCAATAGAAATCGGCATATTCCTCTTTTCGGGCAAGCTGATCGGCATTTTGCCGACGGTCCTTCTCATGATTCTGACAGGCATTATCGGCGCGGCAGCTGCAAAAAAACAAGGAACCGAAGTGTATTACAAGGTTCAGCGTGATCTTCAATATGGTAAAATGCCTGGAGAAGCGATTGCTGACGGCCTGTGCATTTTTATTGGCGGTCTATTGCTGATGCTTCCGGGCTTTTTATCAGATTTGGCCGGCGCCTGTCTGCTGATTCCGATTACCCGCAGATGGTGTAAGCCGATTCTGTTCAAATGGCTGAGAGGAATGTCGAAGAACAAGCGGATTATCGTCAAATAATAAACGGCAGCCATGCAATATGGGCTGCTTTTTATTTTTGCTGAACGGTGATATAGGACCATATCTCCTTTAATGTGCCTGTTGTGATAAAGGCTTGGATGATGACGAGAACAGCAGGCCCGGCAATCAGTCCTAAAAACCCGAATGCTTTAAAACCGGCAAACAGGGCAATGAGCGTAGCCAGCGGATCGATCCCAATAGACTTACTGAGTATTTTAGGTTCTGTCAGCTGCCGCTGAATAAGAACGATAAGGTACAGCACGCCGATTCCGATTGCCTGAGGCAGCTGACCCGTAACCGATAGATATAAAATCCACGGCACAAACACAGAGCCCGCACCCAAATAAGGGAGAAGATCAACAACCCCGATTAAAAAAGCAATTGTTGCCGCGTGTTCAACTTTTAAGAGCGAAAGGCCGATAAATACAATCACCATCGTAATGAATACGAGAACGGCCTGCGCTTTGATAAACCCGGTCATTGCTTTTTTTAATTCACCGCTGATCGCACTGCTGTTAGCTATGACCCGATCCGGCAGAACCGAAACGAGCATGGCTTTTAGCTTGTGCCAATCCTTTGTCATAAAAAATGTTGCGAGAAGTGAAAAAATCAGAACCGCCGCCGTGTTTGGAAGAAGCGCGAAAAACCTCGGGATCATTTCTAGAATGTGCGACAGCAGCAGACCGGCATTTTTAGCGGCGGAATCACCGAGTGCCTGAATATGAGTGACAATGGAAGCCTGCTGATTGGTCTCCAATTCTTGAAACAAAAGGGTCAGTTCGTTATAGAGCGGCTCGATATGAGTTGAAAACAGTTTTTCACAATATGAGATAAACGTGCTGATATGCGGAGGCAGTGTTTTTGCAAGATAGGCTGTTCCCGTTACGATTTCAGCTACGAGAATGGTGAGTACGCCGAAGGCTGCGAGAAGAAAAAAAGCAAGCACGCCCAGAACGTTTATCGTTCGCGGAAATCCTGTCACTTTGTCTAAATAGTCGACAACAGGATGAATTGCTGATGAAAGAATAAGGGCGATCAGGAACGGATAAGTTAACGGAAACGAATAATAGGCCGCAGCAATCAATCCTGCGGTAATTGATATGACAAAGAGGGTTCTGAAAAAAATCGTGAGATAAGATTGATTCATGATAACGGTCCTCCTCTCGTCAGCATGTCCTATTTTTTATATGTATTCACGCTCCGTCTGAATATGAATACATTCATTTTAAAGGAGGGATGGCATGTGTTTACACAAGCGAATTTATTTTTAATTTTACTCTTGGCTATCGCACTTATCGCAAAAAACCAATCATTGCTCTTTGCTGTATCCGTCCTTTTGATTATCAAAATCGTTGGACTTGACCAGAAATTATTTCCATCCATTCAGTCAAAGGGCATTAACTGGGGTGTGACTGTGATAACCATCGCCGTTCTAGTTCCGATTGCCACGGGAGAAATCGGATTTAAGCAGCTTGGAGAAGCGATGCGGTCTTCCTACGCATGGATCGCCTTGGGAGCGGGAATCGCAGTGGCGCTGATTGCCAAAAACGGCCTGACTCTGCTGGAAAATGATCCGCATATCACAACTGCTCTTGTGATCGGAACCATTCTCGCAGTGGCGCTTTTTGGCGGAGTAGCGGTGGGTCCGCTGATCGGAGCGGGAATTGCTTATATTGCCATGCAGCTCGTAAAACTGTTCACTTCATAAAAAAGCGGCCTTAAAGCCGCTTTTTTTTTGTATGCAAAAACCCGCAAATAAAGGCGTTTTTTCGGGAAAATCACAGAATGAAAAAAAAAATTATAGGTAAACATTTAACAAATGTCTGATTATTGTTTATAATGAGAATAGGCTTAAACTTAAATAAGCTTATAAGAATTTGTTATGTTCTTTCATAAGCAAAGGGTTTCAGTACCAGCAGGCAGTAAAATGTAAGCATTTTCTTTTTGGGGGAGAGGAGATACTTGCATCATGCTTTTTAAGTAAGCCACATGTTTTTACAACACTCTTAAAGGGGAAATTTATTGAAAAGGAGATGTTATATATGACAGCGACACGCGGTCTTGAAGGGGTTGTAGCAACAACATCATCTGTTAGTTCGATTATTGATGATACCCTTACATATGTGGGGTATGATATCGATGATTTAACAGAGAATGCAAGTTTCGAAGAAATCATCTATTTGCTTTGGCATTTAAGGCTGCCAAATAAAAAAGAGCTTGAAGAGTTAAAGCAGCAGCTTGCAAAGGAAGCTGCCGTTCCGCAAGAAATGATTGAGCACTTCAAATCTTATTCCCTCGAAAATGTTCATCCCATGGCTGCTCTTCGGACAGCAATTTCATTACTAGGCCTGCTTGACAGCGAGGCTGATACCATGAACCCGGAAGCCAACTACAGAAAGGCGATCCGCCTTCAGGCAAAGGTGCCTGGCCTGGTTGCAGCGTTTTCCAGAATTCGCAAAGGTCTTGAGCCTGTTGAACCGAGAGAAGATTACGGTATTGCGGAGAACTTCCTTTACACATTAAACGGTGAAGAGCCTTCGCCAATTGAGGTTGAAGCCTTCAATAAAGCATTGATTTTACATGCCGATCATGAACTGAACGCATCAACGTTCACAGCAAGGGTCTGCGTCGCAACGCTTTCTGATATCTATTCGGGCATTACTGCAGCAATCGGCGCGCTTAAAGGACCTCTTCACGGAGGTGCGAATGAAGGCGTCATGAAGATGCTGACTGAAATAGGTGAAGTGGAAAACGCTGAGCCGTACATCCGCGCGAAGCTGGAAAAGAAAGAAAAAATCATGGGATTCGGCCATCGCGTGTATAAGCATGGCGACCCGCGCGCAAAGCATTTGAAAGAAATGAGCAAGCGCCTGACCAATCTGACAGGCGAAAGCAAATGGTATGAGATGTCGATTCGCATAGAAGACATTGTCACATCAGAGAAAAAGCTTCCGCCTAACGTTGATTTCTATTCGGCTTCTGTTTATCACAGCCTCGGGATTGACCATGATTTGTTTACACCGATTTTCGCTGTAAGCAGGATGTCCGGCTGGCTCGCTCATATCCTTGAGCAGTATGACAACAATCGTCTGATCCGCCCGCGCGCAGATTATACAGGTCCTGATAAACAAGCATTTGTTCCGATTGAAGAAAGAGCCTAAAGAACCATTAGAGGCTGGCTTGCGTCAATGAGGTTAGCCTCTTGTTCAGAACATCAAAAATGGTTTACACTTTAAATTGAATGTTAAGAAAAATCATTTTGTTTTCTATATCAGAAAAATAAAATGTTTTCTAAATATGAATTACATACTGGGAGGTTTTTATTGTGGCACAAGGTGAAAAAATTACAGTTTCTAACGGAGTATTAAACGTACCAAACAACCCGATTATCCCGTTTATTGAAGGAGACGGAACCGGTCCTGATATTTGGAACGCGGCTTCGAAGGTTTTGGAAGCAGCAGTAGAAAAGGCATACAAAGGCGAAAAGGAAATTACGTGGAAAGAAGTTTATGCCGGAGAAAAGGCTTATAATAAAACAGGTGAGTGGCTTCCTGCTGAAACATTAGATGTGATCCGCGAATATTTCATCGCGATTAAAGGGCCGTTAACGACACCTGTCGGCGGCGGTATCCGATCTTTGAACGTAGCGCTCAGACAAGAGCTTGACTTATTCGTCTGCTTAAGACCTGTAAGATACTTTACTGGTGTGCCGTCACCGGTAAAACGCCCTGAAGATACTGATATGGTCATCTTCCGTGAAAATACAGAAGATATTTACGCAGGTATCGAGTACGCAAAAGGCTCTGAAGAAGTGCAAAAGCTTATCAGCTTCCTGCAAAATGAGTTAAACGTCAACAAAATCCGTTTTCCTGAGACATCAGGTATCGGCATTAAGCCTGTTTCTGAAGAAGGAACAAGCCGTTTGGTCAGAGCTGCCATTGATTATGCAATCGAGCATGGCCGCAAATCTGTAACGCTTGTTCATAAAGGAAACATCATGAAGTTCACAGAAGGCGCCTTCAAAAACTGGGGCTATGAACTGGCTGAAAGAGAATACGGCGATAAAGTCTTCACATGGGCTCAATATGACCGTATTGCTGAAGAACAAGGAAAAGACGCTGCCAACAAAGCGCAAAGCGAAGCGGAAGCAGCAGGCAAGATTATTATTAAAGACAGCATTGCTGACATCTTCCTTCAGCAGATCTTAACGCGTCCGAACGAGTTTGATGTCGTTGCGACAATGAACCTGAACGGAGATTACATCTCTGATGCGCTTGCTGCGCAAGTCGGCGGAATCGGTATTGCTCCTGGAGCGAACATCAACTACGAAACAGGACATGCGATTTTCGAGGCGACACATGGAACTGCTCCTAAATATGCAGGCCTTGATAAGGTAAACCCATCTTCAGTTATTCTTTCAGGCGTTCTGCTTCTCGAGCATTTAGGATGGAACGAAGCGGCTGATTTGGTTATCAAATCTATGGAAAAAACAATCGCTTCCAAAGTCGTAACTTACGATTTTGCCAGATTAATGGATGGCGCGACTGAAGTGAAATGTTCAGAGTTCGGAGAAGAACTGATTAAAAACATGGACTAAGCAAGGAAACAGCCTAAAATTAGCCATAAAGGGGAAGAGAGACATGGGAAATACTCGTAAAAAAGTTTCTGTTATCGGAGCAGGTTTTACTGGCGCGACAACTGCATTTTTAATCGCTCAAAAAGAGCTGGCAGACGTGGTTCTCGTTGATATTCCGCAGCTGGAGAACCCGACAAAGGGAAAAGCGCTCGATATGTTTGAAGCAAGCCCTGTTCAAGGCTTTGACGCGAAAATTACGGGAACATCCAATTATGAGGATACAGCGGGTTCTGATATTGTTGTGATCACAGCCGGTATTGCAAGAAAACCTGGCATGAGCAGAGATGATCTGGTCTCTACTAACGAAAAAATTATGAGGAGCGTTACACGAGAAATCGTGAAATATTCTCCTGACTCTATCATTGTGGTGCTGACAAATCCTGTTGATGCGATGACTTATGCGGTGTACAAAGAATCAGGCTTTCCTAAAGAGCGCGTAATCGGCCAGTCCGGTGTGCTTGATACGGCAAGATTCAGAACATTCGTCGCAGAGGAATTAAACTTGTCAGTGAAAGACGTGACTGGTTTCGTTCTTGGCGGACACGGTGATGATATGGTGCCGCTTGTGCGTTATTCTTATGCTGGCGGTATCCCGCTTGAAACCCTCATTCCGAAAGAGCGGATTGACGCCATTGTGGAGCGCACGAGAAAAGGCGGCGGCGAAATCGTGAATCTTCTTGGGAACGGAAGCGCGTATTATGCGCCTGCGGCTTCACTGACAGAAATGGTCGAAGCGATCTTGAAAGATCAGCGCCGCGTCCTCCCTACAATTGCTTATCTTGAAGGGGAATACGGCTATGAAGGCATCTACCTTGGTGTTCCTACAATAGTAGGCGGCAACGGTCTTGAGCAAATTATTGAACTGGAACTGACAGACTATGAAAGAGCACAGCTGAATAAATCAGTTGAATCTGTCAAAAATGTCATGAAAGTATTATCTTAATAAAAAGAGAGAAAGGCTTGCTTGATAAAGCCTTTCTCTTTTTGCTATAAATGAAAGCGTTATCATTAGTTTCTTTATTTCTTTTAAAAATGGTGTAAAAGGCGAATTGTCGGAATGTCCTGCTTTCGTTAAAATAAAATCATGAAACATGTTAAGATGACATAAAATAGACAAATAGGATGTCGGGGAATTTGATACTGGAGGCACAGCATGAACAAGAAAATTTTAGTTGTGGATGATGAAGAATCTATTGTTACTCTTTTACAGTACAATTTGGAACGGTCAGGCTATCATGTCATTACCGCCTCGGATGGGGAAGAAGCACTCAAAAAAGCGGAAACAGAGAAGCCTGATTTGATTGTGCTTGATGTGATGCTTCCAAAACTGGACGGAATCGAAGTATGCAAGCAGCTGAGGCAGCAAAAACTGATGTTTCCGATTTTAATGCTGACAGCCAAGGATGAAGAATTCGACAAAGTATTAGGGCTTGAGCTCGGTGCTGATGATTATATGACCAAGCCGTTTAGTCCAAGGGAAGTAAATGCAAGAGTCAAAGCGATTTTAAGGCGTTCGGAAATGGCTGCGCCCTCTAGTGAAATGAAGAACGATGAAATAGAAGGCCAGATCGTGATTGGCGATCTGAAAATCCTGCCTGATCATTATGAAGCGTACTTTAAAGAAGATCAGCTTGAACTGACACCGAAAGAATTCGAACTGCTGCTCTATTTGGGCAGACATAAAGGCAGAGTGCTGACGAGAGATCTGCTGCTGAGCGCTGTCTGGAATTATGATTTTGCCGGAGATACGAGAATCGTTGATGTGCATATCAGCCATCTCCGCGACAAAATTGAAAACAATACGAAAAAACCGATCTATATTAAAACGATTAGGGGATTGGGGTATAAACTGGAGGAGCCAAAAATGAATGAGTAAATACCGTGTGCGCCTTTTTTCTGTACTCGTTGTCTGTATGATTCTGGTATTCAGTGTTCTCGGGCTGTTTTTGCAGCAGCTCTTTGAAACATCTGAGCAAAAAAAAGCAGAGGAACACATAAAAAAAGAAGCCAAATACATGGCTGCGCTTCTTGATGCCGGCAATCTGGATGATCCTGCAAATGAGAAAATCATTAAAGATGCAGGCGGTGCGCTTGATGTGAGCGCATCCGTTATCGATTCGGACGGCAAGGTGCTGTACGGGTCAAACGGAAGAGCCGCAGATTCTCACAAGGTGCGGGCTCTTGTTTCCGGCCATGAGGGTGTCCTTTCAACAGGGAATGATAAGCTTTATTACGGACTCCCGCTTAGAAGCAAAGGTGAAAAAACAGGATATGTGCTGCTATCGGCTTCTGAAAAAAGCGACGGCATGAAAGGCGAAATGTGGGGGATGCTGACGGCCAGTCTTTGTACCGCTTTTATTGTCATTATTTATTTTTATTCCAGTATGACCTCACGTTATAAAAGGTCAATTGAAGCAGCAACAAACGTAGCGACAGAACTGTCCAAGGGCAACTATGATGCCCGGACGTACGGCGGCTATATCAGGCGCTCTGATAAGCTCGGCCGTGCGATGAACAGCTTGGCCGTTGATCTGATGGAAATGACGAGAACGCAGGAAATGCAGCGCGACCGGCTGCTGACAGTCATTGAAAATATCGGCTCCGGGCTGATTATGATCGACGGAAGAGGCTTTATCAATCTCGTAAACAGGTCTTACGCTAAGCAGTTTCATATCAATCCGAATCAGATGCTTCGCCGTCTTTATCATGATGCATTTGAACATGAAGAAGTGATCCAGCTTGTCGAAGACATTTTTATGACGGAGACGAAAAAATGCAAGCTGTTAAGGCTTCCGATCAAAATTGAACGGCGATATTTTGAAGTGGACGGCGTGCCGATTATGGGACCGGACGATGAATGGAAAGGAATTGTGCTCGTTTTCCATGACATGACGGAGACGAAGAAGTTAGAGCAGATGAGAAAGGATTTTGTGGCTAATGTTTCTCATGAGCTGAAAACGCCGATTACGTCTATTAAAGGGTTTACGGAGACATTATTGGACGGGGCAATGGAGGACAAAGAGGCGCTTTCTGAGTTTCTCTCTATTATTTTGAAGGAAAGCGAAAGGCTTCAGTCTTTGGTTCAGGACCTTCTGGATCTCTCAAAAATCGAGCAGCAAAATTTCACGCTCAGCATTGAAACCTTCGAGCCGGCCAAAATGCTTGGTGAGATTGAAACACTGCTTAAGCATAAGGCGGATGAGAAAGGCATCTCCTTACAACTGAATGTCCCGAAAGACCCGCTCTATGTATCAGGTGACCCGCACAGGCTGAAACAGGTGTTTCTTAATCTCGTAAACAATGCGTTAACTTATACGCCTGAGAGAGGATCTGTAGCCATCAATGTAAAGCCCGGGGAAAAAGACATTCAGATTGAAGTTGCCGATTCCGGAATCGGCATTCAGAAAGAAGAAATACCGCGCATCTTTGAACGTTTTTACCGTGTAGATAAAGACAGAAGCAGGAATTCGGGCGGAACCGGATTGGGCCTTGCGATCGTAAAACATTTAATAGAGGCTCATGAAGGAAAAATCGATGTCACAAGCGAGCCGGGGTGGGGAACGGTCTTTATCGTGACGCTGAAACGGGCCGCTGAAAAATCCGCCTAATGTTTACAAAGGTTTAACAATATCTTTATGCACGATTAAACCTAAGCTGGTAGGATGTAGTAGAACCCCTTCATCCAAGGAGCCAATTTTGACGGCGGGAACCATTTTGTGTTCCCGTCCTTTTTGCGTCTTCTCTTTTCGTTCACGTATTTTCCTTTCAAATTGAACTTTGTTAAAATAAGAGGAGCTAAAGACTATGTAAGAGATGAATAGAAGCTTGAGGCTTCTTAGGAGGATATTGAATGACGGAACGAAAAAAATTAGTGCTTGTAGACGGAAACAGTCTGGCTTACCGGGCGTTTTTTGCATTGCCGCTGTTAAGCAATGATAAAGGTGTTCATACGAATGCCGTATACGGCTTTGCGATGATTTTGATGAAGATGCTTGAGGATGAAAAACCGACGCACATGCTGGTTGCCTTTGATGCCGGGAAAACAACATTTCGTCACGGCACATTTAAAGAATATAAAGGCGGCAGACAGAAAACCCCGCCTGAGCTCTCAGAGCAAATGCCATTTATCCGCGAGCTGCTGGATGCCTACCAGGTCAGCCGCTACGAACTGGAACAATACGAAGCGGACGATATTATCGGCACATTAGCCAAATCGGCTGAAAAAGACGGATTTGAAGTAAAGGTTTTCTCAGGAGATAAGGATTTAACTCAGCTGGCAACGGACAAAACGACAGTTGCCATCACGAGAAAGGGAATTACCGATGTTGAATTTTACACACCGGAGCACGTCAAGGAGAAATACGGGCTTACCCCTGAGCAAATCATCGACATGAAAGGCTTGATGGGCGATGCCTCAGATAATATTCCGGGTGTACCCGGCGTAGGTGAGAAGACAGCGATTAAGCTCTTAAAACAGTTCGATTCTGTTGAAAAGCTGCTGGAGTCCATTGACGAGGTAAGCGGAAAGAAATTGAAGGAAAAGCTTGAGGAATTTAAGGATCAGGCATTGATGAGCAAGGAGCTTGCGACAATAATGACGGACGCGCCGATTGATGTGTCTGTTTCCGCTCTGGAATATCAAGGCTTTAATCGTGAGCAGGTCATTGCCATCTTTAAAGATCTAGGATTCAACACGCTTCTTGAACGTCTTGGAGAAGACAGTGAAGAAGCGGAGCAGGATCAGGCATTAGAAGAAATTAATATCGAAACAGTCACAGACGTAACAAGCGGCATATTGGCTTCTCCATCGGCCTTTGTCGTTGAACAGGTTGGCGACAATTATCATGAAGAGCCGATTCTCGGATTTTCGATAGTCAATGAAACGGGATCTTATTTTATTCCGAAAGACATTGCTGTGGAGTCTGAGGTGTTTAAAGAATGGGTGGAAAATGACGACCAGAAGAAATGGGTTTTCGACAGCAAGCGGGCTGTTGTTGCTTTGCGCTGGCAGGGCATTGAGCTGAAAGGAGCCGAGTTTGATACGCTTCTTGCGGCATATATTATCAATCCGGGCAATTCATATGATGACGTTGCAAGTGTGGCCAAAGATTACGGCCTGCACATCGTATCAAGCGACGAATCAGTCTACGGCAAAGGAGCAAAACGGGCGGTTCCGTCAGAAGATGTACTGTCTGAGCACCTTGTCCGAAAAGCGTTAGCGATTCAAAGCCTGCGGGAAAAGCTTGTTCAAGAGCTGGATAACAACGATCAGCTTGAACTGTTTGAAGAGCTCGAAATGCCGCTGGCGCTTATTCTCGGTGAAATGGAATCAACTGGTGTCAAGGTCGATGTTGACCGTTTAAAACGGATGGGTGAAGAACTGGGCGCGAAGCTGAAGGAATATGAAGAAAAAATTCATGAGATTGCGGGAGAGCCGTTTAATATCAATTCTCCAAAGCAGCTCGGCGTCATCCTGTTTGAAAAAATCGGCCTTCCTGTCGTAAAGAAAACGAAAACGGGCTATTCAACGTCTGCCGATGTGCTGGAAAAGCTGGCTGACAAGCATGATATTGTCGACTATATTCTGCAGTACAGACAAATCGGCAAGCTGCAATCAACCTACATCGAAGGGCTTTTAAAGGTGACAAGAAAAGATACGCACAAGGTGCACACGCGCTTTAATCAGGCCTTAACGCAAACAGGCCGCCTCAGCTCCACTGATCCGAATCTGCAAAACATTCCGATCAGACTTGAAGAAGGGCGCAAGATCCGCCAAGCTTTTGTTCCGTCTGAAAAAGACTGGCTCATTTTTGCAGCCGATTACTCACAAATCGAGCTGCGGGTGCTTGCCCATATTTCAAAGGATGAAAATCTTATCGAAGCTTTTACGAATGATATGGATATTCATACGAAAACGGCGATGGATGTGTTCCATGTCGCTGAGGATGAAGTGACATCTGCGATGAGACGGCAGGCGAAAGCGGTCAACTTCGGCATCGTATACGGCATCAGTGATTACGGGCTGTCACAGAACCTCGGCATAACCCGAAAGGAAGCGGGAGCGTTTATCGACCGCTACTTGGAAAGCTTCCAGGGCGTAAAAGCATATATGGAAGATTCAGTTCAGGACGCGAAGCAAAAAGGATACGTGACAACGCTTATGCATCGCCGCCGCTACATCCCCGAGCTGACGAGCCGAAACTTTAATATCCGCAGTTTTGCGGAGCGGACGGCAATGAATACGCCGATTCAAGGA
The DNA here is from genome assembly GCF_000507145.1 of Bacillus tequilensis KCTC 13622. Classification (GTDB taxonomy): domain Bacteria; phylum Bacillota; class Bacilli; order Bacillales; family Bacillaceae; genus Bacillus; species Bacillus tequilensis. The sequence continues at coordinate 19,004 of NZ_AYTO01000032.1, read as the reverse complement.
AGCGCCGCTGATATTATCAAAAAAGCCATGATTGATATGGCTGCCAAGCTGAAAGAAAAACAGCTGAAGGCAAGGCTGCTGCTTCAAGTTCATGATGAATTGATTTTTGAAGCGCCGCAGGAAGAAATTGAAATTCTTGAAAAGCTTGTTCCTGAAGTGATGGAGCATGCGCTTGCATTAGATGTGCCGTTAAAGGTGGACTATGCATCTGGTCCGTCTTGGTACGATGCGAAATAAACAGAGATAGGAAGTGATGGATGTGCCGGAATTACCAGAGGTTGAAACGGTCCGGCGCACGCTGACCGGGCTTGTAAAGGGAAAAACAATCAAATCGGTAGAGATCAGATGGCCGAATATCATCAAACGGCCTGCCGAACCGGAGGAATTTGCGCGAAAACTAGCAGGAGAAACGATACAGTCTGTCGGAAGACGGGGAAAGTTTTTACTGTTTCATTTAGATCATTATGTCTTGGTTTCCCACCTGCGAATGGAAGGGAAATACGGGCTTCATCAAGCGGAGGAGCCAGACGATAAACACGTGCATGTCATATTCACGATGACAGATGGAACCCAGCTTCGTTACAGAGATGTTCGGAAGTTCGGCACCATGCACTTATTTAAACCGGGAGAGGAAGCGGGCGAGCTCCCTCTTTCTCAATTAGGGCCTGAGCCGGACGCAGAAGAATTTACGAGTGCGTATTTAAAAGAACGGCTTGCCAAAACAAACCGTGCCGTCAAAACCGCCCTGCTGGATCAAAAAACAGTTGTCGGACTCGGGAACATTTATGTGGACGAGGCTCTTTTCAGAGCGGGTGTCCATCCTGAAACAAAAGCAAATCAATTATCAGACAAGACAATCAAAACACTTCACGCTGAAATCAAAAACACCCTGCAGGAAGCAATTGACGCGGGCGGCAGCACTGTCCGCTCATATATCAACTCCCAAGGGGAAATCGGGATGTTCCAGCTGCAGCATTTTGTATATGGAAAAAAAGACGAGCCGTGCAAAAATTGCGGAACAATGATCTCAAAAATCGTCGTCGGAGGCAGGGGCACGCATTTTTGCGCCAAATGCCAGAAAAAAAGCAGATAAAGCTTCATCGTCCAAGCTGTCGGTGCATATATCAGTAACTCTGTAATAGAGAATGCCATTTTCGAAACACGGATTTTTCACTTTTCCATATATATGATGGTGAAGAACCCGGGCATTTCACATCTGATACAAGAGCACCAACAGAAAGGAAGAAACGGATATGCAAATGGTTTCTATACTGCTGCTGGCGTTGGCTGTCAGCTTGGACAGTTTTTCAGTCGGATTTACGTACGGATTGAGAAAAATGAAAATACCGTTTAAAGCGATTTTAGTTATCGCCTGCTGTTCCGGTGCTGTCATGTTTATCTCCATGCTGATCGGAAGCTTTCTCACAAAATTTTTTCCTGTATATGTGACAGAGAAGCTTGGCGGTTTGATATTGGTCGGAATCGGAGCGTGGGTTCTGTATCAGTTTTTTAAACCGACAAAAGACAAAGAATACTTATTACATGAAAAAACGCTGCTTAATTTGGAGGTCCGGTCATTAGGGATTGTGATTCATATTTTGAGAAAACCCATGAGTGCGGATATCGACAAATCGGGTGTGATCAACGGGATTGAGGCGGTCTTATTGGGATTTGCCTTATCAATTGACGCCTTCGGAGCAGGGATAGGCGCAGCCATTCTCGGTTTTTCACCGATTGTGATGAGCATTGCCGTGGCCGTCATGAGTTCATTATTTGTATCAATCGGAATCAATGCCGGCCATTTTCTGTCTAAGTGGAAATGGATTGATAAAATGGCGTTTTTGCCAGGGCTTCTGCTGATCACGATTGGTCTCTGGAAATTGTAAAAAGGAGTGGATCTCTTGACCTTTGTCATTGGTTTAACGGGAGGAATAGCAAGCGGCAAAAGCACTGTCGCCAATATGCTGATTGAAAAAGGAATAACAGTTATAGATGCAGATACAATAGCCAAACAAGCGGTAGAAAAAGGGATGCCGGCCTACCGGCAAATCATTGACGAATTCGGTGAAGACATTCTGCTTCCAAACGGTGATATAGATCGAAAAAAGCTTGGGGCACTGGTATTTACAAATGAACAAAAGCGTCTTGCTTTAAATGCAATTGTACATCCCGCAGTCAGGCAGGAAATGCTTAAGCGCCGTGATGAAGCGATTGCAAATCAGGAGGCGCTTGTTGTATTGGATATCCCGCTATTATTCGAAAGTAAATTGGAATCTTTGGTTGATCAAATTATTGTGGTCAGTGTGACAAAGGAGCTTCAGCTGGAACGTCTGATGAAGCGCAACCAGCTGACGGAAGAAGAAGCAGTCAGTCGTATCCGCGCTCAAATGCCTTTGAAGGAAAAAACAGAAAAAGCAGATCAGGTCATCGACAATAGCGGCACGCTTGAAGAGACCAAGCAGCAGCTTGATGAAATCATCAGCCGCTGGGCATAATACAAAACACCGTTCAATATGAACGGTGTTTTTGTCATTAAAAATCAAAGTTGTCCGGATCAGGACCGACGCGCAGGTTTTCATTTAGCGCATCGATTCGATTCATGTCATCCTGTGTTAACTCAAAGTCAAATACACTGGCATTTTCTTTAATGCGGTGTTCCTTCGTTGATTTAGGAATCGTGATCACGCCATGCTGCAGATCCCAGCGTAAAATAATCTGTGCTGCGGATTTGTTATAGGTTTGAGCGATTTCAGCCAGTACAGGGTGATCCAGCAGCTGACCTTGCATTAAAGGTGACCAAGCTTCCATCTGGATGCCTTGTTTTTTGCAGTATGCTCTCAGCTCTTTTTGTGTAAGGCGAGGGTGAAATTCCACTTGGTTGATCATAGGCTTCATTTCAGCCGCAGCCATCAGGTTTTCAAGATGATGGATTTGGAAGTTGCTCACGCCGATCGCTTTGACGCGGCCTTCTTTATACAGCGTTTCAAGCGCTCTCCAGGCTTCTTTATATTTTCCTTCTACAGGCCAGTGGATAAGATATAGATCTAAATAGTCCAAACCGAGTTTTGACAGGCTTGTTTCAAATGCGGCGAGTGTTTCCTCGTAGCCTAAATCCGCATTCCACACTTTTGATGTAATAAACAGATCCTCTCTTGAGATGCCTGCTTCTTCAATGCCTTGCTGAAGCCCTTCTCCGACGCCAGCTTCATTTCCATAGATAGCGGCAGTATCGATACTGCGATATCCGTGAACAATTGCAGTTTTCACTGCGTTTACCAGTTCTGATCCTTCTTTCACTTGGAAGACGCCAAGGCCGAACCAAGGCATTTTTACTCCGTTATAAAGTGTTGATGTTGCTTGTAAATGTGTTGTCATGTTGATTTCCTCCTTTGAAATGATCAGGCTTCCTGCAGATCCCGTTTTTCCATCATGCGGCTCCAGCCTGTTAAGATAACTGCGCCGGCTACCATTAATCCGCCTATCCAAGCAGTGTGAATCAGCCCGATTGAATCGGTGATCACACCTCCAAGATATGAGCCAAGCGCAATCCCTGCATTAAAGGCAGCGATATTTATTGCGGATGCGACGTCAACTGCACTCGGGACAAAGCGCTCAGCCAGCATGACGACATACACTTGAAGGCCGGGCACATTCATAAAGGCCAGCAAGCCCATACAGAGAATGGTGATGAGTCCTGCTGTTTGATATGGAGCGGTAAATGTGAGTACAAACAGAACAATTGCCTGTATGATAAACATATAGAATAAAGCTGCAAGCTGATTTCGGTTTGACAGCTTTCCGCCAATCATATTGCCGATTGCGATAGCGATTCCGTATCCGAGCAGGATCACTGCTACAGTTCCGGATTTGAAACCTGTTACTTCCTGAAGCAGGGGAGACAGGTACGTGAATACAACGAATGTTCCTCCGTATCCAAGCGCTGTAATGACAAATAAAAGCAATAACCGGCCGTTTGTCACTAGCTTCAATTGATCCCGCATCGTTGTTTTCGTCCCTTTTCGTAATTTGGACGGGACAAGAATGCCATTTGTAATGAAAGCAATGACTCCGACTGCGACAATGACCATAAAGGCAAAACGCCAGCCGAATTGCTGGCCGATGAACGTGCCGAAAGGAACTCCGGTTACAGTTGCCACAGTGAGGCCCGTAAACATAATGGAAATCGCGCTGGCTCTTTTATCCTCAGGGACAATATCTGCAGCGATCGTCGAACCGATCGACATAAACACACCGTGTGAAAGAGCGGATATCACACGTGCTGCTAATAAAATCCCGATGCTTGAGGCGGTAGCGGCCATTGTATTCCCGGCAATAAAAATGAACATGATCCAAAGCAATAACGTCTTGCGTGACATGCTTGAGGTCAATGAAGTTAAGATAGGCGCTCCGACCGTAACGCCAAGCGCGTAAAGGGAAACGGTCAATCCCGCTGTTGTGACCGGAATATGCATGTCATCAGATATCAGCGGCAAAAGGCCAACGCTGATAAACTCTGTTGTCCCGATGGCAAATGCGCTTACGGCCAAAGCCAGGAGAGCAGGAATGCTGCTTTTTTTATTGGCTGAAGTCATCATGGTCCTCCTTTTTGATGTGTTGTATGATTGAAATTCTGCCGAGTAAGCTATATAAATAAAGAGCAGATTCAAATCAGCCGGCAAATGTGATTATGAAAGATATCATCAAGAAAGAAAAGTACGTACTTTTAAGTGCTATAGTCACTTTTTAGTGCCTGTAAGGAGAATGAACTGTAATGGAGAAGAAAAAATATAACATTTCTGTTGAAGCGACTCTGGAAGTGATCGGCGGAAAATGGAAATGCGTCATTTTATGCCATCTGACGCACGGAAAAAAACGCACGAGTGAATTAAAGCGCTTGATGCCCAACATTACGCAAAAAATGCTGACGCAGCAGCTTCGTGAGCTGGAAGCGGACGGTGTCATTAACCGGATCGTGTACAATCAGGTTCCTCCCAAAGTGGAATACGAGCTCAGCGAATACGGCCGCAGCTTAGAAGGGATTTTAGATATGCTGTGTGATTGGGGAGCGAATCATATTAACAGAGTGTACGGGGATACATTTTCTGTTCTTGAAGAAAGTGTGCTCAATGATAAGTTAAAACAGGAGTCATAAACATGGGGGCAGTCAGTGCGGAGCGCTGGCTGCTTTTTGGTTCTTACGCCTGATTTTGTGTGCTAGAAAACATATCATGGATCATAAATTAGCATTGTAATCGTTGTTTTTATCAATATGTACTGGCGAATTTGTTTTAATGTGTTATACTAATTTCAGATGACAACAAATTAGAATGACATAATTGATAAGGGGTGTCCAACATGAAGGTAAAAGTAGCGATAAACGGGTTTGGAAGAATCGGAAGAATGGTTTTTAGAAAAGCAATGTTAGACGAACAAATTCAAGTAGTGGCTATTAACGCCAGCTATTCCGCAGAAACGCTGGCTCATTTAATAAAGTATGACACAATTCACGGCAGGTACGACAAAGAGGTTGTGGCTGGTGAAGACAGCCTGATCGTGAACGGAAAGAAAGTGCTTTTATTAAACAGCCGTGATCCAAAACAGCTCCCATGGCGGGAATTTGATATTGATATTGTTGTTGAAGCAACAGGGAAATTTAATTCAAAAGATAAAGCGATGGGCCATATAGAAGCAGGTGCGAAAAAAGTCATTCTGACTGCCCCGGGGAAAAATGAAGACGTTACCATTGTGATGGGAGTAAACGAGGATCAATTCGACGCTGAACGCCATGCCATTATTTCAAATGCGTCGTGTACGACTAATTGCCTTGCGCCTGTTGTCAAAGTGCTGGATGAAGAATTTGGCATTGAGAGCGGGCTAATGACCACAGTCCATGCGTATACGAATGACCAGAAAAATATTGATAACCCTCACAAAGACTTGCGCCGGGCGCGGGCATGCGGTGAATCCATTATTCCGACGACAACAGGAGCGGCAAAGGCGCTCTCGCTCGTGCTGCCGCATCTGAAAGGAAAGCTTCACGGCCTCGCCTTGCGTGTCCCTGTTCCGAACGTCTCATTGGTTGATCTCGTTGTCGATTTGAAGACAGATGTAACGGCTGAAGAAGTCAACGAGGCATTTAAACGGGCTGCCAAAACGTCGATGTACGGCATTCTTGATTATTCAGATGAGCCGCTCGTTTCAACTGACTACAATACGAACCCGCATTCAGCGGTCATTGACGGGCTTACGACAATGGTAATGGAAGACAAAAAAGTAAAGGTACTCGCATGGTATGACAACGAATGGGGCTACTCGTGCAGAGTTGTTGATTTGATTCGCCATGTAGCGGCAAGAATGAAACATCCGTCTGCTGTATAAAATAAGGTCATGGACGCACTTTGAAGAAAAATCCCTTAACAGCCTATTTCTGAAAAAACGCACCTTGCAAATTAGACTTAAACACAGTATACTATTTTTCGTGAACTTCTTGCTTGAGACTGTTTCGGAATTACTTAAAGGGTTAGGACCTCTCCGGACTAACTTTCCCCCGTGGTAAATGGCCGACCCAGTTGTTGGAATTTCACTTTTTAATTCTTGTTAAGGGGGGTCCATGACTATGGAAACAATGGGGCGTCACGTTATCTCCGAGCTATGGGGATGCGATTTTGATAAGCTGAATGACATGGATTTTATTGAAAAAACGTTTGTAAATGCTGCTCTAAAATCAGGTGCTGAGGTGCGCGAGGTTGCATTTCACAAATTTGCACCGCAAGGCGTAAGCGGAGTTGTGATTATTTCTGAATCACACTTAACAATTCACAGTTTTCCTGAGCACGGATATGCGAGCATTGATGTTTATACTTGTGGAGACTTAGATCCTAATGTCGCTGCTGACTACATCGCAGAGGCATTGCATGCTGATACAAGAGAAAACATTGAAATACCAAGAGGAATGGGGCCTGTGCAAATTAAACAGGCGCAAGCGAAAGTACTATAGTAAACACGAACACAAAGGGAGCTGAAGCTAGAAAGCCGTTATGCGCTTTTTAGCTTATGCTCCTTTTATTTTTATAAAGAAACAAGGGCGGCCAGCTTTTTCTTTTTTCATTTTTTTTGTAAAATAATAAAGAGATTCTCATAAACCACCTGATGCTGTAACCACAGCCTTACACAACGGCTCTCCCGACAGATGGCTGTCACATTTATTTTGAAAAGGCGGAGGCTGCCGAACATACATTGCAGGGAACGAAATAGTTGGGAGCTGATTTTATTGAAATGTCCTTCATGCCAGCATAACGGAACGCGAGTCCTTGATTCACGGCCTGTGGATGACGGAAAATCGATTCGCCGAAGACGCGAGTGCGAATCCTGCCACTACCGGTTTACGACCTTTGAAAAAGTGGAGGAAACCCCGCTCATCGTCGTGAAAAAGGAAGGAGTACGTGAGGAATTCAGCAGAGAAAAAACGCTGCGCGGCCTCATAAAAGCATGCGAAAAAAGACCTGTTTCACTCAAAACGCTTGAAGACATGTGTTTTGATATTGAAAAAGAACTTCGCAATCAAGGCTGCTCCGAGGTAAAAAGCGAGCTCGTCGGAGAAATGGTCATGGACCGGCTGGCTAAGATTGATGAGGTCGCATATGTGCGGTTCGCGTCCGTCTATCGGCAGTTTAAAGATATAAACGTCTTTATCGACGAGTTAAAAGACTTAATAAAGAAAGAACGATAAAAGAGCTAAGAGGATTCTTCTAGCTCTTTTCTCATGTGCAAAATTGGCATTTGATAGATAGAAGAAACGGTGTAAAATGAAAGATAGAAACAAATTCGGAAGGTTTGAGAATGTATGGCTGACTATTGGAAAGATGTACTGCCTGTAGATCCGTATGTGGTCAAAAGCAGATCGATGCTGCAGGATATAGACAGACAAATTATCACACAACTGTATCAGCCCTTAATCGGCCCTGTTGCATTCTCTCTTTATATGACATTGTGGGGAGAGCTTGAACAAAACCGTCTGTGGGGCGGAGAGTCCACACATCGGCAGCTGATGGGGATGACACAGTCCAACTTAAAGACGATCCATCAGGAACAAGGAAAGCTCGAGGGCATCGGATTGCTGAAAGTATATATGAAAGAATCCGAGCGGCAGGAGCGCCTCTTTATATATGAACTCCTTCCGCCGCTCAGGCCAAATGAATTTTTTGAAGACGGAATGCTGAATGTTTTCCTGTACAATAGGGTCGGAAAAACAAAATATCAGCAATTAAAACAATTTTTCACGCACCCGGCCATTTCCGAAGATGCGAAGGACATTACGCGGCCGTTTAATCATGCGTTTGAATCGCTGCAGCCGAGTGAATGGAATCTCACATCTGATATGGCAGAAACGGTGAGGCTTGCGCAAGGCACAGAATACACTTCTGTCGGACAAGCTCCTTCTTACACCATAACGGAGGAAGTGTTTGATTTTGATTTGTTTTTAGCGGGACTTTCTGAGACGATGATTCCGAGAAAAGCGATGACCCAGCAGGTGCGCGACACGATCAAAAAGCTTTCTTATTTGTATGGAATAGATCCCTTGCAGATGCAAAGTGTCGTGATGAGCGCAATTGATGAGCGTGACGTCATTACGACGGAGGCTTTAAGAAAAGCGGCAAGCGACTGGTATCAAATCGAACGAAACGGACAGCTGCCTGACTTAGTGGAAAAAACACAGCCGGTGCACCTGCGTGAAGGCGAAAAACCGGCGGAAGAGGATTCGCTGGACGGAAAGCTGATTGCATTGCTGGAGGCGATTTCTCCGAAGAAGCTTTTGCAGGACATTGCCGACGGAACAGAGCCATCAAAAGCTGATTTGAAAATCATAGAAGAAATTATGTTTGAACAGAAGCTCGAGCCAGGCGTGACAAATGTGTTAATTTATTACGTCATGCTGAAAACCGACATGAAGCTGTCGAAAAACTATATCCAAAAAATTGCTTCACATTGGGCGCGCAAAAAGGTAAAAACGGTCAGAGAAGCGATGAAGCTCGCGATAGAAGAAAACCGCCAATACCTTGAATGGGCGGAAGGAAAAGCAAATCAGCCTTCGAAACGAAACCAAAAAGTGATTCGGGAAGAAAAGCTTCCTGACTGGATGAAAGAAAAGGAGAAAGCGTCCGATTCAGAATCCGGACAGCAGAAGCTGCAGCCGCAGGATTTGGAAGAACAGAAGAAAAAGATGATGGAAGAGATGCAAAAACTGAAAAAATACTCTGCCTATTAAAGACAGAGATGCGGGGTGAAGGAATAAATGGAACCAATCGGCCGTTCCCTGCAGGGCGTAACCGGCAGACCGGATTTCCAAAAACGTCTTGAACAAATGAAAGAAAAAGTCATGAATGATCAAGATGTTCAGGTGTTTTTGAAGGAAAACGAAGAAATCATTGACCAAAAAATGATCGAAAAGAGCTTAAATAAGCTTTATGAATATATCGGGCAAAGCAAGAATTGCTCCTATTGTTCGGAAGATGAAAATTGCAACAATCTGCTCGAGGGCTATCATCCTAAGCTTGTTGTCAATGGCCGCGCTATTGATATTGAGTATTATGAATGTCCGGTCAAACGGAAGCTCGACCAGCAGAAAAAACAAAAATCTCTTATGAAAAGCATGTATATCCAAAAGGACCTTCTCGGAGCGACATTCCAGCAGGTTGATATCAGTGACCCGAGCAGGCTCGCGATGTTCCAGCATGTTACAGATTTTCTGAAAAGCTATAATGAGACGGGAAAAGGGAAAGGTCTTTATTTATACGGGAAGTTCGGGGTAGGAAAAACGTTTATGCTCGCTGCGATTGCCAATGAGCTGGCGGAAAAAGAGTATTCCTCCATGATCGTCTATGTGCCCGAATTTGTGAGAGAGCTCAAGAACTCCCTGCAAGACCATTCATTGGAAGAGAAGCTCAATATGGTCAAAACAACACCTGTATTGATGCTTGATGACATCGGAGCGGAATCAATGACGAGCTGGGTAAGGGATGAAGTCATCGGGACGGTGCTTCAGCACAGAATGTCCCAGCAGCTGCCGACGTTCTTTTCTTCTAATTTCTCACCCGACGAGCTGAAGCATCATTTTACGTATTCGCAAAGGGGAGAAAAGGAAGAAGTAAAAGCGGCAAGATTAATGGAGCGGATATTATATTTGGCTGCTCCGATCCGCCTTGACGGAGAAAACCGCCGCCATTCGTAATCGCTGCGGTTCAAAGGGGAAGGAACTGAGGGTATGAAACGAAAAACCGCTCTTAAATGGCTGGCAGTGCTGGCCGTTGCAGGTTTACTCTTTTGGGGAAATAAAAGGTATTTGAATGTATCGCCGAAAGAGGTCAGGGTGTGGGTCTTGTCATTTGGGGTCTTTGCACCGCTGATATTTATCGGGATATCCATTGTCAGGCCTCTTGTGTTATTTCCGGTGTCTGTTATTTCTATAGCGGGCGGACTTGCGTTTGGCCCGCTTTTCGGCACACTTTACACGTTATTCGGTTCGATGTGCGCTTCTGCTGTATCATTTTTTGCGGCAGGTTTGTTTGCGGCGAAAAAGAACGGCCATTATGAAAAGCTGGAAGCCATTCAGAAGCAGATGGAGGATAACGGATTTTTTTATATCTTTCTTTTAAGAATCCTGCCGATCAATTTTGATTTCGTCAGCTATGCGGCAGGCCTTTCCAATGTCAAAGCGCTGCCGTATTTTGCGGCGACGGCAGCGGGAATCATCCCTGGAACCATTGCGCTTAATGTTCTGGGTGCGAGCTTTTTGGCTGGCAATCTGCCCGCTTTCTTTTTGGTCCTCGCTTTGTATATCGTGTTTATCTCGCTGCCGATTATCTTCAGAAAGAAAATGCGAAACTTGTTCCAGGAATCAAATTAGATTTGCCAATGACCTTTACGTCTATTTTAAAAACATCCCCCATATACTTGTAACAGATGCCGTAAGGGGGGACAAACATGCTTGAAATAATCTTTGAAGACGACCATGATGCAGCCGCTTTTTTACATCTGATTCAGCATTCGGACGATCGGGACAATATCATTGTCTGTGAAGGCATACGAAAAATCGGGATTGAAAAAGCGAAGCCGGCTCTCTCTATTCAGCGTTTTATGGAGCCGATTCTGGTCAAATTTTTTTTAGAATGCAAAGAAGACGAGTATATGCTGTCGTTGATTGAGAGAACATACTGCTTCACCGATCATGATGAACAGCAGCAAATCCTTCAGCTCGCACATAGTATTATTGAAGGAGAAGCGGAAGATCTTCCGTTTGAGCCGCTGAAGCTTTCACGGAAACAATCTATTTTGGATGAACTCAAAACGATCTGTTTAGAGGAAGGGGTTTTTTCCATTCGCTCCTTTCAGACCTTCCGGCTTGGACAATACTACAAGCAGCTGAGAGACATTACGGAAGCGGCGGTAGATGAATATAAGATGGAACAGGAATATCAAAACTTTATCCAAACGCTCAGAGACTATGTAACAGCCAAACAGCCGCGAATCAAAAAGGTTCATATTGTCCATGATGGTTCATTTACGTTATGGGAGCTGCGCTATGTGCCGGAACGGGAAAAGATGAAATACATAGACAGGCGGTTTCTCCGGGATCATCCTATGTACATTGATTCTCATTTGCTGGCGCCGCTCATTTCCATCGCGCCTGATGAAGTGGTGCTTTATACCGACCAGCCGGAGCATATGATGGCAAGAACCATTCAAAACGTATTTCAAGAGCGAATGGAACTGTTTCCGCTGCACGCTTTTTCAGACGCGGAAATACAGGTAAAGCACTCGGAAGGATAAAGGCCGGCAGCCTCCATATGTAAGGCTGTCGGTTTGAAAAAAGGAAATGCGAGCGTGTTGATTTTTTAGATTGAACAATTTATAATACATAGGAGATTAAGAAAGACACACGTATTGATAAGGACACGAAGGAATGATACCGGCTCAAAGAGAGGGAAGCCACGGCTGCAAGCTTCCTAGCTAAGGACCATTCGCTTTACCGCCTTTGAACTTCAGCTGTGAACCCCTTTGATAAGGAGCAGTAATGGCTGACGGGAACTCCCGTTACAGAGCTTAGAGCCGCAGATGCCGGAGTATTGGCTTTGCGGAAAAAAGGGTGGAACCACGATTCCGTTTATTCAACCTCGTCCCTTTCATAGGGGGCGGGGTTTTTATATGCAAAAAAAGGAGTGACATAGATGTCAGATATGGTGAAAATCACATTCCCTGATGGAGCAGTCAAGGAGTTTGCGAAAGGAACAACAACAGAAGATATCGCGGCATCCATCAGTCCGGGATTAAAGAAGAAATCATTAGCCGGAAAACTGAACGGAAAAGAAATCGATCTGAAAACGCCGATCAATGAAGACGGCACAGTGGAAATCATTACAGAAGGCTCCGAAGAAGGTCTTCAGATTATGCGCCACAGTACGGCTCACTTGCTGGCTCAAGCGATTAAACGCATCTACAAAGATGTCAAATTCGGTGTCGGTCCGGTTATCGAAAACGGTTTTTACTACGATGTAGAAATGGAAGAAGCGATTACGCCGGAGGATCTGCCGAAGATCGAGAAAGAAATGAAAAAAATCGTCAATGCGAACCTTCCGATCGTCCGGAAAGAAGTCAGCCGTGAAGAAGCGAAAGCCCGTTTTGCTGAAATCGGCGACGACTTGAAGCTGGAGCTATTGGATGCGATACCTGAAGGAGAAACCGTTTCGATTTATGAGCAAGGCGAATTCTTTGACCTGTGCCGTGGTGTGCATGTTCCTTCAACAGGAAAAATCAAAGAGTTTAAGCTGTTAAGCCTTGCAGGTGCATACTGGCGCGGTGACAGCAAAAACCAAATGCTTCAGCGCGTATACGGCACAGCTTTCTTCAAAAAAGCTGATCTTGAAGAGCATCTGCGCATGCTTGAAGAAGCGAAAGAGCGTGACCATAGAAAGCTCGGCAAAGAATTAAAGCTGTTTGCGAATTCTCAAAAAGTCGGACAAGGCCTGCCGCTTTGGCTGCCAAAAGGCGCGACAATTCGCCGCGTCATCGAGCGCTACATTGTCGATAAAGAAATCAGCCTTGGCTATGAGCACGTGTATACACCAGTGCTTGGCAGCAAAGAGCTGTATGAAACATCAGGACACTGGGAGCATTATCAAGAAGGCATGTTCCCTCCGATGGAAATGGACAATGAAACTCTTGTTTTGCGTCCGATGAACTGCCCGCACCATATGATGATTTACAAACAAGACATTCACAGCTACCGCGAGCTTCCAATTCGTATTGCAGAGCTGGGAACGATGCACCGCTATGAAATGTCAGGTGCGCTGTCAGGCCTGCAGCGCGTGCGCGGCATGACATTAAACGATGCGCACATCTTTGTGCGTCCGGATCAAATTAAGGATGAGTTTATCCGTACGGTTCGTTTAATTCAGGACGTATATGAAGACTTCGGTTTAAGTGATTACACATTCCGCCTGTCTTACCGTGATCCTGAAGACACAGAGAAATATTTTGATGACGATGAAATGTGGAACAAAGCGCAATCCATGCTGAAAGCGGCAATGGACGAAATCGGCCATGACTACTACGAAGCAGAAGGTGAAGCGGCATTCTACGGCCCTAAACTTGATGTTCAGGTGAAAACAGCGATCGGCAAAGAAGAAACCTTGTCTACAGTTCAGCTTGACTTCTTATTGCCTGAACGTTTCGATCTGACTTATATCGGCGAAGACGGCAAACAGCACCGTCCGGTTGTCATTCACAGAGGTGTCGTATCAACAATGGAACGCTTTGTTGCCTTCTTAATCGAAGAACATAAAGGCGCGCTGCCAACATGGCTTGCACCGGTTCAATTCCAAGTCATCCCGGTTTCTCCGGCTGTGCATTTAGACTATGCGAAAAAAGTGCAGGAACGCCTGCAGCGTGAAGGATTGCGTGTTGAAGTCGACAGCCGCGATGAAAAAATCGGCTACAAAATCCGTGAAGCGCAAATGCAAAAAATCCCGTACATGCTTGTGGTCGGTGACCAAGAAGCAGAAAACGGAGCGGTAAACGTCCGTAAGTACGGAGAGCAGAACTCTGAAACCATCTCACTTGATGAGTTTGTGAAAAAGGCAGTAGCCGAAGCGAAAAAATAACATAAAAAGCATGATCTCATTGAAGAGATCATGCTTTTTTTATTTCTCTAACAAAGGAAACAAATCATGGAGGCTGCTGATGATGTAATCAGGCGTCACATCGGTTTCGTTTTTCTTATCCGTCCGGTTGATCCAAACGGTTTTGATTCCGGCTCTTGAAGCGCCTAAAATATCTGTATTCAAATTATCGCCGACCATGATCGCATCGTCTTTATCAATATTCATCAGCTTAAGGCAGTGTTCAAAAATGGAAACATCGGGTTTCCCTTTTCCGAAAGCGCCGGAGATGACGATTTCATTGAAATAAGGGGCGAGCTCAGGCACGCCGGCGAGCTTCTCCTTTTGCAGACTCGGATCGCCGTTTGTCAAAAGCAGTAATTCATACTTGCCTTTTAATTGATCGAGCACAGCAAATGTTTCATCATATACAAACGGGCGTTTTCTGCGTTCTGCCGCAAAAAACTCTCCCAAGTATTCGCCATATGCCGGATCATCGATGCCAAGCGTTTTCAGTCCGTTGGTCCATGCGTCTCTTCTGTACTCCGGCACAATTTTGTTCAGCTTCTGAAATCCTTCACTGATCGGTTCTGAGAAATTGGACCACAGTCCTTCAAACGGGTTTATGCCGATCATCACTGTATATGGATACGTCTCATATGACATGTACAATTCTCTCGCCGCTTCACGAACAGCTGCCTCGAATGCCTGCGGGTCAAGGCCATATTTTTTCTCTGCCTGTAAACAAGTTTCTGCAAATGTTGTTCTGACGCTTTTCTCGTCCCAAAGTAGTGTATCGTCTAAATCAAAAAATACGGCTTTCATGATCTTCTCCTCTGCTTCAGATTCAAATCTTGCTGCCAAAAGGCTCATGTTTTATTTTACAATAGATAAAAGTCTTGTGAAATATGTTTTCAGATGATTTTAAAAAAACAGTCATATAGATAAAAACATGCTAGAATGAAAATGGAAAGAACAGGTGACATGCATGATCCATTTAATGATTATGATGCTTGAGAGGGTAGGGATTATCGTTATATTGGGCTTCATTCTCGCCCATACGAAGCTTTTCAGACAGGCGCTGCAAAATCAGGACGGCTATAAAGGAAAAGCGGTTTTAATTTCTATTTTTTCTCTTTTCAGCATCATCAGCAATTATACAGGCATTGAAATTCAAAAAAATATGATAGTAAACAATGACTGGGTGTTTGCAATAGATCCATCGGGCTCTATTGCGAATACCCGTATTTTGGGCGTGGAAATCGGAGGCCTTCTCGGAGGCCCGTTTGTAGGGGCTGGAATCGGCATACTGGCGGGACTGCATCGCTTTTCGCTCGGCGGTAGCACGGCCTTAAGCTGTGCGGTATCGTCCGTTTTAGCGGGTGTTCTTGCAGGCTTGATCGGCAGGTATTTTACAAAGCGCTACCGAATGCCGACACCGCGTATCGCCGCTCTTGTGGGAATCGGCATGGAGTCCCTGCAGATGGTGATCATTTTATTGATGGCAAAGCCGTTCAGTAACGCTTGGGAACTTGTCAGCATGATCGGGATACCGATGATACTCATCAACGGAACAGGCAGTTTTATTTTTCTGTCGATCATTCAGGCGATCATTCGCAAGGAAGAGCAGGCGAGGGCGCTTGAAACGCATAGAGTGCTGACGATCGCTGACCAGACGCTCCCATTTTTCCGCCAAGGACTCAATGAAAACTCCTGTAAAAGTGTGGCGGCCATTATCCATAAGCTGACGGGAACAGATGCGGTGTCTCTCACTGACAAAGAGAAGATCCTTGCGCATGTCGGCGCGGGAATGGATCACCATATCCCATCAAAAAGCTTGATCACCGGCTTGTCCAAAAAAGTAATTAAAACAGGAGAAATCATGAAGGCCATTTCTCAGGAAGAGATTGAATGTACGCATTCTGAATGTCCGTTGCATGCGGCGATTGTATTGCCGCTGACATCAAACGGCAATACAATCGGAACCTTAAAAATGTATTTTAAAAATCCAGCGGGATTAAACCAGGTTGAGGAGGAGCTTGCTGAGGGGCTCGCCATGCTGTTTTCGACACAGCTTGAGCTTGGGGAAGCAGAGCTCCAAAGCAAACTTCTCAAGGATGCTGAAATCAAAGCGCTTCAGGCACAGGTGAATCCGCATTTTTTATTTAATGCGATCAACACAATTTCTGCATTATGCCGCACGGATGTTGAAAAAACCCGTAAGCTCTTATTGCAGCTCAGTGTTTATTTTCGTTCAAACCTTCAGGGAGCCAGACAGCTCCTCATACCGCTTTCAAGGGAGCTGAACCACCTGCACGCCTATTTGTCATTAGAACAGGCGCGTTTTCCCGGGAAATATAAGATTGAGCTCAATATCGACAGCGGGCTGGAGCAAATTAAAATCCCTCCATTTGTCTTACAGGTGCTTGTGGAGAATGCGCTTCGGCATGCGTTTTCGAAAAAACAAGACATGTGTAAGGTTACGGTCTGTGTCTTATCTGATGATACATCGGTTTATATGAAAGTGACTGATAATGGACGGGGAATTCCGCCAGACGTCCTGCCGGAATTGGGACAGAGACCATTCCCATCTAAGGAGGGAACCGGTACAGCGCTTTATAACCTGAATCAGCGGCTGATCGGTTTATTCGGACAGCAGGCCGCACTGAATATCAGGAGTGAGGTTCATAAAGGGACAGAGTTTTCCTTTCAAGTGCCAATGCAACAGATGAAAGAGGGAGAAGAATATGCTCAAGGTGTTAATAGTTGATGATGAGATGCTGGCAAGGGATGAGCTGGCTTACTTGCTCAAGCGGACCAATGAGGATATGGAAATCAATGAAGCGAAAAATATTGAATCTGCTTTTGACCAAATGATGGATCAAAAACCCGATTTGCTGTTTTTAGATGTTGATTTATCTGGAGAAAACGGTTTTGATATCGCAAAGCGGTTGAAGAAAATGAAGCATCCTCCTGCTGTTGTGTTTGCGACAGCATATGATCAATATGCGCTCAAAGCGTTTGAGGTGGACGCCCTTGACTATTTAACCAAGCCTTTTGATGAGGAAAGAATTCAGCAAACGCTGAAAAAATATAAAAAAGGTAATCGGGATATTGCGGAAACAGATCTGAGCAGCCATGCCGGCCCGCACAAACTTGCGCTATCTGTAGGAGAATCGATAGTGATCGTAGATACGAAGGACATTATCTATGCCGGAACGGAAGATCGTCATGTGAATGTAAAAACCTTTGATACATCTTACAAGGTCAGCGATACACTCGTTGTCATTGAGAAAAAGCTGCCTGATCCTGATTTCATCCGCGTCCATCGGAGCTTTGTCGTCAATACTGAATATATTAAAGAAATTCAGCCATGGTTTAATTCAACGTATAACTTGATTATGAAAGATGGCTCGAAAATACCGGTCAGCCGGACATATGCGAAGGAATTGAAAAAGCTGCTCCATATTTGACGGGCGGCTTTTTGCATTTCAGCCATTTGATTCTGCAACTCAGTTCCGTTAATCGACATGTTATCTTGTAAGCGCTTCATGAGAGGCGGTTCTTATTTATAATGAGGGTACCAAAGAGAAAGAGGTGAAGAAAATGAGTGCTAAAAAAGTGTACGGGTTTTTAACACAAGCATTTATTTTTGCCGTCATTATGCTGGTCTCAAACATGATTGCAGCTATTGTCCCAATACCTATCCCCGCATCGGTTGTAGGGTTGGTCTTATTATTTCTCCTATTATGTTTGAAAGTCATTAAACTGGAACAAGTAGAAACGCTTGGAACATCTTTAACCTCATTGATCGGATTTTTATTTGTCCCGTCAGGTATATCTGTTATGAATTCGCTTGGTGTGATGCAGCAATACGGTCTGCAAATCGTTCTTGTCATTCTGCTTGCAACGATCATTTTGCTGGGAGCTACGGGATTATTTTCTCAGCTGATTCTTTCGCTGAGCGGAAAGCACAAAACGGAAGCGGACATGAAAACAAAAACAGTGCAAAACCAGCAGAACAATAAAGAGCTCGTTCACCATTAAGGAAACAGGAGGTTCATCACATGGAAAGCACAATGAGTCCTTATTTCGGAATTGTCGTATCACTTGCTGCATTCGGCATCGGCACCTTTTTATTTAAAAAAACGAAAGGATTCTTCCTTTTAACTCCTTTGTTTGTGGCCATGGTGCTTGGGATCGCATTTTTAAAAATCGGCGGTTTTTCCTACGCGGACTATAATAACGGGGGAGAAATCATTAAGTTTTTCCTTGAACCTGCGACGATCGCATTTGCCATTCCTTTGTACAAACAAAGAGACAAGCTGAAAAAATACTGGTGGCAAATCATGGCCTCCATTATTGTCGGCTCTATCTGCTCTGTCACGATTGTTTATTTGCTTGCAAAAGGCATTCACCTTGATGCGGCCGTGATGAAAAGCATGCTTCCGCAAGCGGCTACAACGGCAATTGCGCTTCCTTTATCAAAAGACATCGGAGGCATCAGCGACATCACAGCCTTTGCAGTCATCTTTAACGCTGTCATTGTCTATGCACTCGGAGCATTGTTCTTGAAGGTGTTTAAAGTGAAGAATCCGATTTCTAAAGGATTGGCTCTCGGTACGTCCGGACACGCACTCGGTGTAGCGGTCGGGATCGAGATGGGAGAAGTCGAAGCTGCGATGGCGAGTATTGCGGTTGTCGTAGTAGGAGTGGTCACGGTTCTGGTCATCCCTGTATTCGTGCAGATGATCGGAGGATAAGCCAAGCCAAGGCATTCAGCCTTGGCTCAGCTTGTAGAGAAAACGGTGTTTTTTCTACAAGCTTTTTTGTTTTGTGCTGTTTCTTTAC
>NZ_AYTO01000031.1 GCF_000507145.1 Bacillus tequilensis KCTC 13622 | reverse complement strand
ATTACAGGGGAATTGATATTTTAAGGGAAAAATAAAGGCTGTCGAGATTTTCTCGACAGCCTGGAAGCCTGACGCTATGCGTCAGGCTTTTTTTATATAATGCAAACCAAAGGGGGCGTGGGAAATGGCGGGGAGCTGTCAATCCAGGGAGAGAGCGCGCACATCCTAGTAATCGGGAGTTCGGTTTACTGCCCGCTGCAATTTTTATGGGACGGCGTATTTACGAATATGCCGATCATTAATGAATTGTGGGGGCATACATTTGCCCGGCTTGTGATTCAGCGGGAAGCTGATGTTCAAGTGCGGTGTACATCGATATGATTATCTGGCTGCTCCAGTCAACCTGTGGGATGCGGTTGAGGGGCATATCTAGAAGATTATTTTTGAAAAGAGCGGCCATCAGCCGATGCTGGAAGAACCGTGATTTTTTGATCAAATCTTCAGCAAATACATGGACAAATAAAAACAGCCTGCCAAAATTGGCGGGCTGTTTGTTTTTTATTATAGAATCCCTTTCATTGCGCGTTTGATCATCGGCGAAAGCAGCAGGAGAATGCCGCCAAGTACGATCGAAATCAAACCGAGGGTGCCAAAGTAAGTTGTTTCAGGAATTTTATCAAACAATCCAGCTACCTGGGCATTGATCGCTTGGGCTGCTGCGTTCGTCAGGAACCACATACTCATTGTCTGTGCAGAGAATGCAGCCGGCGCCAGTTTCGTTGTAACGGATAAACCGACCGGAGACAGGCACAGCTCTCCAAGCACGACAAGCAGGAAGCTGAGAACGAGCCAAAGCGGGCTTACGAGTGCTTCTTTTCCTTGCATTGCAGGGAATACCATAATGATAAATGACAAGCCAGCTAGAATAATTCCAATTGCGAACTTAACCGGTGTGGACGGCTGGCGTTTGCCAAGCTTCATCCAAAGCCACGCGAAAATCGGCGCGAAAATGACGATAAACAGTGGGTTTAATGATTGGAACCAAGATGACTGAAGTTCTAATCCGCCCAATGAAAGCCTTATGCGTTCATCAGCATAAACCGCAAGAATGGTCGCTCCCTGTTCCTGAATAGCCCAGAACATGACAGCACCGATAAACAAAGGGACGTAAGCGGCAAGACGAGATTTTTCTGTTTTGTCCGCTTTTTTGCTTGTAAACATGATGATGAAATAAACAATAGGAATCAAAATACCGAGAATACTTACAAGGTCGATGAAACCCTTGATCGTCAGCATGCCTGTTTGTACAGAGATAATTACTGCAATTGCCACAATGATAACACCGATTCCAGTACCAATCGCAGATTTTTTAGACAGCGGATTCGGCACATTTGAGCCTGCAATCCCGAGGTTTTTCTTTCTTGTCAGAGCAAATACGATAAGTCCGAGAAGCATTCCGACTGCGGCAGCTCCGAAGCCGAGATGATAGTTGTACTTCTGTCCGAGTGTTCCGACAATTAACGGCGCTAGTAAACCGCCGAGGTTGATCCCCATGTAGAAGATACTGAAACCTGAGTCGCGGCGCTGATCTTCTTTCGTGTAAAGATCTCCAACCACGCTTGAAACGTTTGGTTTTAATAACCCCGTTCCGATAATGATAAGCACCATGCTGATATAGAATGCTGTCGCGCTGCCGGGATAGGCGAGTGCAATGTGGCCGAACATAATGAATATGCCGCCGTAAAACACAGTGTTTGCGGTGCCGAATACCCGGTCAGCGAGCCATCCGCCAATAATCGTGGACATGTATACGAGTGATCCGTAGATCGACATAATGGCAACAGCAGTGCCTTTGTCAAAGCCAAGCCCTCCGTTAACCGTCTCTGTATACAAATAGTAAAGTAAGATTGCTCTCATTCCATAGTAAGAGAAACGTTCCCAAAATTCGGTGAAAAATAGCGTAAATAGTCCTCGCGGGTGACCAAAGAACCCTTTTTGCGGGACGCTTTTAATGATACTTTCGTTATCAATCGAAGCCATGTCAGCCAAACCCTTTCTTAAAAAAGTGTATTATAAAAATCATATTCTTATATAATACTTGTGTCAATATAAATTATACTCATTTCAAATAGTTCCATATTGGAAAAATATAAACACATGATTATAGGGATTTCTTCCTGATGATTAAGTCCTTTTTTTGTAAGATTTTCTTACAAAACTATTCTTTTATATTTTTTTGATAAAATTTTAGAGAAATGTACAAGCGGTTCGGGCCTTTGTGAGTATCATGATAGCAATCATAGAGAAGGAGGCTCGCAATTGGCTGAATTCATGTTGAATGCGGCAGATTTCGGTATTTCAGGAGATGGTAAAACGGATTCAACGAAACTGATTAATCAATGCCTCAGCACGGCTGTTTCGAAAGGCTATCATACTGTCTGGTTTCCAAAGGGAACATATTTAATAGACGGAACGCTTGGAGGAGATCCCAATCAGAAGTTTCGAAACGCGGGGATCATTGTTCCCGGCAACCTTGAGATTCTGATGGACCCTGAGTGTGTCATCAAAGTCATCCCGAACAGCTCGTGGGGTTATTCCGCATTTTATGTAGGCAAGCAAGAGAATATAACCATTTCCGGGGGACAAATTATCGGTGAACGCGATGAGCATACGTATGCCACCGCGGGGATAAGGTCAACTCATGAATGGGGCTTCGGCATATGTATCGAAGGATGCTTGAATGTTGTCATTGAGGATGTCAACATTTCTGATTTTACCGGCGACGGGATTATTGTCAGTCCAAGGGGATTAGAGACAACGGATGATTATCGTACGTCGGAGCATATTACCATCCGCGGCTGTGAGGTTCGGCGGTCGAGGAGAAATAACATTTCCATTACCGGGTGTGACACGGTCACGGTGGAGGAATGCGTGATTGAAGGTGCCGGAACAGGGAATGGAACAGCGCCGAAATTCGGAATTGACATAGAAGGATATGGCGAAGGTAATGTTGACTATGAAGAACCGATCAATGTATCCATCCGCAACAACCATTTCATCGGAAACGTTTCAAGCTCTGTGACCAATTTTAATGGATACGGCATTTCAATAGAGGGTAACTATTCAGACAATACGATCAGCTATGGGTTTGGAACGCAAACGGTGATCAAGGGGAATATTCTCAGACGGGCTGAAAACGCGGCTGCTGCGCCTAGAGTCGGGATTACCGGACTCGGTGTGTCACAAGGAAAAGAGAGCAGTGATGCGGTGATCGCCGGCAACCTGATTACCGGGTTTACAACCGGAATTGATGTCAGGGGAAAAAGCATTCTTGTCACGAACAATAAAATCAGCAACTTTGAAAACACAGGAATATTGGTTTATCAGTCTTCCGATGTAAAGGTAGACGGCAACCAGATTCAAAACGGATTGTCTGAAACAAGACGCAGCACCGGCCTGCGCGCAGTGCTGTCGGATGATACCGTATTTCTGAATAACTGCCTCATTGAAGTCGTTGACGGTGTGAACATTTCCGGAGGTGATATGATCGTGAAAGATAATGTGCTGAGAAAATTCAGCCGCGGGATCTGGATCGCTCAAGGAAACGCAGTGATTGAAGGGAATATATTGAATCCTGACGGGTTTGAAGCAGCCGCGGAATCATATTCAGTTACGGTTACAAACAATGCTGGCGCTATTATCAAAAACAATACATTTAAATCTTTCAAAAATTACCCGATTTACTGTTCCACAAGGGCGAAAACCTCGATTATCGGCAACCACTTTGAAAGATCTCCGCTTTTGGTCACCATCTATATCAGCTCGGGTGTGCATGAGATTTTTGACAATACCATTTCAGTCAACAGAACAGCCGGAAATCCAATTGTGATTTATGTCAACGGTTCTGCAGGCTCTATCATCTCTGGAAACACCATCAATAACCTCTCAGCGGGCATGGCGACAGCCATCCAAACAAACACCTCAACCAATTCTAAAATCATCGGCAATCGCATCCTCAAAGGAACCATCAACAAACATAGCAGCGATACAGCAGACGGCAATATTATCGTCTGAAAAAAGCGCCCCGCTCAGGGGTTCTTTTTTTTCGATTTATGGATCACGTATATTTCTCTTACAAGAACCAAACCAAAAAATAAAAGCACGACCCATTCTGCGAACGTTGTCATTTTAAAACTGGACATATTGTTATAAACGGCTTTTGTCAAACTGAAGCCTTGAAGCATGTCCAAAAAAACAGAAATGGTTAATAAACAAATCAATATGACCCCTGTCACGCCTAATATCTTCATGTCTCATCACCCTCCGCTTTTATTGTCTATCTATATCAGAGAAGTTATACCGCAGCCGTCCGCATGCATAATCTCCACTCTGAAAGGAAGAATATGAGAAAACGACAAGGAAAGGTATTTTGTGTATGCCTTTATTTTCTAAGCAAAAGAACAAGACCGATTCGAAAGATAAGCAGAAAACAGAAGACAAAAGTCAGGCTCAGCAGCAGGAAAAAGAAAGGCCGGTTCTCGTTTCTCCCAGTTTGGCAACAAATATAGCGGAAATGAAAAAGGAAGTTGGGAGCAGCTCGGACGTCATCATTCGCGAGATTAAAATCGGGGAACAGGATCGTGTCCATCTCGCCATTATTTACATTGCGGGGCTGGTCGATAATAACACAATCCATGAATCCTTAATCGAGCCTTTGATTCAGGATGAGTCTATCCAGAATTCCCATGCGCTCCAGCAGATTCTTGAAAAAACGCTCCCGCTGGGCGGAGTAAAAGCGGAGAAGAGCTGGGACAAGCTTTTTTCTGAACTAATGCTCGGCAATGCGCTGATTTTCGCAAACGGTTCTGAAGAGGCGCTGATTTGCAGCACACAAGGGGGAGAGCAGCGTTCCATTCAAGAGCCGAGCACCCAGGTGTCCTTCCGCGGCCCGCGCCAAGGGTTTACAGAATCTCTGCAAACCAATATTTCCATGATCCGCCGATACATCAAAAATCCGAATGTGTGGGTGGAGAAAATGAAAATCGGATCGGTAACCCACACAGATGTCGCACTCATGTACATTCATGGCATTTGTGATGAAAAGGTGCTCAAGGAAGTGCGTTCGCGTTTAAAAAAAATAGATATTGACAGTATTTTAGAGTCGGGATATATCGAGCAGCTGATTGAAGATGAAACATTTACGACGTTTCCGACCATGTATCATACAGAACGGCCTGATGTGGTAGCGGGAAATTTGTTAGAAGGAAGATTTGCGATCGTTGTGGACGGAACGCCGTTTGTTCTCATTGCCCCCGCCTTATTTGTTCAATTTTTCCAATCCGTAGAGGATTACTATTCGCGTTTTGATATTGCGACAAGCATACGGGTTCTGCGGGTTTTGGTCTTTTTTATTTCACTTGTGGCTCCGGCTGTTTACGTGGCGGCCACGACGTTTCACCAGGAAATGATCCCGACGCAGCTGTTAGTCGTTATTGCGGCCCAGCGGGAAATTGTTCCCTTTCCGGCTGTTGTCGAGGCCCTTACGATGGAGGTTGCTTTTGAGATTCTGAGGGAAGCCGGCGTCAGGCTGCCGCGGGTGGTCGGCTCTGCGGTATCGATCGTAGGTGCGCTCGTTATCGGCCAGGCTGCCGTACAGGCTGGCATCGTCTCTCCGGCTATGGTCATCATCGTTGCCCTTACCGCGATTGCGAGCTTCGCGACACCCGCATTTGCCATGGCGATTTCAGCCCGTCTTATTCGGTTTATCTTTATCATTGCCGCCTCGATTATGGGGTTTTACGGGCTGATTTTAGGCATTATTATGATGTTTGTCCATTTATGCAGCCTGCGCTCTTTCGGCGTTCCTTACATGTCGCCGCTTGCTCCCTTTTCTTCCCAAGGGGTAAAGGACGCGCTGTTTAGGGTTCCGTGGTGGGCTGATGAAAAAAGGCCGGAATCGGTCAGTAAGAAAGATAAAGTTCGGCAGGGGCAAGGTCAGCGTCCGGAGCCGGCCGCTTCACGAGGAATGGTGAACAAAGACTTGGAAGAAGGGGATCAGAATGGTACGTAAATGTCTATTAGCCGTTCTCATGCTTTTGAGCGTCATCGTGCTGCCCGGATGCTGGGATAAGCGTGAGCTGACGGATCTTGCGATTATCTCGGCGATTGGCATTGATCGGACCAATGAAGGCAACTACGTGCTGCATCTTCAAATTATCAATCCCGGAAATGTCGCCGGAGGGCTTCAGGGAGGCGGTGCCGGAGACAGGCCGCCTGTATCCGTCTATTCGATTGAAGGAGACAATATGACGGAAGCGCTCAGAAAAGCCTCTATGAAGGTATCCCGTCGGCTTTACTTTGCCCATACCAATCTCGTGGTGCTCAGCGAAAAGCTGGCGAAAGAGGAAGGTTTGGATTTTGTGTTAGATAATCTTGACCGGGACACCGAATTCAGGACAACAGCAACAATCGTTGTCGCCCATAAAACAAAAGCGGAAAATATCGTCAAAATCCTGACACCGATTGATAAAATTCCATCGAATAAAGTCAATAAAACACTCGACTTCACGGAGGCACAATACGGACGGGTCGTCAAAACCAATATTCAGGACGTCCTGAAAGTACTAGCCACCGACACAAGGGCACCGGTAATTCCAGGGTATTTGATGATTGGCGACGAGAAAAAAGGAATCAGCATGGAAAACACGCAGGCGACTGATCCGAAAGCGATTCTGCAGGCAGACGGTTTAGCGATTTTTGATAAGACAGGACATTTAAAGTACTGGATTGAAGATGATGAAAGCGTTGGGGCTATCTGGCTGATGAATAAGGTTCAGCATACGTTTATTAATGCTGATTGGGGCAAGGTGAAGGATGCGGTCAGCCTGCAGGTCACCCATCAAGATACAAAGCTGGTTCCCGAGATCCGGAACGGACAGCCGCGCATGCACATACATGTGTCGGTTGAAGGCATAATTGATGCCGTCAAATACCCTTTCCAATTGTCTGATCCCAAGGTGCTGGTCGCTATTGAAAAAGCCCTCAACAAAGAGCTGGAAAAGGAAATCAGCGAGACTGTGAAAAAGGTCAAGCACAACAAAATTGACTTTATTGGTTTTGGTGACACGATATACAGAAAGTATCCGAAGCAGTGGGAAAAAATGAAGGACACTTGGGACAAAGAGTATTTGCCTGATCTGCCTGTCGATGTAAAAGCAGAGACGTATATCAGAAGAACGGGATTGCGAAACAATCCGCTCAAACATCAGCTTAAAGATAAATAGGTCAGGAGAAAGGGGAAACGGCAGATGGAAAAAGCCAGAATCAGCATAAGGCAGCTGTTTGTTATGATTATCATTTGTGAGCTGGGCAGCTCCTTATTGATTACACCGGGAACGATGGCGGGCAGAGATGCTTGGATAGCAGTTCTGTTGGGCTGTGCAGCCGGTTTGTTTCTTTTCTGTTTGTATCAAGGCATTTATCAATGCTACCCGGAATCTTCTCCGAAAGAATATATGGATGATATGCTTGGAACCAAGCTGAGCTGGCTGTTTTCATTTCTGTATATCCTGTACTTTGCCTATATTGCCGCGCGGGTGCTCCGTGACTTTGGAGAAATGCTGCTGACGTTTGCATACCATGATACACCTATTATTATCGTCAATGCGATGCTGATGGTAGTGAGCGTTTATACTGTCAGAAAAGGAATCGAAGTGCTCGCCCGCTCGGCCGAGCTTTTGTTCGGAGCCATGTATTTATTGGGTGCGATCGGCCTCGTGCTGATTATTGTCTCGGGTTCTATGGACCCGCAGCATTTAAAACCGGTTTTAGCAGACGGCATTTATCCTGTCATTCACTCTGTATTCACGCAGACGATGTACATTCCGTTTGGTGAAGTTGTGTTATTTGTGATGATTTTTCCTAATCTGAATGACAGAAAAAATGTGAAAAAAGTGGGGTTGATTGCCATAACCTTAAGCGGGTTAATTGTGGCGCTCACCGTGGCGATTAATATCAGCGTGCTTGATGTTGACCTCACACTCAGGTCTCAGTTTCCGCTTTTAAGTACGATCCAGACGATCAAGGTCGAAGAATTTTTAGACCGGCTCGATGTCTTTTTTATGCTGGCGCTGATCATCGGCGGCTTCTTTAAGGTCAGTCTCTACTTATATGCCACTGTCGTGGGCGCCTCAACGCTCTTTAAGGAAAAGAACCCCTCGCAATTGGCTTACCCGATGGGATTGGGTATCCTAATCCTTTCTATTACGATCGCGAGTAACTTTTCTGAGCATTTAAACGAAGGCCTGAAAGTGGTGCCGCTGTATATACATTTGCCTTTTCAAGTATTGTTTCCGCTCTTTCTGTTTATTCTGGCTGTGTGGAAAAAGAAGCGAAGAGAGAAAGCAAAAGGGCCGGGAACAAAACAACAATAAAATGAGCGGGGGAATGCAGCCTCCGCTCTTTTTTATATTCCTTCTATTTGCTGATTCAATCGTGATCGAATCGCCAACGCTTACATCATTTTTTCCCGACGCCTGGTGTTGTAATCGCGCGTCGTCTGTATTTTTGAATCATCGACTAACGATGTGCTGATGACACCTTCAATCGAAAGGCCTGCTTGAACCATTTGCGGCCGCCTTGTCCGCATCGGTTTTTTACTGACAAGACTGCCTGTGGGGGGGGGGCGTGCTTGTGGATACTTTAATAGCAGTCCAAAGGCAAGAAAAAAATATGAACTAGTTGATGAAATAAAAACTAACAAGTGTGACACACAAAACCGGTGAATACGGACTCGGTCTTTCCATCGTCAAGCCGCTCGTCGAAATGCATCAGGGCATAGTAGGAATCAATAATGAAGAAGGAAAAGGCACGAAGTTCATCATCCGCCTTCCTTTAACGGAAAGCAGCAATAACTCACAGGGCGGCGGCAAAGCCAGGTGAAGCGGCCTTTTTTGCACACCGCTTCGGTTTGTTGCGTGCTCCCGAAACAAAGATTGCGTGTTTTTCGGGTCGGAACGGTCTGTAAACATGATAAAATATGACATAAACAGTTTTTGATGGGAGAGGGTGAAGGAATGAAGAGCGGGGTAATTCCTTCTTCAGCAGTCGGTCAAAAAATTAACGAGTGGTACAAATACATCCGCACATTCAGCGTGCCGGATGCCGAAGTGCTAAAAGCTGAAATCCAGCAGGAACTGAAACACATGCAGCACGATTCCAACTTGCTGCTCTATTATTCACTAATGGAATTCCGCCACCAGCTTATGCTTGATTATCTAGAGCCGTTAGAGAAATTAAATATCGAGGACCAGCCAAGCCTGTCCGAATTATCCAGAAACATCGACAGCAACCAGGCAGATCTCAAAGGGCTGCTCGACTATTACGTGAATTTTTTTCGCGGGATGTATGAGTTTGATAAGCGGGAATTTATTTCTGCCATTACCTATTATAAACAGGCGGAGAAAAAGCTTTCCTTCGTCGCAGACCATATTGAACGGGCTGAATTCTATTTTAAAATCGCGGAAGCTTATTATTATATGAAGCAAACGTATTTTTCGTTGATTCATATAAAAAACGCCTATGAAATTTATATAGAGCAGGAAACCTATAATGTGAGAATCATTCAATGCCATTTCGTGTTCGGGGTCAACCTGATGGATGAAAGAAATTTCGAACAAGCCGCACGCCATTTCAAATTGGCGCTCGATATGGCCCAAGCAGAACAAAAAGCCCAGCTGGTCGGAAGAGCATACTACAATCTTGGATTATGCTATTACAATCAAGAGCTGCTGAACCCTGCCATTGATTACTTTGAAAAAGCGGTTTCCACGTTTGAACGCAGCAGGATCATCAATTCTCTGCCGCAAGCATATTTTTTAATCACCTTGATTTATTATAAACAGGGAAAACGTGATAAAGGTTCGGAATATCACAAGCGGGGCTATGAATATGCTAAAGAAACAGATGATGCAGACTATGCGGTAAAATTCGAGTTTTTGCAATCCCTATATCAGGAAAAGCCCGATGAAGAAGGAATCGAACAATGTTTTCAATACCTTAAAAATAAAAATATGTATGCTGATATAGAGGATTTAGCCCTAGAAGTAGCAAAATATTACTATGAACAAAATTGGTTCAAACTGTCTGCTTCCTACTTTCTAAAAGTTGAAGAGGCAAGAAAACAAATACAAAGGAGTGAAGGTTTATATGAAGTTGAAATCTAAGTTGTTTGTTATTTGTTTTGCCGCCGCCGCGATTCTTACAGCGGCAGGTGTTTCCGCTAACGCCGAAGCACTCGACTTTCATGTAACAGAAAGAGGAATGACGTAAGAACCAGCCCTTCTCATTTTAGAGAAGGGTTTTTTAAAAGAAAAAAAACGCCGTAAGACAAAGGGGCTCTTACGGCGCCGTCTACATGGAGATTACTTTATTTAGTAGCCTCCTACAAATGCAGTTCCCACAATAACCAAGAGGATAAACAACACAACAATTAAAGCGAAAGAACTTCCATAACCACCTGACATCTTACGCACCTCCTTGTGAGATTGCTTTATTTTATGCAGCAAATCTCCGGCGGACAGGGTTCATTTGATAAATAATGAAAACAACTAAAAAACACCGCAAGACAACTACATTGTCTTACGGCGTCCCGCAGAGATGATCAGCGTTAGCATCAACAAACAGCAGCGCCCGCTATTTATGTATATTAAGAGATCAGCACGCCAGCGAAAAACTCATGGTATAACGCTTGAACGGCTTTTCTTTCTTCGGCTTCTTTCACGCCGAACATCATGCTTACTTCAGAAGATCCCTGGTTGATCATTTCGATATTCACTTTTGCCTCTGATAATGCTTTGGCGGCTCTCGCCGTTGTGCCGACATTGTGGCGCATCGCTTCTCCTACAACCATAATCAGGGCGAGATGATGCTCAACAATCACTTCGTCGGCGTGCAGATCCTCTTCGATCTGTTTGATCACGCTGCGTTCAGCGGCGGCATCCATTTGGCCCTCCCGCAAGATGATGGTCATGTCATCAATTCCCGATGGAACATGCTCATACGTCAAACCGTGCTCCTCCAAGATTTGAAGGGCTTTGCGGCCAAATCCGATTTCTCTGTTCATTAAATACTTGCTGATATAAATGCTGCAAAAACCGGTATCGCTGGCAATCCCGACGACAGGCCCGTTTGTGTTATCCCGTTTGCTGACGACACGGGTGCCTTGTGCTGACGGATTATTCGTATTTTTGATTTGGACGGGTATCCCCGCTCTGAATGCCGGAATGAGCGCTTCATCATGAAACACTGAAAAGCCCGCGTAGGACAGCTCCCGCATCTCCCTGTATGTCAGCTCGCTGATTTCCTTAGGATTTTCAACGAAGGACGGATTGACTGAGTATACAGCGTCCACATCTGTAAAGTTTTCATACAAATCTGCTTGAAGCCCGTTGGCGAGAATAGAACCGGTAATATCAGAACCGCTCCGTGAGAATGTAATCACATCGCCAGCCTCGCTGAATCCGAAAAAACCGGGAAAAATGATAAGGCCGTCACGTTCCCGAAGACGATAGAGGTTTTGATAGGATTCAGGAAGAACTTGCGCGTTGCCGGGTTCATTTGTCACAAAAAGGCCGGCATCCTTAGGGTTTACATATTCCGCTTTGACGCCTTTGTGGCGGAAATAGGCGGCGATGAGCTTAGCGTTGTTATCTTCCCCGCTGGCTTTGACGGCGTCAAGATACTGCTCGGGACTGCTTTTATCTCCTTCTAAAAGCGTAAACAGATCATCCCGGATTTTGTCGATAATGCTTTGCCCCAGCTGAAGCTCATTTGCGATGAGGGCGTACCGTTCCACAACAGCTTCCGTCAGTTCAGGGGCGCTGCCAGATGCCAAATATTGTTCAGCACATGCGATTAAAAGATCAGTCACTTTCGTATCCTCGGCATAGCGTTTTCCCGGAGCTGAAACGACTACAGCCTTCCGTGCCGGGTCTGAGGTGACGATGTGAAACACCTTTTCAAGCTGGGCGCCTGATGCGAGTGAGCTGCCTCCGAATTTAACGACCTTCATGTTTACATCTCCTAATGTTTAAAATTTTCACACAAATTTAGTATTTATTATCTCTCTTTCAGTTCTGTAAATCAAGGGGTAATTTCTTTCTGTAACGAACATTTGTATTTTCCACAAGGAACAATGTCAGGTAAACTCACCGTCTACATGCGCGCTGAAGAAAAATATGGTAAACGGCCTAACGATTTGAGATGGAAAATGGTTAGAATGATTAGTAAAATTGAATACATGACTAGGTTAATATTTTGAAAGAATATTGACTAACAATAGAAAAATGGTAATATGTAAATGATAATGATAATCAATTACTATATGGCCATATTGTTTTGAGTCCTTGCGGAGTAGGAGATACGTTCTTTTTGCTGTAAGGATGTAAGGAGGCAGCATGAAGCTACGTTACTTATTTATTCTACTTATTATATTAGCGGTCACATCTGTATTTATCGGCGTAGAAGATCTGTCGCCGCTTGATCTCTTCGATTTAAGCAAACAAGAAGCGTCAACGCTGTTTGCCAGCCGTTTGCCGCGATTGATCAGCATTGTCATCGCGGGACTGAGCATGAGCATCTGCGGATTAATTATGCAGCAAATCAGCAGAAACAAATTCGTATCACCGACAACGGCGGGCACGATGGATTGGGCTCGGCTCGGTATTTTAATTTCCCTGCTGCTGTTTACATCTGCAAGTCCTTTAATCAAAATGCTGGTTGCGTTTGTTTTTGCCCTTGCAGGAAATGTTCTGTTTATGAAAATCCTTGAAAGAATCAAGTTTAACGACACGATCTTTATACCGCTTGTCGGTTTAATGCTCGGGAATATCGTCAGCTCAATCGCGACATTTATCGCGTATAAATATGACTTGATCCAGAATGTGTCATCATGGCTTCAGGGAGACTTCTCTTTAGTTGTGAAAGGGAGATACGAGCTTCTTTATCTGAGTATTCCGCTCGTCATCATTGCCTATGTGTATGCGGATAAATTTACATTGGCCGGCATGGGGGAAAGCTTTTCTGTGAACCTCGGCCTGAAGTATAAACGCGTTGTGAACATCGGGCTTATTATCGTGTCCTTGATCACGTCGCTTGTGATTTTGACTGTCGGTATGCTTCCGTTCCTCGGTTTAATCATTCCGAATATTGTATCGATTTACAGAGGAGACAATCTAAAGAACAGCCTGCCGCACACGGCGCTGTTGGGAGCGGTTTTTGTGCTGTTTTGCGATATATTGGGCAGAGTTATTATCTTCCCTTACGAAATCTCGATTGGCCTGATGGTCGGAATCATCGGAAGCGGCATTTTCCTGTTTATGCTGTTAAGGAGAAAAGCGTATGCGTAACCAGGTGAAAATTGTGTTGCTCGTTGGTTTAGCCATTGTATGTATTGGCTTGTTTCTGTTTTATGACTTAGGCAATTGGGATTACACCTTGCCGAGACGAATCAAAAAGGTCGCTGCCATTGTGCTGACGGGTGGAGCGATTGCGTTTTCGACCATGATCTTTCAAACGATAACGAACAACCGCATCCTGACGCCCGGCATCTTGGGTCTTGATTCTCTCTACATGCTGATTCAGACCGGCATTATCTTTTTGTTCGGCTCCGCGAATATTGTCATCATGAATAAAAACATCAACTTTATCATCTCTATTCTGCTGATGATATTCTTTTCCCTAGTTCTGTATCAGATCATGTTTAAGGGAGAGGGGAGAAATATCTTTTTCCTTCTGCTTATCGGAATCGTGTTTGGCACGCTGTTCAGCAGCCTGTCTTCCTTTATGCAGATGCTGATTGATCCGAATGAGTTCCAAGTTGTGCAGGATAAGATGTTTGCCAGCTTTAACAACATCAATACGGATTTGTTATGGCTCGCGTTCATCATCTTCCTGCTGACAGGCGCTTATGTCTGGCGTTTTACAAAATTTTTCGACGTGCTGTCGCTCGGGCGCGAGCACGCCGTCAATTTGGGCATTGACTACGACAAAGTGGTGAAGCAGATGCTGATCGTGGTTGCGATCCTTGTTTCTGTTTCAACAGCGCTAGTCGGGCCGATTATGTTCTTAGGCCTTCTTGTCGTCAATCTGGCGAGAGAATTCCTGAAAACGTATAAGCATACATACTTAATCGCAGGCTCAGTCTTGATCAGCATCATTGCACTGGTCGGAGGGCAGTTTGTGGTTGAGAAAGTGTTTACCTTCTCAACGACGCTGAGCGTCATTATTAATTTTGCCGGCGGGATTTATTTTATCTACTTGCTGTTAAAGGAGAATAAATCATGGTAGAGGTCAAAAATGTAAGCAAACAATACGGCGGGAAAGTGGTCCTTGAAGAGACGTCTGTCACGATTCAAAAGGGCAAGATCACCTCGTTTATCGGTCCTAACGGTGCCGGCAAAAGCACGCTGCTGTCTATCATGAGCCGCCTGATCAAAAAGGATTCCGGCGACATTTTCATAGACGGGCAGGAAATAGGAGCATGTGACAGCAAAGAGCTTGCCAAGAAAATGAGCATTTTGAAGCAGGCAAACCAAATCAATATCAGGCTCACCATCAAAGACCTCGTCAGCTTCGGAAGATTTCCGTATTCACAAGGCCGGCTGACAGAGGAAGACTGGGTCCATATCAACCAGGCGCTCGGTTATATGAAGCTGGAAGACATTCAGGACAAATACCTCGATCAGCTGAGCGGCGGACAGTGCCAAAGGGCATTTATCGCCATGGTGATTGCCCAGGACACCGATTATATCTTTCTGGATGAGCCGTTAAACAACCTGGATATGAAACATTCAGTTGAAATTATGAAACTGCTGAAACGTCTGGTGGATGAGCTGGGGAAAACGATCGTTATCGTCATTCACGATATCAATTTTGCTTCTGTCTATTCGGACCATATCGTAGCTTTGAAAAACGGCCGCATCGTAAAAGAAGGGCCGCCTGAAGAAATAATAGAAACCTCTGTGCTTGAGGACATCTACGATATGACCATTCCGATTCAGATGATTGATGATCAAAGAATAGGTGTTTATTTTTCTTAATCTATAGAAGAGGTGAGGAGCATGAAAAAGTTCGCGTTACTATTCATCGCTTTGGTCACTGCCGTTGTCATTTCTGCATGCGGAAACCAAAGCACAAGCAGCAAAGGTTCTGATACAAAGAAAGAACAAATCACAGTGAAACACCAGCTCGATAAAAACGGCACAAAAGTGCCAAAGAACCCTAAAAAGGTTGTCGTATTTGACTTAGGAAGCTTAGACACGTTAGATAAACTCGGTCTTGATGATAAGGTGGCAGGCCTGCCGAAAAAAGCCCTTCCAAGCTATCTGTCAAAATTCAAAGATGACAAATACGCGGATGTCGGGAGCTTAAAAGAGCCAGACTTCGACAAAGTGGCAGAATTAGATCCTGATCTGATCATAATTTCAGCAAGACAATCTGAGTCTTACAAAGAATTCTCTGAAATCGCGCCGACGATTTACCTTGGCGTAGATACAGCGAAGTACATGGAATCATTTAAATCAGACGCGGAAACAATCGGTAAAACCTTTGATAAAGAAGACAAAGTGAAAGATGAGCTCGCAAACATTGATCACTCAATCGCAGATGTAAAGAAAACGGCTGAAAAGCTTAACAAAAACGGTCTCGTCATCATGGCGAACGATGGGAAAATCAGTGCGTTCGGCCCTAAATCTAGGTACGGCCTGATCCATGACGTATTCGGCGTGGCTCCGGCAGATCGAAACATCAAAGCGTCTACGCACGGACAAAGTGTTTCTTACGAGTACATTTCAAAAACAAACCCTGATTACTTGTTTGTTATTGACCGCGGTACAGCAATCGGAGAAACATCATCTACAAAACAAGTCGTGGAAAACGATTATGTGAAAAACGTAAACGCAGTGAAAAATGGTCATGTCGTCTACCTTGATTCTGCTACTTGGTATTTATCAGGAGGCGGACTTGAGTCTATGACGCAAATGATTAAAGAAGTGAAAGACGGTTTAGAGAAGTAAAACGAAAAAGAGCCTCCGCTTAAAAAGCGGGGCTCTTTTTTTATGATCAGCGTGCCGGCTGCTGTTCAGCAGGTCGCTGAGGTTTCTTTAATGTGAATGAGAGAAGGAAGCCGACAAGTGCAATACAGGCTGCCACGATAAAAGCGGCGTTCATGCCGTGCAGGGCGGCGTGTTTTACATTTGTCGTACCTGCGTGTGCCGCCTGGTTGCTCATCACGGATACCAATAGGGCGGTTCCGATCGAGCCGCCGACTTGGCGAATCGTGTTGTTCATCGCTGTTCCGTGCGGAATCAGGTGGCGCGGCAGCGCGTTGATTCCGGCTGTTGTCACCGGCATCATGATCATGGCGGTGCCTAAGAGACGAGCGGTATACAACACAACAATCCAAGCGAGTGAAGTATGTTCAGTTAGCTGCATAAACGGCAGTGATGTCAGGAAGATGATGCAGAAACCGGCAATCGCCAGCCCTCTTCCGCCGACACGGTCAAAAATTCTGCCGATAATCGGTGACATGAAGCCCATCACAACAGCCCCCGGCAGAAGCATAAGCCCTGTATCAAAAGCTGTGACGTCCCGGACGTTTTGTGTGTAAAGCGGCAGAATGGTTTCTGTACCGATCAATAACGCAAAGACAATTGTGCCGAGCAGTGTTGTTAAGCTGAATATGGAAAACGTAAAGACGCGGAATTCCAGCATCGGCTTTACAAGCTTCATTTGTCTTATGATAAACAGGAGCAGTGCGACGGCACCTACCAGCAGTGAAAGCAAGACGGTTGAACTGGTCCAGCCGTAAGAGCCGACGCTTGAGAAACCATACAGAAGGCCGCCGAATCCAAATGTCGAAAGAATCACTGATAAAATATCAATCTGTGTTTTTCGTAAAGTCGTTACGTTCTTCATCAGGATGCTGGCAAGAATCAAATCTATTACAGCGAACGGAAGAATGATATAAAACAGTGACCTCCATGAAAAAGCTTCGACTGCCCATCCGGAAAGAGTCGGTCCGATCGCAGGCGCGAACGAGATCACCAATCCAACCATACCCATAGCCTGACCCCGTTTTTCAATCGGAAAGATCGTCAGGAATACGGTCTGCATGAGCGGCAGCATAATACCGGCTCCGGCGGCTTGAATGATACGTGCTGCAAGCAGAACCGGGAAGTTTGGAGCGAACGCCCCGACGATTGTTCCGGCAGTGAAAATGCTCATTGCTGTGATGAGCAGTGTTCGGCTCGTGAATTTCTCAATTAAAAACGCGGTAATCGGAATTAAAATCCCGTTTGTTAACATAAATGAAGTGGTCAGCCACTGCGCTTGGTTCGCGTCTACTTTGAAATCCCTCATGATATGGGGAAGCGCGGTAATTAACAGCGTCTGGTTCAAAATCGCGACAAACGCCCCGGCTAACAAAATGCCGACAATGACAGAACGGTTAAAAGGTTTTGGTTCAATACTTGTGTCCAATACATATCCCTTCTTTTCTCTAAGTAATTAACAGTGTTTTTAACATCGAAACGGGCTGTGTTAAAACACCGGTTTGTTCCAGATAGCCAATCAGTGATTGGAGCAAAAAAGCGCGGGGTTTTTCCTTCTTCGCTTCTTCCTCCAGCATGGCGGCTGCGGATGTTAGCTCATCTACGTCATAGTCCGCGGCGGACAGGGAAGAGATGCCTTTATGTAGTTCCTTCAGGCTTTCGGATAATAGGGCTGATCTATCCTTCGGCTTGTAAGAGGATGCTGAATGAATGTAAAGCTCGATGGCTTCAGGCGGAAGAAGAGACTGCCGGGTTTCCTTGTTTTTGACAATCTGATTGAGGGTGCTGATGATAAACTCTGCGATCGGGTCAAGCTCTAGCGGTTTTTCCTCTATTTTGATCAGCATTAAAAACTCACGCATCATGCCGTGAAGAATGATCACCAAATCCCACACAAACGGAAGAATGGCTTCTCCATACGCTTGAATCAGCGAATCACGGTGCCAACAGATTATCGTCGATCTGGTCTGATGGATATGCTGTTTGACTCGATCGTTATGAGGCTTGAGGTTTCCGTAGGTCAGCATATTGAAAAACTGCTGATTCCGCCTAAAGCCTTCCAGCTCCATTTTGACCTTTTGCGACAAGCGCTCCTCCGGTGTCAGCGCGGTATTTTCCTGAAGTCTTGAGGCCGCGGCCACCATTTGCTTCTGGTTAAATGACAGCAGCTCCAAAAGCAGATCTTCCTTAGATTGAAACAGCTTATATATCGAAGCTTTTGACATCTTGCATTCTTCCGCGATCGCCTGCATGGAAACCGACGTAAATTCCTTTTCTGAAAAAAGCTTTCGCGCAGCTAACAAAATATCTGTTTTTTTATCAAGCATCTCATGGCTTCCTTCTTTCTTGAACATTAGAAAACTCATTGGTTCACAAAAAACCAATGAGTAACAATGAAAAAATTTTACCAAATAAACGAAATAGAAGTCAATGGATTTCAACTGGATAATTGAAAGGCCTGCCGGAGATTCCGACAGGCCGGGTGTGGCTTATTTTTCAACTTTAAATCCTTGTTTCTCAAGCATTTCACGGATATGCGGATAGTACAGGCGCTCATAATAGGCAGCGATGCCCTGTGACCAGTTTCTTGTTTCCTTTCCGTTTGTCCGTTTATTCATGTATTCAGACATCTGCTCGTCGTATTTCTGAATGTGAGACGTCAGTTCATTTTGATTCAAATATGTTTCCTGATGATTGACCGCTTCCTGCGGCAGGCGCGGTTTTTTCGCTGAACGGTCGGCAGGGTGACCGATGACAAGGCCTGATACAGGGAACACGTATTTCGGAAGCTCAAGCAATTCGATCAGCTCTTGAGGGTTTCCGCGAACCGCTCCGATCGGAACCGTGCCAAGCCCGAGTGATTCAGCCGCTGCTGTCGCTGTGCCGAGGGCGATACCCGCGTCTACTGCGCCGACAAGAACAGACTCTAAGCCGTTTGTGATTTCCATTTTGATATCATTCAAATCCTCAAGCGCGATTTTGGCCCGGTTAAAGTCTGCGCAGAACAGCAAGAAAACAGGAGCCTGGTCAATCCAAGGCTGTCCGCCTGCCAGCTCGGAGATTTTCTTTTTGCGCTCTTTATCCTGTACGGTGATCACAGTCACTTGCTGCCCGTTAATAGATGATGGTGCGGCTTGCACCGCTTGGATGATTTGGTCCAATTGTTCCTGCGCTACAGGCTCATCTGTGTAGCTGCGAATCGAGCGGTGGTCTGTTAGTGATGTCATGACTTCATTCATATAGGACACCCTTTCCTTACTCGCTAAGCTCTGTGCGGACAACGTCAAGAGGAGCGCTCAGCAGTTCTTTTGCTTTTGCGACAAACCCTTGGAAGTGTGCAGTTTCATTATGGGATTTCATTGCTGCTTCACCTTTCCATTGTTCAAGCATCACAAATGTATTGTCTTCGCCTACTTTTTCAAAAAGGTCGTATTGCGCGTTGCCTTCCTCAGCTCTTGAATGCTGAACAAGCGATTGCGCCTCGCTCAAAAATTCCTCGCGTTTTTCTGGTTTTACTTTCATATAAGCTTGTAATACGATCATGTTGATCTCCTCCGTCTTTAAAATGAATTTATTGTTCGAATTTCATCGAACTAACTGTAACATGTATTCAAAATGAGGTAAAGGAAAAACCCTTAAATAGTAAAATTGTCATTCGAATTGTTGTGTGATACATTTGTGTCATGAACATTCCAAACCATCCAGAAACAGAAACATTGCAGCTGACAAAGGTTCTTCACGCACTGAGTGATCCGCTTCGTTTAGAGCTGGTCAAGCAATTGGCGGAAGCGAAAGAAAAAACGTGCGGCACATGTGCGGATGTGCAGGTTGCCAAGTCAACCTTGTCACATCATTTCAAAGTTTTGAGAGAATCAGGCATCGCCCAAGTTCGCATCGAAGGAAAGCGCCGTTATTATTCGCTTCGCGCTGAAGACCTTGAAAAGGCATTTCCGGGCCTGCTTGCAGCGGTGCTGCATGTGGACCAGGACCGCTGGTGAATCAATCCCCTGTACCGGGGATTTTTTTATGTCCGTAAACAGCGCGGAAAAGCCTCTCGACCCCCTCATGGATATCTTTTTCCTTCAGCCGTGCGAAGCCGATAATGAGAGCGGGCCTGTCCGTTTGCCGCTTGTTTTCCTTCAAATCAAACCTGCTCATTCCGAAGATTTCAAGCTGCTGGCCGGCGGCGTGTGCCAGGATGTCTTGTTCGGTGCGGTCTGTATCAAATTCGGTGACAAAGTGCAGGCCCGCATTCGCTCCTTTTACGGCAGCCTTTCCGCCGAACACTGCTTCTAAAGCGGTGATCAGGCGTTCCCTCTTTTCTTTATAATGCTGCTTCATTTTTTTTATATGCTTCTGGTATTCTCCGGACTCGATAAATTCCTGTAAGGTGAGCTGCGTAAGAGACGAGCATGTCTGCAGGTCATAGCCCCGCTGTTTGTATGTCCGCAATAGATCCGGGGGCAAAACCATATAGCTGATCCGCAAGCCGGGCAGAAGGGACTTTGAAAAGGTGCCCATATAGATGACATTTTGAAACCGGTCGAGGCTTTGAAGCGCCGGAATACTGTCTACATCATATGTGAATTCACTGTCATAATCGTCTTCAATAATATAGCGGCGCGGCTCCTCGGCTGCCCAGTTCAGCAGCTGAATTCTTCTGGATACAGGCATAATCGTTCCGGAAGGAAATTGATGCGATGGGGTCGTCACCAGCACGTCAGGCTGCTGTCTGCTGATTTCATCAATTGACATGCCTTTTTCATCGAGCGTGATCGTCTTCACTTGCTTTCCGGCGCGTTTTAAAAGCTGGTACATGCGCCTGTAGCCGGGCTCCTCCATCGCATACACCGCTTTCTCAGGCAAAAGCTCAGTCAATAACTGCATGAGCACCTGTGTGCCTGCCCCGATGACGATTTGTTCCGGTCGGCATTTTACGCCACGCGTCAGAGAAATGAGCCTGGAAATAGCCGCCCTTACTTCATAGATCCCTTGAGGATGCGACATATCGCCGAGCGTGCGGTATGAGCGGGAGGCCGCTTTGTGTTCGCAGCGAAACCAGCTCTTGATCGGAAAATGGTCTGTATCGGAACTCATGTGTGAAAACGAAATCCAGTCGCTTTGATCGATCGGAATCTCTTTCAGGTCATCTGGCAGGGCAAACGGAGGGTGCTCCTCAGCTGAAAACATGTCCAGCTTCTCCACGAAAAAACCCTTTCGTTCAATGGCGTATAAATAACCCTCAGCCAAGAGCTGCTGATAGGCTGCATTCACTGAATTCACGCTGACCTTCAGCTTCTCAGCCAGCTCCCGTTTGGAGGGAACCTTCGAATGGGACAGCAGATTGCGGCTGAGGATTTCTTTTTTCAGCTTTTGATAAATTTGCTGATAAATATAATCGGCTTGTTCTGAGCGATCGAGTGTCATTGTGATATCCATCTGCGGGTTCTCCTTCTGGTACCATCGAAAAGTTATAATTGGTACTTTTCATCATACCAAAAAGAAGTCAGAATGATAAGAAAATAACAACAGGGGGGCTTTCATATGAGTCAAACAACAGCAAGCATCACGACTGCCCAGTGGCAGCAAAAACGGGATCAATTCGTATCAAAAGGTGTGAGCAACGGCAACCGCAGTCTGGCGGTCAAAGGACAAGGGGCTGAGCTGTACGATCTGGACGGACGGAGATTTATTGATTTTGCAGGCGCCATCGGAACGTTAAATGTCGGACACTCGCATCCGAAGGTGGTTGAGGCTGTGAAGCGGCAGGCGGAGGAGCTGATTCACCCCGGCTTCAATGTCATGATGTACCCATCTTATATCGAATTAGCCGAAAAACTGTGCGGCATTGCACCGGGCAGCCATGCCAAAAAAGCGATCTTTCTGAATTCAGGGGCGGAAGCGGTCGAAAACGCTGTGAAAATCGCCAGAAAGTATACGAAACGCCAAGGGGTTGTCTCATTTACACGCGGGTTTCACGGACGAACGAATATGACGATGAGCATGACAAGCAAGGTAAAACCTTATAAGTTTGGCTTCGGACCTTTTGCGTCAGAGGTTTATCAAGCGCCGTTTCCTTATTATTATCAGAAACCTGACGGCATGAGTAATGAAAGCTATGACGACATGATGATCCAAGCGTTTAATGATTTCTTTATCGCTGCAGTCGCGCCTGAAACGGTAGCGTGTGTCGTGATGGAGCCAGTACAGGGAGAAGGGGGTTTTATCATTCCTTCGAAACGGTTTGTGCAGCACGTCGCGTCATTCTGCAAGGAACACGGCATTGTGTTTGTCGCTGATGAAATTCAAACCGGTTTTGCCAGAACAGGCACTTATTTCGCAATTGAACATTTTGATGTTGTTCCTGATTTGATTACGGTTTCCAAATCCCTTGCGGCTGGCCTGCCGTTAAGCGGTGTGATCGGCCGCGCGGAAATGCTTGATGCGGCAGCGCCCGGAGAGCTGGGCGGCACGTATGCCGGAAGTCCGCTCGGGTGCGCGGCGGCTTTGGCTGTCTTGGATATTATTGAAGAAGAAGGGCTGAATGAGCGTTCTGAAGAAATTGGCAAAATCATTGAAGACAAGGCATATGAGTGGAAACAAGAATTTCCTTTCATCGGTGACATCCGCAGACTCGGGGCAATGGCGGCCATCGAAATCGTCAAGGACACGGACACGCGTGAGCCTGATAAAGCGAAAGCCGCAGCGGTCGCGGCGTATGCGAATCAAAATGGGTTGCTTTTGCTGACAGCGGGAATTAACGGCAATATCATTCGTTTTCTGACGCCGCTCGTCATCTCAGACAGCCTTCTGAATGAAGGGCTCAGCATCTTGGAAGCGGGCCTGCGAGCTTAATCATTGGAAAGAAAACGGCAGGGTCTGCTATCATTTTAAGTAATCATGAAAAGAAAGGAATGTTCAATATGCCAGATCAATTAACGGTCTACAACCCGGCTACGGGCGAGGAGATCAAAACGATTCCTCAGCAATCTGCCAAAGAAGTAGAAGAAGCCATTGAACGTTCACATCAAGCGTTTAAAACGTGGTCTAAAACATCAGCGAACGAAAGAGCCTCTCTTTTGAAAAAATGGTATGAGCTGATTGTTAAACATAAAGAAGAACTTGCTGATTTAATTACAAAGGAAAACGGAAAGCCATATCAAGAAGCAGTCGGCGAGGTGCTTTACGGCGCAGGCTATATTGAATGGTTCGCAGAGGAAGCGAAGCGTGTGTACGGAAGAACGGTGCCTGCTCCGACAACGGGTAAACGAATTGTTGTCACGCGCCAGCCGGTCGGCCCCGTTGCTGCGATCACGCCTTGGAATTTCCCGAATGCGATGATTACACGCAAAGCGGCCCCTGCTCTTGCTGCCGGCTGTACATTTATTATCAAGCCCGCACCGGACACACCGCTGTCTGCCTACGAGCTCGCGCGCCTCGCATATGAAGCGGGCATTCCGAAGGATGTTCTTCAGGTTGTGATCGGCGACGGAGAAGAAATCGGAAATGTGTTCACAAGCAGTCCGAAAATCCGGAAAATCACGTTCACAGGATCAACGCCAGTAGGGAAAATCCTTATGAAAAACAGCGCGGACACCGTGAAGCACGTCTCTATGGAGCTCGGCGGGCATGCGCCGCTAATCGTGGATGAAGATGCGAACATTGACCTTGCCGTTGAACAGGCAATGGTGTCCAAATACAGAAACGCGGGCCAAACTTGCGTATGTGCGAACCGCCTGATCGTCCATGAATCCATTAAAGATGAATTTGCGGCGAAACTAAGCGAGCAAGTGTCTAAGCTCAAAGTCGGAAATGGACTAGAGGAAGGTGTGAACGTCGGACCGATTATCAATAAGAGAGGCTTCGAAAAAATCATCAGCCAAATTGATGATGCGGTTGAAAAAGGCGCGAAGGTTCTTGCGGGGGGCACATATGACCGAAACGATGACAAAGGCTGCTACTTCGTCAACCCGACAGTGCTCGCCGATGTCGATACGTCCATGAATATCATGCACGAGGAAACCTTCGGCCCGGTTGCGCCAATCGTTACGTTTTCTGATATCGATGAAGCGATTCAGCTTGCCAACGATACACCGTACGGCTTGGCTGCTTACTTCTTCACAGAAAACTACCGCCGCGGCATCTATATTTCCGAGAATCTAGAGTACGGCATTATCGGCTGGAATGACGGCGGACCGTCAGCGGTTCAAGCGCCATTCGGCGGAATGAAGGAAAGCGGCATCGGCCGTGAAGGCGGCTCGGAAGGCATTGAGCCATACCTTGAAACAAAATATTTGTCCATCGGTTTGTAGAAGAATGCAAGCTCCTGAGAGCTGCCGGATTTTCCGGCAGCTCTTTTTGTGTTCCGGCGAATAATTACAACAATTCCAGCCAAAATAACAGCAAATACATTTTGAAAGAGGGTTCCCCGACAATGGATTTATTATTGGCTCTTCTCCCGGCTTTGTTTTGGGGGAGCATTGTTCTCTTTAATGTGAAATTAGGCGGCGGGCCGTACAGCCAGACACTGGGAACGACGATTGGAGCGCTCATTGTTTCTATCGTTATTTACTTGTTTGTTCAGCCCGTTCTGTCACTTCGCATTTTTATTGTTGGAATCGTATCCGGCTTATTTTGGTCGCTTGGACAGGCCAACCAGCTGAAAAGCATTGAATTGATGGGTGTATCCAAAACGATGCCGATTTCGACAGGGATGCAGCTCGTATCCACCTCGCTGTTCGGTGTGATTGTGTTCCGCGAATGGTCAACACCGATTGCAATTACGCTTGGTATTCTTGCTTTGATTTTTATCATTGTGGGCATCATCCTCACGTCATTGGAAGATAAGAAAGGCAGGGAAGAGGGAGAGCCGAGCAACTTGAAAAAGGGCATTTTGATTCTTCTTGTCTCGACTCTTGGTTATCTGGTTTATGTCGTCGTGGCCAGATTGTTCAATGTGTCCGGCTGGTCGGCGCTGCTGCCGCAGGCGATTGGCATGGTGGTCGGAGGGTTAGTTTTAACCTATAGACACAAACCCTTTAACAAGTATGCGATCAGAAATATTCTCCCAGGCTTAATCTGGGCAGGCGGAAATATGTTTTTGTTTATTTCTCAGCCAAGAGTCGGGGTTGCAACAAGCTTTTCCCTCTCGCAAATGGGAATTGTCATATCTACGCTCGGCGGTATTTTCATCCTGCGGGAAAAGAAAACGAAACGCCAGCTTATCGCAATTGCGATCGGGATTATCCTGATTATCGCAGCCGCTGTATTTTTAGGAATCGCCAAATCAAATTCTTAACAAATGGAGGAGGATGTATATGTATCCGGATTTAAAAGGAAAAGTTGTCGCTATTACAGGAGCGGCATCAGGGCTTGGAAAGGCAATGGCCGTTCGCTTCGGCAAGGAGCAGGCGAAGGTGGTCATCAACTACTACAGTGGTAAACAGGACCCGAATGAGGTAAAAGAAGAGATCATCAAGGCGGGCGGTGAAGCTGTTGTCGTACAAGGGGATGTCACAAAAGAGGAAGATGTAAAAAATATCGTGCAAACAGCGGTAAAAGAGTTCGGCACACTCGATGTTATGATTAATAACGCTGGACTTGAAAATCCTGTGCCGTCTCACGAAATGCCGCTGAAGGACTGGGATAAAGTTATCGGCACGAACTTAACGGGCGCCTTTTTAGGAAGCCGTGAAGCGATTAAATATTTCGTGGAAAACAATATCAAGGGAAATGTCATCAACATGTCCAGTGTGCATGAGATGATTCCGTGGCCGTTATTTGTTCATTACGCGGCAAGTAAAGGCGGAATTAAGCTGATGTCAGAAACATTGGCTTTGGAATACGCGCCGAAGGGCATTC
This sequence comes from Bacillus tequilensis KCTC 13622, assembly GCF_000507145.1. Lineage (GTDB taxonomy): Bacteria > Bacillota > Bacilli > Bacillales > Bacillaceae > Bacillus > Bacillus tequilensis. The sequence goes on along the minus strand of NZ_AYTO01000031.1, from coordinate 107,125 downwards.
GCGTCAACAATATCGGACCGGGCGCGATCAACACGCCAATCAATGCTGAAAAATTTGCTGATCCTAAACAGAAAGCGGATGTAGAAAGCATGATTCCGATGGGATATATCGGCGAACCGGAGGAAATCGCCGCGGTGGCAGCGTGGCTTGCTTCTAAGGAATCCAGCTACGTCACAGGCATCACCTTGTTTGCAGACGGTGGAATGACGAAGTATCCTTCCTTCCAAGCGGGACGAGGTTAATCAAAAAAAAGCGACCCAGATATGATTCTGGATCGCTTTTTTATTAGGCACGCTTCTTCTTTATAAGTGCTGCTGCAGATAAAATAATGGCAGCCGCAGACAGCACAATCGCTGTAATGTCAAGAGCTGAGGAGCCTGATTCTTCGGAATCGTTTTCCGTTTTCGTGGCGCCGTGCTCATCTGTCACTTGTTTTGCAGCAGTGATGTTCGTAATGGAATGAGGGGTATCTGCATCCTCGTCACCTGTCCATTCAACAATGCTGCCGTCTTTGTAATATTGGTAGGCGTCCCAAGCGGCTTCCTCCGCTTTATCAGGGTTTTTGGCAACAAAGGTAAACTGCTGGAACTGTCCTTCCTGAATGCCGCCGTCAGTCGCTTCCCACGTCACGGATACTGATTTGTCATCGTGTTTCTGAGTGGAGACCTTCCAGCCGGGAATTGGTTCGTATTGCTGGAATTCAACATCCTTCGGCATTTTGAGGACGACCTTCGTTGTCGGCAGATTTTTCTCAGAAGGCACCTTCATCGTATACGTTTCCCAAGAGCCGGCCGCGGATTGAGCAGGCTTTACAGAAACATGCGCGCTGGCAGGAGCCGTAAAAAATAAGAGAGAGCCGACAATAGCAGGACACAGTGTGAATGCAACTTTTTTCAACATATCAAACACTCCTTTAATTGGTTTTTGTAAATATGATATTGATTTCGTTAAAGTCACCGGTCAGCCCGTGGACTTTGATCTTCCAGTTTCCCTTTTCATTAATGGACAGGTTTTGATCCTGGAAGACACCTTTTGTTTTTTCTTTTAACGTAAAGGTGCTTTTGTTTTTGCTGCCTGACAGGCCTGTTTTATAGACGGTTAACGTGATTTGCTGGATGTTTTTCACCGGATCGCCGTTATGGTCGGTAACCCGCAGCTCAAATACGTTTTTGCCGGGCTGGTTCGGGCTGATGCTGAGAGAAACGCTTTGGCCGTTTTCGATCGCTTTGGTTTGATAGAACGGTTCCGGCGCCGGCTCAGGCGGGCTCGGCAGGCTTGTAAACACGGCCGCTGTGACTAAGACAGCGATGCCGATTGCCCATTCCGCTTTCAGCGTTCGGCTGATTCCTGCGCGGCGCTGCTTTCTGGTGAGCAGAAAATGAATGGCGCCTAAAGCCAGCATCAAAACAAACAGTCCGCTTTTGACTAAAAGAGCTTGGCCGTATGCCGTGTGAAACAGTGAATCCATCGAACGAATGATAAAAAATCCATTGAGCAAGCCTGAAAACAAAATGACGCCGACGGCAATAAGCGCCCAAGGCGAGAAGCGGCTTACCGTTTCCCATGCGAGCGTTTTGTCAGGCTGCCTCCATTCTTTTGTGAGCAGCAAAACGAGTGCCGCTACTCCGCCAACCCAGATGGAAGCGGAAGATAAATGAAGAAAATCCATCAAAATGCCGACCGTTTTTTCTTCAACGACAGCGGCATGCCCGGTAAACGCTTTGGCAAGCAGGAGACCGAAAAAGATAACCATCGGTGCTGTCCAATAGCCGAAGGACGAAAAGCGGTTTTTACGAATCGCAGGGATCACAGACAGTGCAAGCAGCACGTACAGCGCGGCTTGTATGATCCAAATGGTGCCGCCTGCTGTTTCAAACAGTGTTTCTCTCATGTAGCCCGGCTGGAAGGCGCTGCTCCAGCCGCCGCCCGCGTTCGCTTTTGTCTGAATCGGAAGCTGAAGCAAAAGTGCCAGTCCCAATGCGGCGATCGAGACGATTAAGATACGTTTCGTCCGTTTGGCAAGTTGTTCTGAATTCCCTTTATACCAAAAGAGATGGAAGAAAACCGTTCCGATGAACAGAGATAAGGCTGTATACAGAATTGCGCGGTCTGCGGCTGTTGCCGGGTTCAATGTGGCACCGGCGGCTTTTTGGCTGCTGAATCCGCCGTCCGCTTTTCCGATGCTGAACGGAATGACGCCGGAAACCGGATGCCCGTCCGCGGACACGGCATTCCATTCCGCTCTGTACACATCATGCGGCAGCTTCTTTTTCAGCTTCACTGTCATGATGTGATTGTTGTCATTTTTGATTTCGGTTTTGTCCGTATCCACCCGGTCGCCGTTTGAATTATAAACTTTAATGAAATGAAACCCTTCTTCAACCGGTTCGTTAAATTCGATTTCCACCTGTGCAGGAGCGCTTTTTAATTCGCTGTTTTCTCCAGGTGAAGATTTGACAATATAGGCGTGAGCAAAGCTTGTTTTCGGCAGGAAAACAAGAAAAAGCAGAAGGAAGACCCACCATCTGTTTCGCTTCATCACTCAGACACCACCTTCCGCTGTATATGTTGTGTTATTTCTTGATGCAGGTGCAGCGTTTTTTTCTGTCTTGCAGCATGTCTTTCAGTGCCTGGTCAAAGGTGCGGACGGCTCCGCCGAATCCTTTTTGAAACCGCTCGGCATGGTCGAGTGTCGCAAACGGAATCGCCTGCGGCTGGCAGCATTGCAGATTTAATTCCGCATTGACGACGAAATAGGCCGAACCGGCACTGACTGTTGTGTGTAACAGAAAATCTCTGCAAATCAAGTGTGAAACCTCTTCTGTTTTATCTGCATAGCGCAAAAACGCACAATGTGCGCAGCATAGCTGTTCAATGTCTTGGTTTACCGTAATCAGCTGAACCGAATAGGCCTGATTAACCGGCTTCAGGCAATAGCTGCACATATGATCCGCTTGAGGTGTTCGGACTGGCAGCGTGATGCCGCCGGCCGTTTTCATGACCTGATTTGACTGAACAAGCTGATTGACATCTCTGTATATCGTCATTTCAGAAACGCCGAATCTTGCGCTGATGTCAGAAATTTTGAGCGTGCCTTCTTCTTTCAGCCATTTCAGGATGTGCTGCTGTCTATTAATTGGAAGCATTCATACATCCCCTCCATTAAGATCTATTTAAGCGTAGAGGATTTTAGAGACAGAGACAAGTAAGCTGATGATAAAAAATGTGAAAATGTGTTGAACGGCAACAAAACGAAACAGAAGGGACTCTGGTATAATAGACATATGGAATGGAAAGTGAGGAATACCTTATGAAAGAAACAGTATGCCCAAACTGCGGCAAGCCTTTGACAGGAGACATGGTCAGATCATCAAATGTACCTTGTCAATTTCGCTGCGGACACTGCCGGGAACGGCTTTATGAATATAAAGTATCAGCTCCGATTATGCTGGTGTCATTAGCAGTCATCGTGCTGCTCATTTATCTTTTGCTGCTTCTCCGCAATGCGCTTAGCTCGATGTTACCGGCCTTGCAGCACGTGCCGATGGCTGTATTTGCGCTTGTGTGCGCCTATCCCGTTTTTATTGTGAGTGAGCGGATGATCGCCAAGTACGTGATTCAAAACGGCAACATTATTTATAGAGGCAAGAGAAAAGGCTCCTGAAATCAGGAGCCTTTTTATTTTTAAAAAATTGTCACAGCCGTGTGCCAAAGTCCTCTTTACTTTCAATTGTATAGAGGTTGTAAGCGCTTTAATATAGAGCCAAGGGGAAGTAAAATTCTCGCTTTTATATCTTACAGCGACAAACAAGGAGGGTTTATATATGCAGCAAGAGCAGCAAGGCGGCATGAAAGTGAAAGTGCAGCGCTTCGGCAGTTATTTAAGCGGAATGATCATGCCGAATATCGGCGCGTTTATCGCGTGGGGTATCATTACTGCGCTGTTTATTCCGGCGGGATGGTTTCCGAATGAACAGCTGAATACGCTTGTCAGCCCGATGATCACATATTTATTGCCGCTTTTGATAGCGTATACAGGCGGAAAAATGATTTACGGCCACCGCGGCGGAGTCGTCGGGGCGACAGCGGCAATCGGGGTGATTGTCGGGTCGGATATTCCAATGTTTTTAGGTGCAATGATGATGGGACCGCTTGGCGGATACCTCATTAAACAGACTGATAAATTGTTCAAGGAAAAAGTCAAACAAGGCTTTGAAATGCTGATCAACAACTTTACGGCGGGGATTGTCGGCGCGGCTTTAACCATTCTCGCGTTTTACGCCATCGGCCCGGTTGTCCTGACGTTAAACAAACTGCTGGCAGCCGGTGTGGAAGTGATTGTACACGCTAATTTACTGCCTGCAGCCAGCGTTTTTGTGGAACCGGCGAAAGTGCTGTTCCTCAACAATGCCATTAACCATGGGATCTTAAGTCCGATCGGAATCGAGCAGGCATCCCAAACAGGGAAATCAATTCTGTTTTTAGTAGAGGCAAATCCAGGGCCTGGGCTCGGCATTTTGCTGGCGTACATGTTCTTTGGCAAAGGTTCTTCAAAATCAACAGCTCCCGGCGCGGCGATTATTCATTTCTTCGGCGGGATTCACGAGATTTACTTTCCGTACATTTTGATGAAACCTGCCTTAATCCTCGCAGCCATTGCCGGCGGAGCTAGCGGACTCTTAACGTTTACGATCTTTAATGCCGGACTTGTCGCAGCAGCGTCACCGGGAAGCATGATCGCACTGATGGCGATGACGCCAAGAGGAGGCTACTTCGGCGTATTGGCGGGTGTGTTAGTCGCTGCGGCTGTTTCGTTCATCGTATCAGCCGTGATCCTGAAATCATCAAAAGCAAGCGAAGAAGATCTCACTGCCGCAACAGAAAAAATGCAGTCTATGAAAGGGAAGAAAAGCCAAGCTGCCGCAGCTTTAGAAGCGGAGCAAACGAAAGCTGAGGAAACGTCTGAGCTGTCTCCTGAAAGCGTAAACAAAATTATCTTCGCGTGTGATGCTGGAATGGGATCAAGCGCCATGGGGGCATCCATCTTAAGAAACAAAGTGAAAAAGGCTGAGCTTGACATCAGTGTGGCCAACACGGCCATTAACAATCTGCCAAGCGATGCGGATATTGTCATTACCCATAAAGATTTAACAGACCGCGCGAAAGCCAAGCTGCCGAACGCGACGCACATATCAGTAGATAACTTCTTAAACAGCCCAAAATACGACGAGCTTCTTGAAAAGCTTAAAAAGTAATCTCATAGAAAGAGAGTGATACACATGCAAGTACTCGCAAAGCAAAATATTAAACTCAATCAAACGGCATCATCAAAAGAAGAAGCCATCAAAATGGCAGGCCAGACGCTGATTGACAACGGCTATGTGACAGAAGATTACATTGGCAAAATGTTTGAACGTGAGGAGACGTCCTCTACTTTTATGGGGAATTTCATTGCGATTCCCCATGGCACAGAAGAAGCGAAAAGCGAGGTGCTTCACTCTGGAATCTCCATCATACAGATTCCTGACGGTGTCGAATACGGAGAAGGCAACACGGCAAAAGTGGTATTCGGCATTGCCGGCAAAAATAATGAGCATTTAGATATTTTGTCTAACATCGCCATTATCTGCTCAGAAGAAGAAAACATTGAACGCCTGATTTCTGCTCAAAGCGAAGAAGATCTGATCGACATTTTCAACGAGGTGAACTGACATGATCGCCTTACATTTCGGTGCGGGAAATATCGGGAGGGGGTTTATCGGAGCGCTGCTTCACCACTCCGGCTATGATGTGGTGTTTGCCGATGTGAACGCTACGATGGTCAGCCTCCTTCATGAAAAGAAAGCATATACAGTGGAGCTGGCAGAAGAGGGGCATTCATCAGAGGTGATCGGCCCGGTCAGCGCCATCAATAGCGGCAGCCAGCAAGAGGAGCTGTACCGGCTGATCAATGACGCGGCGCTTATCACGACAGCGGTCGGCCCGAACGTGTTAAAGCTGATTGCGCCGTCTATCGCAGAAGGCCTAAGACGAAGACGTCATGAAAACCCGCTAAACATCATTGCCTGCGAAAATATGATTGGCGGCAGCAGCTTCTTGAAGAAAGAGGTATTTAGCCACTTAACAGAAGCGGAGCGGGAATCTGTCAGTGAAACAGTTGGCTTTCCGAATTCCGCGGTAGACCGGATCGTGCCGATTCAGCATCATGAAGACCCGCTAAAAGTATCAGTTGAACCATTTTTTGAATGGGTCATTGATGAATCAGGCTTTAAAGGGAAAACACCGGTCATAAACGGCGCGCTGTTTGTTCATGATTTAACGCCGTACATCGAACGAAAGCTGTTTACGGTCAATACCGGACACGCGGTGACAGCGTATGTCGGCTATCAGCGCGGACTGAAAACAGTCAAAGAAGCAATTGATCATCCGGAAATCCGCCGTGTCGTTCATTCAGCGCTGCTTGAAACCGGTGACTATCTCATCAAAACGTATGGCTTTAAGCAAGCCGAACACGAACAATATATCAAAAACATTATCGGCCGCTTTGAAAATCAATTTATTACGGATGATGTGACCCGCGTGGCGAGATCGCCCCTCAGAAAATTGGGAGAGAATGATAGACTCGTAGGCCCGGCAAAGAAAATAAAAGAGCCGAACGCACTTGCGGAAGGAATTGCCGCAGCCCTGCGCTTTGATTACACCGGTGACCCCGAAGCGGTTGAACTGCAAGCGCTGATCGATAAAAAAGGATACAGCGGCGTGCTTCAAGAGGTGTGCGGCATTCAGTCTCATGAACCGCTGCATGCCATCATTTTAAAGAAACTCAACCAATAACAGACCCGTGACACCACGTCACGGGATTTTTTTCTAGTATAATAGAAAACGCTTACGATAACAGGGGAGGAGAATGACGATGAAACAATTCGAGATTGCGGCAATACCGGGAGACGGAGTAGGAAAAGAGGTTGTGGCGGCTGCTGAGAAGGTGCTTCACACGGCTGCTGAGGTGCACGGAGGTTTGTCATTCTCAATTACGTCTTTTCCATGGAGCTGTGATTATTATATGGAACACGGTGAAATGATGCCTGAAGACGGAATACATACACTTACTCAATTTGAAGCGGTTTTCTTGGGAGCAGTCGGAAATCCGAAGCTGGTTCCCGATCATCTTTCGTTATGGGGGCTGCTGCTGAAAATCCGGAGGGAGCTTGAGCTTTCCATTAATATGAGACCAGCCAAACAAATGGCGGGCATTACGTCGCCGCTTCTTCATCCAAATGATTTTGACCTCGTGGTGATTCGCGAAAACAGTGAAGGCGAGTACAGTGAAGTCGGCGGACGCATTCACAGGGGTGACGATGAAATCGCCATCCAAAATGCCGTATTTACGAGAAAGGCGACAGAACGAGTCATGCGCTTTGCCTTCGAATTGGCGAAAAAACGGCGCGGGCATGTGACGAGTGCGACAAAGTCCAATGGCATCTATCACGCGATGCCGTTTTGGGATGAAGTCTTTCAGCAGACTGCGGCTGACTACAGCGGAATCGAAACGTCATCTCAGCACATTGATGCGCTGGCCGCTTTTTTTGTGACGCGTCCGGAAACGTTTGACGTCATTGTGGCGAGCAATCTGTTCGGTGATATTTTAACCGACATTAGCTCAAGCCTGATGGGAAGCATCGGCATTGCGCCGTCTGCGAACATAAACCCGTCCGGCAAATACCCGTCCATGTTCGAGCCGGTTCATGGCTCAGCTCCCGACATTGCCGGACAGGGCCTAGCTAATCCAATCGGCCAGATTTGGACAGCGAAGCTGATGCTTGACCATTTCGGAGAGGAAGAACTGGGGGCGAAGATCCTCGAAGTGATGGAGCGGGTCACGGCTGACGGCATCAAAACACGTGACATTGGCGGACGAAGCACAACGGCCGAAGTCACTGACGAAATATGTGCGCGTGTAAGGAAACTTTGATGAAAAAGGCCGGGACAGACGGCTGCCCCGGCCAATCAATTTCCACAAAAGACTAACCAAGAAGATCCAAATGCTGTATAATAATTTGGAATTCTCAGGAAGGTATTGGGTGAAGGAAATTGAATGCAAAAACAACCACGTTAAAGAAAAAAGTAAAAACCAAATGGATCGTTATACTTAGCATCGTTTTTATCGCAGCGCTTATTTTTACGGTTAGAATGGCGTTTTACAAGCCTTTTCTCGTTGAAGGCTCATCAATGGCTCCAACGCTTAAAGATTCAGAAAGAATTCTGGTGGACAAAGCAGCCAAATATACATGCGGTTTTGATAGAGGTGACATCTTAGTCATTCATGACAAACAGAGCGGCCGTTCATTTGTGAAACGTTTAATCGGTTTGCCCGGTGACAGCGTTAAAATGAAGAATGATCAGTTATACATAAATGATAAAAAGGTCGAAGAGCCGTACCTAAAGGAACAGAAACAAGAGGTCAAAAAGTTGGGTGTAGCCTTAACGGGTGACTTCGAAGTTGAGGTTCCTTCCGGCAAATATTTTGTAATGGGAGACAACCGTCTCAATTCGATGGATAGCAGAAACGGAATGGGCATGCCTTCTGAGGAAGATATCATCGGTACTGAATCACTCGTCTTTTATCCATTCGGTGAGATGAGACAGGCAAAATAAAAACAAAACACATTGCATCGCAAACAGAGCGGACCTGATGAGACCACTGGCTGTGTGCGTTTAAGAAAACGTTGATGAAACAGGGTGAGGCCATTTTTCTGCCTCGTTTTTGATGATAGAAAGCGTTTTGAAGAGAAGTACCCTGTCGAATGTATCTGAATCAGGATTGGCAAAACCGTGAAGCGCCTCGAATTGATAAATCTCCACATGGGGATGCTGTTTTTCCCGCAGTTTTTTGATGAGAAGCGCAACGTCAAAAGACGGTTCATATGAAGGGAAAAACATGAAGACCGAGCACGCTGGCACGTGATAAAGAGAATCGCGTATCCGGGAACCGTAATAACAAACAGCTCCGCTCACCTCAGGCATACTGCTGCATTTCCATGCGATCGTAGCGCCTGCGCTGAATCCGATCACAAAGATGGGCCGTCCGGCGTTTTGTCTGATCAAGTGTTGAATAAGGAATTCTCCCGTTTTCAGCCGTTTATGTTTTGTAAACTGTTCGTATGCGGTTTTTTCCTCTTGTAAGGTGTAGACCTCACCATCTTCGAGCAGATTGGGCGTCAACACATCATATCCAGCCATTTTGATCAGCCGGGCCATTTTTTTCATATGGGTGTTTACGCCATATATTTCGTGTGCGAGAATGACGAGCGGCTTTTGCGGCATAACGGTCTCCTTTTGCGTTTTTTCCATTATATCCTATCGCTCAGCTTTCGGCTGATATATAATGGTCAAAAAAAGGAGATATAGAATGAACTCATTACCTTTGCCTCACCGCTATCCTTTTTTATTTATTGATGGCGTGACAGAAAGCGAGCCCGGAAAACATGCGGCGGCTTATAAGCTGGTCAGTGAGAACGACTGGTTTATTACTGAGACGCAAACAGAAATGCCTTTTTCACTTGTGATTGAAGCGCTTGCGCAAACCGCGGCTTTTACAGGCATTACGGAAGAGAACAGCTTGGGCTTATTATCTTCCGTGAAGAAAGCGGAAAAGCTGGGCGCGGCTATTCCCGGTGACCGGCTTGATCTTACGTTTGAAGTCGCGCGTAATCGGCGCGGGTTTGTATTTGGACATGCCAAGGCGTCAGTGGGCGGGCAGCCTGTTGCTGAAGCTGAAATCGGCATCTTTATTGAAAAATGAAAAAAACCCTTCACAACAATCTGTGAAGGGTTCTATTATTTCGTATCGTAATCCCGTTCGCTTTGTGAGCGGTCTCTTTGCTGCCGTTTGTGTTTTTCATCATTCATATTTTCCTTCAGCTCTTCATTCGGAATCGGATCGGTTAAGTCATTGTGTTCGGGGTTTTCATTTGGTTTGTTTTGCTGTTTTCTTTCTGTCACGTTTGATCACCTCACCGTTTGTTTTCCTCTTATCAATGCGCTTCAAACATGCGAAATCGCTTTTTTGTTCCGCTGGGTATAATGTATTAGAATAGAAATTAACCACAATTTCAAGATAAAGAGAGGTACATATATGTCTGTTCAAAGAGAAGATGTAGATATCAAGCTGATTGCAATTGATATGGATGGAACGCTGCTGAATGACGAGCAGCTGATATCGGATGAAAACCGCAAAGCTATACGTGAAGCCGAGGATAAAGGCGTGCACGTGGTGATCAGCACGGGCCGGACGCTGATGACGTGCCGGGAGCTGGCGGAATCGCTGAAGCTGTCATCCTTTTTAATCACGGCAAACGGCAGTGAAATCTGGGACTCGGATTTCAACTTGGTGGAGCGGAAGCTGCTCCATACGGATCATATTCAAATGATGTGGGATTTACGGAATAAGCACAACACCAATTTCTGGGCTTCTACGGTAAATAAAGTATGGAGAGGCGAGTTTCCGGAAAACATTACGGATCATGAATGGCTCAAATTCGGTTTTGAGATTGAGGATGACGACATCCGAAACGAAGTGCTGGAGGAGCTGAGAAAGAACAAAGAGCTTGAAATCACAAATTCAAGCCCGACAAACATCGAGGTCAACGCGCTTGGCATCAACAAAGCCGCAGCCCTTGCGAAGGTTTCTGAAAAACTCGGCTTTACGATGGAGAATGTCATGGCGATGGGCGACAGCCTCAATGACATCGCGATGATTAAAGAAGCCGGTCTGGGTGTCGCGATGGGCAATGCGCAAGACGTCGTGAAAGAAACGGCTGATTGGATCACGGATACAAATAGTAAGGATGGTGTCGCTAAAGCAATCCGCCATTGGGTACTATAAAAAAGGGAGTCCTAAAATGGACTCTCTTTTTTTATTTGGCAGGTTTTCTTCTGGGACCATGGTAGGTTTTCTGACAAAAGCGTTTCACAAACTGCCAGGATTCAATTATAATGAAGCAAAGTTCAAAAATTCGGAATAGTTGTTCCGAATTTCGGAACAATAAATACATCAAGCAAATCGTTGCTTTGGCAGGAGGGATTTTGTGTTTCAGGTTGATTTGAACTGTGATTTAGGAGAAAGTTTCGGAGCCTATACGATAGGCCTTGACCAAGATATTTTAGAGTATGTCACATCAGCGAACATCGCATGCGGATTTCATGCGGGAGATCCCGGTGTCATGCGGAAAACCGTTGCGCTTGCTGCAGAAAAAGGTGTGAAAATCGGCGCGCATCCGGGTTTGCCGGATTTGCTCGGCTTTGGGCGCCGCAATATGGCGGTCTCTCCTGAGGAAGCGTATGATCTCGTCGTCTATCAAATTGGCGCTCTCTCTGGTTTTCTAAAAGCAGAAGGGCTTCACATGCAGCACGTCAAGCCGCATGGAGCTTTATACAATATGGCGGCAGTCGATCAAAAGCTGTCGGATGCCATCGCGAAAGCTGTTTATAAGGTTGATCCGGGTCTGGTTCTTTTCGGTCTTGCTGAGAGCGAGCTCGTAAAAGCGGGGGAGCGGATCGGGCTTCAGACGGCAAATGAAGTGTTCGCCGACAGAACATACCAAGCAGACGGCACGCTCACGCCGCGCTCCCAGCCGGACGCACTCATTGAAAGCGATGATGCAGCTGTCACTCAGGTCATCAAAATGGTGAAAGAAGGCACGGTCAAATCCCAGCAAGGACATGATGTGTCACTAAAAGCAGATACAGTTTGCATTCATGGAGATGGAGCCCACGCGCTGACATTTGCACAAAAAATCAAAAAAGAGCTCAAAGCGGCGGGAATTGAAGTGACGTCTATTTCAGCACAGAGGTCAACATAAAGGAGGAACAATAGATGGAGCAGCAGAAAAAAACAACAGGAAAAAAAGCGGGCAGCTGGTCATTGTTGATGGGTGCCGCCTTTTTAATGGCGACATCAGCGATCGGCCCGGGTTTCCTCACACAAACCGCAACATTCACAAACACACTCGCGGCAAGCTTCGGTTTTGTCATCTTAATCTCTATTCTTTTAGATATTTTCGCTCAAACCAATGTATGGCGCATCATCGCTGTTTCTGGAAAGCGAGGCCAGGAAATTGCGAATATGGTGCTTCCCGGACTGGGTTATTTCATCGCAATTCTCGTCGTGCTTGGCGGACTTGCTTTTAATATCGGGAATATCGGAGGTGCCGGACTGGGGCTTCAGGTGCTGTTTGGCATTACACCAGAAACAGGGGCTTTGATCAGCGCAGTTATCGCCATTTTGATTTTTGTCATTAAAGAAGCGGGAAAAGCGATGGACCGCTTTACGCAAATCGCCGGCTTCGTCATGATTATTTTAACGGTCTACGTTGCGGCGACTACTGCTCCTCCGGTTGGACAGGCAGTGACAAATACATTCGCTCCGGAACATATCAGCATATTTGCGATCGTCACACTAGTGGGCGGAACCGTCGGCGGATATATTACATTTGCCGGGGGACACCGTTTGCTGGATGCGGGCATTAAAGGAAAGGAATCCATCCCGCAGGTGACAAAAAGCTCGGTTGTCGGCATTTTAATTACTTCTGTTATGCGTATCGCTCTATTCCTTGCGGTGCTTGGCGTTGTGTCAAAAGGCCTGCACATTGATGAAAGCAACCCTGCTGCTTCTGTCTTCAAGCTGGCTGCTGGAAACGTCGGTTATAAAATTTTTGGATTGATTATGTGGTCTGCGGCCATTACCTCTGTTATCGGGGCAGCCTATACATCCGTTTCATTTTTCAAAACCTTTTCTCCAAAAATCGAAAAGAACTCACGCGGCATTATTATCGGATTTATCGTGATTTCTACGTTAGCTTTTATCACAATCGGGCAGCCTGCGAAAATTCTCGTGCTTGTCGGATCTCTGAACGGCCTGATTTTGCCGATTGCGCTCGGAACGCTGCTTGTGGCTGCTTACAAGAAAAACATTGTCGGTGATTATAAGCATCCGCTTTGGCTGACAGGTACAGGCGCACTTGTTGTGATCGTCATGGCAGTTATGGGAATCTACACGTTATGTACACAACTTCCTCAATTGTGGAGCTGATAAAAGTTGGATCAATTAAACAAAGTGGCGCCGCGAGATGTGCGCGCCCTGATACGAGAGGGAAAAATAAACGGGCCGACCGCCGGAATGTCCGGCGGCTATGCCCAGGCGAATCTTGTGATTTTAAAGAAAGACCTTGCTTTTGACTTCCTGCTGTTTTGTCAGCGGAATCAAAAGCCATGTCCTGTGCTGGACGTGACGGAAACAGGTTCACCTGTGCCGTCTTTGGCTGCACCGGATGCTGATATCAGAACGGATTTTCCGAAATACCGTATTTACAGGCACGGTGTCCTTACGGAGGAAGTAGCTGATATCACACCATACTGGGAGGATGACTTTGTCGGCTTTCTGATCGGATGCAGTTTCTCTTTTGAACAGGCGCTGATCAATAATGGAATAGCTGTCAGGCATATTGATGAGGGAACAAACGTCCCGATGTATAAAACGAATATCAATTGTGTTCCAGCGGGGGCGTTTCACGGACAGATGGTTGTCAGTATGAGACCCGTTCCGGAACGGCTGGCTGTACGGGCCGCACAGGTGACTTCACGTTTTCCGGCCGTGCATGGAGGGCCGATCCATATTGGCAATCCTGAAGCAATCGGCATTCGTGATCTGGACAAACCGGATTTCGGTGATGTCGTTTCCATTCGTGAAGGCGAGGTTCCTGTTTTTTGGGCATGCGGGGTGACACCGCAAGCAGTGGCTATGAATGTAAAACCTGAAATGGTCATCACACATGCGCCGGGGCATATGCTCATCACAGATATTCGAGACGAGTCGCTTGCGGTGCTGTAACCTCTCGTCCTCCTAATGAACGAGAAATAAAAGAGGTGAGAAAGATGACTGTACGATATCAATTCGAACAGCTTGGTGATTCTGCAATGATGATCCGATTCGGAGAAGAAATAAATGAACAGGTCAACGGCCTTGTGCATGCCGCGGCCGCATATATAGAAGAACAGCCATTTCCGGGATTCATTGAATGTATCCCGGCTTTTACAAGTCTAACGGTATTTTATGATATGTATGAAGTGTACAAGTATTTGCCTCAAGGGATCAGCTCACCTTTTGAAAAGGTCAAGCGCGATGTTGAAGAGCGGCTGAAGGAAATAGCCGCAGACTATGAAAACAGCCGCCGTGTTGTAGAAATTCCCGTCTGCTATGGCGGTGAATTTGGGCCTGACTTAGAAGAGGTGGCGAAGATCAATCAGCTGTCACCGGAGGAAGTCATCAATATTCATACAGGCGGCGAATATGTGGTGTATATGCTTGGTTTCGCTCCCGGATTTCCTTTTTTGGGAGGGATGTCCAAACGCATTGCCGCCCCAAGAAAATCATCGCCAAGACCGTCGATTCCCGCTGGTTCAGTCGGTATTGCCGGATTGCAGACAGGCGTTTATCCGATTTCGACGCCGGGCGGCTGGCAGCTGATCGGCAAAACGCCGCTTGCTCTTTTCCGGCCGCACGAAGACCCGCCGACATTACTGCGGGCGGGAGACACTGTGAAATTTGTCCGCATCTCAGAAGAAGACTATCACGCCTATAAGGAGGAGTCCAATTGAGCATGAAAGTGTTAAAGCCCGGACTGCTCACAACGGTTCAGGATATAGGCAGAACGGGTTATCAAAAATATGGCGTTCTGGCAAGCGGCGCCATGGACACAGTTTCACTGCGCATTGCTAATCTGCTGATCGGCAACTGCGAAAAGGAAGCAGGTCTTGAAATTACACTGATGGGGCCTGGTCCGTCATTTTATTTTTCTAAAACGACGCTGATTGCGGTGACAGGGGCGGACTTCACTTTGCGTATTAATGACGAGGAAGCGCCTTTATGGAAGCCCGTGCTTGTCAAGGAAAACAGCATAGTCAGCTTTGGTCCCTGCAAGCTCGGGAGCCGCGCTTATTTAGCGGCTGCCGGCGGCATCGATGTGACTGCTGTCATGGAAAGCAAAAGCACGTATGTCAGAGCGGGTATCGGAGGACTTCATGGCAGAGCGCTTCAAAAGGAAGATGAACTCACCATTGGAGAGATGTCATCTCTTTCGAAAATCATCTCTTCCCGCTTAAGCACGCGGCTTGGAAAGCAGGGATTCGGAGCGCCGAAATGGTCGGTCAGCCGCGGCAGGTTTCTGCCATTGAAAAAGAATCCCGTCATTCGGGTGCTGGAAGGGAAACAATTCGACTTTTTCACAGAAGAATCAAAAACGCGTTTTTATGAAGAAACGTTTCGTGTCACTCCGCAATCCGATCGTATGGGCTACAGGCTCAAAGGAGAACCGCTCGAACTGAAGGCGCCGCTTGAGATGGTGTCAGAAGCGGTTTCGTTTGGAACAGTTCAGGTGCCGCCTGACGGCAACCCGATTATCCTGCTTGCGGACCGGCAAACGACCGGCGGCTATCCGAGAATCGCGCACATTATATCCGCTGATCTTCCGATTGTTTCCCAAATTATGCCGGGCGAGCACATCCAGTTTGAGCCTGTATCCCTTCAGAAAGCAGAAGCGCTTGCGATTGAACGGGAACAGCATATTAAAGAACTGAAAATAAGAATGAAGATGGAATGGCTGATATAGCAAAGGGGATGAAAGATGCAGAATAAAAACAAAACCGTTGTGAAATCTATGTCGCTGCTTCATTTGTTTTTGCATGAACCAAGCCTTACCTTGAGTGAACTAGTGTCGAAGTCAGGCATGCCGAAAACCTCTGTTCATCGGATGGTCAGTTCTTTGGAGGAAATGGGTTTCCTTAATCGGGATGCGGCCGGCGCTTATTCGCTGGGACTGATGTTTTTGGAATTCGGACAGCTTGTCGCTGACAGGCTGGATATCAGAAAAATAGCGAAACCCATTATGGAAGACCTGTGCCGGGAAGTGGATGAAGCCGTGCAATTGATCATGAGAGACGGCAATGAGGCGATATACGTTGAGAAAATAGAAGGGACACAGACTGTGCGGCTGTACACGGCGATCGGCCGGCGTTCTCCGCTGTATGCGGGAGCGTGTGCCAGAAGCATTCTGTCCTTTCTCCCTCGTGAAGAAATCGAAACATACATCAAACAAACAAAGCTTATTTCAATTGGCTCCGGAACGATCACCGATCCAGAAAAGCTGCTTCAGGTGATTGATGCATCCGTACAAAACGGCTATACCATCAGCTATTCAGAGCTCGAAAACTATACGGCGGCCATTGGCGCTCCGATCTTTAACCATAAGCGTCAGGTGGCAGCAGGCATCAGCATTGCAGGCTTTGAAGCGAGATTTACAGAAGACAGGCTTCCGTATTTAACAGAAAAGGTGAAGGATGCCGCCTTGGAGATTTCCAGAAAAATAGGGTATTCATAAGTAGCCGATCTTTTCTCCGCTGCGTACATTAACGTATCGACTTTAGGAGTGGAGGAAAAAACATGGTGCTTCGATATACAGCACTGGGGGATTCTTTGACGACAGGGAGAGGAGCCGGGCTGTTTTCTCCCGGCTTCGTCCAGCGTTTCGGAGACATGATGGAAGCCGACTTGAAAACAAATACGGCAATATCCATCTTTGCAAAATCAGGCCTGAATACAGAACAAATTCTGGGGCTGCTGTCTTATCCCTATGTGCAAAAATGCATTCAAGCTGCTGACATGATAACCATCACAGGGTGCGGAAACGATCTCATCGATTCGGTCTTAGCATACGAAACGTCTAAGGATGAAACGATTTTCAGCCGTGTATCCGCCCATTGCCATGAGAATTTTGAAAAGATGATTGCCAAAATCGCCGAGATCAAAGGAGAAAATTCTTCCCCGTACGCCATCCGAGTGTTCAACCTATACAATCCGTTTCCCGGCATTGAAATCGCCGGCAAATGGATCACATCTTTTAATTCGCATTTAGAAACACTTGCATCAGCACCCCATGTCAAAATCGCGGACGCCTACAGCATCTTCAAAGGAAAAGAGCAGGAATACCTGTCCTTTGACGGTGTCCATCCGAACAGCAAGGGCTATCAAGCGATGGCTGAAGCCGTTCACAAGCTAGGCTATAAAGAGCTGTCAGTTTCATAGAAACGCGCGCCTTATGACAGGGCGCGTTTTTTATGTGAAATTGAAATATTAAAAGAAACTTAAAATTCCCTGTCTTCTGTTCTACAGACAAAAAAAGTGCGCTAGAATAATGGAGGGCGTAGGCAAATATAGCCATAACGTTCAATATTTCGTATATAAGGAAGGATGGTCCTTTTGTTTCGGATTTTTAAAATGTCTTTTGCGGTTATCATTATTATACTGGCGCTTATTGCTTTTAACTATACGGAACATACCTCTGTTATCCAATCGCTCATGCTCGTTTTTCTTGGTGCAGTCATGTTTATGCAGGGGCTTGAAGAGCGCAAAAAAGAAAACGACGGCTCAGGCGCTTTTAATATTTATACCGCCGTTTTCGTATGGTCTGTCTCTCTCATCGGTTTTACACTTCATATCATATAATTCTATTGCACATCTTGAAAATGCCCGACCGTCGGGAATGGGGTATAGAACTGATGAAGCAAGGCTTTCCACTCTTGATACTCTGAAGAACCGCGAAAGCCTTCCGTATGGTCCTCAAGTGTTTCCCACTCCACAAGCAGCAGATACTTATGCGTTTCTTCCATGCATTTTGATAACGAGTGCGTGATATAGCCCTTCATGCCGGAAATGATCGGTGCCGCTTGCCGGAACGCCTCCTCAAACTCTTGTTCCAGCCCTTTTTTAATGTGAAGCATTGCCGCCTCTCTGATCATGTCATCCCTTCTTTCTGTCTTTTCAAACAGTCTACAGCAAACGACAGGAGATTTCTGCAAAAGCGGTGAAGCTTTTCCTTCATTTTCAAAAAAATCTTGCAAGCACTAATTCATATAAGAGAAAATAACAAGTGGAAGGAAGGGGAAAGTCATGTTGAAAAAGTGTATTCTACTAGTATTTCTATGCGTCGGATTGATTGGATTAATCGGATGCTCCAAAACGGATTCACCAGAGGATCGCATGGAAGCATTCGTGAAACAATGGAACGATCAGCAATTCGATGAGATGTATCAAAGCCTGACCAAAGATGTTAAAAAAGAAATCTCCAAGAAAGATTTCATCAACAGGTATAAAACCATTTACGAGCAGGCAGGCGTGAAACATCTGAAAGTCACTGCGGGAGATGTGGATAAGGACGATAAAGACAACGAGACAATGAAGCACATCCCATATAAGGTCAGCATGGATACAAATGCGGGCAAGGTCAGCTTCAAAAATACCGCCGTGCTGAAAAAAGAAAAAACAGATGACGAGGAGTCATGGAATATAGATTGGGACCCGTCGTTTATTTTCAAGCAGCTGGCTGATGACAAAAAAGTGCAAATTATGAGCATCGAACCAAAACGCGGCCAAATTTACGATAAAAACGGGAAAGGCTTAGCCATCAATACAGATGTTCCTGAAATCGGAATTATTCCCGGTGAGCTTGGAGATAAAAAAGAAAAAACTATAAAAGAGCTTGCGAAAAAACTTGATTTGACTGAAGACGACATCAAGAAAAAGCTGAATCAAGGCTGGGTGAAAGACGATTCGTTTGTGCCGGTCAAAATGGTCAAGCCTGACCAGCAGAAATTAGTATCTGAGGCCACCTCATTACAAGGTGTAACAAGAACGAATGTCAGCTCCCGCTACTATCCGTATGGCGAAAAGACTGCCCATTTAACAGGCTACGTACGCGCCATCACTGCGGAGGAACTGAAGAAACAGAAAGACGGAACATACAGCGATACGTCTAACATCGGCATCGCCGGACTTGAAAATGTGTATGAAGACAAGCTAAGAGGCACAACCGGCTGGAAAATCTACGTGCCGCAAACCGGAGAAGTCATCGCTGAGAAGAAAGCGAAGGACGGCGAGGATCTTCACCTCACAATTGATATCAATACGCAAACAAAGCTGTATGATGAACTGAAGGATGACAGTGGGGCGGCAGTCGCACTGCAGCCGAAGACAGGCGAAACACTCGCTCTTGTCAGCGCACCTTCTTACGATCCAAACGGATTTATTTTCGGCTGGGACGATAAGGAATGGAAAAAACTAAACGAAGATAAAAACAATCCGTTTTCAGCGAAATTCAACAAAACCTACGCGCCGGGTTCCACGATTAAACCGATTGCAGCTGCCATCGGACTCAAAAACGGCACCCTTAAAGCGGATGAGAAGAAAATAATCAAAGGCAAAGAGTGGCAAAAGGATTCAAGCTGGGGCGGCTATTCAGTGACACGTGTGTCCGAGAGCCTTCAGCAAGTCGATCTGGAAAATGCCCTCATTACATCTGACAATATTTATTTCGCGCAGAACGCACTTGATATGGGGGCGGACAACTTTACAAAAGGTCTGAAAACGTTTGGCTTCTCAGAGGACATTCCATACGAATTCCCGACCCAGAAGTCGTCTATCGCAAATGACAAGCTCGATTCAGACATTCTGCTTGCGGATACAGGATACGGACAAGGACAAATGCAAATGTCTCCGCTTCACTTGGCGGCTGCTTACACGCCATTTGTGGATAACGGAGATCTTGTCAAACCGACACTGATCAAAAAAGATTCACAAACAGCCGATGTCTGGCACAAGCAAGTGGTCACGAAGGAAGGAGCGGCGGACATTACAAAAGGTCTGAAAGGCGTCGTGGAAGACGTGCGCGGATCAGCGTATCAGCCTGTCGTGAAAGGAATCACCGTTGCCGGAAAGACTGGAACAGCCGAGCTGAAGACATCAAAAGATGATAAAGACGGCGCGGAAAATGGCTGGTTCGTCGGCTACGATTACAAAAATAAAGACCTGCTTGTCGCAATGATGATCCAAAATGTGCAAGACCGCGGCGGCAGCCACTATGTCGTTGAGAAAGCGAAAAAGCAATTTCAATCGAATTAATGCCTTTTTGACAGGAATGAAAGGAAAAAGGGGATCTGAGGCCGAATGAACTAATAAGGGGCAAAACCCGGTTTGTACACAGAAAAGAGGGATTTTGCATGCAGCGTATTCAATTGGCGGAGGATCTTCAATTTTCAAGAGTCATCCACGGGCTTTGGCGGCTGAATGAATGGAACTATTCAGATGCCGAGCTGCTCAGCCTCATTGAATGGTGTATCGATCACGGCATCACAACCTTTGACCATGCCGATATTTACGGAGGCTATACGTGTGAAAGGCTGTTTGGAAACGCTCTTGCCCTTTCGCCCGGATTAAGGGAAAATATTGAGCTGGTCACAAAATGCGGCATCGTTCTTGAAGCACCTGAACGTCCCGCTCACAGTTCGCATCATTATAACACAAGCAAATCACATATTTTAGCATCCGTTGAGCAATCTCTTATGAACCTAAGAACGGATTATATCGATGTGCTTCTGATTCACAGACCGGACCCGCTCATGGACCCGGAGGGAGTATCAGAGGCGTTTCAAGCGCTGAAATGCTCCGGCAAGGTCAGACACTTCGGCGTTTCAAATTTTAAAGACCACCAGTATCGCATGCTGGAATCGTATTTGCCTGAAAAGCTCGTGACCAATCAGATCGAGCTATCCGCATATGAATTAGAAAATGTGCTGGACGGCACACTGAACCTGTGCCAGGAAAAACGGATTCCGCCAATGGCTTGGTCACCGCTGGCAGGCGGCAAAGTATTCACCGGCGACACAGAAAAAGACCGCCGTACCCGCACGGCGCTCGAATCCGTTCAGGCGGAAATCGGCGCCGCGTCAATAGACGAGGTGATGTACGCATGGCTGTTTACGCATCCGGCCGGCATCATGCCGATTGTCGGAAGCGGAAAACGCGAGCGGATTTCCGCCGCGGTACATGCGCTGGCATACAAGCTTGATCAGGATCAGTGGTTCCGCATTTTTACAGCCGTACAGGGCTGCGATATACCTTAACAAAAAGCACCAGCTAAACAGCTGGTGCTTTTTCAATACTGTCACACTTGCTAGTGCCAAATTACCATTTATAAGTGATTGAATCTCCTTTGAAAGCGTTTTATATTAAAAAGAAAACCTCTCTTTTGTTATCTCCTGAATTTCCTCGCGACTTCATCCATACATCACGACTGTCTAGGAGGCCTTTTTATGTATATGACTGCCAGAGAACAAAAGCTGTTAAAGCACTTATTATTGCAAAACCGATATGTCACTGTCACTGAGCTTGCCGAGCTGATGGAAGTCAGCACGAGAACCATTCACAGAGAGCTCAAATCAATTAAGCCACTGATGGAAACCGCAAACCTTACGCTCGATAAACAGCCCGGTAAAGGGTTGAAGGCAGTGGGAAGTCCCGAGGACAAACAAAAGCTGCTGACTGATTTATCATACGAACAGCATGAATATAGCGCGGACGAACGTAAACTGCTCATTCTCTGTTCGTTATTAGAGTCTCAGGAACCGGTTAAGCTGTACACGCTTGCCCATGATCTGCAGGTGACGAATGCCACGGTCAGCTATGACTTAGACGAGCTGGAGAAATGGATTTCTCCCTTCGGATTGATATTGATCCGTAAAAGAGGCTTTGGCATCCAGCTTTTAGGGCCGGAAAATGCGAAACGGAAAATTGTCGGCAACTTGATTGTGAACCGTCTCGATATCCAAATGTTTTTGGAAGCGGTTGAGTTAAACATCAAAGGAAAAGCCGATTCATCAGAGAAAATGTTCGGCGTAGTCAGCAAAGGCGAACTTTTAAAAATGGAGCGTATCTTATTTCAGCTGAAAGAAAAAATCGCCTTTTCATTGTCCGACAGCTCCTATATCGCGCTCGTCGTCCATCTGACGTATGCGATTGAACGGATCAAGCTTGGGGAAACCATCACCATGGAGCAAGCCGAACTTGAGGAACTGAAGAGTGCGAAAGAATACAGCTCTGCTCTTGAAATCGCGGGCGAGCTTGAACGTGCCTTCAGTGTAACAATTCCGGAGGCGGAGGTCGGCTATATTACAATCCACCTTCGAAGCGCCAACCGAAAATACAAAACAGAATACAAAGCGCAGGAAATCGAACTGGAAACAGCTCTGCAAACAAAGCGGCTCATTGCTTTTATTTCAGACAAAATCAGAATGGATCTCACGAAAAACTACTCTTTATATGAAGGCTTGATCGCCCACTTGGAGCCGGCCGTCAGCCGCATAAAAGAGAATATTGAGATATACAATCCGATGAAGGAACAGATCAAGCGCGATTATTTTCTGCTTTATATGGCGATTGAAGAAGGCGTGGAAAAGGTTTTTCCGGGCATGTCCTTTTCTGATGATGAGATCGCTTTTATCGTTCTTCACTTTGGCTCAGCTCTTGAAATCAAAAAAGAAGAAGCAAAAGTGAAAGCGCTTGTCGTCTGCTCAAGCGGGATCGGTTCTTCGAAAATGCTTGCTTCCAGACTGAAGAAAGAGCTTCCGGAAATTCAGTCATTTGACATGTCCTCTTTGATCGAGCTGAAGGACAGAGATGTTCAATCGTATGATATGATCGTTTCCACCGTTCCGATTCCTTACGAAAACATTGATTACATGATGGTCAGCCCGCTTTTAAATGAGGAAGACGCAAATCAGGTGAAGCAGTATATCAAGCGGAAAATCCCCCTCATTCTTGAGAAAAAAAGAAGCACGAAGGAAGAGGCGCGTCAAGCTGACGTGCCTGACATGCTGGCAGCGGCGGAAAGCGTGGGGCGGTATATGGCCGTCATGCAAGATGTGCTGCGCCACTTTACTCTTACTCACCTCAAAACAAACCCTGATCATAGCATGCTCCTGTTAGAGCTTTTCCGGCAGCTGAAGAAAGATGGCTTGATCCGTGATCCGAAAAAAGCGGCGGATTGCCTGGCGGAGCGGGAGAAACAAGGGGGATTGGGAATCCCGGGGACAAACATGGCGCTTTATCATCTCAAAAATGATGAAATTGTCCTGCCTTTTTTCAAAATATATGATCTCAGCACCTCTTATGAAGTGAATGGCATGGACGGAAATACCCTCAGGATGACACGTATCCTCATGATGATGGCGCCTGATTCATTATCTGCTGAAGGCTCGGAGATTTTAAGCGCAATCAGCTCCGCCATTATCGAGAGCAGAGAAAGCATGGCGGGGTTTCAGGAAGAGGGAGAACAAGAACTGTATCAGCGGTTAAACCGCGTATTTTTCACATGGCTGAAAGAAAAAAACATCCTGTAATCCTGCACGGCACACGTCAAAAAAATGGCGTGTGTTTTTATGTGGGTGGGGCACAAAATAAGAAAATGCGGGACTATTTTATCATTCATCAATGGAATAATTCCAAAATGAAATAGTTTTACAAGTTATCTTTTTTGGGTTAAAATGGGTGAGGTAGGAAGAAAATCTAACAAATTATAGAAGATTAATGAGAATATAGGAGATGACGATATGGAAACACTACAGCATCTGATCCTGCATGACATGCCGGATAGCGAAGAAATAGAGGCTGTAAAAAGCGGAGCTCATACACTGACATATAAAGAATACCGTAAGCGGATTAATCAACTGGCAAATGCCATGCTGCAAAAAGGAATTCAAAAAGGAGACCGTGTCGCACTGCTTTGCAAAAACGGGCATCCTGCATCAACTGTTATGTTCGCAGCGCTTGAAATAGGTGCTGTTGTGGTACCTGTCAGCTGGCAGCTGAAACCATATGAAATGACAGGCATTTTAAAAGCGAGTGAACCGAAAGCGATGTTTTACGGAGCGGAGTTTAAAGAGACACTCAACGAAGTTCTTCCTGAGCTGTCTTCACTCCAGATTATGATGGAAACAGGTACAGCTTACGAAACATCTGCTGAATTTGAAGCTCTGTTTGCGGGTCCTGACCATTTGCCCGAAACTGAAATGGTTTCCCCAGATGATACGGCGCTTCTGATGTTTACGTCCGGAACGACAGGAAACCCGAAAAGATGCATGATCACACATGGCGGCATATACAGATATGTAGAAAGATCCACTAGCTCAGCAACACGCATGAAGGGCCTTCGTTTTCTCGCGTGCCACCCGATTTATCATACGAGTGCGCTCATTTGCATCATGCTGGGAACCTTTGCAGGAACGACTTTCATTTTTACAAAGGATCAAGATCCTGTTGATATGCTGAAGGTCATTGAAGAAGAAAAAATTCAAAGCGTGATGGCTCTTCCTGTGTTTTACACGTATTTGCTCGAAGCATGGGAAAAGCACCAAACCGACATATCTTCGCTTGTGATTTTAATGACAGGCGGAACAAAAGTGCCGAGCAGCCTGATCCGCCGCTATAATGATATCGGCATTCCGCTCGCACACGGCTATGGAAGCACTGAAGCTTGGGGAATCAGCACATGGATGCCTGAGATGGGAATGGATAAAGCTGCATCTGCGGGGAAACCTGTGGAAGGTGTTAAAGTCAAAGTCGAAGATCCTCAGACGGGAGAAGAACTCCCTCAAGGTGAAATCGGCGAAATCGTTGTTCACACGCCATTCTTATTTAAAGGCTATGAAGACAACCCTGAAGCGACAGCAAAAGTGCTGCAAAACGGCTGGTTCAAAACCGGAGATTCAGGCTATGTGGATGAAGATGGCTTTATTTTCATCACGGGGCGCTACAAGGATGTCATTATTTACGGAGGCGATAACGTCTATCCGGATCAGGTTGAGGAAGTCATCCAGCAGATCCCGGGAATTCTTGAAACGGCTGTGGTCGGTATACCAGACCCGCTGTACGGAGAAAAACCGCGCGCTTTTATCGTGACAAACGGCGGCCAGCGTATAACGGAAGAGGACGTCGTCGCATTTTGCCAGGAACGCCTTTCCGCTTACAAAATACCTGAAGTTGAATTCGTGAACGAACTGCCGAAAAATAACCTCGGCAAGGTAAAAAAAGACGTCTTGCGCAAGCAGGCCGTTCATTCGTAAAAAAGAAGCCCGTCACTTATGTGACGGGCTTCTTTGCAGTTGCACAGACGGAAAGCTCAGGCTTAATGTTTTTAAAGTGCAGCTCAATATCTTCGAAGCCGGCTGCTTTGAAGTCGGCAATCATCTGTTGTCCAAATGATTTGGTTTTTTCGGGACTGGCGTCCGCTTCCCGCGGCTGCATCGTAATCGCTGCTTTGCCGCCGGGCTTTAGCGCCCGATAAATCTGTCTCACGCCTTTTGTCTGGTCATTCCAAATGGTGTAGTTGTTAACGGAAATCACTTTATCATAAAACGAGGCGGCGAGAGGGAATGTCTCAATGTTTCCTTGTATCAAACGCACACCTTTCGATTTTACTCTGCGGGCGGCCAGCTTCAGCATGGCTTCTGATATATCAATCCCATGAAGCTCAACGGCCTTTTCGCGTTTCAGCATCTGCTGCATGCAGTATCCCGGGCCGAACCCGATTTCTAAAATGCTGTCTCCGCGTCTGACCCCAAGCTGATCGATTGTCCACTGATTCAGTGTCTGATTTTCAGCTGCCATGATGTACCCGGCAAGCATGCCGAATACGCCCTTTGGCCGGCTGAATTTTTTAGAAAGCATGTTAATCATTCAGCAACCCCCTTTGCAAGTTATTTCCTCCTTACGTTTCATGTGAAACATTTTTCTAATAAAGCAATGTGAAGGTGCCAATCCATGTTTATGAGTAGAACATGTGAGGTACTCAACAAATAGACATGAAAAACAAAGGAGGAGAATCATCATGACAAATTATCCAAACGAACTGCCGGGACAAATCCAAAATCGCCAGCCGGGAATCGAAAGTGAAATGAATCCAACCCCGGTGTATGAGTACGAACATTATAAAGGCTCTGGCAAATTAAAAGGAAAAGCAGCGCTCGTTACAGGCGGCGACAGCGGGATCGGACGCGCGGTATCCGTCGCTTACGCAAAGGAAGGCGCTGACATCGCCATTGTGTATAAAGATGAGCATGGGGACGCCGAAGAGACGAAAAAGCGTATAGAACAAGAAGGTGTAAAATGCCTGCTGATCCCCGGTGACGTAGGCGAGGAGGAGTTCTGCAATGAAGCGGTTGAAAAAACGGTCAAGGAGCTAGGCGGCCTAGATATCCTTGTAAACAATGCCGGTGAACAGCATCCGAAGGACAGCATCAAAGAAATTTCAAGTGAACAGCTTCACCGCACATTCAAAACAAACTTTTATTCTCAATTTTATTTGACTAAAAAAGCAATTGATTACTTAAAACCGGGCAGTACTATTATCAACACGACATCCATCAATCCGTACGTAGGGAACCCGAAACTGATTGATTATACAGTGACAAAAGGTGCTATCAATGCCTTTACAAGAACAATGGCACAGGCGCTTGCCAGTGATGGAATCCGTGTGAATGCAGTTGCACCGGGACCAATTTGGACGCCATTAATTCCGTCTACATTCTCAGAAGAGACAGTCGCTCAATTTGGAAAAAATGCGCCTCTGGGCCGTCCTGGACAGCCTGTTGAGCTCGTTGGCTCTTATGTGCTGCTGGCTTCAGATGAGTCATCTTACATGACAGGCCAAACACTGCACGTTAATGGCGGCAGTTTTGTGACGACATAAGAGGGAGTGAAACATGTGGGTATCACGAAAGAGGAAGTAAACAGCTATTATCAAAAAGCAGGTATTGTATTAACGGATGAGGAAGTAGACCAAATACAGCTGATGGACTATGGCTTAGGAAAAGAAAGAAAAGCCGGGCTCCAGCTCTTCATCTACGTGAATACAGACCGTTATTGCTCAAAGGAACTGGTGCTGTTTCCGGGACAGACGTGCCCGGAACACCGCCATCCGCCGGTCGACGGCCAGGAAGGCAAGCAGGAGACATTCCGCTGCCGCTACGGAAAAGTATATCTTTATGTAGAAGGAGAAAAAACGCCGCTTCCAAAGGTTCTCCCTCCGCAAGAGGACAGAGAACACTATACAGTCTGGCACGAAATTGAGCTTGAACCAGGCGAGCAATATACGATCCCGCCGAACACGAAGCATTGGTTCCAGGCCGGGGAAGAAGGTGCCGTCGTGACGGAAATGTCTTCGACGAGCACAGATAAACATGATATCTTTACGGATCCGAGAATTTAAGGATGGGGCTTAAACAGCCCATCCTTTTTTGTATTGAAAAAAACAGAATCACCGCTATAATGGGTAAAAAAGGAAAGAGGGCGAGGGAATGTTCACCTGCAAGGTAAATGAGCACATCACCATTCGATTGCTGGAGCCAAAGGATGCGGATCGGCTTGCCGAACTCATTATCGAAAATAAGCAGCGGCTCGGCCGGTGGCTGTTTTTTGCGGAAAACCCAAGCAGCGCTGAAACGTATAGAGAAACACTCATTCCAGATTGGCGGCGGCAATATGCCGACCTGAACGGCATCGAAGCGGGGCTCTTTTATGACGGCAGCCTATGCGGCATGATCGGACTGCATAACCTTGATCAAGTGAATCGAAAAGCGGAAATCGGATACTGGATTGCCCAAGAATATGAAGGAAAAGGCATCATGACGGCAGCCTGCCGGACTCTCATCACGTATGCCTTTGAAGAGCTTGGACTGAACCGCGTTGCAATATGTGCGGCTGTCGGAAATCAAAAAAGCCGGGCGGTCCCGGAGCGGCTCGGCTTTCAAGAGGAAGGGAAGGCGCGGGACGGCTTATTTGTTAACGGCAGGTATCATGATCTTGTGTATTACAGCATGCTGAAGCGTGAATGGAAAGAATCAAAATAAAACGCGCATTTTCTTGTTTAAATCTTCCCCGGATGTGGAAAAGTAACAGCGGAGACGTTAAAAAGGAGTGATTCACAATGAATCAGCAAGATATCAAACAAAAAGTGCTAGATGTTCTAGAACACCATAAAGTAGGCTCGCTCGCAACGGTTCAAAAGGGTAAGCCGCATTCCCGCTACATGACTTTTTTCCATGACGGGCTGACGATCTACACACCAACAAGCAAAGAAACTCATAAAACGGAAGAGATTGAGAACAACCCTAATGTCCACATTTTATTAGGCTATGATTGTGAAGGCTTTGGCGACGCGTATGTCGAGGTTGCAGGAAAAGCCAAAATCAACAATTCGGCTGAACTGAAGGACAAAATATGGAGTTCCAAATTAGAACGCTGGTTTGACGGCAAGGATGATCCAAATCTGGTGATTCTTGAAATTCAACCGGAGGATATCAGATTGATGAATGCCGGAGAGAAAACGCCAGTCTCACTCGAATTATAAAAAGGTTGTATTTGCAGGGGCGATATGTTATCATGAATAGCTAAGCAAGAAAAATAAGCAAATAAAAAAGAAAGTAAACTTCTTTTTTCTGTTTTGAGATAGAAGCTTTACCGCTTCACGAGCAGCAAACCAGCTGCCCTTATTCTTTTCCTTCATAACAAATCGCCCCTAACGATGAGATGGAAAAAAGACTTTTTTGTTTTACAATTCACACTGGCGCGGCTTCGGAGCCGCAGTGACGATTGAGAGGTAGGGCTTTCGTTGTCTTGTGTTCAAGAAATTTCCATGGTGTTTACTTTCAAGAGTGATTCTTCGGAACAATGCTTTATGAATCTAACCCGCCCGATGTGCGGATGATATAATCTTTATTTGCGTATAGAAAAGAATAAGACAAACCGCCCGGCGCGAGCCGGCGGTTTTTTTATTGGAAACTGAAACCTCTTTATCTTCTCTATAGTCTTATCTCTAGGATGAAATTGGAGGAAGAATAACGTGCATGTCATTACAACACAAGTACTTTTTATTTTCTGTTTTTTATTACTGATTCACTCGATAGAAACTTTAGCTTATGCCACCAGGCTTTCCGGGGCCCGCGTTGGATTTATTGCGTCCGCGCTTTCTCTGTTTAATGTCATGGTCATCGTATCCAGAATGTCGAACATGGTGCAGCAGCCCTTTACCGGACATTTAATTGATGATGCGGGAAAAAACGCCCTGGCGATTGTCAGCGAGCAGTTCCGCTTCTTGATTTTCGGATCGACAGTCGGCACCATCCTGGGCATTATCCTGCTTCCGTCTTTTGTCGCTCTTTTCTCACGGGCGATTATTCACTTGGCGGGCGGCGGCGGCTCTGTTTTACAAGTGTTTCAAAAGGGATTCTCGAAACAAGGATTCAAAAATGCCCTTTCCTATTTGCGTCTGCCGTCTCTTTCATATGTAAAAGGGTTTGACATCCGCTTGATCCCGAAGCGTTTGTTTGTCATCAACATGCTGATTACATCCATTTATACGATCGGCGTGCTTTCGGCTTTATACGCAGGCCTTCTGGCGCCGGAGCGCAGCACGACAGCGGTCATGGCATCGGGTTTGATCAACGGGATTGCGACGATGCTGCTGGCCATTTTTGTTGATCCTAAGGTATCTGTTCTCGCTGATGACGTGGCAAAAGGAAAAAGAAGCTATACGTATTTAAAGTGGACCTCTATCACAATGGTTACCTCAAGGGTGGCGGGTACGCTCCTCGCCCAGCTCTTGTTTATCCCGGGCGCCTACTATATCGCGTGGCTGACAAAGTGGTTTTAACTAAGAAAGGCTGGATCATAAAGATCCAGCCTTTTTCGCGTTTTCTTATTTATATTTTCTTAATCCGCGGTCGTACAAAAAGTTCCCGAATGGGACAAAAGCGGCGATAAACCCGGCGGCTGACCATTTCAGCGGCCATTTGACAGAGAAAGCCGCATACGCCAAAACAAGCAAATACAAAATGAACAATCCGCCGTGAACCGAACCGACAATGGTCACCGCAAGCGGAAGGCCTGCCCAATATTTCAGCGGCATGGCGATGAACAGCAGGATTAAGAGTGACATTCCTTCAATAAAACCCATCGTGCGCAGTCTTCCGATCGGCGTTTGCAGCATAAATCGCCCTCCTTGTGGACACATTTTCACTATATATGATAAACAATCCGGAGAGC
Source organism: Bacillus tequilensis KCTC 13622 (assembly GCF_000507145.1). Taxonomy (GTDB): domain Bacteria; phylum Bacillota; class Bacilli; order Bacillales; family Bacillaceae; genus Bacillus; species Bacillus tequilensis. The sequence goes on along the minus strand of NZ_AYTO01000031.1, from coordinate 77,142 downwards.
GCATATGACCGCTTTCAGAAAATGTTCGGAAAACTTTCATTTTTATATGCCTTTTCTAGGGAACTGTACTTGTCATTTACAAAAATACCCGAGATAATGTGTACAAAATCATAAAAGAAGGATGTTGAAATGAAACTTGACCAGATTGATCTGAATATCATTGAGGAGCTGAAGAAGGACAGCCGTTTGTCGATGAGGGAATTGGGCAGGAAAATCAAGCTGTCACCGCCATCCGTGACAGAACGGGTGAGGCAGCTTGAATCGTTCGGGATCATCAAGCAATACACGCTGGAAGTCGATCGGAAAAAACTCGGGCTTCCCGTTTCCTGTATTGTGGAAGCGACCGTCAAAAACGCGGATTACGAGCGGTTCAAAAGCTATATTCAAACATTGCCGAATATCGAATTTTGCTACCGGATTGCTGGCGCGGCCTGCTATATGCTGAAAATCAATGCCGAAAGCCTTGAAGCGGTAGAAGATTTCATCAACAAAACATCGCCATACGCGCAAACCGTCACTCACGTCATTTTCTCAGAAATTGACACGAATAACGGGCGCGGTTAGAGAGTGCTGCGCGAAGTCTGTTATAATAACAGGATGAGCGTGAAAGAAAGAGAAGTGATCAAGTATGTCAAAAACAGTTGTACTAGCTGAAAAACCTTCAGTCGGCCGGGATTTAGCCCGGGTGCTGAAGTGCCATAAAAAAGGAAACGGTTATCTCGAGGGTGATCAATATATTGTGACTTGGGCTTTGGGCCATTTGGTGACACTTGCTGATCCGGAAGGCTACGGAAAAGAATTTCAATCATGGCGGCTCGAGGATCTGCCAATTATCCCAGAACCCTTAAAGCTTGTAGTGATTAAGAAAACCGGAAAACAGTTCAATGCGGTCAAATCCCAGCTTACCCGTAAAGATGTCAATCAGATTGTCATCGCGACTGATGCAGGCCGGGAAGGGGAGCTTGTTGCGCGCTGGATCATTGAAAAAGCGAACGTCCGCAAGCCGATCAAACGGCTGTGGATTTCATCTGTGACGGATAAAGCAATCAAGGAAGGCTTTCAAAAGCTGCGCAGCGGTAAAGAATACGAAAACCTGTATCATTCTGCCGTCGCCAGAGCGGAAGCGGATTGGATTGTGGGAATTAACGCGACTCGTGCACTCACCACAAAATTCAATGCCCAGCTCTCATGCGGGCGTGTGCAGACGCCAACACTTGCCATGATCGCAAAGCGAGAAGCAGACATTCAAGCATTTAAGCCGGTTCCGTATTACGGCATCCGTGCGGCGGTCGATGGCATGACGCTGACGTGGCAGGATAAAAAATCAAAGCAAACGAGAACATTCAATCAAGACATAACAAGCCGTTTGATGAAAGACCTCGAAGGAAAGCAAGCGGTCATTGCTGAGCTGAAAAAAACAGCGAAAAAAAGCTTTGCGCCTGCCCTTTATGATTTAACGGAGCTGCAGCGTGACGCCCACAAGCGCTTCGGATTTTCTGCCAAAGAAACGCTTTCTGTCCTGCAGAAGCTGTATGAGCAGCATAAGCTCGTCACGTATCCGCGGACAGACTCAAGGTTTTTAACCAGTGACATCGTTCCGACGTTAAAAGACCGTCTGGAAGGCATGGAAGTCAAACCGTATGCCCAATATGTCAGCCAAATTAAAAAACGAGGTATCAAATCCCATAAAGGCTACGTCAATGACGCGAAGGTGTCAGACCACCACGCGATTATCCCGACAGAAGAGCCGCTCGTTCTCAGCAGCCTGAGTGATAAAGAACGAAAGCTGTATGACCTGATTGCGAAACGTTTCCTTGCTGTATTAATGCCGGCATTCGAATATGAGGAGACAAAGGTCATCGCAGAAATCGGCGGAGAAACCTTTACGGCGAAAGGCAAAACCGTGCAGTCGCAAGGGTGGAAAGCCGTTTATGATATGGCAGATGAGGATGATGAGCAGGAGGATGACAGAGACCAAACACTTCCGGCCCTTCAAAAAGGCGATGCTTTAGCCGTTCGCACATTAATTGAAACAAGCGGCCAAACGAAGCCGCCTGCCCGCTTTAACGAAGGGACCCTGCTGTCGGCGATGGAAAACCCAAGCGCTTTTATGCAAGGAGAAGAAAAAGGCCTCGTCAAAACGCTCGGAGAAACAGGCGGCCTCGGCACGGTGGCAACGCGTGCCGACATCATTGAAAAACTGTTCAACAGCTTTTTAATCGAGAAAAAAGACAAAGATATTTTTATCACATCTAAAGGAAAACAGCTCCTGCAGCTTGTTCCGGAGGATCTAAAATCACCGGCCTTAACGGCGGAATGGGAGCAAAAGCTGTCTGCGATCGCCGCCGGTGCATTAAAATCTGCTGTCTTTATTAAGGACATGAAAGCTTACGCTAACCAAACGGTAAAAGAAATCAAAAACAGCAGCCAAACCTTCAGACACGACAACATCACGGGAACGGCGTGTCCGGAATGCGGCAAAATGATGCTGAAAGTAAACGGCAAACGCGGCACGATGCTCGTGTGCCAAGACCGTGAATGCGGAAACAGAAAAACGGTTGCCCGTAAAACAAACGCGCGCTGCCCGAACTGCCACAAAAGAATGGAGCTTCGCGGCCAAGGCGAGGGCCAGACCTTCGCGTGTGTGTGCGGGCACCGTGAGAAGCTTTCCGTATTTGAAAAACGAAAAAACAAAGATAAAGCCCGTGCTTCCAAACGGGACGTTTCCTCTTATATGAAAAAACAAAATAAAGATGAGCCGATTAATACCGCGCTGGCAGAACAGCTGAAGAAACTCGGTTTGGATAAATAACAGAAAACCTGTGCGTTCCGCACAGGTTTTTCTATCGGGCTTATCTACCTTTTTTTAACTGTTCAAAAAGGGGAAAAAAAGCTAGTAATCTGTAATTTTTTCTTTTATAGTAAATGTACTTTGTAACATGGCAGTCATTTTTTCGTCTGCATATATTTGTGAGCGTCTGATTCGCTTCAGGCGACAAAGGGGGATTTTTCCTGTGAGGCATGTGTTAATCGCTGTCATCTTATTGTTCTTATCTATCGGGCTGTCTGCAGGGGGCGCTGAGGCTGGAAACAAGACTCAAATTCAGTCAGCGGCAGAAACGAACGCCAGCCCGCTTCAGCCGGCGGAGTATTTCATCTATCACAATCTAATGAATGGCAAAGGGCTGATCAAAACTGACTTGTCAGACCAGTCTTCTTATTTATCAGAATCTCTCGGCCTATGGATGGAGTTTCTCGTCAGCAAAAATGACGCCCCGCATTTTCAGGAGCAATACCAGCATCTGACTGACTCATTTCTGATGAGCAATCACTTGGTAACATGGAAGATTCAAAACGGCCAAGCGAGCGGGACGAATGCGCTGATAGATGATATGAGAATTATGCTGTCTCTTGACCAAGCCGCCGCAAAATGGGATCGCAGCGACTATGCGCAAGCGGCTCGGAATATCGGCGAAGCCTTGAAGACATACAATATGAACAACGGGTTATTTACAGATTTTTACGACTCACAGGCTGCTTCAAAGGATGTGACGATTTCATACGTCATGCCTGATGCGTTAGCTGTCTTAAAGAAGAATGGAATCATAGACGAAGAAACAGAACAGCGGAATGCCGATGTTCTCTATTCAGCTCCATTAAAAAACGGCTTTCTGCCAAAGACGTACAGCTCGGAAACAAAGGAATACACCTATGACAGTGAAGTGAACCTGATTGACCAGTTGTACGCCGCTTGGAACTTGCCGGAAGGGGATGAAAAAGCCGCTGTTTTAGCGGACTGGATCAAGCAGAAATTTCAAACAAACGGAAAGCTGTACGGGCGATATTCGGCAGACACGAAGGAGCCAGCCGTTCAATATGAGTCGCCATCCGTATACGCATTAGCCGTATTGTTTCTAACGAAGCAGCATGAAGACAGCTCTGTTATTAAAGAGATATATGACAGAATGAATGACTTTGAAATCCTTGATCCGGTGCAATCGTATTATGGAGGTTATATGAGCGGCACTCAGACGCATTCTTTTGACAATCTGCTGCCGCTGTTAGCCGAAAGGAAGCTTTTTAATGAAACTATCATTCAATGAATCACAAAAATTATTTTCTTATTTTTCAGGGCTCATCGCAGCCCTGTCTCTGTTTATTTATTATGTGTCAGCCCAGCAATCGGAAGGCGCTTTGATCCTTAGCATCACGTTTGTCGTCATCGCCGCAGGCATTTGGTTCGGACCGATTTACGCGCTGGCAGTGACGTTAATCGTGCTCTTTGTTCTCGGCACCTTAATGCTGTTTTTTCAAACTGGACAGGCTGTGCTCTTTCCGGCTGAGGAAGGGCTGCGAACGCTTGTTGTGTGGGGGATCGCGCTTTTGCTGTTTTCATTTATATCTGGAAGAATCCACGACATTGCAGCCGGGCTCCGGCGCTCAGTTACACGGCTTCAATCCGAAATCAAAAGCTTTGTCGCTGTTGACAGAGTGACCGGCTTTGATAACAAGCAGAGGATGAGGCTGGAGCTTTCAGAGGAAATCAAGCGGGCGGAGCGCTATGGCAATTCTTTCGTGTTTTTGCTGCTGCACATGCATTATTTCAAAGAGTTTAAGTCTTTGTACGGTGATAAAGAAACGGACCGTCTCTTCCAATATGTCAGTCAGCAAATCAGGTCAAGCGTCAGGGAAACGGATAAGAAATTCCGTCCCTCCGACGAGCGTATCGGGATCGTGCTGACGCATACGCCTGCTGAACATATGCCGGCCGTCCTGACAAAGCTGAAAAAACAATTAGACACGTATCAGCTGGAAAATGGCAAGTATGTGACGCTTACGTTCCACGTCTGCTATTTGCCTTACCGCAAAGATATCAAAACAGCAGATCAATTTTTAGATGAACTGGAAAACGAGATGATGATGAATGAACTATAAAAGAATCACGCTGCTTTGCGTCGTAACGCTTCTGCTTTCAGCTATTGCGGCTTTTCCCGTTTCCGCACAAGCGAAAGAGCGGGATGCCGGCATTCTCATCATCTATTCAACCTTAAACGGCAAAGAGTCGTCTCAAGTCAAAATGCTCGATTTGCTTGCGGGGCACTTTACATCACGCGTGACAGTCAAAAAAGACTCGGATGTTGAAGCTTCTGATGTAAAAGGAAAAGATCGTGTGATTTATTATGGGCAAACGAAAAGAAAGCTCAGCAAAAAACTGGTGTCTCTTATCAGCAGCGTAAAAAAACCTGTTGTCGCCATTGGCTATAACGCAGGCCAAATCAGCCAATTTTCCGGGCTTTCATTAGCTGAGAAAGAAAATGTCTTTCAGGTCCACAGCAGGTCGGAAAAGACGGATGTGTCTTTGGAGAGCGGGCTTAACGTGCTGAGCGTATCAGGTCTGAAAGGAAAGCCGCTTTATACCTTCAAATCAGATGACGACGGCGAAACGCATTCTTTTATATGGAAAACAAAAAAAGCGAATGTGTACATTGGATTAACGAATTTGTTAAATGACAATTTGATCGTGGCGAAACAGCTCAGGGAAGCTTTCGGTGAGAAAGCGGGGACGACGTTATTGTATTTGCGCCTCGAGGATATCAGCCCGATGTCTGATGAAAAATTGCTCCTTCAAGCCGGTACATATCTGTATAAGCGGCATGTTCCTTTTATTCTGGCCGTGATTCCGGTTTACTTGAACCCGGAAACAGGTGACAAAGTGTATTTGTCTGATAAACCAAAGATGGTCAAAGTGCTGAAAAAGCTGCAAAGCATGGGCGGAAGCATCATTGTTCACGGCTATACCCACGCTTATCGCTACAGTGAAACAGGAGAGGGCTTTGAATTTTGGGATGCAAAGGCGGATCAGCCAATTACATCTGGAAATGCCGAAGACCCCCCGTCCATTTTGGAAAACGAACAGGACTTCCCGAACGAACAAGCCTACAACAGCTATCTGAAACCATTTCGTGAAAAGGAAGAATCTTATACAAAGCAGAAGCTGACACGGGCTATTGAGGATTTGACATCATCGGGCCTCTACCCGCTGGCGTTTGAAGCGCCTCATTACACAATGTCAGAATACGGCTATCAAATCGCTTCGCAATATTTTACAAGTATTTTCGGCCAGGTCCAGCTCAGCGGCGCCACCTGGAAAACATCCGGCGCATCTCCGTATGTGACCACTCCTTCGATGCTGCACGGCATGACGCTGTATCCGGAAACGATCGGCTTTGTCGATACATCTAAGCAAAACCCGCTCGGCGATATGGAGGAGCACATCTCCCAGATGATAGATTTTGAAGGCGGAGTTGCCGGAGGGTTTTATCACCCGTATCTCGGGATGAAATATTTGCCGGAGCTGGTTAACCAGATGGAGCGCATTCCGGACAGTGAATGGCTTGATTTAAAGAAAACGAAACAAACCGTCAAAACAGACAAAGTGGAAATTCATACAAGCGGTGACGGAACGATTCAGGTAAAAAACGGCGTAAGCGCCATTGACGAGTTTTTCGATCATCATCGGCAAACCCCTCTGGAAAAAGCGTTATGGATTCTCTCCGCAATCGTGCTCTTATTTGTTGTCATGTTTGTCAGTTATACGTTTTACTTGAGAGCCACTTTGAAAAAACGAATTTTTAAGGAGAGAAGAAGCCTTGGGTAATACGCTGTTCTTTATCTCGCTAAGTTTAATATGGGTTATGCTTCTCTACCACATGTTCCTCATGCAGGGCGGGTTCCGCCACTATATGACCTTCGAACGGAATATCCCGAAGTGGAGAGAAAACATGAAGGAGCTGCCAAAGGTCAGTGTCCTTATCCCTGCGCATAACGAAGAGGTTGTCATTCGGCAGACGCTGAAGGCGATGGTCAACCTTTATTATCCGAAGGACCGGCTGGAGATTATCGTGGTTAATGACAATTCATCAGACCGGACGGGTGATATCGTCAATGAATTTTCCGCGAAATACGATTTCATCAAAATGGTGATGACGGAGCCGCCAAACGCTGGAAAAGGCAAATCCTCAGCCTTGAACTCCGGTTTTGCCGAATCAAACGGCGACGTGATCTGTGTATATGACGCCGACAACACGCCTGAGAAAATGGCCGTGTATTATCTCGTGCTCGGCCTGATGAATGACGAAAAGGCAGGAGCCGTGGTAGGAAAATTCCGCGTTATCAATGCGGCAAAAACGCTCTTAACGAAGTTTATTAATATCGAAACGATTTGTTTTCAGTGGATGGCTCAGGGAGGCAGATGGAAGTGGTTTAAAATCGCCACTATCCCAGGCACTAACTTCGCGATCCGCAGAAGCATTATCGAAAAGCTCGGAGGCTGGGATGACAAAGCGCTCGCTGAGGATACAGAGCTGACCATCCGGGTGTATAACCTCGGCTATCACATCCGCTTTTTCCCTGCCGCCATCACCTGGGAGCAGGAGCCGGAAACGTGGAAAGTGTGGTGGCGCCAGCGCACCAGATGGGCGCGCGGCAATCAATATGTCGTGCTGAAATTTTTGGCGCAGTTTTTTAAGCTGAAACGAAAACGGATTATCTTTGATTTGTTTTATTTTTTCTTTACGTACTTTCTGTTTTTCTTTGGCGTGATCATGTCAAATACGATATTTGTCGTGAATCTGTTTTATGATTTGCATTTGTCGGTCGGATTTTTGGCGATGATTCTCTGGATCCTGGCGTTCTTCTTATTTATGACAGAGGTCATGATTACGCTGAGCATTGAAAAAACAGAAATGAACAAGCAAAACTTTTTTATCGTATTTCTTATGTACTTTACATACTCGCAGGCATGGATTGTGCTGGTCATCTATTCTTTATTTGTAGAAATCAAGCACCGTTTATTCAAGCAAGAGGTCAAATGGTACAAAACAGAACGATACAATCAACATAAAAGCGGGTGACCTTTTTGAAACAAATAATGATTTTTCTCACAAGCCTCATGGTGCTGGCGATGACCGGGCAAGCGGCTTTTGCCAAAGAGGTGGAGGTCAGCGGTTCGCTCCTCGGAAAAAACAGCCAAGAAAAAGCCAAACAGCAGGTCCTGACAAGTGACCTGATCACACTGTACGGATCAAAAGACAGCGCAGAGCTGACGTATCAGATCCCGGCAGGCGCCTCTTCCGGCAACCAGCAATTGGTGATTGAATACGAGGCATCAAATCTTTTAATTTCTCCATCATCTTTAACGGCTGTCATTGACGATGAACCGGTCAAAACGTTGAAGCTTGATGGTGATTCCAAACGGAAAACATTGAAGCTGAACCTGAATAAAAGCCAGTCTGCCCAAGGCTATCACAGCGTATCGCTGAAGTTTTACGGGGTGATGAAAGAGGGTGTCTGCGTCAGACAGGATACGTCCGGCAACTGGATCAAAATTTATCCGGACAGCCGTCTGACGCTGGCGGACAGCAGTGAAGCGAAGGGTACATCGCTGGACCATTATCCGTATCCTTTCGCCCAATCGGGAACGACAGCGGAGAAAACCGCCATCGTCATTCCGGATGACCCAAGTTCGGCGGAAATTGAAGCTGCAGTCAAAACAGAAGGCTATTTGAAAACGGTGGACAGCAGTGTCAGCATTTCGTATATCACGGAATCTGATCTGAAAAAAATCGACAAACCGACGATTTTCATCGGAGTGGACAAGCATTGGAACGGCAAGGTGAAGAAGCTTATGAAACAAGCCGGCTTACAGGCAAAAGGAGAACACCTTCTGCTTGCGGAGCGGGTGCTGAAAGCAGAGGGCAAGCAGCAGCCGGTTCTGTTTGCACAAGCGGCATCCGATGACGTACTCAGTGAAAAAATCAGCGTCATCACGGATCAAACATACACAGGCCAGCTCAGCGGCGAGACACTCTCTATCAGCAAGCTTCAGCAGGCAGAAAAAAAGGAAAGCGATAAGCTGACCCTCGAGAATTTTGGAGCCGATGATATGACAATTGGAGCTGACAAAACATCTTCAGCACATTACTTTTACCCGGCTTCGGCGGTTTTAGATGAAAACCAATCCGCGAAGCTGTCGCTTAAGCTGAAAAAGTCCGAAACGATTCAAGCCCCAACGGCAGAAAACGAATCAGCTTCTCAGGCCGCAGAGCTGAAGATCATGATCAACGGCCAGCCGCACTCTGTCCGGCTTGATGAATTAGGAAAAGAAGATAAAAACGGGTTCTATCATGTCACGGTAAAAGTGGATCCTAAACTGCTGCAAAAAAACCGTTATATTGATATTCAGTTTGTCACAACGGGGTTAAAGGAAAACAATCCTTGCAACACGACCGATGAAGAAAAATGGGTCTTTATCGATAAAAGCAGTACCCTATCTTATGGCATGAAAGGCATTTCGCCGTCAGCAGATTTTCAAGAGTGGCCGCTTCCTTATGCCGGAACTCAGGAACGGACAACGCTGATCGTGCTCCCTGACAATGTCAGTCATTCGAAGCTTGCGGAGCTTTCACTCGTAACGGAGTCCTTTGGCAGCGAAGCGCAGTATGCATACACGGTGAAGAAATCATCTGATGTAACCGCAAATGATGCCAAAGAGCGGAACCTCATTTTCATAGGAGGCATCAATCAATTTTCTCTTCTGAAGGAGAAATCATCAGATCTTCTAGTTCCGCAAGCGAAGAACGGCTCGTTTGATGTATCAGGTTTTGACATGCTGAATGAGACGACAAAACAAGTGGCGTTTACCCAAAAATCTCTTTGGGATTCACGCTACACGATGGCTGTTTTTGCACCGGCTAAAGGAACAGGCGCCGCCGTCACAAAAGAGATCATTAATGATCTGAACAGCACCGATGACTCGGCAACCGTCGTAAATGAAACTGACAGCCAGCAGGTGTTTTCAAACCACCAGCAGCTCAAATCGGAAACAAGCAGTTCCAGTGCTGAGCAATCATCACAGGATTATAGCCAGAAATGGCTTTATATTGGTGTGCTTGCACTGATTATAGTGATTGCGGCAGTGTTCATTTGGATTGCCGCAAGACGAAGAAAAAGAAAGACAGATACGGAATAAACAGAGGCCATTTCAGCCCCGGTGCTCGGTTTCCGAGGCCTCAAGGGTTTTTAACGCCGTTTGGGACATGATCAAATATAAAAGACAGAGGCAAATCAAGCCTCTGTTTTTTGTGTTTTTTGGTATGTAAATTCCATTTGTGGAACCTGTCATTTTATTTTTTTCGCTCAGCCAATAAGCCTCTTTACAACGTGCTTGAACGGGAGTATGATCTCTTTTAGAAAACAAATCGCTTAATCTGAAAACAGAGCGGGGGACCCATTAGAACGGCTTTTTGCCGTAGGGGTGAATCCTTTTTAGGTAGGGCAAACTCTCATATGCCCGAATCCGTCAGCTAACCTCGTAAGCGTTCGTGAGAGGAGATGAATGAAACCTGTGTTCGATGTGATGGCACAGGGGCATCCGTTTGCCTCTGTGTTTTTTGCCGTTCATTTTTTAGAATGTAAATCGCATACAGAGACATCATAGCAGAAAGGACTCTTCTATTATGTGAATGCAGATGCTGATGTTTTATTGTTCTAATAAAATCAGAAATTAAAAGGAGAAAACATCAATGATGTATCATTCAATCAAACGTTTTTTGATTGGGAAACCGTTAAAATCTCAAGCAGCCGGAGAGCAAAAGCTGACGAAATTAAAAGCCTTGGCAATGCTTTCTTCTGATGCGCTGTCATCTGTCGCATATGGGACAGAACAAATTTTGATCATTTTGGCAACAGTCAGTGCTGCCGCTTTTTGGTACTCCATTCCGATTGCAGTTGGCGTTCTCATATTGCTGCTCGCACTGATTCTTTCATATAGGCAGATTATTTACGCTTACCCGCAGGGCGGCGGAGCGTATGTCGTTTCAAAAGAAAACCTCGGTGAAAAGCCGGGATTAATCGCAGGCGGTTCATTGCTTGTCGATTATATTTTAACGGTAGCGGTCAGTATTTCCGCAGGCACAGACGCCATCACGTCGGCCTTTCCTGCATTGCATCATTATCATGTGCCGATCGCTGTTTTTCTTGTAATAGTCATTATGATTTTGAACCTGCGCGGTCTATCAGAATCGGCATCGATTCTAGCCTATCCGGTGTATCTGTTTGTGGTGGCGCTTTTGGTTCTGATTGGAGTCGGATTATTCAAACTCATGACGGGGCAAATTGACCAGCCAGCCCATCATACACCGCTCGGCACACCGGTAGCCGGCATTACACTGTTTTTGCTGCTTAAGGCTTTTTCTTCCGGCTGCTCGGCGCTGACAGGGGTTGAGGCCATTTCTAACGCGATTCCTGCCTTTAAAAACCCGCCTGCGCGAAACGCGGCAAGAACGCTTGCGATGATGGGGATTTTGCTGGCGATTCTGTTTACCGGCATTACGGCGCTCGCATACGGATATGGAGTGGCGCCAAAGCCAAATGAAACGGTGGTTTCACAGATTGCGTCTGAAACCTTCGGGCGAAATGTGTTCTACTATGTCATTCAAGGTGTGACATCACTTATTTTGGTCCTTGCGGCGAATACGGGATTTTCAGCCTTCCCGCAGCTTGCCTTCAACCTGGCGAAAGACCAATATATGCCGCGTATGTTTACAGTCAGAGGCGACCGTTTGGGCTTCTCAAATGGAATTATCTTTTTAGGCATTGCCTCCATTGTGCTCATCCTGTTTTCCGGTGGACAGACAGAGCACTTAATCCCGTTATATGCTGTCGGCGTATTTATTCCATTTACGCTTTCGCAAACCGGCATGTGCATCAAATGGAACAAGCAAAAACCAAAAGGCTGGATCGGAAAAATGCTCATCAACGCGTGTGGCGCTTTGATTTCGTTTATGGTTCTGTCCATCCTATTTGTGACGAAGTTTAATGTCGTATGGCCGGTTTTAATCTTTATGCCTATCGTCGTTCTGCTGTTTTATGTGATTAAAAATCACTATACAGCTGTTGGCGAACAGCTTCGCATCGTAGATCAACAGCCGGAAGAAATCAAAGGCACGGTTGTCATTGTGCCTGTAGCCGGTGTCACGACTGTCGTGCAAAAATCGATTCAATACGCGAAATCACTGTCCGATCAGGTCATTGCCGTTCACGTGTCATTTGACAGAGAACAGGAAAAGAAAGTTGAAAAACGCTGGGAAGAGCTTGATAACGGCGTGCGTCTCGTTACGCTTCACTCATCGTATAGAAGCCTCGTCCACCCGTTTGATAAGTTTTTGGAAACGGTAGAAGCAAAAGCGAAGAAGAAACAGTTTTCCGTCATGGTGCTGTTTCCGCAATTTATTACAAAAAAACGCTGGCACACCATCCTTCACAACCAATCAGCCTTCCTTCTCAGAGTCCGGCTGTTCTGGAAAAAGGACATAATAGTGGCCACGCTTCCGTATCATTTTAAAAAGTAGTGCTCTAGAGACCAAGGGAATCACCTTGGTCTTTTTTTGCGGGAAAAGGAGAAATGGCGATGGATACGAAAGGGGCATTTGACATTGTATCGAACGAAACACATCAGATCCTGCTGGTAAAACGAAAAGACGTTCCTTTATGGGATCTGCCGGGCGGCACGATCGATCCCGGGGAAACGGCTGAGACAGCGGCAGTCAGGGAGGTTTTGGAGGAAACGGGATACAGCGCCGCGCTTTCTGCGAAAATAGGTGTTTATCGAAGGCCGAAGTTTCAAGATGAACAGCATGTGTTTGCAGGTATCATAACAGGCGGAAAAGCGATTGCTGACAGTGCGGAGACAGCGCGTTTAAAGTGGTTCTCTCCGCACCATTTGCCGCTTTTAATGGTGCCGAACCGAAAAAGGCAAATAAACGATTTTAAGAACGGCGATCGAGATGTAACTGTCATCCTTAAGGATACCAGCATGCTTGCGGTGATCGACCTGTTCAAAAGAAGACTGGGCAAGTGATTCAGGTCTCCGGGTTTCAAAGCCCTTCTCCTGTGGTATTGAGAAAAGGGAAAAGGAGGATACGGCATGGCACATAAAACTGCAGGACAAGCAATGACAGAACTGCTCGAACAATGGGGAGTTGAACATGTTTACGGCATCCCCGGAGACAGTATAAATGAATTTATTGAGGAATTAAGACATGAACGAAATCAATTGAAATTCATTCAAACCCGACATGAAGAGGTGGCGGCGCTGGCAGCCGCGGCTGAGGCGAAACTCACCGGCAAAATCGGCGTCTGCCTGTCGATCGCAGGGCCGGGGGCGGTGCACTTATTAAATGGATTATATGATGCAAAAGCGGATGGCGCCCCTGTGCTGGCGATTGCGGGACAGGTTTCATCAGGTGAAGTCGGACGGGATTATTTTCAGGAGATCAAGCTTGAGCAAATGTTTGAGGACGTGGCTGTGTTCAACAGAGAGGTACATAGCACGGAATCTTTGCCGGATCTCTTGAATCAGGCTATTCGCACCGCCTACAGCAAAAAAGGCGTTGCGGTATTGAGCGTGTCTGATGATTTGTTTGCGGAGAAAATCAAACGCGAGCCCGTGTACACTTCACCAGTGTATATAGAAGGGAACCTTGAACCGAAAAAGGAGCAGCTCGTCACCTGTGCGCAATATATTAATAACGCCAAAAAGCCGATTATTTTGGCGGGGCAGGGAATGAAAAAGGCAAAACAGGAGCTTTTGGAATTTGCTGACAAAGCCGCCGCGCCGATCGTGGTCACGCTCCCGGCAAAAGGCGTCGTTCCTGATAAGCACCCGCATTTTCTCGGCAACCTCGGGCAGATCGGCACGAAGCCGGCTTACGAGGCAATGGAGGAATGCGATTTATTAATCATGCTCGGAACGTCATTCCCGTACCGTGATTATTTGCCTGATGACACACCGGCCATCCAGCTCGATTCAGATCCGGCGAAAATCGGAAAACGCTATCCGGTGACAGCGGGTCTTGTCTGCGATTCTGCGCTCGGTCTGCGCGAATTGACGGAGTATATTGAGCGGAAGGAAGACAGAAGATTCCTGAATGCCTGCACAGAACATATGCAGCATTGGTGGAACGAAATTGAAAAAGATGAGACAGAGGCGGCAACACCGCTTAAACCCCAGCAGGTCGTGGCACGTCTTCAGGAAGCGGCTGCCGATGATGCGGTGCTCTCTGTAGATGTCGGCACTGTGACAGTTTGGATGGCGCGTCATTTCAAAATGAATGCGAACCAGGATTTTATCGTTTCCAGCTGGCTTGCGACAATGGGCTGCGGCCTGCCGGGAGCGATCGCATCAAGCTTGGCCGAACCAGAACGCCAGACAATCGCTGTCTGTGGTGATGGAGGCTTTTCCATGGTCATGCAGGATCTCCCGACGGCCGTCAAATACAAGCTCCCGATCACCGTCGTCATTTTAAACAATGAAAATCTCGGCATGATCGAGTATGAGCAGCAGGTCAAAGGCAATATCGACTATGCCACAAACCTTCAAAACGTCGACTATGCCGCATTTGCAGAAAGCTGCGGCGCAAAGGGCATCAAAGTAACCAGAGCGGAAGAGCTTGCGCCGGCTTTTCATGCGGCGCTGCACTCAGATCAGCCGGTTGTTGTGGATGTCATGATCGGAAACGAACCGCCGCTTCCCGGCAAAATCACCTACGGACAGGCAAAAGGCTTCAGCAAATACATGTTGAAAAATTTCTTCGAAAACCAAAAAATTGAAATGCCGTCACTGAAGAAAAGTTTAAAACGGTTATTCTAAAAAACAGGGGTCCTTAGCGGCCTCTGTTTTTTATTGGGGATAATTGGGGGGTAACATGTTGGGAAATATTGTTGTGTTTATCACGGCCTTCATGGTTTGCATTGCTCGAAACAGACAAAAGGACAAATGCATCTTCTTTCAAAGCAAGAAGATGCATTTGTCCTTGTATGTTTCATATGTTTTTTCTTGTCACATCTGACAGAGCCCATGTCTTTATAAGCTTATTTCTCTTTTTTCTTAAGCCCGAAAAAGAAAGGAAAAGCAGAACCGACCAATAATGTGCCGAATAAAAACATGCCGCCGATAAACACGTGAAAATTCGTATGCCCGGCCGTAAACGCGGTGATTAAGGAAATGATACTGAGCACGATCATGGCAATGCCAGGCGCGACTCTCATTTTCCCCTTGGATTTATAGGCAGCAACAGAACATAAAATACCGATTACAATAGGAACAATCCATAAATAAAACAGAATAAATACTGACATCATCAAAACTCCGATTTTTTTCTTTTATCATAACAAATTTCTGTCAAAAAGCATATCAATGAGTTTTAGACAAAACAAAAAAACCGGCCTCTCCAGCCGGTTTTTTCTAACGAAACGTATCAACAATCAAAAACACATTCAAAGCGACGATCAATACAGCGATCAGCCAAGACACAACTGTGACCCATTTTGCGTTGATCAGTGAGCCCATAATCCGTTTATTGCTTGTAAACATAATAAGCGGGATTAAGGCAAAGGCGATGCCGAAGGACAGCACAACCTGGCTCAGCACGAGAGCAGACGTCGGATTGACGCCTGACGCGATGATCAGGATCGGCGGAATAATCGTGATAAACCGCCTTACATACAGCGGGATGCGGTAATTAATAAATCCTTGCATGATCACGTCGCCTGAAAGTGTGCCGACAGATGAACTGGATAGTCCGGCAACGAGCAGTCCAATTCCGAATAAAGCTGCTGACACAGGGCTGACAAGATGTCCGAATTGCTGAAATGCGATATCAAGATCCTCGACAAACAGGCCGTTTTTAAAGAATAATGCGGCAGCCACAATCAGCATGCTCGCATTAATAGCACCTGCAATCAGCATCGCTATTAAAATATCAATAAACTCAAATCTGAAGATTTTTTTCCGTTCAGCATCAGTTTTGCCGACCACCCGCCGCTGTGTAAGGGCTGAGTGTAAATAAATGGCGTGCGGCATAACGGTGGCGCCAAGAATCCCCGCTGCAAGAAGCACACTGTCAGTACCGTGAAACGTCGGGACAAATAGGCCCTTCATCACTGACACGGCATCAGGCTTTGCAAAAAAAGTCTGCAGCGCAAAGGCGATCACCACTACAAACAGCATACCGGCAATGCCGGCTTCAAGTGATCGATAACCGCGGCGCTGAAGCTCCAATATCGCGAAAGATCCGACCGCCGCTATAATTGACGCTTCAAGCATAGGGATGCCAAACAGCAAATACAGTCCCAGAGCCGCTCCGATAAATTCCGCCAGATCAGTTGCGATAATGACCAGCTCGCCCTGAATCCATAATCCGATGGAGACGGGCTTTGGGAATTCTTCGCGGGCAACCTCAGGCAGATTTTTGCCTGTCGCAATACCGAGTTTAGCGGATAGTGATTGGATTAACAGCGCCATGATATTAGAAAATAAAATCACCCATAGCAGCATATATCCATATTTAGAACCCGCTGATATATTCGTTGCGAAGTTGCCGGGATCAATATAGGCGATGGCTGCTATAAACGCAGGACCAAGAAAAGGGAGCAGCCCTCTGAATCCTCTGATTTTCCCGTCAAGCGCATCTTGGACTGCTTTGGAACGGGGAGATTGTGCTGTGATGTCCTTGTTCATCATACCTCACCTGAATTCTGATTGTTTTTGCCGTACAACAAAGAGTTTCCTTAAGGCAAATTATTTTATCTACATCATATGATCTTCCCAGTTTCTTGTCAACCGAAAATGTTCAAAATCCATTACTGAATTTTTCCCTGTTATGTAACATGATATGTAGGGATTCGGATAAGGTCCCATATAAAAAGGCATCGTTTCAATTCGAAACGATGCCTCCTGTATCAAATGAGTTTAGGCTTCCTTCCGCAGACCGCGGAATACGAGGCTCAGCAAGAACACGAAGATGGCGGCCCCGATAATGGCTGGGAAAATAGCAAAGCCTGCGAGGCTCGGTCCCCAAGTACCGAGGAGTCCGTGTCCGATCCAAGCGCCGATCAGCCCGGCAATCATAGAGCCGAAAATCCCACCCGGCATCCGGTTGCCTACAATGGCGCTCCCGATTAATCCGATTACGATAGCAACAACTAATGAAACCAAAAAGCTAATCATTCTATTCACCTCTCATAAATGATTTATCAATCAATAACCGCTCCTGCCGAATCCGAAACATCGAATAGCATATCGCGTTATGATCCTGTTTTGATTTTTCGCTGCACGTTTCCGTCAGCCAAATGAACAATCACCTCAGTGCCTTTATGCGCTGCGATTTCCTTTGCCCGTTCAATGGCTTCTTTTTTTGTATCCTTGATCTCAGACACACGTTTGGCACCCTCAGCTTTGACCGCCCAGCCGTTTTTATGCTTGATGACATGCTCCGCTTTATCCATGAGTTCAGGGTCTCCGCCGCTGCTGGAATCCTCATCGTGTTCTGTCTCGTCATCATGTTTGAGGAAATCATCAATCTCTTCTTTAGAGGCGTTTTCCGCCCATTCCTTTGCTTTGCTTGTCGCAATCGGGATCGCACGTCCGTCCTCATAGCCCTCATCAATCATCGCATTCGCAATCTCAATTGCTTTTTTCTTCACCGGCTTCTCAAGGTTTTTCAATGAAGCTGGATAATCCTTCATCGACCAAGGCATGTCCATCACTCCTTTTCCTTTTATAAAAATGGTACCCGCGGGTGAAAAATAAAAACGCACCCGAGAAAATGAAGGTATACTACTATATAGTAGAAAAAACAGAAGGGAAGTGCGGATTGGGTGACAACTGAACGAAAAGAAGACTTGCATCAGCAATTAAAAGAAATAGAGAAATGGGAAAAAGATCAGCAAAAAGTCTGGTTTTGGGAAAAGCTCAGCCGTCTCCCGTTTCAGCTGCTGGACAAGCTGACACCGGAATTCATCCAGAAAAAGATCGGCAAGCTCTTGGATGAGGTGGGAAGCTTTGTTCAAACAGGAGGACAGTATCTGACATCTGAAAAACAGATTATCAAGATGTTTCAAAAGAAACTGCCGGAGGAGACTTACGAATCGTTGGAGGATATCCGAAAAGCGCCTTTGCCTGTCATGGATGAAATTGCGGAAGGAATGGGCAAAAACAGAATCAACGCCGCAACCGTTCAAGGCGCGACAACGGGTGTGGGCGGCGTGTTTACTCTTGCGGCAGATATTCCGGCCGTGCTTGGCCTGTCGTTGAAAACGTTACAGGATATCGCGGTTGCTTACGGCTATGACCCAAAAGAGAAAAAAGAGCGTGTCTTCATCGTAAAATGTCTGCAGCTGACATCGGCTGATGTTGTCGGCAAAAAATCGATTTTGCAGGAATTAAAAGATTACGATCAAGACCGTATATATAAGAATGTCGCTTCTCAAATTCAAGGCTGGCGTGAAGTCGTGTTAGGCTACCGTGACACATTCGGCTGGAAAAAGCTTTTTCAGCTTGTGCCGGTCGCGGGAATGGTCTTTGGTGCATCAGCCAATCGCTCGACATTAAACGACATTACCGAAACAGGCATGATGCTGTATAAAAAGCGGCGCATTCTTGAGCGGCTGAAAGAAACACAACAAGAAACGGTATAGCAGAAAGCAGACGGACACCGCGCTCCGCCTGCTTTTTTTAATGAAAACACACCCGATGTGTTTTGTTTGTTTAAAAGAATTGTCAGCGGGAATACAACAACCAACACCAATTAAAGGAGGAATTCAAAATGGCAGACAATAACAAAATGAGCAGAGAAGAAGCAGGTAGAAAAGGCGGAGAAACAACAAGCAAAAACCATGATAAAGAATTCTATCAAGAGATTGGGAAAAAAGGCGGAGAAGCCACTAGCGAAAACCATGACAAAGAATTCTATCAAGAAATTGGCGAAAAAGGCGGAGAAGCCACAAGCCAAAACCATGACAAAGAGTTTTATCAAGAAATCGGTGAAAAAGGCGGAGAAGCCACTAGCGAAAATCACGACAAAGAATTCTATCAAGAAATCGGCCGTAAAGGCGGAGAAGCAACAAGCAAAAATCACGATAAAGAATTCTATCAAGAAATTGGCTCAAAAGGCGGAAACGCCCGCAACAACGACTAATCAAAAGCATAAAGGCAGACTATCTGAAGATAAAAAGCGATCCGGCGCATCAGCTGGATCGCTTTTTATGGTGGAAATTTCTTGATCTAAGCCGATGTTGCGATACAATTAGTGAAAAAGGGGTTTTCGCTAATGTCCGAAATGCAAAACTTGCTCGCCATCGCAAATGAAGTCAAAGAAAAGCACGCCAATTTTTCAATCTCAGAGGTCAACGACCACTGCGTGCGCCTTGCAGTGTTTACGGGAGAATATGACTGGCATCATCACCCCGACTCAGATGAATTGTTCATCGTTCTTGAAGGAGAACTGCTGATCGATTTTCAGGACAAAGAAACCGCGGTACTCAAAGCAAATGACAGCCTGCTGATCCCGAAAGGCACAGTTCACCGCACACGCTCTTACGTCAGGACGGTGAATCTCTGTGTGGAGCACAAACAAGCCAAAACCGTCATCATAGAGGAGCTGCCATGCTAATCAAAAAGATTATATGTGAAGTAGACGATGCAAACGCTGAAGCATTTGCAAAAGCGCAGTCTCAGTGGGGAGCATTATCACATGTAAATGGCTTCATCAAACAGGCCGGCGGCTGGCAAAAAACGATAGATGGACCGCTGACCGCAGAGATCATCAGTGTTTGGGAGAGCAGAGCCGCATATGACCATTTTATGGAGAACGAGCATGACAGCATTTACGATGGAAACGAACAGAAGGCTGTGATTCATTCGATAGAAGTGACGCTGTATGAAGAGGATGAACCTTTCATTCACGATCTGTTACATAACTCTGACATCCAATACGAACCAGACTGGACGGTACTGAAGGCATAATCAAAGCCCAAAACATCTTGTTTTGGGCTTTGGTCTTTACTCGCGTCCTGGAAGCGTATTATGAACATAAGGCGGCGCTGGTTTTAACTCAGGCTTTTCGCCAAAAGCTTTTGCTTCTTTCACATATTCAAAGGCTTCTCCGTCCGGCGCTTTTTCATTCAGCCAGGTTTGTCCGGCGCTTTCTTCGCCTTCAGAGAAGTTGATCAGCTGATGCGAAAATTCCTGTTTTTCGAGTGCTTTCGGGAATGTCCCCGGCACAACCGGGCCTTCCTGTGCTTCTAATTCTTTAATGGCGGCGAGCCATTGATTTTGATGCATCGTGTCACGTGCCAGCAGGAAGCTGAGCATATCTTTGACGCCTTTGTCATCCGTCATTTCAAACAGGCGCGCGACCTGCAGACGGCCTTGTGATTCCGCATTCAGATTGGCGCGAAAGTCAGCGAGCAGGTTTCCGCTCGCTACGATATAGCCGCCGCTCCAAGGGACGCCTGTACTGCTTTCCGGCATGGCGCCGAGTCCCGATACAATGGCATGGTGAGGATTCATGCCGCCCAGGATGGAGCCGATCACAGGATCTTCAGCGGCTTTTTCCTGCTGATCAAGCGGGGCATCCTCAAGAAGTCTGGCGATCATCGTCGCGATCATTTCAACGTGCCCCATTTCCTCAGTTGCCGTATCCATCAGCAAATCCTTGTATTTTTCATTTCCTCTTGTATTCCAGCCTTGAAATAAGTACTGCATGGCAACCGAAATTTCTCCGAATTGCCCGCCTAAAATTTCTTGCATTTTTTTAGCGAATAACGGATCTGGACGATCTGGTTTAGCAGGATGCTGCAGCATTTTTGTATGCTTAAACATGTACCCATCTCCTTTTTTCGTTTATCTCTTTCTATATTTCCGGCAGGAGCAAAGATAAACAAAAAACAGCCTATTAAGATGGGCTATGACTCTTCGCGCAGTTTTAAAAGCGCCTGAATCAGTTTTCGGCCGAAAATGGGCTCGTACTGATGATAAACAGGATCAAGGCGCTGCATCCATGCTTTTTTCTCTTTCTCTGTCAGCTCATAGATTGTAATAGATGAATTCTTTTTGATTTCCTCCAGCTGCTCCTTGTTCATTTGTTCGGCATACGTTTCATTCCACTCCGTCGTTTCCTTCATCGCTTCAGTCAAAATGCGTCTTGTTTCCGGGGTCTGGTCGTTCCAGAAATGCTCATCAGTCATGACAGCGTAGCCGAGATAACCGTGGCTGCTTATTGTCAAATAGTCCTGAACATTATAAAATTTTTTAGAATAGATGTTTGAGATTGTATTTTCTTCACCGTCAACTACATTGTTTTCTAACAGCTGAAAGGTAGAATTGAAGGATTCCTGATGAGGTATTGCGCCAAGCAGCTTGAACTGATCCTCTATCACATCGCTTTGCATAATGCGTAGATCCTGTCCTTTTAAATCATCCGGGGTTTTGACCGGTCCTCGATTTGTCGTCATTTGCTTAAAACCGTTTGTCCAATAGGCGAGGCCTTTTAATTGGTTTTTCTTCAAAGAATCAAACAGCTGTGTGCCGATGCTGCCGTTCAGCCCTTTTTTGACGGCATTGTAATCTGTAAATGCATACGGCAGATCCAGCACGCCCCATTCGGGCGAGAGCATGCCGAGCTTCGATGTGGAGGGGGCGATAAATTGAACATCGCCGTTTTGCAAAGCTTCAATTTCTTCAATATCCGAATACAGGCTTCCATTCGGGAACACTTCAATTTTTATTTTCCCGCCTGATTTTTCGTTTACCAGCTCGGCAAACTTATTGGCAGCCAGCCCTTTCGGCGTATTTTCGGCAACCACATGGCTGAATGTAAACACGATTTGATTCTGTAAACCTTCCTGATCGTCATCATAAACAAGCTCTTTACTGCCTGAACGATCATGGAATCCGATAAATAAAGCGGTTGCAATTCCGGCGATCATCAATGCGAGACATGCAAGCAAACTCTTCATGAAAAGCCCCTCCCTCTATGTTAAGAATAATGGGGGCCATGCCATCCGTAAAGACCTGAAAGGAGAAGCTGATGAACAAAAAGAAGCTCTCAATCCGCTGGAAAATCACGATCTTATCCTATATTCTCGTCATTTTCTCTTTTTTGATCGGCGGCATTGTGCTCATTGGAAATATCCAGCATACAGAGGAGCGCGAGCTGAAAAAGCGGCTGATGAATACGGCTCGGACAGTGTCAGAGATGACAGAGGTGAAAGAAGCCTTGGCGCGAAAAAAACAAACAGAAGCGGTTCGTCACGGAGTGGAAGAAATCAGGATGATTAATGAAGCAGACTATATTGTCGTCATGGATATGAATCACACCCGATATACGCATCCTGTCAGCACGAGCATCGGCAAGAAATCCGGGGGTGCAGACGAAGAGGCGGCGTTTGCGGAGCACATTTATTTCTCAGAAGCTAAGGGTGCGATCGGCACGGCGGTCCGCGCTTTTTATCCGGTGAAGGATCACGATCTAAATCAGATCGGCGTGGTGCTTGTCGGGAAAACACTGCCGGGGATCGCCGACATCCTGCTTCAGTCAAAACGAGATATCGCATTCATCGTTGTGCTGACTCTCGGCTTCGGCCTTGCAGGTTCCTTACTGCTCGCCCGTCATATCAAAAAACAAATGTTCCAGCTTGAGCCCCATGAGATTGTCCGAATGTATGAAGAACGGACAGCAACGTTTCACTCCATGAATGAAGGAGTGATCGCCATCGACAATCGCCTCATCATCACGATTTTTAATGAAAAAGCGAAACAAATCTTTGAGGTGCAGGGGGATCTGGTTGGAAAGGTGATTTGGGAGGTTCTCAAGGATTCTCGACTGCCCGAAATCGTGGAGCGGAACAAGGCCGTTTATAATGAAGAAATTCGCGTCAGCGGAAAGGTCATCATGAGCAGCAGAATTCCGATTGTGATGAAGAAAAAAGTCATCGGCGCCGTGGCGATTTTTCAAGACAGAACGGAAGCGGCTAAAATGGCGGAGGAATTGACCGGTGTCAAAAACTTTGTGGAGGCGCTCCGCGTCCAAAACCATGAGCATATGAATAAGCTGCATACGATCGCCGGCCTCATTCAGCTGGGGAAATCTGAAAAAGCCTTGCAGCTCGCATTTCAAGCGTCAACCGAGCAGGAAAATGTGACTGAGTTTCTGCACCGCTCAATTCAAAATGACGCCGCGGCCGGTCTTCTATTGAGCAAAATCAGAAGGGGAAGGGAGCTTGGCATTGCTGTTCATATAGATGAAAACAGCAGTCTGCAGCAATTTCCCGAGCATGTTGATCAGCATGACATCGTCGTGCTTCTCGGCAACCTGATTGAAAATGCCTTCGGTTCCTTTGAAACCGTCCAATCTGATGACAAACGAATTGACATCAGCATCGAACAAACGGATGATATCCTTGCTATTTTAATAGAAGATAACGGCTGCGGAATTGAACCCGCACATATGCCGCACCTTTACGACAAAGGGTTTACGGTCAATAAAACAGGCGGAACAGGCTACGGCCTGTATTTAGTGAAACAAATCACCGACAAAGGATCGGGCACGGTAGAGGTTGATTCACACGCGGGGAGGGGAACATCTTTTTCTATCGTTTTTCCAATGAAGGGGGAGGAATTACAGCATGGCTCGTAAGGAATGGAAGGTTCTGCTCATTGAAGACGATCCGATGGTTCAAGAGGTAAACAAGGATTTCATTACAACTGTCAAAGGCTTCACTGTCTGTGCAACAGCGGGGAACGGAGAAGAAGGCATTAAGCTGATTAAAGAAAAACAGCCAGACCTCGTGATTCTCGATGTGTACATGCCGAAAAAGGACGGAATCAAAACGCTGCAGGAAATCAGAAAGCAAAAGCTTGAAGTGGATGTCATCGTCGTTTCCGCCGCAAAAGACAAGGAAACGATCTCTCTTATGCTGCAAAATGGAGCGGCCGACTATATTTTAAAACCGTTTAAGCTTGAGCGAATGAGACAGGCACTTGAAAAGTACAAGCAATATAAACAAAAAATCGAAGCGTATGATACGCTGTCCCAGGAACAGCTCGATGCAATCCTGAATATTCCGCAGCAGCCCGTACAGGATTTGCCGAAAGGACTGAATCATTTCACGATGAATGAAGTCACTGCTTTTTTGAAACGGCAAACCGCATCCCTTTCTGCAGAAGAAGTCGCCAAGGCGCTCGGCATCGCCAGAGTGACAGCCAGACGATACCTTGATTACCTTGAAAAAAACGGAACGATTAAGCTGGATGTCCAATACGGAGGAGTGGGGCGGCCCGTTAACCGCTACGTGTTTAAAGGATAAACCTGAGACCAAAAAGACCAAAATGTCCGTTATGATCATAAACTTCCCGATATCTTTTGAAAACGCTATCATCCTAGTAAGAAAGACACAAAGGGAAATAGGACAGGGGGATGAAGAATTTGAAACTGTTTAAAAATTTAACAGTTCAGGTCATAACCGCGGTCATCATCGGGGTCATTGTCGGGCTGGTCTGGCCGAACGTCGGAAAAGAAATGAAGCCGCTTGGCGATACATTTATCAATGCTGTTAAAATGGTGATCGCTCCAATTATTTTCTTCACAATCGTTCTCGGGATTGCAAAAATGGGCGATATGAAGAAGGTTGGAAAAGTAGGGGGAAAGGCGTTTGTTTATTTCGAGGTTGTGACGACTCTCGCGCTCATTATCGGTTTATTTGTCGTCAATATCATGAAGCCGGGCGCCGGTCTTGATTACAGCAAGCTTGAAAAGGGAGATGTATCACAATACACGCAAAATGGCGGTCAGGGAATCGACTGGATTGAATTTGTCACACACATTGTTCCGTCCAACATGATTGATGCCTTCGCAAAAGGGGACATTTTGCAGGTCTTATTCTTTTCTATTCTTTTCGGAGTCGGTCTTGCGGCATTAGGTGAAAAAGGGAAAAGCGTCATTGATTTCTTCGACAAGATTTCTCACGTCTTTTTCAAAATCATCGGCTACATTATGCGTGCGGCGCCAATCGGGGCATTCGGGGCGATGGCGTATACGATCGGACACTTCGGCCTCGATTCCATCAAGCCTCTGGCAAGCTTAATGATGTCTGTTTATATTACGATGTTCCTGTTCGTATTTGTTGCGTTAAATATCATCTGCAAGCTTTACGGATTCAGCCTGTGGAATTACCTTCGCTTCATTAAAGATGAGCTTCTGATCGTGCTTGGCACAAGCTCTTCAGAATCGGTGCTTCCGCGTATGATGGATAAAATGGAGCGCTATGGCTGCTCGAAATCCGTTGTCGGGCTTGTCATTCCGACGGGCTATTCATTTAACCTCGACGGCACGTCCATTTATTTATCAATGGCAACGGTTTTTCTGGCACAGGTATTTGGAGTTGATCTCAGCATCGGGCAGCAAATTACAATTATCCTCGTTCTGATGCTGACATCGAAGGGGGCGGCCGGTGTGACGGGAAGCGGATTTATCGTCCTGGCCTCAACACTGTCAGCGCTTCAGGTCATTCCGCTTGAGGGGCTTGCCCTCCTGCTTGGTGTCGACCGTTTTATGAGTGAAGGAAGAGCCATTGTGAACCTGATTGGAAACGGAATCGCCACGATCATTGTGGCAAAAAGTGAAAATGAATTCGATGAAGCGAAAAGCGTGGAGGCTGTGGAAAGCATGAAAACAGCAGTCTGAAAAAGAACGGCCCATCCACGGGGCCGTTTTTTTAATTGTTTAAGAATTATTAAGGTTAGGACAGAGACCTCAGCATTTTTTTGTTATATAATTTACAAATGGATACTATATTGAATGAGGGACGTTTGTCCTAACAGGAGTGTATAAATGGCAGCTTTAGTTAAATTTTTTCAGCACCCGGGAGTAAGGCGTTTTTCCATCTTTCTCGTGTTAACTGGTGTGTTATATCTATTTAAGAGCATGATCAACTTAATATTGCTTACCTTCATTTTCACATTTCTTATGGATCGTTTGGAGTCTGTCGTCCGGCAGTTTTTAAGCCGGTTTTTCCGCGTGAGCCAGCGGGTTGTCATTACGTTTCTTTATATATTGCTGGCTGTGCTGCTGACAGTCGGAGGATTTGTATTTTATCCGGTCGTCGCGGAGCAGATTAAACAGCTGGTTAAGCAGATTAAACATATTGCGTACCACCCGGACAGCATCCCTTTCTTTGATGAGATCACCAGTGTTTTCGGGGATATTAATATCAGTTCATATGTCAAAGAGGGGTTCAATGTGGTGTATACGTATCTGGCCGATATCAGCACATTCGGCTTACAGATCGTAATGGCTCTCATTCTCAGCATGTTTTTCTTGTTTGAGAAAAAGCGGCTTACTGAATTCATGGGAAAATTTAAAACGAGCAAACTGGCGGTCTTTTATGAGGAATTTGCTTTTTTCGGCAGCAAATTTGCAAGAACGTTCGGCAAGGTGCTTGAAGCTCAATTCATCATTGCGCTCGTCAACTGCATTCTGACGTTTATTGCGCTTTCGATTATGCATTTCCCGCAGCTGTTTGGGCTTTCTATCATGGTGTTTTTCCTAGGGTTAATCCCTGTAGCAGGCGTCGTCATTTCACTGATCCCGCTCAGTATCATCGCTTACAGCACTGGCGGCGGAATGTATGTGCTCTATATTGTGCTTGTCATCTTCGCCATACATGCGATCGAAACCTATTTCTTAAATCCGAAGCTGATGTCTGCGAAAACGGAGCTGCCGATCTTTTTCACCTTCACAGTACTCATTTTCTCTGAGCACTTTTTGGGCATTTGGGGATTAATTATCGGGATTCCGATCTTTGTGTTTCTCCTTGATATTCTTGATGTCACCAACAAGGAAGATCGACCTAAAAAAAATCCGAAAGAAAAGTAACAAAAAACAGTTTACAAAATTGGATATTTTCTGTATAAATAAACTAAATCATACAATAGCAAGCCACACGCTTAATCCTTGCATAAGGAGTGGGGGACCCGGTCTATTGGGGTTAATTTTTCATCTGAAAAACGGACATCTCTTCGTCCGAACCCGTCAGCTAACCCCATCGGTGTGAAGAGAGGGCTCTGTGGTTTGATATACAGCCAAAGCCCGCGGGAGTCTCTCGCGGGCTTTTTTTCAAAAAAGGGAGGAATGCTGATGAAACTGGCAACAAAAATCATCATTGCATTGGTTCTTGGTGCAGTGACTGGATTGGTCCTCAACGTTATGTCACCTGAATTATTTGAAAATTTGAATAAGTTTGTATTCGGTCCGCTTGGCACCATCTTTTTAAACCTCATTAAAATGCTTGTCGTGCCGATTGTCTTTTTCTCACTGACACTGGGAGTAGCCGGGCTGGGTGATCCAAAGAAGCTTGGCAGAATCGGCGTGAAGGCCATCTCTTATTTTCTCATTACGACAGCAGTGGCAATTACGATCGGGCTTATTCTTGCTCTTACGATTAAACCTGGTGAATTTGGGACATATGATGTTTCATCTGCCAAGTTTGATGCTGAGGAAGCTCCAAGTATTGCCGATACTCTTCTGAACATTATTCCTGCGAATCCCGTTCAAGCGATGACAGAAGGAAATATGCTGCAAATCATTGTATTTTCTATTTTTGTAGGGCTCGGCATCACGATGCTCGGCAAAAAAGCGGATATGCTTCTAAAAGTCGTTGAACAGGGAAATGAACTGATGATGTATCTCGTCAACTTGGTCATGAAATTTGCGCCATACGGAACGTTCGGTCTGATTGCGACTGCAATCGGCAGCCAAGGCTTCAGCGCAATTAAGGCGATGGGACTGTATATGATTGTTGTGACGCTCTCCCTGATCATTCATGCAATCGTGACGTACGGTTCAACGATTGCACTTTTTGCGAAACGAAATCCGATTACGTTCTTTAAAGATTTCTCAGAGGTCATGGTCGTCGCGTTCAGTACGTCCAGCAGCAATGCGACCTTGCCGGTATCAATGGATGTAGCCCAGAAAAAATTAAAAGTGCCTGAGCCGATCAGCAGCTTCGTTCAGCCTCTCGGCGCTACAATTAATATGGATGGAACAGCCATCATGCAAGGGGTAGCCACCATCTTCATTGCACAGGTATTCGGACAGGATCTGACATTCACGCAGCTGCTGATGGTCATACTGACGGCGGTGCTGGCAAGTGTCGGAACCGCAGGTGTACCTGGAGTCGGCTTGATTATGCTCGCCATGGTGCTTCAATCTGTCGGCCTGCCAGTCGAGGGAATCGGCTTGATTCTCGGCATTGACCGTCTGCTCGATATGCTCCGTACAGTGGTGAACACAACAGGTGACGCAGCCTGCGCCGTCATCATTACAGAAACCGAAAAGAACAAACAGCCAGAGCAAACGCCGACGCTATCGGTTTAACCAAACATTTGGAAGCAACAAATGCTATAATACACACAGTGCCTATTTTTAGGCACTGTTTATTTTTTGTCGAAAAAGGAGGAAGGCTTTATGGCTGAGCCGATTTTACATATTGAAGGACTCGATAAAAAGATTGGATCTAAACAAATACTCAAACAAATCAGCATGGACGTCATGGAGGGAGAAATTATCGGCCTGCTCGGTCCGAATGGTTCCGGAAAAACAACCCTCATCCGTATCATCGTCGGGCTGTTAACACAAAACAGCGGAAGCGTGACAATCAGCGGATTCCAGCACGATACAGAGTTTGAAAAAGCGATGGAAGCTGTTGGGGCGATCGTCGAGAACCCTGAGTTCTATCCGTACCTGACAGGCTGGGAAAATCTAAAGCACTTTGCAAATATGCACAAAAAAATAACCGATGAACGACTTGATGAAGTAGTGGAACGTGTCGGGCTGACGTCAGCGATTCACGATAAGGTGAAAACCTATTCCCTCGGCATGCGCCAGCGTCTTGGCATCGCCCAGGCGATTCTTCATCGGCCGAAGCTTCTTATATTAGATGAGCCGACAAACGGTCTCGATCCTGCAGGCATGAAGGATTTTCGTGACCATATTAAGGAGCTCGCAGAAATAGAAGGAACAGCAGTCCTGTTCGCGACACATTTATTGCGTGAGGTTGAGGATCTGTGCGACCGTGTCATCATCATTCAAAAAGGCGAAATTAAAGCGGAAGTCAGCTTACATGGAACGGATCAAAAAACAGAGAAAGCGGTCATTGAAGTGCAGCCGGAAGAAAAAGCGCTCAATTGGCTGACAGGCAATCAATATCTAGCTGAGCGGCAAAACGGGGCGATTGTTGTTGAGGTGGCAAAAGAAAATATTCCGGAACTGAACCGTTTACTTGTCGGACAAGATCTGAATGTCTTTTCTATTAGGCCTTACACACAATCACTGGAAGACGAATTCATAAAAGCGACAACTGCTCATCAAGAGGAGGGAGAAGAACTTGTCTAAGTTAATTTGGAATGAACACATGAAACTTTTTAATCGGAAGGTCACACTGGTATCTCTTATCCTGATGGCAGTCTTTCAATTTTTCATGGCATTGATCATTAAACGGATTGTCATCGGTGCCGGAACAGATGAAAACTTTATCGGCTATTTATCGTATACACCGAGCCTGAACATCCTGCTGCAGGCCTTAACGATCGTGATTGCAGCAACAATTGTCTCAATGGAATTTGATAAAAAGACGATCAAATTTCTGCTCATTCGTCCGGTAAAACGGCAAAAGATTTTTTGGTCAAAATTAATCACAGTCGTGCTGGTCAGCTTTTACTTGTATTTGGCATACTACATTCTGTCATTATTATTCGGTCTCGTCTTTTTCGGCACATCCGTGAGCGCGGAATCAAAGACATTGCTGATCAACACCCTTGAACTGATCGGGTCAAACTGGCTTGAAGCCGTCATGATGGGATTATTCGGGCTGCTTTGTTCTTCACTGTTTCGCAACAGCGCCGTAGCAGTCGTCGTTTCTTTTGTCGTTTTATATGGAGCGAGCACACTTGTCCAGATCATGAAGCTCTTTGAAAACAAATGGGGCAGCTTTTTGCTTTTTGCGAACACTGACTTTACCCAATACAGCAGTGGACAGACAGTCCTATTTTCAGGCATGACGCCGTTGTTTTCAGCGGGAATTATCATCATACATGCCATATTCTTCATCGCCGTTGGCTGGTGGTGCTTCTGTAAGCGAGATGTCCGGGTGTGAAGGAAAGGAATGACATTTTTGTGAAAAAGCTCACGTAAATCAATATCATTTGATATTTTGGTTTATACTAAAGGTACTGACGGAGGTGTCTCGATTGAGGAACTTTATTACCGCTTTACCGATCGTATTGCTGCTTGGATTCTCATTTGTGTCATTTATGTTTCAGTTTGAACATCTTGTTTATTTCAGGCTCGCGCTTGGACTGTTCTCTCTCGCGGGGCTGTACATGATATATAAAATGAAGACGGGCATCCGCTATTTCATCATCTATCTGTATGCCAGCTGGATTGTGCTTGCAGCAGTGACCGCTTTTGAAGAGCCGATTTTCTCAAGCTTTTTCTTTGGCGGCCTTGTGATGACAATGGGTTACCTGACATATATGCTGATTTATCTCGGTATGAAACAAGACCGGGATGCAAATCCTGTGTAAACACGCTGTTCCCTGGGGAACGGCGTGTTTTTCTATACCGGACAAAAAGGTTAACAGTTGCGGAATGGCGGCGGGAAATCTATAATACATATTAAATTTATCGGAATTAAAAACTTGGGGGGCTGCCGGATGTCATTATTGATACAAAACGATCAACAACGGCAATGGATGGAAAAAATCGGACGGCTTGCGGATGAATTTCAGCAAACAGCCGCTGAAGATGACGAACAGGGACGTTTTCCTGTCGAAAAAATACAAAAATTGCGTGCTGCCGGATATACGTCATTAACATTGCCGTCGTCTTATGGAGGCGGGGGCATTTCTGTTTACGATATGCTTTTGTTTCAAGAACGGCTGGCGCAGGGAGATGCTCCTACAGCACTGAGCATCGGCTGGCATTTAAGCGTAATCGGGGAGCTCGGGGAAGGCAACAGCTGGGATAAGGATGTGTTTGCGTTTATTGCCAAGGAAGTTCAAAATGGAGCCGTCATCAACAGGGCGGCCACAGAAGCGCAAACAGGAAGCCCGACAAGAGGAGGGCGTCCCGGTACAAACGCCGTCAAAAAGGATGGCAAATGGACAGTGAATGGAAGAAAAACCTTTACGACGATGTCACAAGCGCTGGATTATTTTTTAGTGACCGCATGGATGGAAGAAAAACAAACAACAGGCGTCTTTCTCATTCATAAAGATGATCCCGGTTTGTCGATTGAAGAAACGTGGGATATGAGTGCGATGCGGGCGACAGGAAGCCATGACCTTGTACTGAATGAGGTAACGCTCGATGAGGAGAAACTGGTGGAATTGCTTCAAGGGCCCCGGGGAGCGAAGCCGAATGGCTGGCTGCTTCATATTCCGGCGGTTTATCTTGGCATTGCTCAAGCAGCACGAGACTATGCGGTACAATTTGCTTCTGAGTATTCACCAAACAGTTTGAACGGACCGATCAAGGATGTCCCAGCCGTCCAGCAAAGAACCGGTGAAATGGAGCTTGAACTGCTTAAGGCCAGACATTTTCTGTTCCATATCGCTCAATTGTATGACGATCCCAAACGCCGTCCCCACTTGAGAAGTGAGCTCGGTGCAGCGAAACATATCGTTACAAATGCTGCGCTGTCTGTTGTCGATAAAGCAATGAGAATCGTAGGGGCCAAAAGCCTTGAACGAACTAACCCGCTTCAGCGCTATTATCGGGATGTGCGCGCCGGTCTCCATAACCCGCCGATGGATGACGCTGTAATCCAAAAACTGGCTGCCGAGGCGTTTGAGTCATAAAAAAAGAGCCTTCCCGGCTCTTTTTATGTATTGTTTTGCTCTTGGAGATTTTTTTGATGCTTACGGTCAATCCTGTCATAAATCACGTTCATGAGCTTTGGATTGCCGATAATTGCCTCTTTGTTTTCCTGTATCAGCTGCTGGTACGTTTTCACATTACGCTTCGACATGCTCTGGCGCCCTCCTGACATGTTTGTATTCACTTTCTAACTCTGTAAGCGACAATTCATACAAATGACGCTTTGACTTTTTGTATATACCATTCTGAATTAACAGATGAATGAGCTGTTTTTTTCTGGTTTCTGACTGAGGTGTCATTATGTCACCAACCTCCAATCGAACGATATTGATAATCATTATCAATTAACTTCATTATACAATGTCCCCAAAAGCCTGTAAAGGTAAAAACAGTCCTTTTCTTCCAAAATATGAAAGTGTTCAAAAGATCGACAAAATGTTTCCCGGGCAATAATTTGCTGTCGAAATGGCACTCTTCATTGAAAATGCTGCCGCTACTATTTTTTATGAATTGAACCATACTAAGTAATAGAATGGAGGCTGGTATTCAATGGAGCGGACAGAAAATCTGAAAAAGGGAGAAAAAGGGGCGCTCCTCAATATTTTGGCATATGTCATCCTTGCTGTTGTGAAGCTTGTCATTGGGATTCTATATCATTCCGAAGCGTTAAGAGCAGACGGATTAAATAATGGAACAGATATTGTAGCATCAGCAGCTGTGCTGATTGGATTGCGTATTTCCCAAAGGCCGGCTGACAGCGATCATCCATATGGCCATTATCGGGCTGAAACAATTTCGTCTCTTGTTGCGTCTTTTATTATGATGGCTGTCGGCATTGAAGTGTTAATCGGCGGAGGAAGAGCGATAGCGGACGGAACTACGGAAACGCCAAACCTTATCGCGGCATGGACGGCGTTAGGAAGTGCTGTGTTTATGTATGGCATCTATTTGTATAACAAAAGGCTGGCGGCATCCATTAAAAGCTCTGCCCTGATGGCGGCGGCGAAGGACAGCAGGTCAGACGCTTATGTGAGTGCCGGCGCGTTTATCGGTGTTTTTTCGTCTCAGCTGCAGCTGCCGTGGATCGATCCGGTAACAGCTTTTATCATCGGCATCATCATTTGCAAAACGGCTTGGGATATCTTTAAAGACGCTTCACATTCCTTAACAGACGGCTTCCAATTAAAAGATCTTGAGCCTTACAAACAAACCGTCGCCAGAATTGAAAATGTACATCGTCTAAAGGATGTGAAAGCGAGGTATTTAGGCAGCACCGTTCATATTGAGATGGTCATTACGGTAGATCCGAAGCTTACAGTAGAAGAAGGGCATGGAGTGGCGGATGAAGTAGAGGACAAAATAAAACATGAACACGATGTCACACATGTTCATGTTCATGTAGAGCCTGACGACATAAAATAAGGCTGTTTAACGAATTAGCTTATATGTTCAGATAAAAATTCAGTCACTTCTTCAGGCGTTTTGGCATTGGCGCTGTGAAGGTGAGCTGTTTTTTCACCGTTTTTGAAGATAAGCAAGCTGGGAATACCCATTACTTGGTATTTTTCAGCAAGTTCGGGAAGCTCGTCCTTATTGAGCTCATACCAATCGTTTTGATTGTACTCTTCCAGAATATCGCCGATGAACATATTCATGCGTGTGCAATCTGGGCACCAATCAGCATAAAATTTTACGATTATTTCTTTATCAGATTGAATCAGTTCATTAAATTGTTCGTTTGTTGTGATTTTTTTCATATGTCACATCTCCTTTTCAATGTCATTTTAATATAAAATAAAAAGGAATTACATATATATGCATTCAACATCAGCATGCCCAAAAATAATTAGATCATTTTCTCGTGAAAGTGATAAGATAGTAAAGATGAATTGTAGTGGGGGGAGTATCCATTGAAAACAAGTCTAGGATTAGTATACGGAGGAAAGTCGGCAGAACATAATGTTTCCCTGCAGACAGCTCTGGCTGTAATCAAAGCGCTAAATACTGAGAAGTTTGATATACATCCGATTTATATAACTGAAAAAGGCGAATGGGTAAGAGGCACCCGTTTAACTGAGCCTGTTTCTAACGTGAAAATGCTTCAATTTGAGCAGGGAGGCAGTGCTTTTTCTCCAGCTGCCTTGAATCAGGAGATGTTTCCGCAGGAAGCGTCACAGCAAAATGAATCTATTGACGTCGTATTCCCGCTCCTCCACGGACCGAACGGGGAAGACGGAACGATTCAAGGAATGCTCGAACTGTTGAATATTCCTTATGTCGGCAATGGTGTGCTTGCTTCCTCAGCCGGCATGGATAAAGTCGTCATGAAACATTTATTCGCGCAAGCCGGCCTTGCTCAGGCTAAATACGCAGCTTTCCTTAAGAAAGACTGGACTCGTTCACCGAAAGAAAGCTGTGAGCAGGTCGAACAGGAATTAGGCTACCCTTGTTTCGTAAAACCGGCGAACCTTGGCTCAAGTGTCGGAATCAGCAAGTGCCGAGACCGTGAAGAACTGCAAAAAGCCTTTGAGCTGGCATTCCAATATGATCGTAAAGTCGTCGTTGAAGAAGGAATTAACGGCCGCGAAATCGAAATCGGCGTTCTTGGAAATGACGATCCTAAATGCTCTGCTGTGGGAGAAATCGCGCCGAAGACAGATTTCTACGACTACAAAGCGAAATATGAGGATGGAGACACCGATCTGATGATTCCGGCGAATGTGACCGATGAGGAATACGCGAAAATCAGTGACATGGCGATTAAGGCGTTTAAAGCGATCGATGGGTCAGGCCTTGTCAGAGCGGACTTTTTCCTGACAGCTGACGGCGAATTTCTGATCAATGAAGTCAATACAATGCCTGGTTTTACACCTTTCAGCATGTTCCCGCTGCTCTGGAAAGAGGCTGGAGTGGAATACGCAGACCTGATTGAACAGCTTGTGGAGCTTGCAAAAGAACGCCATGCTGAAAAACAATTGATCAAGCATACATTCTAATGAAATGGACACTGCCGGTAAAAGGCAGTGTCTTTTCCCGTATATCACAAGAAAGAGAGGGACCTCACTTGATTAAGCGAACAGTAAAGAACATTGCCGAGATGGTCAAAGGCACACTGACAAATCCGCAATATGAACAAACAGTCATTTATGGAGTGGCAACTGATACAAGAAAACTGGAACAGCACCAGCTTTTCATCCCGCTGAAAGGGGAACATTTTAACGGCCATACTTTTGTGCCGCAGGCTTTTGAAGCCGGTGTTGCGGCCGTTCTTTGGGATCGGTCAGAACCAAATCCGCCCGAGAATCAAGCCGTTATCTTAGTGGACGACACCCTTTCCGCTCTTCAGCAGCTTGCAAAAGCATATTTGCGGGAGCTTGGCACTCGTGTCATCGGGGTAACCGGAAGCAATGGGAAAACGACAACGAAAGATATGATTCACGCTGTCTTGGAAACCCGGTACCGCGTTCACAAAACAGGAGGAAACTTCAATAATCACATTGGTCTGCCCCTGACGGTTTTAGCCATGCCTGAAGATACGGAGATCGCTGTATTGGAGATGGGAATGAGCGCCAAAGGAGAAATTGACCTATTGTCCCGCTTGGCAAACCCGGATGCGGCAGTGATTACGAATATCGGTGAATCCCACATGCAGGACCTTGGTTCAAGAGAAGGCATCGCGGAGGCGAAGCTTGAAATCATTAACGGGCTTAAAGAAGACGGAGTGCTGATTTATATCGGTGACGAGCCGCTTCTTCAAAAAGCGTACAGCTGCCAAACGAAAACGTACGGAACTGGAGCGCAAAATGATTATCAGCTTCAGGATGTCAGCCAGAGTGAAGCGGGAACCCATTTTACCATCAAAGGAATGGAAAAAACGTTTTTTATTCCGATCCTTGGAAAACACAATGTCATGAACGCCATGGCTGCGATTGCCGCGGGAGCTTATTTCGGTATCACCCCTGAGGATGCGGCAAAAGGATTAAGCGGACTAAAGGTAACCGGCATGAGACTTGAACTCATCAAAACAGACAGCGGCATTTCGATTATCAATGACGCTTATAATGCGAGTCCGACTTCCATGAAGGCGGCCATTCAATTGACTGAAAGCCTTGATGGCTACGGAAAAAAAATGCTCGTGCTTGGTGATATGCTTGAACTCGGCGATCTTGAAGAGACGTTTCATAAAGAGTGCGGCGCTGTGATCTGCCCTGAAAAAATCGACCGTGTCTTTACGTACGGAAAGCTGGGAGCTTTTATCGCGGAAGGCGCACTGGAACACTTTGAGAAAGACCGCGTCAGCCATTACACCGAAAAAAAAGATCTCCTCCAAGCTGTGAAAGAAAACGTGTCAAAAGGAGATTTGATTTTATTCAAAGCGTCCAGAGGTATGAAGCTTGAAGAAATCGTTAAAGATTTAATAGAGAGCCCGCTTTCATAAAAAAACTGCAAAAAAACCGCATATGGCATCATAAAATAATATGATGTGCGAACAATAATGTATGCCGGCCGGAAATTATGTATGTCTGGCCGGCTGCGGCTATGATACAATAAAGACAGGTTATTTCATGATGCGTAAATACTCGTCCGGACTTTCTTCCGCTGCCCCGAAGTTCTCCGCCGGACATTTGGAAGCGGATGAAGCAGCAAGCCGGCATATTCGAGAAGCGGATCTGCTTCTCATCTTATTGAAAAACCAATAGTGTAATGGTAAGATAAAATGTAAAGTAATTCGGGCTTTGTATACGGATGGATCCTGTCCTTTTGGTTTAAAGGGCAGTTTTATAAGTGGTAAATCACGACATTACTGAAACAGCAATTAGAAGGAGTTTGAATAATTTGACTATAACGTTTCAAGATTTTAATTTAAGTTCTGATCTCATGAAAGC
Source organism: Bacillus tequilensis KCTC 13622 (assembly GCF_000507145.1). Taxonomy (GTDB): domain Bacteria; phylum Bacillota; class Bacilli; order Bacillales; family Bacillaceae; genus Bacillus; species Bacillus tequilensis. The sequence continues at coordinate 40,481 of NZ_AYTO01000031.1, read as the reverse complement.
AATTAATCGTATGGGATTTGAAGAAGCAACACCGATTCAGGCACAAACAATACCGCTCGGACTTTCAAATAAAGACGTCATTGGACAAGCGCAAACAGGTACAGGTAAAACAGCTGCGTTTGGTATACCCCTTGTTGAAAAAATTAACCCCGAGTCTCCTAATATTCAAGCAATCGTAATCGCGCCAACCCGTGAATTAGCCATTCAAGTATCAGAAGAATTATATAAAATCGGACAAGATAAGCGTGCGAAGGTTCTTCCTATTTACGGCGGGCAGGATATTGGACGGCAAATCCGGGCGTTAAAGAAAAATCCGAATATCATTGTCGGAACACCTGGACGTCTTCTTGACCATATCAACCGCCGCACAATTCGTTTAAACAACGTAAACACTGTTGTAATGGATGAAGCCGATGAAATGCTGAACATGGGATTCATTGATGACATTGAATCTATCCTTTCAAACGTGCCGAGCGAGCATCAGACACTTCTGTTCTCTGCTACAATGCCAGCGCCGATCAAACGCATTGCAGAGCGCTTCATGACTGAACCGGAACATGTAAAAGTAAAAGCGAAAGAAATGACGGTTTCTAACATTCAGCAGTTCTATTTAGAAGTGCAAGAGCGCAAAAAATTCGATACACTGACTCGTCTTCTTGACATTCAGTCTCCTGAGCTTGCGATCGTATTCGGACGTACAAAACGCCGTGTCGATGAGCTTGCTGAAGCCCTGAACCTTCGCGGATATGCGGCTGAAGGAATTCACGGTGACTTAACGCAGGCGAAACGTATGGTTGCGCTTCGCAAATTTAAAGAAGGTGCAATCGAAGTTCTTGTCGCAACTGATGTTGCCGCTCGCGGACTTGATATCTCAGGCGTAACACACGTGTACAACTTCGACGTGCCTCAAGATCCTGAAAGCTATGTTCACCGTATCGGAAGAACAGGCCGTGCAGGAAAAACAGGTATGGCGATGACGTTCATTACACCGCGTGAGAAAAGCATGCTTCGCGCAATTGAACAAACAACAAAACGCAAAATGGACCGCATGAAGGAGCCTACACTTGATGAAGCGTTAGAAGGCCAGCAGCAGGTTACTGTTGAACGTCTTCGCACGACAATCAGTGAAAACAACCTGAACTTCTACATGACAGCGGCAGCTGAGCTGCTTGAAGATCATGATGCAGTAACAGTGGTTGCAGCGGCTATCAAAATGGCTACAAAAGAGCCGGACGACACACCGGTTCGCTTAACAGACGAAGCGCCGATGGTCAGCAAACGCTATAAGAACCAACGCTCTTCTAAACGCAGAGACGGGCAAGGCGGCGGCTACCGCGGCGGAAAAGGGAAAAGCAACAACCGTTCTTCCTATGACAAAAAGCGTTCAAACGATCGCCGTTCTTCAGGTTCAGGTGACAGACGCCAGAAAAAATCTTACTAATTCTATCGATTAAAGCCCAAAACATAACGTTTTGGGCTTTTTTATGTTCGCAATTTGTGATTCAGCAAACTTTCAGCTGACGGGAGCCATTTTTCTATGTATGCTTAAGAATGAAACCTTTCTGTATAAGAGACGTATAAGTAACGACGAAAAAACGGGAGGTAGGTATATTGAGAGAGCAGCCAAAAAACCAAATCAGTCCAGACGGATTAAAGGTTTGGCGACTTCAAGAAATCATCGTATCCGCTGTCTGCTTGCTTATTGTCATAGCAGTTGCAGTGTTAAGCTATTATTTTCATTGGCCGTACTGGATCAGCGGCGTGCTCGGCGCGGTTTGGCTGCTGGGTTCGATTGTGACAGTCCTTATCATTCCAAAGATCCGCCATAAAGTGTGGCGCTATGAAGTCCATGAACATGAAATAGACATTCAGTCAGGTATTTTTGTGGTGACACGTGTGATTGTCCCGATGGTCAGAGTTCAGCACGTCGATACGTCACAAGGGCCATTATTAAAAAAATACAACCTGGCAACGGTGAAAATTTCCACGGCCGCGACCGTTCATTCGATCCCAGCTTTAGAGATGGAGGAAGCGGATCGGCTGAGAGACTCCATTTCCCGTCTGGCAAGGGTGACTGACGATGATGTCTGAACCGAAACGCCTGCACCCGGCGGCAGTCATTTTGAATTTATGCCATACCATTATTCAAACGGTAAAAAATATCATTCTGCCATTCTTTTTTGTGTACATCGTCAATTCGAACCATACAGTCCGTTTTTACGGAGCCATTGTGCTCGGCGTGCTGTTCATCTGGCTTGTAGCGGCAAGCATCATCAAATGGAGAAAGTTCACCTATCGAATTGAAGATGATGAATTTAGGATCGAAGAAGGCTTGTTTGTGACGAAAAAGCGATACATATCGATTGAGCGTATTCAAACGATGAATACGAGTGCGGGCGTGGTCCAGCAAATTTTTAAGCTAGTGAAGCTGCAAATTGAAACGGCGGGCGGAGGCAAGGAGGCGGAAGCGGTTCTTTCTGCTATTTCTGTTGAAGAAGCCGAGCGCATCAAGGAAGCCGTCTTTAAGAAAAAAGCGCAAAGACACGCAAGCGAACACGATGAAGATTGTTCCGAAGCAGAGCAGGAGCTGATTCCAGCAGTTGAACCGCAAGAGCACTACCGCATGAACGCAAAAGAATTGCTCGTGGCCGCTTCAACCTCCGGCGGAATCGGAGTGATTATTTCCGCTGTATTTGCGCTTATTTCCCAGCTTGACGAAGTGCTGCCGATGGATTGGATTTTCGATAAATTCTCCTTCCTGAAGCACGCCAGCATCGGCATTTACGCGGTCCTTATTTTTATCGGTTTATTTATTGCCTGGATTTTCAGCATCGCCGGTATGATGTTTAGATACGCGAACTTTCAAATCATAAAAAAAGAGCAGGAATTGGTGATTTCAAGAGGAATTATTGAAAAACATCAAGTCACAATACCGCTCCGGAAAATACAAGCCATTAAAATAAAAGAAAATATCATCCGACAGCTCTTCGGCTTTGTGACGGTGTCCATCGTCAGCGCGGGCGGCGGCGAAAGGGAAAAAGAAGAAGGCGCTTTGACCATCCTCTTTCCGATGATTCATAAACAAAAGCTTCCGGACATGCTTCGGACATTTACGCCGGAATACACGCTGGAAGACAACATCCGCCGCCTGCCGCGGCGCGCGTTAAAACGATATTTATTCCGTTCCGTCATTTTTTCAATCTTTTTGATTATCCCGTTATGCATCTTCTTTCAGCCGTGGGGTTATCTGTCAATCATCTTGCTGCCGGTTGAATTGATTTTCGGCTACCTCGCATATAAGGATGCGGCTTGGACGATTAACGGCGATCGCCTCCAATTGACGTCCAGATTGATAAATAGAACAACAGCGATTGTGCTGAAAAAACGAATGCAGGTTTGCAAGTTCAGCCAATCCTATTTTCAAAAGAAAGGCAGCCTGTATACCATTTCTACCTCGGTAAAATCATCAAGCCATATGGAAGAATTAACGGTGAGGGATGTAGGTGAAGAGGATGCGGGCTTCATTTTGAATTGGTATTCATATGAAAAAGCGGACGGTTAATACCGCCGCTCTTTTTTTTGCACACATAAAAACGAGAGAAGAAACCCGCCGCAAAGCCCAAACAGATGGGCCATCATGTTAATATTGGAGTTGATAAACGACATGAGAATGGCAAATGCGAGCAGTGTGAGAATCATTTTGGAGTGCTCCTGTCCGATCAGCTCTTTCCGAAAAAGAACCATAAACAGATACACGCCGAACAGCCCGAAAATCGCGCCTGAAGCCCCGACATGCACGTAATCAAGCGGCTCTGCCACATATGTGCCGATATTGCCGATGATACCGGAGCCGGCGTACACAAGCAGAAAACGCACTTTTCCCAGCATGCGCTCCAAAGCGGGGGCAAATAAAAAGATGGACATGGAATTAAACAGCAGATGGGTAAAACCTGCGTGCAGCAAAATCGGTGTGATCAGCCGCCACCATTCACCGTTTGCAACGCCTAGATTATAGCCTGTGACCGCGTCTCTCCACAACACGACTGAATGGGCAGGAAGTGAAAAAAACAGCCAGAGAACAGCTTGTAAGGCCAATATAAAGGTGACAGCGGGATAAAGTCTGATGAACGTTTGGAAATTTTCAGTCCGTATAAACATTCCGAGCCCCTTTTCTTCATTTTTGTATTTCTATAGTAACACGTTTATGAGACAAACCATTCAAATAGTACGTACCGCAAAGGAGGTTATTGCACATGATTTACGGCATTGGACTGGACATCACCGAGCTTAAACGGATCGCCTCTATGGCAGGCCGCCAGAAAAGGTTTTCCGAGCGGATTTTAACCCGAAGCGAGCTTGACCAATATCATGAGCTTTCAGAAAAAAGAAAAATCGAATTTCTCGCGGGCAGATTCGCGGCAAAAGAAGCATTCTCGAAGGCATATGGCACCGGTATAGGGAAGCATCTCAGTTTTCAGGACATCGTAATTAAGAAAGACCATAATGGCAAGCCTTACATCATTTGCACGAAACTGAGCCAAGCCGCTGTTCACGTATCAATCACACATACAAAGGAATATGCGGCCGCGCAGGTTGTGATTGAAAGGTTGTCAAGCTAGTCTGCATATTAGGGAAACCCCACTCATATATTTGATAGTGCATTAAGGGAGACAAGTTGTTTGAGGCTTTTATGGTACGCATCCGTTCTGCCTAACGTGTACCGAGCGTACCGTTAAAGTCAAACAAGCGATTTCTTCCTTTTACATCAATTGAGAAAAAGGGGTTGAAAAAGGTGAGAAAAAGCTTTGTTTTGCTTTTAACGGGACTGCTTGCTGTCCTTATTCTTTCTGCCTGCGGGCAAAAAACGCAGCAAGATATTGTGACCGGATTAGATGAAAAGGCGAAAGAATACACCTCGTACAAAGCAAAAGCGAAAATGACCATCGAGACAGGGAGTGAGCCTCAAGTATACAATGTGGAAATCTGGCACAAAAAGCCGTCTCTGTACAGAGTTTATCTGGAAAATCCGAAAAAGGACCAAAACCAAGTCATTTTACGAAATGAAAACGGAGTATTTGTTCTCACGCCGTCTTTAAATAAGAGCTTCAGGTTTCAAAGCGACTGGCCGAACAACAGCAGCCAGGTCTACCTGTTTGAATCGCTTGTAAAGGATGTTCAAAACGATTCGGATGCAGTCTTCACTGCGAAAGAAAAGAAATACGTATTCGAAACAAAAACAAACTATCAGCATAACAAAATGCTGCCGACGCAAGAAATCACATTTAACAAAAAAGATATGAGCCCATCATCTGTCAAAGTGATGGATACAGACCGAAAAGTCATGGTGAAAGTGGAATTCAGCAGCTTCGAATTTAATAAACAATTCGACAAAGAATCATTTGACGAAAAGAAAAATATGACGCTTTCCCAAATGGATGTCGCCACAAGCGCGAAGCCATCCGACACGTTCGCGGTCAAAACCCCGCTTGAACTGCCGCTTGGCGTAAAGCTGCTTGAAGAAAAAGATATTTCCTCTGAAGACGGGAAGCGTATCATCATGACCTACGGAGGAGAAAAATCATTTACTTTAATACAGGAAAAAGCCCAGGTCGCCAAAGCTTCTTCCTCAGTTACAATGAACGGCGAACCGGTGAATCTCGGCTACACCATCGGCGCCTTGTCAGACGCATCACTATCATGGACATATGACGGTGTAGATTACCTTCTCTCCTCTAAAGATCTTTCTAAAGAGGAAATGGTGACAGTCGCGAAAAGCATGCAGGGACAATCGTCTAAATAATCGCCAAAGGCCAAACGTGATTTGGCCTTTTTTCGTTAGGGATCATTTCCCTTTGTCTATAATTTTAGTATGATATGTAAATGATATTGAATAAAAGCTAGGAAGTGTCATGATGAGCACAAAACCTTTTTACAGAGATACGTGGGCAGAAATCGACTTGTCCGCAATAAAGGAAAATGTCAGCAATATGAAAAAACACATCGGCGAACATGTCCAACTGATAGCGGTTGTAAAAGCGAACGCCTACGGGCATGGCGACGCAGAAACAGCGCAGGCGGCACTTGATGCAGGTGCTTCATGCTTGGCGGTGGCCATTCTGGATGAAGCGATTTCCCTGCGCAACAAGGGCTTTAAGGCGCCTATATTAGTGCTTGGCGCGGTCCCGCCGGAGTATGCGGAAATCGCGGCGGAATATGACGTGACATTAACAGGCTATTCTGTTGAATGGCTTCAGGAAGCAGCCCGCCACTTGAAAAAACGTCCTCTTCATTTTCATTTGAAGGTCGATACGGGGATGAACAGGCTTGGCGTAAAATCGGAAGAAGAAGTTCAGAACGTGCTGGCGATTCTTGACCGCAACCCCCGTTTAAAGTGCAAGGGGGTATTTACCCATTTTGCGACAGCGGATGAAAAAGAAAGAAGCTATTTTTTGATGCAATTTGAGCGCTTTAAAGAGCTGATTGCGCCGCTGCCGTTAAAGAACCTGATGGTCCACTGCGCGAACAGCGCCGCCGGTCTTCGTCTGAAAAAAGGCTTTTTCAACGCGGTCAGATTCGGCATTGGCATGTACGGCCTCCGTCCGTCAGCCGACATTACGGACGAAATACCGTTTCAGCTGCTCCCTGCATTTACCCTGCATTCGACGCTGTCTCATGTTAAATTAATCAGAAAAGGCGAGAGTGTCAGCTATGGAGCGGAATACACAGCAGAAAAAGACACATGGATCGGAACGGTGCCTGTTGGCTATGCCGACGGCTGGCTTCGAAAATTGAAAGGAACCGAGATTCTTGTGAAGGGAAAACGGCTGAAAATCGCCGGCCGAATTTGCATGGACCAATTTATGGTGGAACTGGATCAGGAATATCCGCCGGGCACAAAAGTAACATTAATAGGCCGGCAGGGGGATGAATATATTTCCATGGATGAAATCGCCGGCAGGCTGGAAACCATCAACTACGAGGTGTCTTGTACAATAAGTTCCCGTGTTCCCCGTATGTTTTTGGAAAATGGGAGTATAATGGAATTGAGAAATCCTTTATTGCAGGAAAATGCAAGCAAATAGCTCATCTCAATGGAGAATTCATAAAACAGCTTTGCTTGAAGAGTGAATAATGGTATCATTATCACTGGATGGATAAAGAGTCGTATCCGTAAGTTTGGTGGAGGTGTATGTTTTTTGTCTGAATCCAGCGCAAGAACCGAAATGAAAATCAGCTTGCCCGAAAACCTAGTGGCTGAATTGGATGGTGTAGCGATGCGGGAGAAACGAAGCAGAAACGAACTGATATCACAAGCAGTGAGAGCGTATGTCAGCGAACGAACAACTCGTCACAACCGTGATTTGATGAGACGCGGCTATATGGAAATGGCGAAAATCAACCTGAATATTTCTTCTGAGGCTCACTTTGCGGAGTGCGAGGCTGAAACGACAGTTGAGCGCTTAGTCAGCGGAGGATAATCATTTGATTGTGAAACGCGGCGATGTTTATTTTGCTGATTTATCTCCTGTTGTTGGCTCAGAGCAAGGCGGGGTGCGCCCGGTTTTAGTGATCCAAAATGACATCGGAAATCGCTTCAGCCCAACTGCTATTGTTGCAGCCATAACAGCACAAATACAGAAAGCGAAATTACCAACCCACGTCGAAATCGATGCAAAACGCTACGGTTTTGAAAGAGATTCCGTTATTTTGCTGGAGCAAATTCGGACGATTGACAAGCAAAGGTTAACGGATAAGATTACTCATCTGGATGATGAAATGATGGATAAGGTTGATGAAGCCTTACAAATCAGTTTGGCACTCATTGATTTTTAGACATATGTACAGGTTGCTCAAATAGAGCAACTTTTTTTGTTTTCAAAAAAAATTAGCGATATAATAATGAAATAACGAAAAAATATGTTGCTTTTTATCGGGAGGTAAGCGAATTTGATGTCGAACCAGACTGTATACCAGTTCATTGCCGAGAATCAAAATGAACTGCTCCAACTGTGGACTGACACACTAAAAGAATTAAGCGAGCAAGAATCATATCAGCTCACTGATCAAGTGTATGAAAATATATCTAAAGAATATATCGACATTCTTCTTTTATCTGTTAAGGATGACATCTCTGCTGAGGACCAAATCAGTGAACTGGCGCTGAGAGCCGTGCAAATCGGACTTTCTTTGAAGTTTCTCGCTACGGCGCTTGCTGAATTCTGGAAGGGTCTCTACACAAAAATGAATGATAAGAGATTGCCAGATCAAGAGAGTACGGAACTAATCTGGCAGATTGACCGCTTTTTCAGCCCGATTAATACAGAAATCTTTAATCAGTACTCCATCTCCTGGGAAAAAACAGTATCCCTGCAAAAAATCGCCCTGCAGGAGCTGTCGGCGCCGCTCATCCCGGTGTTTGAAAATATCACTGTGATGCCGCTGGTCGGAACAATTGATACCGAACGCGCAAAACGAATTATGGAAAATCTGCTTAATGGCGTCGTCAAATATCGCTCACAAGTCGTTTTGATAGATATTACGGGCGTGCCGGTCGTCGACACGATGGTTGCCCATCATATTATTCAAGCGTCTGAAGCGGTAAGGCTTGTCGGAGCAAAATGCCTGCTTGCCGGAATCCGTCCGGAGATTGCTCAGACCATCGTCAACCTTGGCATTGATTTATCCCAAGTTATTACTAAGAATACCCTGCAAAAAGGAATTCAAACGGCTTTGGAAATGACAGATCGAAAAATTGTTTCATTGGGGGAATAACATTTTGAGACATCCGAAAATCCCGATCTTGAAACTGTATAATTGCTTATTAGTGTCCATTCAATGGGAACTTGATGACCAAACCGCATTAACCTTTCAAGAAGACTTATTAAATAAAATATACGAAACAGGCGCTAACGGAGTTGTCATTGACCTGACATCTGTGGACATGATTGATTCCTTTATCGCAAAAGTGCTTGGCGACGTGATCACGATGTCCAAACTAATGGGCGCAAAAGTGGTTTTGACGGGAATTCAGCCTGCTGTAGCAGTGACACTGATTGAGCTTGGAATCGCGCTTGAGGAAATCGAAACTGCGCTCGACTTAGAGCAGGGGCTTGAGACATTGAAGCGGGAATTGGGGGAATAGCGAATGAACGACCAATCCTGTGTAAAAATCATGACAGAATGGGATATTGTGGCCGCCAGACAGCTGGGGCGAAACGTTGCAAAAGAACTGGGTTTCGGCACTGTAGACCAGGCTAGAATTACAACGGCTATTTCAGAATTAGCCAGAAACATTTATTTATATGCCGGTAAAGGCCAGATCGGAATTGAACAGGTCGCTGACAGAGGAAAAAAAGGCCTCAAAATCATAGCGGAAGACAAAGGGCCGGGAATTCCCGATATCCGCAAAGTCATGGAAGACGGATTTTCAACGTCTGGCGGACTCGGAGCGGGACTTCCCGGCGTGAAAAGGCTGATGGATGAATTCAGCTTAAATTCCGTAACGGGGGAAGGAACAGAGATACAAGCCATTAAATGGCTTCGGTAGGAGGTAAGAAAGTGGATTTTAGGGAGGTTATTGAGCAGCGGTATCACCAGCTGCTTAGTCGATATATAGCCGAATTAACAGAAACATCTTTATATCAGGCCCAAAAATTCAGCCGAAAAACAATCGAGCATCAAATTCCTCCGGAAGAAATCATCAGCATACACCGAAAAGTGCTGAAGGAGCTGTATCCGAGTCTCCCGGAAGATGTTTTTCATTCGCTGGATTTTTTAATAGAAGTCATGATTGGGTATGGAATGGCTTATCAGGAGCATCAAACCCTTAGGGGGATACAGCAGGAAATCAAATCAGAAATTGAAATCGCGGCAAATGTTCAGCAGACGCTGCTAGGAACAAAGATTCCGCAAGAAGAAGCGCTGGATATCGGCGCCATCAGTGTGCCCGCTAAACAGATGAGCGGTGATTACTATCACTTTGTCAAAGACAAGGAATCCATCAATATCGCAATTGCTGATGTGATCGGAAAAGGCATTCCGGCGGCTCTTTGTATGTCCATGATTAAATATGCGATGGATTCTTTGCCGGAAACGGGCATACACCCTTCTCAGGTGCTGAAAAATTTAAACCGGGTTGTTGAGCAAAATGTTGATGCCAGCATGTTTATTACGATGTTTTATGCAAATTACAATATGGACAAACATCAAATTACATATGCTTCAGCGGGACATGAACCGGGATTCTATTATTCTCAAAAAGACAACACGTTTTACGATTTAGAGGCCAAAGGGCTTGTTCTCGGCATCTCGCAGGATTATGACTATAAACAATTCGATCAGCATCTCGAAACGGGCGATATGATTGTGTTATTTTCTGACGGCGTCACAGAATGCAGAACAGAAAATGGTTTCTTGGAGCGTCCTGATTTACAGAAACTCATTGAGGAACATATGTGTTCCTCCGCGCAGGAAATGGTCAAAAACATTTATGACAGCCTCCTCAAATTGCAGGACTTTCAGCTTCACGATGATTTTACGTTAATTGTTTTGCGAAGAAAGGTTTAGCATCAGCCGGCCGTGGGTATAAGTGAATTAGTGATTTGAAGGAAAATTTGAGGTGATATGTATGAATATAAATGTTGATGTGAAGCAAAACGAGAATGATATACAAGTAAATATTGCAGGAGAAATCGATGTATATTCAGCTCCGGTGCTCAGAGAGAAACTTGTTCCTCTGGCAGAACAAGGCGCTGATTTAAAAATTTGCCTGAAAGATGTGAGCTACATGGATAGTACCGGACTGGGCGTTTTTGTAGGTGTCTTTAAGACAGTGAAAAAACAAGGCGGTTCGCTGAAGCTTGAAAATCTTTCTGACCGGCTGATCCGTCTGTTTGACATCACAGGTCTGAAGGACATCATTGATATTTCTGCAAAGTCAGAAGGTGGAGTGCAATGAAGAATAACGCTGATTACATCGAAATGAAAGTGCCGGCCCAGCCTGAATACGTGGGAATTATAAGGCTGACGCTGTCAGGCGTCGCAAGCAGAATGGGCTATACGTACGATGAAATTGAAGATCTGAAAATCGCAGTCAGTGAAGCGTGTACAAATGCGGTTCAGCACGCTTACAAAGAAGATAAAAATGGGGAAGTGTCAATACGATTCGGTGTGTTCGAAGACCGGTTAGAGGTGATTGTGGCGGATGAAGGAGACAGCTTTGATTTCGATCAAAAGCAGCAAGATCTAGGCCCGTACACACCTTCGCACACAGTTGATCAATTATCAGAAGGAGGGCTCGGTCTATATTTAATGGAAACGCTCATGGATGAAGTCAGAGTGCAAAACAACTCAGGCGTCACCGTAGCGATGACAAAGTATTTAAATGGGGAGCGAGTTGATCATGACACAACCATCAAAAACTACGAAACTAACTAAAGATGAAGTCGATCGGCTCATAAGCGATTACCAAACAAATCAAGATGAACAGGCGCAGGAAACGCTTGTGCGGGTGTATACAAATTTGGTTGATATGCTTGCGAAAAAATATTCAAAAGGCAAAAGCTTTCACGAGGACCTTCGTCAGGTCGGCATGATCGGGCTGCTTGGTGCGATTAAGCGATACGATCCCGTCGTCGGCAAATCGTTTGAAGCTTTTGCGATTCCGACAATCATCGGTGAAATTAAACGTTTCCTAAGAGATAAAACGTGGAGCGTTCACGTACCGAGACGGATTAAAGAGCTGGGCCCAAGAATCAAAATGGCGGTTGATCAGCTGACGACTGAAACCCAAAGGTCACCGAAAGTCGAAGAGATTGCCGAATTTCTCGATGTTTCAGAAGAAGAAGTTCTTGAAACGATGGAAATGGGCAAAAGCTATCAGGCTCTATCTGTTGACCACAGCATTGAAGCGGATTCGGACGGAAGCACGGTCACAATTCTTGATATTGTCGGATCACAGGAGGACGGATATGAGCGGGTGAACCAGCAAATGATGCTGCAAAGCGTGTTCCATGTCCTTTCAGACCGTGAAAAACAAATCATAGACCTTACGTATATCCAAAACAAAAGCCAAAAAGAAACTGGGGACATTCTCGGTATATCTCAAATGCACGTCTCGCGTCTGCAGCGCAAAGCTGTGAAGAAGCTCAGAGAGGCCTTGATTGAAGATCCCTCGATGGAGTTAATGTAATGATCCAGGTTGAAGAAAACGAGCATATTCAAACTCTTGTATACCAACTGAATAAAGAAGGAAAATCGATTTGCGGTGACAGCTTTTTTATGAAAGCTGATGATAAGGAGCTAATTTGTGCGGTAGCTGACGGACTTGGAAGCGGGTCGCTTGCCAACGAATCTTCTTCAGCAATTAAAGACTTAGTGAAAAACTATGCGGATGAAGACGTACAAAGCATTATCGAACGCTGTAATCAGGCCATGAAAAACAAAAGAGGCGCTACAGCGTCAATCCTGAAAATCAATTTTGAACAAAGGCAGTTTACGTACTGCTCTGTCGGAAACGTACGGTTTATTCTGCATTCCCCGTCTGGTGAAAGCTTTTATCCTCTGCCGATTTCGGGCTACTTATCAGGCAAGCCGCAAAAATACAAAACGCATACCGCCACTTATGAAAAGGGTTCAAAGTTCATTATACATACAGATGGACTCAACGTACCCGATATCCGCTCCCATTTGAAAAAAGGCCAATCGGTAGAAGACATATCGAATTCACTGAAAATGTATACGACATCAAGAAAAGACGATCTGACCTATATTCTTGGACAGCTGTCCTAGGAGAATAAGAACAAAAAGAAGCCGGAATACCGGCTTCTTTTTTTACAGGCAATTAAACGGACATGTTGAAATAAGAGGAAAAAAACCGGCAGCGGCAGCTGTCTTTTTTTATGTGTTTTTTTCGGTTTTTGATACACTAGAGATAGAACGACAATATTGGAGGCTTTGGTTATATGGAAACGTCAGCCCTTTTAAAACAGCAAATTGCGAAAGAAATAGGTTTGTCACAAAAACACGTTGAAAGTGTCATCCGCCTGCTGGAGGACGGCAACACAGTCCCGTTTATCGCCCGATACCGAAAAGAGCAGACGGGGTCAATGGATGAGGTTCAGATTCAGACGATTTCTGAACGCTGGCAATACATACAAAACCTGAATCAGCGAAAAGAAGAAGTCATCAGGCTGATTGCAGAGCAGGATAAACTGACAGATGATCTAAAACGTAAAATTGAGCAATCGGTGAAGCTTCAGGAAGTGGAAGACCTTTACCGCCCGTATAAACAAAAACGCAAAACAAAGGCGACAGTTGCGAAAAGCAAAGGTCTCGATCCGCTTGCCGACTATATTCTGACACTCCCGCAAGATAACCGTCTGGCAGCAGTTGCAGACAAATACATCAGCGAAGAAAAAGAAGTGTTCACACGGGAAGAAGCGATTGAAGGCGCCAAGCACATTATTGCTGAGCAAATCTCAGACGAGCCGAATTTCAGAAAGTGGATTCGCCAGGAAACCTTCAAAAAAGGAACCATTAAGTCTGCAGCCGGAAAATCGGCAGACGCCGATGAGAAAAATGTATATGAAATGTATTATGAGTATGAAGAGCCAATCGCAAAAGTCGTTCCGCACAGAGTGTTGGCGATGAACCGCGGCGAAAAAGAAGACATTTTAAAGGTGTCTATCGAACCGCCAGCGGATCACATTAAGGCATATTTAGAAAAGCAAATCATCAAAAACCGCGCAACGTCTGTAAAAGAAATTTTGCAGGAGACGATTGAAGACAGTTATAAAAGGCTGATTCAGCCGGCAATCGAACGTGAAATCAGAAAAGAGCTGTCAGAAAAAGCGGATGAACAGGCGATTCATATTTTCTCTGAAAACTTGAGAAAGCTTCTGCTTCAGCCGCCGATGAAAGGCAAAACCGTTCTCGGTGTTGACCCAGCCTTCCGAACTGGCTGCAAGCTCGCTGTGTCAGATGAGACCGGAAAAGTTTTGGAGATTGATGTCATCTATCCGCATGCGCCAGTCAACAAAACAAAAGAAGCCCATGAAAAAGTGAAAAAGATTCTTGAGCAGCACCAAGTCGAGATGGTGGCGATCGGAAACGGCACGGCATCCAGAGAAACAGAGCAGTTCATCGTTAATGTACTGAAGGACATGCCGCGTAAAATTTATTATGTGATCGTCAATGAAGCGGGAGCAAGCGTATATTCGGCTTCTGAGCTTGCCAGAGAAGAATTCCCTGAGCTTAAGGTTGAAGAGCGCAGTGCTGTATCTATCGCGAGAAGACTTCAAGACCCGCTCGCGGAACTCGTCAAGATCGATCCGAAGTCTGTTGGCGTCGGGCAGTACCAGCATGACGTCAGCCAAAAGCGCTTAAATGAATCTCTGCGGTTTGTTGTTGAAACCGTTGTAAACCAAGTTGGAGTAAACGTTAACACAGCATCCGCCGCGCTGCTTCAATATGTAGCGGGATTATCAAAGTCTGTCGCAGGCAACATTGTCAAAAAACGCGAGGAAATCGGAAAGTTTTCCAATCGAAAAGAACTAAAGGACATTCCGAGACTCGGTGCGAAAACCTATGAGCAATGCATCGGTTTCTTAAGGGTGCAGGAAGGGACAGAGCCTTTGGACAGAACGGGCATCCACCCGGAAAGCTATAAGGAAACAAAAGCGTTATTGAAAAAGCTTGGTCTTTCAACAGAACAAATCGGCACGGCGGAATTAAAGGACAAAATCAATCAGCTTGCGCTTTCTGAAACGGCAAAAGAGCTGGGAATCGGTGAAATCACTCTGAAAGATATTTGTGAGCAACTGACAAGGCCGGAACGCGATCCGCGTGATGAGGTGCCTAAGCCCTTACTGAAAACAGATGTCCTTCAGCTGGAAGATTTGAAAGAGGGAATGGAACTGCAGGGCACCGTGCGCAATGTAGTGGACTTCGGAGCGTTTGTTGATATCGGAGTCAAACAAGACGGGCTTGTGCATATCTCAAAGCTCAGCAATCAATTCGTCAAGCATCCTCTTGATGTCGTATCCGTCGGTGATATTGTGACGGTGTGGGTTGATGGCGTAGATGTACAAAAAGGCAGAGTATCGCTGTCTATGGTAAAATAAAAGCGCTGCTTACGAGCAGTGTTTTTTCCTATAGAAATACCAGCATTGATTCAGCAGTTTAATTTGGTAATTATCTTTTTCAAGGAACGCTTTTTGCATCTGTTTTTTAAGCCAATTTGGCATAGGCTCATTCCTCCTCAGCTTTTATCATAAGAGGGACGGTGATTACCATATTGTATGCAAACGGTGAATTGTCCCGTTCAATGTTTTTTAAGTGAGGTGCACCATGGATAACACAGAGCTTCAAAAACTGACAGAGGATATTTCGGAAACGTATTTTAAAAGGCGGTTCCGCCATCAGGCGCTTTTTAATGACAGGCTTAAAACTACGGGCGGAAGGTACCTGTTATCCTCCCATAACATTGAATTGAACAGAAGATATTTGATTGAACACGGCAAAGAGGAACTGATCGGCATCATTAAGCACGAGCTTTGCCATTATCACCTTCACCTTGAAGGAAAAGGGTACAAGCACAGAGACAGAGATTTCCGAGAGCTGCTGCAGAAGGTCAATGCGCCGAGGTTCTGTACACCTCTTAACAAAAAAACAGAAAGCAAAAAAACTTATATGTATATCTGCACGGCCTGCGGCCAACAGTATATAAAGAAGCGCGCCATGAACCCTGACAGATACAGATGCGGAAAATGCCGCGGAAAAATAAAAAGAATTTTTTCGTGAAAAAGGTTGACGAATATGGCAAGCCTATGTTACATTATAAAAGTCGTCACGAGAGATAAATAAAAACATTTACCTCTTGACGCTAAAAATCAAGGCTGATATAATAAGCTTTGTCTCATTATTCCACAGTAGCTCAGTGGTAGAGCTATCGGCTGTTAACCGATCGGTCGCAGGTTCGAATCCTGCCTGTGGAGCCATATTGGAGAAGTACTCAAGTGGCTGAAGAGGCGCCCCTGCTAAGGGTGTAGGTCGCGTAAGCGGCGCGAGGGTTCAAATCCCTCCTTCTCCGCCATAACATTTCGATATAAGTTCTCAACCATCGGCCCGTTGGTCAAGCGGTTAAGACACCGCCCTTTCACGGCGGTAACACGGGTTCGAATCCCGTACGGGTCATTCCATTTTCGTTGGGCTATAGCCAAGCGGTAAGGCAACGGACTTTGACTCCGTCATGCGTTGGTTCGAATCCAGCTAGCCCAGCCATTTTTATTTTGAAATTGAATAGTAAGAGCCATTAGCTCAGTTGGTAGAGCATCTGACTTTTAATCAGAGGGTCGAAGGTTCGAGTCCTTCATGGCTCACCATTTGTCTTTTTGCGGGTGTGGCGGAATTGGCAGACGCGCTAGACTTAGGATCTAGTGTCTTACGACGTGGGGGTTCGAGTCCCTTCACCCGCACTTTATTTACAAAGTGCACGCAAATGGGTTTTACTAGGTTAAGAGCCTACTAAACCAGCACAAACAATTTAATGATCACGCGGTCGTGGCGGAATGGCAGACGCGCTAGGTTGAGGGCCTAGTGGGTGAATAACCCGTGGAGGTTCAAGTCCTCTCGGCCGCATCTCAATAATACCAAGGGTTTAACCACCTTTGGTATTATTTTTTTATGCTGAAAATACGGCCTTTAAAAAGGACTTGCTCACCAATACTCACCAGTTACTTAAAGTAATTCGTCTAAACGGTCGGCAGTTTCCCTCTATTTATTAGGGAAAAGGTGTCCGTAAGTATTCATAGTAAAAGAAACAGAACTATGTCCTAATCGTTCTTTTCTTCCCCTTGATGGATAAGCGAGGCTACAAGTGATTGCCTCAAATCATGGAAACGGATAGGCTCAACATTCCCTCTTGGACAAATCTGTAAGATTTCCTTCTGATGTCGTCTCCATTCATCAAGCAACGTTATAAGTTTTGAATTGATACTTATACAGCGAACAGAATTTTTAGTTTTGGAGAGCTGTAATTATATATTCTTGATTTATATATGTTAAAGCTTTGTATACATTGATTTCCTCTTCTAAACTTGTCTAAATCTTTCTATTGAAACGCTAAAATTTCTCCTAAGTGCATTCCAGTCAGATCATCAGTTGTATAGAACACCTTAAAAATAAATTCGTCTTTTTCTATGAGACTAATAAATTCTTTAAACTGATCGGGATTCCAAAATTTCATCTGTTTTTGACAACACTTAAATTTTTCACTTTTGCACATGCTTTTTGGTTTTTGACCAAGTGAATATTATTATGGCGCTCACCATGCAAGAAAGTGGTGGGCGTTCTTTAGATATCATGCAAAGTTCCGAAAGTATCGGCTTACCTCCCAACTCCATAACTGACCCAGAACGTTCGATTGAAGTCGGCATTAAACATTTTAAGAAGGTTTTTAAACAGGCTGGCGGTGATGTTCGTTTAACCTTACAGGCATACAACTTTGGTTCTGGATTTATAGACTATGTCAAAAAGAATGGCGGAAAATACACAAAGAAATTGGCACTTGATTTCAGCCGGTTGCAAGCTTTTAAAATGGGCTGGAAAAGCTACGGTGACCCAAGTTATGTTGACCATGTCATGGGGTATGTGAACGGCTCTATGGATTTCTATGAAACTTTCATGAAAGAAGCTTTGAAGCATGAAGGGCAACCGTATGCCTGGGGAGATTCAAATCCGAAAACTGGTTTTGATTATTCAAGCCTAGTTCAGTGGGCTTTCGCCAAAGCCGGAATTACTCTTCCAAGAACAGCACAGGAACAACATGGGGTAACAAAGAAAATAAGTGAAAAAGAAGCGACTGCGGGTGACTTAGTGTTCTTTGGCGGCACATATGAAGGAAAAGCCATTACTCACGTCGGCATCTATGTAGGCAATGGCAGAATGTTTAATTCAAATGACAGTGGAATTGAATATTCTGATCTGAAATTCAAGTATTGGAGAGATCACCTTGTATCTCTTGGACGAATTAATAATTAGGAGTTGAATTTAAAATGCACATCACAAGTTAAAGGGTGAATAAAAAGTGGAAAAGAATTTATTGTTTATCTATACTTAAGAAGGAAAAGGAATTAGGTGCTTAATTTTGAAAACTTTTACTTATCAAAGACATGATCATAATAGGTATAAAACACACTGTATAACATCGTTGCAACCGTAAGTTGACAAAGTGCATTTGCTGGAAGATAGAACGGAGAGCGCTGTTTTCATACAATGTAGTCATCAAAGTAAAGGAGTTCTTAAATATGACATTTGGTGAAAAACTTTTTAAGCTGCGAAAAGAAAAAGGTCTGTCACAGGAAGCTTTAGCAGAGAAAGTAAACACGACAAGGCAGGCGATTAGTAAGTGGGAAAATGGGCAAGGGTTTCCTGAAACAGAAAAGCTTCTAATGATTGGAAACATTTTCGAAGTATCAATTGATTATTTGTTAAAAGACTCTGTTGAACCTCGTCCCGATAACAAAGAAGGATATTATGTAAGCAGAGAAATGGCAGACGGCTTTTTATTGCATCAACGCAAAGTTTTCCAGTATGTATCTTTCGGACTGAGCATGCTTATTTTTTCCACTGTCCCTTATTTGGTTTTTAAACAAGAACCCGCTATTTATACACTCCTTATCATTATTATAGCAGTACTAGGCATTGGAGCTATTGTGACAGGAATGATTACGGAAGAAGATAAATATAAGGTACTCAAGAAAGAGGCTCTGATTTTTGATCAAAATCATCATAAAGAGCTGACAGCGAGATATAAAGATATTAAAAAAAGGTATGCTGCTATCATGGTCGTTGGAGTTTGTTCTATTGTGGCAGGCGTAATTCCTTTTCTTCTTGAAAGAAAACATATTGCCTCAGGTTTAATTGCCTACTATCCGGTTTGTGTAGTTTTGATAGCTGTAGGTGTCTATATCTTGATTCGTACCTTGCCAATCATAGAGGCATATCAAATCATGGTGAAAAATGAAGAGTATATAAATAGATTCGGCTTCAAGCTTAGTAAGAGAGTGAGAAAAAAAATGGATAATATCTAATAAAAGAGCCTTGGAACAATTTCTTTAGAAATTGCCAAGAAAGTAACATAGAGCATTTAATTGCAATGTCACACATGAATATTGGGATTTGTTATGATGAATTGAAAGAATATAAAAAGGCTTCATAACATTTAATCTTGTCGTTAGAAATTTTCGGGAAATCAAAAGATAGTTTCCTAGCAAAGACTTTATTCACTTTAACCTATGTTGAAGCAAAACAACAAAATTATGATGTTGCATTGCTATACTTTAGGATAGGGCGATTTATTGCCAATAAAAGTGATGATAAGGAATACTCAGCGAAATTCAAATCAAAATATTAGAGGGGAAAAGGAAATTTAATGCTCTCTCATGAATATTATCGTATGAGTATTGAAGCAAGACGAAAAATTAGGGAGATTATTAATGAAAATCAGCCGGATTCTATTGGCAGCAGTGGTTTTAAGTAGTGTATTTTCAATAATTTATTTGCAAAGTGATCATAGTACAGAAGTCAAAGTGGCTGCAGATAGGGTAGGCGCATGAGGGGACTAAAAAGGCTTAATCTTTTTTAAAAGGTTAAGCCTTTTTTGGGGCTACAAATATAATCAGTGCCCAATTAGTTGCCCTGAATTCATGAAAAAGGATAAAATAGGTGTAAATAAAGTTGCTTTTTTAAAATTAGAATCAATTCATTGTCGGCAATAATAACTAATCGGCGAAGAAAGGATAATCAGTCATATGAAAACATTAGTTATCGTTATACACCCAAATTTGGAAACGTCTGTTGTCAACAAAACCTGGATGAATCGTTTAAAGCAAGAGAATGACATTACGGTTCATGACCTGTACAGTGAATACCCTAATTTTATCATTGATGTAGAAAAAGAGCAGCAGCTCCTGTTAGATCATGAGCGTATCGTTTTCCAGTTCCCAATGTATTGGTACAGCAGTCCCGCGTTACTCAAACAATGGGAAGATGATGTGTTAACACATGGTTGGGCTTATGGAACTGGGGGAACTAAATTGCATGGAAAAGAACTACTCTTAGCTATCTCCTTAGGCGCACAGGAATCTGATTATCAAGCAGGCGGAGAATATAATATCACGATCAGCGAGCTTATCAGACCGTTTCAAGTCACGGCTAACTATATAGGAATGCGTTTTCTTCCTGCGTTTACACAATATGATACACTTCACCTTTCAAAAGAAGATGTTAAGAACAGTGCGGAGAAATTGGTTGAATATCTAAAAGCTGAGCATTGACCCGGTATTCGCGAGGGAAACTGAAACAAATTATGTGTTGTGAAAGTAAGGGTTTGTGATAGATTTTAATAATAATAGGTGCCCAATTTGTGCCCAGAATTCATGTAAAATGATGAAAATAAGTATAAATAAAATAAACAGATGCTTTGAATAAAAGCTTTTGTAACTCATGATATGTTTTTACTAGGTTGAGGGCCTATCTGAAACACACCTGAATTTCCGTGAGTTTTTATTTATGTTTTTAAAATACCCATGGCGTGTCATCAATGTCATTAAATCTTTAAACGAAACAGATTTAACAAATAGAAAGATAGACAGGTCTGATGTTGGGTCAGTTCGAAAACTAGGGGACAGGTTATTAAGAATCGCTTATCATGAGTCAGTACAAACCGGTCAACTTTTAGACTATCTTAGAACTGCTGAAGTGGACCGGTCTTTAATTTGGGACTAGTTAAAATCAGGGGAAGAGCAAAGACCGAAATATGCTGTCTTTAGTTTTACACGGGGAGGAGAAAGAATGAAATATAAACCGATTAATTTTCAAGAGAAATTATCTAAATTCCAAGATCAATGGTCTCCAAAAGTAATCGCTGAAATGAATGACTATCAATTTAAACTAGTTAAAGTACAAGGGGACTTTGTTTGGCATAAGCATGACGAAACAGATGAAGTCTTTATTGTCATTGGGGGTAATTTAATCATTGAATTTCGTGATGGAGAAGTAAAATTAAATGAAGGTGAAATGTTTGTCATTCCGAAAAATGTTGAACATAAACCTTATGCAGAAGCAGAGTGTAAAATTTTGCTTGTAGAACCTAAAGGTGTTGTGAATACCGGGCAAGAAATAACTGATCAAACAGCTGAAAATGATGTCTGGATTTAGCTGTAAGAAAAAGCCGATCAAAAATAAAACCATTACCTTAAAAATGTTACTTTATTTCCAGCTGGATGAAAAATAATTTTGTTAGGTGTCATGCAATACATTCAATTGTCGATGATTGGCCTGTTTAAATACAACCATTATTTCACTTATTTCTGTTGTAGTCTGCATACTAATTAATAGGTAAAGAAAGTCGAAAAGGTATACGACATTCGTCATATAAATTAAAGTTTTGAATGAAAGAGCAGGATTACTCCTGCTCTTTTTCTTTCTAATTGGGCTAGATTAAACACAGACGTTATTCCTTGGGAAAAACAAAAAAAAATTCTTCTATCCATTGATTAGCTTGGCTTTAGCCGGGTTTCTATCACCCTGTTGGGCTTGTCAGATTTTAAAAAGATATGGTACGTTTATAGTGTTTTGTTTCACCTGATTGTGGGGTAATAAAGATAGAATCAGTAAATAATTCTTAGGAATGACCTCAATCTATCTGCAAAACATAATAAACATATTGGAAGACGTAATGGAAGAACTAAAATAAAGGTTTGGATACTTAGAAGAAATAAAAGTCTTTTTGATTGTGATAATATTCACAATCAAGCTGTATGAAGGGGAATCATTTCTCCAAATAGTCTGCAGAAAATCCAACCACAGCCCAAGGATATATCACCAACCACTTTGGCTGGTATTATCTGTTGGCTGTTTCTCTTTTTGTTGCTTTTTGTATTATTTTTAGTCCAATCGGCAAAAATAAGTTAAGGAAACCAGCGAAAAAACTGAATTTCATCCTTCTTTCCTGGTTCAATGTTATTTGGGGCTGATATGGATGTTAGTCTATTCTTTTAAGGTACAGTTGAACCAATCAGCCACTATGCCATTAGCTCTCCATCAGGTGAAACAGAAACCCCCAGACTTTTAGAGAAGCATTACGCTATACATTCTGGGACTGCATGCTTGGACCGTTTATGCGCTTGTATAATGAGGTTCTGATAATTAAGGAGTTGATATTATTAGATGAAGTTCAACAAGAAAAAAATTAACGTTGTAGACATTCAAAAAGCGAAGAAAAGCGTGTTTGCTACAGGGATAGGAAACGCGATGGAATGGTTTGATTTTGCTTTATATTCTTATTTGGCAGTTAT
This sequence comes from Bacillus tequilensis KCTC 13622, assembly GCF_000507145.1. GTDB lineage: Bacteria > Bacillota > Bacilli > Bacillales > Bacillaceae > Bacillus > Bacillus tequilensis. The sequence goes on along the minus strand of NZ_AYTO01000031.1, from coordinate 18,123 downwards.
TATTAGTAAAAACTTTTTCAGTCCAGTTCAAAACGATGAATTAAAGTTAATATTTACTTTTGCTACATTTGCAATTGCCTTTTTACTTAGACCGGTAGGCGGAATTATTTTTGGTAAAATGGGTGATAAATTTGGTCGGAAAATAGTATTAACAATTACTATTTTAATGATGGCTTTATCTACTTTAATAATTGGTGTACTTCCTACCTATGATCAGATTGGCGTATGGGCCCCTATATTATTACTCTTAGCTCGTATTCTACAGGGCTTTTCTGTGGGTGGAGAGTACGCTGGTGCAATGGTATATATCGCAGAATCTTCTCCAGATAATAAACGTATAAGGTTAGGCAGTGGTTTAGAAATCGGCACATTATCTGGTTATATAGTAGCTTCTGTTTTAGTTACAGTACTTTTCTGGACTTTATCTGATGTTCAAATGAATAGTTGGGGATGGAGAATTCCTTTCTTCTTGAGTATCCCAATGGGATTATTTGGTTTATATTTGAGAAGTCATTTAGATGAATCGCCAATCTTTGAAAATGACATCTCTGATAACCAAGAACAACAACCAGGTTTATTAGAAGTAATTAAAACATATAAAAAAGATATCTTTTTATGTATCGTATTTGTGGCATTTTTCAATATAACCAATTACCTATTGTTAGGTTATATGCCTTCTTATTTAGATGAGAACCTTGGTATAAGTGATAATATAAGTACACCGGTTACAGCAATTGTATTGATTATTATGGTACCGTTCGCTTTAACTTTTGGTAAACTAGGAGATAAATTAGGAAATAAAAAAGTTATAACAATTGGATTAGTATTAGGAATTGTATTTTCGATTATCTCTTTCCAATTTCTTAATATGGGGAATATAACATTCTTGTTTATAGGGCTTTTAATGTTAGGTATTGTATTATCTGTATACGAAGGTACTATGCCAGGATCTTTACCTACGTTGTTCCATACTGACATTAGATATCGTACATTATCCTGGACATTCAACTTATCAGTTTCTATTTTTGGCGGAACAACACCTTTAGTTGCTTCTTGGTTAACCCATGTGACAAGAAACAATTTGGCGCCAGGTTTCTATTTATTAGCAGTCAGTTTAATTGGCTTAATAGTTGTGCTAACCTTATTTAAAGATACTTCAGGTAAATCTTTAAAAGGTTCTTACCCAACAGTTGCTTCTAAAGCTGAGTTTCAAGAAGCTGTGGAAAATCCAAAAGATTCACTGTGGTGGAAAATGGAACAAACAGAAAAGGAATGAAAAAAACATCCATTTAATTGACCGGCTACTCGAAATACAGACTCAGAATAAGCTGGGATTATCCGAGCAATACAGCAAAATAAGAAGCAAGAAGCTTTGAGGGCTTAGTGGGTGAATAACCCGTGGAGGTTCAAGTCTTCTCGGCCGCATCAATGATACCAAGGGTTTTGATACCCTTGGTATTTTTTATTTATTTAAAATGTGTTTTGTGACCAAAAGTGTCGATTAACTTATAGTAAGTTATCTAATTTGTCAGCCATCTCTTTTTGTTTATTAGGGTATAGATGGGTCATATACATGTCAAGAAACATTATTTAAGGTCTATTCAGCAATTCGGTTGCATACAGATGTACATGCTTGGCGTTTCCGTCTTCTTTTTTTCTTATAATCAAATCGCGTTTTTCAAGTTCAGAGATAATCTGTGATACAGCACCCCTTGTTCGGTTCCGCTTCAACGCTACCTCAGTTAACAGTAATTCTTAGGTTCTCCTCAATAACAGTGAGAGTGTGTACTTCAACCATATTAATGATCTCACCGGTACCATAATCACGTGCAGTTTTTATATAATCATTGTATTTCATCACAAATTCATAAATGATATTGGCCTTTTCATTCCATTCATGATAGTTAGCATTTGTTTGAGCATCAGTTTCAGCATTTTTCAATTTATCCTCACGAAAGTAAAAGAAAGCATACTCGATTGTGAATATATTTGCGATAAGTGATTGAATAGATATAAGATCCACTCAATTATGGAGTGGATCTGTTTGTTTTTTATTTATTTATTTGCAGCAGTTGTGACGAAACAATAGATTCATTAAAACCCTTTACGCAACCAGGTTGTGGCAAGATCAATTGCTCCGCGCGCAGCTTCAGTTTTGGCTAAGGCGTTGAGCATCACGAAATCGTGAATGATACCTTGGAAACGTACGGCAGTGACCGGAACACCGGCTTCACGAAGTTTATTGGCATATGCTTCTCCCTCGTCACGAAGTACATCAGCTTCAGCTGTGATAATCAATGCAGGTGGAAGCCCTTGAAGCTGCTCAGTAGTTGCACGTAGAGGTGATGCTGTAATTTCAGTACGCTCGTTCGAATTGGTTGTGTACTGGTCCCAAAACCACATCATCGCGTCCTTGCGTAAAAAGTATCCTGTAGCAAACTGGTGATAGGATTCCGTATCGAAAGAAGCGTCTGTTACCGGATAGAAAAGTAATTGCTGTCGGATATTCAAGTCATCTCGTGCTTTGGCCATTAGCGTGACAGCAGCAGTCATATTGCCTCCAACACTATCACCTGCAATTGTTAGACTCTCGGGAATCATGCCGTTCTCACGGCCATTTTCAGCTGCCCACTTCACTACTGCATAGATTTCTTCAATGGCTGTCGGATATTTTGCTTCTGGAGATAAGGTGTAATTTGGAAAGACAATAGCAGCTTGTGCTCCAACTGCGAGCTCACGGATGAGCCGATCATGTGTATGCTCATTACCAAATACCCAGCCGGCCCCATGAATGTACACGATGACAGGAAGGTGCGCAGGCGCATTCTGTGGGCGCATTATTCTTACTGATACCTGTCCGCTCGGTCCTCCTGAAATCATAATATCTTCAATATCAACTGGCAGTTTATCAATTGGGTCAGATTGAACCTCATCTACAGCTTCTCGTCCTTTCTCAGGTCCAAGGTCGAATAGATAGGGGGGGTTCGCGGTTGCTTCTGCAAATTCTTGAGCTGCTTTTTCTAATTGTACTTTTTTTAACATAGATCTCTCTCCTTATTTGAAGGTTGGTAACTTTTATTCCATTACCTTTTGATCTTGGCATCTTTCGTCTTACATTGCTGTTGTAATGATTTGTACATCAATATTTCCGCGAGTAGCTTTAGAATATGGACATACTTGATGAGCTGCATGGGTTAATTCTTCCGCTTGCTCTTGAGATACCCCTTGAATTTCCACCTCCAAAACAACTCCGAGTTTATAACCATTATCACTTTCATCTTTTAATAAACTTACTTTACCAGTAACTGCTGATTCGATTTTTAATCGTTGTCTTTGGGCTGCTAAATGAAGAGCACTGTCATAACAAGCTGAATAGCCTGCCGCAAATAATTGTTCTGGATTTGTAGCCGTGGATGCTTGATTTGGTTTTGGCATAGCTAAATCCAAATCAATAATAAGATCATTAGATTTTACATGACCTTCTCTTCCGCCTTTTGTTGTAGCTTCTGCTGTAAAATATACTGTCATCATCAAACACTCCTATAAATTAAATTTAACACAATTGAATTTTAATCAATATAATTATCGTTGTCAATTAAATTTTTAAAAATTTAATTGTTCTCAATTTAAATTCATAATGAAAATCCTCTAAATTATTGATTAGACTAAAATAAAGAACAGTTTTCGGCAGTTTAAAGTTAGTGTACATAATAACCATATTGAGAAAATAGAAGATCATATTATTGGCGGCTCAATAAATCTATGAGTCGGTTTAAACAATATAGTATCGGTAATAATAAGAAAGCCCCTCAAACACATGATGGTTATAAATAAAGATAGATTCTTTCTGATTTTCCATGCGTATAAGTTATGATTAATTAAATTGTTAGTCATTCAATTTTACTTAATGTAATTCTTGTGCTATTATGTGTAATAATGAATATAAATATTGTGAGGGATTTAACATGAAGAATGATGATAAATTACTGTTAAGTAATCATCTATGTTTTGCGATTTATGCAGCTTCCCGTGAAATGATAAAGTTATACCATCCTCTCTTAAAAGAATTAGGAATTACTTATCCACAGTATTTGGTTCTTCTTGTTTTATGGGAGAAGGAAAAAATATCTGTTAAAGGTTTAGGCGAAGAATTATATCTAGACTCCGGAACATTAACTCCAGTTTTAAAACGACTTGAGGAGCGAGGTCTTATTATAAGAGAGCGTTCAAAAGAGGATGAACGAAGTGTAATTATTACGTTAACAACTGAAGGGAATGAGTTTAAAGAAAAAGTCACAATGATTCCTAATGCAGTATTTGATAAAACTGGTTGTAATGAAGAAGAAATTAAAAGTTATAACAAGGAAATTCGTAATTTGCTTAACATGCTGACAACTGAGCAATAGTTTTATGAATATAGATGGAGGGCCTAGTGGGTGGATAACCCGTGGATATTCAAGTCCTGTCGGCCGCATCAATGATACCAAGGGTTGTAGACCCCTGGTATTTTTTTATGCTCTCTTTTAATTTTAGGGTGGTTTACTCCTTTTTACCCCACTTGTTAGAATAATTCATCCAGCTTATCAGCAGTTTCTTTTTGTTTATTAGGAAAGAGATGACCATAAACATCGATTGTTGTTTTGATTGAAGCATGTCCTAGTCGTTCCTTTATTGTGATGTAATCTTCTCCTTGGTGTATTAATAGTGCAACATGTGAATGACTCAGATCATGAAGGCAGATCAGTTCTACTTCTCTTCGATTACAAATTGTTTTGATTTTTCGGCTACGGAACTCCTAAATATATTGAAGTTCCATTCTTGTGATATTGACTTGTTCAACGAACACACTCAATAGGCTAAGTAAAACTCTTCTAAACCAATTTATTTTTAATCACCGTTATCTAGAGCTATTACTATAGTGTCTAGGTGAAAATACGTTTTTTAATGCACTTATTATTCCAGGCACAAGAAAGAAGACGCCAAAAAAGACAGTAAGTAAATTTAATTGTGGTGTTTTATAAAAGGTAAACCATTGTATAAAAATAGACGATTCCGTAATTCTCCCAAATAGTGTTCCATCAATCTCTCTATAATTAGGTAACCATCCTGTTGTTTCAAATGTTATAAAAATCACCTGTGACAATAAAAATACACCAATTTGAGAAACCCAATATTTTTTAAAAAATGAAACACTTTTTTGTTTTTCAGCCAACTAATATTCCTCCCTGCATTAGATATCATTTTATATTAAAATACAGAAAATTTAAGAATAAGTTTCAAAATTTAATATCTTTTTCTATTGTTTATAGTGTATCATATGTTTCCATATTTTGTGTTGAGTTTCTTTTAATCATCAAGTCATTTATAGTAACAGTATTCATTTGATGTTGAATGGACTCGAACACTTGAAACTAGAAATAGATGATCTAAATAATGCTTACGAGACAATAAAGGAAATAGAAGAGCAGGGCAATTGGCAGGAATGCTTGAATGTTATTATTTCTTTTTCTTGGGTATGCACGAATTTAGACGAAAAGAGTTAACAACTGCTATAAGGGCTTATAGGATTGCTGAATCTAAGTTATATCAGGTTGAGGATGAATTAGAGAGGGCAGAATTTTTCTTCAAAGTGTCGTACGTTTATTATGATATGAAACAGACTTATTTCTCAATGAACTATGCTAATCGAGCACTGAAAATATTTAAGAAATATGATGAATATGCTTTTCAGACAATGCGATGTTAATTTATTGCAGCGGGTAATTTGATTGATTCTTTTGAGTTTGAAATGACTTTACAGCAATTTTTAAAGATATTGCAGAGGAGATAAAGATTGATCATTTCATTGGTATGTCTCACATGAATATTGGAATTTGTTATGAGGAATTAAAGGATTTGATAATGCGGCTAATCATCTAGGTGTATCAATTAAAATTTTCGGAAAATCTGAACACATCTTTTTAACAAAAGCTTTATTTGCTATGGCTCATGTTGAGGCGAAAAGAAATAATTTTAATGTTGCTCAGGAATATTATTGCAGGGTAAAGAGTTAGAGAAAGAAGCAAGAAGAGTTATTCGAAAAAAAGAAAGGATCAACTCCCCTCCCTTTTTATGCACCAACTCGATCTGCGGCAATTTTGAAACCACTATTTGGAGTAGTGTCTTCATCTGCAAAATGAGATAGTCTGGAGTTGCTAAAAGCTTTTATTGATGATTGTATGGCAAAAAAATTTTTCTGTTGGATATATAAAAAAATCTACATATTGCCTTTTTGTATAAAAAAATATACAATTGGGTGGAATTTTAAAAAATGAGGTAATTAGACGTGGAAGAAATTAAGAAAGTATTAGAGAGTTTTATCCCTATAGCAAAATCTACTGCAAAAATGTTTGGATCAAACTGTGAAGTCGTTATTCATGATTTGACGAACCCTCAAGCCTCTGTAATGTTTACAGTAAATAACCATGTTACAGGAAGAGAAATCGGTCAATCATTTGATCACCTAGTAAAGACTGTATTACAATCAGAAGATTTTAAAGAAGATTATCTTGCAGGTTATACATTTGTAACAGAAGATAAGCGTACGATTCGTTCTTCGACTTCGTTAATACGTGATTCCAAGCAAAAAGTGATTGGTGCTTTCTGCATAAATTTTGATGTTGAAGCACTGAATCAAATGCAACAATTTATGAATGCTTTTCTTTCTACACAAGTTGAAGTTCAGGAGAATGAAACAAAATCAGATGATGATATTGAAAATGTTGAAGGAATAGTGGATCAATTGATTCAACAAATTATTCAAAACAGTGTTCATCCAGTCATGAAACGTCATGAAAAGATTGAATTAATAAGATTTATGGACGAAAAAGGCATTTTTCTAATGAAAGGATCTGTTGAGAAGGTCGCATCTTTGTTAGGTATATCCAAAGTAACAGTTTATAGTTATTTGGATGAAATCAAAAATAAATCAAGTTAAGGGGAATCAAATGAAAAGCATCTTTGAAGTAGGAAATCTAAAATCAAATGGACACTATGCATTGGCAACAGCTCATCAGAACACTGTCTATGTATCAGGGCAATTTGCTATTCATCCAGAAACCTGTGAAAGAAAATTTGGCACCATCGAAGAAGAAACACTACAAGCACTTAAGAATGTGGAAATGATTGTAGAAGCAGCTGGAAGTAAAAAAGAGAAGATTTTGCGTATAACATTATATATTCCAGATGTGAAATTATGGGATAAAGCAGATGCTGTGTGTAAGGAATTTTTCGGTGACCATAAACCAGCTCGTACCGTTGTACCAACTAATGAATTACATTTTGGATTCAAAATTGAAATTGATGCTATTGCATATATTTAGTTATATTTTTTTGTCTATATCGTATAAAAAAATCTAATTCGTATAAAAAATTATTCGAAAGGATTGATAAATGATGAAACAATTTGTTTGTAACAGTTGTGGTAAAAAGCATGATATTACACCAACTTTATGGAAATGTGAATGTGGCGGAGTATTAAACATAGTAAAAGATACCCCAAAAGTTGATATTGCAGCTTGGAATAACTATCCAAACTCATTATGGCGTTATTTTGAAACCATGCCATTCGCAAAAGATTCGAAGACATGGGAATCCGTGACAATGGGTGAAGGTCAATCACCTTTAATCGTTCTAGACCATATCGAGACCAATACGTATGTAAAAGTTGATTATATGATGCCTACATTATCCTTTAAAGATCGAGGAGCCGTTGTTTTGATGACAAAGGCAAAAGAATTAGGGGTATCAAAAGTAATTGCTGATAGCAGTGGTAATGCAGGAACGGCTATTGCAGCTTATGCAGCACGTTGTAATATTGCCTGTGATATATATCTAAGTGATGAAACTTCACCCAAAAAGATTGCTCAAATAAAAGCCCACGGAGCAACGATTAAAAAGATTCGTGGTACACGAGAGGACATTGCAGCCGCGGCACAAAAAGCTGTAGACGAAGAAAAAGTTTTTTACGCAAGTCATGTGTATAATCCTTATTTTTATGAAGGAACGAAAACATATGCCTATGAAATTTATGAACAATTAAATGGTGCGCCTGATGCTTTAATTATTCCGGTTGGAAACGGTACGCTTCTCCTAGGTGCGTACTATGGCTTTAAAGAGTTATTTGAAAATGGATTAATTGATAAAATACCGAAAATCGTTGCCATTCAAGCGGAGAACTGTGCGCCCCTTGTGAAAGCTTACCAAACCGGGGAGGAATCAGCACAACCCGTTGCAAATAAAGGTACTTTAGCGGAAGGGATATCTATTGCTGCACCAGCGCGTTCCAAACAAATTTTAGAAGCTGTACGTAATACCAATGGTACGTTTATTGATATTGAAGAAGATGAGATTCTGAGTGCACGAGCAAAACTGAGTACGAAAGGATTTTATGTGGAAGTGACATCAGCAGTAAACTATGCTGGCTACATCAAGTATAAAAAGGCACCAGAAGAAAAAATAATCATACCTCTTTGTGGCGCAGGTATTAAATCAAAATAAATCCAGAAGGCCTGTTAAACATTTATAATGGTGTGAAAGTTGATTGTGATAAAAAAAATCACATGGAAAAGGTGTGCTTGTTGTTCTCAATGATCGTATTGGATCCGCACGTTTTATAACAAAAACGAACACTGCAACGGTAGACCCGTTTAAGGCCTGAAACAAGGATACATTGGCTCAATTGTTGGAGGAGAGGTTTACTATTTTTATAAAGATATTACCTATCGCCATACTACCGAAACAGCCTTTGACGTAAGGTTAATCAACGAGTTGTCTAAGGTTTCGATTATATATGCGCATCAAGGGGATAATCGTTATTTATATGACGCAGCGGTACAAGCAGGTGCAAAAGGAATTATTGTAGCTATGGCTGAAGGCTATACTATTTCTAAACAAGCAGAAGTTGAAATTCATGATGCGTTAAACAACGGGGTTACCGTCATACGGTCATCTCGACTCAATAGGGGAATTGTTAGCCGTACTGATATGGATAATCAACTCGGATAGTCGTATCTGAATCATGAAATCCCACAAAAGCACGGATTCTTCTTATGCTAGCATTAAGCTTAACAAATGATAAAAATGAGATTCAACAGTATGATATACTAATTTTTAAATGTTCCTTAGAGAATAAAAACATAGAATGGATTTTGACGTTTACCGTATGGACAGATTGATATCATTATGTTTTGATTCACCATTTTTTAACCATAATTCGTATAAACATATAGAAATGGTATAACGAGAAGTTACGGAGTGTAATGAAAACAAGCTTTCATAACCAATGTTAAAGATTTACTATGTTGAGGGCCTAGTGGGTGAATAACCCGTGGATATTCAAGTCCTCTCGGCCGCATCCCGATAATACCAAGGATTTAATCACCTTTGGTATTTTTTGTTGCAAGTACATTTGGCATTAAAAAAGTGCTGACCTCTGCACAAAACCTTTGCGCGAGTCTGCACTTTTATTCTGTAAGATACACTGCCCATTATCATCGATTATGGAGTTTATTTAATCCGTTCTTAGCTGATCTGGTACTTGGCTTTTAGAAGTTTTTTTTAAGTGGTTAAAACCAACAAATTTTTTGCTTTCTTCATCCCATAGGCGGAACTTTAACGACTTAATACTTGTTGTCAGTGTGATGGTCGGCACGTTTTGCAATGGTTCAGTGTTGTTATGTGCGATTTCAAGCTTATAGTTTGGGACTCTTGGGCTTAAATGATGAACATGATGGAAACCGATATTGCCTGTTAACCATTGCATGACTTTTGGAAGCTTATAAAAAGAGCTTCCTTCAACTGCTGCTTTTACATATTCCCAATGCTCATCTTCTTCGAAATATGAATCCTCAAACGTATGCTGAATATAAAACATCCAAATTCCGAGGGATCCCGATATCATAAAAATTGGCGTCTGAATCAGCAGAAAGTTTTGCCAGCCGATAGCCCAACATAAAAGTGCTGCCAAAGCGACGATCCCCAGGTTCGTTACATACGTATTCATCCGTTCTTTGCGTGTTGCCCCTTTACGATTAAAACGATTAGTAATCCCAAAGACGTAAATCGGTCCGATAACAAACATAACAAACGGATTTCTGTACAAACGGTACATGATTTTTGTCTTAGTTGAGGCTTCCTTATATTCCTCAACGGTCAGTACCCAAATATCGCCTGTACCGCGTTTGTCCAGGTTGCTGCTTGTCGCATGGTGGATAGAATGATCGTGTGCCCAATGATCAAAAGGATGCAGAGTTAGAATTCCTGTTATTGTTCCAAGAATTCGATTCGCCTTTCTGTTCTTAAAAAAGGAATAGTGGCAGCAATCATGAAAGATAATGAAAGTTCTCACTAAAAAACCTGCCGCAAGGACAGAAATCGTTAATGTAAGGATATAAGAAATCGACAAGCTCTTATATGCCAAACACCATAACAGGAAAAATGGCACCAATGTGTTTATGATTTGATAAATACTTTTTTGTGAATCGGACTTTTCATAAGGGGTAACCATTTTTCTCAAAGTCCTTAGATTTTGTTTATTCATTCTTAAAAGTTTCTCCTTCCCTGCTGTTTTTAATCTAAGTATAGAAAACGTTTTATAGCCTTTGAAGTCCCAGCTGTCATACTCCATATATGATAAGTATCATGGTTTTGTTATAACTTGCCCGCCAGCTAAGGATCCTTTTCAAAAGCTGTTAAATGAATCAGTTTCTCGATCCCACTGTAAAATGATTGGGATTGCGAAAACTGATTGAAAGCTCAATTAGCAGAGCCAACCGAGATACAAAGCGTATGAAGATTATACCCAGCCTTTTATCGAGCTAAACTCTCTCCCTGGTCTCTATGGGAATCAGTTTAATTAGACCGTGAACATGGATTGTTTGAGGAGCAAACATTAAGAAAATATTGATTGATTTTTGAGAGACAAGATAAAGAGAGCTAGAAGCCCATTTACTATTCAGCTTGAATTTCCTTGTTTCTTAATTAAAAAGGCTTTGGAAAGGAAGATGATTTATGATTAAGCTCTATTTTTATGAGCACCTTGGCAAATGGGGATATACCATGAGTGACCGTTTGGAAACATCTGCAGAAACAAGCTTTACCAGCGGGCAGCTCTGCTTTTAAAAGAACATCATTGCACTCGATCGAGAAACAGCTGAACTTTTTAAAGAAATCTTTAACAATCAATAGTGAAGTACTATTTAGCCAAGAAAAAGGTTTGAAGACACTTGTGATTCATTTTCACGGTGTTTTCAAAGCAAAGTTATTAATAGGCATCTTATTTTGCACTGGTATTATCTACATGTTTAACAAATAATGAAACCATGAATGGAACATAATACTAATTTGCAGTTATTTCCGTTTCGTGCTATGATAAAGGAGAATTATTTTTGTTCGTGTAAAGGATAGTATGAATATCGACTTTTCGTCTTGATGATACTTGGGGCAAGGATAGTAACAAAATGTGTGGTAACACACGAGGAGGCAACAAAAATGGAACAAGGTACAGTTAAATGGTTTAATGCAGAAAAAGGTTTTGGATTTATCGAACGTGAAAATGGAGACGATGTATTCGTACACTTTTCTGCAATCCAAAGTGACGGATTCAAATCTTTAGACGAAGGTCAAAAAGTAACGTTTGACGTTGAGCAAGGTGCTCGCGGAGCTCAAGCTGCTAACGTTCAAAAAACTGCTTAATCTTCAATCGTTTATACAAACAGGCTCTTTATATAGGGCCTGTTTTTTTCTGTTCTGTGTATAATACTTAATAAAAAACCCTACTCAACGTTCGAGTAGGGAGAGATGGTACAAGGTAATAGAAAAAGGTTTAAACTTCAAAGGTTTGTTTACAGTATAACATACTGGATTGACAAAATGCGGAATGTATATAAATTATTTGTTTTTCTGTTCTCGATGTAACTGCATGTTATTCTTTTTTTCAGTAACCTGCCTGTTAATTTAAGTACAAGATTAAATGAATGATATCTAGAAATTTCTTCATTTTTTATTGTTGACCATATATTTAGTTGTTACAACTCGCATATCTCTCACTGTCGCAGCAGATGTAAGAAATTCTTAAAGATAGAGAGGAGAGTAATTATTTTTTCTTCTGGAAATAATCACTTAGACCTAAAACAATGAAAGCCCTGCCTCTCTTCCATCCTTACGGCTCCTTGTCCGTGCCAGTGTGAATCAGGATTACAAAAACCAAGTGACTATTTCAGTGAGTGTTTTGATAAAACTTCAAATGTTCGTTGAAGAAATTTTGAAACTGATTAGATTGTAGGGATAATAAAAGAGGTTAATGTTCTAAAGTAAGTTGAAGAAGTTAAACGTTTTTGAAATAGTTTACCTTAATCGTAATATTATGAAAATTAAAGGGTGCTTTTTGGAATGCAAAACATTATCTATAATTAACCTTAACAGAAACTTTTTATTTGATTTTCAGTGATTCCTTTTATGACTTCCAGTTCACTAATCAAAAATTCATATGCATTATCCAACATTTTTTTTTCGCTTGCATTAAGTGCTTTTTCTTTCTTCAAACGCATTAAATCACGCACAACTTCAGCACCTTCTTGTATTTTACCCGTTTTTATTTTGTCTGTGTTTACTTTATACCTTTGTTTCCACGGCAGTAACTTATCTGATTCTCCATGCTGAAAAATGTGCATAATGTGTTTTAATGCAAGTATATCAGTAACTGGTCGTATATTTGAACTCAATATTTTACGCGTTGGAATCATAACTGTCATATTACTGATTGACATTTTTATGACATAATAGTGTTGTTTTTCCTCTAAGATTTCTTTTTCTTCTATGGCTTCAATTATACCTGCTCCTTGCATTGGATAAACAATCCTATCGCCAATTTGAAACATATAATCCACCTCCATATATGGTAACTCAACTTAAGATTACCATACATGGAATGGGATATCAAATTTTTAATAATAACATGATCGGTTTTTCAGTGTCAATAACTTTTCGGGAAAATCAAGTGAAAATTTTTATGATCGTGTTGAATATCATAATAACGTGATAATTGCTCTGAAAAAAGTTTGAAAGGATATAAAGAAGGACACCGAACAAACAGCACTAGTGCTATAAGTTCAGTGTCCGCAGACTTCTATTTTTTATTTTTCTAAAGCCTTAAGGCCTTATTCTTATTAACCTCTTCCAGCTTGGAAAGAAGGATATTTCGTCATACCGCCATCTGCAAAGAGTGTAATACCTGTTACATAACTTGCTTCAGAAGATGCTAAGAATGCTGCTACAGAGGCTACTTCTTCTGGTTTACCAATGTAACCCATTGGAATCATGCTTTCAACATCTGCACGTTGTACTGGATCTGCAAATTTTTCAGCATTGATTGGTGTGTTCATTGCTCCTGGTCCAATATTGTTCACGCGAATTCCTTTTGGTGCATATTCAAGCGCCAATGTTTCTGTCATTAGCTTCATACCGCCTTTACTAGCTGCATAGTGAACAAATAGCGGCCAAGGAATCATTTCATGTACACTAGACATGTTAATGACATTCCCTTTAATATCATTTTCTACAAAGTATTTAATCGCTTCACGGCTGCCAAGAAAGGCTCCTGTTAAGTTCGTGTCAATTACTTTATTCCAATTGTCTAAAGAAAGTTCATGAGAAGGTACAGGGTTTTCAACACCTGCATTGTTAATCATTACATTCAATGTGCCAAATTCTTTTATAGCTGTTTGTACAAGGTTGATGACATCTTCTTCTACTGTTACATCACCACGTACAATAATAGCTTGTCCGCCTGCTGCTTCCACTTCTTTTTTAGCTTCTAAGGCTTCATTTTCATTATTGCGATAGTTAATGACCACTTTAGCTTGTTCTTGACCGAAGCGAACAGCCATTGCACGTCCTAGGCCTGTAGATCCGCCTGTAATCACAACTACTTTATCTTTTAAATCTTTATACATGATCAGTTCCTCCTGATTCTAACGATTATTTTTTAGATATATTACTGTTAGCTCGAAATGTATTTTAACTTTTTGCTATTCCCAGCAGCACTCCACCCAAAATAATGAGCACAATGCCAAGTGAAATCGAAATCAGTTGACGTTTTGTTTTCTTTTCGCCTAGTAAGAAGATACCTCCAAGCGTTGAAACGACAATTCCCATTTGTGATAGTGAAAAACTTGTCGCTACCCCTACCTTAGGTTGGGAAATAAATAAGAACATATTACCCGCAGCCCATATAAGACCTGGTATAATGTTACGAATTGTGTATTTATTAAAAGGTTTATGTTTATAAGTGAGGATGAGTCCGCCAATAAACATACCAATAGCTTGAGGGAATAAAGCTACCCAGCCATCAACGTTAAACAAACGTGCAACGACAACATATACTAAATATCCAATCGTAGATATGATGAGTGTGATAATGCCCTTCTTAAATTGACCAGATTGCTCTTCGCTTTTTTTTCTTTCAAGAGAGGTTAACACAATCCCAATCACGATAAAAAGGAGGGCTAGTATTCCCAATAGAACTGTAGTGACTGTTGACCATTCATGAAAAACAATCACCCCAAACAAAGCTGTTGATACGAGCTGCATACCTGTTGAAATTGGCATCGTTTTAGAAACACCAATATATTCAATGGTTTTTAACTGATTACTTTGTCCAACAGCCCAAAACAACCCAGAAACGATTCCTACAATAAAGATAAAAGGCGTCAATACAGGATGGATAACGAGATAGGTAACAGCTGAAAAGATCAGTGCTCCAATCGTTGTTCCAAGTGTTTGACTATAAGGTCCTCCGCCTAACTTGACATTGAAGAGGACGATACTTCCCCAAAAAACTGCAGGAAGAATGGCTAAGAAAATATCCATTTGATCCAAACCTTCTTTCCCAAACCCTTGATGTATTAAAAGTGGCTAGTTTTGTTTCGTCACTTTACGTTACTAATAGTAACTTAGGTAACTAAAATAGTCAATGATTTTATTTTGCGTTTCTGATTAGTTCTTCGAATAAATCTTTCTATATCAAATTAAAATAAAACCTTATAGAATAAGGTTTTATTTTTAATGTTTCGGGTCTGAAATAATAAAAATGGTTAATCTATATGAAATCTGATTCCAAAAGAAAAATTCAGTTACAACGAAAAAAACTAATCTAAGTTACTAATGGTTACTTAGGTTAGTTTATCGCATGTGTTATGTGTGGTTTGTTAACCAACATATAAAAAAGAAAGGCGAGACTCAAAAAATGGCAGAGATATTATGTATGGCAACATATTCTTACGATCATACAAAATTCATCTAGTATATCTTCTGGGAAAGAAAAGAAGTAAATTCAATACGCACTCAACAATCGACCATAAAGGGTACAGTCGTATAAATCAAGCAGGTTAGAGGCATGAGGGAGCTATTTTATATGAAGAGGGATAAAACAAAAAAGCTTGTAGACATTTGAAGGCCTTGAAAAGGTTCAAGGCCTTACTATGTTTTGGATTAAAATTGTTTAGCCATCTCTTTGGCTTGTTGAATTGCTTTATCTTTAATTTGAGGAGCTTGTTCTGGAAACTTCATTTGCCCTTCAATAATAATACTTTCAAAAGATTTGACACCAAAAAAATCCATAACGGCTTCTAAGTATCGGTTTCCCATCTCTCTTTCCATTTCAGGACCATGTGAGTAGATGTCTCCTCGAGATTGTATATGGAGAGCTTTTTTTCCTTTTAGTAATCCTTTTGAACCTTCTTTAGTATACTTGAAGGTTTTACCTGACACTGCGATTGCGTCAATATAGGTCTTCATGATGGCTGGAACGGAAAAATTCCACATAGGTGTTACAAAAATATATTTATCAGCTAACAAAAACTGTCCGCCTAATTCAGCTAAACGGGCGACTTTTAGCCGTTCATCCGTTGATAAATCTTGAAGTGAAGCTTGAGAGCGAAGTTTTTTCCAACCATTAAATACATCTGCGTCTAGATAAGGAATATCAGCTTGATATAAATCTAAATGGACAACATCATCATCAGGATGTGTTTGCTTGTAACTTTCAATGAATTCTTTGCCTACGGTCATGCTGAGTGATTCATCTTCAGGCAGAGGATGTGCTGTTATATAGAGAACATTAGACATGGAGATCTTCCTTCCTTATTAGATTATTAACAATAACGTTGTGTTTATTGGCATAGATTCTAAAAGAACGGTCAATCCTTGACCCAGCTTTCCGCCCATTGACTAATCGGTCCTAATATTTTTCCTAATTCTGTTCCTTTTTGAGTTAAAGAGTACTCAGAACGTATCGGACGATCGGGGATTACATTTCGTACAATAATTCCCTGTTCTTCTAATTCTTTAATCCGTTCAGTTAATATCCTTCTACTTAAGGAAGGCATGCTCTCACTTAATTCACTAAAGCGCTTAGGCCCACTCATTAGCACATAAATAATTAACCCTGTCCACTTTTTCCCAATTATCTCGAAGCTTTTTTCTACTTTAGGTTGTAAATCTTTCGACTCTCCCATATTATAAGTCCTCCTTCAATAAATATGGATGAAAAATAACTTATGCATTTATTGTAACAAAAATAATGGAAAAGTATTTGGGTACTTTGAATTAAAAAGGTTGATATCTCTTTTTTTAGTTACTTTTTATACCCCTAGTTCCTTTTAGTATCAAATAATTTTCTAAAATAGTCAAATTATGATTATGAAATGAAATATATTTTATTGGTAACAAGATGTGGCTGTTTAAGGGAAATAATTCAATAACTTAAGTGTAGAAAAACAAAATGAGTATTTGTAATGGTTAAATAAATGAACATAGGAGGGAAATGAAATGCTTCACGAAGACTTTAGTGGAAAAAAGTGATGATTATACTTACGAAATACATATCGTTATGGGGGCTGGAAAAAGCGTATTCCATGAAGAATCAAATCTTGAAGCTTCTGTAGAGATGCTCCAGATTTTTATATGTTCGGAAAACGCTGATTTAGAACTAGAGTTCAGCTCCCTAGGTATTCCGTATAATCTTGTTACGAATAAATGAAACGCTACCTTATATGAAAGCGAAAGAAATAGATGATCAGTGCTTTTGAGAAGCATAAATATTTACGAAATCAGACATTGCGATGTCAATTTATTGTAGCAAGTAATTTGAATGACTTACCTAACGAATAATACCATAAATGGAACATAATATTAACTTGCAGTTATTTCCGGTTCGTGCTATTATAAAGGGGAGTTATTTTTGTTCGTGTAAAGGATAGTATGAATATTGACTTTTCGTCTTGATGATACTTTGGGCAAGGATAGTAATACATTGTGGTAACACACTAGGAGGCAACAAAAATGGAACAAGGTACAGTTAAATGGTTTAATGCAGAAAAAGGTTTTGGATTTATCGAACGTGAAAATGGAGACGATGTATTCGTACACTTTTCTGCCATTCAAAGCGACGGATTCAAATCTTTAGACGAAGGTCAAAAAGTAACATTTGACGTTGAGCAAGGTGCTCGCGGAGCTCAAGCTGCTAACGTTCAAAAAACTGTTTAATCTTCAATCGTTATACAAACAGGCTCTTTATAAAGGGCCTGTTTTTTTATGTTCTCTGTACAATACTTAATAAAAAACCCCACTCAACGTTCGAGTAGGGAGAGATGGTACAAGGTAATAGAAAAAGGTTTAAACTTCAAAGGTTTGTTTACAGTATAACATACTGGATTGACAAGATGCGGAATGTATATAAATTATTTGTTTTTATGTTCTCAATACAACTGCATGTTATTCTTTCTTTTTTCAGTAACCTGCCCTTCATTTAGGAGTTCATGATTTGCTGTCAATGGCATATTTGCTAATCTATATGGGCACAATTTAATCACAGATTTTTAACCATAATTCGTGAAAACATATAGAAATGATGAAAATGGGGATAGGGCGTATAATGAAAATAAGCTTTCATAACCAGTGATATGTTTTTACTAGGTTGAGGGACTCGAACTACCAAAGAAGATACCAAATGATATTGGTATCTTCAGCTTGTAGAGAAAACGGTGTTTTTTCTACAAGCTTTTTTGTTTTGTGCTGTTTCTTTAC
>NZ_AYTO01000030.1 GCF_000507145.1 Bacillus tequilensis KCTC 13622 | reverse complement strand
CTGTTCAGGGGTAAGATTCTCATAGCCGACCTTCTTGGCAATTTCTAAGTATTCATCCGGATCTGTCACTCCATCAGCTAGCTTCTTCTTCAATTCTTTGATTTCTCGTTCTTTCGCTTCATCTTTCTTGATTTTCAAATAAGCTTCAGTCTGTTTCTCAATATCGCCTTTTTTCTTATGTATGTCACTTTCACGGTACGCCTTGGAGTTGTAGTGAATGGGCGTAGCATTTTTCCCTTTTCCTGTGGATTCCTCAAGCTTTTGGAAGTCTTTCTTGATGAATTGTTCGTTTGGCTCTGACTGGGCATATTCAGAAACAAGTGCTTCGTCCACGCTTCCTAATTTATCGATTGTTTTTTTACGTTTGTCCTCTGCATCTGCAAGTTCGTCTTTAAAGGTTTCTGTCGAGAATAAATCAAGCGGAAGAATATCGTCGATATCATGTAAGATATCTTTCATCGCTTTCTTTTGTTCAGACATTATTGATTTTGATTTTGTGTAGGCGTTAGCCAGCTCGTGTTCTAAGAAGGATTCTTCTATATATGCATCAGATAAGCTGGCGTCCTCTAAAGTGCCTGAAATGCTCGTCAAGAAAGCAATTTTCATATCAAGTAAGTCAATCCAATTGTCAGCTACACCTGCGTGGTCTTGATAAAATGCTTTGATGTTGTCAGCGCCTTTTCCGGAAAACTCACTGTCATCTAAATCAGCTACGGCTTTAAATGCCTTCTTGAGATTGATCATCTGGCCTCTTAATTCCTTGTATTCCTTTGCGCGTCTATCTGCTTCTGAAAGCAGTGATTTGGCTTCAAATACTTTCATGATCATATCCTTTCGTTTGAATAGTTCCAACAAGATTTTACCATGGGAAAATAAAGAAATAGACGGGGGTGTGATTCAAAATTGAGAAATGATTAATTTGATCCGTATCATTTTACCTATATGAATTAATTGAAGAACGCTTAGGCAGTCAATGCATGGATATCGCATAACAAAAATAGCTCTTTAGCAACTTACTTTTTTTGTTAAAATGATGAAAACAGAAAGGGGAGATAATATGGCATTACTACGCTTTATAAGTTTATATGGAATAGCCATCATTATACTGATGGTCGTAGCGAATTTTGCTCCTTTCTTGGCGATGCCGTTATACTATATTGCCGTAGCTGTATTAGTCTTTCTGATTGTGTTTCTGATATATTATTATACCCAAAAGGTTAGAAGGGGGAAAAGGTAAACAAATTGCACAAAAAATAGGGGAATAGACAACGGACTTTTCGCCTGTTGTCTTTCTTTATGCTAAAAGAAAAAGCACCTCCAACTACAAGACTATGTCTTATATTGGGGTGCGCTTCATACGCAGGGCGTTTTTTTATATAACTGCGTCAAATTGATTGACTTTCCATTTTTTGTTTTCTTTTACAAAAGTCACTTTCCGTTTTGCAGCAGGTGATCCGTCTAAAGTAGGAATGGTAAATTCGTATGTGATTGTGCCGCCTTTTTTAGAGATGAGTTTAGCAGTTGATTTTTTCCAATTCAATAGGTTATCTCCGTCGCCGATCGGAACTGCAAGTTTTCCTTTTGAAACAGTGAAATGATAATCTTTAAAGCCTTTTTCGATTGCTGTTTTTGTAAAAATAGGTGTTAAGTAATTCACCGCTTTTGCTTTCGTACCTAGATCACTGCACATGTACACATATTGAAGATTTTGATACTCGAATGTTCCTGATGGGCAAACTGCTTTTTTTACCTTTGGATTGTGGCCGCTCATTGTGTTCCAAAAGTGCTCTCTTGCGGATAATGCCAGCTGTAGTGCTTGTTTTTGTGATAAATCGCCTGATGTATTTTTCGCAAATGCATTTGTGCTTAATGACAGAATAAGTGCAATCGTTGTTAGAAATAGAAAACATTTTTTCATTGTGGTTCACTCCTTCAAAATCTCTTTCTCTTATGTTACAAATGTTACAATAATTACGATAAGATTACAACACTTTTGCATAAATTATTTTTTTCTTTTATTTACAAAGAAATAGGCTGTTACTTGCTAGTTTATTCTTTATAAGCCAAAAAGATGTGTAAAATGAGTAGAATCGGGAAGGGTTTCATATGGAAAGTGATGAATAATAACATGTTGCATATCCTGTTTTTGTCAAAAGAATAGGAGCATGTTTTACAATCGAATTCAAATAAAGGAGCCTTCACTATGGAAACACCACAAGAACAACTTGTAAACCAGAAGAAAAGCAATCCATCTGTCTGGCGGTCTATGTCACTCTTTTTAGTGCCGCTTCTGCTAAGCAATGTGCTGCAATCAGTCGGCCAGTTAGTAGGAATGATGGCTGTAGGCAGATGGCTGGGTGTTGATGCGGTTGCAGCGGTATCATCCTTTTTCCCGTTATTTTTTCTTTTAATCTCATTTACGATAGGTATCGGTTCAGGAAGTTCGATCCTGATTGGACAAGCCTACGGGGCGAAGAACGAAGAGCGATTAAAGGCTGTTGTCGGAACGACGCTCACGTTTACGTTTTTATTAGGGGTTGTGTTAGCCGTCATCGGCAGTATTTTCACCTTTGATATTCTTCGTTTAATGGGTACTCCTGAAAATGTCATTCATATCAGCGCCAGCTATGCACGTATTTTGTTTTATGCTATGCCGTTTATGTTTTTATATTTTGCATATACAACCTTTTTGCGCGGAACAGGGGATTCTAAGACACCGTTTTATACACTGATTGTGAGCACGGTCATTAACATAGCGCTTTTGCCTGTCTTAATCCTTGGTATGTTCGGTTTTCCGAAACTTGGCATATACGGCTCCGCATATGCAACTGTCATATCCACGATTGCAACTTTTCTCGTGTTATTGGTGTATTTGCGAAAACGAAACCATCCGCTGCAATTTGATAAAACAGTGCGCCGTTATTTGAAAATGGATAAGGAACTGCTGGCTCTCCTGCTGCGTCTTGGGATTCCAGCAAGCATCAATATGATTCTTGTCTCATTATCAGAGATAGCGGTTATTTCATTCGTCAATCATTACGGATCTAATGCAACAGCTGCATACGGAGTGGTCAACCAGGTGGCCAGCTATGTACAGATGCCAGCCGTGAGCCTTGGTATTGCGGTCTCAATTTTTGCTGCGCAATCGATCGGCGCGAACGAGGTTGACCGCTTAAAGCAGGTCATTCGTGTGGGGATTTGGCTGAATTATATCATTGGCGGCGTGCTGATCATTTTGATCTATGCTTTTTCACATCAGATTTTAGCGTTATTTTTAACCGAACAAGAGACGCTTTACATTGCACACCGTCTCTTGATGATTACATTGTGGAGCTATTTGCTGTTTGGAAATGCCCAAATTATTTCTGCAACGATGCGGGCAAGCGGAACGGTTTTATGGCCGACCGTTATCAGCATTTTCGCTATCTGGGGAGTAGAGGTGCCTGTCGCGTTTGTCCTTTCCCACTATACAAAGCTTGAAATACTCGGCGTCTGGGTTGGGTATCCGGCTGCGTTTGCCGTCAGCTTGCTATTGATTTATGGGTATTATCAATTCGTATGGAAAAAGAAACAAATTACACGTCTCATCCAATAGCCTCCCGAATGACACCGTTCTTGAGTGTGAACGGTGTTTTTTTATTTGATAGGGGGGAAACCTAAAATGGAGGAAATGTGGCACAGCACATTGAATTCTTATACAAGCAATGAATCAAGGAGAGGTTGAGTACACATGGCAAACTTTATTGAAAACATCACGTATTTGGGAATACCGGCAATCAAAGCAGGCAAC
Organism: Bacillus tequilensis KCTC 13622; assembly: GCF_000507145.1. Taxonomy (GTDB): domain Bacteria; phylum Bacillota; class Bacilli; order Bacillales; family Bacillaceae; genus Bacillus; species Bacillus tequilensis. The sequence continues at coordinate 4,311 of NZ_AYTO01000030.1, read as the reverse complement.
GAACATCTAGAAATGATTGTTGTCCCCGAGTGGGGGAGCAACGTCATTTCTCTCGTGGACAAAGCAACAAAGATCCAGCTTTTGCGGGAACCGGAAACAGCAGAAAGCTTTCATGACACACCAACATTATATGGCATTCCAATCCTGTTTCCGCCTAACCGGATAAGTGACGGTACATTCAGTTTCCGGGGCAGAACCTATCATTTTGATATCAACGAAAAGGAAAAACACAACCATCTTCACGGCTTCCTTTATCATGAAAAGTGGGACGTTGTGACGATGAGGCAAACAGACGAAGACGTCATCGTTGAAACGGAAATTGATCTTTCAGAGCTTCCCCATGTGTATAAGCAATTTCCGCATCATGCCGTCGTCCGGATGACATACACGCTAAAGGGAAATACTCTATTTAAATATGCGACGGTCATGAATAAAGGAAAGGAAGCGTTTCCTTGGGGAATCGGCTATCATACTACATTTGTGTTTCCAGCAGAAAGCTCGTTATTCTCCCTGACAGCGGATCAGCAATGGGAGTTGGATGAACGCCTGCTCCCGACCGGGAAGCTGATGGATGTGAAAAATAAAGAAGCATTGCATGAAGGGATGGATGTACGCCATAAGCAGCTGGATGATGTCTTTTTATCTGCTTATCAGAAAAAAGGCGGAGAAAATCAGGCAGTCATTTATCATCAGCATGCACATATAAGCATTAGTTATAAGGCCGACGAACAATTTAAACATTGGGTTGTATACAATGCGGACGGAAAACAGGGGTATTTATGCCCTGAACCTTATACATGGGTGACAAACGCTGTGAACCTTGATTTACCTTCATCACTCACTGGTTTACAAGTGCTGGAGCCTGGAGAAAAAACGACTGCCAAAAGCAGTATCACTATTGAACTGAATCACCAATAGCCAATGATGGGACGCAGAGAGGCGGGGTAAATAAATGAAAAAAAGCATAAAGCTTTATGTTGCTGTTTTGCTGCTTTTCGTCGTAGCTTCTGTACCGTATATGCATCAGGCTGCGCAAGCGGTCGAAACACAAGATGCACTTGCCGGGCAGATCGATAAGGTTTTGGCTGAGCATCCTGCACTCGCCGGCGCAATGGCCGGCATCACTATTCGCTCAGCGGATACGGGAGCTGTTCTATATGAGCATTCAGGAGACATGCGAATGAGACCCGCCTCTTCTCTGAAACTTTTGACAGCGGCCGCGGCACTTTCTGTCCTTGGCGAGGACTATTCCTTTACAACCGAGATCCGGACGGACGGCGCACTCAAAGGGAAAAAGCTGAACGGAAACCTTTATTTGAAAGGAAAAGGAGATCCTACACTTTTACCTTCTGATTTTGAAAAAATGGCTGAGAAATTAAAACAGGCTGGCGTGAACGTGATTAAAGGCAATCTGATCGGTGATGATACGTGGTATGATGACATCCGATTATCATCTGATATGCCGTGGAGTGATGAATCCACGTATTACGGCGCGCAAATCTCCGCTTTAACCGCATCTCCAAATGAAGATTATGATGCAGGAACTGTAATTGTAGCGGTCACCCCGGGTAAAAAAGCAGGGGACAAGCCTGTTGTTTCTGTATCTCCGCAGACAGATTATGTAACGATTAAGAACAGTGCTGAAACAATTGCAGCCGGTCAAAAGAAAGACCTCACGATCGAAAGAGAGCATGGAACAAACAAAATCACAATTGAAGGAAGCGTACCGGCTGACGCAAGCAAAACAAAGGAATGGGTTGCTGTCTGGGAGCCGGCCGGATATGCCTTGGATGTATTCAAACAGGCACTAAAAAAACAAGGGATTGCCGTAAAAGGGAACGTCAAGACAGGCGCAGCGCCTGATTCCTCAGACGTGTTGATCTCTCATCGATCAATGCCTTTGTCGAAACTATTTGTTCCGTTTATGAAATTAAGCAATAACGGACATGCCGAAGTGCTTGTAAAAGAAATGGGGAAAGTGAAAAAAGAAGAGGGAAGCTGGGAGAAGGGACTCGAGGTATTAAACAATACGCTTCCTGATTTTGGTGTAGATCCTAAATCACTTGTATTAAGAGACGGATCAGGAGTCTCTCATATCAATGCTGTATCCTCAGATCAAATCTCACAGCTGTTATATGATATTCAAGATGAAAAGTGGTTCTCAACTTATCTAAATTCCCTGCCTGTTGCAGGCGATAATAACCGAATGATAGGAGGAACGCTGAGAAATCGCATGAAAGACACTCCTGCACAAGGAAAGGTAAGGGCTAAAACAGGATCGCTAAGCACGGTCAGCTCTTTATCCGGGTACGCAGAAACCAAGAGCGGGAAAAAACTTGTTTTCTCAATTCTTTTGAACGGATTGATTGATGACGAGGATGGAAAAGATATTGAGGATCAAATCGCTGTCATCTTGGCAAATCAATAATAGCTTCAAACCTGTTTTCCAAGCGAAAACAGTTTTTTTATGCCTGCAATAACGATCCAGTCTCATCTTCCAACAAATAGAAAGTTGACATGGATCAGCAAATTGCGCAAGTAAAAAATAGTATGTAAGACCTTTCTGAAAACGATGCTTTTATCACTTTATGTTCAAAAAATTGATAAAAATGAAAACTGAAACTAAATAAATAATACTATATTCAAAAAAAATTTATAATAATTTAATATTTTTTATTGTACTTTAAAAAATATCCGTTAATATAGTGCATATATGGATTATATAGTCATATAATTTCTTTTATTGTCATTTTTCTACTTTTTTCTTAACCTCTTATTATGAGAACTGGAGGGAATCCGTTGAGCGAACATACTTATTCTTTAACCCATGCCCAAAGGAGAGTGTGGTTTACCGAACTGCTGGATCCAGGCACCAGCATTTGCAATCTCACAGCCTGTGTGAAATTCAGAGGAAATCTTGATCTTGAGGCTCTAGAGAAAGCGCTGAATCATTCCATCTCCCGCAATGACGCCATCAGGTTTCATCTGCTGGAAGGAGAAGAGCCTGAACCGCGACTGTACCTTACTGATTATCAATATCATTCACTTGAAATAATAGATTTTTCAAATGTTGAAATGGTAGAAATAGAGCAGTGGATACAAGATCAAGCCAGAATCCCATTTAAACTATTCAACTCGCCTCTTTATCAATTTTACCTCCTTAGAATCCACACTCATGAGGTGTGGCTGTTTGCGAAATTCCATCATATTATAATGGACGGCATCTCTTTAAACGTGTTGGGAAATCAAATTATAGATCTTTATCAAAAAATAAAAAAGCAAGGTCCTTTACCCGATCAGCCTGAACCTTCTTACTTAAGTTACATCGAAAAAGAGAGTCAATATCTGCAATCTTCACGTTTTGTAAAGGACCGTTTATTTTGGACTCAAACCTTTCAGCTGCCGCCGGAATATCACTCGTTAGCGGGTCAGGCGTCCTTACAAAAACAGAGCACATCCGCATCCAGAGATACCATCACACTTTCACCTCATCTAGGGCAAAAGATTCGAATCTTTTGCGAAGAACAAAAGATCAATATCATTTCCTTATTTATGTCTTCATTTTACATATGCATCAGCCGGATCACATCTAAAAGAGATCTTGCCATTGGCACCTACTATGGCAACAGAGGGTCAAAGGCTGAAAAAGAAATGCTTGGAATGTTCGTCAGTTCTCTTCCCATCAGAATAACGGTTGATCCTGACTCGGATTTTCTTTCCTTTGTCCGCAGAGTAGGCAGGGAACAGCTTTCCGTTATGCGTCACCAACGGTTTCCTTATAATTTGCTGGTGAATGAATTAAGAAAAGAACAGAAAGATTTACACAACCTTATTGGTATATCTATGCAGTATCAGCCGCTCCAATGGCACAATGCTGACGGTTTTGATTATGAAACGGCGCTTTACTTTAGTGGATACACCGCAAACGAATTGTCTGTTCAGATACAGGAACGAATAGACACCGGAACCATACAATTAAATTTCGACTATCAAAATACTTTGTTTTCTCTTGAGGATGTTAAACGAATACAGCACCATCTGCTTATGTTACTGGAAAACGCCCTTCAACATCCTCACAAATTGATAAAAGAATTAGATATGACTGACGTAAGAGAAAAACAAAAATTGTTGTATGAGTTTAACAAGACGGTAGCAGTTTCACCTGAAGTCCCAACCCTGCATGGGCTGTTTGAACGACAGGCAGCTGTCACACCGGAGCGGCCGGCTATCCGATTTTCCGGCGGTTCGCTGACGTACGCTGAGCTTGACCTGTATGCCAGCCGGCTGGCCGCCCACCTCGCGGCACGCGGC
>NZ_AYTO01000029.1 GCF_000507145.1 Bacillus tequilensis KCTC 13622 | reverse complement strand
CGCTACCTTGACAGGATTGTGACATCATATTGCGAGGCGTTAGTTCAGTGGGAGAACGCTTGCTTGACAGGCAAGAGGTCACTGGTTCGAACCCAGTACGCCTCATGGGTTGAAGGCACTTTGTTTGACAGAGCAAAGTGTCTTTTTGTTTTTCTCTTTTTGGGTACCCCACCTAAATAAATCAGTTTTGGCGACGGATTGGCGACCAAAAATCTGAAATATGGTGATCACATCCCATGCCAACCCTATCGGTGACAGCCAATAGGGCGGCGCTTAAAGGAGGTTGTACATCACCTCCTTTGGTGGGAAAATAAAACCTATCATCCATTTAGAACTTCTGCTAGTTTGTTAGCCACATCTTTTTGCATGTTAGGTAGAACGTGAGAGTAAGTATCTAATGTAACACTAACCTTTGAGTGGCCTAGACGTTCAGCTACTATTTTAGGATTTTCTCCTGCCAACAGAAGTAAGGTGGCGTGGGTATGCCTCATATCATGGAACCTGATCTTCTCTAATTTAGGGACCTCGATATTATTTACTTCTTTCATTTTGTCCGCTAATTCATTATACTCTTTCACTAGGCGATCAAATGAGCGGTTCGTGTTTCTGTGGAGTAGGGGAGTACCTTTAGAACTTGGCAGTATTAAGCCGAAATCCTTGTATTTTTCCCCTGCCGCCAATTTTTCGCTTGCCAGCATTGCTTTGTGCTTTTTAAGTAACTGTATGGTTTCATCCATCAATGTAACTGCACGAGTAGCGGCAGCCGATTTTCCTCTGGGTTTTAGTTCTCCATCTCTTGTAAGAACTTGTGTTACTCTTAGTAATCCTTGCTCCATGTCTAGATCCTTCCAACGCAGTCCTAATAACTCACCTTGTCTTAATCCTGTGGTGAATGCTAAATGGAAGAGCATAAACATCCGATCTTTCTTTGCGAAATTGAGGAATCTTATTACATCTTCTCTTGACCATACAGTCATCTCAGCACGGGTAATTTTAGGTTTTATCACAGCGTTTGCCGGATTCTCACGAATAAGGCCCCTCATAACAGCTCTGTCTAATGCGATTCTTAAAGGGTCGAATATTCGTTTGACAGAAGAGGCTTGCAAGCCTTTTTCCTCTAAGAGTTTGTTAATGAACTTCTGCAAACGATCACTAGTGATTTTCCCTAAAGCTAGTTTACCTAGCTCAGGTATCACGTGTGTCTCCATGTTACCTTTTTCCATCTTGAAAGTTTCTTTTTCTAGTTCAGTTGAACGTACCTTTAGAAACTCCGCTAAATAATTACTGAGCGGTACCTTGGAAGGGTCGACATACCCTTCGTTTTGGATTTCTGCAAGAAGTGCTGTGAGGGCTTTCTGTGCTGCTTTCTCTGTAGCAAATCCCCGCTTCTTCTTGCGCTTTCGTTTCCCGGTAACAGGGTCTGTACTGACTGTTACTTCGTAAAACCACTTCTTAGTTTTCTTGTCTTGCTTAACTGAACCTCTCATAGAAAGTTCCTCCTTCATTGGTAGATACAGGAGGGCTTTCGCTGGGATAATATTAACATTACCCTCCTGATTGCGTCAATTAGAATCAATGAACAACTGACTTTGAATATGACTACATGAAGAGGTAACTACTACGTATCAGTACATGCATTGTCGGAAATATGAACTAGTAGGTAGTGTTTTGTGTGTCGACTGTAGGAACTCGGTATAAGTAATGTAAGGTGAGGTTTATTACCTTCTTTTTATGTCCCACCAGTCAGAAATAGCACAAATTACTAAGGGTGTCCCGATAATGACTAATAAAGTTAGAATAGGGATATAATTAATCAATAAACCCAAAACCGTACATAGTCAACACGTCAATAACGTACTCAACACTTTCCTTGACATACTGACCACTGTCTCCCTGTAGAACTAGAGTTACCCCTTCATCGTTTTGTCGTACACTTGTGATGTTGTTAGCCTTGATGTACGTAGGCTTTCCTGTCTTTAAATGAGTGAGCTTAATAAAAAGCGGTCTAGTGTTTTCCATTTCCCTTCGTCCTCCTTATGCTAGTGCCTTGTAGTTACTCAGTAGGTCGGCCATTCTTTTATCGTTATCAGCTAAGCTTTGGTAGACTTCTAACTCTTCAAGTTCTTTGCGTCGTTTCTCCATTTGGGCCTTTACAGCAATTCTCTCTTTTTCTTTCTCTAAGCGCTCTTTGTGGCCTTCTAAATCTACTCTTTGAATGATCCACCTGTCTGCTAATTTAGAGTCGTTTTTGAATCCGACTACTGTACCGGCTCTGACTCCATTCCTTGTGTCTACAACAACACTGTCTCCTATCGAAATGCCTTCAAGGCAGTTTTTAAAATCGTAATGTTTGAGTGTAGGGTCGAACTCTACAACCACAATTTCTTTAATTTCCTGATGATTCGTTGCCATAATGAATCTCTCCTTAAATGTTCTTAACTTCAAAATAGTTATCGTTTAGCAATCTTCAATAGTTGCGAGAAATTATTAGCTGCAACAAAAAAGGTGACCCTAAGGCCACCTTACGCTGCTTGATCTTCATCTTCATCCTCATCTTTTTCTGTAAATAGCCCTAACTCGTACTCGTGCCCTAACTCTTTCTCCATTTTCTTTTTAACTTCCTTGGCAAAAGTCTCTCTCCAATCTAGCTCACCGTTAGCAATTTGGCTTAGTTCCTCAGGAGAGAAGTTCCCACCCCAATATGGAGAGGCTTCAATATCGGACTTAAACTGCACACCTAAATGTTCTGTAGGAATGACATTCTGCATGATTTCAGCTAATTCTTGTAAAGCTGACCATTCAACTGTCTCAGGAGCCTCGAATACCAACTCGTCATGTACCTGTAACAGGAGATTAACATCGTGCTCTTCCAATTTTGATTGATAGCCGTTCTCCAACCATTCAGTACGGTCAAAACATACAGTTCCATCGGGGCGCTTAGGGTAAAATAACTCGACCATAGCTTTTTTAACCTGGTCCGCAGAGGTACCCTGGATTAGTACGTTCGTTGATTGCCTTTTGCACTTTTCGACTAGCCAATGCCATTTGCGTTTTCTCCATAGATCGCTAGCGTAAGCCTCTTGCAATGTTTCTCCGAAGCGGCGTTTTCTCCCTAACCAGGTTTCCACATAACCGCTTGCAAGAACCTTCTTATGGGTTTCAGCCTCCCAGCGGAGGTAGTAAGGCAATCCTGCTTTAAATCCATCGATTAGAGCTTTGGCCTCTTCTTTGGTACCTTGAATTTGATCAGCTAGACCGATCTCTGTGATACCGTAAACTGTTCCGAATACAACAGACTTAGTTTTTTTACGAAGTAATTCAAAAAAGCTTGCTAAGGTAGTTGTAATGTTATCGTCCAAAACATCAGAATCAAAATTCGTGCCGTAAGTGGCGTTATATTTGGCGATAGCAAATTGAATTTCCTCAGTGTATTTCCAATTATCCATGGCTTCTTTGAGATTTCTTTCTGTCTCTTCGGCGGTATCACCTTTATAGTTACGGATTTGTTCAAACATGTTATAGTCAAACCCATGCACTTGACAAGTTACTCGGCTATGCATGTCTAGTCCCTTACTATATACCTCTATTAAAGAAGGTTCTTGGGTAAAGATTGCTAACCACCGTAACTCCTGCTGCGAGAAGTCGATTGATACTAACGTGCGGCCCTCATCGGCTCTGAACCCATACCGTATTAAGTCAAACTTAGAAGGTATCTGTTGTAAGTTTGGATTGGAGCAGGACATACGGCCTGTCCGAACCAATTGGTTATAAGAACAGTGAATTCTTCCGTCAATCGTGCCTTGGGGTTCTTTAGGGAGTTTATTGCAAAAAGCGTCAATCAACTTAGATAGTCCTCTATACTCCAGTATTAGAGGTATGACAGGGTGTGCGTTTTTGTTCCTAGTAAGTGTCTTCTTATCTGTTTTGTTTTTAGGTACCTGTTTCTTACTCTCCTTGTCATATTCCATAACCGGCTCTAGGATCTTATTATCAACATAGAGCTTACGTGAAAGTTGAGCGGGGGAACCTAAGTTAAATTCCTCGGTTACTTCGTAATGCTCTTTAAATTTAATCCCGTTCTTTTGTCGAGTTTTAGTTTTCTGCAACACAATTGTCGATCCGAGATGATCGTAGATACCTTGCTTTATCTCTGCGAGTTTCTTAGATAGGGCATACCCGATATCTTTTTCTAGGAAGTCCCCATCTACTTTAATCCCCTTGCGTTCTGCGGTGGCGAGGACTGGGATTAACGGCATTTCTACTTCTTTAAACAGCTTCATTACACCATCGAGGCCGAACGTAGGGTCTTCTAATATAGACTTTTGATATTGGAAAACTGCTTTGGTCATAAAGGTATCGTGACAAGCATAGTAGGTTGCTAAATTGTGCGGGACTTCATCGAACGGGATCTTGTCGAACATACTACCGAATTTGAAAGTAGGCAATTTACGTTCATCTTCCATTAATCCCCGAGCTACCAAGTCAGGCAATGCGTATGTTTTGTACCATTCTTTAAGACCCTTAGGCATATTTTCATTTAGGAGGCCAGCAGCAACCATAGTATCCCAACAAACATTAAATGTGATATCAATATCACACCAGTTATAGAGGACATGGATATCAAACTTTGCGTTAGCTAAGACAAGCTTCTTGTCTTGCTGCAAAAGCGGCCGCAATGTGTCTACTGTTGGGGTATGGTCTAAAGAAGGGACATCTACAGATGACGGGTGTTTGAATGGTTTGATCGGTAAATCGAAGTGGTTGTCGTCCATAAAGCCGATGGAGATTGATATAATCTCATCCTTAAACGGGTTAACCCCATAAGTCTCTGTATCAATGAACACGTAAGGCTCTTGGTACATAGTCTTGTACATCGTGTAATGTTGTACGAATTTCTCAAATAATTCAGGTGTATTAATTAAATGGTAGTTGTCAGGAACCTTTATCGAATTTGCAATATCTATTATCTGTTGTTCTTTCTTGGTGACTTTTTTGGCTTTCTTTTTAGGTTCTGACTTTTTGGTGCGGGTCTTTTTTGTACTTTCTTTCTTTTCTCGTTTGTCCAGCGCACCCAAGATATCGTCTTCTACGGTGTTTTGGTCACTCATTATGAACCCTCCTATAAATAAAGGGGCGATTTACTCGCCCCAATAGTTCGTCTAATAGCGTTAGCTTTGTAAAGTGAATCAGCCTTTAAAACGGAAGCTTGCGGCCGGATGTTTGTCCTTGTTGACCTTGGTTCGCAGGAGGGAATCCGTTTTGTTGTTGGAATTGACCCTGTTGCTGAAATTGTTGGCCTTGTGGAGGGAACTGTCCTTGCTGTTGTTGGTACTGACCTTGCTGGAATTGCTCCTGTTGCTGTTGCATTTGCTGGAATTGTTCTTGTTGTTGTGCGGCACCTGCAAGTAAAGCGTCCATAAACCCTTGGATAGCCTCAGGAGTATGTGGTGTGATTTGCTCTTCGAGGGACGGTACTTCAATACCCATCTCATCAAAGTTTGGGATTTGTAATTCGGGTTTATCTTGGCCGTTTGGTCTGTAAGCTCGGGCGGAATAGCTAGTATCGGAAGCGCCTTTCCCGGAGCGGTAAATGGTTACGAAATTCTTAGTAGGGTCGATCTCTTCAAGGTTGAACTCAGTATTGAGTTTTTGGATATGTGTTTTAGCAAGAGAGACAAATTTAACTTTTTGATCTTTTGGATCAAAAACACGGAACTTAATTTTAAAACCTGGATATTTTCCTGGGTTCGCTGCACAAAGTGGACAAACATCTTTACCAGGGCAACGGACATATTTAGGATTTAGTGTTGATTCGTAATGCTCACGAATTCCAACCAAGTCGTCATACCAGTCAATGAATAAAAGCGTTAAAGGCTTACCGTCCTCAAAAGTAATAAATTGTGTTCCTCCGCTAAGAATTGCGTCTAATCCTTTTACTGCTGTCATAATTATCTTCCTCCAATGAGTATTGTTATTTGAGCTTTTGAGGTCTCTGCTCTCACGCTCACAATAATGATCGTTACTTCCGTTAAAACAGTTGCGAATTTTATCAATCGTCATCAGAATGTTTTAACAAAAGAGGGGAGAGGTATAGATAACCAAAAACAATCATAATTGTGAGGGTGAGAGTTGTATTGATTCCTCAGATGATTGATCGCATTTACATATGAGGTAGTTGCAGCCAAAGTACATCTAAACATTTCAAGAGATGGTGCTATATACCACAAAAATAAGGGCAAGTCAAAGGGTGTTTGCAATAAGTTTGGCTATGATGTATAATGATCTCGTGATATAAGAAGTGAAGTTACTTAAACAATAGTAATCGTTTCATGTGCCAGAGAAGTTGCGTTCTGTAACATAAATGTAATAAAAACGTAACTGTAAGACATTTACATAGAGGCTTTGCGATGATATACTTTTGTTTAAGATGTAAACATTCTTCACATTGATATCCATAGGTCTTAAGACCCACAGATATCACGAAGTTTTTTGAATGCACGAGTAGTATGGGACTTATTGATCTGTAATTCTTCTGCTATTTCTGCTAAACTTAAAGACATAGATACGTGGTTTGAAAGCATGAATTCAATTGCGTTTTGCTCAGTAGGAGTAAAACGATGTCTGTTTGTTTCGAAATCATGTTTCACGTTGAAGATATCATAGCCATGTTCGTCCGAACTCACTACAAATGTGTGGTTTGTAGGGTGATTTTCACCTTGATTACTTTCTGCACTGATTCCGTCACGAATCCCATCACAAAAGAAGAATGTAGAGGAATTCTGTTCTATCTTTCTATTAGCTTTCCGATAGTAGTCTACTACTGTTCTTCTAATGATAGTGTGGCAAAAGGACTGTAGGTTGTCAGGCGTAACATTTTGTTTTTTTAGGGCACTTAAAATTTGAATAATGCAGTCTTGTTTAACATCATCTTTATCTTGTAGCTTGATCTTAAATAACTCGAAGTTGAATACTTTTTTCATATATGTAGAGTTTAATAGATCCATAACGATTTCATTGATATTGTTTGAGTTAATAGTAGTTGCTGTCATTGTTTAATTTCCTCCAATAATTTGAAAGTTTTTGGTTTGTAGGCGTACTTAAAGAAGGCCCTGCCGAATGTCAAATTTCGACAGACCTTTATAGTCAAATCTTCACATCACCTATAGTTGGCAAAGGTATGACAAGAGTCATTAATTTTTTAGAGGTTGTACCCTAACAAACTAACAGGCTTACTCTCCAACTTATCTAACCAACCTAGTTTCAGCAGATCGTTTGAATCAACTTTTGCACTTCTGCTAAACTGAGGAGGGTATAGGGTTTGATTAACAATAAACCCCGCTCTCACTAAAGCATTTGTTGCTTGTACAGTGGCGTCCCAACCAGCTTTGTCGTTATCAAAGAAGGTATCAACAATTTCTACTCCTGCTAGTTGGAGTTCTCTAATCTGATTCTTGAAAAGAATTTTACCGTTAGTTGCCACGGCTGCTATGCCTACCTGGTAGTTAGACATAACGTCAAGAGGTGACTCCACCATCCGTACTCTTTTGATACGGTTTTTTGAGGTTCTAAGTTGATTAATGAAGCTGAGGCCGAAGAGAATATCTTTTTTGATAGGTGACCCTTCATTGATGAACTTAGCACCTTGGTATGAACTTCCTATCTTCCTTTTTTGGAGGAAACGTAGTTCTCCAGTTCTAGTTCTTTGTGGGAATACGATACACTCATTATCTACATCTACTTTGATACCGTAGGTGTTCAATGTATGAGGCGTCATCCCACGTTGGTTAATTAGATACGACATAGCGACATCGTATGTCCATTTATTCTTAGATGGTGAGTTATCGAACTTAGAAAGTTCACTCTCATTAAGGAAGGGGATAGTAGTACGTTCCCTCCCGTCGTTAATAATTCCATCTACGTCTATAGGCGCACGTGTCTCTTCAAGGATATAGTCAGACAATAAGAGCTTGATACCCTCACCGTCGTCTAAACCAAAAGCAATTTCTACTGTCTTGTCTAGTGTCCCTAAGTAACCACAATAGAAACAATTTGTATGGTAAGGGGGTTCTTTGGATATTCCAAAGGACGCCCTTGTTTCTGCATGGTTAGGGCAACAAGACATGACCCAATCACCTGTATCGTTTTTATGAGAAAAAGCAGTAGGGTTTATACCGAAATTTGAAGAATGTTGATACTCAAACCTCAATTCGTCGATAATATCCCAAACATCGAGCTGGACGTTTTCTAACATCTCTAAGCTTCGCTTGGACATTTAATTCACTCCTAGAAAAATTGCTCTCCAATTTCACCGTTAAGTACATTCACAAGACCAGTGTCAAAGTTATAACGGACTAAAAAGCTTTGGTTACTCGCATTCCCACGGTTTTTGATTACTTGGACTTTAAAAGTATTGTCATTGATTTTAATAATTGAAATCCCTTTACTGGCGTCTTGGAAAATAGCATATGTTTCGCCAACATCCTCACCCTGAACTTCACTATTCTCCAAGCTTTTTTTAACTCTCTTAGCGGAGTCCCGATTAGCTTGGGCAACAACATACCCTGGAATCCCTGTACCTAAAATCATTTCCCTGACTTCTGCGGAAACATCGAATAACCTTTGTCGAAGATCCCCGCCCCCGAATGAATTATTCAATCTGACTTTTGATAGCTGGTCTAAAACAAATCGGTTGTGTCCTTCTGATTCGAGAATACGCTGGATTTCTGCTACAGTGTACGGCCGGCCTCCGTTTCTTTGGACATCATAAACTACCATGTCCTTTTGCTTCTGTTTAAGACGGTCAAGAAAATCAACATATTTGTCTTTTTGTTCTTCCGACATAGTCCCACGCTGCATTGCTAAATTAGATACTCCGGCTAGGACGTTGTCCCAGTTTCTTGCGATCTCCTCAGCTCTTTGTTCAAGTGCAAAATATGCAGGGTAATCCCAATCTAACGAACTATTCCACTGTGATTGCAACATGAAGGAAGTCATCAAAGTCTTACCCATGTTAGAAGGGGCGAAGACTAAGAAATAATCTGTTTCCTCTCCACCGCTCACCATCCCATTGGTGGCTAAATCTAAGGGAGCAAAGCCTGTTGTGTAGCCTAGGATCTCATCCTCATTTCTCCCGTGAATGGAGAGGTATTTTTCTTTGCGTTGATCTGCCATTCCTATGTATGAATATCCTTTACCCTGACTGCCAACCAACTTCAAAAGGTTGGTGGCCTGGATTTTCATTTCTTGGAGGGCGTCAATGGTTTTCTTTTCTGCTACTAATTCAGCCGACTTTTTCAAGACAGGTTTATACTGTCTATGTAGCCAATCTTCTTTTAAAGAATCAACGACAACATCGATTTTCTCTATCTCGACAGGTTCAAATTCTTCGAACTTGTTCATAACAGTTTCAAGGGTCGGTAGCTGTCCATTGGATTTTTTAAAGCCATTTATGAAATTAAAAGCGTCTTTGTGGACCGGAAAATGTTCTTCATTAAAGCCATTCCTATCCACTACATCCCAATCTTTTGTTTCGAGGGAATAATTCAATAACTGTAATTCTTCAATACTCGGCATAAGGCTATCCTCACTCTCTAACTGTGATCACACTAGTTATCGTAGGAGGTACCTGGTTAGTTGCGAAAAATATATAATTTTTTTTTGTTCTTTTATTTTTATCGAAAAAAGAACGTACGTTTGGTTTTTGGGTTAAAAAGAAGAAGGTGGCCATTGTAGGCGAGAATTTATGTACGCACTGTGCCTCGGTTTGTATTCTTATGTAGTCCATAAATACAGTCTGATTTGAGTGGGTGTAACTCTCGCTATTTGTGCTACCTTCCATTAATAATCCTTTTAAATTGTACTAAGTCGGTCTATTAGCATATGTGAAATGAAGAGTCTGTTCGTTGAAGTGGTTCGTATACAGTTGGTGAAGTCGATCCAAAGATTATCTCTCCTTTGTAACTAACTTGATGAATTAATTATAACATATAAAAATAGTATTGTAAATACTAAATAGGTATGTTTTAATGGTTCCATTTTCCTACCTGTTCAATGCACACTAAGTCCATACCCTGTATTCAAAACTTGTCTTTACTATATGGGTTTCTTTTTTGGGAACCACACGTAAAAAAGAGAAGGCTCTTACCTGAGCCTTGATATAACTGTAGAAATATCAACTCCTGCGTGATCTAAGTTCTCTATAAACATTTGCTGGTACCTTGTATCTGAAACCCCTCGATTAAACGGGACCTCCCAATAATGAGGGTCATTTATTGAAAACTCTTTTGTTCCTTTATCCCATTCAATAACCCTTAATTCGGCTAATTTATCTAGTTCTTCGCTTATTTTTGTCTTGCTTACCCCACATAACTCAAAATCCTGCATGTTTTTTATAAGTGCGGCTTCTTTGTTGTAGGGGAAGGAGAACGTATAAATAAAAGTTATTATCTTTAGCTGTCTTTTTGTAAAATCTCTTTTGAGCATTTCCCTACTTACATGCATTTCCAGTGCCACGATATCAGGACTTCTGTTCATGTAGTAATCTTCTACAATTCCTTTATAGACCCGATCGATTTTTTCATAGGTTTCATATGACCACTTCTGCAATACTTACCACCCCTAAGTTTTATTCGTTGTTCTATCTAGGACTATTTGGGTGATACTATTGAACTAGAAGATAAAGGAATGACCCAATTTAAACAAAATTTCGAATATTTGTCAACTATAATTTTGAAAAATGTGTAAATATATTTAAACCCCCTAATCTATACAGCAGCTAGCTTTGTTTAGGGGCTTGCAGTGCTTTAGAGAAGGGGATCAGGGATATATTTTAAGGAATTATGATTGTTTTTTCTGTCCGTCTGTTTCGGCCACCCAACTGAAAAACAGTGGTATTGTATAACAGTCGGGAAGTGATAATATCTCCTAAACAGTCTTCGCTCTCCAATTGCGGGATACCTAAATTAGAAGTAAAGAAGGTGGAGAGTTTATTCTCTTTTCGATAATCAATAAGGTCATAGGTTAAGTCTCTCACGTATTTAGTGAGCCGGCCGCTGCCAATATCGTCGAGAATTAACAAGGGAACTTCTTTCATTTTTCGCATGTCCCTTAGAATTTTTAAACTGTAATCCTCGTCGTTCAGTTGGTATACCTGACGTAACTCATTGGCCCAGGTACCGTACTTGATGTAGAGGACAAGCGGATTTTCAAAATCAAACATTGAAGGATTCATCACATTGTTTAATAAAAATTCCATAGCGAATGAGATAGCTGTGTAGGTTTTTCCTGTACCTTTCTGAGGGTGTACAAAACCTATGTTGTTACCTTTGCTCACTTGTTCATTAATAGTATCGAAAACTCCTTCGAAGTATGATTTGAAGCGTTCATTGTCTTGGTCGTACGCAAACCTCCCACGATTTGCATTTCGGTATTCAGGAGGAATACCTGATAAGGAAAATGCTTGTTCTAACAAAACATACCCATTACATTCAGGGTTGACATCATAATCAGAGGGGAGGGGGGTTTTTCCACTTCTTCGGCCGCACCAATCCTTCACTAGGCAGGAAGCACATGTGGTATAAGGCTCTTTTTGTTGAATCATTAATCGTTTCCTCCTAACATCTTTTTAAGCATTTCTTCACTTGAGAGTGTCTCTGTAGGCTGTACTAGAACACTTTCGGTTTCTCGCTTTTTCGGTTCCTTCTTCTCGATATAGAATGGCTTCTTGCCGTTAAGTAGGTAGGTCTGAACCTCCCCAATCCGGTTAGATGAAAGGTAATCAAGAGTTAGGTTGTCATACCCAATATCAAAAACACCGTCTATATATTTTTTTAGAAGCTCTTTGCCACCAGTGTTTCGGATAACGTTTCTCATCATTCCGGTGTGTTTCTTTATATTACGTGGGTGGGCATGGCCGGTTTTATCTAAATACTTGTCGTAATAATATTCTTTAAACTGTTCGACGCCCCAGTCGGACACCGCCATTAACCCCCAATGGTTTTTCTTGTCTCCTACAGGGACATTGCGTTTTTTTCTTGAATTCTGTGCATTTTCTTCCTCCGCTGCTGTTGAAGAAATTGTTTGTTCTTCTTTAGCGGTAGGTTTTTGGTATTTCATGTTTCTAGGAAGTAGACCCACTTCTAAATCTCCCCCTCTCAGGACATGTTTTAAAAGCTCGATTAGCTGTTTTTCAGAGTCCTCATCCGTACTCATATCTTGCAACCGATAGTTGTTCTCCTCCATGAACTTTAGAATTTTATCTTTCGCCGGAAGGATTTTTCTCCAACCGTAGAGATGAGTCAGCTTAGACATGCTTCTCCAAAACATCTCAGACACGATTAGGAGGGGAACCTGGTGAACGTCCTTTACGTGATAGTGATTACTTCTCCCTCGACCACGAGTCTCTTTTTCGATTAGCCCTTTACTGACTAGTTCGTTTATATAAGAGACGACACTGTTGACGGAGCAAGAACTCGAAATAGCAAGCTTATAAGTGCTAGGAAAGGCGTAATGTCCTTTCTCATAAATATGATTTAGGATATTAGAGTAAACAGTTTTTGCGTCATTGCTTAGGTTGAGACAGTTCTCGACCATACTGGGTGTTTGAATATGCCCTTTATTAAAAGAGTCACGGTATATGAATTGTTTTTCATCAGATACGCTTACTTTGGTTGACAACAGTTTCACCTCCTCGATTTATTTATCGTGGTAGGGAGGGGGATAGTTGCGATTAAAGTCACCATATAAAATAAGGCACAGCCTATGGGCCGTGCCTTCCGATTAATTTCTTCATCAACTTTGTTGTACAACAGGAGCGGTTATTGGGTTGTATCTCTGCCTTGCTTCCTCGATAAGATCAAGAATTTCTCTCTTAGTCATATTACTGCTGATGTTATCGAGGGTGGAGAGAAGGGAGGACATCTCACTTAATTTAGAAGTCAGATCATAAATCTTCTCTAGGGCAAGATCTAGTTCGGATTTTCCTTTTTGCTTCCTTTGCCAACCCGCTGCTTGCTCAAGATCTTCAACGTAAAGAAGATCATGGTGGATTTTACTCAGCACTTCTAACCGTTTGCTGTCGTCTTCTCCTTTGTGTATCTCATATCGAATTAGTCCAAAAATATAGTCGATAAATTTTCTGCGCTCTAGATGTGTTTCGTCTTTAATCCATGCACCCAACAAAACCAAACCTTTCAAAAAGTGGTGGTAATTATTTAACAATAAACTGAGGATTCACTTTCACGTACGTCACAAGTGATGAATACTTCTCTCCTGCGCTTACTGGTATAGTAACATCCTCAGAACCGCAATTATTACATTTGATTAGAAAACCCATTGCTTACCTCCTTGAGAATTAAGTGGGGGAATGAAGAGTTATTTATTCAATCTTTTCCACGCACACCTTAGCCCCCTCATACAACCAAAGGTCTTTAGGTTCAGAATAGAGCAAGGCACCCTCTAGGTTATTCTTTTTGCACCAAGCTGTAGCAGCGTCCGCTTCATCGGTGGCCGCTACCGTAGAGTTGAGTTGTTTTTCCTGCCCGTTTATAAGGAACACTTTGAAGTTATGTAGAGGGGGTAAGCCACAACGTTTCCTAAACTCATCCTCATCTTCATAACCATCACTAAAATCCGATGTATGGTCTTGGATTTTATTAAGAAGGACACTAAATATCTGTAGTTCTTCTTTGTTGAGTGCGTCCTTAGCTTCATCCAAATCGATAGTGTAAGTTGTTTTCATAAATAGTGCACCCCTCTGCTAATTTGTCCGAAGAAGTTTTTCAGACCCTTTGTAGTCAACCTACCTCAGATAATTTTAACTCGAATGTGATTCCAGTACCGTTGATATCCAGGGGTTTGGCTCCACCCTTAGACATGGTAATCCAGTAGTCCATTTGCCAACCATTATAGTTATGCTCTGAACTCTCGTAACCTAGACTCTTTAGTAACTTCTCTAGCGTGTAAGGATTTAGGGCGGTGTCACTTAAATCGATTTCTAATAACTCCTCAGTGTCTTGTGGGTTAGCTGCTTCCACCTTATCTATAAACTCTTGAACAATTGGAGTATACTGATCCTTCACTTCATCAGTTAAAACCCACGTACTCATTTTAAATTCCCTCCCTGGTGGCTTTTTTGTTTATTTCGATAAGTAGGTTGTTAACCTTTCGGTAGTCGGGTTTATCGGGCAAAGGCGATCTTTTAGAAATTTGCTTTAAGTTACTGTCTAAGTCCTCGATCATTTCCAATGCTTCCTCAAAAGTATATGCTCCGTTCCTACAGTCCAAGAGCAATTTCCTGTTTGGTCGGTGGGTGCTGAAATCACAAGTTTCTAGAATTTCAATAGCGCTCGTTAGCAAGCGGACACTGTGCATAAAGAATTTTGTATCGTATCCAAACTTTTCGATTAAATCTTGCCTACCTACGCCATTTGAGTTTTTTGCTTTTAATTTCTGGATTTGTGAGTAGGCGTAACCACCGAACTTTTTCTGTATGTTTTTAGAGAGGAACAGGTGGCGATTATCTACTAGAAGTTCACCCAAAGAGGACATCTTAATATAATCCTCACGGTCAATAAAAAGAATTTCAATGTTGTTAGGGACACCTTGCATGGCGTCTCTAACAAATTTGTTAATGTGTATAATACTGATATCTACATCATCTTTTGTGTTTTTGAAATTCTTTCCTCCGGTATTGTTGTACTCGTTGAATGACTCTAAGCCGAAATAATACTCAATAGGTGGGACACAGATCCCTTTGAAATCTCTGTCAGAAGAATCGGTATTTGTCCCGTAAGCATGACTACCTGTAGGTGATAGAAGAATGGTTCTCTCCTCTAGCCACTTTAAGTTGGGTTGGTGTAAATCTACTTTAGTCATAATGGTCCTCCTTCTTTCGAGCTTAACGGTGCAATCAAATAGGTTATATTTTCACGGGTCTTGAAATAGCCAAATCGCCTTGAAGATAGAAATCTATACCGTCGTCAACTGTCTTGAATGGTGGTTTCATCTTATCTTCGATACCCCATAGATCAAGTTCTCCAACAGCTTCGACCATAGCAGTTATTTCATGGGGGGCATTGACAATTACAACTTCAAGGTCTTTCTGAAATCTATCGACAGCTACCGCATACTTACTCATAGTAATCTCTCCCTAAAGTAAATTCTGTTTAGTTATTTTGATTGGACCGCCTGACGTTAGGCACACTTGCAATTTCTAGTTTTCTATGGGACTTTCTAAAAATGTAATCTAGGTTTTCACCTTTCTTTATGGTCCCATCCTGTTCAAGGTGTTTGTTAGGTATCCATACGTTTTGGTTAGTGCCATTAATTAAAAATCGCTTCGCTTTATACTGTTTGTAATTACGCTTAATCAGTCGCAGCGGGATACCGTTATAACTCTGTTGTTCTGTATTCAGTTTCATAGTGTACCTCCGAGTGAAAGGGGAGTTAGCCCTGTGGTGAGTTGATACGGCCGCCTAAAGGCCTTTTGGTGAAGTGGATCGCCCGCCTAAGCGGAGGCACCATCAAGAACACTAAGGATTTTCTGTGTTCCTAACGGTTGTTCTACTGTGCTATCAATAACAAACTGCTTTTCCTCTAGGAGCTTTTCGATTCTTTCGTCGATAGTGCCCCGGCTAATGAGGGAGTAGACGTTAATTGACCCTGTAGCTCCTCCGGTTTGCCCGAACCTCCAGGCCCTACCAATACATTGAGAAATGTAGCTTGGAGACCAAGGCTTGCTAGTGAAAATGACATTGTTGGCCTTGGTACCAGTCCAGCCTTCCCGGCTTGCAGATTCAGTGCAGATAATTACTTTACAGGAGTCATCTTCTTGAAATTTATCGACCATCATTTGTCTCTCTGATACATCCTGATTGCCTTTAGCCTGGGTATCGACATCCCCGGTGATATAGGAGGGGTTATATTGAGAGAAGTAATCCACCATTACGTGAGTCATCCGTTTAGATCTTGTAAACACTATAGCTTTCTCTCCACGATCTGTAATTTCTTCAAGAAGATTTTCCAGCTCCACAAGTTTACCGCTACCTTTTTTGCCTGAATCTCCGCCAACAATTTCAGCTGATTCTGCAACCTGAGCTAACCGAGCGTGCTTGGCTAATTCAGACGGCACGTCTTCAAAGAACATATCCTCAAAGTCAATACCCTCATAATCACCTTTTTCGATAGCTTTATATAGCTTTCTTTGTGGGGAAGTCATCTCAACATAGATAGGTTTAGAGACAACAGGAGGGAGGTCTTTAAGTACATCTGTCTTTAAACGCCTTAACATGTTCGATTGCAGGATCGTTTTAATTTCCCAAAGATTTTTATATCTAGCCACATTACCCCAACCGTCCAACTCACAGAATTTATTTCGGAAGCGGAAGTAGTTGTACTGAATAGCCCCCATCCAATAAAGCATGTTATACATATCTATGATTTCATTTATAACAGGGCTGGCAGTTATTGCGTATCTTTGTTTGGGGCCTATTCTGTGTATGAGTTTACCTAAAGAGGAGTTAACATTCTTAATTTTGTGACATTCGTCGATATACATAATGTCAAAAGGCTTAGCTTTATTGATGGAGGTGAAGTGTTGGATGTCTGTGCGGAACGTCTCGTAAGAAACCACAACTAGTCCGACGCTATCATCTCTTTCTAATAACTCATACTTTTTGATTCTCTGTTTTGCCGAACCTTCAATTGTCACGACATTTAAGTGCGTAAACTTTTCTGCCTGGTTTTTCACATCGTAGATGAGGCCGGCTTTAGTTACATACAAACCCCACTTAGCAATACCGTTTTGAATTTTTGCGTCATGTTGGCAAAGTATAGGCGGTGTTTTTCCTACACCTTCTTGATCCGAGATTAAAAGAAAATCCCGTTGTAACATAAGATTAAAGGTTACGATCTGATGTTCTCTGAGAGGCAATTTTGGTTCATAGTCGACTATGAACTCGGTAGGTATATCTCTTGTGTCAATACCTCTAGCTAGTGTACCCATGCTATCTGCATGACTTTTCCAAACAACCATGTAATCCTTAGTCTTCTGAAAAAACTCACCTAAAGCGGAGTAGGGGAGGCCGTAACACATAGGCTCCTGAGCTTTGCCCCAACCATCTATCGACATAATTATGTTTACGATTTCGGGGTCTAACTTTCTCAACTTTATTTTTAAATAGTCTTGATCCTGGTTTGTAAATTTAGATACCTCGATCATATAATCACCTCACCTACAGTAAATGGTCGCTTTTAAGCTGAGCTGAGTTGCGATTTTTAGGTCTTATCACTATCTAACTTTTTTAATAAGCTTGTTGTAAGCTTGTTGTGACTGTTAGTATATCGCCTTCTGCATTACTATCTACATCAAACATGATCACTGATTCATTCTCAAATGTTCCATAGGACAAAAACACGCCCTTTCCTCTATTTTTGTGTTCCACTCGATCGCCTTTAACAAAAACCATCATCTAAATCTCTCTACAAGTAATTTTCTGTGAAAAATATTGAAATTATTGCAACGACTTATTCGTAATGGTATCCAAGTGTTTCAATATAGTCTTTGAAAGATAACCCTCCTTTTTTTGCCTGGTGGGAAATAGCCATATAAAGTTTTTTATCACGCTTATACAGCCCTGAAATTTTTTGCTGTCCCTCATAAAGTGCGCCTAATAGCTCCTTGAAATGGTTTGGAGAAATGGTGCTGCTATAGGTATAGTCAAGTCCCCAACGAAGGAGGACCTCAGAAGGTGGGCCGTAAGTTTGCAATTTCCTATACCTGCTCGGGTAGTCTTCTTTTAAGATTGAAAGATTAATCCTAAGTCCAAACTTCCTCTGTAAAGATCTTTTGAACTGCTTCTCAGGATTATCTACCTGTCTAGGCACCAGTAATTCCAGTTGAGGGTCGATGTCAGACAATGCAGATCGTATCTTATGGTTGATTGTCTTGTCCGTTGCTAGACGGCGAAGAGCGACATCTAATATTTCGTCAGCATGTATGACTTTATTTTTGTCAGCGTACCTGACAAGGCGACTAGCAACGTGCTTCATTATTCAGTGTCCTCTTTTTTACGCTCAATTTGGAATATATCTTCAACAGCTACTCCAAGGTATTCAGCAATTGCCATGGCAACAATCAGAGATGGATTGTAGTTTTCTGACTTGATAAAAGCCATAGCGCTACGGGCAACACCTATGTAGTCAGCCATTTCTTTATGCACCTCTTGCAGGGTAACGGGCTTGTCTCTTTCGATTGTCAACTGTGCTTGTTTGATTCTTAGATAATGCCCTAATTTGTTTGATAATTTGAATGGGTATTCTTTTCTAACCAATTTGACTTCCTCCTATAGCTATTCGAGACTAACCGACCTAACAAAGTCAATTACAGCTTCGTTTAGTTCTTCGAGTACAGTCTCGCCAAACAGCTTTATGGCTGTTTCGTTAAATATAAATTCTTTTTTGCTATAATAACCTAATAATACTTGAAGGTCGTATTCATAACCCCAATAATATTGTTCGCCGATTTGTCTATCGTTATATACACTAGAACTTATGTAATCGTAATAAAATTCTCTGTGGTAGGGGTTCTTTTGGGTAGCGATTACATCTCCTTCTTGGCTGACGATAACAAGGATGTCATTTCCTTTTAAGTCTTTAATGTCACCTTCTAGAGCGAGCACGGAACCGCCAGCATTGACCACACTTAGTCTTCCTTTGCCGGCTATGCCGAATACTTCACCTTCTAATGTCATTCTGTATCCTCCAACGAAAGTTAGTCTGTAGGTTGAATCAGATAATCGAATATTTACATAGAGCTGTTTGCTTTGTCCGACTCACTTAAAACGTCTGTACTGTATTCATTATCCATTAGCTCTTTTAAATGCAACATCAAAACAAGTCCCAAATCACTTGCATTTTCTAAGTTGCCTATCATCCTAGTTACTTTGATGATTCCATACTTACCCATGAGATTTTGAATTACACTGCGAGCCTGGTGCTTGACTTCGAAACCAGTAACCTCTTGGAAATAGTCAACCAACTCGTCTTCTTCCTGATTGGGGAGGTGTCCGAACCCGTTCTTCATCCAAGAGCGTAACATACCTACGCAATAAGCAAAGGTACGCTTTTGTTTCTCTTTTTTGGCGGTTACATGAAGACACTCAGCGATCCAAATATAAGCGTCCAACTCACGACTACACAGAATTCTGTAATATTCTGCTATACCTTCCTTAACTTCCTGTTTTGGAATTTCATCAAAAAGGTCTCTATACATGGCAACTAGTTTACTGATGGCGTCACTAGGGCTTGTAGGTGTTCCGTACTTCTCAGTGTAGTAAACAGACATTGTTGAAATTTGATCTTTTGTCATAACTTTTTTGCACCTCTTAAATTATGGTCTTTTACCAGAGTAATTATCGTTATGGGACCGAGATTAGTTGCGACCCTAACTGATAATTTTATTATACCATATGATAATAGTATTGTAAATACTATTATTTGTGAAAGATTAAAGGAGAAGGGCGGGCCTTCTCCTAAAGATCGATCATTCATTGTCTTTTAGTTCAAATATCTCTTCGACAGGTAAGTTTAAGTATTCGGCTATTTTCATGGCTACTTCGAGGGATGGCTGGTTCACGTTTCTTTTGATTAGTCTAATCGTATCAAGAGATACCTCGCAGTATTCAGCCAACTCATTTTCGACGTCTGCAATCTTAACCTGTCTACCGGTCTCCAGTGCTTTTTCGGCTTTTCTGATAGAGATGAAGTGTTTTAATTTATTTTCAGTTCTATAGCTGTATTTTTTTATTTTGGGCATGTAAGTTGACCTCCTATCGTCAATAGGTGACTTGTAACCATCTTTATATGTTTTAACATACTTTAATAGGTACTGTAAATACTACAAAGTAAGGGAGATCTGATTTTGATCTCCTTACGGCAAAAAAAAGAAGGGCAGTCAGCCCTCGGTTTTAATTAACTCTTTCCTGTAAGTAGCTTGGTAAGCCTCAAACTCTTCTACTGTTGAAAGGATGGTCCTTATTTGATTGCATAGCAGGTCGACTTGCTGTCCTCTACCTTGAATCTCGCCTGATGAGTTGATTCTATCCAATGCACCGTCAGCGATATATTTCCTAACACGTACTAAGTCTTGCACAAGGCCTTCTACCTTTTTGTCAAGTGTTTCAGTCAGCAGATTCACTCTAGATTTTTGAATATCAACAAAAGACATTTCACTCACTTTATTACCACCTTTATTATTCCGTTGTATACCTGCACCATGCGAGCGGCCTTAATTTCATTCTCCCCGTCTGTAAAAATCTGATTAACTGGGTCGAACATTACACCGGTCCCGTCACTGATGTTCAAACGCTCTACTTCAATAATTCCCTTGTAACGGCCTTCCAAGGTAGGGAGGCCGCCAATTAACTTGAAATTGACATTATGTAAGTAAACGCCGACGTTGTCTTGTAGAGTGTACCCCACAAGGTCGCCTTCTTTATTTATGATTTTGTAAGGTGGTTCGTTAGTTACCAAGATGTCGACCTTTGTATCTCGTTTAAGCTTTGAGCGCATAGGTTTGCTCATCCTCTCTACCTCAATTTTTATTCGCTGCTAAATGTCTTCATTAACACGACCTAGTCCATCAACCCCATTGCCTGTTTCTTATCCATCTCAGTTAGGATAATACTCAGCAATTCGTGGCCTGGTTTTCCGGTATAGTATTCAATATCATTTAGGCATTCTTCAATGTCCATTGGTTTTTTACGGATAAGTCTCATGTGTTGATATGAAGGGTGTTTCTTAGGGTACTTGTTTTTCGTAACAGGGAGGAAGAGACGTTCATGGTATAGACGACTAAGGTCAATCAATAACCCTTTACGTTCCTTCTTATTAACTCCGTGTATCCAAGCGTGGTTATATTTAACTTTCTTCCCGTTAACGATGTCGGAGAAATCACCGTCCCAAACCGTCCAGGTATACTCAGGCAGTAGGTACCGAAGTATGGCGGCCCCGAAGATAGCTGTTTGACGACATGCATTACCGCCCCATTTTTTATAAGCTTGTGGGTTAGCCTTTTGAAGTATACTGTGAAGAGTGGGTACGAATAATTTCTCCATTAGATTCTTTGTCAGTAATTCTATTTGATTTAATTTCACAAACACCACCCCCTCAATCTTCGAAGAACTCGTCATGAGCTTTTTTAAGTTCTTTATAGATATGTGCAGGTAAGTGGGGTTTGAAAAATTCTACGTCCATTGTATCACAGCTAAGGATTGTATTTTCATGCAGGTTTGCCCAATCTTCGTCAATAACTAGGTCATCCAAGTGATACGCCTTTACTGAGATAGGCTCGACGGAGAAGTCATCCATGTATATTGTCAGGGGTTGTCCTTCGTGTATGAAGGTCTTTAAGTATACCCAATAAGCGTCTATGTGTTCTAGATGGACCCAGCCGTTAGGTAAGTAGGTTACCTCTGTGTTTTGATCGTTATTTTTAAGCATAGCTACCAACTCCAAATTTGAATTTAAACAAGGTCTATTTGATATAATATTGGGAATGTTGTTATGAGGTCTTTATGGTCACTTTCTTTGTAGGCGGTAGATCGTATTCAATACCTTCCGATAAATCCTTACGTAAACCTTTTAAAAATACTTGAAACTCTCTTACTGTTCCTTTAAACGATAAGATACCTTGCTTCAAATCAACATTCCTCCACACTAAAGTAGTATTTATAATACTAAAACCCGCCGTATCCCTGACGCTTACTGCGTTCGCTTGTCAGGGATACCATCTTGTTTGGGTACTTTGGGTAGGTTTTTTGTTGCACATCCATAGGAGCGCCTAATAAGAGGTTCAAAAGCAAAACCATAACAGATAGGACAACACAGCTCAGTCCATTAGAAAGAATATTCAGACTACTGTTGCAGCGGAAGTGTTAGGGATCAAAAAGTTCCTATCTTACCGTGCTTTTCGATTACTACTTTCTCCGCTTCGCTTAGTCCACCAGCAGAAGGGAGGGTATTATCTGTGAGGTAAGAGGTGTACGAATTAGCTACCTTGTTTCTTTCGTAGGCTCTTATGATTTTTTCAAACGTAGCTGTGGAAATGTACACTTCATCTAACGCCTCACCTACACGTTGAGTAATACAGACGTTTCCATCAACTATAGAAGAGGAAACCGTTCCGTATTGGTCTCTTCCTTCCCATAGGTCTTCGTAATCGTCGGCGTAGTCATTCCAATCATTGTAATACGCCATACCATCATAACCTTCTACCCAATTGTTACTGAGCGGCACATCTCCGAAACCTCCAGCGAAATCGTTAACTGACGCCAGGACTTGAAGGATCAGTTTAACGGTCTTCTGCATGTCCTTGTACACTACGTACTCTTTTTCTGTGTGTTCATTTTGGTAGCCGGCTGAGAGATTCACAGCATTCACATTTAACTCGGCGAATGTACAAGCGTCTGAGATCCCGCCTTCGGTTGCTTGCCAATTCATATCCTGGAGGGCGGAACAGTCTTCGAAGAATTTTCCCACTTCGTTTGAACAGAAAGCCTGACTGTAGTTGCCTACTACAATATCGTTGTTCCCTCTGCGATCCACTACAATAGCCAAATCAGAACCTTTAATCCATTCAGGATCAATTTTTTGAGACCCTACGCAACCAATCTCCTCTTCACGAGAGAAAGCAACTTTGATGGTCCCTTCAAAAGCTGTTTTTTCCACGTTTCTAAGTACGGCCAATAAAATTGCAATCCCGGCTCTATCGTCGGCCCCGAGAATACCTTTAGTGGAGTAAAAAGTTCCGTTTGATTCATAAACAACCCGGTCTTTAATTATGTTGCTGACACTGTCCATGTGTGCTGATAGGATGATTGTTGCGCCTTTGCCTGAGCCTACTTTCTTCTCAGCAAGGAGGTTTTTATAGTCATCTAACCAAACTTTATCGCAGAGACTTTGCAAGATTGGTTTCACGTACTTTACAACTTTGTGCTCTTCTCCCGATGGGGCCTGGATGTTTAATAGTTTAACTAGTTGTTTTTTCATTTTTTTCATTGAGCATGTCCCCTTAAACGTTATCTTATCAACTATATTAATTATACCATATAATAATAGTATTGTAAATACTATTTTATTGTTATATTTGTGGGTTTCGTAACCCTTGGAATATCGATCTCTCCAATTCTGAGAAATCTACTGATACAAGTCTTGGGCCTGATGGAGGGTTAGGTCTTGAGGCATTGAACCTAAATGTCCTTGTCCCTTGAAGGCTGTATGGTTCCTCAGCTAGCGAGACTTGCTGTCGAGGGTGACACCTCTTTCTTAGGTGCTTCCATATAACCTTTAGCTATCAGGTACTCTTTTGGTAACGATATCTCTACACGATCTTCGAAGAATTCAAGGAATTCAGGATCATCTACGTAAGGATAGAAAGGGTCGTCGTCGTAACTTGAGACGTAGCCTGTTCCCTCACACGTACTGCATTCTTCATCGTCCCAATCAGTACCGTCTCCGTCACAATCATCGCAACTAACCTTGATACCTGTATGAGACCACCCCACCTCAGTGTACATTGAGAAAGAAGACATATGAGACCCGTACAAATCAGAATATTCACTTCTAAGGTCGTCGCATTGGACGAAGTTATCGAACTTGGCTTTAAGACCTTCGATTAAATAGTTTTTAGTTGTATTATTCGTATAGAAGGGGCGGAACCCGACCAGTAAGTAATCATTATCTGTTACTTTAATAACACGCACAAGAAGTCTTGCCTCATAACGAGGAGAAAATAGTTCATCATTTTCAGACGTAGTAAGGTACGCAACAGCAAGGGTGGAATCGAGCAAGTTAGGCGGTAACTGGTTAATGCAGTCACCTGAACCGTTTCTAGATGTGTCCATGCAAGATGTGTTGCGCCAGCCGGTAACCCATTTCTCGCCACCCCAGTTATAGGGCGCATAGTAAGACATACCTGCAATATGGTGCGGTAAGATCGAAAGGTGAACTTTATAGTTTTTGATTACACCTTTCTCTAGTTTTTTAGGGCATTTATTTGTATACCACTTGACAACTTCACTAGTTTCGCCAAAAATCTTTACGAGTAACTTTGAAAGTTTTGGAGAAGACAGGCCTTTTATATCCCTTCTTTTGATGAACGTAGTTACCTCTCCTGGAATAGTGTTGTTTAAAAGATGTTCGTTCGTTACATCATCCAACAATTTACTTGCTATCGAATAATCGTTATAAGCTCTTCTTTCTTCTTCATAACGGTGTTCATTCAAGTAAATATCATGTTTTTGTGAAACCAATGGCTGTGCTTGTTTTTGAAAGTCTGCTGTCAAATCTTTTTCGACGTTGGGATGAAAAGAGATATACCCTTCCTCTCCTAGCAGGTCTTTAAGATACTGCTCCCGCTCTACATAAAGAGATGAGTCAACACCCGCTTCACGGATTAGTCTGGATTTATTAAGGATTTTGATTGCTTCTTCCATTGACTGTTCCATAAGATTATTAGTAAGTATCATGTTTAAATTTCCCCTCTCAGTTTATCCTTCGATCACTCTAATGATCGTGGCAACTTCTGAGATAGTTGCGAAGTTTTTAAATAGTTTTTATAAATGGTATTTTAAATACTATTTAGTGAACAAAAAAAAATCCTCCCACTTGGCGGTGAGGAGAGGGAGAGGCCTAATGGCCTCTCAGCACTTTGGATAAACCTGTGTTAAATTTTCTCCATGATTCACCTATAGCTAACATTGTTTTACGATCAAATACATCATTAGGGAGAGGTTCGATAACTTCGTTGTCATCGTCGTCCCAGGAGATGTCATTAGATGTGAGGATAACCTGTTCGTGTTTTTTGAAAGTTTCGTCCTCATCCTCAGCCATTAGTGATTCATTTAATCGGTGATAATCCTCTTTCGAAAGATATTTGCTATCATTACTGTAGACAATGACTGCTTCTTCCCAAATTAATACCCCAGCCAGACTTCCATCCTTTGAGGGGAATTCCATGAATAAGTTAAAGCAATTTCCGCCAGTATCTAAAAGAAGACCCTGAGGGAAAAGTGATTGAAGACGATTAAAGACTGTTGTCGAACTCATTTAATTACCTCCGATTTGATTGTTGTCCGTATATTAATATATAATAATGGTATTTTAAATACTAATCTAAACTCACTCGATATCGTCAGCATAGATATGGATGAATTCGTTGATAGCGTTAATGTCTTTGCCTCTTTCAAACACTACAAAAGTTAAACTATCAATTTGGTGGCCGAGTTTGTTCAGTAGATTGGATAGGCCTACCCAAGGCAGTGAATTTTGAGGTACAAACAAATCTGCAATCCCGGCTTCGCATTCTTCGTTACTTGTAACCTTATGGTTGTTATAAAAATAAATGCCCTTTTGATCCTTGAATAAACAAATAAAACTATTAGTCATTTTAATTCCTCCTTGGTAGCCGTCCGGTAACTTTATCTTTAAGTGGTAAGGTAATTCTATTATAATAGATTACAGGTGAGTAATTATTAGGTCATTACTGCACCATTCGCTCATCAGAGTGGCGTCTTACCTTCCTACCCAAAGACATGAAAGATATTAGCGGTCACCTATTGGCGGGCTATTTGACCCGCCTAATAGGTATCTCCTGAATTTTTTGTGGTAACCTAAACGGCCCGCCTAATAGGGTATGTGTAAGAATTGCTGCAACAGTCAGGATCATGAAATTCAAGCTGTTGTCATGGTTAGTGGAGGAAGGATATGATCCTTAAAACTAATAATCTATATCTTAAAGACTTTAATTAGTTATCCACAACCATACATAAATTATAGCATATTTATCCACAGGTGTCAAGGTTATCCACAACCCTGTGGATAACTGTAGACGTTCGGCAAATCGCTGAGCGTCTTTTTTTTTACCCTTATATAGAAGGAAAAATAAATCATAACACCATATAAAAATAGTATTGACAAT
The DNA here is from genome assembly GCF_000507145.1 of Bacillus tequilensis KCTC 13622. Lineage (GTDB taxonomy): Bacteria > Bacillota > Bacilli > Bacillales > Bacillaceae > Bacillus > Bacillus tequilensis. Next base: position 97,927 of record NZ_AYTO01000029.1, on the reverse strand, counting down.
ACTATTCTATGGGTTTATAGTAGATGACAGAGCAAGACGAAAAACGTATTTACTAGTTTTCCCGCACGGGTTTTGTACCCCTACAGTGCTAGACCAAAATAAAAGAAAAAGAGGTAAGAAAAATGAGTATCGTATCTATTTTAGACTGGGAACAATCATTGCAAAATTCAAAATCGATGTACCGTACCATACTATCTCACAAAAGGGATGTTCTACACCGTATCAAAGAGTACAAACGTTTAGGGATTTTCAACGGCTCGGATAGAGACAATTTACTCTACTACTACGAGCGGGACAACTTGAACATCACACACCATAGAAAAAATGCGTTAAGGTATTCAATTAAATTAAGTATATTCAATTCTATATTTTCAGGCGAAAAGGTTAACCGTGCAGTCGTAGGAAAAAGAATCCCTTTAACTGTTGAACAAGACTATTCGGAAGCTGATGAAATTTTGGAGAGTGGGGACGTTACCGCCCAATATGCAAATAGTGAAATTTATTACAGTGACAGAGTTGAAAATGATTTTATCGGTACTTACCCCGTAACTATAGAACGTACGGAGGATTACGGGGACTTCTTGAAAATTCTGGTGGACGATATTGTTTTAATGGATAAGCCTATAAACTTTTCTATTAGTTACGAGGAATGGAAAACAGGTTACAAGATGGACGGAAAAAGACACGTAAAGCTAAATAAATTTTTAAGGAAACAAGGGTTTTCCCAGTACACTCTAGACTATTATAGTCAACAAATTAAAACAGAAAAGTGCCTTTATTTAACGGTATCCGATAGGGTTCAACATATTACAGGGATGGCTTTCTATAGTTCAGGTGACTGGCATAGTATGAGCGGAACATCATGCCAAGACCCTCGAAACGAATATGAAGAATGTCTCGATTTGCTACCTAGCTTGTATGATAACAAGTTATTTATAGCCTTTCTCCACGAGAATATGGAGGACGTGGAGGACACAGAGGAAAAAATGTTAGCCCGCACAATGTGCAGACTTATAAACGTAAACGGAAAAAAATTTTTAATAGGTTCACAACTTTATGGGAATAATGAAACTAAAGACGAACTAGACAAGGCATTAAGTCTATTAAATTCATATAATATTTTTAGTTTGCGCCAAATGAGTGAAGGCACAACAAACCACAAAGAAAGAACAAACGGACAGTTTTTACTAGAAGAAGAGGACGAAATACATTTATGTAATGATTTTGAAGAGCTTGTAAATTGTGAGTGTCCGGCTTGTGGTGGTAGTGGTGAGTATACAGTGGAAAACAATAGAGGAAGGAACATAGACATAAATTGCCCAGTTTGTGGCGGTAGCGGTGAGTATGAAACATTTGTTTATGCTTCTGTAGATACTTACGTAACTATTGACGATGGAAAAGAATTAGAACCATATGACGAAGGGTACACCCATTACGGAGACTTTATACTAATTCGGATAGATGAAAAAGTATTGGGGCTTTAATAGCCCCGATACCTTCAGTAGATAAAGAAAACAAATGATAAAGGATGGTAAACAACATGAATAAATTAACATTAGACCAAGCGGTTAAAAAATGGGTTTGGGAATTTAATGCGCTCCCGTTACAACTTATAGAAAAAGCTTACCCAAACTTTATAGATGAGGTTGAAATACTTACCACAAATAAAGTATGCGGGCATTGTGAAAGTGAGGATATTGTAAAAAATGAAGACGGTGAACCATATTGCCAACATTGTAACAATGATGATATATACGATAAGTATGGGCTTCCTATGTGGGGTACTATGTGGACGTTCGGGGACAGTCTTGACAATGATTGGATAAGAAACAATATTGATGTTGTGGCTGACTGTGGTATCTGGGTTTATGAATCAGAGGAACTAGGCATATTCTTTGGAATTGACGGGGCGGGCTATGATTTTTATGAGCAACATTGGAAACCTCTCTATAAGGCTAGGGGCTTAAAGTGGCATAGTGAGGAATAAACAAAGGAAAGAGGAGACAAACATGGATACTATAAATGATGGTTTTATATTCCCTATCAGTTCGGGCGGGAGTGTCACATACTACATGACAGACGCCCCTATAAGTGTATTAGCTCAAGCAAGGAAGGTAATACACGAACTAACGGACTTTATAGAGTACGTAGAAGGACACGGATATTATTTACAGGAATACAATGCAGGTTTTACAATAATGTTTGATTGAAGCCCTCCAGGGGCTTTTTATTTTGCCTTCTTACCTTATCCGGCGGGCTGTCTCCTCCTGGACTCACAATAACACTAATAGTATAAGAGATAGTAATAGTAGTATAGGAGAACAATACACAAAGAACCCTATAGACATATACGAATAACCCCATAAATAAACCCCATACAAAGAGATATAAACAACCTCATACAAATACACCTATACACTTTAAGACCCCTTAAAACGAATATAAAGCACTTTAAAATAGATGTCCTATAAATAAGAAGAATAAACACATACACCAAAACAATACAAGTGCAGACATAACAAGCCCTTTTTATTGTATTCGATATGGTTAGATACCTTTATTATCTGATGAATTTTATATACGTTCGCCGTCCCTCTTTGCTCCGATAAAAATAAAACATTGCGTACAAATACGGAACAAGAAAAGCGAAGGACAATAAACACCGCAGAAAAGGGACAATAATAAATAATTTTAAAGTCGGTGACGTTGTGCAGCGGAACTAGGGTACAAATAAAATCGCATATCATGGGCTGTCACCCACTTTATTTCTTTTGGTTGGTTGGATGTGGTCAATTGATCGCATATTGAGGGGAAATACACGCCTTTTTATACTGTTTGACTTAACATAATTAATTATTATGATAAGTCGGAAGGGGAATAAACCCCTACCCGGTGCCGAATGAATCGCATTTTCACCGCTGAGCGCCGGTATGGTTCGTAAGATCTGCGAGAAATTTTTTCGAATGTTTCTGTGCGTACATGGACTGGCTGCTTATGGCGTAAGTGCTGGGGAGAATAAGGTCATCAGGGCTGCCTATGTGGTGGTCTTCTTTATTGGGAGGGGGGTTCTGATACATGGAGCTTTAAATCTAATAGGGGAGAGGTTGCTAAAAAATTCCTGAGAGATTTTTTGTGAATACTTAGTGTGCGTACACCGGGGAAATCGCAATTCTACCAAGGTTTAAAGCGATTACTACATTGGTTACTTATATTATCAAAAGAGAGGTGATTCAGAGATTTTGGGAAAGAGAGGCTTACGGGCCATTAAAAAAAGTGTCTACTTAGGAGGAGATTAATATGGAGAAAAACTATGATCCACGTCCACTCGCTGAGTTAGGTGACTTAATAGGTCAAGCGATCCTCATTGTATGTGAGCACGGAGCTTTTGAAGGTGGTCTAAAGGATATCTCCAAGGAAGATATTCATATCGAGGTCGGGGAAGGCCGGGTTATTGCTGTTGACCGTTCAGTATTAGATGAGGATTTAACCGAGCTTTATGCTGTTGAAGTCTAGATCCTCTATTCGGCAGAACCTCTCATCGAGAGAATTACGCACGGTAACTTTACTAGACAGTCAGGAGGTGAATTGTTTATGACTATGCCAGCATTGACTGAGGAGACCATTAGTCGCATAAGTGTTGAAGCTGCTCCGCTACCTGGTCCTCATCCTGACCCTAACATCGGAAAGAAAGCTAAACCCCTAAATGGAGTTTATTCCTCACTAACTGGGATAATTTATCCACCAGACGAGAGGTATTCAGGTTTATCTGTAGACCCTAAAAGTGCTAAAGACTACTTGATTATGTTCTTTTATGACGATGGATCATTATTTTGTGCAATTGAGGCAGATATCAGCGATATGCATGTTTTAGACGGTGTGCAACCTGTACCTAGCGGTGAAGGGACTCCCGCAGCTCCGTTCGGCTGCAATTTACTAGTTTCGAACAACACTATCGATGGGTTAGGTGATAGTAGTCAAGTTATTTACCACACATTACCTAATCAAGTAGGTACTGTGGTAGTAACTTACGACTTTTATGATCAACCTGACTCGATGTCTATTTATTGGAGCGGAAAAGAGGACACTCCAATAGCTTCGACAAAAGGTAAAGTCTCTAATAAAGGGGACCTGATTTTTTATTACGACCCGGCGTATAACCCTACTAAAGTGGTTGTGAAAATCAATGAGGAAGGTGCGATTAACACCACTAGTTGGAAATATATTATGTCATGTCCCCGGGAGTTGTAATTAGGTTTTGATTAGGTAGCGCCTTGCTGATTAGCAGAGAAAAAATTTTTCGGCAAGGCGTGTTTTACATACATTCGGGGAGGTTTACTGAATTGAGGGATTGGAATAAATACTTTATGGACTTAGCGATCCAGGCGAGCACCATGGCTACCTGCGATAGACTACATGTCGGCTGTGTGTTGGTAAAAGATAAGAGGGTAATTTCCACCGGTTTTAATGGCAGCATTAGCGGCCACCCGCATTGCGATGAAGTGGGTCATCTCCTTAACGATGAAGGGAGATGTATAAGGACGGTCCATGCCGAACAAAATGCCATCCTGGATTGTGCCAGGAGAGGTGTTGTAACTGAGGGTGCTTGTGCCTATGTTACCCATGAGCCATGTGAACACTGTACTAGATCTCTCGCCCAGGCGGGAATAAAGACTGTATTCTTTCAAGAAGGTTATGAAAATAAATGGAATGCTAAATTTAATACAGATATGCACTGGATACAACTGGAGAGGTGATAATACCTCTCTTTTTTATTGCCGTTATTCCTTGCTGCTTTGTCCTTATAATGTAGGCACATTGTTGTTAGGAGGAATTAAAAAATGAATTTCGATAACCTTTTTACCCTTATTGATGGGATGATAGGGGATAAATCTGACTTTAAGGGTCTGACATTCAGTCTAGACCAAGGGATTTTCAATATTGATTTACATGAGCCAGGGGAAGGAGACCTTCCGGCCTTTATTTGTGAATTCATCCCCAATAACGCCATCGAGCCTATTTATTTCTCTGCTGTAGGTGAGAACGAATTAAAAGAACAGATTGATTATTACGTACTTAAATAAAAAAGCACCCACGAAGGGTGCTGAGGGCCTATGTAAGGCCCTTTATTTTTTATCCGAAACTAGAAACAGAGGTATACAAATAATGCTTACTTACTCTTGATTTCAAATCATAGTGAATAGAACCTTGACCGAGCACACCATATTTCAGTCTATATCGTGCAGAAGCCGACGCTTTCGAAGTTTCTTGCGCCCTCGTAATCTTCAATTCGTCATCTTGAACAGTAAATGGCGGCGCTACGAAATGCCATTCATCCCACGCCTTTGTGATTTTACTGTAGGAAATTACTTTCTTTGGTTTTGGTCTATTGACTTTGATACGGTAGCTTAGGTTTACTACTCCAGTATTCCAGTAGATTTTAAAGGTTGTTGTACCAACTGGGACAGGGTATGTACCCATAGTGCTGAATTCATCCTCAGTTTTTTCTGGAATAATCCCCATAGTTCCAACATACTTTCCATTATCGTCATAAATTTTTTGCTCCTGAGGTTTCGTCGAATCCATATCAAATGCGACTTCTTTCTCAGGTAAAACCGGTTGCTGCGGCATTTCCGCAGCCTTTGATGTGTTTTCAAATGTTGTTGACAAAACGAGAGCTAACACCGTGGCAATAACGACTGTCACAAACTTTTTCATGCTACTCCTCCTATCAAACTTTTTCGAAACAATACCATATTAACACAAATATACAAATAAATACATACATTACTATATTTATCCCTACAAAAAAATATGTACAATGACACTTGAAATCTACAACAGCTTATAGGTTACACTAGGGGAAAGCTTAAAAAGAAAGGTTGATGGGTTTGAACTTGTATTTAGCAACAGCCCTTGTAATATCAGTAGTATTAAATGTAATCTTATGTATTCAACTAGGAAAGTTCAGAACAAGTCGAATATCCAAATGGAAAGAAGGTATGGGAATCAATACGCCATTCGCTGCGTTAGTCTGGGCTTTCCTTGCTATAACAATTGTTTTGAGTCTTATAGGTTTATTGGCGGGCATTAGCGATTTATAAAAAGGGGGAACTAAAGTGGAAATGTTTCTGACTTGGGTCACAACTATTATACCTTTTATCTTTTTGTTTATAGGGATTAGCGTTGTTTGGTGGGTAGTGAAATATTTAATGACGATTAGGAGAAATTCTTTTAAGAAGATTGATCAAAATAATGAAATCATCAGTATACTGAGGAACAGGGAATAACCTTCCACAAAACAATGAAAAATTAATTGCCCCTTACAGGGGCAACTTGGCACCCGTCATGGGTGCTTTTTAGGTTTAATTGTACGCTATACCGGCTTCCTCGAATGCTATTTTTATTGCCTGAGCGTCCGCTCTTATTTCTTTCTGTGCATGGTTAGTGTCTCTTAGGTTTAGGAAGTGTTTCCATTGACGTAATGGCCGGCAGTTGATTATTTTGGTAGTCATAGCGTTAGGTAACATAGAACGAGCTATCTCTTTTGCTCGGCTTTTACGAACACCGAAACTTACAAGTCTATCCCTCAATTCAGCATAATCGGAAATAGACCCTTCGATGTTTGAGTACACTTCTTCCACTAAATTGTCATAAGCAAATTGAGCTAGTCGATCTGATTGTCCTGTAGCAGCAGTGAATTTTTCTTTCAGGTTCTCAGGATAAATTCCTTTTCCGAATCCCAACATTTTGCGGTATTCTGCATTTGTACGGTCGACATAACGTTGAGATAGTTCAGTCCCTCCGGCCATATCTGCATGACGCCAAATCTGTAGGCCGGTTGCTCTATCGACCTTCAAGTTCATCGTCACAGTAGCGTGTACGTCTAGCTCATAATCTGTGAGACCTTTTTCTTTTAATGCTGTATAATCTTCTGTAAGGATGATAGGTTTGTAAAGCTGAGGCTCACCTTTTGCAGTGAACTGATTTTCTTTAGGTTCAAGTTTTGTCTTATCATTGATGAACCAACCCATTTCAGGTACACGGTTCACAAGTCTTTTGAATAACTCAAACAGGTTAGTGTTTAGTTCATAGTCATTGGCCTGATTATTAATGTCCAGGAAAGTAAGCATGTTCATTGAGACGATTACGCCAATCTTACTATCGGGGTTTTTCTTAGGATCGGGGGAAGTCCAACGGATGTAGTTATTAATTTCCTTCATGGTCATGAGGTCCGACATAGCATTCATATACTCTTCTACACCTGTAAATCCAGCTATACCGAATACGATGTTCCCTGTGCTGGCGATTGATATGTGGCCAGCTGCCATTATACCTTTAATAAAAGTATGAGATTCCTCACCAAGTTTGTGATATGACTGGTAACATTCTCGGGCCGCCATCTCAACTAACTTGTGATAATCTTCCGTATGGTGGATCAATCCGACTTTCATTTCTTATCACTCCCATGCTCTTTTAGCCATTCCGAATACTCGTTCTTTGCTATTTCAATCCTCTCTATGTGGGCTTTCAGCTGGATTTCATTTAGTTCGGAAATTTTTTTATGGTTGTCAGATAGATCCTGATGGTATGTGACCGCTCTCTCTAATTGTTTTTCTAACATTTCTTGCTCTGTTAGCCAGCTCTCCATCTGCGAAATGTAGAGATCTTCTTCACTACGGTTCATGCTCATTAAATATCCCCCTTGAATGTTGTGTTTGAGACAATAGCTAAAGTTACCTTCTCATCAAATTTGTCAGCCATATGCATGACTCCTCCAGCTAAGAACTTTAATGTATAAGCAACAGGAGTCATCCATAACTTTGATATAAATGATAGCTTACTTACCCGGTGCCTACTTGAGAAAAATACCATTTTATTCACTCCAAATCTTAGTTTCGGTTTACACAATAATGATCGTACTACCTTGTATGTTAGTTGCGAAAAGAAAAAAGAGCAGAAATTAAATCTGCTCTTTTTTGTCAATGAAATAGAAATCTTCATCTTTAACTGGCTCTACTGTTGCTTTCTTATAACCGTTACCCTTCATTGAAAAGAAATCATGGGATTTGGTTTTTGTGTTTAATCCGTTGAGGACAATTGGGTTAATCTCCTCCTCTTCGAAGTATGGGTCAAAGCCTAAATTCATTAGAGCCTTATTTGCGTTATAGCGGATAAACTTCTTTACGTCACTTGTTAGGCCGACCTTGTCGTAAACATCCTCAGTATACTCTAATTCGTTTTCATAAAGAGTTAGCAGAAGATCTTTTGCAAACTTATTTAGTTCCTTTTTTGTCTCTTCATCCTGCTTGTTGTATATCTCTTGAGCGAGAAGCCCTACATATACTCCGTGGATGGCCTCATCCCGAATAATCAAGTTTATGATCTCGCCCGCTTGCATGAGACGTCCCTGACCATAGAAGTAAAGTGGATAGTAAAATCCACTATAGAACAAGAAACTTTCCAGATAGGTGGAAGCAACCATTGCTTTGTAAAGGGAGAGTTCATCACCTTTCCTTATGTTGGTATAAATCCCCACAATTATTTCAGCCTTTTTCTGCAAATACTTGTTATCTTTAACCCACTCGAAAACATCATTAATTTCTTCGGTTGTCGCTAAAGTCATGAAGATATTGGAGTAAGACTTAGCATGGACTGCATTTTCCATCATAGCCATGAAATTCAGGACAGCTTTACGTTGATGTCCGTCGACGTTCTCCTGGATTAGTGGCATACCTGTATTACCTTGTTCTGTATCTAAAAGAGTGAGTCCAGCTAATACCTTCATGTAGGTGTCCTGCTCATTCTTTCCGAGGTATTTCCATGTAAGCAGATCTCCGGTTAAAGATATTTCTTCGGGCAACCAAAATTGCTTTACGTTTTGGTTATAGAACATTTGGGTAAAGTCGTCTTCGTGTCGAGACCAATCAGCCGCCGTGTAGATTGCGTTAGCCTTCGTCAATTATTCGTCCTCCATATCTTCTATATTTTCGCATGCGATATCGCAGTACGTTCCTTTTTCGCTGATGATTACGTACGTCGGGTTATAATCTAAATCCCGACCGCACGTCTTAAATGCCATATCACTTAAACTACGCATGATAAGCACCCCTCTTGCGTTGTGTCCTTTGTCCGCGCATAGTAAATTGTCTTGATACCCTTATGGTGGGCGTATAGGTCAATTTTGTTGAGGTCACGTGTTGTCATCGTATCTTTTAAGAAAAGTGTTAGGCTAATGCCCTGATCGACATGCTGCTGGATAGTGGCAATCATGTCCACCACTTTAAACATATCCATGTCATAGGCTTCTTTATATAAGAACCAGTTGCTAGGTGACAGTCCCGGCATTGGATAATAAGTTTTTGAATTACCGTAAGTTCTTTCTTCGATACGCTCCATGATAGGCATAACCGAAGCTGTTGCAGATTGTACGTAAGAGATTGAACCGGTAGGGGCAATACATAGGCGATAGCTATGGTACATCCCGTGCTGGCTGACGAAATCCTTCAACTCTTTCCAATCACCCTTCGTAGGAATTTCCATACCGCCGAATAATTTTTTGACCTTGTCTGACTTCGGAGTGAAATCATTTTCAAGATATTTATTAAAGTATTCGCCCGTTGCGTAGGTCGAACCCTCATAACCATGGTAGGTCTCACCTTCGTCCCTTGCAATCTCGGAAGATCTTTGGATAGAGTAGAAGTTAACCATCATGAAGAAGGTATTGGCAAAGTCCCTGGCTTCTTCACTCTCATAAGGGATACCGTTTTTAGCCAGGTAGCCGTGAAGATTCATTGCCCCTAATCCGATAGATTTCATAAGTTTATTTGCACGTCTGACTGCTGGTGCATTTCGGATGTCTGTAGAAGTTGCTACTTTTGTTAGTGCGTCTGTAGCTAACCTTACCGCTGATTTAATCGACTTTCTCTCCATTACGTTGAGGATATTCAGCGACCCTAAATTGCAAGAAATATCTAAACCAATCTCGTCTTCTTCGTCGTAGTCCGTGTAAGTAGAAACATTGGACGCTTGTAATACTTCCGAGCACAGGTTTGAAAACTTGACCTTAGAAATATGGTTATTAGCGTGTTCTCTGTTCACATTATCTTGGAACATGATGTAAGGGTAGCCCGACTCATATCTAAGCATGGCAAGTTTCTCTAATAATTTACGAGGGTTGATTTTCTCTTTTTTGACCTTAGGGTTTTCAACAAGTTTTTCGTACATCTCGCTCATGTCCATCTCGTCCATATGTTGACCATACTCTTTATAGACTGTGTGGGGATAGAATACGTACGTTTCTTTATCTTCTCTCGCCAATTCAACGAACTTGTCTGGAATGACAACTCCAATGGAAAGAGTCTTAACACGTACATCCTCATCGGCCGATATTTTCTTAGTATCAAGGAAATCGTTAATATCTCTATGGAAGATGTTTAGGTAAGCGGCACCCGAACCTTGACGTTGCCCCATCTGATCTGCATACCTAAAGGCATTATCTAGAAGCTTCATTACCCCGACGACGCCTTTTGTCGCATTCTCCACATCTTTAATTGCTTCACCTTTTGCCCTTACTTTCGATAGGTTGAGGGAAACACCTCCACCTAACTTAGACAGTTGCATTGCTGTTTCAATTGCTTTTGAGATATCGTTAAGTGAATCTCCAACCTCTAATAAAAAGCAACTGACTAGTTCACCACGTCTTGTTCTTCCGGTATTGAGGAATGTAGGTGTTGCAGGTTGATATTCTTGGTTGATCATTAAGCGGACATAGTCTTTTGCTTTTTCAGCGTCACCGTCTGCAAAAAATAGTGAGACAATTACGACACGGTCCTCATAACGTTCTAAAATTTTCTTTTTGTCATTAGTCTTGAGAGCATAGTCGTTATAGAATTTGAACGCACTCATAAAAGAGGGGAAGCGAAACTTCTTTTCATAGGCTAGGTTGTAGATATCAACCAACTCATCCTGCGTATACATTGAAAGTATGCTTTCCTCGTAGTAATCGTTTTCCACTAAAAAGTCGAGCTTCTCTTTTAGATCGTGGAAGAAAACAGTTTCTTGGTTTACGTGATCTACGAAATAGCTTCTCACAGATTCTTCATCTTTGTCGAATTGGAACCGTCCATCCTTCTTGACCATAATCTCGTTGTTGGATCTAATCCAACTAGGTACTTTATCTTGCGTCAACTTAATGCCCCCTTTGAAATTTAAGTACCAATATTATAAGAAAGCAACACGTAATATTAACAAATTAACTGCAACTTGTCTTATACGTTGTATTGATCGTTACGTGTTGGCTGTTTGTTGCGGTAAATAAAAATGCTCTATTACAGTAGCTGCGAGCAACACTGTAATAGAGCATTTTCTTTGTTTATTGAAAGGAGGGGCAGACAGCCCCTTGAGAAGGGAAATGGTGGTTAGATGTGGAGTCGAACCACTTGGCAGGGAAGCGAACCACACTTTAAACGGAATTGAACCGTCACCCCTGCTTTACACCGTTGACTAACCAGGAAACAGTGCACTAGGGTGAAAGGAGTAAACCCCTAGTGCACTCGAAAATATAGGAGAACTTTTTGAGAGTTACACCCCTCACTCAGACTCCCCTCCAAGGGCACCTCAGATAAACCGTTAACGGTGCTTTCGGAATCGAACCGAAGGACTGAGGGAATATCTATCGCCGTACCCCGTGCACTTTAACGGATTCGAACCGCAAGCGATAGCAGAGCCTTAGTCAAGGGTGAACACCACTAACAACCTTTAGATAGGTTGTATTTATTGGTATACCACCCTGCATTTCTTTTACCCAATTATTTCAGATTTTTTGTGAAAAGGTTCAGGTAATATGCCGAAGAACCTACAAGGATAGCAAATGGGACAAGTGTTAAGTCAAAACCAAATACGATCAGGTATCCGAATAACCCTGTCCAAAAGCCGTTACAGAATGGGCAATCCAAGAAAATCTCAAATAACTCATGACTCTCACGAAGTAAATTCCGAGTATATTGAAATTTAATTTCGAAAAGGAAAGCCCGAACGGCCAATGCTATAAGTAACAAGACCACTAACTCTAACCCTAAGTTCAAACTAATCACCTCCCACAACCTAGTTATCGATGTATGCCTGGCCAAAGTTGCGGCAGTGACGTACAAAAGTTAAAAAGACGCACAATTTTCTTATATTGATTGTGAATAATCATTAAAGTAATCTAGATAGGGGGTTTTGGTGGCAGTGGGAACTAAGGATGAAAGACTCTATATCCGAACAACTGCAACAAAGAAACAGTTTGTAGAACAGCTTGCAGAAAAATATACAAAAGGAAATGTTAATGCTCTTTTTGATAAGCTGGTCGAAGAACTTATGGAAGAAGAAGGTGAGGATTGATGGGAGAGCTAAGAAAACGTGGAGCGCAAAGTAAAATTGAAAAGTATGGTCTAGTGACCCATGCGATCAACCTTCTAACAGTTACTCCGAAAATGAGTTATAAGGCTGTTGCAGAAGAATTAAATACTATTGGCGATGTGCCTGAGAGCGACCTCATCTCCGTCCAAAACGTTTCAGATTTTGCAAAGAATTACCCGGAGGTAAGAAAAGAGATTCTTTTAGCTAATCGCCAACATATGAGAAAAATGGTTATGGAAAGTGCTGAATTTGACATGCTAGGTACGCTAAAAGACATGGCTGCGAGGTTGACTTTTATGATCGACTCTGCGGAGATGATGGCATTAGAAGAAGGTATGCTCCCTGACCCTAAAGGATATAAGGCCCTTTCAAGTGAATTGAGAGAGACCTTGAAGCAGATAGAGGGAATTCATAAAGAAGTGTATGACATGGAGGTAGTTAGAGAATTTCTTGTAGAAGTGATCAAGACTTTGAAAGAGGTTTCTCCCGACGCTCTCCCCTCTTTTATAGCTAAAATGAAAGGAAAACGTGAGAATAGCCACATCGTAAGTGAATTGCTTAAAGGAGGATTATAGTATGGCGGGAAAACTAGTAACTACCGTAGGTGTAATGGGTTCAGGAAAGACAAAAAAATTGATTCATTTGTACAGGAGATTGAGAAAGAGTGGGATGGAGGTCAAAATTTTCAAACCGACTAAAGACATCCGTTCAGGTAATTTTAGTGTTGAGTCAAGGGACGGAGAAATGGCACCAGCCCAACCAATACAAAATATTGAAGAGATTTTTGAGTATGGAGGTGACATGCAGCAAGCTATCCTCATAGATGAAATTCAATTCTTTGATCAAGCGGACTTGGTACATTCCCTGGTATCTATTTGTCTATTGGGGATTGATGTTTATTGCTTTGGATTGGACCTTACATCCGAGGGAACTACGTTTGGGTTAGTTGGGGATGTTATGGCTAAGTCGGATGAAGTCATTAAATTAAAAGGGAAATGTACAAGATGTGGGAGACCAGCTAGGATATCTAGATACAAAGGTCAGGACAAGACTACCGATATCAGAATAGGTGATCTAGATGTATACGAACCTGTTTGTATGGATTGCTTTTATTCATCGGATGTCAGATGTAAGAAAGGTAGCGATACGGACTTTAATGACCCTATTTATTCCTTTAAAATTGCTGACGAAGAATCAGGGTTTTCGATGGAACTGCAAGTTAAAAAAAGTAGGTTGGAAAAGGCGGGCTACACCTACGAAGACGTAGCTGACATAGTTACAGAAGAGGGGGCTGACAATCTGCTTGTTGATCTAGGGATTATAGATGAAGGGGAGGTAGGTGGCAGATGAGTGATTTTCTAAGCGGTCTTTTCGATGACGTCATTGCAATGGCCGAGTCTGAAAACAACTCTATGGGCCTATGGCGTGAAAAGCCAGTAGGACTCGTAGAGTTTTTTATAGATTTTCTAGGAGAAAAACCGTTCGACGGTAAGCAGACTGAACTCTTGCATACCGTGGAAAAGATACTGGCTAAAGACGAATTGCCGGAGAATGACAAATTAAAGAAAGTCACAGAAATTGCAGCCATGTGGGGCAAAGGCTCAGGTAAAGACTTTATCATCTCAGGGATTGTCTCTTATATCCCTTACAGACTGAACTGTATGAATAATCCTCAAGCGTACTTTGGTTTCGGACAAGGGGAACCAATCGATATAATCAACCTCGCAAAGAACGCCAAACAAGCAGAGAATGTATTCTTCACTAAGCTCAAGGCTCGACTCAAATCGTGTAAGTGGTTTAAGAAGGTCGACCGCAAACCTTTAGCCTATAACGAATACCAAGAGAAAAAGGATACAATCGTATTTTACAATGAAATACGGGCTTTCTCAGGGCACTCAGAAGCTGGTTCTTTTGAAGGTTTCAACCCCCTCGTTGGAATTTTTGACGAAGTGGGTGATTTTGAATGGGAGCTAGCGGAGTTCTGTTATGACACTATTAGATCGTCTGCCATGTCACGTTACGGTAAAAGGGCACTATTGATGTTCATCTCTTTCCCTCGGTCCAGTGAAGATTTTATGATGTATAAGTACGACCAAGGACAGGACGATGATTTTGAAGAGGTAATTTCATCACGTGGGGCTTCCTGGGAAATTAACACTAACATTAAACGAGAAGACCTAGAGATGGATTATAAAAAAGATCCTGAAGGCAGTAGAATGCGTTACGAATGTATCCCTCCTAAACAACGGGGAGGCTTCTTCCAGTACCCTGAACGAATTGACGATTGTGTCAAAGTCGGTAAAGGAGATCCATGTATCTTAGAACAAACTGTTCTTACAACTACATTAGATAATGGTGAGGAACGTCATTTTGTCGGATACAATGTAGAGCTGTTTAAGGGAACGCTGGAGTTAGACCAATCAAAAACATACTATTTAGGTCTCGATGGCGGTATAGATAAGGATATGTACACACTTTCCCTTTTCCATGCAGAAACTATCTACGATGAAGTGATAGAGGGTGGGGAGTCTGTCCTTAAACCAAGAAACAAACCCGTAGAGGATTTACTGATTAAATGGAAACCAGACACGGTAAACAAATTGCCTGTAAATGTACAGAATACTATTGACGTTGTTGAAGCCATTTGCGAGATCGTATATGTAAAAAAAGCACTCATGGACAAATTCAACTCAGGAGCTATGGTTCAAAAGTTAATGGAGTTTGGAGTTGAAGCTGAGGATAAGGTGTTCTCCAATCCGTTCCAACTGGCTATATACACCCAGCTGAAAAATCTCGCCTACACAGGTCACTTGGAACTTCTTGATTTGGATGAAGAAGGTAAGGATAAAATGGATAATCCTAATGATAACCTAAAGCACATCCTACTAGTAAACGGTACGAAAATAGATCATGAAAAAGATCGTGAAAAAGATACATGTGACGCTCGGGCTACAGCGGTGTATCTATGTGCGACTGATGACCCGGCCGATGACACGAATTATTCAATGCCTGCAATAGCTGGAGCAAGTAGAGCGTATTAATTTACGCTCTTTTGCTTTACCCAATTGATAAAATCTAGCCTGTTGACCTCACTGCTTCTTGCCCTGTAAACCATACAACGCAAGCCTTCAAGATCCACTAGGATATATCTTTGTGGGTTCTGTCCCTCTGTAAAAGTAAGCACTAATTCTACTTTGCTCCTGTCGTCAACAGACCTAGTTAAGCTGAATGGGTTACTGACTCCAAGTACGTGTTTTGCAATATCGTGGGCAAGGAATAAAACGGAGCCGTCGACAACCTCTACTGCCCTTATAGAACGGACCTTTCCACACTCGCTTTCGTAAAAAAATTCCCCAACCTTAGATACCTCTAAATTTTCCGAATTCAAAGTCATCGCTCCTTCTACTCGAATTACCTAATTAATGATCGTTACAAAATAGCAAAAGTTGCGAAATAGACATTTTAAGTTTAAAGCAGTTACTGAATACAAATTTTTTGGTACCTACTTTTTAATTTAAAAGCAGTAGCTGATTACAACATTTTTGGTACCTACTTTTTAAGCTTAACTTAATTGCAGTTACCCAAAATTTGAGGCCGAAGTATATTAATTAAATAAAATATAAAAAATTAAAAAGATATAAATACTAAATAAACAATATTACAGACTTTCTAGGTTAAACGTAAAAAGTGTTGGCTGCGCCAACGAGACTTCGCTTCGCTCGTCTCTTTTACGTGTCTTGTTAATTTGTACGTCATCGTCCTTATAATGAACTCTGCCAAGTAGTTTACCGATTAGTATTAAACTTCTAGGTATTTGTAAGAAAGGTGGTGGAGAAGTTTGTCATTTTTAAATAGAGTAAGAAATTTCTTTTCGAAGGCTGCTACTGTAGTTTCCGCTCCCTTTGTGTCTAATTTATATAGTTCTAGTCAAGAGAGTTCGACTACAGAGAGGCCTACTCCAAACAAGGCGTTTGGTGGTAGCAGGAAGACAGAAACTCTAGATGAGGGGAGCGTGTACAGGTACGGTAAGTACACGAAGTTAAGCGAGAGCGTTTTTACAAGATACTCCCCCAAGCGTCTTTTGTCTATTTTAAAGCACAATCACCCTGACGTATCCCAAGCGATTTGGAACTTTAAAATTATAGGTAACTCAGGATACACTGCCAGGGTAACTAAGCTAGACGGGAGATCGGAACATGAATCAGGACAAAAACTAATTGATAATTTCATAAGAAAGCTGGATTTCTACAGCAGTGATGGTTTTGAAAAGTCTAGGAGCTTAGATAGGCTTATCGATCAAATGTTTGATTCCGCTTTAGTTCGAGGGGCAATCTCCTTGGAAATGGTAATGGACAGTGAATTTACAGATGTGATGTTTTTAGCCAACGTCGACCCTGACACGATTGATTTCAAAGTGGAACAGGGCAGACTTATTCCGTACCAAAACAATGTAAAGCTAGATATACCTACCTTTTTCCATGAAGGTTTAGATGAATCTGAGGTAGATCCTTACGGAACGTCCCCCTTTCTATCAGTGATACAGACTTTAGCTTTTCATCAGCAGGTTATGGAAGACATAAAAATGGTCATCCATAATCAAGGTTACGGGAAATATGATATAAAAATCGTTGAAGAGGTTTTATTAAAACGAATGCCTATCCAGATCCGTAACAACGAAAAGAAAAAGCAACAGTGGCTTAATGAGCAATTAGACTTGATCATCAACATGTACCAAGAATTAGACCCTGACGCTGCATTCGTTCATTTTGATAGTGTTGAAGTTGATATGGTAGACGGGGCAAACGCAACGCTTGATCCTCAAAAAATAATGGCTGTCATTGATACGCAAATCCTTGGTGCCTTGAAGCAGTATTCAACGTTGATGGGTAGACGATCCCAGGGTCAGACGGAGCAATACGCTAAACTTGAAATTAAAATCTTCATGAAGTCAGTAAAACGAGTTCAATTTATGATTGAATCTATTCTATCTCGTGCTTTGACAAAGCTTATTAACATCCACGGAATGCAGGGATTTGTATTCTTTGAGTTTAATGACACAGAGATCCGCACAGAGCTGGAGAAGGTTAATTTCGAACAGATAGCGATTCAAAACGCACAGAAAAAACGGGATAACGGATGGGTAACTCAAGACGAGGCCAGTATTGAAGTGACCGGCACTAAGGCTGCGTCAGATCCTGATAAAGAAATGCTGGGGGTCACTACATCGGAACCTAAAGGATCTCCTGATGAGCGGCAACCAAATGATCCGCAGAGCGGTGACAACACTTCTAGCGACTAGTACGCACAGTTGTTAGAAGTGTTTTATTTATTCCTTATAATTCTGTCAGGTCGGTGACAAATACCAGGAGGTGTTAAAATGCCAATGCCAACAAAAGAGCAGTTGAGGAAAATTAATAAACTTTCTCATTCTGCTTTAGATGAAGACCAAGTATATGTTTTCCGCAGTCTGTCCGCTGACACGTTACCTGTACAGCGCTTCGGATGGTTCGGAGAGTATAGTATTATCATGAATGGTAATATGCTCAACTCCCTAAAGAAGGATTATAAGGCCGGTGTGGGTTTGCTGGCTTCTCATGATAACGGTAGGTTACCTTTCGGACGTACTTTTGACGCTGAGGTGACGGTTGATCATGTTAATGGGGAACCAGTAGAGACTATGTATGTCGATCATTACATAGTGACTCATGTGAAAGACGGAGAAGGAAATAAAGTACCTTTGCGAACAGAGATCAATGGAATGACTACTCAAGATATAGTTAACCACATAGATGTGGGCCATACCTTCGATACCTCGATAGGTTTTGCTATGACAGAGCCTAAATGTTCAATTTGTAACCATGACATACGTGATTACGAAAAATGTTCTCATTTGCCTGGACGAACTTACGATGTTCAGGTGGGGGAGGAAGTTGAGCAACGCCGCTGTGACATTGTAGCCAACAAAGGTGAAGGTTTAGAGAATTCCCTAGTTTATGCAGGTGCAGTCAATAGAGCGATAATCACACACGGCCAATTTGCTGCGGAGGGTCAAACATTTTCAGAAAGATTACAAGGGTCTGTTAAAGAAGATGAAACTACTTTCTATAATGTAGATGACATTAAGACAGTCCCTTTACATTCACAGATATTGTGTAGGATGTCAAAAGGAAATATGGAGTTGTTTACTACGACTTCCGAACGTAAGGATATTAACTACCTGAAAGGAAGTGAAGAAATGCCTACTAATAACCAATCATTATCGGTGGCGGACGAGTCAAAAGATGTTGTCTCACTGGCTGAGTACAACAAAGTTGTAAGTGAAAAAGAGGATTTATCGGTGAAGCTGTCAGAGGCTGAGGGCAAACTCACTAAATTTGAAGATAAAGTTGAGGCTTTAGAAGAAAAATTGAGCGCAACTGAGCAGACGAATGTCGAACTAACGGCTAAATCTGAATTAGCAGATAAATTCACTAAAGATTTGATTGATTCTGTAGTTGAGGCTGGAGTTAAGGCACGAGGGAATGCGTTTAATAAAGACCGTTACCAAAAATACGCTGAAACTTTAAGTGTCGATGAGCTAAAAGAAGAACTTACAGCTTTTCAATCGGAATTCCCAGGTTCTGTTGAAGAAGCTAGAGTAACCTCTGTCGAACTTCAAGAAAATAACGATCAGACCGAGATTCTCTCTAAAACAAGAATGCGAGAATTAGCGGCCAAGAACGCTATGGAGATTTACCGAACAAAAGGCGGTAACTTAGAAGAACTGACTCGAAACGAATTAGCTAAGTTGCAGACAAAATCACAATCAGAGTGAGGGGGAAATAGGAGATGGCAGGTAACGTAACTGGTTTTCAGAGACCTTATACATTCCGTGCTAACGAGACATTTACAACAGTTGGCATTGATCAAGCTGTTGTTTATAGTGGCAAAATGCGTGAGGTAGAGGTCCCTAAGGAAGATAATTTAATCCCTGTAGGGATTGTCTCTTATCAATATGAGGACCGAGATGGCGGGACAGTAGCTGTTCAGTTAGACCGTATTGCTCAAATCGAAGCTGTAGAGCCAATCGCCTTCGGTGAAGAGGTTATTGTAGCCGCTGGAGGAAAAGCAAAACGGGCCGCAGGCCTAACGGAAGGAACTGTCGCAAATATTCTAGGTGAAGCACAAAATTCAGTGAATGCGGGGGATAAAGTCCAAGTCTTGATTCGTCCTCGTGCTAAAACTGTTTAAGGGAGGTAACAATTAATGCCAACACATGGTCAGCATAATATTAAGAACACACACTACGATCAGTTTTTGACCAACATTTCTGTTTCTTATACAGATACACAGAACTTTATTGGTGAGCAGGTAGTACCGATTGTCGAGGTCCAGAAACAATCAGACAAGTACATGGTTTTTGATTATCAGGACCACATGGTTGCGGATGACGACATCCGAAGAGCGCCTGGTACAGTCGCTTCTGAAATGCGTACTGGATGGAGTGAGGACGCCTACTACGCAGAAGGCTATGCAAAACGTTACGCACTATACGATGAAGAGATCGCAAACGCTGACGAAGACGCTATCTTCAACTTGAAAGAGATGGCCGCAAAACAGGTTAAAGCGAAGTTGCTTCTAAATAAAGAGATTAATACGGCAAATCTGATGACAAATCAAAACAATTTCCATAAGGACCTTAGGGTATCTGTTGGTGAATCCGCAACAGCTGACTTGATTAAATGGTCTGACTATGAAAATTCCGATCCAATGAAGGATGTCTTTAAACTTCGAGAGAAGGTAGAGCGTCTCGGCGGTATGGACATGAATACACTTGTATTATCAAAACCTGTGTACAACATTCTAAAATTCCATCCGAAGTTGAAATCTACCTTGGCTGGTTTTACATCTCCTGAGATGGTATCTGATGAAGCTATCAAACAGTTACTTGGGGTAGACAACCTAATTGTAGCTAATGCCCGTAGAGCGACAAGCAACCAACGTCGAGTTGGGCAAGGTGGTATGACTAACTACATTTGGGGCAACAATGCCGTTCTTATGTACTTACCGAAGGGAGCAGCACGTGATATCCCTGCCGCTGCCTATACGTACCAATGGACAAACCCGCAAGCCAATGTTGTAGGTAATCAAAAGACTCGTGAATACTACTCAGAAGATTCTAAAACCCTATGGATTGAGACTGAGGAATGGTACGGTCAAAAGATTACATCCGATCTTGGCGCTATCGTACTACCTGACATCGTTAACCCATTAACGTAATAGAATACGACATTCTTTTGGCATGAAAGAGGTGGGCAAAGGGTAGACTCCCTACCCACCTCTTTTTTTAATAACGATTGAATAAGGAGGCACAACAAATGGCGACAAAAACAGAAATGGTTGAAGAGCTTTATAAAGCGGGAGTAGATACTAAAACAAACCTAAAGAAATTGGAGACTGAGGCTTTAGAGGAAATGGTGCAGGAGCTAGAGTCGTCGACAGAGGTTGGTGATGAATCAACTGAAACTAAAGAGGTTTCTGAAATCACCGAAGACGCCCCTGCGAGTGAAGAAAGTGAAGAATCCAATGACAAGGTTGTAACTGAAACAGTCCATCAGCTGGGTATCTTTACAGAATTTATTTACCATGCAAAAAACGAAAATGTCTCATTGAAGGTTGAAAACTTAGGTAATGGTGATGTTTACGTAAATGCAGGTGAAGTTCAGGTGGGAGACAAGGACCAACGCCTTCTTAAAGGTGAGGGGAAAGTCTTCAAAGATGTTGCTGTAGTCAATTTAATGGCCGCAAGTCAACCTGAGGTGAAAATTTCCGAATTAGAGTAGGTGATTTAGATGGCTTTAAACATTGTCATAGATCCCGTGACTGATCTAGCCTTCATCGAATCGGTCCGTAGGTTGTTAGGAGGAGTAGATTCTGAGACTTTGTCTGATGAAGATATCTTAGATCCGGCATTCTTCGATTTAGCGGAATTGGAGGTTCTAAGTCTAGTCCCATGCCTGGACCGTACTGATGTACCCAAGGCCGATAAAGAAAAAGCACGAATTGCCATGATCCACTTAATAGCTTCAAAGCTATGCTCTACTGTCAAAGGTCGTGTCGAGTATGAAGTGAAGACAATAGACGTTACCTGGAGACGATCTCCTGTTAAATATGACGATTTACAGGACGATCTCCTTACTACAGCGGACAGTCTTTTAAATAGTATTGAATGCTACACAGGTGCCGGAACCACCAATACGTTTGTGGTTGCTCCTTCAAAAAGGGCGGTGAGAGAACGTTATGAGTAAAGGTTATAAGTCTACAATAATTCGAAAATACGGAACCGCTGTTCAAGTTCAACGGTATATTGACGGTTCACCTGAAACACTCATGGAGACTAAAGCGCTTTTAGGGAGAGCAGCACGATCAAACTCTAATTTGAAGATGTCTGAGAGCCAAAAAGAAGGAATTTTTCTTCCTGATTTTGATATTGATTCAGGAGACTTCGTCCTTAATAAAAACCACAGAGAAGATTATGTCGTAGTCACTACACATCAAGAGTACGACGGCAACAGGTCTTTATCTGTAGTCGCTAACCTCATGAAATGTAATCACAAGATAACATTGAGAGGGAATTCTAAGATTGCTGATGATAGAGGGAACATTAAGACAAGTTTCGGAGAAAAATACACGGACATACCGTGTTACCTAGAGGATGTGGGGAGTGAGTTAAGACAGTTTGACCCTGGACTTAATCCTGAAACCGAACATCGTATATACACGACCGCTTTAAATATAGATTTGACTGATCAAATTACGATTGGTTACAGATCAAAGACCCTCTCACTAAAAGTAGTGTCTTTAGACTACACCTCGTTCCCTAATTTAGTGGTCATTGAAGTTGCAAAGGATATTAGGAAGTGATTGTATGGGTAGGTTTGTAAGTTTCAACCAAGCTGATTACATCAGAGCAATAGAAGCGGCCGTAAAGCTAGCCTTAGATAAAGTGGAGAAAGAAGTATTTGAATCTATCCTAATGAATTTTGGGGCACTTACTTTTAGGGAGCTGGATTCGAAATACGTAAGTGCAATGAAGAGTTCTATTAGATTTGCGTCTGTTAAAACCTCGCACTCAATAACCTCTCAATTTAGGGCTGGCTACGAAAGCCAGCCCAATCAATCTTTTAGATTAGTTTACTACGAATACGGTACTGGCTCCTTAATGAACCCTCCTAAGAGCTACAGCCCAACTGATGATCCAAATTGGAATATCGCTCGTCCTAAGCGAGTGGGCGAGAGAGTGTGGACACGACCTTTCGGAAAGTGGAAGGACGCTGGAGGAAATGAACACTTCTCCAAGACGAAAGGGAAGCCCAAACCTTTATCTGCCATGTCCAGAAGAGGGGAGCCGGTAAAAGCTAGCCACTGGTTTGAACGAGGTTTTTGGACAGGTGCTAAGCATTTGGATGAGTATGTTCTCGAAGCTGTTAAATCTGTGCCGATCTCTTCTTATATTAGTGTTGCAAACATCTACAAAAGGATGTGATTGGATGGCCTTCTTGTACATCTCTGATGTCTATGCTTGTATCCATAAGACATTGAGGGAGGATGAAGTCATTCGGAAATTGATGGGGTTTGATGAATCAACCACCTCTACAGACATGGCTTTACGAATTCAAAAAAGAAAGAATCCTGTTGAACTGGTTGACGGTAAATTACCATTAATCACGTTTTACAAACTGCCGGGGCAAAGAGAGTTAACGAATTACTTATCTTACGTTACTGCATTTGACTTCGACATTTACACAAATGATGACGTAGAGTTAGCCATCGAGATAGCAGATCGAATTAACTATCTCTTTGATGGCAAATACCTACCGTTGTCTAAAGGAAGCAGTTTCAAAGGTCATTTTGTAACCTCAGCGGAGGATGAGACTGACCTTGAAAACACCTATAAGTATTTTACACAAGTAGAATTTACATTCGGAATTGAGGGGTGAGACAAATTGTCACAGTTTGATAAGTTCTCCGGTAAAAATAAAAAGATGATTATTAAGGGTGCAGGTAAATTCATGGCTAAAATCCCAGGTTGTGATGACTTAATCACATTGGGGCACATGACTAATATGCGATTAGATATTCAGTTAGACATGGTCGATGTTGAAGGTGGAGATACATCCGCTCCAATCGACACACTTTTGCGTAAAAAGGTCATTGACATTACAGCCGAAGACGCTAAATTTGACATGAATATGGTCCGTCTGGTGTTAGGTGCCAAGCTGCGAGAAGGTGTAAGTGGCCTACCTTACGAACTTAAAAACGAAGCTGTTACAGCTACTGACGATGGAGAGGGCAAAATCACAGTTACCGTGTCTAACCCTATCCTAACTAGCTCAGGGGCACCAAAAGTACAGGCGTTCAACCAAACAGCAGGATCTTTTGTATCAGAGAGCGATGTTAAATCTTCCGGCTCTACAGTTACACTGTCTAGTGGTGCTGTAGCAGGTGATGAAATTGTTGTTTATTACCCGGTATCTGCTTCTTCTATTGATCCTGATGGATTTGTGTGGGTCTTAGAAGAGAAGCATGACGTCAAAGGAAGCAAAGTTCAATTGAAACACCCTTTGTTTGGTGGAGCATTAGGGTCTGCTTCAAGTAAAACTGAGCACGTCTCTATCCGCTTAACCAAAGAGAACAAACTACTAAAGAAAGTAACAGGTAACCCTGGTGAAGGAGAGTACGTCATCGATCCATCGACTGGTGAGGTAACCTTTAATGACTACTTGGATGGTGAGCAAGTATACGTGAACTATAAACGTCCTGAGGTGGTCGACGTAATGGCTATTGGAGCGAAAGATTTTCCTCTCACTGTTTCAGTAGTGCACGATGGTCAATTTGAACAGAAAGACGGTTCTATTCAAGGGTATCAAACTGAGTTGTACGCTTGCCGTGTAAAATCCAACTTTACATTGGACGCTGCCCGACAAACTGCTGCTACTCATTCGGTAACGCTAACAGTAATTGATCCCGAACGTTCTGATGAACGTCTTGGTTCAATGAAACGTTATCAAATCAATGCGGATGGGGACATCTGCTAAAAATAATCAAACCCTGCACTTGGTGCGGGGTTTTTGCTTTTCTTGAGGGTGTTACGATTTGTACGTACTTCCTTATATTGATCCTGAGAGCATTTGAGATTCCCCTGCTTTTCGCTCTTTGGTGATAGATAGGGGATTAATTAATAGGAGGGAATAGATATGGCTGAACATCGTAATATTGCAATTCCTAACAGGGCCGGAGAACAACCGGTTGTAGAAAGTCAACAAAAAACAGTTGATATACAGAATCAAGAAGGCGACATGCAAGCAACACAAGTTAAAGAAGAGACTCCTGCGCCTCTATCCAAAGAAGAATCAGAGTTCATCGAAAAGGTATTCTTTGAGGAAGACGAATCAGTACGACTTAGGGACGGTATCAGTTATAAAATTCCTCCGCTAGGGCTACTTGACGCTAAAAATTTAATGAAGAAACTAAACACTATCGATACAGGTGTGATTATTGCTAACTTAATTGCGGACGATGAGGGGAAAGATAGTTATGAGGAACTGCTTGATGTACTGCTTATGGCTTTTAAACCTTACTACCCCAACATGACTGCTGAATATCTTGGGAAATATGTTGACATTGTTTCTGCTAAAGAGATTATCGACATCATGATTGGTCTGAATGGGCTAAAAAAGTCGTTATAGACTCTGAGGAAGAAGAAAAAAATTATGATGAACAAGCCCATGTCGACTGGGCGGAAATATTCTTCAACTTAGGTCATTACTTAGGTTTCAAAAAACAGGATGTTTGGGAGCTAACCCTACCTCAGCTGAATTACTACCTTAAAAAGTGTCGTAAACATATTGAGTTTACTGTGAAAGTCAACTCTATGGCTTTTTCAGGACTGTTTGGTGGAGGTTCTTCAAACTCCAGCGAACAGACAGGAACGTATGTCAATGAGGATGGAAAACAAGTTATTGACGGGTACGAAGTAGCTGATGTCGAGGACATGGAGTGGTTAGCGAGTATCTTGTAATTATCCCTGCTTTTCTAGCTACTGGAAAGGCAGGTTTTAGTTTATAAACAGGGTGGTGAGGAAATGAGTGATGAAGTGCAAGGAAAAGGAATGGGTATTGGGGCAGATGTTGTCCTCGAGTTCCATAAGTCTATTGCTAACATACAAGCATTTGGTGAGCAGATGGAGTTGCTTGACGCTCGTTTCGGAAGACTAGACCAACGTATCGACTCCATGAAAAATTCCCTGTCTGCTCTTTCTACTCAGGCCTCCAAATCTACAGGGAGTAATCTTAGGAAGCAGCTTGAACAAGAACTAAGCAACATCGTGTCCACTAACGGAGCAGCTTTATCTTCTATAGGTACAGCACCTCTCAAAATTAGGCAAGACACAGTCCGTAACTTGTTTGCGAGAGTGGACGCTGAATTGAATCGGGCAATCCTAAAACAGATTGGGAACATAAATGTAAAAATAGACCCGAACTACAACACTGGAACAATCCCAATTGGAAAAGATGAGTTCGATGAGTTAAATAAAGAGATCGCTAGGTTAGTGAAGATCCAAGTTAAAAACCTAGTCTCGTCACTTCGGAAGAATGGCGGGGAAATGATCAATAAAGATCATTTATCAGGTCTTGAATTGGACGTTTCCAAAGAGACTGTTAAACATATTATACTTAGTATAAAGGAACAGCTAAAGCCTTTGTTGCTAAATCCTGATGTAGATATTGATGGACAGACATTGAAGATCTCACAGCGAGACATCTCGCAGATGGTTTCGAAGATAAAGGACAAGGTTAAAGAATCTTTGAATTTCAACTTTGATGGGGTCGGTAAGAAGGACAACAAGATAGAGGATGAGATTCTAAGGACAACTAAGAGAATCGACAATGTCGTTGAGAGCTACGCTAAATCCATGCGTAGTGGTATCGAAAGAATTGATCCTCGTACAGTAGAAGTCCCGATGAAGACTCTGTCTAAGAGATTGCAGCAGTATATTGCTGATGACTTGAAGGTGTCGCCAGCAGAGTTAAATAAGACACTGGGGACAATCGATACAGGATCTGCACGCAGCTACGAGTTGCAGAGACAGTTTGGGAGTTTGGAGAAAACTATAAACAGTAAGATAACATCAGGCACTAGTAAACTGATGAGTCAATTAAAGCAATCAGTCCGTGCTGTAGAAATTGAACCAAGCGACAGCATTAAACATTATCTGATCCATGAGATTAATAAGTTGAATAACGACATTGTCAAAAAGATTAGAGAGTCTATTGACAAACAATTCGAGTACATGAGATCTGAGGTAGGTTCCGTTACTGCTGAGCCAAGAGCGATTAACCGGAATGGACGTTTACGCTCTATGTCTAACAGCGGCAGTGGCGGCAATGTTTACAATAACACGGTGATAAACAACAACAGCACTAAGAAGGATTCCGCTCCGACATATTCTGACCCATATGCTCGTCGGGACGACCACTTTAATAATTTTGGTTTAGAGGGGGCAGTGACAAACACTGTTCGTCACATAGTAGCAGGTTCGATGGTAGGTGCTCCTATGATGGCGATGTATCAGGCTGTTGAGACATTCCGAACATCCCAAGAAGAGCAACTTAAAATCATGCAGAACATGTCCCTAAAGGACGCATACACAAACAGTAATGGACAAACAGACTGGGGTTCAGTTGACACGGACCTGAAAGAAATGATGGGCGACGTCAAACAAATGTCTAATTTCTATGCGCTTGATTATGGGAAGATGTCTCAGGTAGCGGCGGTTGCTTCTCGTCTAACAGAGGATAAAGAAGAGGCCAAAATGTTTACTGACCAAGCAGCAAAAATTTATCGGTTAGATAATGAGTCTGATTTGGTTGGGACTATCGCACCGGGTTTAGAGGCAATAATGGCACAGTTTAAGTTGTCTGTGTGGGAACTTAACGATGTCGTATCAGCTTTTGCAGTCGCTACAAATAAAACTAAATCTACTTCCGACGAAGTAATGAAAGCAATGACACGTTCAGGATCTGCTTTAAATGCTTCGGGAGTATCCGCAGATCAAGCGGTAGCTTTAAATGCCATTGCTATTCAACGGTCGGGACAAACAGGTGAAGTAGTAGGTAACATGTTTAAAACACTTGCTTCTCGTGTAACATTGCCTACTGTTGTAGACGATTTACAAGGTAAAGGTATTGACGTCTATAAAACTAACGATCTCGGTTTAAAAGAACGTAGAAGTCTTATTGATATTCTTAAAGATACTGCTAAGGTGACTAATGGTGGCCGTACCGGTGAAGATGAAATTGCTAAGATTATGCTAGACGAAGGTGGCGGTTACCACTACTCCAAAATTATGTCATTTTTAGATGATATGAATGCTATGGGTACGGGTGATTTGAATTTCTTCAACATGATGAAGCAAATTGAGGATTTTCAAAAGAACCCTGATAAGCTAGCAACCATGTTATCGAAAACGATGGACGCCCCTACTGTAAATATGGAACGTGCCGGAATTTCTATGGACAACGCTTTAACTTCTATCCTTGAGGAGATGAGTCCTGAAATTCAAATGTTATCAAAAAATATCACCAACTTGGCACACGGATTGGAAGATAATGCTGAAACTATTGCTAATGTAATAGGTGTTTTAACCAACGCTCTTATTGGCTTCGGTGCTATGTACGGAGTGAAGAAATTAGGGCAGTGGGGGAAATACGATGAGCATAAAACCAATGCAGAGATGAGACGTAACTATTTTGGTGAAACTGGGCTGTCAGGTAGACAAAAGTACGGTGCGACCCGGTTTATGGATGAATACATTCTGGATAAGTCTGACACTGGAAAGAAAGCCTCACAAAACATGTCAGATCGAAAATTCTTTAATACTGCCATGAAGAATGATACCTTACGACCTTATTTCGAAGAGCTGGCTAACTTGGATAGGGATAGACAAAGGGAGATTAGGCAGTATGTAAAGGATAAGGGCAGGGCCGGCAATGTAACGGACCTGTTAAGTATTATGGATGAATCAAGAGGCTACCGGCAAAACAAACCTGGAATGACTGTGGATGAGGTACATCAACGTTCCTCATTCAATGCGACCAATCTGATGAATTCAAGGGCGTTAGAGGCTGTCTTCGATAGAGAGTTTGCAGCTGAGTTAGTAAATTCTCTACAGGATCGTAATAAATTTGACAACCTCGACAGTAAGGATCGAAACACTGCTGGGAAACTGGCCGATATGGATGACAATAAAAGAAAAGACTTCGAGTCATTCCTTAATCAAAATTATAGTGGCACAGGGAAAGCTATCAAGGACATGGATGAGTTGAATCAAGCCATGCAGAAGTATGAAGAAAGGACCCGGAGAAATGCCTCCGCAACTAGACAGGGTACAGAATCCTACAGAGATCTTAGTCGAGCAGTTCGAGATGTAGGAAATGAGGCTGAAAGAGCTTCTAGAAATAGAATGGACTCTTTCTTGAATTTGCTTGATTCTATTCCCGATAGAGCAAGAGGAGCCGGTGGCGCAATTATGGGCATTGCCCGTAATATCGGAAGCTTTGCCAAACAGCTAGGTGTTGCTTTAGCAGTCGGAGATGTTATTGGAGAGATTAGTCAGAACTCTCTGCTTACTGATGGTCAGAAAGACATCCGGGATTACAGGAACTCGAAGAATGAGGCAGCAAAGGAGTATGCTTCCTTTGAAAAAGGTGGCGGGTTGTTGGGAGAGTTTACGAGTCTCCAGCAATTTAGTAAAGGTACCGTGTTGTACTGGAATCAACTAAAAGATATGTTTCTTGGAAACACCTCTGTAGGTATGGACGATGTCCAAAACTTTAAAGGTGAATTCGAAAGTTGGATGAAGGAGAAATATGGGACATCAGACTGGAAAAAAGCCGTCAATAAAGCGAATGAAGAGGCGAAAGCTAAGGACAAGTATGCTGATCCTGTCACTCTAGACGATTTGACTAAGAACTATTTAGATGAATCCGGTTCGAACAACAAATTGCAAAAGATGGAAGAGAAGGAGTTCATAAAACAGTACAAAGAGTATGCTATTTCAGAGGCAGAGCAAGCTGAGCGAAAGAGGAAAGCTGAGGAAGCCAGGAAAGCATGGGAAAATCAAATGTACGACGACGGCCAGTTACAATGGTTCTCTGTAGATCAGATGAAAACTCGGATAGAAGAGAGGGTTCAAGATGTACAGAGCCAAAACTCTTTAACTCAGATGAGTGCGCTACTTAACGGGATGAAGTCTGATTCCGAAGAGTACCTGCAAATCAGACTCGAAGCTATCCGCAAAGAGAGAAAAGCATACCAGGAAGAGATTGACGCCCTTAACCAATTCGTTAAAGAGCGGGAGGAAGCCCTTCGAGAACTCCAATCCAAAGGAAAAGGTAAGGGGTCTAAGGAGTACGCATCTGCAAAAGACGCTCTTGATGAGGCCAAGTCTAAACAAAAAGAGGTCAATAAAGAATTTGAACCTAAAATGAAGGAGCTGGCCCTTGAAGAACAACGTACAAAAGTTGATGGGTATCTAACTATTATGCAGAACAATGTGTCAAGATCATCGGCTCAAAAACAATACATGGATACCTTAAACAGTATCTCTATGAATACGGATACGCCGCAGTTCTATGACGCTCAGATTGGAAATGACCAGTCTTTAATATCTTCCTTACAATCTGAATTGTCCAACTTAGAGGCTCAAAATATGGCCGATCCTGACAATAAACTTGGTGACGCAATGCAGAGTTTACGTCAACAAATTGCAAGTGCTCAATTAGAAGTGAAAAATCTAAGACTCCAAAGGCTACAAGCTTGGAAGAATCCGTTTAATAACTCAATGGATGACATGGAGATCAAGTACATGCAGGAACGTGTCAATCTTGGTCCAGGTGTGTCGGACGACAGTTTCTTGGCTAGAGATTTGAGAATTAGAGAACTACAAGAGCGGAAGTCTCTTGTGGACAAGACTCTTGCACAAAGAAGGGCAGACCTAGGAAATTATTCAAAAGGTTCGTCTGAGTATGAGCAAGTTATGAAAGACATCAGAGATCTGACAAAACAGTCACTCCAAGCTCAACTCGGTATCCATCAAGAGCTAAAGTCTCAAATGGGTGGGACATTTAACCTGCCTGACGGTGTCAGCGCAATGTCCCAATATGATTACATGGCTCGTAAAGGATCTCACTCTAACTTCACGGTTCAGTCAGGAGATATGTACGTCAACATAACACTCCCTAATGTAACTGACAAAACGGGTAGCAAGCAGCTGTCTGATTTAGGTCGTTCATTGGGTCAGGGTTTAGCTGACGGCCGGTCGCAAGCCTTGCGTACACAGTTGAATAGTGGCCCTTTAGGTTACAGGAGTTTTTAGATTACAAGACCCCATCTAATTTTAGGTGGGGTTTTCTTATAATGCTTAGGGGTGATTTGATGGCTCAACAGAAACCTAATAAAACAAATGACGATGTTTTTAAGCGAAAGCTATTTTACGATAACGGGGTTCGTTTCATCCAGGTTAGAGGTAGACCTACAGGAGAGTACAAACCCCCAGTACCAACAATGCTTTCAGGAGTAAACACGAACGTACAATCCTCAGCAGGTTTAGTGGGAAAAGGGACGTCCTATTATCAGACAACATTGCAATTCCTTTTTTACAGTAAAGAGGAATTTGCTGACTGGTTACAGTTCATTGGAGCAGAACACAAATACTATGATGAAAAAGGAACAATATATGTAGGAGTGGTGACCGGAGAGCTTGACATAGAATCAGTCGAGTTTGAATCAAAGTACCTTGTGACTGTCAGTTTAGCTCTTATTAGAAAACAAGACTTTGAATTTAGGCATGAGTATCCATATATCGATATAGAGAATCATTGGGCGCAACAGTATATCGATGAAATGCAGCAAAGGGGCTTGATTGCTACTTATGCTAGTGACGGTACAGAGGTCCAGTTCTTCCAGCCTGAGGTTTGGATAACAAGGGCGCAAACAACCGCCTTTATGACAAGGACATACAAATATATAGAGAAAATTCTTAGGGGGTACTGATGTGACAAAGAAATGGTTAGATGTCAGCCCTAAAGATTGGTTTTACAGATCAGTGTTGGAAGCTGACAAAATATTCTTAGATTCCAAGAGAGAAGAGACTTTATTTACTCCGAAACGGTACAACAAGTTTGTTACAGGTAAATCAAGAAAGGTTTATAACTTTACCACTACAGGTGGGCAGACGAAGTTCCACATAAAAGGGTACAAGCCTGATTCTAGAGAGACTGTCGTTGTTTATGTGGACGGCATTCCATACAACCCGACTAAACTGGAAAAGGACTATGTCCATGTTGGATTCCCTATGGCAGGGAATAAACAGGTGAGTATTTGCCTTTCAGGGGTTGTGCAAATGCACCAGGGAGACCACACACCAAAAAACTGTCAAACGTATCCACTGACTAGCACTTGCTCTTTAGCATACCCGAGTAAAAAACTTGAAATGTACAAAAAATATGTTTTTGATTTGCGGTACTCACTTAATGAAGTGGCAGTCTGCATGAGTAAAAAGTTAACAAGAGTGAATGTCGATAAGGCTGAGGGAGAATCAATACAAGCAGCCCTTACTCGAACAATAGGGGACCAGGATGATTGTTTTACAATCATTAACGGGGTTCTCTACGTCTCCTATAACCTTAACCAATTCCCGATCTATGTCAACTACAACTATAAGTCGGGTGCTGTAGTGAAAAATAGACAGAAAGAGAAGGTAGTCCCTTCTTCGAAATGTGTAATGAACAGTGATAGGTTTTTCCCAAACATCACTGTTTCAAGAGCAGAATTCTTTGTCATTCTGCAACGAATGAGAAAAAGCCTTTATGGGAAATACACAGACCGTGGGTATCATCCAAATAGTGTAGATAAGACAGAGAGGCACATTTCGGACAGGAAGAAAATTGTCGGTAAATGGTACTCAGAAGATGTTTTAAATATATTAGATGAGAAATTCAACGACGGGTGTTACGTTTTTCCTCTATATGAGGATAATTCTTTCCAGCCCGAGGTCTGTGTAACTAAAGCGGAAGCTGTAGTTTATCTCCATAGATTTTCTGAGTGGGCTTTAGAAAGATTCAGATAGGGGGAATTTAAGTGACAAACGTCTTCGATAAAGATACTCCTGCAAAGCAGTTATTGCATGATGTTATGAGGAAAGTTAACGCACTCGGTCATGAGCCGAGAGTTGTAATTGAGTTAGATAAAGTATCGTACGTACCCGGTATGCGAAGCAAGTTCGAGGTATGGGATAGAATACGATCAGCCTCTCTTGAAAAAGTGCAATCGAACGCTGAGATGACATCCCCCTTAACAGAAGAACCTACAAAAGTTACCTCAGGGGGAGAATCAGGAGACCGCTTCGAGTACATTAAATGTGCTTTTAATAGGTGGGCGAAAGCATACAGATTACCGACTCAAGCCTATTACTTTTTTCTAGCTGTAGCTAAACACGAGACAGCCTTTGGAACATTAGGTCAAGGTAAACCTGAAAAAGGTAGTTTCATTGTGGGGTATGGGTGCCCTGGTGCTTGCGACTACACTTATTCAGGTATAGATACTCAGGCAAAATTTGCAGCTAAAAGATATGCTGACGCAATGGGTAGTAGATTTTCTAAGATAAACTCCAGCAATAATATGACGGCAAGTGACATTGATTACTTTCATGAAGGTGGGGATAAAGGGTACGGGAAATGGGTATGGTCCGCTGACGGAGCAAACTGGAAAGTAAGAGTAAAGCAGTATTACGACATAATCAGAAGCCAGGCTCTACAAGGTTCGAGTAAATGGAACTGTAGAGAAGCTGGTTCAATAGGGTCTTCTAGCAGTTCTTCTATAAGTGCTAATATAGCTAAGGAAGAATGCTCGGCATGCGGGGAAGAAGAGGTATATTCTATAGAAAATAAAGGCATAGAAATCTACAATTCTACATCTGACTCGTCCAAGCCAGTGTTCCCTATTGAGGGTATGAGTTTCTCAGGAGACGCAAAGCTTTCATCTCCACATGGACTTCGTGGAGGTCGAATGCACAAAGGAATTGATATTACGAGTAAAAGCAGCGGATCGGCAGGGGTAGATGGCCGATGGGTAGTGGCGGCCTGGGATGGTACTGTCCAAAGAGCGTATAAGAGTACCACTTACGGGAATGTCGTAATGATGAAGCACCCCAACGGATATGGGACAGTCTATGCACACATGAAGGATGGCTCTCTGCAAGTACGTTCAGGCCAAAAAATCAAGGCTGGAACGAGAGTTGGGAGAGTAGGTAATACGGGTGGGTCTTTTGGTTCTCACTTACATTTTGAAGTTTGGAAGAACCAATGGGTCTACGGAGGAAACGGACACCTTGACGGATACCCTATACTAACGGGCGCCCAGAAAATTGCTGCGGGAAGTTCGGGATCTTCTACAGTAGAAAAAGAAATTGTCCATAACATTAAATTTAATAAATGTTTTGATAAGAATGCCGACCTTAGCAGTAATTGGATTGGTAAAGAAAATATAAAACACTTTACATCGCTTACAACAGGAGAAAGGTATATAGGTTTTAGCGGGAACATAAAAAAGGGACAGGTTAAGGACTTTGGTTATAAGCATAATTTCTCTGCGGACGGATACTACGAGTACGCTTATTTTGCAAACTTGAAGGACGAGGATTCAGTAACCGTCACCTATGATGGGTTGGTTGTCAAACGGTATACCAAATCTAACAATACGGTCAAACCAACTTACGAGTCACCTATTTACGGTAAATATTCAGTAAGTGACCAGGCGGGAGTGAATTCCCACATTCTTGATTTCACCATAGATAACGTAAGTGGAGAAGCAGAGTTCGGCATTAAGTGCTTTAAAGTGGTCGAGGTGGAAAATGCGTATGTAAAAGAAAGCATTGTTGCTCGCAAGAGAGACGTGTGGTTAGATACTGGAGCATTTGTATATGAGACCACCTTTGCTATAGAGAAAGATATTACTGAATGGGAAGTAAGCACCCATTTTGACAGCAGGGTAGGTACGGCGAGATTTACGTTAGATAACAAATTAGGTACGTACTCCCCAACTTACACAAGAACGACAGTATTCCCTGAGAACAGAAGAGATTCAGACATGTCTTATTATGAACAGGGAGCGGTAAGACACGTTCTAAGTGAAGCAACTCCTGTACGGATCTATGCTGGATACGGTGAAAACTTAGTAAGGGTCTTTACGGGACGAATTAAGGGGGAAATAGAAGAAGACTCAGAAGCAAGTACAATTTCAATAAATTGTGTAGATATGTACGATGAGTTGGAGGAACACGTCTTTGATAGGATTTTAACATTTCCTAGGAGGGATGAAATCCACGGGGATGAAAAGGAGCCTGTCGTCATGTGGGTAAAATCTGCAATCGTGCATAACATCGTTAACGAGTCAGGACTCATAGGTTGGAGGGTAGTTGAGGATGACTTAGAGTACCCGGACGCAGTTATAGAAGAAACCTACTATATTGATATTGATCGTGGAGGTAAAACTGCCGTTGTATGGGACTCTAAGAAAAAAGAGTACGTCAAGAAAAAAATATCTACTGTCAAAGACGCCTATGGATATAAAAATCCATACGTACAGGCGATAGACTTTACAGAAGGTACAAGAGCCTCTGACGCTATTCAAGAGTTGATTGGTGATCTAATGTACCGAGCTTACTGCGATAGGTATGGCACATTTCGTTTAGAGAACATAAGAAATCTAACAGCTGTAGACGCAAAGTGGGAATTTATTGACAGTGAGAATCTTCACTCTCTAACCTCTTCTGTAGACCATTCTCGTGTACGAAACCATCTTATGATTGTCGGTAGTGGGGGGCAGATTGAGCATTTTGTTGACAAGGATTTGTTAATATCAACAAAAGGTAAGATGAGAACTGCAAAGGTAGTCTCTGAATGGGTAGATGAGAGCTATGGGTCTAACGCAAGAGGGATGAAAGAGGATATCGCAGAAAAATTGTTTTTTGATATGAAACGGCAAGCTAGGACTTACAATGCTGTAGTAAAAGGTAATCCTATGATCGAAGTGTTAGACGGGGCCTATGTGTACGATCAAACAACGTCAACCGCAGGGTACTACATCGTTAAAGGTAATAGGCTTGTCGGCAATAAGGAAGGTATGGTCAACTTTTTAGAAATGACTTGGCAAGATACAAATTCCTATTATAAGGATAAGCCGATTTACAATATCCCTCCTGAAACTTCTCCTGAGGATGTAGAAGGTGAAAACAAAGTCGCATGTGGTCAGACTGTAAAATCGGGCAACGGTTCTTCCTCATTCACACACAAGGTGACAAAAGCTGGCTATGTTTATGTTGAGTGGGAGATGTATGAAGCAAAGGATAGAATAGCTATCTACACCGGCAGTAAGAAAAGATTTGCACTTGATAAACCTGTTAGTCATGGTGACGGTGGACCAATCGGATTTTATTACAGACCGTCAGATGGGGAAATTAAAGTTAAAATTAATGAAGGAGGCGTCAGTTACGGGACCGGGTGGAAATACACTTTGTATTGCCCTGGGACTGCCCCTAAGAGTGTTGTAAGTAAAGCAAGGATAGTTTAATAAGGTACTGTCTAATCAGGTATTCCTACATTCTGTTAGGAATACCTTTGTTTTTTCTTATAATGCTTGGAGAAAGTTGGTGAGTAGATGACTCAAAGTAACTACATGAATGTAAACGATGTGTACCCGATTCTGGACTTAATAAATAGAAAGTTAAATCAAGGTAAAGGGGTATCCCATCAATTTGAAAGCCCTCTGTTGAAAGGAGAGGTAGACGGAAGTATTTCAGATTCAGCGGCCTTAAATCCTTATCAATGGCAAGTAGAATCATTTCAGGTTGAACGGGATACTTCGAACATTATTGACCCTAGGGTTATAAAGAAAGTGTTCATAGTATACCGAAATGGGGCAATTGATACCATTTCTTTAGTTCGTGGGTTAGATCCGCCTGTACCTGAAACAGTCCCTGATCATGAATACATCAACAACTTAATGATTGTCCAAGTGGATATAGCTACGCAATTCCTGGAGAGGACTCAGGGTATAACTGCCAACATTGTAAGAGAAGGCGGCTACGGAGATTTTAAAAAAGTTGACCTAACATATTACGAAGATAACCAGTGGATCGATTTAGATGTAGAACAGGACTATACTGAAACATTCGATGATCCTAACGAGTTTTATGACGGTGGTGGATCTGACCAAGGGTATGATACAGAAGTCGATGAGGCTGAGGATTATGCAGATACAGAATACCTCCCCGAAGACGACATCGAACCTCCTGAAAACGGTTGGGCTGACGGATTCGATCCCTCTGAACCCGAGGACATACCTTTAGATGTCGAAGTTGAGGTGACTGAGGATTTTGCTGGTTCTGAGTACGAGGAAGACCTATACGAAGAATTCGATGAAGAAGAAAGTGAGGTGTAACCAATGTCCTTTGGTGCAAATATAGTTGTTGGTGGCGAGTTAGATAGAGTAGGGCAGGTCGGACACCTTAATGGAGGACGTTTAGATTACCCATTCATGCCAACAAAGACTGTACCCTACACTGAGGGGATTTTACTGGAGATCCCGGGGCAAGTTGGGGAATTTGTTGCAGAATACACACCTCCAATGGATATAGAATTGACTAGCATTGCAGTAGGTGCAAATAGATACCATCCGACCGATAGTTGGAGTGTTTTTGTT
The DNA here is from genome assembly GCF_000507145.1 of Bacillus tequilensis KCTC 13622. Classification (GTDB taxonomy): domain Bacteria; phylum Bacillota; class Bacilli; order Bacillales; family Bacillaceae; genus Bacillus; species Bacillus tequilensis. Next base: position 60,727 of record NZ_AYTO01000029.1, on the reverse strand, counting down.
AAGGATGATCAACCTATCAATTACATCTGCAAGAATATCTATACCAAAGATGTACCGGAAGGAATTCAGCTAATGGCTGTAAAGTCAATTAAAGCGGGTGAAACCATAACTTTTAAATTCAATAATCGTGGCGGGCAGTCTAAGTACGCTTGGGTCAATTACCAAGGACTCAGAGATAATACAACCGCACAAGGGGGTTAATTCTATGCCTTTTGTCGAAGAAACACTTAGACATGATAGTTTCTTAGATGACTTGTTTGATAAAGTGTTTAGACGCTTTAAAGATAAATCAGGTAACTATTGGTGGCAAGACTTCAATAAGAACGCTGCTAAAGTCGACCTTTATAAAATCAGCTTTGAAAAAGGTCTGTTTGTAAAAACAAGTAAAGGATACACTTCTCCTGAACTTCCGACCGAAGGAATGCTATGCATAACAAGACACCTTATTTTTAGACGATGGGACAATCAGTTACTTGCTTTTGCTCAATCGACAGGAGCAGTGAAAATTTCAACAAAGGACCTACCAACAAATAAAAAGGATTTACTTAAATGGTTTGTTAATTTTTATAAGGACTTTGTAGACTATACTACCGTTTATGCATACACCTTAGATAAGTATGAGGGTTATACCCATTTTATTAGCGGAGGAAAGGCAACTCCAGTAACTGTTTTAGGTGATGACAGTGGTGTTGGGGTCCATAAAGCAAGTTTAGATATTGAGTACCATAACAAAAATGACTACCACCCTGATATGAAACAGTCACCTATAATCACTATGAAACTAAAAGGAGATACTGGAGAACATGTAGCGTCCATCGGTAAATTGAACTACAAGACCAACACAAACTGGTGGGCCGATTCTTTAATACAACTTAGAGGTGTTTTTGATGAAACCAGTGCCTTCTTTACATTGAAAGTTGACTCTGCACCAATGTGGGAGGATAACGGAGTAACCTTAGTCCCTTTCTTTTTCGGAAACCTTGTAACCAAAAACACAACTAAGCCAAATGAAACTCCGATAGCTATGTTAGGGGGTACGCAAGTCGGGAAATTCTTCGACTTCGATAATGTAGAAGAAAAGACTGATACGCTACAACCTATTACTCGCAATTACGTTCACCATCCTTCAAACGGAATTGATTCAGTGATGGTGAAAAAGACAAAGTACGGTTCTAGATACCAGGAACATTTTCTTCGTTGGAATGCCCCACCTAACCAAATGCCTCCTACTAGAGAAGAGTTAAGAAAGGTCAAAAAATCTTTAGGGACTGACAAAGAAGAAGAGTTTGCAAGAAAATACCCTAGAGCATGGAACTACCTGCGTTACGGTTACTATAACTACGGCTTTCATCCGTCAAGGTATAGTGAAAAAATCCACTCATCTAGGGCGACAGTTATGCACCCTGAGGACGGCGTCATAGGGTATATACCTAATATTGTATTAATCCCTCTCATCAATTTAATGGAAGGAGATAGGCTGAAATTCCCTCACTGGTGTGGGGATTGTGATGAATTGCCGTACAATCCTCAGCCGCCCACCGAATCTACCCGAAGTCCTTGGAGTCCCCAGCCGAATGATGAAGAACCTACCGACGATCAGGGAGACCAGCCGGCGGAATACCGGTTCAATTATTTATGCGACGGGTCAGTGCCAGTAAATACAATCAGCGATGTTTATTGGAAACCTTCCCCCGCTACTCAGGAGTATATGCTAAATAATGAGGAAGGTATTGGCAGGGAATTGAGCGTCACTTTTTGGGAAGGGCGAAACGATTGGCTAGACTTCTTTTATGACGCTTCTTCAAAGTACAAGCTTACCAACTCAAAAATAAACGTAGAAGATTATCACAAACTTCTATGGAAGACCATCTCCGACGCCCAAGCCGGAAAAATAAATCTAAATAAGACGTGGACAGAATTTAGAGACTGGTCTGCTGATAATTTATCGTGCTTGTCAGATCTACAAAGAGCCTCGATCTATATGTCAGTAAAGCTACAAAAACCAGTGAACTTTTTCCCTGGTTCGGAGGGATTTTTGTCAGGGGATACATTAGATAAGATGATCCCTCTAATCAGCAAAGTACCGAGTGAGGTTTACGACTGGATGGATTTCAACAACGTATATGAAGAAGATGAATCTGACAGTGGGGTAGTAGGTGCTTGGGTTTTGGATAATGTAGTAACTGTTTCTTACACAGATGGTACAAAAGAGAACATTCTTTCTACATTCAGGTCACTAGTTAATTTCGAGCCTCAACTCTTAAACTATTCCTTATCAGCAGCCAAGGCACACAGACCTTATGACTACATCAAATCGGCAAATGGTTTCGGGAATCCTGTAGTTGGTGGTGAGTATTTAACCTACTATAAAGAAGAGATGACAGACGATAACTTTGTTCCGTATGTAGCAGCAGAGGTAGCAATTCACGAGATGGGCCACGCTGTATCCAACTATGGCTTTGATAAGTTAGGAGTCAAGCTGCACGAAATGGAAGAATGGTTAAATATCAGCGGTTGGGTTAGAAAGTCTGATGGTACTTTCGATGAACTTACCAAAAGCAGTTCAGGGACTGTTTTAGACAATGGCAAGCTAGCTCCCGTATCTGACTATGGTTGTTTTGGGCCAGCTGAGGATTTTGCGGAGGCATTTATGATGTACGCTATCAACCGTCCTTTCTTACGTGACAAGTTCACAGCAAAGCATGACTTTATTATGAATCAATTAAAGGCAATGGGAATAGACCCTAACCTTTAGAATAGGGGGTATACGATGATACTTAAAATCACAAGAGGTAAGAACTTCGCTTTCATTGACAATGATGGCGAAGTCCTACATCAAGTGAAGATAAGCGGTAATAACGATGTGATTGTGAAGTCTCTGAATAACATTATAAATGTAAAGACGAGTGTTCGATTTAAAGGCGAGCTTGCGGGAATTCCCGATGAACTGGTTTTGAGAAAGGAAGGCCAACCTGTCGAAGTAAATAAGGCGAGTAATACCTATTTATCGGAGTATTTGACGAGAGATTTAAAGTTACAGGGTTTTAGTGTAGAAGTAATAAAAGAATAGAGGTGGAAATCTATGGCGATTACTCCAATCCCTGATTTAACTATTCCGCAAAATGTAGGGTATACAGATACCGACCAAAACCCAATCATTCATTCCATAAGATGGAGACATCTTCCTTCAAGACACATATTCCCTGATGTGCATGATGTAATAACTTACCATCAAAAAGGTCCGCTCGTAATAGATATACAACTTCATAGTGTATCGTACCTTGATATTTATTGCTTAAAGAGTGCGGGAATTGTGTCTGCTAAGGCCTTCTTGCGATTCGTTACAGAAACAGATAATACATTGGTCGAAGAACCCTACCTCACAGGAGAGGGTGGTAAATCAATTTCTCTAGAGAGTGACCCCAACAATCCCGACCTCCTTGTAATGAGAGGTATTGCCTTTACTCAGAAGGATCTAGGCGACGGTACCCCGATGTACGACTTCATGAATATGACCAAAGAAGGTATATACGAGGTATGGTTAAAATGTGTTACAGACACAGCCAAGGAACTTCACGTCCGAATCCCATTCCAATGGGCTAACCTTTATGGTGAAGACCCAAGTACAGGGGGAGAAGAGGTTCCGACAGAACCAAAAGATCCACCGAAAGTAGAGGGACCTCTTCATGTACAATATGACGAATACTACTTAACTATAGTTGAGGGAGACTCCCCATTTACAAAAAGACCGTCTACGCAATTCAGGATGGCTGCAATCGGTGTTTTGCAAAACGCCTATTGCTACGAAAGGATTTCAACACCTCCGTTGGAATTTATAGATAAACCTGCCGAAGTCCCTTTAATTGGCGATGAACCTTCGGAACCATGCGGATTAAAGATATCACCATCTCAGTATTTAGAAGTCAAAGTCGGGGAGAAAGGTAAGTTTTCATTAGTTCACTCAAACACATCGGGCGTTCTGAAAATTGCTGTCAAAGTTGATGAAACAGCTATAGATGACCTAGGGAATGGTGAATTTAAGGCTCTGCGGATCGGGACGTTTCCGATAAAGTATGTTGTAACGTATGAAGATGGTCAGCAATGTACGGTAACTTCAACTGTTGTTGTAAAATCCAAGCCTACCGGAAGTGATGGTGACGGTGGTAATGGGGGAACAGGCGGAACAGGGGGAGATGGTGGATCTGGCGGATCTGGCGATACTGGAACCGGGGGCACCGGTGGAGATGGAGGTACCGGCGGGGGTGGCACTACAGACCCTGAGCCTGACCCAGCACCTAATGACCCGGCTCCGACAGCGTATTGCAGCGATGTTATTAACGGGGACTCGGGGTACAATAGCAGAAAGTTTGATGTCACTGAATCAGGAGTATACTACATTGAGTACAATTTCTTTAGCGAACCTGACGAGATGTTTATTTATGTGGGGGGAGTATTAAAACATAGAACTGGATTCCATGCGTACTCAGAAAAAAGTCCGTTCGGTTTTAAGTACAAACCTTCTGATGGGAAGCTGAAAATTGCAATGAACAGGAAAAATGAAGGAACTAGGTGGTCTTACACACTGTATTGCCCTAGTTCGGTACCGGATGAGGTTAAAGCTAACGCCCCAATCGTATTTTAACGAGCAGTCGTTAAACAGTTCCTTATGGAAACTATAATGATTGAGGAAGTTGCTCGCAACTCGGGGTTAGTCCATAACGATAAATATTGGTGAAAGGGGGCGAGGACACAACTTCCTCGCCCTTTATGTATTACAAAAATTACTGAAAGTAGGTGTGTGTATGCCTTATATCGATAACGCTCCTGCTCTCTCCCCCTACAAAATTCGAGAAGGGGAGTTACAAAAGGGCTTCAAAGACCTGCTGCTAAAGCATGGTTGGACTAAGGCGTTAGAGTTTAAAAAAATGGTTACATCCGTCCATTTTGTAACAGAGCATGACGTAGCAGGTCGCCATGATGACAGATTCCTAGTAGCCAATCATGTCATTCTAAGGAATGCTAGAGGAGACTTGTTAGGGTTAGCTGTAGTCGCTGACTGGGGAGACTATACAGACCATGCCAATGGATTCCCGTATTACAATGTCTTTAATTCAACTGACTCAGAAAAAGAAGCCCTAACAGCCTACATGTCAAGAGAATTCTACAAACGCAAAGAAGAAACCACCCTTTATTTCTATATGTTAGATAGGGTACCTAACATTAAAGAAGGGAGTAACGTATTCACCCCTTGGGGAACTGAATCAGAAGGTGAGAAACGGTTAAGGATGGCGCTCGACGTAGAGGTTACAAGTATAGATTTTAAGTCGACAAATGCTGGGTCAGAGTTTGTGAAGTCCGCTGATCCTTTAGTCATGCAATCCCCTATTGTAGAGTCTTCTCTTCGTGCAAAGTTTTTAGAGAATCTTGAGTTTCCTTATATGGACACTAATTGGTGGGGAGATTCTGAGATAAGTATTAGGGGCCACTTGGATAGCAAGAGCATGTTTTTGATTCTACAGGCCGATGTAACGCCGATGTGGGAGGACAATGTTGTTCCATCTGTACCTTTCTACTTTGGTGACATTGAAGCAGTGGATGAAGGAGATCCAGCAGTTGCGATGTTTGCAGGGACAGTGCCGATGGGTTCTTCGTCTACCGAGGTATCCCACTATGATTTTGACGATATTACGTTAGAAGGCGGGAAACGTATAATGCCCGTGCTTAAAAAGTATCCGTCAAACCCGTCAAATGGGATAGATTCTGTCATTATAAACAGAACCAAGTTAGGGGCAAGGTACCAAAGCTACTTCCTTTCATGGAGTACGGCGGCTCAAGACATGCCTCCAACCAGAGATAACGGAAACTCTGATGATTTGAAAGATTACCCACGTGCATGGGGAAGAAACGGATACCAATTCAATCCTTCTAGATATTCGGGAAAGGTTCAAACATCTCACATTTACCTTATCCATCCCGAAGAAGGGCTGCGAGGACATCTAAGTAAAGCAGTTGGATTAAATGCAACAAACCTAAATTCTAGTGAACTACGTATCCTAAGAGACGGTTCATCTGAGACAGTGTACGACGTGTACCAGTGTGTCTCTATAAGCGCAGTATCCCCACTGACAAAAAGACCAGCAACTCACTTCCGGCCTATGGGTTTGGGGATTTATAAAGAAGGATTAAATCAGAATGGGAAGGTTAGACCTAATCCCACAGACGAAGAGGCTCCTGGAAACGTCAACGAGCTTAAACTGAGCAATCCTCAGCCGGGTCAAGTTAAATTGTCGTGGGTTGACCCTAGCGATACCGATTTAGCAGGGGTAGAGATACTCCTTAACGGTGAGAAGTACGTAGAGGGCGTCACAGGTGTTACTGAATACGTCTTCAAGGGGTTAAATGCAGGAGAAGTTACTTTTAAAGTTGTTTCTGTAGATTACTCAGGGAATAAATCAACAGGTAGCGAAGTCACCGGCGATGTCTCATAGCAGACAACCAATGGTTATATCTAGACAGGTGTTTCCTATAATAGGTTTACCTGTAGTGCTAGAGGTACCTCAATTTTAATGCCTCTAGCATTCTAATAATTAGAAGAGAAGGTGAAGTTAATGCCGTATATTGACTCGACCCCGAAGGAATCTCTTTTAAAATTCGAGGAAGACAATTTACAGGATGTTTTCGGTAAAATGCTTACTGAAAATGGGTGGGTCAAAGCCAGGTCTTTTTATAAAGCTGTAGTAGACGCCCGAGCTTATGTCTCAGGCACTAGCAAAGCAAACTATGCCATTGCAAAACATGACATTTTTAAGAATGCTGACGGTAAGTTGCTCGGTTTTGCGACAGTAGCTCAGTTTTATTTATCCTACTTGACTGATAAAACAGATCCAATCAGACGGATAAATGATGAACAAGATCCTAAGGACTCGAACTTTGGTAGAACACCTTCTTGGGAAGAGTGGGTCAAACAGAAATTTGCAGAGGCGTCCAGTAAAACCAACCTATATTTTTATATGCTTGAGAAGTTACCAAACTCTAATTATGCTTCTAACGATAATGTCGTATCCATCATCACTGCCCCTGGTATGGGAGGAACTGCGTACAATTTATCCCGGGACAATGATCGAATTAATTGGTATGAGTGGTGGTACGGGTATTCAAGTGAAGATAGCGTAAATGACCCGGAAGGATCAGACATGGAGTTTGACGGCCATTATACATCAGCGTCTCCTTACCATGTTATCCGATCTGCTTTAGATATCGAGGTGTTTGGTACCGAATTTTCTAGGGTACCTGAATCATCTTCGAGAGAGCTTGCAATTACAAAAGCGGACCCTCGTGTTATGCAGTCACCTATGGTCAAGACGACCTTGAGAGCACAATTCCTAGAGCATATAAACAATCCGATTTGGCACACGAACTGGTGGACAGATTCAGAGATTAGGGTTCGGGGGTATGTGGACAGCAGAACAATTTTTCTCATCTTGCAAGCGGATAACGCACCTGCGTGGGAGAGTAACTTAGTCCCCACCATCCCTCTTTATTTCGGTAGGGTAAATTCTACTGACGGGGACGGTGACGAAGGATACGCATTATTTGGAGGAACTGTCCCACCTGCTAGTAAAGTTACTTCTGCAAATGAGGCCACTTCTTTAGCTAGAGACATTACATCAGAAGCAACTCAGATTCTAGTAAATGATGGTGAAAAGTTACCCGAAGCACCAACGTACTTGATTATAGGAAATAAAGGCACTGGAGAAATTGTAAAGCTACTTCAAAAATCTGGTAACCTACTACTTGTTGAGAGAGCGCAACAAGGTACCACAGCACGTGCAATCGATACTAAAAACACTCTTGTTCAAAGGCTGACCACGAATAGTCAAAATGCGGACAACGAAACGATTGTCTCAACTTTCGATTTTGATGATCCAGGGTCAAAGGTTGGTGAAACGATACAACCTTTGTTGAAACTTTACCCGCACCATCCTTCAAATGGTGTTGATTCTGTTATGGTATCTCGTTCTCGTTTTGGTGCCCGTTACCAAGCACATTACTTATCATGGAGTGCTCCACCTAATCAGCTACCTCCTACAAAGATGACGGATCGAAACAAAAAGTACCCTAGAGCTTACGAGTCTATGGAAAACACTAAAAACTATAAGTACCAGTTCAATGCTTCTAGGTACTCAAGTAAAATTCATTCTTCTAGGATCGCTGTAGTTCATCCCGAAGAAGGTATTCGTGGGTATCTAGACAAGGCCATTGGTTTCAATGCGCAAAGTGTCAACGCAGCCAATTTGCGAGTCAGAAAGACTGATTGCCCTGAAAAAGTTTACGAAATGTATAGGTATTTGAGTATTGGAGCTGTCTCTCCATTGACAAAAGTTCCTGCCACACCGTTCCGTCCTGTCGGATTAGGGATATACGCAGAGGATTTCAACCCTAACGCAGTACCTCACGATATTGAAAACGATGTGACACCTCCAGATGAAGTAGTTATTACTAATACAAGTAGCCCCCAGGCTCAAACAATCGACTTAGCGTACACATTACCAACTGACGCAGACTTGAGTTATATCAACATTTATGTGGACGGATCTCTATATGCGAAAGGCATAACAGGTACGAATCAGTATAGGTTAACAGGTTTGACCACGGGATTTTCCCCTGAAATAAAAATTACAACCGTAGACCTTGCTGGCAATGAGTCAGTGGGTGTAGTAGCACCGACAGTGACAGTTGCTTAACAACAAAAAGAGGTGATTAAGAATGTCGAAAATTAATGTAGATGGGTTCTTTGATATTGATCTATCGGTGCAGTTGCTTCCGACTGATTTAGAGGCGCTATTTAATGCGGGAGGGTGGAGTACCCTAGGTAAATACCGATCATTTGCCCAGTTAACTGATAAAAACGGAGTCAAGGACCCATACCGTAAAACTTTTGCTGAGACATACCTGTTTGAATCGCAGGGGAGTGATAACCAACACCGGTACTTTGGCTTTACAACGGGGTACGGAGGAAAAGTAACCCCGTTTGGAGAAGAGCCGGTTATCTCAAAAGACACGTTTCTAGGAGAGTTAAAGGACGTTACGCCAAATGGGGCAACAAAACTAAATACAGTTTTTGAAGTCAAGGTTAAACCGATAGTCCCATCAAGTGTCATCGTGTACCGAGAGGGTGGGGAGATGGTGAAACCTACCGAGACTCCGTACATTGTAGATGGGGAAAAAGGGACAATAACCTTTGAGGAAAGTCAGTCGGGCGTACTTAGAGCTACATACGCACTGACTGACAATGCTCCTGACGTTGTTAAACGATTGTGGTTTTTTACTTTTGAGGGATTTATCCCAACTAAGTTGATACTTCGATCAGAAAACCCGAATCAAGCTGAACTGTTGGACGAAGCGGAAAGAGTTTTCAGATTTAAAATCCTACCCGGTAACCAGCGAATCAGGGAAAACTCTTACAAATTTTATGAAACCGTCGATGGTACCGATCCTATCGATCCTGCTGATTATACGGTCAACCATGATGAGGGCACTGTAACATTTAATGAGGGGACAGAACCTTTAGCTTTATACGCCGATTATGAAATCGAAGCGATTAAAGATTCTAACGGTAGCTATGGTGACATAGAGGTATTGCCTTTCAACCCATCAGTACCGACGGAATTGATGGGTGCCGCTTATAATGCAGTTCGTTTTATTTATCCATCTGTACCAACAGCAGTTTCCTTCATCCCCCAGGAAGAGATGGGATTAGGGTGGGGACGTGACTCTCAAGTTTATTTTTGGGGAAATATCACAAAAGACCGTATCGTGTCTTACTTTAGATTGGACCCTGCCCCTGATCCTGAGAGCACTTACTTTGCACCGTTGTATATTGGCCGTCTCTCTACAATTGGGAAGACCCCTAGACTAAATAATGTGCTTATTGGAGGAGCGAGATCCGAAGATGAAATAGGGTACAGCTCAGGGTTGAAGATCGGGAGAAATAAAGTGGATTACGGAGTCAATACATCTAATGGAAACAGCTCAGTCATGGTGCAACGTACGGTAGGCGGGGCAATGTATCAAAAACACTATCTCGCATTTATTACACATGACGCTGACGTTGACCCAAGTAACGAATCTAGATTTAACCCATCGGTATACTCAGGTAAGTACCATATTTCACCGATGTATATTGTCCATCCAGCTGACGGGTATGTCGGAAGGTTAGATGAAGTTTACGCTATCCATCCTAAGAATATCGCTCAGCTCGATGAGTTAGAGGTTAAAGAGACATCGAACAGTGAGCACGTTGGTACAGGTGACGGATTCACTAAGGAATTTCATCTATTCCATAAACCAGTAATAGATGGTGACATTGAGATTCGTCTTGTCAGTGACACAGGATGTACAACCCTGACTCAAGCTGAATATGTAGAGTTTGATCCTAGCACCCCTCCCGAGGAAGGAAAGTTTACAGTAGACGGGTCTAATAAAAAACTAATTCTAGGGGCAGCGCCGATTGACGGCATTGAAGTCATTATGGACTATGACTACGAACAGACTTATCGGTACACCTTAGCAGATACCCCAAGAACGCCGTTTCTGTTGGCAAATATGACTCCTTATGCACCGATTGGGCTTGGGTTTTTGAAAGAAAATTTATAATAACCTCAACAGAATAAACGTTTGCTTCGACCACTAGTGTGGAGGCAAGGGATATTCTTTGGAAAGGTGGGTGGTGGACAATGAGTAAAAGCAAGCGCTATTTACTCAGTTTCACTGCCCTTTTTTATACTAAAAAGGGTTATGTACTGATGTTTAACCGCCACGAAAACATCCCCAATACTAACCAAGTACCTGTATCTTTCGAACCTTGGAATAGGTATAGCGCTTGGGTGGCGAGGGACATCAAGCTAGGTACTAAAGTGAAACGAAAGGTAAATATTGAATCCGCAGTTAGCGTTGAAACGGAAAGTGTAATTGAAGGGTCTCAGCCTGCAATACTGAAACTTGGGAACGCATACTCTATAGCAGATACCGACAGTGAAATCGAAAAGGGAGCCAAAACCTCCCACGAAGGTTCTTTATTTAAGCAGGAGGTCAGCCATCCTCTTAATGAGAAATATGCATTACTCGCAGACCAGGCAGCTGCGAAGAACATAAAACAAACTTCCTTAATGGGCCTACAGACGGAAGGTGTTAAACAAGGTAACGGTCAGATAATTGAACAGGATATACTTGACTATCTTAAATTTAACTTGGAAGCAAGATTACCGTCGGATTTGAAGGGGTTCAGTCCAATGCCCTTTTACGGCATTGATCAGTCACCTGACACTGGAGTATCAGTGTTTACTGGAGATAAGCCCCAAGAAGTAAACGATCTACTTGTGGTAAGGGTTGGTGAAGTTCAGGCAGATACAGAAAAAACTGTACTTGTCGTTGCTAGAATGGAGGCGATTACTCACCGGTTATACAGTAGTAACCTAGAGGCCAGTTACAATGCTGGGGCAAGATTTAATACCATAAAGACGGAGACTGCAAAGGGGGTTGAGAAATCTGAAATAATTGATCTGAATATGGCCGACTCAAGGGGGATTCTCTATCAATCGGAGATACAGGAGTTAAAGGGAGGGGCCAAGGCCATGCCTATAATTCCAAGTAGTGTGAGTGAAGTGGTTAATTCAAGGATTTCACCCCTATTGGCCTTTGAGGATAAAAGTTCTTTCTCCGACCTTGTTAAAGTTGCGAGATTCAATGAAACATTCACCACGCCAATAGGAATGACCTATGGTTTGGGAGAATCAGAGCAACAACAATCAAGTTTAGTGAAGCAAAGTCAGAGGCTTTACACTGAGGATTTAGATGTTAATGTAGTCAACTACACAGGTCAACCAAAAGACTTGAGTGAGTCACAAGCGACAACTCAGGTTTTGTGGAGTGAGCAAAGGTCGACAAAGTTGGAGAACTCTTCGGCTCCTATACAGCAGTCCAATAGCTCGAACATATCGAAGAGCTTTGAATATAAAAACATCTCATTGGGTAGTGGTGGGGCATTAGATAAAATCCAACCTAAAAGGGCGGGTTCAATAGAAGGCGCTTATTCGATGAGTGGAAACCATGCCAATAAAGGTGAGATTCTCACTGGAAGTAGAGGAGAAAATAAAGTAACGACCGGAGTAGTCTTAGAAGCAGAATATACAGAGCTTACGGATAATTTTCAAGATGTGGAGCTGTATACCAGAGAGGCAGGAGACTCAACAAACCCGTTTGATGTAACGATTGAATCCTCTGAGCGCATGAGTCAAAACTATTCTGGTGATGGGTCACTTGAGTCAGGGATTATAGGGGAAGCGGCAAGTAGGGAAAACGAAGTTCTTATCGACCAAGGTGAGAATTTTAATGGAGCTTTAGAAAAGGAAAGTAAAATTGAATACGGTTCGTTAGTGGAATATACGGTTGAAGAACACGCAAGTGAAGTAACCGCAGAGGAAAAGGCCTTTCCTCAAACAAGGGTGTTTGATTGGGGGACATTAGAGCTTAACTCCAGCTATGCTGCTGATAGTTATTGTGGGATAGAAATTGAGTCGGGTTTGTCATCTGTAGTAGACGAACAGTACCTCGAAAGTGAGCTGAATGGGTGGAGTACACATAATAAGAGAGAATCATCTGTCGACGTTGTTATTCAACATAGAGAAAAAAGTGAAGAATCGGAGACCATGTCGGAAGCACCTCTGTTCTCGCAAACCTCTGCGTATGCCGTTGAAGACTCTCAGGATACCTTCACCACCGATATAGAGGTGAGTTTAGTCTCGAACAATGTACTTGATACTTCGCTGTTTGAGGTAGATTCTCTCAATAACCGACTGTCCGATTTTTGGGTTGAGCTTGAGAGTCAAGATCAACTTTACTTAAAAAGATACTCAGATGAAGCACAAATAGGTAGACAACTTTTAGCGGAAACTAAGGGTGGTAGCGATGTTCTTGTTGAAAACGCCAAAAATGCAATACTGGGCTACACGGAATTTGAGGTAGCTGCTGAGTCTCAAGATATACCGTCCCCTGGAGAAAGTGTACTCATTACCGTGATTGAGGGTTCAGGGAGAGGTTCAAAACAAAGCACGACAAAGGAAACGATAGTAAGATCTTCCGTTGAAGCTGAACCATCCAAACCAGGTGGAGATGTGCAGGTGGATGGAGTCGATGTAAGTACCGTGAACCAACTAACTTTAGTTTCGAGCATGGAGAAGGATGAAACTGGAGCCCCTCATGCAAGCAGTTTAGACGTCTTCAATGAAGAGCTGGATAGCGGCTATTTAGACGAAATCGAGGAAACTTTATTAGATCCTACCCCGGAGGCTGTTTCAATACAAGACTGCACGGACATCACCTTAGACAGCTACAAAAAAGCAGAGGGTAAGAAAGGTGTTGTAGACCTCTACAATCAATACCACTTAACGTTATCCAAGTTAGAGGGGACAGAAGACTTCACCCTTGACTTTGGCACTCTAGGTCAGACTAAAAAGGATTTAGATTTTGTGATAATGAATCCTAATCACGGTAAAACTGAATCCACATCTGACATTACATTAGAATTAGAAGACAGATGGACACGAGGGAGTGAAAAAGTAGACCTTGTAGTCGAAGGGACTGATAGATCGGGTACAACAAAAGACGAGGAAATTGAAGTGGTAGACTTTAGTTTATCAGTTTCAAAGAAAGAGTCAGAAGTAACTCTAGTCGTACAAGATAACGCTAACCCTAGTATGGAATTAGACTCGTTTGTTGAAGAACATTCTCTGTTTACATCGTCTGAGACATTTGATGATGGTGTATTAAATAAAGATGAGATCGTCGAAAAAGGTAGCCGCCGGTTAATAAGTATTACAGAAGAGGAAGAGTCTGAGAAAAACTCTGAACGAATCTTAGAGCTTTACGAAGATGACGAAGCGGATAAGAGTAGGTCGTCTATAATGTCTATGGATACGGAGAGCACAGCAAATAGTTCTTCATCATACCGTATTACAATTGAGGATGAAGAAAACAGTAAACGAGAATCCGCAGGGGAAATCCATATAAATGTTGACGAAGTAACAGACAAAGCCAAATCATTCTTAATTTCTGTCTCTGGTGAGGATGAAGGTCAAAAAGACCGTCTAGCTATCCTAGAGTTAACTAGAGAAACTTTCTCAGAAAAACCAAATAGGGAGTATTCAGTAGAAGAAATTGATGATGATTTAGGTATTGGGTTATTACCTCCTGAACCGCCTTGGAAAGATCCTGGAACTGACTTGAATAAAAAAGGTAAGGTTTGGCTGCTAATGGGTAAGAACTACCCAGCGTGGAATAATTGGGACAACAAGAAAACTAGATAGGAGGAATTTGAATTGAGTATCCATAGAGTACAGAGTGGGCTTATTTTCGACGACAATTTTGAAACACTTGACACACGTTGGATTGTGTCCCCCTCTGACTCCTATGATTACAGTGAAGTGGATAAACGGTTAACTCTAAACCACAACCCTACCGACAGAAGTACCAATGCTTTATTCTCTTTACCTCAAAACGAGTCTGAACTTCTAATCCAGGTCCATGCGAACTATAATCCTCAATATTTGGGAGATGAGGGAGGATTAGTCATTTGGAAAAATGCTCTTGAAAAAGTGGAGTTCTTAGAGAGTGAGGATAGCGTCCAGTCGGGAGCCTACAACATTTGGCGTGCCGTAAAGAGGCAGAACCTCTGGACGTTTTTCGCAGAGAAGAATAAAGCATGGGAACTCTTCGACTCGACAATTTGTATTGACCCATCTATGGCAGGGGTAGTGTTGAAAGGCACCCCAAGAACTGGATATACTCCCCTCTCCATTGATAGGGTCATTTTATGTAGGGGTACTCACATTAGCATAGGAAACGTTAGTAGTATGTGTAAGGTGGAGTTGCTTGACGCTGATTCAATGAGTCCAGTAAGTAAGCAGATTGTTCCGCAGGGGTATTCAGGAATAGATATTGAATTGCCTAGCGTACCCTTTAAAGGGAAAATCAACATCTATGACAAAGACGGAAACGGAAATTATGTATTGGTTGACGAACAGGCAGAAGTAGCGGAAATGTACGGGGGAGACGTATTCCTTAGAGGTACAGACCTAAAAGTTTCTTGGAAGGGACATGACCTAAGTGAGATTAACCCGACTAACATAGGCCCGCTTAAAAACGAAATTAATGAGCAAAAGATGACGATCATTAATGATACCACTGGAAATATTGCAGAAAATGTACGGATAAGTATAGCAGCTTATGGAGAAGAGTTTGGTTGGGAGTGGTGTGACCTTGCACCGGATAACTCCGGTACTCCGGGGACTTATGAGGACTCTTCTCTTACAGTAGGTACACTAGCGGCCGGAGAATCAAAAGATTTTTGGGTGAGAGTAGCTAAATCAACGGCAGCGGTCGATGAGGATATAAAACAGAGTATGCGCCCGACGCACTTCTTCTTAGAAATCAATAACGATTAGGGGGAGAGGATATGGGTACCAAAATGACATTACACAGGTACAGCCCTGTAACGAAAGACTGGGAGGAAACACTTCTATTTGTGGATCAGAATTTCCTTGATACTTACGGAAAAGTTAATCCCACCATACCTACAGGGCACACTTATGAGATAAATAAGGGACTTCTAAAAGTGTACCTAAACGGGAGACGGTTAAATGAAGGTATTTCCTACAATGAAGTTGATGATCAACATATCCGGTTATTGCTAGATGTTGATGAAAGTGGGAACCCGCTCAACCTCAAAATAGGCGATCAGATATATATAGAGGTGTATAAAAACCAATATTGTAGCAGAGGACAGGCAACAGTCAGCGGCACCGAATTCTACGAGTTAAAGAAGGAAATAACAGACGCTCGTAGATTTAAGGATGGAGATGAACCGTCTAGAACTCTTGATGAACGGTTAGATGAGATACAGAGACAACTAGAGGTCGTGTACGGAGGAACTGCCGAGGTAGACATAGCCTATGAGCACAATTCAAGAGATCAGATCACACGTGAAATAATTACCGGTGACTACTCCCTTGTCCGGGAATTTACTTACTACGAAGATGAAGACCCACACATAAAAGGTGAGATGAAGACCGAAACCATATACTACACCGATAGCTCAGGAAGCCTTCTAAACAAGGTAACTAAAGGATATTCATATGATCCAGCCACAAGGAGGTTATTACGTACATCGGTCAGAGTAGACACTTAGAAACGAAATAAAGTAATTTAAGCCCTCCTTCTTAGGAGGGTTTTCTGTTAAGGGTTAATGTTGTCAGTTTCGTTCTTATAATGTGCATAACCCATCCGAAAGGGGATGAACTAATGGATTACATGGGGTATAACAGGGCACAACTCAACTCAAGAAGAATCAGCAAAGTATCAAAAAAAGTAATGGTTTTTATTATCCCTTCCCTTGTGAAAGCGGGACCTGTTCAGACAGAAGTCCGTTTTCCTTATAGGGGGAAGCTAGTAAACTCCTACGCCTCGTGTGGAACCTCAGGAGCTACGACTACCACAATCGATATCGAGAAATGTGATCAAGTGGCTTATGATACCGTCCCTAGATGGGAGAGTGTATTTCAAAACAAGATCACTATTGACGCTAAAAACAAATCAAATAGGACTTCTACAGAACCTTACTCTTTTAAACCCTCTCTCGAAACTGTGAATGAAGATGACCATTTTAGGGTTAATGTCATTGAAGCGGGAGAAGGTGTAAGGGATATAACGGTTGAGTTAGTTGTTGAATTAGACGTGGAGGAAGAATAGCGATCCGCAACTATAGAGGTGTGTGCAGCGATCATTAGGCTGTAGACACTATATTTTAATTTAGGAGGTAATTATTTATGGCAGCACCGCAGGTCAATTGGCGAAAACAAGATAACTCAGGAGCAGTAAGTTCTTGGAATATTGGAACGATAGACGCAGGAACACCCTCATCAGATTTTGGAGTTTTAATCTGGAACAACTTTGGCGGCACGACAGACCTCTCTACGATGACTAATTGTACTATTACTACCAAGGATAGTGCTGGAGGTAATACAGGAGAACTTGTAACTAACCAGTGGGTTCAGGTAACTGTAGTTTCTGCGGGAGAGACAGGCCGTACAAACATTGGTGGCCTTACAACACACCCAATCCAAGCAAGCGGAAATACCACAAACGAAGACGGGACATTTTCCCCAAATGCTAACGAGATTTTGGGAGTGAAAAATAATGGAAACAAGGAAAGTGCGAAAGGTAACTATGCAGAGGTTATTTTACGTGCAGATGTTCCGGGTAACGCAACAGCAGGAAACGTAGCCTTCTTAACACGTGTGGCTTACCAGTACGTTTAAGATCAGACTTCAATGCAATGAGGTAAGGGGAGATAAAATGTTTATGCAGAGTGAACTATATTCAAAATCTCCAGTGGCACAGGACTTTATTTGGATGGCTGAGTACCCTGACGGTACTCACCTATCTGAATTTGACTTCGCTACTAAGGAAGAAAATAGTTTTTATGAGATCGACAGAGACAGGCTCTTTCGCTTTGGACTCGTAGGGCATGGTCAGAAAATCTACTTTGAACGAGATGGGGTTCTAAATGTAGCTGGTCGTCGTATTCACGTGTCTTATGAAGTGAACGGCAAAAGGCTGCCCTTGAACGGAGATTTTAAATACGATATTGACGATATCATAACTTATAAGGACGCTCAGGCGTCGGGGCTAACTTCGGGTTTTAAAGGACAAGGTACTTTTTCTAACCGTATTCTACAGTACAATGTAGGTTTTAAGACCAACTTAAATATTGACGGTGTCTCCTTCCATTTTAAAGCTATTGTACACCTGCCTTTAAATGAGCCAGCCTACATTACTTTTTGGCTTGTAGCTGACAAGGAGATGGACGGTAAATTTATTATCGTCAGCAATGGCAGGGAACTTCTAGAGACACAGGCACCTTTAAAACCAAATGTCGGGGGTGAACTTAAATGGGTAGTTCAGTAAAACTAACTAAAGAAGAATTACTTAATATTATTTACGGTGTTAACTACAACTTGAACGGAAGTATCGTCAAAGACTCTGAAAAAATCCGCAACTATACTATAGAAGTAATTGATGGTAAAACTCACCTAAAGACATACAACTACCCTATACAGATATTAGTGGACGGTAATTGGGAAAACATATCCGAAGTAGTCCATCAGGAAGACCTAGGATTGCTTTATGATGTATTCCAGGAAACCCACATGGTCAGTGAGATTATCCTCGATACTGATGACCCATCCCCAATATCGGTACGTAGTAGGGAGCGTGTAACCAGCCTCTCAGACCAGCTGGCGGAAGCGGGAATCCATTACCCTCGTGAATTTACTTGGGTAGATGGGGCGTCAAGCACCAGCGGAGTCATCATCCTTTCGAAAGATGACTATGACAAAGTCTTTATTGCTACGGACCCCGATAAGAACGGTAACCCTGAAATATTGTTCGTTGAGCCTAAAACACAAAATGACCAAGAACGGCCATTTTATTTGAAGTCGGAAGGTAAGACTTATATCTATGTGGATCACTTCTCCGGCGGTGGCGGGACACAGAGCAGCCCATACACCATTTCAACAGAAAGTGATCTTTCTCTACTGAGCACCTACCCGACTGCGTATTTTATTCAAGATCGAGATATAATAATGACCGCTCACCAAACAGGTTCAGGATTTAGCCCAGTGCAGAATTTTTCAGGATACTTCGATGGCCGAGGTTTTGAAATTAAAGATCTATACATTAATTCGTCAGGGGATAACGTTGGTTTGTTTGGTAACCAAACGGGTGGAGTGATTAAAAGAGTTAAACTAACCAATGTAAACGTCAACGCTAGTGGGAATTATGTGGGTGCATTAGCAGGACGGTGTGACGGAGATGTGTATGACTGTGCAGTTATCTCAGGTACGGTTGAGAATAAAGGCAAAAACGGAATGTATACTGGAGGCTTAGTTGGTTACAAGAATTCAGGGAATATTTACAGATCCTACTCACATGCCCAAGTAAAATCTGACGGAGATAGCCTAGGTGGGTTTATCGGCAGGTTGGAGAATGGAAATATTTATAAGTCTTTTTCGACCGGTAAAGTTGTTGACACGACTATAGCTCAGAATTTATCAAATAAAGGTGGATTTGCAGGGTCATATAAAGCAGGGGTTCTCGGGGACGACAACTTCTACGATACAGACAAGTCAGGATTTACAACCTCAGCTGGTGCGGCTCAGGGTAGAAAAACTTCTGATTTGAAAAGAAAGGATACATTTGAAGGGAAAGGTTTTGATTTTTGGAATGAATGGCACCTTGGTGACTATAAGGTAAATGGCGGATACCCGGAAAACAGACGATTTATTAGATATTCAAAAGGTAAGGGTACGAAAGAAGAACCATTCCTTATCCAAAATTCGTTTGACCTGGAGCAGGTAAGGCATTACTTGTATGCTAACTTCCGATTAGAGACAGACCTGGTGCTTGAGTATCCTGCTGTTGGGAAAGGGTGGCTCCCTATAGGTCACGAAGGCAAAGAGATTGGATGGGCAAATCAAGCCTTCTACGGTACTTTTGACGGTAATGGGAGGTCTATCGGAAATCTCTATATTAACAGGCCTGATGAGAGTTACTGTGGTTTGTTTAGGTACGTCAATCAAGGGATTATAAAAAACCTAGAGCTGGTGGATGTGACTATTACTGCTGGAGGACCATCGGGTGCAGTGGTTGGATCTCTCTCTTCATCTCAAACCGGAAACGGGAGAATTGAAAATTGTAAGGTCACTAAATTCCAAAACTTTAAGTTAGACTTTAAAGGTATCGGTGGCGGATTAGTAGGTAGTTTGGAGACATATGCAGAAGTAAGGGATTGTACATTTAATGGACCCTTGACTATGAACGCTGATTATGCCGGAGGCATTGTAGGTCAGATGGACAGCTATGCCAAGATATACAGAAGTTCCGCAAGGGGGCAGTGGGTTCAATATGGCGGCGTTTTTGGAGGAATTGTAGGTAGATATGTGAACTATGCTACGGGTACCGTTATCGAAGATGTCATATCAGCAGCGGACATGGCAACGCAATGTTCTAAAAGCGGAGGGGTGTTCGGCTATTCCTATACCTATGTTACTGACTCCACATTTACGTTTAGGCGTGTAATAGTTCTTGCTAAAACTGTAGCAGGTAATGCGATGTATTACGCTGCCAATGCCAGCTACACTTACAAATATAAAGTGACTAGAGAGCAGTTATATTACGATCAACAACGGTCCAGTGGCGGCATGTTGAAAGAATTTGAGATGACCCCTAAATACACAGCTGAGATCAGGCACCCTGGGACATACCAGTCAACTGACTGGGACTTTAGGGATACTTACTTCTTCGATGAAAACTACGGAGGGGACCCGAATCTATTAGAATTCAAGGAACCCGAATTACCTATACTGGGATTTCGAAATCAAATCGGTAAGTATTATACCGACGAGAAAGGAAATGTATTGCGTTATCTAGATTATGGTACGTTGGTGGCCGGTGAAACATCACGTTCTTTCCCTGTATGGTTGCAGAATAATGCGGATTTTCCAGTCGTCCAGCTAAAGACTTGGGTTAATAGCGAGTCTGTAAAAGACGGTATTACTGTTGAGCTTAGCCTAACAGATAACCCCTTTGTCCCAACGAACGATATCGTTTTCAGCGGGACGGTACCTATTGGAGATTCTAAAAAGTTCTTTGTTCGCTTTAGCTCGAATGTGACTGTACAAGAAGGCGGGACTTTCGATTTGAAGGCAAAGGCTAGTCCTGCTTAACGAGAAAGTCGTCTCAATACAATGGGATTGGACGTGATATAGATGTATCCTTTGAATGGGTTAATACTACATTTACATGCTGCTTTAGCGGACAACGGTAAGAGTCAGGGTTTGAATAGCCGTCCTACAGAGACATGGTTTGACTTGACGTATAAAAATCATAGCGCTACTTTAACAAATTTTGATTTTTCTACGGACAGGGGTTGGGTCGGAGAGAATATAAATGGAGACCCTTACTCCCTTAGTCTAAATGGTTCGTCTAACTACACGACTGTTGATAGATTTGAAGAGCTAATACCGAGAAATGAAGGATTTACCCTGGAGGCTTGGATTAGACCGTCCAACACAGGGTATATCCTTTCTTTTGGTAAAGAAGATGAACAAGGGTTCTCCCTGTACTACGATCAAAATTCCAATGAGTTTAGGGCACAGATTACAACGGAGTCGCAAAACTGTCGCTTTACTTTTAATGGGGTGGCGGTTAAAAAATGGACGCACATCGCATTAGTATTTGACGGTGAGAGGCTTTGGGGATTAAGAAATGCAGCTCCCGAGGGGTTCAGTTTACCTGAGGCAGGCGACTATAAGGCTGACTCTTGTGACCTTGCGGTTGGAAAATATTGTGCCGGAAACCAATCGTATTTCGAAGGACAGATATCCGTCCTGCGTTTATACAACAGACCCCTAACGTTCGACGAGATATCCGATAGCTATGACCAAGGAATGCTAAGTGGTGGACAGGAAAGTGAAATAAGAGGCAGGGGTTTAATCCTTTACAGGGATGAACTGCAAAGTACACTCCGAATAGGTATAACTGGTTACCTGGAAAGTAAATATAGAATAATAAAAAAAGAGTTTGACGATTTATCTTCAACTGCAAACGTTAAGGAATGTAGGGATGTAAAAGGAACAGTAGTTGTAAATCCCATTGTCTCTATGCGGGGCAAATACGGGATTGAAATTTCTACAGAGGATAATCTACAAAGCTCCCTAAGGGTAACTAATCACAATAACCTGCTTTCGAGTATATCCGTCACATCGATTGCAACGTTTAAGTCAAGGTACGGGGTTAACCCGCTACATGTTGAGGATTTAGAGTCTACCTTGAAAGTTGTTTCGCCTAACCTGCTTTCGAACATTACAGTAAGCTTGCAAGAAATAAGGATGTCTGCTAGGTACGCTTCTCAGCAGGTAGGCGGATCAGATTTGGGTGGGGAAGTCTTAGTTAAGACCGGAGCAGACTTGCCATCGGTAGTCGGTGTAAATCTAATAACGAATAGGCATATGGAAATAAAGTACGCTATTGACGGCATAGCCAAAGACGACATGCTGTCAGACATTACAGTTTATTCCACTAAGGATATGCTGAGTGTTGTTAAGGTTAATACAAGAACTTTAGTCACAGCGACTTATCAGATTCAAGGCATACACTTAGATGACTTAAAGGGAGACATCACTGTACCAGCCAAAAGTGATATTCTCTCAACGATCTCAATACCGACCCAGTCATCGATGGGTGCTAAATACGAGTTAACCCCTACTTACTTAAATGAACTCCCAACATACCTAGGTATCAAGGAGTTTAGTGAGCTTCCTTCTGAAATTTTTATAAACCTAAAAACACATTTACAGGCCGAGTACGATATAACCCCTATCTATTTTGGTTGGCTAACTTCTCAGCTTAGCATTAAGGAAGTTTCTGATCTAAAATCTATGATCAGATTGACGCCAAAAGGCGGTATGGTGGCTAGGTACGACTTGAGAGAACGACCAAAAGTTATAAAGACTCTTTATTCTGTGAGAGACGCTTTTGTACGATCGTATCTCCCTAAGATTAATTACGGTACCGAAACGCAAATGTATGTAGGAAAGGTCCAATCACCTTTTCCTGAGACGTTTAGGTCTCTTGTTGGATTCGATATTAATGAAGTGCCACAGGATAACACAGAGATCGGTAAAGCAATCCTCCGTATCTACAATGACGGGAGAGGCGTAAGTCAAGCAGTTCAGATAAATGAATTAATGGACCAGTGGAATGAGCTTAGTGTAACCTGGGATTCTCAACCTAGGGTCGCTAAAGAAGGGTTCTCTACGACTTATGTGCTCGACAATACGACCGGAAAGTACACAGAAATTGATGTAACTCCTCTTGTCAAGGATTGGCATAGCGGCAAAAAAGCGAATTTCGGTTTTATGCTAAAGGCAGTTAATGAGCTAGGAAGCCTCATGAAAGGCTTCTATACTAGAGAAAACACCGAAAGACGGCCTGAATTGCTAGTCGAATATTATGACATGGTTGTATACACAATCGACGATAGCCACCTATTATCCGAATTGAGCATTAGGAATTCAACAGAAAAGGATTTAAAATCTCAAGTAAAGGTCAAGCAGTACAACTTTTGGGAAGATGTCCCGGGAGACATGTATGTCAAGGCTCCAGGAGACATAACTTCACGAATTGTAGTAAGCCGTCCTCAATTAAGTGGATCTGTAACACCCCGATTCGGTGGGCATTACGATTTTAAAGATGGGTATATTTCAATTAGACAAAAGAGTTCGACGGATCTATCGAGCTTTATTGCAGCCAATGAGAAGGATAAACTAGGTGAAGTCTATGTCCTGTACAGAAATGATCTAAAAGGTAGTCTACAGGTCAGGGTGTGGGGAGACTCGGATCAGGACGGAGGGCAGCTAGTTTCAAATCTCAGTATATCTGAGACGAACAAAGATTCAAGTATTTATGTATTGAATAGGGAAGATTTCGATTCACAGTTATCGGTACGGGTAACATCTAACGGAGAAAACACTAGAGATAACCTAACTGCTGGTTTTAGGGTAACAAGAAATTTTGAACTCTATGGGACACTGGAGATAAAAGAGAGTGCTCAGTTTATTTGTTCAATCGTAGTACGGGCAGAAGGTAAAGGGGATCAACAATCTTCCGTTTATGTCCGTTATAGAAATGATCTTCCTGGGAAAGGTAACATAGGAAACCCTAACTTAAAATCGTATATTAAAGTATACGAAAAATCTTTACTAGGCGGGCAAGTTGTCGTTCGAAGAAGCCTCTCTAACGACTTGGTTTCTGCAATACATGTTCCACAGGGAGACCGAGAAGAGCTACCCTCAACTGTAAATCTACGAATGAGTGCTGATAAGTATTCTACGGTTACTATTCTCTCAGGTAACCTTCAATCTTCGTTGACTGTTCCCAACAATGGGCTTAAAAACTTAGTCGGATCGCTGTCGGTGCGGGTGAGACGTGTATCTGATTTTATGTCTTATCTAGGGATAGCTTCCGGTAACCTAGGATCTAGTGTCGGCGTCCGTGTCAATATGGGTCACGAGTTACCTAGTAACATTATTGTTCGGTTAGCTCAGGACTCTAACCTGTCGATCGATGGGTTTATTAGATATACAGATAGTCTACCTTCAACTGTGTCTGTGAATAAATCTAGGTATCAAGATAAATTAGGCTTAATTGATATCAGAAAATCAGATTCTTGTGATGTAGCGGCTTCCGCAGAAATCAGAGCATGGAATGACCCTTGGATCGATGGAGGCCAATTAAGTGCTTCAATTTCAGTTCGTAATTGGGGTACTGGTGACTTACCATCCCATGTGTCTGTTCGATTCTTTGAATCTCTTGATATCTATGGCTCCCTTACAATAAACCAAGTAAGTGAATTAACCGGATCAGTAGAAATTCAGTCATTTGGCGAAGGGGATCTTGTTAGTACAATTAATATATATGAATACTCTGAATTAACCGGCGTAATCAGAATCAGGGTTAGTAACAATTCTGATCTTAAAGCGATAGCTGTGATAAAAATATCTAACGATTTAAGCTCCGGTATCGAAGTAATAACAGCTTACCCTTACGCCTATATTATGTAAATGGAAATAGCCTTACCCTTCGTGGGTAAGGCTATTTTTTAGTTCGATTAAACTATAATGCTATCAGGCAAGAGGGTGGAATTTTTTATAATTATTTGATTTGTTTCCTCTTGTAACCTTGGCATAAATCTTAGTTGTTGAGATGTCCTCATGCCCTAAAAACTCTTGGACAATGGCCATGTCACATCCATTATCCAACAAGTGTGTGGCAAAACTGTGCCGGAAGACGTGAGGGCTGACGAGGTTTCTATCTATACCGGCTTTATCAGCAATATTTTTTATATTGAGGAATATCGCTTCCCTTGTTACATGTCTTGATTTATCGAACCTATGCGGGAATAAAAATCCTGAGGTTATCCCTAGATCTTTGATATATTGCCGTATAAGTTGAATACAGCTTTCGTGTATTGGGTTATGCCTTTCTTTATTTCCTTTACCCCTCAGACGGATATAATTACCTTCAAAATCTATGTCTTCGACACGTAAGGCAGCAACCTCAGCGACACGGCCACCCAATCCATACAAAAGCTCTACGTAAAGGCGGCTTCTTACTCCTTCTCTGCTGGCAGTTTCCAAAAGACGTAACACATCCTCTTTTGAGAGAAATTTAGGCAACGATTTTTCACGAGAACCTACCTTTATCCCATCAGTGGGGGTAGCTTGTATGACTCCTTCTACCTCCTTGAGGTACTTATAAAAGGATTTAAGTGAGTAAAGTGCCCGGTTAATGGAGTTGCGCTTTAAACCATTTTTGGAGAGGTGTGAGATAAAGGTTCGTACATGGTCCGGGGTGACATCTATCAGATCGACATCTATGTAGTCGGTAAATTTGCCAAGGTCCCTCATATAGTTGGAGATTGTGTTATCAGATAAGTCTTTTTCTACTCTCATATGTGTTTCAAATCTATTAGCGTAATTCAAGGAATCATCCCTTTCGACTTAACATAACACAATTATACAAGAGATTATGTTAAGTGTCAAGTGTTGGTAGGATCGGCGCACGACTCTATATTTAGTGGTAAAGGTAGGTGACGGTTGAGATGAAAGACAGCTTTATTTCCGCTATTGCTTCTGTTCTAGGGATGTTTGTCACAGGGGGGTTCGGTTACCTGGTAGCCCGTAACTCTAGCAAGAAGGATTTGACTATCAATGATCGTCAGTTACTTTCTGAGGACGAAAAGCAGTTTAGAACTGAATTAAAAGAGATGATGTTAGCCTACCAAAATCAAGTTAAAGGGCTAACATCAGAGGTGGAACGTTTAACAAAATCTAATCTCTCTTTAGAGACTCAAGTACAGCAACTAACGACTCGGAACGAAGCGTTGGAGAGACAAGTACACTCCTTAACTATGGTTAACAACCAACTAAGGGAAGAACTGCAAAGGAGGGGATAGTTTGAAGAAGGTTAAAAAAGGTAGCTACTGGAAAGATGGGTTGTCAGTAGACGAGACAAGATTTTCAGTATTGGTTGTGATGGCGTTAGCCGGATTCGGTTACGCCCTCTATTCACATTTCAATAACGGAGATATTACAGCTAATTTACTAGACTTAGTCAAAGTCTTGATTTTTAGTATTGTCGGTATGAATGTGGCGAACTTTGTCGCAGAACCTTTCCGCAGTAAACGAGAAGAGGGCAAGACTCCAACTTATAATGTGACTGCGGATCAAGATGGGGATAATTTTGATCCTGAAAACAACAAAAAGTAGAAGGGGTTATGCCGTATGAGTTTTAAGATGAAATACGATATTATTTCAGATTTATTGCCTACAGGCACTAAAAGACGTCCTGGAGGAAAGATAAACGTAAGATTCCTTGTAGCCCACGACACTGGAAACCCAGGATCTACAGCGAAAGGTAATATTAACTATTATCGAAACTCACCAACCATTGCAGCAAGTGCCCAAATTTTTGTCGATGACGAGTGTATCAGAGAGTGCATTCCAGCGGTACTTGGAACGCCTGAACGAGCATACCATGTTATCTACAATGTAACAACAGATAATAGAATGTTTGGTGCGGACGCAAATGACGCAGCGATCGGAGTTGAGTTATGTTGGGGAGGGAACATCGATGGAGCAAAATCTTATGCTCGATATGTTTGGATTTTAGCTTATCTTTGCTATAAGTTCGGCTTAGACCCTAAACGTGATATTGTGGGTCACGAAACTTTAGACCCTAAGCGTAAAATTGATCCATCTAACGGTCTGAAACATATCGGTAAAACTTACAACCAGCTGATAACTGATGTGGCCGCCGAATACAAAGAGTGTTCCGGTAAATCAGCAAAACCACAAACAGCGTCTGTAAAAAGTGGGAAGACACATAAGGTGGTTTCAGGAGATACTCTGTATAAAATTGCAAATGAGTATGGAACTACAGTGGCAAAACTAAAAGCATTAAATCCTGAGATCGATGTTCTTGCTCTTCAAATTGGAAGCACATTACT
This sequence comes from Bacillus tequilensis KCTC 13622, assembly GCF_000507145.1. Classification (GTDB taxonomy): domain Bacteria; phylum Bacillota; class Bacilli; order Bacillales; family Bacillaceae; genus Bacillus; species Bacillus tequilensis. Next base: position 33,543 of record NZ_AYTO01000029.1, on the reverse strand, counting down.
TATCCAGGAGGAAAGTAAAACCACAGATAGTGGTAAGAGTCCAATCTATGGGACAATCTCTAAGAATAGTCCAACACTTTCACACTTAGCAGTCGACTACAAAACCACAGTAGCAAACATTGAAAAGTTAAACCCAGGAATTAATCCACTTAAATTGCAGGTTGGTCAAAAAGTCCTTGTTGGGTATAAGAGTGCAAGTACACCATCTTCCAATACTGCAAAGAAAACATCAATGAAAAAGGTAGACGCTCGGCTAGCTGAGTACCTTAAACATAAGCCTGTCAGACCATACCCAGGCTCTCCTGTAAAAAGAGGGGCACACGGCAAAGACGTTGAAGCGATTCAAAGAGCATTGAAGATTAGTGTAGACGGTGACTTCGGTGCAGCGACAGAAAAGGCTGTAAAGAACTACCAATCTAAATTCCCTTTCTTGGGAGTAGACGGTATTGTTGGATACAATACATGGAATGTGATGTTTTAAAGTGGGACATTAAACCGCCTTTACGGGCGGTTTTTATTTGTTGAAAAATTTTTTAAAGAAAATCTATAAACATTTAATACCCATCGTCGATATATTAATTGTCAGGGATGAATGACAAGCTCAAGGAGGAGAAAAATAGCATGGCACTTGTAATATCTAGACAATACGAAGAATCTTTCATTATAACAGATTCAATAGGGAATGAGATTAAGATTACGGTCCTCAAGATCAAAGATAGAAAAAATCAAGTGAGAATTGCTATAGACGCTCCAAAAGAGTTTCGAATTCATCGGACGGAAATCTCGCCAGATAAGGATATCGAAGAGGTTTCCAAAAAACATTACACGGAGGTAACAAAAAATGAGAATTAACCACAATATCGCAGCACTTAACACATTAAACCGTTTAGGCGCAAACAACGGTGCGGCACAAAAGAACATGGAGAAACTTTCTTCTGGTCTTCGTATCAACCGTGCGGGAGATGACGCGGCTGGTCTTGCGATCTCTGAAAAAATGAGAGGACAAATCAGAGGTCTTGATATGGCTTCTAAAAACTCTCAAGACGGAATCTCACTTATCCAAACAGCTGAGGGTGCATTAACTGAAACTCACTCTATTCTTCAACGTGTTCGTGAACTAGTTGTTCAAGCTGGAAACACAGGTACACAAGATGGTACAGATCTTGGAGCGATCCAAGATGAGATCAAATCTCTAGTTGAAGAAATCGGTGGCGGAGCAAACGCTAACGGTATCTCCGACCGTACTGAATTTAACGGTAAAAAACTTCTTAATGGCGATTTCTCGCAAGCTGGCGGTAAATCATTAACATTCCAAATCGGAGCTAACAGCAGTCAACAGCTTTCTGTCAACATTGAAAGCATGGCAGCTACAGCAATTGGTGCTTTAGATACAGACGGTACGACACTTCTTACTGGACAAGCAGTATCTGACATCGACGTAACAAAATTCAAAGATAATGCGGCTGACACTGCTACTGTAGGATTCAATGCTCAACTTAAAACAGTTGATGACGCAATCAATACTGTTTCTAAACAACGTTCAAAATTAGGTGCGGTACAAAACCGTCTTGAGCACACAATCAACAACTTGAGCGCTTCTGGTGAAAACCTGACAGCTGCTGAGTCTCGTATCCGTGACGTTGACATGGCGAAAGAAATGAGTGAGTTCACAAAGAACAACATTCTTTCTCAAGCTTCTCAAGCTATGCTTGCTCAAGCAAACCAACAACCACAAAACGTACTTCAATTGTTACGTTAATAGCTATAATAAAAAAGACTACCGACATGGTAGTCTTTTTTGTTTACCGTAGGATTTCAAACCGTTTCAAGAATCCGTTCACGTAGTTTGCACCACGGCTAGCTATAATCCCCATAAGAACCTTACTTACAATCACACCAACGCCTTCCAACCCAAAAGGCTCTAAGTCAAAGATGAATGCGAGTAAAATACCTACAGCAATGGAGAGGATATAAGTGACTTTATCCTGCACCAACCCCTCAGGGAAGAGGTTTTTAATCACCTCTGTAATTGATTCAGTCAAGATTGCAACAAACAATAGAAGAGTAGCGCTTGCGAAGAGAGTTTCTACCATGTTATTTGACCTCCTGTTGGATAGAATTAATTAAGTCTTGTACTTTTTGACCTTTTGCCTGGAACTCAGTTTTTCGAGATCGGGCCTTTTCCTGAATCTCTAAGTGACGCTCTACGATCGCAGCAGAGGATCTCTCAGCGTTCTCTAATTCAGACACCCCATCTTCAATACGTTGAGATAATTCAACCAGCTTATCTTCGGCTTCTTTGATCTCTTTTTCGGCCCAATCCACACGTTCAACAACATCACCTAATGTAGTGAGATTCTTTTTCTTACCTTTGATTTTAGAAATGACTTTTTTCATCACTCACACCTCCAGTGGGTTTGTTTAATTACTGATATCTGCACGCTTTACACTGTCCGCAGAGTTAAAACCGTTAGGGAAACGCTTTTGTAGTTTTTTGATGTTTTTATCTAAGATCGTTTCCATATCGAGGTCTAGAAGCGTAGCAAGTCCTGCTACGTAGTGCATTACATCGCCAATCTCTTTTTCAGCCTCCTCCTTGTCTAAAGAATGCCCATGAAAGACGCTCTTCTTAATAAGGTCAGTGACCTCACCAGCTTCTCCCGCAAGACCCATAGCGTAATTGGCTGTGATGAGGTGCTTTGTCATTGTCACCTCATCACCTTCGACATTTACTTGAGAACCGATAGTGGGCATGGTTCTTTGGGATAACTCTTGAAACCTTTTGATGTCCATTTTTTAACATCCTCCTTCCACAATAGTGATCGATCTTAGTTGGTGAATAGTTGCGGTATTTTAGTGACATTGTATTTCTAAATTCTTTTTCTTCGCCCATGATTCAATAAAGGCACTTTCTTCGGTTGTGGGACGTCTGTTGAATTTTCCTCGAACTTGGCGGACAACGTTACCACGGACTTCCACAGTAACTAGGGATTCATCAGGCTGTTTAGAATCCCGAAGAAAGAGTATCTTACATTTCCTTTTAATAATGTCATCTATATAAGAGGAAACACAGTGGGATAGGGATTCACCTTCTTTTATTACCTCCCTGACATGAGATGGCCGAATAATGGAGAAGAACTTGCCGATGAAGGACAAGTCTCTGTAATCCTCGTACTCAGTTACTTTTGCAAACTCTTTTTGTTTGAACTCGCTTTCTCTTGTTTTGTAGTTTGCCAATGCCACGTCATGGTCCTTTTTCAAGGATTTAGGGTACTTGGTGAACGATTTTTCCATAGCAATATTCATTCGTGCTAAGTCACGTATGAGAGTAATAGCTTCGGATGGATTGACGATACCTTGCTCAAGTTTGACCTCTCTTGTGATATAAAGAATGGTACGTCTGAGGTCTGAGTAGCCATAATCCCTATGTACTTCGACTAAAGTTTCAGCTATATCGGGAACTTTGTCTATGTCACTCTCTTCGTCGAAGATCTCCATAATGAGTTTGAGGCTATTTCCGTCAAAATACTGACACAACTGCTTTAGGCGTTCATGTTTATAGGTGGGGTATGTTCTCATGCGGCTTATATAATTAAGCATGAACTTCGGGACCCCTAGAAGCTTGTGAGGTGGCATAGTTTCTTTTGACCTTGTGAGAGTTGTATGAAATACCCAAAAGTCATTAAGGTGATTGACCAAGGGGCTTAGCCCTATTGTTTCAATAACAGGGTAGGTCTTTAAACGTGTAAGACCTCTTCCCCACATGTTGTTACGTTCATATCCCATACAGCTTAGGTGGTTATAGCAAAATCTATATAACTCTTTGTTGCGGTCGGTAGAAATTACGTCCAGGACTCTTTCTATCGGCGCTCCTTTAAAGAATTGGTTTATATTAGAGTCTGAAACTGACATTATTTGCCCATTCTTGGATAGTTGAATTACCTTATCCTTTAGCTTAAAGGATAAGGTTCTAACATTTTTCGATTCGATTGTAAATTTCTTCTCAGGTAAATCAAATGAGATAAATAATTCCTCTCCTTCTATGTGAAACCCTTGATCAGTTTTACTGATCACTTTGAATAAGGTGTCTATATACGTGTAGTTCGTACGGATGTAGTTGATTTTCTTTGTCTCAGTTACCCCACATTTAGGGCAACGTCCTGCTTCTTCTCTGTACTTTACTTTCCTATTGTAACCACACGTGCAGTAGATATCTTTGTCTGCTGCATAACCGTTTGAAATAACTAGTTGTATCCGGTAATCCAACTTCAACCTCTCCTTTAATGCTGGTTTCCACATTCGACTAGATTCTCATTTACACGTATCATTGCTTTTTGTCTAATGTAGTAAAGAATGCGTGGGGTGTAGGTTTCGATGGTATACCCACACACATCCAAAAGGTCTTTGATATCGTCGATGTGCATTATGCAACTTCGTTCTTCCATTTCTTCTGCAATTAATTCAATTTCTTTTTCGTATTTCGATATCCGACGGTCATTGAAGTCATTTGCTACTTTACTGCGAATGCGTTCTATTGCTCTGTTTATCGTCATAGGGTAAACGCCGAGAGCCTCAGCTATCTGAGAGTTGTTAAGCCCATCCATGATGAGATCAGCCACTTTAGACTCAAACTCATCTAAATCTGATTCCTCTAGCAGACTTTGTACATAGACTTTGTCGTCAACCTCATTTTCAAAGTCGATTTCAGAGTCCTCTAGATCGAAATCTTGAAGTGAGTCTATATAAGTAAGATCTTTAGCAAATCTCAGAACTTCTTCGATCTTGCTTGGAGGAACCCCTAGAATGCTGGACATCTCATCAGGTTTAGGGAAATAACCTAACTGGTTTTCTATCTGCTCCATTTTTTTAACTAAGTTGACAGCACTTCTACTCAACCTAACTAAACGTGAGTCGTTATACATGAATTGATTGATTTCCCAAATGATGGGGCGATAAGCGAAAGTAGTAAAACGGACACCTCTTGTGAAATCAAAGTCTCTTAGAGCTGTGAGTATACCAATGTAGGCGTGTTGCAATAACTCTTCCTCTGAAATGTTGAAGCGCTCTTTAAGGGATTCAATGTTACCCTTGTAATGGGTGATAATGGAGAAAATAAAATCTTTGTTCCTCTGTAGTAATTCTGCCAAGAGGTCTGAATCTTCGAGGCACGCCTTTAAAAGGGCATTGTTATGGAGGTCGGGAAGACCTTCTATTCTAAGTTGGTTATACTTGTTTGAGGGCATTTACTTCACCTCAAACTTTCTCTCTTGCGGGACAGCCTTAACAAAGTCCAAAAACTCTCCGGTGCTTTTGTCTAAGACTCTACCGTCATCACTTACAACAAGATTCTTTTTCAATTCACCCCAATTTACATCAGGCTCTACTACCGGTTTTAACAAGTTGTTTTCTTTGGCGTACGCTCTATAAGTCGGCACATCGTGCACTTCGAATTTATCAGCTTGAGCACGAGATTTTAGAGTAACCCCGTACGGTAGTTTTATCGAGGTGAGTTTTTTCTGCTCTTTCTCTGTTTTAGCGGAGTTGAATTGATTAATGTGGTAAAGCTGCAAGTGCGTAGCTAGGTGCTCCTCTTTTGCTTTTAGAGGGGTTAGAACAGCCTCTAACCATTCTTCGACTTCTGCAATTTTAGACCGCCATTTGTCGATTTCTTTTTCAGCGACTTCTTGAAATTCCTTAATAGACTTCCTTGTCTCTGCTAAACCGTAGGCGTAGCGAGTAGCTTCATCTAAAGTCGAAACTTTAACGTTGTCCTGACCTCCTTCGGTCAATCCATCAATATCTACAACATCCGGTGAGCTGTAGATTTCTTTGACTAACTCTTTACTGTTAGACATAAATATCTTCCCCCTAAGTATGGTGTGTTACTTTCCAAACTAGTTATCGAAACGAGGGGGTAGTTAGTTGCGGAATAGAGAGAGGTACTACATTTGACTTTCTATACGTACTGGTTATAATAGGGAACAAGGGAAAGGTAAGGAAATAATACAGTGAGGAGGGGATTGCAATGAAACCTAAGAAATTAAAGGAACTACTAGTATTCTCGATAGTACATAGGTCACCTGAGTTAAGTGTTGCCAGGAAAGAAAAATTAGAAAAAGGGTTAATGAAGCTCAATACAGATGAGCTTGAAGTGGTTGAAGAAATCGTATCTGAGTTGACAGATCAAAATAAAACTTCAAAACAAAAGCATGTCGAGGATGAAGAAAACACAATAGAAGAGACGGCATAAAAAAGAGGGCTTCCGCCCTCTTTATTTTTCAAACTTGGATTTGAGTTTTCTTTTCATTGCCTTAGTAGGCTTGCAGAGGATGGTGCGGTACGGAGCGATGACCATAGGTTCACCGGTTTGTGGGTTCTTTGCTTGCTTTGCTGCATAATCTTTCGGTTCTAAGTTAAGGAAATCAATAAGATAAACTTTATCCCCGTCAATGGCAACTTTGTTACCGATTATGTCGAAAGCAGTACGTAAGATATTCTCCACACTGTCTTGTGTATAGTCGAGTTTCTCCGCAACATCTTTCTTCAAATCTTTAAGGAAATAGTCTGCCATAGTAGTCACCTCTTTTCATTTGACATAGACATTATAAGGATGTCAGCACCGAAAATAACACTTCGAGGTTGTCCTACTATTTTCCGTAGCGAATTATTTCAACTTTTTTGACCTGTCTCCCCAATCGGTTCGCTTCTTCGACTGAACCAACAAGCATGTCTATTTTGTTTCCTTTGATATAGCCGCCTGTATCCAGCGCTATTGCTCGGACTGATTGTCCACCCATATCGAACTGTATGACTGACCATGTGGGGATAACGTTCGGATCAGTAGCTACTATACGCATTCCTTGATAATAGACTGTGTTTGTAACATCTATACCTGTCGCCGTTTGACCTGTGCAACCTGAATCACACATTGCAACATAATACGAAAATTCTATGTTTAATGTGTCTTTACTTGTTGCGGGGGAGGTAGGTTTGCGTGGCTGCGGTTCTCTTGAAGGTTGTTCGCTAACTGGGGTTTTCTTTCGTTTTTCGGCCAGCTCTGCCTGACGTTGTTGCTCTGCTTTTACCGCAGCAAGTTGTTGTGCCCTCTTTTCAGCAAGTTCTCTTTGTCGTCTTTCTTCTTTAACTCGTTTGCGTTCCCGTTCTTCTTGCTGTTTTCTGAGTTCTTTACGTTTGCGTTCATCTTCTCGTTTTTTAAGATCATCAAGTTGTCGATGGAGTACATTGTAATCCCTCATCTCTTTGTTATTTTTCAGAAACGGTAAGTCTTTTCTTGTGTCCTTATTAAAGACAACAGGACTGTCAGACGAGTTATCGTCAATTTCCTCGTCTTCAACTTTATGTTGTGCAAATTGGGCGGAAGTAAGTCCAAGGCTTGTAGCCATTACCCCAAGCAACAAAAGGTTCTTCAAAGCTACCAACTACCCTTCGTTTGTTAGTCTTTTGAGTACCATGCCGAAGTCTTCGAAATACTTTTGATCGTACCCGTTGTAAAGAACCATATCTGTATCAAAACTATCAACATAGGATTCTGTCTTGTCGTCCAAATGATTTAAGGCCTCTTTTCCATCTTTCCTTGCAATGACTTTTCTTCGTCCTTCTTCGTCGGCCACAATACGGACGCTAAATGCCCCCATAGACTTAAAGAAAGTAAATTCACTAGGCTTTCTTACGTCTGAGATAACAAATTTCTTCTTATCACTCTTTGTAAAGTGTTTGAGGGCTTCTCGTAACCAAACTTTAATCCAGATATGCGGGTCTTTTTCGCACATGGTCTCGCCAATCAATATAAGCCCTGATCTATCTTTTATATCGAGTTGGCCGTAGATGATACTGTGAACTTGTTTTATGGGGGTTGCTAAAGGAAGTTTCTTATAACTCCTTGAATTAACGATCTCGTCGGCTAGGGTATCCTTTCCGCTGCGGGCTTTACCCGAAATAGTAACTATGGGGGTCTTTAACATTGCTCTTAGGATCGGGTAGTAGTGCGAGAAAGTCTCTAATTGTGTTTCGCTTAAATCATCAAAGCTTCTTATCCGATACGCATATTGGTTAACGCTGTCAACTTGCCCGGTTTCTAAGTTAATACCTATACCTGATTGTTTCTTATTCTCAAAGGGGTCCGTGTATTCTGAAATACCGAAAATTAAAACAGCTCTGTCACCTGACTGAAAAATCGATCCTACTTTTAGATCCATTACAGCACTTCCTTTCTTTGTGGTTCACTGTAGTGATCGGGATGGTGTACTGTATAGTTGCGGATTACTGAAAGTAAAATAAAAAGACAGCTTTAGCTGTCTCTTCTTTGCTTTAATTCGTATGCCCATTCAAAATCCCTTATATCAAGAGCGTAGTCCATTAAATCATTAAGATCCTCTCTAGTGAGGTTCCGAGTTTGACTTGCTTCGATGGCCTCATTGATGACCTTGTATTTGGCGGTGCCTGCCCTGGCTTTTAGAATTAGGGAAGAGGGGAGGCAATCAATTAGTTCTCCATGAAAATCTATAGTTATTTGAATATCAGATTTTTTGACAATTTTACCGATACAGCCATGGTATTCGTGGGCATATTCAATGACCTCAACAAGATCACCGACCCTACATGTGTGAGGTAACATTATCTAACCTCCTTATCACTATGTGGACTGCAATCCAATTCTTTTACCAAAGTTCTCAGCCTTTTCATAGACTTTTTGTATAACACGGCTTACTTGGCTTTGGGATATCCCCATGTAATCGGCTATTCTTGTCTGACTTAATTCTTCATGATTATACAAATGCCAAACGCTCTTCTCTGTGCCAGTGAGACCACCCTTTAGGTAGAAATTCTCAAGCAGTTCTTGATTCGAGACTTCCTCCTCTAAATCGAAGTCGTCAAATATATTTTCATCGTGGGTTGCTTCTCTGTCATTACTGTTGTTTGAGGAGATTGAGCCAAAATAGAGATAGTTAGGTGAGTATTCCAAAGCTTTTTTAATATCGTCCTCGCTAACATTGAAACGGGTAGCGATAATAGGTATCGGGTCGTGAAGCATATCAGCTTTAATTATTTTTTGTTTTAGGTCATGGGTGCTCCGACTTATTTTAATTTTGCAGTTATCCCTTAGTGCTCGTTGCAACTCACCACGGATTAGAGGTATGGCGTATGTATTAAAGGCATAACCATACGAGGGTTCAAATCTATCCCTAGCTTTACATAGACCTATGAACCCGATCTGTACTAAATCATCATAATCAAGGCTTGTATTACCGAATACCATGGGCAGCGCTCCAGGGGAGAATGTTTTCTTAATAGTGTAGGGAACGAGCTTGCCATACTTGGTAATAAACTCGTCATCATCAAATGTTTTAATGTTCTCATCATTGTTCTTCATTACACCACTCCTTGTGCACTAGTTATCGTTAGTAAAAGTGCAAAAGTTGCGGCATTAAAAAAGACAGGGGAGGCCTGTCTTAAACAAAGATTTGAAAAATCATTTCCACTTCGGATTTTGTTGTTTTTGCGACTTTCGGGTAGGTTGTGGTTTTACCATCAACAGCTCTTGTGAGTGGGGCAGAAGAAGTCATCGGTGTGCGTGAAGCAAGTAATACTTTACACGCCATAACTTTTTCTTTTTTGTACTTCTTCTGTGCCGGTTCATTAAGTACCACTTCCACTTTGCTGATGTTTCCAAAGTTAGTGACGGTTCCGCCAGGATTTGTATTAAAGCCCTTGATTGAAACCCCTTTTCGATAAGAATCCCAAGTGATTACATACTTTTCTTTGTCTTTAGTCTTAATCGTGTAAGGCATAGCGCTTTTAACAAAATCATAAGAGGTCGCTTTTGATGAAAATTCATGTACAATAACTCGCTCAATGTCACCCAAGGATAGTTGCACTTTTTTATTTCCGCAGGTGCTGGCTACAGCAATAGGGGCAGGGGCGAGGTCAGAGAAATTACCTGCAAATTCAATACAGTGTAGACATCTCTCTATAGACTCGACAATCGATACAAAGTTAAGTTTTTCGAAATCGAACTCTGTTAGGCTAAGATCGTAGTATTTCTGCTCCAACATCTCTAGTTCATTCTGTAGAATACACTTCGTATCTGAATCACAGTCAGCATTTTGAATGTCTACTTTCATTCTTTCAATAGCTTCCTCTAAGGTCAGCATTTCTTCGTAAAGGTCTCCAAATCGAATAGCCATAAATGACCCTCCTTATTTCTTTTTAGGTGCTTTTGTTGGATCTAGTGTCCAAGCTACCCAATCCTGAATGTCTGATAATTTACTGGCTTTGAAATACTCCCTACATTGACGAAAGAATTTCTGAACATCTTTGTTTTGCTCATGACCTAATTTTCCCCACTTACCTGTAACATACCTAGTAGGTAAACGAGTATAGCCGTACTTCATTGGAATAAGCGCATAACGGTTTTGGATCTTTAATTTGTCGAATTTACCGTCTAATTGAGCAAGAGTTACCTCATTCGGGAAACGTGGGTGGGGAGGGTATTGAGAGTTCTTCATTTTTTGGCGTTCGTCAGAAACCAAGATTATAGAATTCTCTACAGGCTTTCCGTTCACTATACTTTTGTCGATAACTTTATCGATTGTTTTATACATACAAGTCATCCCAGCCTCATGCCAGTCGCCGCCTCGTGCCCACTTACCTCGGTTGATTTTACTAATAGCGCCATCTAGTTTACTAGGGGCGGCTTTATTTAGTTCAACCGTGTAGTAAATAGGCCTGTTCTTTCCTCTTATATCGGTAGGGTCAGTGTAAGTCACTAAAGATACTTTACAAGGGATCTTAGCCATCTTTGCATAACGTTCTACCTCACGAGCAAAAGCAATAAGTAATTTACGAACTCGGCCGCCTTTCTCAAGACCCCCGCCTTCAAACATAGAATCAGAGATATCACAAACAAGGATAAGATTTACCCCGGTAACAGTTACGGGTGGTTTCCAAGGATCAGGTACAGGTTTAGGAAGCACCTGTGGTTTTCCTGAATAGGATGGGCGCAAGCATTCACGGACACACTCTCTTAGTTTATCCATAAGCCTATCAAGATTCTCTCCTGACTCCAGATCAGAGTTCATTATCGTGTCACGAGCATATTCTAATTCATCTAAATGATAACGAAGAGCGTCAACGGAGTAGGGGTGGCTGTGCTGCATACCCTTCCGCAAGTCTTTGATAAAACCGTCAACCTCTTTAACGTACTTCATTACAGTCCTAAGTTGAGCCATTTAGTTACCTCCTATCTAGCAATTTTGCAATGACATTATAAGAAAAGGTGTACCGTAATGGCACACCTCTTTGTACTGTTATCCAGATACCGTAATTGCGTTTTTTAGTTTGTCCTCGAATACATTACTGGGCTGGAAGCCAACATCTTCGCTGAATCTTTCTCCATCTTTAAAGGTGAGGACAGTAGGGATGGTGGAGACATTCAACATAGTTAAGATGTCAGCACCTGTTTCTGAATTGACTTTAAGGAATTTGACGTCGGGGCATTGTTCTGACAGATTAACCAAAGCAGGTGAGATTAGTTTACAAGGGCCACACCAAGGGGCGTAAACATAAACAAGAGAAACGCCTTCTTTAATCTCTTCATTGAATGAATCCATGCCAGTAACGTCAATCATGTTAGCTCCCACACCCGCAGCCGACTTTTCGAGCGACAGTATAAGTATTGCCATCGTCCCAACTTTGAGCAATCTTTAATGCTTCACGGGCACTGGACGCCCAAAGTTCACCTTCAACGTAGTCTCCTTTTGGGTCATGCCCTGATACATGGTATTTACGTTTTCCTAACATTACTTTTCCTCCTTAGATTTAAGTTCTGCAAGTTCAGTTTCAGCAGTTATGAGACGATCAACTAAACCATAAAAGTCTAGGTCATCCATTATAATGAAATCCCGTCCATCCCCGAACCCGACAATGTACAGCGGTATTTTGTTTTCCTCTATAGCTTCTAATTTAAGTTTATCGAAGGTATTTTTGTGAATGGTGCGCTGCTTTGATGGGGTCGCCTTATCCTTGGCCTCAACCAAGAACATACTGCTAATGGTATCTCCTTTGGCGTACCACTTAGAGCCTGAACCTCTTCGGCGGTGGGCTAAGTCACCCACATTGCTGAGATTAGCGGCGATACGATTATTCTGGACTTTATCAATATTCCGATAGTTCATTCTAGGTCTATTGTTCATAAGCCAAGTTCCTCCGATAGGATTTTTACGCACTCTTGCTTCTTGTGCGGAGGGTAGTTGTGCCATTCGTATAAACTAAGAGAAACCCCTCTGCCACTTTTTCTTAGACGGAGAGTTTGGGTTGAGTCCTCACCATATATTAAGTTACATCGAACACCTAGTCCCTGGAAGTATGACAGTAACTCTTTTATACTCATGCAATCACCTCAATATAGCTTTAAGTCCTCTCACAGGCTGTTGTATTTCTCCTGTCTTTATAGGGGACTTGTAATCAGTTAGACAACGAACACACCGCTTTAATATCGAGTTTTCAACTAAGGTTGCTTGCTTACCTTCTAAAGAACACTTGGGGCACCAATAAATGAGGGAAGCACTGAACTCTTTCTTCACCCTGAACCCTCCTTCTTATAGAAGCAGAACGCCATTTTGTCGTTGCCATCCATCACTTCGGGACCTCCTGCTTCGGAGGCCACCACCCACGAACCAAGTACCCGCTGACAGCCGCGGTAACTGACACACAATTTAATCTCAAACTCGGATTGTTGAAATAATACGCCAGAATTATTCCTATAGAATCGGCAACGGCCGACATTATGAGAATTATCAACACTCTAAATGCAAATTTCATTCCGTTAGATTCTCCGCCAAACCATTATCTTCATCTAGATTAAGCTCAGTTGCTTTTATTTCTTCCCACTCGTCTATTACAGACTTTGGTTCAAGACCTCTCATTGCATAGGTCAACATATAGTCAAACTTGGCGTATAAGTCCTCGTCTTCCAAAATCGCGTTTTTTAAGTTGTTGATACCCTGCTTTTTGATGACTTCTTGTCCTGTCCCAATGTCTATCATGGACATCCAACTGGTCCCAACAATGATGTTGTATTGTTGGCCAACTTGAATAGCATTAAGTGCTAAATCCAGTCCATGGTCATAATAGAAGTTAACGGAGGCAGTTGCTCCAAAGCGGCCACCGACTTTTGATTTAACCTGTTTAAATTTAATCTTCTGACCAATAAATTGTGCTTCCCCGGCATTTTCGTTGTTAGAGTTGTAGTTAGGGTTTTTGAAGTCTTGTCCCATAGTTCGTTGAACCTCTACACGCTGGGAGGCGACATGCTCCAATTTATATCCTCCAGGGGTACGGTATGGATTCCACTGATCCCCGATATTTGCTCTTACCTGATTCAGTAACATCAAGTGTCCCATTGACTCCTGCAAGAGGCCATTATCAACAATATTTTGTAGGAATCGTGACATGATACCTGAAATACCACCAACACGTGCAGATTTATCCCAACCCTTTTCGCCCTCATCTTTTGCTACTAAGGCACCTACTGAATCGATTCCGATAATTCCAATACGTCCTTTCAATGCAGGGTTACGTAGTAAATATTCAATACGTTCGAAAATATGTTCTGCGTACATTGGCTTCCCGTCACTAGGGGCAATAATATAAACTTTACTCACGTCGACGCCTAGTTTTTCCATATGGGCTTTAGCGTCAGATGAAGAGTTTTCAGGATCTGCGATGATATGGAAGTCGTGATAACCCTCGGGATGGCGGCGCTGGGTTTCAGCAATTGCAGAGTAGAGGGAGGTAGACTTCCCGCAGTTAGGTGCGCCAAAAAATTCAGATACACGTCCTCCTGCAAGTCCTCCGGCCAGTGCCTGATCCAGCGTCATGATTCCTGTAGAGTACCATAGCTTCGGAATATCCTTACGGTAATCCGACAACCTCGCGCCTTGGTGGTCTCTGAACTTTTTAGACATTTCTTTTTCCATTAATGACATTAAGTCATCAGTGCCTATAGACTCCCCTGTACTTGGTTTTCTTGACATGTTATAGCCTCCTTAAAATCAGCCCCTCAAAGGAGGGGCCGTAGTGTAGATTTATTCACTTTCACCTGTATAGACATAGTGATAGTTCCTTGAAACGTAGTATCTAATGCCGTCATCGTCATGAGTTTTGATGATGACGACGTCTTTGTATACGTCTGTTGCAAAGGAGTTAAGCGGAACATAGACATCTTTCATTTCTTCAATCATTTCATTGATCTCCTGGTCAGTGATCTTATCGTCGGGGTGGATGATAGTTGCCACATCTGAAAATGTTTCAGGGAAAATCAAATCTTTCTCAGGGACATGGAACTGATCACCTAATCTCAGTAGGTCCCTGAGTGCGCTAGCGACAGCCTTTTGTTCTTCAAACTTCTTAGACATACGGTCAACGAATTCGTTTTTGTTTTCTAGTTCTTTCTCCAGTTGGTTGATACGTCGAAGTAGGTCGTCTTCCTTGCGGGTATCGGCCATGCCTTGCATTTTCTCCGGTTGTGGGGAAGGTTTTTCGGTCTTTTTAATTAAGTCTTTAATAGCGGCTTCGTCTACATTGAGCTTTCCACCGTCAAAACTAACTGCATTTCTAATTCCGACTGCCTCAGGACTTTTTCCAATCTGAGCAAGCAAAGTAGATAAGGTAGGATCGTTAAAGCCTTGCTTTATAACTTCCAACTGATCCTCTTGGCTAAATTCAACACCATTAATCCCCACAGATCCGTTTTCTAAGTCGACGTTTACTTGGATGTCGTCATTGTTAAGCAGAGTAGTGGCTAGTTTGTTTACTTTGTCTGTAATGTTTTTCATTGTGAGTTCCTCCACATCAATTGTTGTTATTACCTACACTTTAGTAATCGCTGCATAGACCTGAATCGTTGCGATTTTCTTCATTTTCGTCGTAAACATCGACCCAAGACATCAACTTAGAGAAAAGAAATTCATACCTGTCGGCACTAATTGCGTTATTCTCGAATTTTTTGTTTAGGTTAGATATGTACTCTCTAACCCTGTAATCGAAAAAGTCGTTAAAGATGTCATTCATCGTGAGGGCCTCCCGGCTCTATTGGTAATTGCACGAGAAATAGAGAATTCAATCTTCTCCCACTTATATATCATTCCATTTAGTGTGTATAGCTGTTCCTGAGCTACTGTCAATCTCTCTAAAACCGTTCGGTAAAGGGGATGGCTACCTGCAACAGCAGATTTCTGCTCACGTCCGCCTTGGGCATGAGCAAACACGTAATCCTTCACATAGTTAGCGCAGCGTTCTAAGATGTTGAAATTGGCCTCTCTAATACCTCTGACCCAATACGCATATCCAAGGAGCCTTAGCCACTTCTCTAGATACTTAGATAACTCATGGTCTTCTAAATTAACGATCCCTTGGTTCTCCATCATTCTGTCCCATTCGTCCGGTAGAGTATCCCACTCGTGTGGGAGTCGGTCAGGGAAGAGTACCCCTGAGTTAGTGAGGTGATCGAGATTAGGTTCATCAACTTTTGAAAACTCGTTATCAATGAAATTTTCCAGTAGAGCATACTGCTCATCAGTTAGACATTCGAAGGGGTTACTCATGACATCACCCCTAGGCATTGACTTTGCGTACTTGAACTTGTTCGGATGTTTCTTCGTAAAGGTATCCAAGGAATTGATTGTGAGTTAGTCGACCTTCTTCGACTTTTTTGATTAGGACATCCTTTTTCCCCGCTGCTTCGGTGGAAATACCTAAATCGGTGGCGAGTTCCTCTTTATCAACCTTTTTAGTTTTTCGTTCATTCAGGCTGATCTTCAAATCAGAGTTCCCGTCAAGAGGGAGGAGGTGTTCCGCTATTTTATTTTCCTTCATTGCTAGTTTAATAGAGTTCTTTAGGAGGGTTTTCTCTTCTTCGGCCGCAGCCTGTTGTCTATTGATTTCAAAGATACGAAGAGCTTTCTGTTCGATAGTTTGCAATGATTGATTATTTTCTGCCATGGTTATTTATCTCCTTTTTTAACGTGTTCTAAGTAGCCTGTATAAACTACACCTAAAGCGTCACTTACATCGAAAGTTTCAAAATGATCCAGAGATATACCGAAAATTTCTGCTAAGTGTTCGGCAACTTCTTCTTTTTCAGCTGACCCATTTCCGGTAATAGCTTTCTTAACTTGCCGGGGAGGGTACTCTTGAATGTAGTTACCGACAAGTTCGGACTCTAATGCACCCCTTGCACGGAATACAGCTTGCGTATCATTATTGAAAGGGCCAGTATGTCCTCGTTCTAAGAACACGATCGGAAATATAGGATCGTATTTTGCTCGAAGTTCCTTGGCCTTTGCTTGAATAAGAGCAAGCTTAATTTGATAAGGTGTTCCGGCAGGCCAGGTTTTAGTTCTCCCTTTTACAGCACCCATCTCGGCAATGCGGGGCATTTTATAAAAGGTATCTAAAACTGCGTACCCTGTGCCGGAAAGGGAGGGATCAAACCCGACCATGAATCGATAATTCTTCTGTGTGTCAATACTCGGTGGTTGTTTCTTTTTGTTAGCCATTCTGCACCTCCTGTACAGTAGTGATCGCTTTATGGGAGGGGCTAGTTGCGGTGATTTTGTTTCTTCTTTAGTGAACGGTAGAGACCTAATGCATTAATACTAGCGGCAAGTAAATACACCACAAACCAAGGGTAATTAGTTTCTTTAAAGCGTATGAGTGCAAAAAGCGAGAGTAACATAATCCAGTAAGTGTAGTAGGGTACTGGAAAGACTTCCGAGAATCTTAGGTACTCTCGGAAATCAGCAACTAGTTTTTTACCGATTCTTTTAAGCATTATCTTCGATCCTCCATTTAAGTGATATGTAGATCCGTAGTAGAGTCAGATCTGTTACAGACAAAAGCACAAGTAAGGCTGAGAAAACCGGGTGCCTTCCATGCAGGGAAAATGCAGTAGCCACGCTAAGTAAGGTTAGAATTAAAGACATAGTAGGGATACTTGTAAATTTCATCTAGTCACCTCCGTTACAAATTATTGATCGCTCTGCTGCAATGTATAGTTGCGGGCAAAAATAAAACCCTCGGTATGACCAAGGGTTTTAAGCACTATTCTGTTGTCTCGATTGGAAGTGGGGTGACTTCTACTGCCGAAGATTGCTCTGATTCATTACCGCTACCGTCGACTGCACTCAGACTAACTAAGTACGTTGTTTCTCCGTCAGCTGGCACTAATTCGGTAGAAACGGGGTTACCGTCATACAAGACACCTGTTACTTTTTGTACACCATCGACATAAATGTTATAGGAAACAACGTCGGTAGACGTGCTCGGGTCAAATAAGATCTCTGCGCCTCCGACCAACGGAGTTATTGTTTCGATACTTGGCGGCTCAGGCGGAATCGTGTCTACAATAGTTAGAGGAACATCTACTAATTGCTGCCCGTTTCGGACTGTTATAGTTACCTCTCCGCCACCCAATGCAGTCACAACCCCTGACTCGTTAATACTTGCTAAGGAAGTATCATCAACCTCATAAGTTGTACCTGTACCGACTAAATAAATATCAACCAACCAGTTATCCCCAACGGCCTCTTCTCCGTTAGTTGTAAATTTAATCCCGATTGGTGACCCTCCTACATCGACAACCATGTACTCATTTGAATTTGATGTCGGAACTACTTGAAGTCCTTGTGTATCCGAGCTGTCATCTATATCGAATCCACCGCTAGTTTTTACAATTTCAAATGTTTTGTCCTCACCTAAGTAACCCGCTATATCTACAGATGTGATAAACCCCTTGTTGTCAGCCAATTCATTAAAATCTCTAAAGAACATTACGGGCTTTCTCGGAGAAGTCACGTCTTTAGTGGTTCCGTCACTGTAGGTGGCGATCACAGATAGGGGAGAGGTGTCTTCTGCGTTCATTGATAGGGTGGAGGGAGTCACTGTCAGGTAAAGAAGTGTGGCGGCCGGTTCGAATTCAGAGTTAAGAAATGTCGTTAGTTTTTTATTATTCTTTTCTAGTCCCTGTTGTAGAACAATCTCGGCCGCCCCTAATTCCTTTTCTTCTGTTGTAGCCTCGGACAGCACGGATTCAATGTCATCCCGCTTCTTCTCTAGCTTTTCTAACTCTAAAAGAATATCTGTAACTTTCATTATGTTTCCTCCCTTATAAAATAGTCCCTACCATTATAGGCAGAGACCGTTGTTTGTTATTTGCGTGATGAACTTATGACATCTAAGGCTGATAGCACTAATCCGACAACAACAAAAAATAACCAATAAACATTAATTGAATAGTTAGTGTGAGCCACCTCATTGAACCCGCTTAACAAGACTTGGTCTAAATCAATCTTGGTAAGGAGCCAGGCTGTAAGTAAAGTGTAAATAAAGTACATCTGTTACTTGGTCTCCTTAATGTAGTCTCTAACAAGCTCGCCTTTATCGGTTGGCCCGTTAAGTCTCTTCGTCACAAGTGTTAACCTCCGTTGAATTGTTTGTATCTATCGCAGAGCCTATTAAAACCACAGAAATTCTTACAATAAAAATCTTGGTACTGTGCAGGGAAGGAACCTTGACGTTGATATGCAAGCATTTGCATGTATTTGAACTTAATGACGTTCTTGACTTCGGTTAAACGCTCTATGGGTATCTCCACTTCAACGACTTTCCCAAACCTGACAAAGTCATAGCGGTACTTGTAAGGGAGTTCACCATACATCAAAAAGCAAGCCATGCCGTAAATAGGAAGTTGAGGCTTTGCCATTATGGCGTTATGACTGTAGGGTTTAGATGTTTTGTAATCAGTAACTATAAGACCCTTGTCATCTCTTTCGACTTTATCAATAAACCCTTTTAAGGGGACGACTCCGTTTTGTAAGTCGATCTTGAATTTTGCTTCTAGGCCGACCACTTTTGACCAGTCCATTTCAGGTATGCTGTTTATATAGGTCAAGCCTTGCTCATAGTATTCATCTCGTTTTTCCTGATTGGGGAAATCAATCATGGGGAATAGTTCCTCATAAATAATCAGCATTTGTTCTAAAGTAAGCGGATCTTCTCGCTCCATAAGTTGGTTCGAGAAACCGTTAAGCACGCCATTAATATCTCCATCGCTAACAAAGTTGCTAGGTTTAAATGGGAGGGAGTCCTTATAGAAGTTAGTTCTTGGATACATCTCAACCAAGAAGTGCATTAGAATCCCATAATCAGCGTAAAAAGATTCTACACCTTCCTGTCCCGGTCTTTCCTCATTCACGTATTGGTGAAAGAAAGAGAGGGGGCATTGGGTAAATCGCTCCAATGCCGAGTTTGAGAGTTTGCGTATCTCTCTCATGATAACCCTCCTTATTTTCCGTCATCTTCTAAGGCTTTTCTGTAATTGAATTTCTCCTTACTTTCCAGCTTAGACATTAAGGCAGATAAAATTGTAGCGGGAAGAAAAGAGAAGACAGTTAACCCTAAGTAAATAAGTGCTACGTAAAGAACTTGAATATGGGTTAGCCCCACCTTTTTTAGTAGCATGATGGAATAAAACCAAGCTATTAAAACAATAAACGAACTCAAGAAAAGTTTTATTAGGTTTTTCATTATAATCACCTACTTAGTATTGGTATCCGCTGATGAAATCTGTGTGAACTAAGTTCTTCCTACTGGCAATGTAGTCAGCTAAATGCACTACATACTGTAGAGGTGTCTCAGGTTTTACCCCTCCAACAGAAGTCCATTCACCGGTCATAATATTTCCCATATGTCGCTCAATGGCAGACATGATTGTATCGAATTCCGGGGTTTTAGCATAATCACCGACATAACCGGCAGACTTGTAGTGTCCGTAGTATGACCGTGGCATAAATGGGTGCATGTCCATATATCGATCATCAAAGTCTAAGCCGTATTTGATGATGTCGTGGCCTATCATCGCTGCAAGTGCCATATCAGTCTCTTTGTCATTTAACCCAAATGTCCGGGATAAATCGTAAGCTACTTGACAACCCATTAGGACGTGCCTGACTAGACCGCCTTTGTCGGTTGACCAGGGGGCGTGCCATTTTCCCGAAACTGAGGCAGGGACGATGAAGAAATAGTCGGGGGCTTTCTCCAACATAAATCTTGCGAAATTCTTAATTTCAGAGCTAAGAGACATTAAATCTAGATACTTTTGGAACTGTGCCATACCTTTTTCACGATAGTCTTTTAATTCGGTAGCGGATACCTCTACTTTTTCACCACGAACCATGATTGTTAAGTTTTCCATTCTAACTCTCTCCTAATCTATCGGTTATTTTTTATATGCGGGATGGTTCTCAATACGGGTCCCTTTTTCATTTGGTGGAGAAGGGGGATGAGGAGGGAGAGGCAAGTCCTCGTAATATTTCTGATCTCTTTCACCCTCTGCGGTTAAATTGTCTTCGCCCAGAAGTTTGACAGAAACTGTCGCATACTCTACACTTGAAAACGGAATTACTGAGGTTTCTTTTTTAGCATTTTTACGTACGATAGTTTCACCTTTATCGATCCATTCTTTAAACCTGCTTTGAAAGAAAAGGTCAGCTTCTTCTAAAGTAAGTGGTTGAGTTACCTCTTCCGTCTCCTTGTCAATCTTCTTTACTAGACGTTCCTCAACCCAATCGATTTTTTTAGAGTTGCCACTCTTAAAGTAGAGGATTGTAGAGACTTGAAATTTATTTAACTTCATCGTTTACCTCCTTTTTGACCTTAGCTACACCCTTATAGCTGATGTTTGCTCCAACTTTTTCAGCAATATCCAAAAGCTCAAGTGCGTCAACCGAACCTCCGTAGTTCTCCTCTATTTCCTGGATAATCTTTTCTAAAATAGGCTGGTTTTGGGGGTGGGTGGATTGTTTCCCGATCAGTACATACTTATAGGTTCCTTGAGTTACCCTCTGAACCAATATTCGATAACCTTGCTCTACTAGCTCATGGATTCTTCGCTGGTAAGACATTGCGATTTTTGCCAACTCAAAGTTATAAGCTCCCCTTGAGTCCCTTGCTTCCAACAATCTCAAGATTCTTTTTTGCTGTGAATCAAGCCGTCCTAGCGCTGCTTTATATAATGACATTTAATTTCACCCTCCTAGCGAATAGCCTTCCGCTTAAAGCAGATGTTATTTTGTTTCAAAATAGAAAGAAGTTGGGAAGTGGAGATTTTATCATGTTCTGCTACCAGGTCGAATAATCTCTCATAAGCACTTACATGGTGCCCTGGCTCTTCGAACCCAACTAAGACATAGCTAATTTGACCTTGACCTTTTTCAACCAACTCAATTATGTGACCGTCTTTACGGAGAGAGTGTAAGATACCTGAAAATCTTAAAGCCACTTTTAATAGTTCGGAGTTTTTAACTCCTTCTTTTCCAGCTTTTTTGAGCATATCTAACACCAAGTTTTTCTTGAGAATTCCGTAAGAACTTCCTGTTTTATTTAATCCATCACTACTCATGTCGCAGCCTCCTTTGTACTCCTTACAGCCTAGTAATCGAAGGGACGTACGGTAGAGTTGCGATATTTTTTTAGAAGTCTTAATTTGAATTCACGGTTAAGAAAGAACCAAGATCAAACGTCTCTGACACTTGTACTGCTAAGTCAGATACTAGCTGTGTTTTGTCTGTTTTCCGCACAGAAATTGAGCCGGCAATGTGAGCGGCATTGACAATACTTATACTGCCCTGCACCGAGAGTGACCCTGATTTGCGGGCGGATATATTACTCGGGAGGTCTGATTCTGCTAACATCCTCACATCAATAGCGGAGTACATTTCGCTTGTTCCTGGATTAACAATCAGAGCTTGAGCCACAATGTCGGTAACCTTTTTGAAAGTACCGTCTTCATGTTCATCGAAATTATAAATACCTTCTATTAGCTGTGCGTAGGCTGATCCTCCAAGTACGTCTATGTCGTGGTGTTGCTTGGTATCCGTATGTTCGAAGACCAGGACAGTTCTGTTGTTTTCATAGTCGTGGATTCCCCCGAGCTTACAGATAAGTGGGGTGTGTTTGGAAGATAAAGCTTCTGTAATCATGGGAGGGAGGTCGCTGTAAAACTGGTCATGATTAGTTAGGTATGCTCCTGGAAGTAGGGTGATTGAATATCTCTGTCCATCCACTACGAACTCCAATGTTTCTTCGCCTGTAAGTACAGCCTCAGAAGGAAGTTTTTTATCACAATAAACCCTGGAACCATTGGGGTATAAAGCCAAACTGAATCACCTCTATGAAAAAGGGCCACCAAGGCAGCCCTTATAATTAATCCTCATTTATTACACAGTCTTTCGCATTCTTGTCGGGACGTAATCGTAAAAACTGAGGGTGGCGGAAATAACCGTCTTTAGTCCGTTCCATTGCAGAGATCTCCATACACGTTCCAATATACTTATCGGAATTTTCTGTCATGTCTTTGCGTAATTCATCTCTAATACCTGAGCAATGCCCCACATGTTTAAGTTCGCCCTTATCATCGTATTGAGCAAACTCAATTGCTCCAACCCAACCATAAAAATAAAACCTGGTTACTGGGCTTAC
Organism: Bacillus tequilensis KCTC 13622; assembly: GCF_000507145.1. Classification (GTDB taxonomy): domain Bacteria; phylum Bacillota; class Bacilli; order Bacillales; family Bacillaceae; genus Bacillus; species Bacillus tequilensis. The sequence goes on along the minus strand of NZ_AYTO01000029.1, from coordinate 10,986 downwards.
TTTTATACCGTTTGACCAACATTCTTCCTGAGCTTCTTGTTGCCCGTTTAAGGTGTATAGAATCCCATCCTCAGCCTCCCAATAAGGCCAACTATCTAATTCTTCGCCCGTATATTCACGGACTGGTTCTTTAAAGCCAGTGATAATTACATCGGAAGTAATCTCTTGTTTCACTTTGATCCAATTCCATCTAGGTTTCTTATCAGGGTGGTACTTACCGTTAATGTTTTTCAGCATAACTCCTTCACCACCACGTCTCATAATTTCTGCGTTGTATTCCTTTTTATTATGTTTGACGTACTTTGATATTGAGATATGAGTAGTGTCAGGGTGGTCAGTGAAAATCAATTCCATCTGCTCTTCTAAAATACCCCTACGATCAATCCAGGGAAGGTCAGTTAACCAATTACCATCCATATCACGTAAGATATCATAGGCCACAAAGTTCACATAACCACGCTCTTCTTGGCGTGCAGCTGCTTTCTCAGGCGACGAACCCATAATCGATACAACATCACTGGACTTACCACCCTCAATATAAACTTCTCCGTCTAAGAGCAATAGAGGATAGTCAGACAAGACTTTATTTAAATGAGGTACATTCGCAGTTTTTTCAACAGGCAGTTTAGTGACAACTGAGACATGACGAGAAAAGAAACGACCACCAATAGAAAGGTAGCGGGAACCATCGTACTTTTCTTCTGCGATATAATCATCGTTCTCCCACAGCTCGTCCATTTTACGTTGATCTTTTACAGTAGTACCGCCCATAGGTAACAAGATCTCATCTAGTGGATATTCATTATTCATCTTTAGCACCTTCTCTAAACAAGTTTTTGAAAATGTCCTCAAGTACATTAACGACAATAGAATTACCTGCCATTATGTAGATTGTTGACTTGGAAATACCGGCACTGATTAGCTTTTCGTAGTCTTCTGAGTCAAAGCCCATTAGTAATAGGCACTGTTTCGGAGTGATTCCGCCAAGTTTTCCTTTATGGGCCAAGACAGTGAAATTCCCTCCGCCAGTGCCGTAATAAGAAGTGATAGTGGGGTGGTGTGGGTTTGATTGAAATCGTAAGCCGGATGTTCTGTGGCTAATAACCGTACGATCAAAATTAATCTCGCCTTCGATTTTCACAGAGGGGTCTTGAATTTTCCCTTTTGCGACATCGATGGCCCGCTGCTGACGTTTTGTAATATTTCGGGTGTTACTGACATCTAAAAAATTCCACCAACACGAAGCCCCCTTTAAATCAGGACGTGGAGAAGGAAAGGAGAAGCTACCGTCATCTATGTCTTTTCGAATAGATACTACAAAAACTCGTAGCCTTTCCTGAGGAATGTTAAAGTCCTTTGCGTCTAGAACACTCCAGTAATTGTTGTAACCCATCTTTTCTAGACGTCTAAGCATGTCCTCAAAACCTTCTCTGTGTTTCCCGATAAGGTTCTTTACATTCTCAGCGATCATGTACTTGGGTTTGCTGAACTCAGCGATACGCAAAGCGTCAAAGAGAAGACTAGATTCCTCTCCTTTGAGTCCTTCTCCACGAACCTTTGCAACAGATACGTCTGTGCAAGGGAACCCGTAAGTCATGAGATCGAACTCAGGAAGTGAAGAAGGGACAACCGACTTAATATCCCCTAAATTCTTTGATTCAGGTATGTTGTGCAGAGTCGAGTAAGCTTTAGCAATTGCGGCTTCTTTCTCGCAAAACCTAACTATTTCGAAATTGGCGTGGACTCTTCTGAGGGCCTTCTCAAATGCACCAAGACCTGAAAATAAGCTTAAAACTCTGATTTTATTCAAATAATGACAACCCCCTTCGCACCGTAGTGATCGATCTATGTGCGAAAGGAGTTGCGATATGGTTAGGTGTAGGAAAAGATTTGTTTGAAGAGAGGGTGTAAGGTGGGTACCTTAAAGGTAAGAACAATTAGACAAAAAAAATAAGAGGGAGGCCCTCTTATTTTTGGTATGTGTATTTGATATTAAATTTTGTTCAAGTCTCCATTCTTTCAGCGACTTTGTAAGTTGCGTTTTCCTGATGAAGATAGGATGTTCCAACTACCCCTGCGATACCCAATAGCAGGACTGCACTAAGTAAAAATTTAGATTTCATGTAACAGCTCACCTCGTTGGATTTTTATACGTGCGTCAATAGCTTTTCGGTAAAACTCAGTCGCACCTTTGAGTTCATTCTTGGCGGACAAGTAGTCACCGACGTACACCCCGTACCACTCCATGTCCGGGTACATGCTTGTTTCTTCGAAGAACTGGAAAGTTTCCCTTACAAGATCCAAGGAATTTGATAAGTATAGGCCCTCAACCATTTTTAGCTTAGCCAATACAATTTTTTCATTGCACTTTAAGGCTTTTTGTTTAGACTTATCATAGAACTCCCTAGCTTTTTTAGGGTTTTCCTGCTTCCCTTCGTTAAATGCGAGCATGAAATAAGCTCTAGCTTCATAACTCAGATTCTCAGGTTCTTCAATTTTAAGGGATTTAGTGTAATAAAGGGAAGCTTTTGAAGGTTCTTCAAGTTTATCATAACATATTCCAATGTTAAAAAGTGCCTTGCGTATCAAATAATTTTCGCCAAGTTTTTCAGCGTCCTCTAGGGCCTGTTCGGCGTGTTTTAATGCCTCTTCATGCCGCATGTTATCTAACCAGTTACCTGAAATAACGAATTGACAATGTACTTGTCTTATACCGTATGTCGGATACTTGCAGTATATGTCATAAGCACGTTTCGCATAGTTCATGGAGAAGTATGTCTGCTTCATGTGGTAATAAACTTCGGCCAATTTAAAATAAGCTTCCGCTTTTTCAACTTCTTCTCCTTCAATTGTTTCAAGACATTTTTCAGCTTGTCTGTAACAGTTTAATGAGAAGACCAATTCATGCTGCCTGAAATAGTACATCCCCATAAAAAAATAAAAATAGTATTCTAAAATTCCTGTGAGGTTCTGGTTGTTACTTTTCAGTTCCCTTAGCCTTTCATACTGTTTCTCTATATCTCTGACATTGTCAGGATGGAGATAGTCCAGCATTAATTCATGACGGAATTTCAATAGTTGGTAGTAAACGACGGCGTCTTGGTTTTCCTCCATAAGCTCGATTTCTTCCTTGACTTCATCCCTCATCTGCTCAGCCTTGGCAACCCAGTTATTCTTTAATGCTACATACCAGTGATTCATTTTAGTTGCCACTAAGTCATAAGGGATTACTTTCTCAGTACCCAAGTCGCAAACCCCTTTCTTGTCCTATTTATTTATATAGTTACATTGCAGGAAAGAAATGTAAAGAGAAAATACTCACACATTGTCGGAAATTTTAAAACAGTTAAAAACATAAAGTGAGAGACATTGTGTGAGGTTGTCACAAGCAATAGGTTTTGTAATTATTCAACTACAAATTACTGCTGACTGATGAAAAGAGAGGCGTTCATAGAACCCTTTTTATTTTCTTGCTTAGCTTTTATAAAGAGAAATTGTTGAAAATTAAAATAATTTGCTGTAAGATAAAGACGTCAGGGTGCTACCAACACCCCGGCTATGTACAAAAAGCTGCCCATCTAAGGGCTTGCTCATTGGTTCTTAGTTGAGATAGACCATTCCCTGAACTTTCTGAGGGCTCAAGGGAGGTCTGTTTTTTTTTTTGTTTACGGGAAGAAAAGGAAGAGATTGAATCTTAGGCCATAAATATGGTATAGTATGGATAGACTAGAAATCTCGTAAAAATTGCCAAGTTTATCTTAGATTTACCGTAAGAGGCAGTTAATCAACGGAGTTGTTTGAAGATTTCTGAAACTGGTTTTTGCGATAAATTCTCAATTATAGCTCTAAGTAAGATCGTCTTTAATTAGGCGATCTTATTTTTGGGTTATTGGCGGTAAACGAGAAAAACAAAACAATTAGGGGGAAAGGCATGTCAGTAAATACGTATTTAACAACACTATCAAGTAATCTCGTACTATCATCGATCGAAAACGAAAGTATAAAGAAATCGATCAACACCTTGAGTAAATATCTCAACTGGTACTTTGACAGCAATGATTTGCATGAACATTTCCGATTTGGGTCAAGTACAAGAGGTACAATTCTCCCAAGGAGTGCAGACTCAGGGTCTGATGTAGACTACATGGTTGTCTTCAAGAATCCGAATGGGTACAAACCTCAAACATTATTAAAATACCTCAAGGAATTTATGGAGAAATACTACTCTAGGTCTGAAATTTACCAGAGCAGCCCTACTATGGTGCTTGAGCTAAACCACATTAAGTTTGAATTAGTTCCCGCAGTAAAGGATGATTGGGGAAACCTTTCAATCCCTGCCCCAGCTACTGACTTTTTAGAATGGACTTCAACAGACCCTGGGGGATTTAATTCAGACCTATCAACTGCGAATGTCCACAATAATTATCAATTAAAACCGTTAATTAGGTTGATGAAATACTGGAATACTAATAAGTTGAAGGGTTACTACTCGTCTTATTTATTAGAGAAGTGGTTAGTGAATCGATACAGTTTTTTCACTAAATCGTCTTTAAAGGAATATGTGTATGATAGCATTGAAGGTCTAAATTATAATTATAACGATAGTCAGACTTTTAAAGATCGGTTAGATTCTGCCAAAAAGGCGGTAAGTAACTGCAAAGCATATGAATTATCGGCCTACCCTGGATTAGCAGAGACCGAAATCAAAAAACTATTCCCTGAGCTATAGGAGAGTAATTCATGAGTGACCGTATTGATTCCTTGGATAGACACTACAAACCTATAAATAAAATCGACTTATTATCGAAGGTCCTTTTTTGGATTAACGTTGTTTTAACTGTAGCTGTGTACTTTTTAGATAATTATGATTGGGCCAATAGTGTTTTAACCGGCTTAGTCATAATTACTACACTGCTTTATTTTGCAGTGGACAATTATTTGGGGATAAGTTTAATCCCCTCGGTAGAAGAGAAAAGAAGAACCCACACACTTACAAACTCTTTCGGTGTCCCTTTAGACAACGAAAGAACAAATAAGTATTATAACAACACCTTAGAACCGTCGCTGCTAAAGTTGGGGGCAAATATCCTTGAAAGTTCTCTGTTCTCCTCTAGGGTAACTGCTGAGATGGCTAAGCAAGAAAGATGGAAAATGATTCTCTTAGGATTAGTTTGGGTGGTCTCCCTAATGATTAGGAATACTGATATAGAGTTTATTTCTATAATTGCTCAGACGCTTTTTGCCAGCACATTACTTTCTGCATATTTTAAGTTAGAGGTTCTTCGTAAAAAGCACGAGGATATCTACAATTGCTTGTATAATATTTTTCTACAGAGAGGGCAGGACGGAACTAATGAAAAGAGTATCTCCGCCCGAATAATTGATTGCTTTGTTAAGTATGAGTCAGCAAAAGCATATTCAGGTGTTAAGCAGTCCACTAAGATCTTTTCTAAGATTAAGCCTGAGGTAGACGAAGAGTGGGAGCAAATCAAACATAACCTAAAGATTGAAGAAAGAGGTACCGAAGAGTAATGAAAAAGAACGCCTTAAACTAGGCGTTCTTTTTAATGTCGATATAAAGTTCGTATTCAGCGTTCTTTCCTGTTAAAGGGATGGTACGCCCTCTACCAACAATGAGCTGCTTAATCCCGTCTTTTTCTACTACTTCTCCGTCCCATGCACCGTTTACCACATAAAATTTAGTACCTACCTCTAGGGTGCTTATCTTGGTTAATGTATCTCCATACCTGTTCATTAGATCACCCCAAAATGTGCTTTAATAATTTCAAAGTCAATTGGACGGTAGTCGGTCAATTCAACTGATACACATTTATATTTGGTTTGGTCAAGTCCGTCGATTTGAGAGTGGACGTGGCCGTGAACATTGCCTTTAATTAGCCCGGTGAATGATAGTTTGGCGTGTACTTCCTCATCAAGGGGATAGTGTGATAGGCATAAATCGTCAAGCAGGATATCATCCTCGTAAACTTCATCGAAGTATTTAAGCCATTGGGGCTTAGAGGTCCGGTAGTCATGGTTTCCGAGACGAAGTATTTTATATCCGTTTAAATGGGGTAGGATACTGTCACGAATAGCTCTTCCTCCAAAGGATACATCCCCTAAATGGTAGACGGTGTCCTCAGGGGCTACCGTTTCATTCCAGCGTTTGATGAGTTCCTTGTTCATCTCATCATTGTCTTTGAAAGGGCGGTTCTCATAAAGAATGATGTTACTGTGATTAAAATGTGTATCAGCTACAATCCATGTTTTAGGCATTTGAAGCCCTCCCTTATTTACGTCGTATTCTTTAAGTTATCTGTGACCAGATCTTAAAAGTTCCGTGTACATGCGGACAAATTCGTGATAATCAATTTTATTGACTAAATCAATTAAATCATCCAATGTTTTCCTTGAGGCTCCAATATAATGGACAGTATCTTTTTGGTTATTCCAAGGGTATGTCTTGATAGCTAGCCCATCAATAATGTATTGGTGGGTCTCTGTTTCCATACTCACGTGGTTATCTAACCAAACATAGGTGTGGCCATCGACCACAACTTCATTGCCTGCACGGAGAAAATCAATAAATACACCTATCCGATTCCCAACCACCTTAAAACCTCCCAGCGTTGTATTCGTCCCACCAATCCTGATACATATCATGGATTTCTTCATGGCAGCAATCACACATCCAATAATAGTTGGAGAGTTCGTCCACATATGCACAATTCTGGTGAATCAATTTTAGATGTCCTCTATGTTTACAGCGGGGGCACTTCCGGGTGAAGAAATACCATAGGTGTTTGCCTTTAGACCTCTTGGTTACAAGGGTGTGAAACTTAAACCAAATTTGAATATACCGCTTTTTATGTTGCCAGGCATAAGAAGAAAAGAATCCAGTTGTGTACAAAGCTAGAAGTAACCCAGTAGCACTTATACCTGAAATCCAAGAAAATAGCTTTATTAACAACTGAGCCCCTCCTCGTACGAATCAATAATTTCTGGCACTCGTTGAAAGAAAGTAATAATACAACCCCTAGTGTCAAAAGGATATTCGCAATCAATTTCAGCACTAGATATATAAATTTCATATTCTATGCTGGATATTAGCTGTGGACTAGAAGGTAGCTCGCATTGTAAGTGCCTCCTCAAATTAGGGAGTTGTTCATTGACAAAATTCAAGAACAACTTCTCATAATCAGGGACCTGCTCATATAGTTTGTCTACAAGCTCTTCAATTGTGTTTTCTTGCACTTTGTAGAGGTTCTCGAACAATGCTTTATTTATATCTAATAGATCACTTAAAACACTCACTGCTTTATGGTTTCCAGTTAGGGTAACTCCCCACCACTCAAAATATTTATCCATTGTTGGTTAACCACCTTAGTTATTCTAATTCAGTAACTCGCTATTCTTTGTATTAATCGCCTACTTTTGAAAAACTAATAAGATGTTGGAGTCAGGAAAACGAGTTCGGCGCCCCTTCTCATCAAATAGCTCCACCTTTCTAGATAAGTGACGATTATGCCCTTCTTGTAAATAGTGGTTGTATGTTACCAGCTCTAGATCGAGTAAATCCTTAACAGCTGCTATATACTCTTTAGGTGTAAAGAGACCGTATTGCTCTTTAACTTCACGTTTATAATCCTTGTCTCCCCAAGTGTATGTGTAAAGGAATTCCATAGCGTCGTTCATCGGCATAGTAACTGAATCGTAGTCCCCTATGGTCAATTCGATCTGTCTTGCTTTAAAGTCCGTTGCGAATTGTGCCGCTTTTTGCAAGTCGTTCGGGTTTTTAAATTTAATTAGGACTTTGCTGTTGTCTTCCATTTTCACACCATCTCTGATGATAATACGCCCGCCCTTAGGGATAATGTTGTATGCACTTTTTAACGCTTCGTATACCGCTTCAATGGAGTAGCCGTTGTATGAAAAAACCTCATGGAGTACGGATGAGAAAATAACCGTATCCACTTCACCGACTTCAATTTCCTTTTGAAGATCACGTGCGTCAAGTTCGAAAACATCGTGGTAGAAGCTTAGCCTATCCTCGGTATGGCTACTTATCTTCTTGTCTACGCCAATCACGTTTATACATGGCTTGCGGGAGCGGATTAACTTACCTAAAACACCCCCACCAATACCGACATCCAGGACGGTATCCCCGGCGATGTACTGAATCATTTGAACCTTGTCATTAGCGCTTGCATTCATCTGCTCTAAGTATTTTTTCGTAATGGCAATCATCTGATCTCCCCTCTCACGAATATTGATCGCTACAGGGGGATAGGTAGTTGCGAAAATGTTTGACGGGTGGGTATTGACTTTGAACTGTTTGCTGGTTAAATTGGTAGCGGAATTGAAAGTTAGGGGTGGATGGACTCATGAATGACTTTGAAAGAAAACTTTATCAGATAATAGTTAACATGCACCTATACGGGAAAACACCATCATTAGAGGACTTAAAAAGAAAGACAGGAAAAACAGAAGAGGGGATAAGGGAGGCAACCAAAAATTTAATTATAAAAGGTAAGCTGTCATGGGATAAAGATAAAAAGGTTTGGATAATATAAAAAACCCTTCTCGGAAGGAGTAGGGCTTTATTGGTCGTAAGGTCGGTATTTTTTTCGATTGGCCTCCGCTTCTTTCTTTTGAGCTTCAACATGACTTCGGAGGTATAGGCTTATCAAGCCTACTTTTTTAACTGGTTTGAGTTTGCCTGAGTCTACAATCTGACTCAGGCGTTGTTTTGAAATATCAAGTAACTCCCGGACTTCGACTGCGGTTAAAACCTCATCCTGAATAAACTTTATTTTTTCATCCTCGGTCATTTTTCCTCTCCCTCCATACAAGGATAAAACCTTTCAGTATAGTGGTAATTACAGCGAGGTATAGGAGTACACATGCGATCTTTCCAATAGTGCTGACTTCTCCAATATTAATTGCCACAATACCTGCTATTATTATAATCAAAGTGAATATATCTGATGTACTGTAATGTTTAAAATAATTTTTCATACATACCGTGGACGTGGTATAATATTTGAGCAAGGGGATTTCTCCCCTTGGCTCACTTTGTATCAGCGCTTCTTGCTTTGCCGGCGGGAGCGCTTTTTCTTGTTCTTTTCTCGCTTTTCATTCTCCTTCTGCCATATGTCGTAGATATGTTTTATGATGGAGACGATTGAAGCGATTATTAGAACTATGTTCCTTAGATCGTCCACTCTAGCACCTCCTTTCTATACTATTATTATACCAAACCTCTTTACCTAGGTCAAGTGATTTAGAGTTAAAAAATTAAATATTTAGATATAATTTCCCTGCTGACCTTCTCAAGGATATATAATAAAAAAAACAAGGAAAGGTACGAAGGAACATGAAACTGAATAAAACAAAAGGTTTTTGGTTGGCTGTTTTGGCCGCTGTGCTGCTAGTCCCTTTTATCTTAAACAGCACGCTATTTCAATTTACTACCCCGCTTACATACCAAGGAGGGGATTGGCTTTCATTTTGGGGTAACTACTCCGGTGGGATACTAAGTGCTGTCGTCGCTTTTATTGTGGCGAGGATGACGATGAATGCTGAGATAAGTAAACATAGTTACGATACAAGGGTAGGGCAATTACCTGGTTTAGTTAGGATAAAGATGGAGATGGAGAAGATCACACGAAATGTCGAAAAAGCCTACAATGCTAGGGCTAATAATATTAAGAGCTGTGCAGGAACGGATGTACATCCTGAGGAAGTTAAAATTGAAGTAGATCTGCTTGATAAGGATAAATGGGTTTATCTAGACAGAGTACAGAATATAGATCTCCAAGTGAGGCTTATCGAAATACAAGAATTCTATGAAAAATGGTCCAGTTCTCTACGGTATGACGCTATCACGGAGAAAAAGAAATTTGCTGAGCTTGTTATTGCTTTAGGTATACACCTTGGTGGGGAACCTGGGACACCGATAGAACAGTTAGAGAAATCCTGGCAGTTAGAGAATGAACTTAATTACCATCACCATATTAGGGAGAAGGGGTGGGAGAAACTTGATGAAGGGTGCCGCCAAACTATTAAAGATACTCTCCAAGAAGTGCAAGTAATTATAGATGGTATTAAAGAAGAAAAAATTCGTTTTGAAAAATCAAAATAAATGCTAGACATAAAAAAGAGAGTGTCATTTTTTGACACTCTCTATAAGAGTAGCAGCAGTAAATTCACCTTCTAATTCTGCTAATTTTTTATCTAACTCGTACTCGTAAGAGTAACGTACCTTTTGTTTCTGACCGTTTAGTGTCTCTGATGTCCTCATGAAAAACTTAGTGGAGGGGACTTCACCTACCCAAGCCAAGTAAACCTTATCTAGTTCCAAACAGTAAGCTAAAAACCCCTCAATTTCCTCATGTCGGTATCTTCTTTCATAATAACCTTTAGATTTAGTTGAATTTGAACTCACTGTTTTAAACACCATTAGACCATTTTCTTCGGGTTTGTAGAGTATCGTCTTGACCTGCATACGGTAAAGTTTCCCGTTGTAATCCATTACTAAGTCGTATCTCTTGTTGTCTGTTGTCGGTACGGCAACGCTTATCCCTTTCTTAGTTAAAGCTGCTATCACACATGCCATCGAAATGTCACCTTTTATATTACTATCCATTGTCGCCATCGTCGCCACTCCTTTTTTAGATGTAGTTCTTGTCACCGCCATTTCATCACCCCCTTTCAAGGGGATTAGCGAAAGCCCTGCTGTATCAGCATTGTAAGGGGTGTTTTGTGGCGACCAAACTACATACTTGCTTTGGCGACGAGGTAAAACAGTGGCGACCAAATTGGTGACGATATTGGTGACCTGTTTGGTGACGATCTTTATATAAGGTACTACCTACTAATTTTTAATTTCGACAAATCCTTGATACCACTGACTTTCTCGCATTTTCTCAGGTATCTCCTAGATAAACTAAACCAGCTAAAATACCTTGTCGCTACCTTGACAGG
>NZ_AYTO01000028.1 GCF_000507145.1 Bacillus tequilensis KCTC 13622 | reverse complement strand
CACCATTCATCAGGATCAAAAAGTTCATCAAAATCATCTAAACGATCACCGGGGTCTTCAGGTCATCAATCGTCAAAATCCCACCATTCATCAGGATCAAAAAGTTCATCAAAATCATCTAAACGATCACCGAGGTCTTCAGATTACCAATCATCAAAATCCTCAGGTTTCTATGGCTCTTCAAGTTCTTTCGAAAGTTCAGGAGGACAAAAGGAAGAATACAGCTATGAAACGATTGTCAAAACGATAGACTATCACTGGAAACGCAAATTTTAATAGATAACAAGGAGCATCAGATTAAGTGATGCCCTTTTTCAGTTAAAGGAGGAGAAAATGAAAGGTTTGAATCAATTTCTTGACACAGATGTTGAAGTTGTCATTTCTGGGGATACAAGATTTGTTGGCACACTGAAAGATATTGGACAGGATATTTTTGTTATATGTGATGGCTGTCATTATCTTTATATCCCTTTAATGCATCTCCATCAAATGAACAAGGCGGTCATCAATATGACTTCCGAGAAATCATTTTTAAGAGATTTGGAAGATCCAGTGATACAGGAAGAAAATAACGCTTTTTCATATAGAAATTCATTAAACAAGATGAAAGGCAAGTTTATTGAAGTTTATGTAACTGGCGGTCGATCGATACATGGGTATGTGACAAGTGTTTTAAATGACTATATCGTATTTTTCTCACCTGTTTTCAAAACACTCTTTATATCTATGAACCATTTAAAATGGTTTACTCCTTATTCAACTGAACAAACACCGTACACGCTTGATAATTCGCAATTGCCTGTCGTGCCTTCCAATGTTTCTCTAGTACGTAATTTTGAGGAGCAGATCAAAAAGTATATCGGCAAATTGGTCATATTCGATATGGGGGAAGTGCCGGAAAAAGTCGGTCTGTTAAAAGATGTTTCCCATAATATTATTGAGCTTATTAGCGCTACGGGAGAGTCGATCATTTGGAAGTTAAGTCATCTAAAGACAATGCACCTTCCTTAATTTACAGAAAATAAACTGCCCTCTTGAATAAATAAGAAGGCAGTTTTTTATTAAACAAATAACCAGCTAATCCAAACATATAAACATGTTAACGTAAAAAGAACAGTCAGCGGAATGATCAAAACGGTTGTTTTTAAATATTCGCCCCAAGAGATTCTTTCATCATGCTGTTTTAATATATGCATCCAAATAAGTGTTGCTAAAGTACCTATAGGTAATAATAAGGAACCGATATCACTGCCGATAATATTTGCCAAATAGATAATCTTTGCTGTTGAAGGATTCAGGCTCATTTCCGTTAAGGTGAAAGTGCTGATCATTAATGCTGGATGATTGTTAAATAGATTCGAAAAAACAGAGGTAGAAATGCCAGAAATGAAAGTAGCCAGGGCGAGGCTTCCAGAAACCACTGGTTCAAATAGATTCACAAGTAACTCAGTGAAACCAATATTATGCAGCCCATAAATTAAAACATACATCGTAAAAGCGAAAATAAAAATGTGCCAAGGTGTTTTGTATAACAAGTCTCTTGGGGAGGTTTTGTAATAAATCCATCTCCAGCTCAATAGGATAAAAGACCCAATGGCGGCGACAAGAGGAACAGAAATGCCGGTATATGACGCTGCGAATAGGCTAATTCTGACTAGAAAAACAAAAGCGAGCACACATAACATTATTTTTGTTTGGTTTCGTTCTGGTAAAGGAGCTGACGGTGAATGATGTCTATAGAGCTGAGCCTGAAAATGATCAGGTATATCTGGCAGACTTTTAGGCAGACGTTTATAAAAGAACATAAACAGCAGACAAGCCATAAAGATGAGTCCAATCATACTAGGGACAAACATCATGGCAGTGTGAAGGTATAGATCCATTCCAATCATTTTGAGAGAAATTAAATTGACAATATTACTTACGCCAATCGGTGTGCTGGAGGCTGTGGCGATTAAAACGCCGCTTAATAAATATGGGGTTTTTTGATGCCTTTTTAAACCTAAATATTTTAAAACGAGCAAAAGGATCGGGGTTGTGATTAAAACGCTCCCGTCATTATTAAGGAAAATTGTCATTAGAAAGCAAAGTAAATTGGTTAACCAAAAAAGCTTGATGCCTGAACCTTTGGATTGCTGCAGAAGTTTTGTAGCCACCCAATAAAAGAAACCGAAGCTTTCTAATGCTATGGCCATAGTCATAGTTGCAAGGATGGTGACCGATGCGCCTGTGATTTTTGTCCCTATTTCCCCCAAGTCCGCCAAAGACACACTCCCGCACAAAAACACAATTAAAGCACCTAATGTTGCGGGGATCGCTTCATTTAATCCTTTAGGCCTCCAGAAAATAAAAATCATTGTTGCGAAAAAAGCGAGCAATGTGATGAAACTAGCCAACTGTGTAATATAGTTCACCTCTCTATCTTTCAGCTATAGAATCAAACTATTGTCATACTCTAACTAGTATCCTTGCTAAATAGATGTACTGTATGTATACGTATACTGATATGAAGTTGTACTAAGCGCTTATATTAAATTGATTAAAATTCCATAGGAATCCAAAAAAAAGAGAGATTGCAAGTAATGTTCACGTACCTGCATTTCTCTCTTTCGATCTGGACTGGTTACAATTTGAAATATGAATAAATTGCTTTAAAAGCGGATTACAATTGTCTTTTCGATAAGCGATAACCCATTCTGCATTAAGCTGTATTTGATCCAATGTTCGATAAGTAACATCCAAATTAAATAACTTCTTGGCTGAGGAAGGTACAAATGTAATGCCTATTCCAGCACTGACTAAGCCAATCACCATTTGATACTCTGTGGCTTCCTGAACGATATTTGGTTTGAAGCCTGCTTGTTCACAGAGCTGAATAAAATCCAGGTACAGAGTAGGCCATGCTTCTTTGGACACTGTAATAATCGGCTCATCTCGCAAATCCTCGATTGTAATTGATTCCTTAGAAGTCAATGGGTGTTGTTTAGGCAAAGCTAAAATACAGGGGCTGCTTTGGGCGATTTCGGTATGTAATGCCGTATGCTGTAAAGGAGGATGAAGTATACCGATATCAATGTTGCCTTTTAACAGCTCGTCCTGCTGCCTAAACGAGGATATTTCACGTAATTCTATTTTTACTGAAGGGAATTTTTTGCGATATTCCCTCACAATCGGCGGCAGAAATTCATATGTTGCCGATCCGACAAAACCGATAACGAGATGGCCGTGCTCGCCGCGAGCTGTCCGCTGTGCCAGTTCAATCGCTTGATCAATTTGCATCAGTGCCGTGCGGCAGTGGTTTAAAAAGATTTCGCCGGCCGCGGTAAGCTCGACCATCCGTTTTGTCCTCTTCAGAAGCGTCACACCAATTTCTTCTTCCAGCTGTTTAATCTGCTGGCTGAGAGGAGGCTGTGTCATGTTCAGCCGCCGCGCAGCTCTTCCGAAATGAAGCTCTTCGGCTACTACGATAAAGTATTGAAGATGGCGAAGCTCCATCAATATGCATTCCCTTCCGTAGATTAATAATTCGTAATACATATTAATCATAAGGCGAATCGATATTGGAGGTCAATTTCCAAAGAGTGTATAGTGAAACATATCACAAGAAATATTTAAAATTTTATGTTTAAAATGCATAATAAGGAGTGAGGGTGTTGACAAAAGCAACAAAAGAACAAAAATCCCTTGTAAAAAGCAAAGGGGCGGAGCTTGTTGTTGATTGCTTAGTGGAGCAAGGTGTCACACATGTATTTGGCATTCCAGGTGCAAAAATTGATGCGGTATTTGACGTTTTACAAGATAAAGGGCCAGAAATTATCGTTGCCCGGCATGAACAAAATGCAGCATTTATGGCGCAGGCGGTTGGCCGTTTAACTGGAAAACCGGGAGTCGTGTTAGTCACATCAGGACCAGGTGCCTCTAACTTGGCAACAGGACTGCTGACAGCAAACACTGAAGGTGACCCTGTCGTTGCGCTTGCTGGGAACGTGATCCGTGCAGATCGTTTAAAACGGACACATCAATCTTTGGATAATGCGGCGCTATTCAAGCCGATTACGAAATACAGTGTAGAAGTTCAAGATGTAAAAAATATACCGGAAGCTGTTACAAATGCATTTAGGATAGCGTCAGCAGGTCAGGCTGGGGCCGCTTTTGTGAGCTTTCCGCAAGATGTTGTGAATGAACTCACAAACACAAATAACGTGCGTGCTGTCGCAGCGCCAAAACTCGGCCCTGCAGCTGATGATACAATTAGTGCAGCCATTGCAAAAATCCAAACAGCAAAACTCCCTGTCGTGTTAGTCGGCATGAAGGGCGGAAGACCGGAAGCAATTAAAGCGGTTCGCAAGCTATTGAAAAAAATTCAGCTTCCATTCGTTGAAACATATCAAGCCGCTGGTACTCTAACGAGAGATTTAGAGGATCAGTACTTCGGCCGTATCGGATTGTTCCGCAACCAGCCAGGCGACCTTCTGCTTGAGCAGGCTGATGTTGTTCTGACAATCGGCTATGACCCAATCGAATACGATCCGAAATTCTGGAATGTCAATGGAGACCGGACGATCATCCATTTAGATGAAATTCTGGCTGACATTGATCATGCTTACCAGCCGGAGCTTGAATTGATCGGTGATATTCCAGCTACGATCAATCATATCGAACACGATGCTGTGAAAGTGAACTTGGGTGAACGTGAGCAGAAAATCCTTTCTGATTTAAAACAATATATGCATGAGGGTGAGCAGGTGCCTGCTGATTGGAAATCAGACAGAGTGCATCCTCTTGAAATTGTAAAAGAATTGCGAAACGCAGTGGATGATCATGTTACAGTGACTTGCGACATCGGTTCACATGCGATTTGGATGTCACGCTATTTCCGCAGCTACGAGCCGTTAACATTAATGATCAGTAACGGTATGCAAACACTCGGCGTTGCGCTTCCTTGGGCAATCGGCGCTTCATTGGTGAAACCGGGAGAAAAAGTAGTATCAGTCTCTGGCGACGGCGGTTTCTTATTCTCAGCAATGGAATTAGAGACAGCAGTTCGTCTAAAAGCACCAATTGTACACATTGTATGGAACGACAGCACATATGACATGGTTGCATTCCAGCAATTGAAAAAATACAACCGTACGTCTGCGGTCGATTTCGGAAATATCGATATCGTGAAATATGCGGAAAGCTTCGGAGCAACCGGCTTGCGCGTTGAATCACCAGACCAGCTGGCAGATGTTCTGCGTCAAGGTATGAACGCTGAAGGTCCTGTCATCATTGATGTCCCGGTTGACTACAGTGATAACATGAATTTAGCGAGTGATAAGCTTCCGAAAGAATTCGGAGAACTCATGAAAACGAAAGCTCTCTAGCACTCTGCACTTCAAGACCCTGTTTTCTATGAACAGCACTAAACAAAAGGAGTGAAGGGAATTATGAAACATCAAAGCAACATGCAAGTGCTCAGCCGCGGTCAAAATGATCAGCCAGTGAGCCAGATTTATCAAGTATCAACAATGACTTCTCTATTAGACGGAGTGTATGACGGGGATTTTGAACTGTCAGAGATTCCGAAATACGGAGACTTCGGTATTGGAACCTTTAACAAGCTTGACGGAGAATTGATTGGATTTGACGGTGAATTTTACCGTCTCCGTTCAGACGGAACTGCCACTCCTGTGCAAAATGGAGACCGTTCTCCTTTCTGCTCTTTTACGTTCTTTAAACCGGACATAACGCATAAAATTGACGCGAAAATGTCGCGTGAAGAGTTTGAAAATGAGATCAACAGCATTCTGCCAAGCAAAAACTTATTTTACGCTATCCGCATTGACGGATTGTTTAAAAAAGTACAGACAAGAACGGTGGAACTGCAAGAAAAGCCTTACGTGCCGATGGTTGAAGCAGTCAAAACGCAGCCGATTTTCAACTTTGACAACGTACGAGGAACGATCGTAGGTTTCCTTACACCGGCTTATGCAAACGGAATCGCTGTTTCTGGCTACCACCTGCACTTCATTGACGAAGGACGCAATTCAGGCGGACACGTTTTTGACTATGTGCTTGAGGATTGCACGGTTACGATTTCTCAAAAAATGAACATGAATCTCAGACTTCCTAATACAGAGGATTTCTTTAATGCGAATCTGGATAACCCTGATTTTGCTAAGGATATCGAAACGACTGAAGGAAGCCCTGAATAAAGAGAAAAGAAAGCCCCTATGTCTGGGCTTTCTTTTTATTTGGCTCTTTTCCTGATTTTAGATAAAATAACGTCAAAAGGGTAAAGGTGTGGTCTGATGAAAATATTGGTTTTGGCAGTTCATCCTCATATGGAAACCTCAGTTGTGAATAAGGCGTGGGCTGAGGAATTGAGTAAACATGACAATATCACAGTACGGGATCTTTATAAGGAATACCCGGATGAAGCAATAGATGTTGCGAAGGAGCAGCAGCTGTGCGAGCTATACGACCGGATTGTCTTCCAATTTCCGCTTTATTGGTACAGCTCACCGCCGCTCTTAAAAAAATGGCAGGATCTTGTGCTGACTTACGGATGGGCCTTTGGTTCAGAAGGAAATGCCTTGCATGGCAAGGAGCTGATGCTGGCTGTTTCAACAGGGAGCGAAGCGGAAAAATATCAAGCAGGCGGAGCAAATCATTACTCGATCAGCGAGCTCTTGAAACCATTTCAGGCCACGAGTAATCTGATTGGCATGAAATACTTGCCCCCATACGTGTTCTACGGCGTGAAGTATGCAGCTCAAGAGGATATTTCTCTCAGTGCAAAACGATTAGCCGAATACATCCAGAAACCTTTCGCTTAAAAGTAGGAACCCTGTGTTACATGCCACAGGGTTTCTTATGGTTAAAAATCCGGAAGTTCGGAAAGGTTATTTTCCTTTATGCCGTCCGGTTCACTTCGCAAAATATCACGTCCGTATTTATGGAAAACATCCACATGAGAGAGTTTTCCCGCTTTTGCTTCTGACAGTGCAGCAGGGTAGTCGAGCTCTCTTCCTGTGTTGGTTTTCACTGCGATAATATTGTCTTCCTCATTTCTTCTGACTGCAATAATGTCTTCTTGGCCAGTTTGAATATCTGACTGTTTGGCTGATGTATGCTGGGCTTTATACGATTGATATGCTGCTTCAAATTGATCCATATGGACACCTCCACTTTTTAGCATAAACAAAAGCGTCGATGATCATGTAAGGTTTCGACACGGCATATGACAATATTTCCTGAGAAATATCTCGGGATGTGACGAATCAAACCGTAATAAAAAGGATTCCGCATAATCACGGAATCCCTTTCAGTTATTTTGTCATGTGTAGATCCTTTGTTTTCATATAGCCTGTCGCGCCGCCATAATCAACGAATACCCAATCAAAATCAAAACCGCCTTTTTTCGTTTTGCTCCAGCCTAAAAAAGAAACGCTTGTGTCTGCTGGAAGAGTCTTGATGCCTTTTCCTTCAGCGGATGTATATACTTTCGTTTTTGTTTTGGTTTTTATCGTTGTCGCAGCTTTTACAATGTAATGAGTGGAGACAAAGCCTGTTTTGCCATTTTTATAATGAACTTTTGCCCAATCAGCGTTCGCAAAGGAAATCAGCTTTAAGCTGTCGCCTAAATGCAGCGTATCGGCTTTCTGGCTTGATGCGGAAGCCTTCGTTCTAACATTTAGAGCCTCTGCTGACACCAAATAAGAATCAATCGGATAGCTGTATAAATCATCGATGCTTACAGTTGTGTTTGGCTGCTGGGCATGGATCGTGCTTGCGCCTCCCGCAGAAGCCGCAGTTATTCCAGCCGCAAGTGCTAGAGCTGATAATACTTTTGTTGGTTTGTTCATGTCGTTCCTCTCCTCACCTAAGAGAAATAATTCATTCTATATCTCTATTCACGTTATCGCAGGTTCCTAAACATCAAAAAGGATCAGATAAAAACCTGATCCGTGGCAGTTATTTTTGTGTTTCAAGTTTGAGAGGCGCGGATATTGATTTTTTTACTTTTTTCCCGTGCAAAATATCATCGGCTGCTTCTGTAGCCAGCTTACCGATCAATTCAGGCTGCTGAGCGACCGTGGCTGAGAGCTTTCCGTTTTTAATGGAAGCGAGCGCATCTTGATTGCCGTCAAAACCGATCACTAAAATCTTTTTTCCCGAGCTGTTAATGGCCTCGAGAGCACCGAGCGCCATTTCGTCATTGTGAGCAAAAACAGCTTGGATATCCGGATGTCCCTGCAGCAAGTTTTCCATGACAGTCAGGCCTTTGGTGCGGTCGAAGTCAGCTGATTGTTTTGTGACAACGTCGAGCTTTTGATCTGCGATATGATGAAATCCTGAGCCGCGTTCCCGTGTGGCAGATGCGCCGGGCACGCCTTCAAGCTCTGCCACTTTCGCTCCTTTTCCAAGTTTATCAGCGATAAATGCCGCGGCCATTTCACCGCCTTTCACATTATCGGAAGCAACGAGGGTTTCGACTTTTCCCTGTTCGGCGGAACGGTCGATTGTTATGACAGGCACACCGACTGCGTTTGCAGATTCTACTGCCGTTGAGATGGCCGATGAATCAGTCGGGTTGATTAACAAGGCATCGACACCTTGCTGAATTAAGTCTTCTGCATCACTCGTCTGCTTTGATGAGTCGTTTTGTGCATCGACAATGATCACTTTCATACCCCGTTTTTCAGCTTCTTTTTCAATGCCTTTTTTTAAGGAGACAAAAAAGGGGTTATTAAGCGTTGAGACGGACAAGCCGATGGTGAATTCCTTTTTGTTCCCCGAGTTTGACGGCTTTGCCCATTGGGGAGGCTCAAGTGAACAGGCAGTTAATAAAAACAATGATAACGTTAAAATGACGGATGCAGCCTTTTTCATGTCAAAACCCTCCTATGCTGACTTCTTGCGGTCTAACAATACCGCGATTAAAATGACAATCCCTTTGACAACCAGCTGATAAAATGATGAGACGCCAAGCAGATTGAGCCCGTTGTTAAGTGTGCCGATGATCAGCACCCCGATTAACGTGCCGATAATGCGTCCGCGGCCGCCGGAAAGACTTGTTCCGCCTAAGACAACCGCCGCGATAGCATCCAGTTCGTACGATTCTCCGGCAGTCGGCTGGGCTGAATGCAGACGTGAAGTCAATATGGCGCCGGCAAGGGCGGATAAAAGCCCGGCTAAAGAATAGATCATCACTTTTACGCGCGTCACTTTAATGCCTGAAATGAGCGCGGCTTTTTCATTGCCTCCGATGGCGTAGGTTCGGCGTCCGAACGGTGTTTTATGAAGAAGCGCCCAAAGGACGGCAAAGGCAAGAACCATCGTAATCGCCGGTACAGGAATGCCTAAGAAGTAACCTCGTCCGAACAGTTGAAAAGCGTAGTTTGTGCCAAGTCCGGTAATCGGATTTCCGTCTGTATACACAAGCGTCAAACCGCGAAAGACAGTCATAGTCGCAAGCGTAGCGATAAAGGGCGCCATTTTTCCTTTTGTGATCAATAGTCCGTTGATCATGCCAAGGGCGGCACCAATGATACAGCCGAGGATGATGGCGAGAATCGGATCGACACCGGATACAATCATCCCCGCGACTAAAGCGCTGGACAGGGCAAGAATAGCGCCGATAGAAAGGTCAATGCCGCCTGTTAAAATCACAAAGGTCATGCCGAACGCGATTAATCCGTTTATGGCGACCTGGCGAAGCAGGTTTAAAATATTCAGCGGTTCAAGAAAGCTTGGATTTAAAATAGATACAATGATAACGAGAATAAATAAACCGAGAAACGGGCCGAGTTTTTGCATGACTCCGTCGAAGTGAATCCGCTTTTGTTCTTGTTGATGTTCGGCTTTCATATTACCGCCCTCCTGTGGCAAGTGTCATAATTCGTTCTTGCGTGGCTTCCTGCGCATAAATTTCTCCGCTGATTCTGCCTTCATGGACAACGATTATACGATCGCTCATTCCGAGAATTTCCGGCAGCTCTGATGACACCATAATGATGGCGACGCCTCGATCAGTCAGCTCATTCATCAGCGAATAAATCTCCCGTTTCGCGCCAACATCCACGCCTCTGGTCGGCTCATCCAAGATCAGCACTTTCGGTCCGATGCCGATCCACTTGGCAATCACCACTTTTTGCTGGTTTCCTCCTGATAAATGGCGTGCGTGTGTTTCCCGTGATGCCGTTTTGATGGTCAGGCGCTTGATTAAAAGATCAACAAATTCAGCTTCCCGTCTGTGATCAATGAGACCCTTTGGAGAGAAACTGGACAGACTGGGCAGTGCAATATTCTCGCGAATCGAGGTGTCGAGCAGCAGCCCTTCATCTTTGCGGTTCTCTGTGATAAAGCCGAGCCCTTTTTTTACCGCATCCTGCGGGTTCTTAATGACTGTTTTTTTTCCGGCGATCCATATTTCACCCGAGCCCAGCCTGTCAACGCCGAACAGCGCTCTCATGATTTCTGTCCGGCCGGCTCCCATCAATCCGGAAACACCGACGATTTCACCGGAACGAACAGAAAAGCTGACATCTTCAAAACGTCCTTTGGCGGTGGCGTTTTTCACCTCGAAAATTTTGTCACCGAGAGAAGGCGTGCGTTTCGGATATCGTTCAGTCAGCTCGCGCCCGACCATTTTTTTAACGACTTCATCAAAATCGGTGTCTGGGATGTTTGTTGTATCTACGTTTTTTCCGTCACGCATGATGGTGATTCTATCGCAAATCGCAAAAATTTCTTCCATGCGATGCGAAATGTAGACAATGGATACACCGTTCTTTTTTAACGCCGTAATGACCTCGAAAAGCTTGCTGATTTCCCGTGCCGTCAACGCTGCTGTCGGTTCATCCATAATAATGACCTCGGCATTTGTCATGAGCGCTTTTGCGATTTCGATCATTTGCTGCTGTCCGACGGAACACCCGCCTGCTTCTTGATCAAGAGAAAAAGAGACAGACAGTTTGTCAAACTGTTCTTTTGCTAACGCTTTCATTTTTCTCGTTTGTAAAATGCCCAGCTTGGAGGATATCTCTTTTCCGATAAATAGATTCTCAAGAACAGTCATCTCCGGCCAGATATTCAATTCCTGGTGGATAAAAGCGATTCCATGCTGTTCCGCTTCTTTCGGGTTGGAAAAATACGTTTCGTTTCCGTTTATGATGATTTTCCCTTTATCCGATTTATGCAGGCCTGTCAGAATGTTCATAAGCGTGGACTTGCCGGCGCCGTTTTCTCCCATTAATGCGTGAACCTCGCCGGGCACGAGTTGAAAGGAAACACCTGACAGCACTTGGTTTTTTCCGAATGCTTTGTGAATGTCCTTCATTTCAATCTGCATGTTCCATCCTCCTTTCTAGAAGAGCACACCCGCCTGCAGGATGCAGTTGGCATAAGGTGTGAATTCACCCGTTCTTATGATCGCCTTTGCTTCTTTTGTCAGCAGCTTAAATTCTTCGTGAGAAAGGTATTCAATCTCTTGTTCAGAAAAAAGCTTCTCTAGAAATCTCGCATTCTCTTGATTAGAAGCTTTTATTTCAGCTGCAGCAATGACTTTTTCAACGGCCATCTCATCAGCCAGCACTGCCGCTATATCCTGAAAAGCCGGAAGACCCGGCTTTAGGGAAAGATCAATTTTCAAAACGCCGTCAGGAACAGGCAGCCCGGCATCCGCGATGACAATTTTATCCGTGTGACCAAGGTCGGCAAACAGCTTGGCCAGATGGCTGTTCAGTATACCGTGTTTTTTCATGACAGCAGCTCCTCTACTTCTTCTCTTGTCGGCATTCCGCCTTGGGCGCCGAAGGAACAGACAGAAAGGGAGGCGGCCCGATTGGCGAACCGCAATGCGGCTTCAATGTCTTTTCCCTCAGCCAGAGCAACGGCAAAGGCGGCGTTAAATGTATCACCGGCTCCGGTTGTATCAACGGGTTCAACAGGGAAGGACGGGATGAGCCGTTCTTTGCTGCCGGCTGAATAGCGAACGCCTTGTTTTCCTTCCGTAATAAAGAGCTTCGCCGGATAAAGCGCCAGAGCTTCAGAAGTGGTGAGCTTAGGGAATAAAACTGAAGCCTCGTGTTCATTCGGTGTGAGATAGGTGGCGTGATCAATTGTTTCCTGTTTCAGAGGGCGGGCCGGTGCCGGGTTGAGCATGACCGGTATATCGTGAGAATGACAGTATTTGCACACTTCATCTACCGTTTCTTCCGGAATTTCCTGCTGAACCAGGACCATATCAATCTTTTCAATCTCTTCTAGCGCGTCTATCGCATACGATGGAGTGATATCATCATTCGCACCTTTGACGAAAACAATGCTGTTATCACCTTCAGCAAGCACAATGTGTGCGGTGCCGCTTTCTTTATGTGTAACCGGTTCCACATAGTCAGTGCGAACGCCGTTTTCTTTTAAATTATCTAAAATGGCTGATCCATAATGATCGCCTCCGATCTTGCCAACCATAAACACGCGGGCGCCGAGCCTGGCAGCAGCGACTGCCTGATTCGCTCCTTTACCGCCCGGTACTGTCTGAAATGACGTGCCAAGTACCGTTTCACCGGCTTTGGGGCGTTTGTCCGAGGTGACCACTAAATCCATAGAGCAGCTTCCAATTACACAAATATTACGCATCATGATCTTCCTTTCTTGTCGTCTTTCTTCTTATATAGGTGACAGGCATTTGAATTGCCGTTTCTGTCAGCGGCTGTTTTTTGATTATACGCAAAAGCAGTTTGGCTGCTTCTTTACCCATGTCATATGCGGGCTGTTTAATTGTAGACAGAGGAGGGAACAGCAGCTCGCTTTGCGGAATGTCATCATAGCCAATGATTTGAATATCCTCCGGTACGTTTTTGCCGCGCCGCAATGCTTCATGTAAAACTGCTGCGGCTTGAATATCATTGCCCGCTATCACACCGTCTGTCTCGGGGTATGTGGCAAACAGCTCCTTCGCCATCGATTGCGCCTCGCTGAAAGAAAATGAAGCCGTTTCGATGACCTGAAAATCAATTTCAGCCTGCTTTAAGATCTCCAAAGCGCCGTTAAATCGGTCTTGAGCTGTCGGCAGGTGAGCTGGGCCTCTCAAGAGCGTAATGCCCTTGCTTCTTCCGTGAATGATGGCTTCGGCGGCTAGTTTTCCTCCAGTATAGCCGTCACTGGACACAGAAGGGGCTCCTTCAGGTGTTCTGTCCAGAAAAACAACTGGGTGATTGATACCGCTGTATTCCTCAAGATCAGGGTAATTCGTTGCGGCAATAATGCCTGCAACATGATTTTGTTTAAAGGTTTGAAGGTATTCAAGTTCTTTTTTCAATTCCTCATCGCTGTTGCCGAAAATAAGGCGATAGCCTTCCCGGTTCAATTCATCCTCCGCGCCGCGGGCAAGCTGGGGGAAGAAAGGGTTGGTGATATCCGGGAGCAAAAGTCCGATCAGCCGGGATTCTCTTTTATAAAGAGATCTGGCGACTTCATTCGGGTAATAGTTTAGCTTCTCCATCGCAGCTATCACACGCGTTCGCGTTTCTTCGTGTACATAGCCGTTGTCATTCAGGACACGGGAAACCGTTGCAACTGAAACGCCCGCCGCTCCGGCGACATCTTTAATAGTAGCCAAAACAGATCCTCCTTGTTTGTGTAACCGCTTACAAAAATAGATTATCATGTGCGATCCGAAGTTGGCAATAAAAATATCAAAAGAAATCTATTGTAAATTGTATATATAAATGTGAAATGTAAGGTTTTCACTCTTTTTTTGCCAAAGTTCGCAGAAATCTGGATGAAGTTTTCTTGAACAAATATTAAGTTTTTTTAAAATTGTTTCAGAGTCATGCGTTTAGACCTGTAAGTGAGGAGAAATAGAAAAGACTATCAGCCCAGAAAATGTTTAATTATGTTAGAGAATTCAGACCCGTATGTTCAGCACTTTTACGAGGGGCTCTCTTAGTCATTTTGGAATGGGCCTCATATGGCGTCTTCCATGCAGAAAGGACGACATTATGACCTTGTTCTTAAGAAAGGATAAAACCATTTTGTGCTCATAAGAACCGGAAAAAACGCATGGTAGCAGGAAAAGACTGATATCACGGGCTGAAAAAAAGATTGATTTGAAATGCATGTTAAATGACAGCAACAGCGTGTGACTATACGTCCATAAGGATATCAGAAGAAAAATGAAAGCGCATTCCTTTTGGTTTTTAAAAAAAGAGATAAGGTGTAAGTCCTGCTGTTTTCCAAAATTAGAAAGCAGTTTGTAGGCATAAAATCTCTTTCAAAAGTGAAGTTTGGCTTAGTCGAACAGGGAAGATTATGTTACATAATGCCGATTGAGAATTCATAGTGATTCTATATACTGATGAATGAATTTACAACACTATAGAAGGAGATGTCGAAAAGCAATGTGGTTACTCATTATAGCCTGTGCTGTCATACTGGTCATCGGAATATTAGAAAAACGACGACATCAAAAAAACATTGATGCCCTCCCTGTGCGAGTGAATATTAACGGCATCCGAGGCAAGTCGACTGTGACAAGGCTTACAACCGGAATTTTAATAGAAGCCGGTTATAAAACTGTTGGAAAAACAACAGGGACGGATGCACGAATGATTTACTGGGACACACCGGAGGAAAAGCCGATTAAACGGAAACCTCAAGGGCCGAATATCGGAGAGCAAAAAGAAGTCATGAAAGAAACAGTAGAAAGAGGGGCTAACGCTATCGTCAGTGAATGCATGGCTGTTAACCCGGATTATCAAATCATTTTTCAGGAAGAACTTCTGCAAGCCAATATCGGCGTTATAGTGAATGTTTTAGAAGACCATATGGATGTCATGGGGCCGACGCTCGATGAAATTGCAGAAGCGTTTACCGCTACAATTCCTTATAACGGCCATCTTGTCATTACAGATAGTGAATATACCGAGTTCTTTAAACAGAAAGCAAAGGAACGAAACACAAAAGTCATCATTGCTGATAACTCAAAAATCACAGATGAATATCTGCGTAAATTTGAATACATGGTATTCCCTGATAACGCTTCACTGGCACTGGGTGTGGCTCAAGCGCTGGGCATTGACGAAGAAACTGCGTTTAAAGGAATGCTGAATGCGCCGCCAGATCCGGGAGCCATGAGAATTCTTCCGCTGATCAGTCCGAGCGAGCCTGGGCACTTTGTTAATGGGTTTGCCGCAAACGACGCTTCTTCTACTTTGAATATATGGAAACGTGTAAAAGAAATCGGTTACCCGACCGATGATCCGATCATCATCATGAACTGCCGCGCAGACCGTGTCGATCGGACACAGCAATTCGCAAATGACGTATTGCCTTATATTGAAGCAAGTGAACTGATCTTAATCGGTGAAACAACTGAACCGATCGTAAAAGCCTATGAAGAAGGCAAAATTCCTGCAGATAAACTGCATGATCTAGAGTACAAGTCAACAGAAGAAATTATGGAATTGCTAAAGAAAAGAATGCACAATCGTGTCATATATGGCGTCGGCAATATTCATGGTGCCGCAGAGCCTTTAATTGAAAAAATCCACGAATACAAGGTTAAGCAGCTCGTAAGCTAGGAGGAAATGCAGACATGTTCGGATCAGATTTATACATCGCACTTATTTTAGGTGTACTACTCAGTTTGATTTTTGCAGAAAAAACAGGAATCGTGCCGGCAGGACTGGTCGTACCGGGATATTTAGGACTTGTGTTTAATCAGCCGGTCTTTATTTTACTCGTTTTGCTGGTGAGTTTGCTCACTTATGTCATTGTGAAATACGGTTTATCCAAATTTATGATTTTGTACGGACGCAGAAAATTCGCTGCCATGCTGATAACGGGAATCGTCCTGAAAATCGCGTTTGATTTTCTATACCCGATTGTACCATTTGAAATCGCAGAATTTCGAGGAATCGGCATTATCGTGCCAGGTTTAATTGCCAATACCATTCAAAAACAAGGGTTAACCATTACGTTCGGAAGCACGCTGCTATTGAGCGGAGCAACCTTTGCTATCATGTTTGTTTACTACTTAATTTAATGTAAGGTGTGTCAAACGATGAAAAAAGAACTGAGCTTTCATGAAAAGCTGCTGAAGCTGACAAAACAGCAAAAAAAGAAAACCAATAAGCACGTATTTATTGCCATTCCAATCGTTTTTGTTCTCATGTTCGCTTTTATGTGGGCGGGAAAAGCAGAAACGCCGCAAGTCGAAACGTATTCTGATGATGTTGTCTCAGCCTCATTTGTCGGTGATATTATGATGGGACGCTATGTTGAAAAAGTAACGGATCAAAAAGGGGCAGACAGCATATTTCAATATGTTGAACCGATCTTCAAAGCCTCGGATTATGTAGCGGGAAACTTTGAAAACCCGGTAACCTATCAAAAGAATTATAAACAAGCAGATAAAAAGATTCATCTGCAGACGAATAAGGAATCAGTGAAAGTCTTGAAGGATATGAATTTCACGGTTCTCAACAGTGCAAACAACCATGCAATGGATTACGGCGTTCAGGGCATAAAGGATACACTTGGAGAATTTGAGAAGCAAGACCTTGATATCGTTGGAGCGGGATACAGCTTAAGTGATGCGAAAAAGAAAATCTCGTACCAGAAGGTCAATGGGGTAACCATCGCGACGCTCGGCTTCACCGATGTGTCCGGAAAAGGCTTTTCGGCTAAAAAGAGTACGCCGGGTGTGCTGCCCGCAGATCCTGAAATCTTCATTCCAATGATTTCAGAAGCAAAAAAACACGCGGACATCGTCGTTGTGCAGTCACACTGGGGACAAGAGTATGATAATGATCCAAACGACCGCCAGCGCCAGCTTGCGAGGGCCATGTCTGATGCGGGAGCTGATATCATTGTCGGCCATCACCCGCACGTCCTAGAACCGATTGAAGTATATAACGGAACTGTCATTTTCTACAGCCTCGGCAACTTTGTCTTTGACCAGGGCTGGACAAGAACGAGGGACAGTGCACTGGTTCAGTATCACCTGAAGAAAAACGGAACAGGCCGCTTTGAGGTTACGCCGGTTGACATCCATGAAGCGACTCCTGCACCAGTCAAAAAAGGCAGCCTTAAACAAAAAACAATTATTCGTGAACTCACGAAAGGCTCTAATTTCTCATGGAAAGTAGAAGACGGAAAACTGACATTTGATGTTGATCATAGCGACAAACTAAAATCTAAATAACCGGAGGGATTCAAGATGAAATTTGTCAAAGCCAGCTGGCCATTTGTTGCCGTAGCCATCGTGTTCATGTTTATGTCAGCTTTTAAATTCAACGATCAGCTGACAGATCAGGAAAAACAAAAGATTGATACGGAAATGCATAAAATCCAACAGCAGGAAGAACCGGCAAACGCCAATAAATAATTCACAAAAGAGAGTGTCTGATGAGGCATTCTCTTTTTATTTGCCCGGCACATTCATTTTGTAAAAAAATCAAAAAGTCGCTTAATATATTCAGAAAAACACCGATGTTAAAATTGCAAAACGAGGAGGAGATAATAAAAGTGAACACACTGGCAAACTGGAAGAAGTTTTTGCTTGTGGCGGTTATCATTAGTTTTTGGGGCTCCATTATTACAAAAGCGGAGATTGCGGAGGCTGATATGTCATCTGAACTGATCATCAGCGAAGCAAAAAAACTGCTTGGGTATCAGTATAAATACGGCGGTGAAACGCCAAAAGAAGGATTCGATCCTTCGGGATTGATTCAATATGTGTTCAGTAAGGCTGATATTCATCTGCCAAGGTCTGTGAACGATCAGTATAAAGTCGGAACGGCCGTAAAACCGGAAAACCTGAAGCCGGGCGATATTTTGTTTTTTAAGAAAGAGGGAAGCAGCGGGACAACTCCGACACATGACGCTCTTTATATCGGAGACGGCCAAATGATTCAGAGTACGCAATCAAAAGGGGTTATCATCACCAATTACAAAAAAAGCAGCTATTGGAGCGGAACATATATCGGGGCGAGACGAATCGCAGCCGATCCGGCAACTGCTGACGTTCCTGTCGTTCAGGAGGCTGAAAAATATATCGGTATTCCATATGTGTTTGGCGGAAGCACACCTTCAGAGGGCTTTGACTGCTCAGGGCTTGTGCAGTATGTGTTTCAACAGGCACTCGGCATTTATCTGCCGCGATCAGCCGAACAGCAATGGGCAGTGGGCGAGAAGGTGGCACGTCAGAATATAAAGCCTGGTGATGTCATATATTTTAGCAATACGTACAAAACGGGAATTTCACATGCAGGCATTTATGCTGGCGGAGGAAGATTTATTCAGGCAAGCCGTTCTGAAAAAGTAACCATTTCCTACTTGTCAGAGGATTACTGGAAATCGAAAATGACAGGCATTCGCCGATTTGACAATTTGACAATTCCGAAAGAAAATCCGATCGTATCCGAAGCTACGCTTTATGTCGGAGAAGTTCCTTATCAAAAAGGCGGAGTGTCCCCAGAGACCGGGTTTGACACAGCTGGTTTTGTCCAGTACGTGTACAAGAAGGCAGCGGGTATTTCCCTCCCTCGGTACGCAACAAGCCAGTACAAAGCCGGAACTAAGATTGAGAAGGCTGACCTCAAACCGGGAGACATTGTGTTCTTCGAATCAACAAGCCTAAATCCGGCCATCTATATCGGAAACGGACAAGTTGTTCATGTCACATTATCAAACGGCGTGACCATCACCAATATGAACACGAGCACGTATTGGAAAGATAAATATGCGGGAAGTATACGTGTTCAATAAAAGACAAAGACTCCAGAATCTCTGGAGTCTTTTCTTTATGCATATCGGCCGGAAAGAAGCTGATCAATAAAGTAGGCTACACCATTTTCGTCATTGCTTTTTGTAACAAAGGTGCTTTTTTCTTTTAATTCATCAATTGCATTTTCCATGGCGATCCGGTGTCCGGCGACTTCAAACATAGACAAATCGTTCGGACTGTCGCCAATCGCATAGATATCCTGCGTTTCAATTCCATATATGTCAGCCAGCTTTGTCAGCGCGTGTCCTTTTCCTGAATTGGCCGGCAGGATTTCGATAATATGCTTTCCGGAAGAGGTTTGCTCCAGTTTTTTGTGATGCTTCAGCTCTTCCTTTGCTTGCTTCAGCTTGTCCATATCAAAGGAGAAGCAAAGAAGCTTATAAATGTTTTCACTGCCGTCAAAAACCGATTCGATATGAGGGACCGGCTTTATGCCAAACTGCTTGAACTGGGTCATGGCTCCCTCCCACAATTCATCCGTTTTTTCATTTGGATTCGCGCTCTTTAGAATATCAAGCTCTGCATGCAGCTTTGCTTCGCCGTCAAAAGGAGAAAGCAGATGGTCATCTGTATATACCTCAAAGTAAATGTTTTTTGACAGTAAGTAATCAGCGATTGCTTTACCGGCCTCCTGATCCATTAATGTCCGGCTGATCAAACGGTAACCCGTGTCGTGGATCGTTCCGCCATTTGCCGCAATGATAGGAATGTCCAAGTCATCCAGCAGCGCCTTTACATCAAATGTAGCTCTTCCTGTGCAAATGGTGACGAGGATGCCGGCATCAACGGCCCGCTTGATCGCCGCTCTGTTCTCAGCGGAAATGACACTTTCTTTATTCAGTAATGTTCCGTCTAAATCAATTGCAATACATTTCATATGTAGGGGGACCTCCTTATAAATGAAGCTGCTTCGTGTAGTATGTTCCGCTTTCCCGCGAAACTTCCATATAAACCAAGGCTAAACGTAACTTTGAACATTTTCAACAGTGAAATATGTAAAACGGGATGGCGATTACGCCATCCCGTTCATTATACACCTAAATCATTTTGCAGTTCTTTTTTGACTTCCTGCAGTTTTTGCTGATCTAATTTGTAATAGTACACGCCGGCAGGTTCATAATCATAGCCTGTCAGCTGAACAGATTGAACTGATTTCAATGAAGTGATGAATGGGAACAGGCCGATGGCATCTTTGAGAGATAAGTTCATTTTCAGATTTTGTCCCATCGTGTCCACAATATCATCATAAGCCGGAATCGAGCTAAGCGATTTTGATTTATCAATAATGGCGCTCAGCACTTCCATTTGTCTTTGCCCGCGTAAAAGGTCACTGTCCGCTTTACGTGTTCTCACGTAAGCGAGCGCTTCTTCTCCATCAAGCGTATGTGTTCCTTTTTGAAGAACCACTTTTCCTTTTGTATCTTTTTTGATTTGCTGAATGACTTTATCGCTTTTTACCGTTACTTTGACGCCATTCAGCTCATTTACGACGTCCTCAAAAGCCGTGAAATTGCTTTCTACGACATAATCGACTGGAATATCGAGCATCTCCTCAACTGTTTTCACAGTCAAGTCAACGCCGCCGTAGGCATGAGCATGCGTGAATTTATCGTAGCCATGGCCTGGAATGTTTACATAGGCATCACGCGGGATGCTCAGCATTTTAGCTGTTTTTTCTTTTCTATTAAATGTAATCAGCACATTCGCGTCACTTCTTGCCTGATCGACAGTTTCACCTTTTTTCTCTCTGGCATCAATCCCTAAGAGCAATACAGAAAAAGAATCTTTTCCTGGATCAAATTCTTTAATCCGTTTTACAGATTGTTCTCCGCGCGCAAGGTTGACGTGGGCTTCCTTAGAAGCATTGTTCAGCTTTACATAAGCATAGGCGCCGACAGAGCCAGCCGCAATGAGTAGAAAAGCCATCAAACCGGCAACGACTTTCACCCATTTTCTCAGTCTTTTCTTTTTCTTTCTTCGCTGTGATCGTTCTTCCATATATCAATACCTCACGTTTCTTTAATATTTGAAGAGTACCATTCATTTTGCCATAGGGCAACTCCTTGAAAGACATTTTTCGATAAATATTCCTATATTTATAAGTTCTTGTTTTTGAAAATTGATAACGATGATGTGCTGAATCACCTTATATTGGACGCTGCACAACATAAAACGTTTCGGAGACATTGAAAAAAATACAAGTGAATAATTGGAAATGCATGATCGCAGGTTTAATGGCCGGAAAAAGAGGTTAAAAGACTTCTAAATAAACTCCGCAGTCAGTACAGCTGATGGAGAAAGGGAGTCATTTTATGAAAAAGCAGTCAAATATATGGCTTTATTTTTTTGGCGCTCTTGGAGGCGCGTTATATGGCTATGATACCGGAGTCATTTCCGGCGCTATTTTATTTATGAAAAAAGACTTAGGCTTGAACGCTTTTACGGAAGGGCTTGTTGTCAGCTCCTTATTGGTTGGGGCGATAGCAGGGTCAGGAGCGGCTGGCAAGCTGACTGACCGTTTCGGGAGAAAGAAAGCGATTATGGCGGCCGCGCTGCTGTTTTGTATTGGCGGTTTAGGTGTGGCACTCGCCCCGAATACGGGAGTCATGGTGCTGTTTCGCATTATGTTGGGACTGGCAGTCGGAACATCGACGACGATCGTGCCGCTCTATTTATCTGAACTGGCGCCAAAACAGAAACGCGGGGCGCTGTCATCCCTGAACCAGCTGATGATCACGGTCGGCATCCTTCTTTCCTACATTGTCAATTACATATTTGCCGATGCAGAAGCGTGGCGCTGGATGCTTGGATTGGCTGCTGTGCCGTCGCTGCTCTTGCTCATAGGGATTTTGTTTATGCCGGAGAGCCCGCGCTGGCTGTTCACGAACGGCGAAGAGGGCAAAGCGAAGAAGATTCTTGAAAAATTGCGTGGCACAAAAGATATTGATCAGGAAATACATGATATTCAAGAAGCGGAAAAACAGGATGAAGGCGGCCTGAAGGAGCTGTTCGACCCTTGGGTGCGTCCCGCGCTGATTGCCGGCTTGGGACTGGCGTTTTTGCAGCAATTTATCGGAACGAATACGATCATTTATTATGCGCCAAAGACTTTTACAAACGTCGGATTCGGAAACTCCGCTTCCATTTTAGGAACGGTCGGAATCGGCACTGTCAATGTTCTCATGACATTAATAGCGATTAAAATTATCGACAAGATCGGAAGAAAGCCGTTATTGTTAATCGGGAATGCCGGGATGGTGATCAGCTTGATCGTCCTCGCTCTGGTGAATCTCTTTTTCGATAACACTCCGGCTGCGTCTTGGACGACTGTTATTTGCTTAGGCGTGTTTATCGTTGTCTTTGCGGTCAGCTGGGGCCCGGTTGTCTGGGTGATGCTTCCTGAATTGTTCCCTCTCCATGTCAGAGGAATCGGGACCGGAGTATCGACCTTGATGCTGCACGTTGGCACACTGATTGTTTCACTAACCTATCCAATCTTAATGGAAGCAATCGGCATCAGTTATTTATTCCTGATTTACGCCGCGATCGGGATTATAGCGTTCTTATTTGTCCGGTTTAAAGTGACAGAGACAAAGGGCAGAAGCCTTGAAGAAATTGAACAGGATTTACGAGACAAAAACGGACAGGGAGGAGCAGCTGGAAAACAGCAGACAGTCGGAACATAAAAAAGGGTGCGCGTCATGCGCACCCTTTTGATTGCTCACTTTCCGACTGTCCCGAAATTAACAATTTTGAATGAAATATCGTATGTGAAATCAGCCTCAGAAAACAATTCATCCCAATGATCTCGTACTTTATGCCAGTAATCAGGGTATTGAATTCGGATGTGGTCTGATAAAAAGACCGGATCTGTTTTATACTCGTGCTGCAGTTTATCCATGACCTTCTTTACATCGCGTTCAAGCTTTTTCTCAAAAATATTCTCCAGCCTGTTCAAATAGCTCTTGCTAAAGGAGTTTTCTTTCGGGTTTTGGTCTTCTGACAGGACGCCTTTCGTTTTAACAGAAATATGAAACACTGGCTTTCCGTTTTTGATCACCGGCTTAATTTTCGTTTTCGATTTCTTCATCTCAAACGTAATCGGACGTCCTTTATCTTTTGTCGGCATAACGCCGCCTTTGATCGTCCCCAATGTCCATGCCAGTGTCTGGGTTTCATCAGCTGATAAAAATCCGATGAGCTTATTGCTGACTTTTTTGATAATGCCTGCGCCGTCATACTTTGCTTTTCCCTTTTGGTTTTTAACGGCTTGAATGAGAAAGCTGTAGTGATTCTGGCAATAAAGCGAAGCTCTTCCGAGGCGAAGGGGAACCATAATTTTTCCGTTATACCCGCTGTGAGTCGTCATATCAATCAGCTTCTCAGCAGGCATAGGCTGCTGCTGATTAGGGCTTCCCTTCGTAAACAGATCACCGGCTTTCCCCCTCGCTGCTATTAAATAACTGCTTCGCCTTAATTCGTCATCCCTTATAAAATGGTTGAAGACTTGATCAATGTTTTGGTCCCTCATTAGCTTTTCTCCAATTACAATCACTTTTAAATGATCGCTATAAATGGGCGGGTCTTTTATGGCTACATCACTGACTGCTTCAAGAATCGTTTTCCCATAGGATGTCACATTGACAAATTCGGGTTTTCCGGATGTTTGGCTGTCTTCGCTTTGGGGAAGCAGGTTTTGATACGTTAATTTATAATTGTGGCCTTCAGTCTCATCGATGGCCAGGCCTCTGGCGAAGGACAGCTTTTCAATTGATTTCACATCCCAGCAGCCACAGAGAATCTGCAGCATAAAAAACACGGCTATGAGTTTTGTCACAATCTTCATTGCAGCTGGCTCCTCCCAAGTTTTTTCTGCACCCAGCTCAAAAGCATGAGGAAAAACGGAATTGTAATGACACCTAAAAAGGCATATCCAAGAAGGGTGCCGTAACGGAATACATCGATCAAGTCCTTAGGATATAATGCAAGCACAAATGTAACCGCCAGCAGCAAAGCCAGCAGCCACGGATTATTTTTATTTTTCAGATTGAAAATGCTCGTCAATCCAAGATGGGCGCCTTTAAATGATCCGAGCATACAAACGAATTGCTGGGCAGTCCAAGTAATCTGTAAAAACAAATCAAAGCGTTCGATGAAAATCCCCTGTATTTCAAGCGCATGAATAAGGGAGATGGTCGGCCATGTCACTGTTTTTGCTTCAGCCACGGTCATGCAGCCAATCACAACAAACAACGTGATGCTGTAAAAAACCGTTGAGATGGCAATCCCAAAAGCGACCGCTTTTTTTACTTGCTTTGGGTTTCTCATAAAAGGAATGAGATAAAGAATGATCTCGAATCCGGAAAAATATAACAAAGTCTTAGGGAATAAGGAAAAAAAACCTTGATAGCCTCCTTCAAAGACCGGACGTAGATAATTAAGATTGAACAGGCGAAAGCTGAACATCAACAGGGTCATAAAAATAATCAGGCTTACAGGGAAAATATACGCATATACCTTCGAGATCGGATAAACGCCGCCAGCCACATGGTAAATGGCAACCGCAAGAAAGATAAACACGACCAATGCCATAGGTGTGTTTTTTAAAAGGAAGAATCCAACGACTTCTCCCAGCACCCGCGCCTGGTAGCAAACGATGCCGATAAAATAAAGAGAAATATATACATTAAATAAAAATCCGATAAACTTTCCGGCTGCTATGCTGTTAAGCTCATAAATCGTTTTCCCGCTGTTTCTTTGCAGGAAAGGCAAAAAAAGCAGAGTAATGATTATAAAAATAACGCCCTGCAGCAATATCATAATCCAACCGCTCGGACTGTTGGCTTCAGCAGCTGATCGGGGAAGGGTTAAGACACCGGCGCCGATCAGCGTGCTGCTTATCATTATCATCGTCTGCATAAATGTCAGTTTATGCTCTGATTTTTTCATAGCTAATCACCTTTGTCTTATATTATCTTCAGGGTCATTTCGCGTCGGTCTTCTTTTTAAGAACATCGTAGGAATACGGATGACGGTATCCTTCAAATCCTGTCCGGGCTGAGCCATGATCGGAATGATGTAATCCTGCCCGAAGCTTTTCAGGCGCATTAAGTGGCCGATAACAAATAGGAAAACCATAATGACGCCATACATGCCAAGTGCTGCTGCGCTTAACATGGCTGCGATGCGTATTATCCGCAGCGGAAAGTTAAAGGCGTATGATGGAGCAGTAAAGGATGCCAGTGCTGTAACAGAAACCACAATGACCATCAGCGCGCTGACAATTTGCGCCTGTACAGCCGCCTGTCCGATGACAACGCCCCCGATAAGGCCAATCGTCTGTCCGATTGGCTTTGGCAGCCGTAATCCGGCTTCCCGAATCAATTCAATCGTAAAGATCATGATAAAGGCCTCCACGAATGGCGGGAAGGGCACATTCAGCCGGCTGCCTGCAATTGAAATGGCCATTCTGGTCGGCAATAGCCCGGTGTGGAAGGAAACAAGTGAAATATACAGGCCCGGCAAATAGATGGTGATCAGAATGCATGAATAACGCAGTAAACGAATAAGACTGACTGGAATCCAGCGATGGCTGTAATCATCAGGCGAATGCATAAATTCGTCAACCGTAGCGGGTACAACTAAAGCAAACGGTGTGCCATCTACTAATATGGATACTCTTCCTTCTATTAGAGCACCTTCAACACGATCAGGGCGTTCTGTGCTTAAGATTGTGGGGAAAATCGAGAATGGTTCATCTTCAATCAGCTGTTCAAGTGTGCCTGATTCCGGCAAATCATCTATTTTGACTGATTTTAACCTTTTAAACACTTCCTTGATGACATAATCTGGGGCGATATCCTGAATATATGCAACAGCGATTTTCTTTTTTGTCCGTTTTCCGATTGTCATTTCCTTTATAACGAGATTAGGATCACCCGTCCGTTCACGCAAAAGCGCTGTATTCGTCCGCAGTTTTTCAATAAAGCCTATTTTCGCCCCGCGTTCCACAACTTCGGAGGTGGGTTCTTCAAGCGTGCGCGTTTGCACTGACTTTGTATCAAAAGCCAATCCTCCGCGATAGCCATCAGCGAGTAAAACGGCGTACCCGGTAAAAACGAGCTGCTCTATTTCTTTGATTGTAGAGACAACACTGTGATGAAAACCGAAAAAAAAGGCGGATAAGTCTTCAATCGAATGTTCCTTATGGACTAACGCCTCTCTTTGTAAAGGAGAAATGACATACTGCGCCAGCATTTTATTCTCTGTCAGACCGTCAATATACAGTAAACACGCTTTCTGTCTGCTGTCTCCGAAAGCAAATGTGTAAAACATCATGTCGTCGTTTTGTCCCAATGATTTTTTCAGTGTGTCTAAGTTGTTCTGGAGATCAGAGTCGATTTGCATAGTTTCTCTCCTTTGTAAACAGATTGACGGTTTTTATTAATTTGTATCAAAAAAGGGGAATTATTCTTATCAAGGAAAAGCCTGAAACAAAGCTTCTTTTCGACGTGATATAATATAAAGGAAGCGTTTTCTTTAAAGGGGTAATCAAAAGATGATGCTTTGTACATACGTTGTCATAGGAAATAGACAGCTTATACGGGTGTTTGTAAGGGGGACGCACCGGGAAAATAATCATGAGTTATTTACAGGGGAGGGGTACGGATCATGACGCAATCACCGATTTTTCTAACGCCTGTGTTTAAAGAAAAAATCTGGGGCGGAACCGCATTGCGAGATCGATTTGGATACGGTATTCCTTCAGAAAAAACGGGGGAATGCTGGGCCATTTCCGCTCATCCAAAAGGGCCGAGCACTGTGGCGAATGGCCCGTATAAAGGGAAGACACTGATTGAGCTTTGGGAAGAACACCGGGAAATATTCGGCGGCGTGGAAGGGGAACGGTTTCCGCTTCTGACAAAGCTGCTGGACGTGAAGGAAGATATGTCGATTAAAGTTCACCCTGATGATTATTACGCCGGAGAATATGAAGAGGGAGAACTCGGAAAGACGGAATGCTGGTACATTATCGACTGTAAGAAAAATGCGGAGATTATCTACGGGCATACGGCCCGTTCAAAAACCGAACTTGTCACAATGATCAACAGCGGCGACTGGGAAGGCCTGCTGCGAAGAATCAAGATTAGGCCGGGTGATTTCTATTATGTGCCGAGCGGTACACTGCACGCATTGTGCAAGGGGGCACTTGTTTTAGAGACCCAGCAAAATTCAGATGCCACATACCGGGTGTATGACTATGACCGGATTGATGATAATGGCAGGCAGAGGGAGCTGCATTTCGCCAAAGCAGTCAATGCGGCCACGGTTCCCCACGTGGACGGATATATAGACGAATCGACGGAATCAAGAAAAGGAATAACCATTAAAACGTTTGTCCAAGGCGAATATTTTTCGGTATATAAATGGGATATAAATGGCGAGGCTGAGATGTCTCAGGATGAATCCTTTCTGCTTTGCAGTATGATAGAAGGGAGCGGTTTCCTGATCTATAAAGACGAAACATGCCCGCTTAAAAAAGGTGATCACTTTATTTTGCCAGCTCAAATGCCAGACTTTACAATAAAAGGAACTTGTACACTGATCGTGTCTCATATTTGAACTTAATCTCACGTCGAGATTAAGTTTTTTTTATTAAAAAATGGGAGGGATTCACCTATAAATGAAGCATACGCGTGCCGATAAATAGACTAGATTTATATACTCATTGAATAAGAAAGAGGAGAAGGAATGAAAAAGAGATTAATCGCACCTATGCTTTTGTCCGCCGCGTCCCTTGCCTTTTTTGCCATAACCGGTTCTGCACAGGCTGCGGCGTATACGGACTACTCGATATATAAGGTAGAGCCGTCAAAAACGTTCAGCACAGAAAGCCAAGCCTCGCAGGCTGTCGCCAAACTGGAAAAGGACACTGGCTGGGATGCTTCCTACCAAGCTTCAGGAACAACAACGACCTACCAAATTTCTGCTGCCGGCATACAAAACGAAGCAGAAGCGAAAGCAATCCTGAGCGGTCTTACCAAACAGACGACGATTACTGGCACGTCAAGCCCTGTCGGCGGCAAACAGCCGTATGTCACCATCACCTCAGGTGCCATTTCCGGAGATAAACAGGCAAACACAATCCTGGCCAAGCTTAAGCAGGAGACGGGAGTGGCTGGCACTGTAAAAGCTTCCGGTACAGCGCAGTCCTATGTAACCGTTTCGACATCAGAAATCGCTGATGAGACAAAAGTCAAAACGCTTATTCAGGGCCTGGCTAAGCAAACGGGGATTAAAAGCACGTATCAGCCCATCACACACACAGTTTCTGTCTCAACCATTCAGTCAGGCACTATCATGGGAGACAAAAAAGCTGAGCAGATCAAAAGCGCATTTCAAAAGGAATCGGGCCTGAAGGCATCATTAAAAGAAACAGTCAAAGGCCAAGCTTACTATACGTTTACAACAGCTCCGATTTCAGGTGAAGCGAATGCCAAGAATCTATTAAATCAGCTGAAACAAAGCACCGGTATCACAGGAAG
This sequence comes from Bacillus tequilensis KCTC 13622, assembly GCF_000507145.1. Taxonomy (GTDB): domain Bacteria; phylum Bacillota; class Bacilli; order Bacillales; family Bacillaceae; genus Bacillus; species Bacillus tequilensis. The sequence goes on along the minus strand of NZ_AYTO01000028.1, from coordinate 110,928 downwards.
CTACAAGTCAATCAATCAAACAGCAACAGCGGAGTCATACAATGTCCAATCAGCTTATTTCAAAGGGCTGAATACAGTAAAGGATGCCATCAGCCAAATCAAGAAAAACACCGGCATATCCGGCAGTTATCAACAAGTTGGAAAAAGCGCTTCATATACCGTGAATATGAAGGGATTAACGAAACAGCAGCTGCAAAAGGTAGATACTTTCTTTAAAAAGAAAAAGTGGCATTACACATCATCAAGCGTCAAAAAATCGACAACATCTACAGCCTATCAAATGACGACAGCAAAGATTGTAGGAGAGCAGCAAGCAAATAAAGCCGCAGCCTTCTTTGCTCAGAAGAAAGTCAAGGCAACGAAAGCCGTAGCTGGAACAACTGCAGAAAACCAATACCAGCTCATCTCAGAAGAAACATCGGATCAAGCAAAAGTCACAAAGGGCTTGAACGTATTAAAGAAAAATCAGCTGAGTGCATCTGCAAAAACAGTCAAAAAACAAAAAGCTGCTACGTTTAAAATCACAACTGAATCTCTGCTTGATACAGCGAAAGTCAATCAGGCACTCACATTTTTTCAGTCGAATCACATATCAGCAGCAAGCCAGAAAACCGGTCAGACCGCAGCAAGCAGCTATAAAATCGTGACTGAGTCTATTATCAGCCAAGAAGATATTGACCGCGTTTTAGCATTTTTTAAACAAAACAATGCCGCCGGCACAACGGCAAAAACAAGCGAAACGGCTTATACACAATACAAAATCGTGACAGCTCAGCTAAACAGTAAAACCGCATTGAACAATGGTTTAACGTATCTAAAAGCGCAAAGTTTAAGCCCAAGCTACACAACGAAAAGCAATACGCTTTACAAAATCAGCTTAAACGAACAGTTTACAGGCAATGATGCAGCTGTTGCAGCATCAACGAAGCTAAAACAATTATACGGATGGACATCATCTATCGTGAAAATCAAAAACGGCCCGCAAATCATGAAAACAACTTACAATCTCTCGCTTCGTGATATGGTCCAAAAACAAATGACAGTCAGCCCGCAAACAGACGGAGCGGCTTACGTCTCGCTCACTTATATTAATACAGCAACGTCAACTGTTACAGCTGATGTACTAAATATCCGGTCAACACCGGCAGTCAGTCAGACAAACGTGATCGGCCAATTTAAAAAGGGCGATAAGGTGAAAATCATCAGTCAGACAAACGGCTGGGCCAAAATCAACTTGGGATGGCGAAACGCAAGCAGTGATGAAGTGGTTCAATACGTGGACCCGAATAACTTTTCCAGAGACAGCAAATACTATTTCCAATTTCTCAAGCTGTCACAGACAGCCGGACTAAGCGCAACTGAAGTCAATCAGAAAGTGCTTACTGGCAAAGGCATCCTGACGGGGAAAGCGAAGGCATTTATCGATGCCGCCAATCAATACGGCATCAACGAGCTGTATTTAATCTCGCACGCTCTCCTTGAAACAGGCAACGGGACATCCGATTTAGCCAATGGCTTAACCTATAACGGAAAAACCGTATATAACATGTACGGAATTGGCGCCTACGACAGCAACCCGAATGAATACGGCGCAAAATACGCGTATGAGCAAGGCTGGTTTACACCAGAAGCGGCTATTATCGGCGGTGCCAAATTTATAGGCTCATCTTATATACACAACACAGCCTACAATCAGGACACCCTGTACAAAATGAGATGGTCAGCCACAGCTGCACACCAATACGCAACAGACATCGGCTGGGCATACAAACAAGTAAACCGCATGTACAGCCTGTATTCCTTGCTGGACGGTTATACGCTTTACTTTGATGTTCCGGAATATCAATAAAAAAAACACCTTTTGCAGCCGCAAAAGGTGTTTTTGATTTATCTATTAAGAACTTTATCTTCTAGCGGCTCCTCTTCCTGAGGGAAGACGATCTGATCAACCACACGTTCACTCGATTTTCCGTCAAGATCATCGAAGAAATAGTGAACAAATGAATCAATTTGTTCAAAGTTATACTTCTCTTCCTTAATGATCGAAATCATTTGCTCAGACGTTTTCGCAAGCGGACCAGGAATAAAGTCGAAGTAATCGTAATAGAAATCACGTTTGCGAATATAATCATCTACATCATAGCTGAAGAAGATCATCGGTTTATTTAATAATGCATACTCAAAACATACCGAAGAGTAATCTGTAATCAGAACATCTGTTACTAGCAACAGCTCGTTAATTTCCCTGAATGAAGAGAAATCATAAAAGAAATCGCTGTACTGATAAGGAATATTGGCATCGTTACGTACGAAAGGATGAATCTTAAATAAGAAGATATATTCATCCTTTAGCTCACGATACAGCCGGTCAAAATCAAGCACTTCAAAAGGATAATGAGCTGATTGCTGACCGTTTCCGCGGAAGGTAGGTGCAAAAAGAATAACCTTCTTGTCCTTAAGGAACGGATATTCCGTATAGAGACGTTCTTTCACAAATGCCTTTTTCGCTTCATCAAAGAAAAAGTCAGTTCGCGGTACACCGGTTGCGATGACATTTTCTATGTCTACGCCGAAGCCCTCTGCATAGTGCTTTCTGATATTTTCAGAGCTGACAATAACCTTCGTGTAGTTTCTATGGTTTTTCGAATGCGGCGACGGTCCTCCAGGCAGCCCGATTCGGCTGTAGCCGAATGTTTTAAAGGCGCCGACAGCATGCCACAGTTGGACAAGGTCAGCATTTTTACGGATTTTTAACGGATAAATAATCGGATAAAAATCATCAATAAAAATAATTTTGCTTGTCGCGAAATGATAGGCCATAGACATCAGTTCAGACAGGCTTTTTCTGTCTCGAATGCTGCTTTTTAAGAAAAATTTGAAATCGAAATTTTCTTCGCGCTTCAGCAGTTCTTCGTAAACAAATTCAAAGTTTCCTGTCATATCAAGCCGGCTGTCAGAAGCAAAGACAATCTTATTGGACTTAATCGGCAGCAGGCGGAATACATCATATGCAAAATGGAACAAGCTCGTATTCAGCTTGCGTAAAAAGCGATTTGCTTCTTTTCCAGTGTCCAGCTCCAAAAGGCTCGGATCAATTTCCTGCAGCTTGTTGCAAGACAGGTTAATGGTCTTTTCGCCCTCATCATAGTTAACAATCAAATTGAACTTCATCAGCTTTTTAGCCGAATGAAATTCCATCTTTGTGGCATACACATCATTTGAGAGGAAATTGCTGACGTTCCCGACCGTATGCACTTCCTGGTGTTTTACATTTTGGTCATCTACAGCTTCAATTTCGAGAAACAACTTATACTCGCCCTGCGGAAGAGGTTTGTCATTTATCAGCTTAGAAAAGTTAATTTGCTGTGAAAATCCTGCCCACTTATAGTTCCCAGGCACATTAGAAGTATCGATTGACAGCTTATCTACAGGAACATCCCGCAATGAAATAGCTGTGAATAACACACCGTTATTTACCAACAATAAACGTTTTCGAACTTGATCCTCTTTTTGAAGCGGCAGGCCTTTGATATACATGTAACCTGCAATTTTAAGTATTGATCCATTCCAAGAAAACTCAGAAATTTTTCTGACAGGGACTTGCTGATTTTCTTCAATTCGCTTCGTTTTATCAAAAAGAGAAAAAACCCTGTTATCTGCCGGATGGACAATGACAGCTTCATTTTCTGTTTTCGTTTTCTTTTTTGATCTGAAAAGTCTGTTCTTAATCTTTCTGGCCAGCTTCACTTTGTACCTCACTTTCTCCTAATCGGCACCAGATGTTAAAAATGATGAAATAAAATCGGCTACCCGCTCTGAAGATTTGCCGTCTTGATGGGTAATAAACGTCTGTGAAAAAGCTTCAATCCGCTTTGTATCAGCCTCGTGGTCACTCTCGATATCATGCACAAGAGACGCAACATCTCTAGAAATCGGGCCGGGTACGAATGATTCAAACGGATAGTAGAAATCTCGTTCTTCCAAGTAGTCTTCTAAATCCGGGCAGTAAAAATACATCGGACGTTTTAGCAGGCTGTATTCAAAAATGACTGAAGAATAATCGGTTATCAGCCCATCGGAGATTGCCATCAAATCGTACAAAGAGTACGCTTCGGTTAAATCCAGCACAAAATCATCCTCTTCCGTGTGCACATGCTTGCGCATATACGGATGAAGATGAAGCATCACGACATAATCTTTCTGGTTTAGCGCCGATTTTAATTGTAGCAGATCAAGCGGGGTAGCGTCACCCTCTTGATGATGTCCGCTGCCTCGAAAAGTAGGAGCATACAAAAGTTTTTTCTTATGCTTAAGTTCGGGATAAGCCCGATGGAACTCATCTAATACAGTGTGTATATGTTCCTTATCATAAAAATAATCCGTCCGTGGAACTCCGAGCGGCAAAATCTGCTTTTGCTCCATTTGAAAAGCTTCAGCAAAATGCGGTACGGCAGCGGGTGCGCTGACAACGGCATAATCATAGTTAGAATGCACGGGAACAATCTTCAAATAATCAGAAGAAGGGCCGAATGGCTTGTTCACAATGCTATAACCGAATTTTTTAAATGCACCGCAAGCATGCCAAAGCTGGATAGCGACAGTTTCCTTTCGTTTTGGCACAACATACAAAGGAAAATAATAATCATCCAACAAAAGCACACGGCATGTGGCAAGGTGATATAACGAGCTGAAAAGATGAAGCAGATATGCAGCTCGTCCGATCAGCCCTTTATCCATCTTGCGGAAAAGCAGGGTGATGCGAAGAGACGGATCTTGCTTCAGCTTTTCATAAACACCTTTAAAATTATCACTTAAATGATCCTCACGATAGGAAGCTATGACAACTTTGTTGTGCTGTACTGGTAATAAAGCGCTCAATAGTTTATAAGCAGTGCCGAATACTCCTTTTACGATTCGTGTAAGGAATGTTTTCACTGTTTAAATTTCCCATTCGATAACAGTTTTTCCCCAAGATGAAGTCAAATCTGCTTCAAACGCGTTTGTAATTTCCTCAATACTGCGTACTGGGAAGCGTCCGCCTACTAATGTTTCTAAATAATCAACGACTTCAGGGTATTGAGCTAAAAAGTCCACAGTACGGGCAAAATCCTCACGTCCGCTGCGGCTGCTGCCGATCAGCGTAATCCCTTTTTCAAGCACCATTCTCGTTTCAATTTCAACAGGGTATTCAGATACGCCTAAGAGCGCTACACACGCTTCAGGATGAACATGGGCAATGATTTGATCAATTGCGCTTTCACTGCCGCGTCCGCCTACACATTCAAAGGCATGATCGATTCGGACATCCTCAGGAATATCGTTAATTTGATAAGCTGCATCAACAAAAGAAAAATGATCAAGCTTGTAAGGTGTTTTCCCGAAGATAAATACTTTGCTGTCCGGATATTTCTTCTTCAGGAGAAGCGTCATGATAAATCCGAGATTTCCGTCTCCCCAGACACCGAATGTGTCGCGTTTTTTGTGCGCCATGCGTTCAAAGCGGGAAAGCGCGTGAACTGCAATCGTAATAAGCTCAGTAAAGGCTGCGACATGCGGGTTAATGCTGTCCGGAAGTTCAACGAGCCGGTCCGGCGCCATGAACATATAATCCTGCATAAATCCATCATAGCCGCTTGAACGGAATCTGCTGGAACGCAGGTAATTCTCCGCAATGACTTCATGCTTTTCAACCGGTGTATTTGGCACCATCACAACCTGGGTGCCGACTTTAAATGTGCCTGTCGGATCAAACATGACTTTCCCGATTCCTTCATGGATCAGAGCCATCGGCAGTTTTTTATCCATCGCTTCTTTGCCGCGTGAGCCAGTATAATAACGCTGGTCGGCAGCGCAGATCGATAAATGGGTAGGCCGGACGACGACCTTATCTGAATGGACAACTTTATCTTTATACGTCACTTCAAATTGTCGGGCAGAAACTAAACGATACGTTTGATTAATCATTGTGAAATTCGCTCCTGTAAAATGGCGTTAGCCACTTTTAAGTCATATGGTGTCGTTACTTTAATATTAAAGACTTCACCGCGGACAAGCTTCACTTTTTCACCTGCTAACGAACAGATCTTGCAGGCGTCAGTCAAAACAGCTTTTTGTTCATCGGACAGTTTATTATAAAGCTCGACCAATTTGCTGATCCGGAAGCTTTGCGGTGTTTGCCCCTGATACATGTTATCGCGGACAGGAATATCAGAAATAAATTCCTGGTCTTCCGAAGCTATAATTGTATCAATGGCTGAAATCACAGTATCGACCGCGCCATATTGAAGAACAGCATCAATGTTTTCGTCGATAATACGATGAGTCAGAAACGGACGCACAGAATCATGAGTGATAATCACGTCATCATCCTGGATGCCAAATTCTTTTTCAATATAGCGGATGCCGCTCATAATGGATTCATTACGGTCGCTGCCGCCTTCAACAACAACAAGGCGATCATTATGCCCGATGAATTTCTTCAAAATGTCTTTTGTATGGTTAATCCATTCTTTAGGTGAAACGATTAAAATTTTATCGAAACGGTCATTTAACAAAAACTTTTCAACCGTATGGATGATAATAGGGCGTTTATTTAACGGCAAAAACTGTTTTGGCATATTAACATTTCCCATGCGGGAACCTTTTCCACCGGCTAGAATCTCAGCATAAATCATAAAATGACTCCTTCCTTACTACAACTCATAATGTTTTATAAAGGGTTTTCATATTATTTGCAATACTGATCTCTATTATATATAAAGATCAGTTTGATTTCTCGTTTATATAGCTTAAAAGCTGTTTACTGGCATTCCCTCTGGAGTACAGATTCCACTCACGTGAAAAGCGCTCGACTTCAGACTGCAGCTTGTCCATATCTTTCAGCTGGTCCAGAAGCGCTCTTGAATCAAAGCAGGGCACCCCCGGAATCACCTCAGAGTAATTCCGAATCAAACCGCGGGTTCTGTCGTAAGCCTCCATATCATACGTATAAAACAAAATGGGTTTGTCCAGCAGCGCAAATTCAAAAGGAACGGAAGAATAATCGGATATTAACAGATCACTCATTTTTAAAAGGTCTGCAAGAGGAAGATCTGAAACATCTTTAATCCACGAACTCTCCTCAGGTAATTCAGCAGACTGCTTCATAACAGGATGCAGTTTGACCGCGAGTATATATTCTCCTTTTAAATCATACTGCAAGTGTTTTTCCGAAAACGGCAGTGAAAAGCTTTCGAACTGGTGATCCCTAAAGGTCGGCGCATACAAAATGATTTTTTTCTCTGCCGGCAGATGATATTTGTTTTTAAGATCGGTGCTGTTTTCCCGCACCTCATAGTAAGCATCGGTTAAAGGCACACCAAACCGAAGAAATTTATCATCCTTTATGTCGAAAAATTCCTTGAATATGTCAGCCATATGTTCAGAACCGACGACAATCCGATCAAATGAAGCATACACTTTGCGGAACCGTCTTACGTCAGACCGCGAACGATTCTGTGTGTTGATATCCTTCAGCCCAAATCGCTTAAACGCTCCGTTCGCATGCCAAACTTGGATGCACTCGATATCAGATCTGCCGGTCAGAACGGTTGTCAAAACAAAATAGTTATCAACAATCACAGCCTTGCTGCTCAGCATAGAAAAGACCGCTTTACATATATGAAGCGGGTGTTTTTCATTAATAACTGAAACAGTAAGCTCAGGAAATTCTTTTTCCAGCGACTTGGCATGCTGGGTAAGCAGCACATGAATGGGGAAGGAACAGTGTCCCTTCTGATATTCCTTTAATATTGCACGGGCGTTATCAGGAAAAGAAACCAGAAGCGTCACTTGATTGCCCGGCTTCACCCAAAACAGCAATGTGCCAAAGATTTTAATGAACAAATAATAAAAAAACGCAAACCAGGATTTCATTCTGTCACCGGCTCACAATGACTGTTACAGAATTCCCGTGGGCTCAGCCAAAAATTCATGCATTTCATTACATACCATAGCTCCTTTAAGACCGGTTACAGATGGCGTGATTGATCTTTGACCTGTCCTGTATATTGCGGCTTTGCTGCAGCTCGTTCGTGTTTCAGCACGGCTGTCACATACTTAGGAATGCTCAGCATTCTTCTCCAGCGTGCAGGGTTAGTGATCAGCCTGTACATCCATTCAAGGTGAAAACGGATAAAAAACGATGGCGCTCTTTTTACATTGCCGCTGAACACATCAAAGCTTCCGCCAAGCCCTACAGCAACAGCCTGAGGGAATAAATGCCGATATTGATGGATAAAGAACTCCTGATTAGGATAGCCTAAAGCGACAAATACCATATCAGGATTTGAGGCTGCAATCTTGTCCGCCACCTCGCGCTGATCTTTCACATAGCCGTCAGAGTATCCGGCAATTTCAATTCCTGGATAATCACGTTTCACTCGCTCAATTGTTTGTGCCATCACATGCTTAGCTGCACCGTAAAAGAAAACTCGTTTTTTCTTTTGATCAGCCTTATCCAGCAGCGACGTAAACAAATCATAACCGGCAATTCTGGATTGAAGCGGTTTTCCAATCATTTTGGAAACCATCACAACACCAATGCCGTCCGGTAAAATAAAATCAGCAGACGAAAGAACCGCTTCATAACGCGGATTCTGCATTGCTTCAAATCCGATTTCAGGATTCGCTGTTACGATGAACGCACCTTTATTCTGATCCAAATATGACGTTTCTAAATGTGATACAAATGTAGTCAGTTCGCTGTCTACAAAATCTAATTGATTAATGGGTTTCGTTTGCATCGTATCAACCCTCCTTTTCATCTATATGTCTATAAAAAACACGTTTCATTCGTATAGTTTGATTAAAGCCTCTTAGCCTGAAAACATCTTACTCTATCTTACCACAAAAATCTTTAGGAACTTTTAACATTCACATTACAATTCCTTCACGTTTTGACGATGAATTAATATGAGGAGGGCGTACAAAATAAATGACGCAGAAGAAAGAAAATCGTTTCACTTAAAAATGCGACAAAAGAATCAATTTTTCCGAAATGGAAAACTTGTTATAATGGATATGGATAAGAAAATAGACCTGTAAAATTTATACATCAATACAACAGTGATACCAAAAAATGCTTGTGTTTGACATTTTTAAAGAGCCTTAACTTTTATAGGAACTTATGCTATTATTATTCATTATTAATGGGACGTAAAAAATGTGTCGAAATGATAAACAATCTGTTAAGGTTTTTGTTTTTTTTCTGGTACTCTCAGTTGAAAACGGTTGGAAGGTGATGTTATCTAATGAAGAAAGTGATAACGTACGGAACATTTGATTTATTTCACTACGGACATATGAAGCTGCTGGAAAGAGCAAAAAATCTGGGTGATTACTTAATCGTAGGATTGTCTACTGATGAATTTAATCTTCAAAAACAAAAAAAGTCACATCATTCTTATGAATATCGAAAATTCATTTTAGAAACAATCGATTTTGTTAATGAAGTGATTCCCGAAAAAAATTGGGAACAAAAAATTTCAGATATCCAAAAGTACGATATAGATACATTTGTCATCGGCGATGATTGGAAAGGCAAATTTGATTTCTTAAAGGAGTATTGCGAGGTCATTTACCTTCCAAGAACAGAAGGCATTTCAACTACCCAAATCAAAAAAGACATGGCTAGTTTATAGAAGCACCAACTAAAAGAGGCTTGAAGTAATTCAGTTGCTTCTTTTTTTCTTGTTTGCGCAAATATTAATCCTCACTCTTTAAGGAGTTCATGATGAAATCTTTTATTATAACCAAATGCAGAAGTTTATTAGCCAGGGCCTATACAGTTCTGTTTAAAATTTTTGCTCTTCTGCCGAGAAACAATAAATTAATTTTATTTGAAAGCTATTCTGGAAAACAGTTTAGCTGTAATCCCCGAGCAATTTACGAATATCTGCAGGAAAATAAAGACCAATATGATTATAAACTGATATGGAGTATTGATAAACGATATCTGTCGGCATTAGACGGAGTTGATGCAGCATATATAAAAAGGTTTTCTTTTAAGTGGATTTGGTACATGGCTACAGCTAAATATTGGATTACAAACAGCCGGCTGCCTTTATGGATCCCAAAACCCAAAAATACATTGTATGTGCAAACGTGGCACGGAACTCCGTTAAAAAAACTTGCTAATGATATGGATGAGGTACACATGCCGGGAACCACCACTGAAAAGTATAAACAGAATTTTCTACAGGAAGCTAGCAAATGGGATTATTTAATTTCTCCTAATGCTTACTCGACTGAAATTTTTAAACGAGCGTTTCAATTTAAAAAACAAATTTTAGAGACTGGTTATCCGAGAAATGATTATTTATTTTCGCCAAAAACACATAACGAGAAAAATAATATAAAGCAGAAGCTTGGTATAGATATAAATAAAAAAGTTATTTTATACGCACCTACATGGCGCGATAACCTATATCATAAAAAAGGCGCTTATAAGTTTGATATTCATTTGAATCTAAAAAAATTAAAGGAACATCTAGGCGATGAATATGTTGTTATACTTCGAATGCATTATTTAGTGGCTGATGTTATTGAGTTAGAGGGCTTGGGAGAATTTGCATATGACCTGTCTATGTATAAGGATATTCGTGAACTATATTTCATTTCAGATATCTTAATTACTGATTACTCTTCTGTATTCTTTGATTTTGGGTCACTTAAAAAACCTATTATCTTTTTTGTTCCCGATATTGATACATACAGGGATAAATTAAGAGGGTTTTATTATGACTTTGAAAGTGAAGCCCCTGGACCGTTATTGATGACCACAGAGGAAGTAATTAAATCTATTCATGATGTCGAAAGTTTTGATTACATTACTAACGATAATTATCAGAAATTTCATAGCGAGTTTTGTTATTTAGAAGCAGGCGAATCAACAAAGAGAGTTGTAAAAAGCATTTTTGGATAAAAGAAATTCATTTAAAAGCAAGCAGAGAAAGGCGAGGCTTAATGGACTACGGCATATATTTAATAAATATGGAAGTTAAAAATGAAAATATCATATTGGATCTTATGTGTAAAAAAAAGGATTTTTATGATCACTTTTTTAGTAGAATAAAGAATGTTGGTCTTGCAACTTTTAATGGGCATATAGATATTTTATCTAATATCTCTTTACTTAGCGATGAAGGCATCATGAAAGTTGTTATCCCGTTAAATGAACTTAAGTCTTGTTCGGATCAAACATTTTTAAAACTCAAGCTTATTTTAGATAGTGATGAAGTTTTTATTGATATCCTAAACCATTTAAATGATACATTTAAACTGGTTATTGACGGATCTGTTCTAGAGTTTGTTCCTCAAGAGAATGGTAATTTAATCATAAATAAAACAAGCCTATCCGAATTGGCTTTTGTTGTTGAAAATGTCCAAATGTCATCAAATTTCACTACCTTTTTTGGATCTCATTCGTTTTTCTTTTTAAATAACTCGGTCACATTTATAAATTGTTACTTAGAAAACGAAGTAACTAAGGAACAATTTATAATACCGAAGAAATCTTTTGTGCTTTTAGAAAACTCAACTTTTGAAATATCCTTAGCAATGAAAGATTATCCTTTATATCAAGGTAACTGGTATTTTCATACCGAAGTTAAGGTAGGTAAAGAGCAGTTTACAGTTAAAATGAAAACTGATATTAATGCTGCTTTACAAACCGAAGAGTTTTTTACTGAAAATGGCGAACTCTTTGTTCATAATGTTGCTCAAAATCAAAATGAAGAATTGCTAATTAGCATTTCAAAATTTAATGAACAGTTAATTCAAACTAAAATTCATCATTTAAGCATCGATAATAATAATTTTCATATAAAATGTGAGGTCATTCCAAATGAGGATGAGCAGATTTTTATAAAAAAATTAGTTTTTATCAATAGAAAAACTGAAGATAAGTACATGGTTTATTTGCAGGAAAATGATCATGATAATGGATTTTTACAAGTAAGTGTTCCTCTTTTAAGACAAAGCTTTTTTGAGACGGATGGAATATGGGATGTCTATCTAGATTTTGATACAAACGGATTAATAGTTAGTCAAAGATTATCATTTGATTCAGCAAATGATAAATCCGTAGGTAAATTTATTAGTCTGCCTAAAACCATTTACAATTCTAAAGGAAGCATTAAAAGAGCACGTATGTATGCTACTCTAGATAACAATTTAGCAGTTTTAATAAAAGATTCAGCGATTTATGGAGATATATCTTATATACATCATGATGGTGATGATGTAATAGTTAAAGGTTCTATGGAGATTTTAGATACGGATTTTGAAATTAAGAATATTTTTTTAGCAAATGAGAATGAGCAAAAAATTTATTTTAATAATAACCTTGAAAAGAGAAAAAATTCTTCTTGGCGATTTGAGAGCAGGTTTAAAATAAATAAAGCAGATATAGATGCAATGAATCATTTCATATTTGATTTTTATATCTCTATTCTTATAAAGGGTCAAGAATATGTTGTAAAACTGAAGTCGAACTTGGACAATATTTTAGATAAATCACAATCTCATGTTTATCCGGCGTTTATAATTAAAGGTATTAAACCATTCTCAATACAGCCTAAGTTTAATAAGTTAAATGAATTATCTTTTGTTTTTTCTTCTTATATTAATGCTGAATGCATAGGTATAATCAGCAAAAATAAAGAAATAGAAATTCGCTTAGCCATTGAAAAAGATAATTTGAATTACAATAAAATTTATTTGAAGTTAAGAGATAAGAATAGTAGTTCAATTTTACTAAAACCTGCATTAGAACTGGAGCAGAAAGACTATAAAGAAATTGTGTTTTTATTAAAGGCAAATGAAGCTGAGAGTTATGGCTTGGAAAAACTAATGCAATACGATGTTGGTCTATGTTTATTAATTAATGATAAGTATCTTGAGTCATCAATAAAAATAAAAGATTTGAAACTAATAAATAGTAAGTCAACATTTAAATCTGGTGCAATTAAAATGCATAAGTCCCTCTTTTTATCTGTTTTTATTGATAAAAGAAATTCTCTTTTAAAGTTAGAAATGAGAGACATAAAGGCCAATGAGAAGAAATCGGAAAAGATAAGGTTTATATTTGCGGGACTTGTTGCAAAAGTTTTAAAGCCATTTGTTAATAAACCAGTGTGGTTTGTTGGAGAGAATTTAGGAGAAGTAGCACAGGATAATGGGTTTGCATTTTTTGAATACTGTGTTCGAAATAAAAAAGACGAAAAATACTATTATGTAAGCAAGGTAGATAACAAAAACCCTGAGAACATTTCAAAATATCCGAAAAACATTATAACTTATGACAGTTTTAAACATCTCGTATTTTATCACATAAGTGAATATTTAATTGTAAGTCATGGTATTAGAGATGTTATCCCTAGTGTCATTCATAATAAAATGAGTGAAAATCCGAAAGAAATCATCTATTTACAGCATGGCATCATTGCAATGAAAAAATTGAGTTTTAATAGAAAGTCATATAATAGTAAAATTAAAAAGTTTGTCGTTTCATCTGATCACGAAAAGCACATTCTAGTGAATGAAATGAATTTTAAAAAAGATCAAGTAATGGTTACAGGGTTATCGAGATTTGATACATTGATTGACAACAGTAAAAAAATGAAATCCAAACAAATACTCCTTATTCCTACTTGGAGAGAGTGGATTGATGACTTTGCAAATTCAAAATTTTATCTTAAATACAGTGGATTTTTAAATAATGAGAAACTGCACAAACTTTTAGAAGATAACAATATTATATTAAAGTTCTTCATGCATATAGAACTGCAAAAAAAATATAGTAACTTTTTTAAAGATCTTCATGAAAACATAAAATTAGTAAAGGTTGGAGAAGAGAGCGTTAAAAGTCTCGTCAGTGAAAGTTCTTTAATGATAACAGATTATTCAAGCGTAGCGTTCGACTTTAATTATCTGGAAAAGCCTGTAGTCTTTTATCAATTTGATTTACCAGACTATTTACATTACAGAGGATCTTATGTCAATTTAAAAACAGATTTATTTGGTCAAACAGCTTATACCGATGAAAGCTTATTGGAAATCGTTCAAAAACAAATTGAAAATGATTTCAAGTATGAGAAAAAATATACAGTGAAGTCAAAGAAATTTTATAAGTATCAGGATAAAAAAAATTCAGAACGTATTTATAACCAAATAAAAATACTTAAATAGGAAGGAGGACAATTTAGTGAAAATTACTTTTTTGGTTTACAATATCTATGGTATGGGTGGAACAGTGAGAACTGTTGCTAACACAGCTAATTATTTGGCTGCTCAAAACTATGACGTTGAAATTATAAGTGTTAGAAGAACAAGGGGTAAACCTATGTTTGATATAGACAAGAGGGTTAAACTGAAACCAATATTTGACGCAAGAAGAGGAAAGCTCTTTGGTAAGAATACACCTTTATATAAGAAAATCATTAAAAGAATTTTAATGAAGATACCAAGTGTGTTTATTGATAAGAATGAAGATCTATATCATATGTTTAATTTATTTGTAGACCTTAAAATTCTAAAAAAACTTTCAGAAATTAATCAGGGTGTACTTATAACGACCATTCCATCTTTTAATTTCTTATCTGCTAAATTTGTTAATCGTAATGTCATTAAAATTGGCCAAGAGCATAAGTATTTTGGCGGATATGAAAAGTCAATTCAATCGAAAATCCTAAAGTATTATAAAAAGCTTGATGCACTGACTTGCTTAACTGATGCAGAAATTAATGATTATCAACAGCTTCTAAATAATAATTCTACAGATATATATAAAATTGAGAATGCCACACACATGCCAAAGGAGAGCTCAAACCTAGAAGAAAAAACAGTAATCGCTGCTGGGAGATTTGTTCATGAAAAAGGGTTTGACCTATTGATTGAAGCATTCGAAAAAGTCGCCCAACAATATCCGGAATGGAAATTGAAGATTTTTGGTGATGGCGTGGAGAAAGATTCATTGCGTCAAATGATATTCGATAAGAAGTTGTATAATAATGTTTTCTTAATGCCAAAAACAGATAACATTATTAATGAGATGGCCAATTCCTCAATATACGCATTGAGCTCAAGAAATGAATCATTCGGAATGGTTATCATTGAAGCTATGTCCGTAGGGGTTCCTTGTGTTAGTTATTCTTGTATTGGTCCTGCTGAAATTATCAAAGATGGTGAAGATGGGGTATTAGTTGAAAGAAATGATGTAGATAAGCTAGCAGAATCTTTAACCACTATAATAAAAGAAGATAGTTTGAGGAAAACAATGGGCAGGAATGCGAAGGAAAATGTAAAAAGATACTCATTTGAAGTAGTAGGAGCGAAGTGGGAAAATCTTTTGAATGAGCAAGAATTCAAAAAAAACAAAACTCACTTAAAAAAGGTTTATTCTCAAATAAAGGTCCAATAGTGCTTTAATTGGTATTTCGAGACAAGTATCTCGAAATACTTTTTTGTTTACTATATCTATTTTTTAGTAAAAAATGGGGTGTGAGTTTTTTCACTGACCTTAAACCTGCTATGATGTGAAAAAAACTCTATTATCTGTTACAATATTCACCGGTGCTTTCAAATTTCTTTAACCGAAAGATCCAAAAAATCATTTAAGTCTAAGGAAGATAAACAATGAATGCATTAGTAAGAATCGTAAAAGAGCAAGTGACATCGTTTCCTTTAATTTTGCGCTTGGCTTCGTATGAGACAAAGTCTCAGTATCAGATGAATTATCTTGGTGTATTATGGCAGTTTTTAAATCCTCTCATTCAAATGCTGGCGTACTGGTTTGTATTTGGTATGGGGATTCGCAACAGCAAGCCGGTCATAACAGGTATCGGAGAAGTGCCTTTTATTGTTTGGATGCTGGCTGGGTTGATTCCGTGGTTTTTTATCAGCCCGACGATTCTTGATGGATCAAACAGTGTGTTTAAGCGGATCAATATGGTTGCCAAAATGAACTTTCCGATCAGCTCACTGCCTTCTGTCGTGATTGCTTCAAATTTATTTAGTTATTTTGTAATGATGGGTGTCTATGTCATTGTCCTTTTAGCAAGCGGAGTTTACCCTAGCTTGCATTGGATACAATATATTTACTATTTAATCTGCATGATTGTATTTATGTTTTCATTTAGTTTGTTTAACTCTACAATCAGTGTGCTTGTCAGAGATTATCAATTTCTGCTGCAGGCTGTAACCAGATTATTGTTCTTCTTGCTTCCGATTTTTTGGAATATCTCAGAGCAGCTCGGGAAAAACCACCCGAATCTTCTGCCTGTGCTTAAGCTGAATCCGATTTTTTACCTGATAGAAGGATTCCGGAACAGCTTTTTAGACGGAAAATGGTTTTTCCAAGACATGAAATACACGCTGTATTTCTGGCTGTTCACATTCCTTTTATTGTTAGTAGGTTCTATCCTGCATATGAAATTCAGAGACAAGTTTGTTGACTTTCTTTAATACGTAAGGAGATTGTACGATGAAACTAAAAGTTTCGTTTCGAAATGTTTCAAAGCAGTATCATTTGTATAAAAAACAATCGGACAAGATTAAAGGATTGTTTTTTCCGGCCAAGGATAATGGTTTTTTTGCTGTACGGAATGTCTCCTTTGACGTGTATGAGGGAGAAACAATCGGCTTTGTGGGGATAAACGGGTCAGGTAAATCGACGATGTCTAACCTGCTGGCTAAAATTATTCCGCCGACCAGCGGTGAAATCGAAATGAACGGCCAGCCGTCGCTGATAGCGATTGCGGCCGGTTTAAATAATCAATTAACGGGCCGGGACAATGTCCGGCTCAAGTGTTTAATGATGGGATTAACCAATAAAGAAATTGATGATATGTATGACAGCATTGTGGAATTTGCCGAGATTGGCGATTTTATTAATCAGCCGGTTAAAAACTATTCCAGCGGTATGAAGTCACGTCTCGGTTTTGCGATTTCCGTGCATATTGACCCTGACATCTTAATTATTGACGAAGCGCTCTCTGTAGGGGACCAAACGTTTTATCAGAAGTGTGTGGACAGAATAAATGAGTTTAAAAAGCAAGGAAAAACCATTTTCTTTGTCAGCCACTCTATCGGTCAGATAGAAAAGATGTGTGACCGCGTCGCTTGGATGCACTACGGCGAGCTTCGTATGTTTGATGAAACAAAAACGGTTGTAAAAGAGTACAAATCGTTTATTGACTGGTTTAATAAGCTTTCGAAAAAAGAGAAAGAGACATATAAAAAAGAACAAACGGAAGAGCGGAAGAAAGAAGATCCTGAAGCGTTCGCCCGTTTCCGTCAAAAAAAGAAAAAGCCAAAATCACTGGCTAATGCGGTTCAAATTGCTATTTTGTCTATTCTGACTGTCTGCATGGCGGGAACGATGTTCTTTAATGCCCCGCTTCGTACAATTGCTTCGTTTGGCGCTATTCCGCAACATGAAGGAAAGAATCATCATGGCGATGCACAAGGCAAGGCAGAGGAACGCTTAACCGCAGTCAATAAGCACGGGTTTATTGCAGCTGAAAAAGCGTCTGCCTATAAGGACCAACGTTTGAAAAAGAAGGCTGACGTGGCACTGCCATTCGGTTCGAAAGTGACGGTAGCTGCAAAAGGCAAACGAGCAGCGAAAATAAAGTTTGACGGGCACTCTTATTATGTGAAACAGAGCGCTGTTGCAACAAACGTGAAACATGCTGAATTGCGGTCTTCTGCTTTTACGCCATATGTTCCGCAAGCCGCAGCAGCTTCCTATGAATACTTCCTGAAATTCTTGGGAGACAGCAGCACTAGCATTCAATCGAAATTGAATGGCTATACTGAAGGAAATACGGCTGACGGCAGAAAGATGCTGGATTTTGATTATGAAAAAATCAGCTATGTGCTGGAGAATGATAAGGCATCAGAGCTTATCTTCCATAACATTTCTTCTGTTACGCCGGCGTCATTGTCTTTAAGTGACAGCGATGTTTTGTATGACAGCAGCAAAGATCGTTTTCTTGTGAATACAGCTGATAAGGTCTTCGCAGTTGATAATGAAGAGCATACACTGACCTTGATGCCGAAATAAAAAAAGGCTATTGGACGAATGTCCAATAGCCTTTTTGTTTAGATTTCTTCTTTGTTTAGCAAACGTTCTATAAATGGAACGAGCTGATCGCGAAGGTCTTTATCCTGCATCGCAAACTCGAGAGTTGTTGTGATAAAGCCAAGCTTTTCACCAACATCATAGCGCTTGCCTTCAAAATCGTAAGCGAACACTCTTTGGATTTCATTCAGCTTTTGAATAGCGTCTGTCAGCTGAATTTCTCCGCCTGCGCCAACTTGCTGCTCTTCTAAGTACATGAAGATCTCAGGCGTGAATACGTAGCGTCCTAAGATGGCAAGGTTAGAAGGTGCAGTGCCTTTAGCCGGCTTCTCAACGAAGTTTTTCACCTGATAACGGCGGCCTTCACTTGTCAGCGGGTCGATAATGCCATAGCGGTGTGTTTCTTCTTCAGGCACTTGCTGAACACCGATAATAGAAGAAAGTGTTTTTTCGTATTCATCCATTAATTGGCGCAGCCCTGGTGTTTCAGCCTGAACAATATCGTCTCCAAGCAGAACAGCGAACGGCTCATCGCCGATAAAGTTGCGCGCGCACCAGACAGCATGTCCGAGTCCTTTAGGCTCTTTTTGACGAATGTAGTGAATGTCAGCCAGATTAGAAGCTTTTTTCACTTTTTCAAGAAGTTCAGTTTTTCCTTTTTCTTCTAAGTTTCTTTCGAGCTCAGGAGAGTAATCAAAATGATCCTCAATCGCGCGCTTGCTTTTTCCTGTTACGATAATGATATCCTCAATACCGGCTTCAACAGCTTCTTCAATTATGTATTGAATGGTTGGCTTATCAACAATAGGAAGCATTTCTTTCGGCATTGCTTTCGTAGCCGGCAAGAATCTCGTTCCGAGACCTGCTGCTGGAATTATGGCTTTACGTACTTTTTTCAATTTCAAAGCACCTTCCTTAAGAACAGATTTAGGGTTCAGCTTTGTTGAATGCTGAGTATTTAAATGTGTAAGTTTCTTTTCTCATCAATACCCTTTTTTCTTTCTGTTAAACACATCTAATCATATAAGAAAAACCATTATTAAACAAGAGTCAATTCAATGACTTTGAGAACAAAGAAATACAAAAAAATGACATCGATTGATAGAAAAAAAGCTTGTGTAATCCGGAAAATTCCAGAGATACAACAGCTTTTTCATCTCTAGAGCCAGCTCAGCAAAAATGATATAATGTAGTTCTGAAAATGTGACTGTACGAATTTTATCCGAAAGGTAATAAATAGATGATGACGATTAAGATTTCTGCCCCAAAATTAGCATATGTTTGTTCAGGACTTCATGCTGCAAAAAAGTTTAATATCAATACTATCGATTGGGATTATCCAATGGAAATTGTCACTTTAAATCATGAGCCTAACGGGTCTTCTTCTTTTAAAGATGCTGCTGTTATCAATATGTACAGCTACTTTAAAGGATCTGAACCTCAGAAAGGTAAGATCGAGCATCCGATTGAACAAGAAGGCTTCACATATATCCAAGAACCGAACAAGCCAATTTACCGCTATTACCATAATGGACGTTATATCAAATATCAAAGATTTACAGCATCAGGAGAACTCGCTGTCATTGATTACTTTAATGAAAACAGGCAAAGATTTAAAAGGGAAGAATATGATTCATCCGGCTATGTACACAGCTTAATGTACATGGATCTGGAGACGAACAAACCGAAGCAGCATCTTTATGTAAGAGCAGATGGCACCTGTTATATGACCAAATGGTATAAGAATGATGGAACAACTGAAAAAATTGTCATTTTTGACGAAAAAGACAATATAGCCAGTGTACTGTATTCAGAAAGTGAACTTTCCCGTTATTTTCTGAGCCGCTTGATAAATGAGACGGAATATTTATTTTTAACTTCAGAAGTGGAAATATATACAATGCTGAAATCTCTTACGGCTGATTATTCTTCTATGTACTTAGGCTTTATAGAGACGAATGAGAAGTTGGATTATCCTGAAAAAGAAATAGGCCATCTTGATGCTTTCGTGGTTCCTTCTTTGAAGAGATATCATGACACGGTCGAAAAAACGGGGCCTCGCACAAATATTTATTATGTCCCTGAAGAGCCATTTACGCGCAAACGATTTGTGGACAAAATAATCGGCCAAGTCTCTTTTAATAATAAATTGAAAGATATGAATGTTGAGCTGTTAAAGGCAGAATGGCAATCAAAATCCGATTTATATTTGTCTGCGAAGGTTGAATTTAAAGGCGTCATTCCGGCCCATTCTGCCGGCCGTCATAAAATGTATTGGAAATTAAAAAATAAAAAGAGCGGCACTGAAAGTACGTTTAACGCAAATGTAAGCTGTGAGAAAGATTTGAGGTTTATTATAAGCGGTACGCTCGGTGTTCACTCTGTATTAGATCAGCTGTCCGTGATTGAATTGTATCTCTGTTCTGAGTGGGATAATAGCTTCTTTGCATCGAGCATACGAGTAACCGATCCAAAGGAAATACCTTTATCAGAACAAAGTATTTCAGGCTGGCAAATAACTTTAGCAGAAGAAAATAATCATTTGCATATTCATACAGCTGAGGGCTTTCGAAGAAAATTAATGAAACGGCTGCTTGCAAAGAAATAACAGAGAACGTTTTACCAGAAGAAGGAGCTTGAAGATGAGAAGGATCTTTTCACTAATATATGAAATAGACATTGAAAAAGGCGGCATAACAAGCTCGATGATGTCAAGATCTTTTACATTTGCGGAGCGCGGCCATAAAATTGATTTGGTTACACTTGATTATAAAGATAACTATGATCAGATAGAGAAAAAGCTGAAGAACGCCGGAAGACTGCATGCTGATGTAAATATCCTCAACATTTATGATGACTATCAAAATCAGCATAAGCATATAAAAGTCGGGAATGCGCAAGAAAGTTATTATGAACAAAATCGCAATCGCTTTGAAGAACCATATGCTGTTTATCATCATGAGGAAAAATTAGAAACGGAATACTTCAAGAATGGTTTATATGTGAAAAAGAAAAAGTGGGATGATTGGAATAACCTTTTATATGTAGATCATTTTAATGAAAATATGCAGATGACAAAGCGGGAGTTCTTTTCTGATGGTTATGTAAGTAAAACGGTGTTTTTTGATACGAGAAGCGGAAAAGTCAATCAAATTCACTACACAGCCCCTGACGGTTTTTGTTATTTAACAGAATGGCACCATTTTCATACAGG
Source organism: Bacillus tequilensis KCTC 13622 (assembly GCF_000507145.1). Classification (GTDB taxonomy): domain Bacteria; phylum Bacillota; class Bacilli; order Bacillales; family Bacillaceae; genus Bacillus; species Bacillus tequilensis. The sequence goes on along the minus strand of NZ_AYTO01000028.1, from coordinate 89,590 downwards.
AGCCAGTCAGGGAGTTATGCTGTTTGAACGAGATGAAAAGGAAGCTGTCTTTTTCAAAAACAAGCACAAGTTTCATACACATTGGCTTGAGAAGCTATGTGAAAAAGAAAAAGACCCTATTATCATCTGCGATGGAGTCGGAAGTGCTTCAAAAGTAAATGAAATGCGTGAAGGATTGGCTAAACGATATTACTGTGTACACTCAAATCATTTAGATTATCCTTATACATTAGGCAGTAAAGTTCGGAAAAATCATCAATACGCAATGGAACATATTAAAGATTATGACGGGCTGATTGTATTAACGAATGAACAAAAAGAAGATATCATGAGTGATTTTGAGTCGACCAATAATATTTTTGTGATTCCTCATGCGCCAAGAAGGCTTGAAAAATTACAAACGTATGAAAAAAAGAAAAACGAATTTGTCATGGTGGCCAGATATCATGAGGAAAAAGGGATCGATAAGGTCATAAAAGCAATGGAAATCGTAAAAAAGTCGCGTCCTGAAATTGTCCTTAAGATTTATGGCAGCGGCCCCGGCCACGAGGAATACCAGCAATTGATCGATGATCTCCAGCTGGATAATGTGCATTTAAAAGGGTATATTGCAAACCCGGCTCCATTTTATCAGCAGGCGCTTGCCACATTATTAACATCAAAATTCGAGGGATTCAGCCTTGCCATTTGTGAATCGTTTTCGTGCGCAACCCCGGTCATCAGTTTTGATGTCAAATACAGCCCGAGAGAGCTCATAAAAGAACACGAAACGGGAATGCTTGTAGAACCTGATCATATTGAAATGCTTGCTGACAGTATCATTTATTTATACGACAATCCTGAGAAAGCCATTCAATATGGAAAAAATGCGAAGAATGTAATGGATACAGAATATAGTGAAGACCGATTGTTTGAAAGATGGGAAGAAGTATTTGAAATGACGAAATAGTGCATTTCTATACCATTTTGTTCATTATATGAGCTTTTGTGAATGAAATAGAAGCGGATAAGGATAGAGGTGTCATGTTGAAAATTACTGCGGCAGTACCCACATACAACTCAGAACATTTTATCTCTCGCTGCCTGGATAGTCTGATTCAACAAACCATGCCGAATCATGAATATGAAATTATTTGTGTAGATGATTGTTCTCAGGATGGCACGGTTTCAATATTAAAAAAGTACAGTGAACAGTATTCTAATATAACGGTTATAGAACGGAAAAAAAATTCGGGAGGACCGGGAGAGCCAAGAAACCAAGCGATACGTGCTGCGAGCGGTGAATACATCTTTTTTATTGATTCCGATGATTATGTAGGAATTGAAGCGTTTGAGAGAATGTATCAATTTGCACAACAGCATGATTCAGATATTGTGCTTGGTAAAATGGTCGGCGTAAACGGCAGAGCGGTCCCGCAAGCTATTTTTAAAGAAACAAAGCCTGAGGCGGACCTTGTGAAATCTCCGCTTGTCTATTCAATTGGCCCGACAAAACTTTTTAAAGTGTCACTGCTTAGAAAGCATGATATTTATTTCCCTTCTAATATACAGGCCACAGAGGATCAGGTGTTTGTCATGAAGGCTTATTTAGAAGCGGAAAAAATTTCTGTCTTGGCCGATTATGATTATTACTATGCTGTACAGCATGACGGCGAGCATATGACGTTTGCGTACGTTGCGCCCAAAAGCTACTACGGAGCAATGAAGGTAATCATAGATATGATTCGTGAGAGCCGTCTTTCTCATACCAACAAAATGAAGTTTATGGCGAAGTTTTTAAATCGGCATTTTGACTTTTCCAGAACAACGGATTTTACCGTAACGATCGAGGAGGAACGGGAACAGCAAACATGGATGACGGAGCTGCATCATTTTGTTGAACAACATATTCCGCGGGAAATTGACAAGCTTGTTCATTCTCATACGAGGCTAAAATTATATTTTGTACGTCAGAATGACCTAAAGGGCTTAAAGCAGTTTGAAGCTGATAAAGAAAATATGGCCCAATATACGTCAGTTAAAAATGGTCATATCATAGCAAACTATCCCAGCCTTATCTCATATCATTTGGCAGAGAATGAACGGATTGTTGATGACAGAAACAAAATCAGTCATTACGTGAGCAATTTTCAAATGAAGAACAATACTTTTTCATTAAAAGGGTCAGTTACCCACACGGCTTTACAACCAGAGCATCAAGCTATGCAAACTTTGTCAGGCATTTGGGTGCACCGTGAGAGAAAAACCGAAATAATCATTCCTCCGGTGTATTCTGAGTGCGGCAAATTTGAATTTCTCACGAAGTTTACTGATTTGGCTATACATGAAGAAGATATTGGCGTTTGGGACTTCTTTATTGAATCGGAGATAGACGGGTATAAAAAACGCGTCCGGATAGGCAACAGCAGAGATAAGTATCCGTATTCGAAACAAGCTAAATTTATTGGGAATAATGGGGAATATGCTTTTAGCGCAAGGCCGTACTTTACGAAAACATATGATAATCTGTCTGTGGATATAAGAAAGCAGGAAGTGTTGAAAGTGGAAGTTAAACATGATGAGTCGGATTTAACGTTTGTATTTCCTGGAAGCCAGTTGTTTTTCCCGAAACAATCCTTATTATTGCTGGAATGCAATAATCAAGAGTTTTTAATCCCAATAAAAAATCAAATCAGTTCTGCTGATGGGACAGTGATTCAGGTTGACCGGAATTTAGTTGAACAAAAGTTTGCCCCGGCTCATTTACAAAACACCAATATCGTTTTATCCATCAATTCATATAAAACGACATTGGTTCCTAAAAAGGATGCCAGCGTGTACTTTTGCAGTAAAAATATTGAAAAAAAGCTGTGGTGCTTTAAAATAAAGAAGAAAGTAGACCTATTTATACAATCAGACCAATCAAAATTCTATCTCACAGCCCGTTAAACAAAGAAACCAGGTGACAAATATGAAAAAACTAAAAGTCATGACTGTCTTCGGGACAAGGCCTGAAGCGATCAAGATGGCACCTCTCGTGCTTGAATTGAAAAAATATCCTGAAATAGATTCATACGTAACGGTCACTGCACAGCACAGACAAATGCTCGATCAAGTGTTAGAAGCATTTCACATCAAGCCTGACTTCGATTTGAACATTATGAAGGAGCGGCAGACACTGGCAGAGATTACGTCCAACGCACTTGTGAAATTGGATGAGCTGTTTAAAGATATCAAACCCGACATTGTGCTGGTCCATGGTGATACGACAACGACGTTTGCCGGAAGTCTAGCCGCTTTTTATCATCAAATTGCCGTCGGCCATGTGGAGGCTGGGCTCCGTACAGGAAATAAGTATTCCCCGTTTCCTGAAGAGCTCAATCGCCAGATGACAGGAGCGATTGCTGATTTGCATTTTGCCCCGACAGGCCAGGCGAAAGACAATTTATTAAAAGAAAATAAAAAGGCCGACTCTATTTTTGTAACGGGAAATACAGCGATTGACGCGCTCCGCACAACGGTGAGGGACGGCTATTCACATCCTGTACTCGACCAGGTGGGTAAGGACAAAATGATTCTCTTGACCGCTCACCGCCGGGAAAATTTGGGTGAACCAATGGAAAACATGTTCAAGGCCATCCGCAGAATTGTTGAGGAGTTTAACGATGTACAAGTCGTTTACCCTGTGCATCTTAATCCTGTTGTCCGGGAAGCGGCTCAGAAGCATTTTGGCGATTCCGACAGAGTGCATCTGATTGACCCTTTAGAAGTCATTGATTTCCATAACTTTGCAGCAAAATCGCATTTCATTTTGACCGATTCGGGCGGTGTTCAGGAGGAAGCGCCATCTCTCGGGAAACCGGTACTTGTGCTGCGCGATACGACGGAACGCCCTGAAGGAGTGGAAGCGGGAACGCTGAAACTTGCGGGGACGGATGAGGAAACCATTTATCAGCTGACAAAACAGCTGTTAACTGCTGATGATGAGTACAAAAAAATGTCCCACGCTTCTAATCCTTATGGCGATGGAGAGGCCTCCCGCCGTATTGTAGAAGAATTGCTGTATCATTACGGATATCGGAAAGAACATCCGGATTCATTTACAGGCAAATAAAAAAGAAGCTTCGCACACTGTGCGAAGCTTCTTTTTGTTTTAATTTTCAAGGCTGTCCTTCAGCTCTTTTGTGATATCGGAAAGGGCATTTTCATCAGCTTGGTAGTAGTAAATTCCGTTGATTTTTGTGCCTGTGCCTTTCAGTTCGTGCTGTTTAATATGTTTACGCGCGCCTTTGTAATCGGATTGAATATCCCACATGTCATCAAAGGTCAAGTTCGTTTTCACATTATTTTCAACGACTTTAAACATATCTCCGAATTTCGTGATGGAAGAAATATTTGCGCCTTTATTAATGATTCCTTCGATCACTTGGCGCTGGCGGTCCTGGCGTCCGAAATCGCCTCTCGGATCTTCTTTTCTCATCCGGGTATAGGCGAGTGCTCCTTTACCGGTGAGCGTGATTTCTCCTTTGCCGAACGAGTAACCGTCATAGCTGAACGCGAATGTGCTGTTTACTGTGACGCCGCCAAGTGTATCAACAACGTCTCTAAAGCTTTCCATGTTTACTTTTACAAAATAATCAACCGGAACATCGAGGAAGTTCTCAACCGTGTCAACTGCCATCTGCGTACCGCCGAATGCGTATGAATGGTTAATTTTATCCGTTGTGCCTTTCCCGATAATTTTTGTATATGTGTCACGCGGGATGCTGACCATGTCAGTTGTATTCGTTTTTGGATTAACGGTCATGTATATGAGCGTGTCGGCACGGCCTTTATCGCCATCACGTTCATCAACACCCATGATTAAGACGGAAAATGGATCTTTTTTATTGATGCTGACCTCTGTATCCCTCTTTTTCGATTTATCAATATTTTCATGAATACTTGCCACGGTTGAAGCTGCTTTATGCCATAAGTAGTATGCATAGCCGCCTGTTCCGAGTACAAATACAGCCACGATGGCTAAAATGACAAGTAATACCTTTCTTTTTTTCTTTCTTTTTTCAGCTCTCATAATAAGTCCTCGCTTTTTTGTAATCTAGTACGATTATAAGTTTCTTAATAATTGAAAACAACTAAAATTTGTCTGATTCTTTACAATAGACGGCTGCTTGTAACAAATGTTTCGGTATTTTAAGAAAATCCGCAAAAATTTTTCGTTGTTTTGAAAGAAATCTTAAAATAAGCTTAAAATTGTCGATAAAAAGGGGAGAGGTGAAATATAGGAATGAAAAAACTTGCTATTTTAATGTTCTCAATGCTGCTTCTTTTATCTGCGTGCGGCACAGCTGAGAACTCATCAGGTTCAAAAACAAATTCAGAAAGCCAGGATGCGGCGGCTGAAGAGACTGTAACGAAGGAAGGCACATTTGCCGGTTTGGCGGACAGCCATACGATTGCAGTCACTATTGACGGAAAAGAGACTTCGATTCAGGTTGGTTCAGACCTTCAGGACAAAATGAACAGTATTTCAGAAGGCCAAAAAGTGGTTGTCAAATATACAAAAGATTCAAATGGCGCCTTAACGCTTAAGGATCTTGAGACAAAGTAATAAAAACTTCTTAGGGGGTTCTATGTTTTGAAAAAAATGAAGCTCTTGCTTCTATCGTCAGTCACCGCAGCGGCTCTCGCGTGCCCGGTGTTTACGCAGTCTGCGAAAGCCGCTGACAAAACCATTTCGGTTAAGCTGAGTAATTATGTAGGCAGCAAATCAAGCTTGGATGTCGATATCACAGGCGGCTATGAAATTCCCGGTTCAAGAATTGCGGATACAGAGCGATATGGGGGAGCAACTCGTTTTGATGTTGCCAATAATGTCGCTTCAGCCGGATGGACAAACCCAACGACTGTGGTCATTGTCAATCGAGACGCTTTTGCCGATGCACTCTCAGCAACACCGCTTGCCAAAAAATACGATGCACCAATCTTGTTAACGGATGCAGATTCATTAACACTCAAAACAGAAAGCGAAATTGCAAAACTAAATCCTGACAATATTCTCATCATTGGCGGGACAATCAGTGTTTCTAAAAATGTAGAAAACACATTAAAAAAATATGGTTCTATCGACCGGATTGGCGGGGCTACCCGTTACGAGGTTTCTAAAAACATAGCCAATCGAATGGGGAATTACAGCCAAGCAGTAGTGGCAACAGGCATGGTCTTTACAGATGCCTTGTCAATCGCGCCATATGCTGCAATGAACGGTTATCCGATTTTACTTGCGGGAGACAACAACATCCGCAGCGATTACAAAATTCCGAGCAAGGTTACAATCGTCGGCGGTCCGTTGAGTGTCAGCACTGGCGTGGAAGCCAAATTAAAAAAACAGGCGACTGTGAAACGGATTGGCGGGGTTTCCCGGTATGAGGTATCTGCCAATATCGTAAAAGAATTAAATATGAAAGCGACAAAGGTATTCATGTCAAACGGCCAAACATTTGCGGACGCATTGACGGGGTCTGTGCTTGCGGCGAAGCAGGGGAGCCCTTTACTGCTGGTTGAATCCGGCAGCCTGCCGTCACCAGTTGCTAATGTAGTGGCGTCAAAAGGAGCTCAGTCATTTGCTCTGCTTGGAGGAAGCATCTCCATCAGTGATACGCTGAAGAACAAACTGGCAGATACTTTTGCAGGAACCGGCTATACGGTAAAGTTATCCGGCGGAAACCTGGTGCTTTATAAAAACAGCACTGCCATCAAGACGCTTGGGACTTCTTTTACAGCAAATCCTAAAAAATATGCCGCTACAAATTCTATCAGTCTGAATGGAACGTCATATCTCGGAAACATGAATTTTGCGATTGAGTCAGGCAAATATGTTCGTCCAACCAATGTGGATATCCCTTTTGAAGATTATTTAAAGGGTGTTGTTCCTCATGAGATGCCGGCGAGCTGGGAGAAGGAAGCGCTAAAAGCTCAAGCTGTCGCTGCCAGAACTTATTCCATCAGATCAGCTGGGAAAGTAGTACAAGACACCACCGCTTTTCAGGTATATGGCGGCTATGACTGGAATTCGAAAACTTCTGAAGTGGTAGAAGCTACAAAAGGAAAAGTATTGAAATACAATGGCGATTTGATTTCAGCTACATATTCCTCAAGTAACGGCGGCTACACGGAAGCAAGCAACGAAGTGTGGAGCAGCCAGGTTCCTTATTTAAAAGCCCAAAAAGATACGTACGACCCGCAAAGAAGCTGGTCCCTGTCTTTAAATAAAACCCAGCTTGATAAAAGCAGTCTGAGTCTGAAAAGCCCTAAATCTTGGTGGAGCTCTAAAAATGAAACAAACTCAGCATATTTGAGCGGTTTAAAAAGCTGGTTTATTAAAAATAAATACAGCAGTGCCGAGTCTATCAAAATCACGAAAATATCCAGTGTGAAATTCAGCACGGAGAAAACAGCCGGTCAGCGGCCGAAAACAGCAAGTGTCACATTCTCATATTTCGCGAAGGAAAAATCAAATGGCTACATTCTTTCCAATGGCAGCCTGAGTGAAAAAACAGCAACAATTTCTGTACCGACAACACAGCTGAGAACAATGCTTGGCGCTTCAAATATGAAGAGTACATACGCTTCTGTCTCAAGCAATACAAGCGGTTTTATTATCAGCGGTAAAGGATACGGACACGGCATAGGCATGAGCCAGTACGGAGCGAATGCCCGAGCTGCTGCCGGACAATCCTATACGACGATCTTAAATTTTTACTATCCGGGAGCGATTCTATCAAGCTATTAAAAGATTGATAGAAGTCCAGGGAGGCGATATGCCTCCTTCGTTCGTTATTTGATGTATGAATTATTATCAATCTTTGGAGGGACTACCTTTGCAGATCTTTCTTAAAAGCATACCGATGCTGATATTAGGAGTCGTGCTATTTGTACCAAATGCATTTGCTGCCAACTCTGTTACAAGGCTGGATGGAGCAAGCAGATATGAGGTTGCTGTGAATGTTTCAAAACAAGGCTGGAGCAGTGCGGGCACGGTTGTTGTGGCAAACGGAACAGCATATGCCGATGTATTAACTGCTGCTCCTCTGGCTTATAAATACAATGCCCCGATTCTATTGACGGAATCATCTAAACTGACTGCACCGACGAAAGACAGAATCAGCCAGCTTAAACCGAGCAAGGTCATCGTCATTGGCGGAACGATCAGTGTTTCTAACAACGTTGTAAGTGACATTAAAAAATTGGGTATTTCCAATGTGGAACGGATCGGCGGAAGAAGCCGCTATGAAGTTGCCCAAAATATTTCTAAAAAATTGTCTTCGAATTCAAAAGCGGTCATCGCAAATGGAACGGCGTATGCTGACAGTTTAGCAATCGGTTCTTATGCTGCACGTAACGGTATACCAATTCTTCTGACGACTGCAAGCTCCATTCCTGCACCAACGAAAAATGCGATGAGCAGCAAAGGAACAGCATCCACTATTGTGGTTGGAGGAGAAATCAGTGTCTCTAAAAGTGTTTACAGCCAGCTTCCTTCGCCAACAAGAATCGGCGGAAACAGCCGTTTTGAAGTGGCAGCAAATATCGCGAAGAAGTATTATTCATCATCAAAAGCCGCATTTGTCAGCAATGGCTATCAATATGCCGATGCTTTAGCGGGATCCGTGCTGGCGGCAAAACAAAATCGCCCAATGCTATTTACTGATGCCGGTTCACTGCCTACTGCGACAAGAACCGTCATCGGATCAAACAGCAAGAACACATTCACTGTACTTGGAGGAACAATTTCAGTTACTACCAATGTCGTAAACCAGCTGAAAAATGTCATTGTAGGCAAAAAAGTATTTGTGGATGCCGGACACGGGGGTTATGACAGCGGAGCGATCGGTAATAGTTTAAAGGAGAAAGACGTTAACCTTGCCGTTGCTAAGCTTGTAAACAGCAAACTCTCTAAAGGCGGAGCAATCCCGATTATGGCGAGATCTACAGATGTATTCTTAGAGCTTTCTGAACGGGTTGCCAAAGCTAAAAGCAATAATGCGAACCTATTTGTAAGTATTCACTCCAATTCAGCGAGCCCTGCTGCAACCGGTACTGAAACATACTATTATACAAAGTATGAGTCTGAAAACAGCAAACGGCTTGCGACTGAAATTCAAAATAGGCTCTACAAAGCGCTCAACACACAAAACCGCGGCGTGAGAATCGGCAATTTCCATGTGATTAGAGAATCAACGATGCCGAGCAGTTTAGCGGAGCTGGCGTTCATTTCAAATGCGAACGACGCAAGTAAATTAAAGAGTGCTTTGTACCAAGAAAAAGCAGCTCAAGCTATATATGAAGGAATTATCGGTTATTATTAAGAAGAAATGAGTATCGTTAATAGCGGCTTGCCGGCAGAACCCATTAGGAATTGTCGGCAAGCTTTTTTATACAGTAAAATGAGAAATATTTATACATGCTATGTAAAAATTCAGCAAAATTTAAGGTTAGGTCTATTCTTATTGACAGATGTTTTTGATATAATGATCAGACAAAATATAACGATCCATTAGGGTAGTGAGGTAATCGATGAAGATAAGCATTGTTATCCCTGTATATAATTCAGAAGATCTTATTTCCGAGTGTCTTGACAGTTTAGTTAATCAAACGATGCCAAAAAAGGATTATGAGATTATTTGTGTAGATGATAAGTCTACGGATTCATCTTTAGACATTTTGAATCAATATAAAGAGAAATATGAAAATATTGTTGTTATTGAAAGAACGGTTAATTCAGGCGGTCCAGGTGCTCCGCGAAATGATGCAATTAAAATTGCCAAGGGTGAATACATTCTATTTGTTGATTCCGATGACTACCTAGGCAATGAAGCATTGCTAAGGTGGTACAATTTCTCAAAAGAGAATGAATCAGATATTACTTTAGGAAAGTTAAAAGGGATAAACGGCAGGGGTGTTCCCAAATCAATGTTTAAGGAAACAAATCCTGATGTTGATTTGGTTGATTCCAAAATTGTTTTTACTTTGGGACCTCAAAAACTGTTTAAAGCCTCACTTTTAAAAGAAAACCAAATCACCTTCCCAACTCACATAAAAGCGGCGGAAGATCAAGTCTTCACAATGAACGCTTATTTGAAAGCAAAGAAGATTTCTGTTTCAGCTGACTATGATTATTACTATTTGGTCAAAAGAGACGGTGAACATATGAGTGTTGCTTATGTTCCACCAGAGAACTTTTATGGCGCAATGGAAGATATTATTTCTGCCATCAAGGCAAGTGACCTTGAAGAAGCCAGAAAAATTAAGCTGATGGCCGTATTTTTAAATAGGCATTTTGATTTTTCTCGGACAAAAAATATCACAATTAAAATGAAAACCGATGAAGAAAGAGCTGAATGGTTTAAATATTTGTCATCGTTTATTCATGCGGTGCCTGAAGAGGCGGATCAATTCTTGCTTCCGCATATCAAATTGCGGCTGCTGTTTATACGGAATAATGATTTGCAAGGATTAACCCAGTATGAACGAGAGGAACAGGACATGAAAAAGTTCTGTACTGTGCATAATGGGAATATCATTGCACGTTATCCGAGCTTAGAGAAGTATTCCATCTCTGAAGATCTGCTAAAGGTAAATTATAAAAACAAGCTTGAACATTATCTGCAGAATATTGAATTTAACGATCGCAGCCTCAGCATTCAAGGAACCATTAAACACAAATTGCTGGATGATGAAATGAATAAAAATCAATCTCTGACAGGGGTATTTGTTCATCGCGATACAAAGGCGGAAAAGTACATTTCGCCGGCATCATTTGAAAATTCAACATTTACATTTGAGTGTAAGTTTGATGAGCTTGCTTCTGCAGCGGAAGATTTAGGCGTTTGGGATTTCTTTATTGAATCATCATTAGACGGCTACAAATTAAGGGCGCGAATCGGAAACAAGCGTGCCGCGTACAAGTATTCAACGAAAACAATGTATTTAGGTCATAACGCTTTGTTTGTCTACAGCGCCAGACCATACTTCACAATGAACTATGATAATCTTTCGATTGATATCAAGAAGCATGCATATACAGAAGCTGAACTTTCTTACGAAACAGAATCAAAAGATTTATCATTTAACTTTAAAGATAAGCAAATCTGTTTGCCGAATCATTCAAAAATCATTGTGAATACCGGACAGTCTGAAATCACATTACCAGTTAAACGCATTGATTTAGAGCCTAACTGTACGAAATTGACGGTAAATGTTGAGAGTTTGCTTGACCAGCTGGCTCATGTAAAGAAAGAGCGATTAATCGAATTTGCGATAAATACTTCTCAAAATAAAATCAGCGCTAAAGAGGATAACCAAGTAATTGTTTTGGACACAAAGAGCATTGAACGAAAATCCATGTTATTTTTTAGTAAAAGGGTTGAGGTTCAGTACAAGCTGTTAACCTCTAAATCAAAATTTTATTTTCAATATTAATGCTTTGCAGCAAAAAGAGACAAATCTGTAAAATGGTTTGTCTCTTTTTTTATGCAATATGCTTACTTTTTGAAAAAATTGTCTAAAACAATAAAAAGTTTACGATTAAATGTCAGAAAAAATAACAAATTCACACTTCTTAACATACCATTTACATCCAATTAATATCTGTCTGCTAAACTGACTGGCATAGGTCATCATAACATCCCAAACAAATCGTGAGGTGTGTGTCAGTGAGTGCAGAGAAAAGCATGAATGTGAGCCGTGAATTCTCAGTTCAGCCAATACATTCTTTAACATTATCTGAAAGGACGGCTCGTTATTTAGCAGTAAAGCGCGTAATGGATATTTGTTTTGTGCTCATTGGATTGGCGGTTGCGCTGCCAATGATTGCGGTATTTTCAATATTGATTTGTTTGGAGACGCCGGGACCTGCCATATATACGCAGGAACGCGTAGGGAAAGGCGGGAAACCATTTAGGCTTTATAAGCTCCGTTCCATGAAAATAGATGCCGAGAAGTCTGGTGCGGTTTGGGCGCAGAAGCAAGATCCGCGGGTGACAAGGATCGGAGCTTTTATCAGAAGAACGAGAATTGACGAGCTTCCTCAGCTTTTTAATGTGCTGAAAGGCGATATGAGTATGATTGGCCCGCGTCCGGAACGTCCAGTGTTTACGGAAAAATTCCAGAATGAGATTCCAGGCTTTGCACAGCGTCTGGCTGTTAAACCGGGATTGAGCGGCTGGGCTCAGGTGAACGGCGGTTACGATATGACGCCGAAGGAAAAGCTGATATTTGATTTATATTACATTCGCAATCTGACTTTCACTTTAGAATTTAAAATTATGTTAAAAACTTGTAAAGTTGTCTGGACAGGTGATGGTGCGAGATAAAATGGGATTCCTGCATTTGCCATCTGTCTGAGCTTAAAAAGAAGTAGGGAATATGATGCCAAGTATTACAAAACAAATCATGAGCGGCGCAAAGTGGACAAGTATTTCAACCATGTGTATTACGATCATACAAATCGTTCAGTTTGCTTTGCTAGGAAATATGATGACCTTAACTGAATTTGGGCTCGTCGGCATGATCACGACCGTTACAGTATTCGCCCAGATTGTGCTTGATATGGGCTTTGGCGCAGCGTTAATTCAGAGAGATGACGCGACGGAGCGCCAGCTGTCAACATTGTATTGGCTTAATATCATGACCGGCGTTTTGCTGTTTGTTCTTTTATATGTGAGCAGTCCCTTTATTGCGGGATTTTATCAAAGGGAAGAGCTGGTGTTTCTGATTCGGATTTTAGCAATTATGTTTTTGATCGCACCAATCGGACAGCAATATCAGTATATGCTGCAAAAGCAGCTGCATTTTAATACGTTAAGCAAAATTGAGATTTTTTCAAATGCATTGTCATTCGGATATTTAGCAATAGCGGTTTTTATGATGGATGCGATTTTGGCGTACGTCATTTCTCAAGTGCTGCTGCAGTCCAGTAAAGGGATTTTGTATTGGGCCGTATACCGGAAAAAATGGCGCCCCGTGTTTGTTTTTGATTTGAGGGGAATGAAGGAGTTCTTTTCCTTTGGTGCCTTTCAGCTTTCATCCCGTCTTGTGAACAGGCTGGGAGCGAATATCGATATGATTTTGATCGGCCGGTTTATCGGTGCTGAAGCATTGGGGATTTATAACCTTGCTTACCAGATTGTCACCATTCCGGTTTTGAAGATCAATCCGATTGTGACACGGGTGGCGTTCCCTGTTTTCGCAAAAAACAAATATGAAAACAGCGCGATCAGAGAAGGCTTTCTGAATATGACAAAAATGCTTGCGCTTGTCTCGTTTCCGCTGTTAATCGGTCTCGTATCTGTGTCAGACGCCTTTATCACAGCGGTTTTCGGGGAAAAATGGCTTGCTGCTGTCCCGGTCCTAAATGTTTTGGCCATTGTCGGGATACTAAGAGTGCTCATGAATCCAAATGGCTCTGTGCTTCTTGCTAAAGGAAGAGCGGACTTAGCATTTTATTGGGATTCCGGTGTGCTGCTGCTGTACGGATTGTCACTGTTTGCAGCGGTTCAAACGGGAAGCCTGCTGACAGTCGCATGGGTATATGCCGTCATCAGCGTTTTCAATTTCCTGATTGGGCGCTGGCTTCTGGCATATGTCATCAAGCTTCATCTTTCGGCTTATTTCCAGTCGATTATGAAGCCGTTTCTGATCACAGCCGTGATGGCCGTCATCGCGTTTGGTGTAAGCCTAGGTACAGAACACTTTAGTCTGCAGGCAGAAATGCGGCTGGCCATTTCAGTGGCGGCCGGGGCGCTGTGTTATCTCTTTCTGTTGGTAAAAGCGTACCCTCAAACGAAAAGCAAACTACTAAGAAAAGGGCGTTTGTCATGAAGATTTTGTGGATCACAAGCGTATATCCGAGCAGTCTAAAACCCGGTGAAGGTGTGTTTCATGAGACACAGGTGCAAGAGCTGCAAAAACTCGGGCTGGATATCACCGTGATATGCCCAAGGCCTTTTCATTCAGCTCCTGTCCGCATGCTGAAAAAGGCATATCGAAAAAAGGATGCCAGACCGGAGTACGAGATGAGGAAGGGGATACCGGTATACCGGCCATTCTATCGGGCCGTTCCCGGACAGCTGAAGTGGGCGCAGCCTCACCGGAGAATCGCATCATCGATTTTAAAAACGATGAAACACCGCGACTTACACCCGAATCTGATTCATGCGCATTTTGCTATGCCATCGGGCGGAGCCGCAGCAGTTGTATCGGAGTCAGAACGTATTCCTTATGTCCTGACCTTGCACGGCAGTGATGTGAATGTCTATCCGCATTACAGTAAAGGGGCGTTTAAAGCTTTCAATCGTGCGGTAGGTTCCGCGTCAGCCGTTTTAGCAGTCAGCCGCAAGCTTCAGGAAGAAACCAAAAAGCTTTCCGGCTTTGACAGCTCGGTTTTGCCAATCGGTATACAGCTCAGCCGTTTTCAGGAGAATGAGCAGACAAAAGAAGAAATCAGAAAAAAACTCGGGCTTCCGCTCGATCAGCGTCTGGCGGTCTACGTGGGGCGGCTCGTCAGGGAGAAAGGCATTTTTGAACTGTCTGAGGCCATCGAATCGCTGAAGGCACCTCCTAAGGCAGTCTTTGTCGGGGATGGTCCTGCGAAATCAATGCTGATTCAGAAAGGACATATCGTCACAGGCCAAGTGCCCAATCATATGGTAAGAGACTTTTTACTTGCGGCAGACATGTTCGTGCTTCCTTCTTACAGTGAGGGGATGCCGACTGTCGTGATTGAGGCGCTGGCCTTAAAGGTTCCTGTCATCTGCACAAATGTTGGCGGTGTGGCATCGCTATTCGGAAAGCACCGGCATCTGCTGATAAAACCGAAATCCGCTCAAGCCTTGGCAGAAGCGATCACTCTGTACGAACATGAGCAAATATGGAAACCGGAAGTAGCAGATGATTTGTATAGAATCGTGCAGGCTCAATTCGATGCCGGAAGAAATGCCAAGATCCTGCATGATCAGTATCAGACGGTCATGAAAACGACCGTTTAATCGGAAGAAACTGCGACCAATATAAATAAGAAGTTCATTTTACAGGAGAGGGATGAGCGCTGTGAAAAAAATAGCTGTCATTGGAACAGGTTATGTAGGACTCGTGTCAGGCACTTGCTTTGCGGAGATCGGCAATAAAGTGGTTTGCTGTGATATCGATGAATCAAAAATCAGAAGCCTGAAAAATGGGGTAATCCCCATATATGAGCCAGGGCTTGCAGACTTAGTTGAAAAAAATGTGCTCGATCAGCGTCTGTCCTTTACTAACGACATTCCGTCCGCTATTCGGGCGTCAGACATTATTTATATTGCAGTCGGAACGCCGATGTCCAAAACAGGTGAAGCTGATTTAACGTACGTGAAATCAGCGGCGAAAACGATCGGCGAGCATCTTAACGGCTACAAAGTGATCGTAAATAAAAGCACAGTCCCAGTCGGAACAGGGAAACTGGTTCAATCTATCGTTCAAAAAGCCTCAAAGGGAAGATACTCATTTGATGTTGTGTCTAACCCTGAATTCCTTCGGGAAGGCTCAGCGATTCATGACACGATGAATATGGAGCGTGCTGTGATTGGCTCAACAAGCCATAAGGCCGCCGCCATCATTGAGGATCTGCATCAGCCTTTCCGCGCTCCTGTCATTAAAACAAACGTAGAAAGTGCAGAAATGATTAAATACGCCGCGAATGCGTTTCTGGCGACAAAGATTTCTTTTATTAACGATATTGCAAACATTTGTGAGCGAGTCGGCGCAGACGTTTCAAAAGTTGCTGATGGCGTTGGGCTAGACAGCCGTATCGGCAGAAAGTTTCTGAAAGCGGGTATTGGGTTTGGCGGATCTTGTTTCCCAAAGGATACGACCGCGCTGCTTCACATCGCAAAATCAGCCGGATACCCGTTTAAGCTTATCGAGGCTGTCATTGAAACGAACGAAAAGCAGCGCGTCCACATTGTAGATAAGCTCTTAACTGTGATGGGGAGCATCAAAGGAAGAACGATTTCCGTTCTCGGATTGGCCTTCAAGCCAAATACAAACGATGTGAGGTCCGCTCCAGCTCTTGATATTATCCCGATGCTGCATCAGCTGGGCGCACATGTAAAAGCGTACGATCCGATTGCTATCCCTGAAGCTTCCGCGATTCTTGGCGAACAGGCCGAGTATTACACAGATGTGTATGCTGCGATTGAGGAGACAGATGCATGCCTCATTTTAACGGATTGGCCGGAAGTGAAAAAAATGGAGCTTGTAAAAGTGAATGCCCTCCTAAAGCAGCCAATCATCATCGACGGCAGAAATTTATTTTCACTTGAAGAGATGCAGGCCGCCGGATACATTTACCATTCTATCGGCCGTCCTGCTGTTCGGGGAACGGAACCTTCTGACAAGTATTTTCCGGGCTTGCCGCTCGAGGAAATGGCTAAAGACTTGGGGAGCGTCAATTTATAAAAAGAAAATGTGTTACTTGGTTGAAGCTGCTGGCTGCTAGGCTCGGCCGCCGGCTCCTGAAACATCAGGAAAGGGGTTAAACATGTGAGTATCAAACGTTCGGCGGTCCACACGCTTGCGTTACTGGCCGCAGCTATATTTGGAGTTCTCCTATTGCTGGGAGCCATCCGTCAAGATATAGGTTTCATGCAGATGGCTGCCCTGCTTGCGGTGTTGGCAATCGGTCTGTTTGCGCTGACGCTTGCCACTGCATTTACAACAAAAGAACAGCTCTTTATGGCTGTCATCTATATGTTGATCGCCTGCACTTTTTTAAATAATGCATTTTTCGCCATTCATCTCGGTTTTTTCAGTTTATTCCTTTACAGGCTTCTGCTCATTGCAGCTGGGTGCCTGCATGTGATCGGTATGGTTCGGAATCGAACACATATTGAAAGATGGAATGGGCTGCAAGTGAAAGGGATATTGCTCTTTTTCGCCTTTTGGTTTATATACGGCCTTGTTTCTCTGCTGTGGGCCAAGTCGGTAACAGCCGGCCTTAAATACTTGGCCTTATTGGCAATGGGAATCTTCTTCATTTACCTCATTGTCATGTACGTGCAAAAAATGGAGCGGCTGATGATTGTTTATTCCATTTGGCTGGTGATGACGGTATTCCTTATGGTCATTGGTTTTTACAATCATATCACCCACCATCATCTTGCGAGTTCCACGCTGTACAGCGGGCCGGAATATAAGCAGCATTATCCGACATCGGTCTTTTTTAATCAAAATGACTTTGCGACCTTTTTATCGATCAGCTTCTTTTTTTACATCACGATGGTCAAAAATATAAAGAACGGATACCTTAAGGCGATTGGCCTTGTGCTCTCGCTATGCGCGTTGTATTTAATTTTTGCTACTGGTTCAAGAGCCAGTCTTCTGGGGATTTTTGCAGGTGTTGCTGTCTATATCTTCATTGTATTGCCGCCTATCTTAAAGAAAATGGCCGTCTGGCTGTCAGCGGCGGGCATTGTCATTTTTGCCGTCCTTTTCGCCAGCAGAATGTATTCAAAGCTTTGGGAGCTGTTTCTGGCCCCGCAGACGCTGCATTCATTTCAAGACAGGCTTCCATCAAATGTGGCCCGTGCCAATCTGCTGAAAAACGCATGGCATTTTTTCCTTGATTCATACGGATTCGGAGTCGGAGCGGGGAATGTATCCTATTATCTTGAGCACCACGCTTTATATGATACTGACAATGTGGCAGAGGTGCACAACTGGCTCGTCGAAATTCTTGCTAACTTTGGCTTGTTCATCATGCTGGGATATGTGACGGTTTATGCCTACCTCATATGGGTGCTTTGCAAATTTTATGAAAGAAAATTAGAAAATCAGTCAAAACTGATCACAGAAGGGCTTATTACCGCTCTGGTCAGTTTCCTTGTATCCAGTATCAGCCCAAGTTCTGTTTCAAATTTATTTTTCCACTGGGTATTCCTGGCGCTCGTCATTGCCGCTGTGAATGTGTTAAGGCGATCCAGACAGATGCCTGAACCGATGTACAGATAAACAGACTACAAAAAGCAGGGAGACTTATATGAACGATATATTGATAAGAATAGCCCGGCGCATTAAAAAAAATATCATTTGGATCATAGCAGTGCCCATTATATTAGGTGCTGCGGGGTATATCCTGCCGACACAAATTGCTGATCAACAGAGCTATACTGCTGAGGACACTTTGGCTGTGGGAAGCTATGATCATCCGGTTTATAACAGCACAGAGGAAATTCCGCTTCTGCTCAAGAGCGACTCTTTTTTGAAGGAGGCGCTTCCTGACGAAAAGGAAGAAGAGTTGGCAGAGATCAAAGAAAATCTCACTATCAAAACAGAATCTAAATCTTTACTGACCTTGAGCTATAGCGACGAGGATAAGGATAGAACGGAAGCCGTCCTAAATGCCATTTCCTCAGCCTTTCTCAAAAACGATCAAAAACTGTACACAGAAAGAGAAGCCGTCATCCGCCGCAGCATAGACGCGCTTGAAGGCGAGAAGGTTAGCGAGGATTCCAAAGTCGATAAAGAGAGATTTTTGTATGAACTTAAAAACACACAGCTTAACTTGAAAGCGGCGAGTGTCACTGATTCTGAAACGGTAAGTGAGACAGCAGGCGGCGGATTATCTCCGAAAAAGAAAGCGGTTCTCGGCGTTATGATCGGACTTGCGATTGCCTTTATGTTCGTTGTCATTCCTGAATTTTTCAGGGAATTCTTTTAAAATCATACGATG
This sequence comes from Bacillus tequilensis KCTC 13622, assembly GCF_000507145.1. Classification (GTDB taxonomy): domain Bacteria; phylum Bacillota; class Bacilli; order Bacillales; family Bacillaceae; genus Bacillus; species Bacillus tequilensis. The sequence continues at coordinate 70,845 of NZ_AYTO01000028.1, read as the reverse complement.
GAGATGTGATCATGACCAATTGGAAACCTCTCGTATCTGTCATTACGCCTTCTTATAATGCGCATGACTATATTGAAGACACGATACAGTCAGTGTTAGAACAGAGCCATTCTCAATGGGAAATGATTATCGTGGATGATTGTTCAACAGATGGCACAGGAGACATTTTACAGCAGTATGAAAAGTTAGATGAAAGAATTCATGTGATTTGTCTGGAGGAGAACAGCGGAGCCGCAGTTGCGAGAAACAAAGCATTGGAGCGTGCTCAAGGGCGTTATGTCGCATTTTTGGACAGTGATGATAAATGGAAAAAAGACAAACTGGAAAAGCAGCTCGATTTTATGACGGAGCGTTCTTGTGCGTTTTCTTTCACAGGCTACAGCTTAATAGAGCAGGACGGGACCCCGCTCGATAAATATATTCATGCCCCTGAAAGCCTGACGTATGATGACGCCTTGAAAAATACGATTATCGGCTGCTTGACAGTGATGATTGACAGGGAGCAAACGGGGCAGATCCAAATGCCGAATATCAGAACGAGGCAGGACTTGGCTACATGGCTGTCTCTTTTGAAAAAAGGATTTACCGCTTATGGAATGAATGAATGCCTGGCTGAATATCGGCTTGTAGGCAATTCGATATCGAGCAACAAATGGAAGGCTGCGAAAAAAACGTGGTTTGTCTACAGGGAGATTGAACGTCTTCATTTCATCAAAGCAACGTGGTGTTTTGTTCAATATGCAAAAAACGCGGTGAAAAAAAGACTATAGCCGCAAACAGAGAGAAAAGGTGATGAAGGTGGAAACAAAAGAAGCGATCACTCATGTCATCGTTGCCACTGCTGAATGGGGAAAAGACCAATTAAGATACAGAAGGCACCGGCTCGCGGAGTTTCTAGCAGCTCAGGAGGAAACGAAGGAAGTGATTTGGGTATGTCCGGCTCCGCGTACTCAGGTGAAAGGATTTCAAGAAGTCCATTTAGGCATCAGGCAATTTGCTGTCAAAGACCTGCTGGAGAAAAAAATGTTTCGTTTCGGACGGTATACAGATGTCTTTTACAGGCATAAGCTCTCGCCATTACTTGATGAGCTTGCGGCTGCAAACGGTGAACGCTGCTGTTTATGGTACACGTTCCCGGGATTCCCGCTGCTGTCATCGCTGCATCCTTGGGATCAGGTCATTTATGATTGCAGTGACTTATGGGCGGCGCCGATCAGCGGCCGATCAAATCTGCTGTCTGAGTTCCGGCGAAAAGTCATTAAATCAGCGGAACTGAGAATTATACATCGTGCAGATTCCATTACCTGTTCCTCGGATTATCTTCACAAGGAAGTAAACAAAAAACTGACTGCGGGACGAGAAAAGGTGCATACTGTCGAAAACGGCGTTGAATACGAGCTTTTTTCTGCAAATAAAGCGGTTCCCGATCGCAGCATATTACAGGGAAGAGAAGGAACGGTATTAGGCTTTATCGGCGGGATTAAACCGAAGCTCGATTTTAAAATGATTGAAGAAGCCGCACTGCAAAAGCCTGATTGGACATTTTTGTGGGTCGGTCCGGATGCCACGAACGGCGACGTTTCGTTTCAAGAGCTGCTGAGGCTTCCTAATGTCATATGGACCGGTCCGGCAGATCCAAAGGATGTCCCTCATTATATGGAGCTTATTGACATTGGCATCATGCCATATAAAAACTCATCGTATAATCAAGCTGTGTTTCCGCTGAAACTATTTGAATTTTTAGCGGCAGGAAAACCTGTTGTCGGTTCTAATCTTCCATCAACCTCAAAAATGCAAAAGCCGTATGTGTACGAATATGTAGAAGGTGATCATCCAATTGATTTTATAGCTGCGTGTGAAAAAGTTCTTGGACAAAACGAAGACGAAACCTATAAAGAAATGCGCCGAAACATTGCCCGCACGCAAGATTGGGATTGCTTATTTAAACAAATTATGAAGTATACAGGGATTCAAAAACATGCGTAGTCCTATAAATTGGGATGCGCGTTTTTTGATAATACGTGTTTCTTTTTGATGAAGCTTGTTATAATAACTAAGGAGAAGGTATAATGGAAGGAACGGTTCTCTATATAAATAAAGACTTCATTTAATTCCAAAGGAGACTTCTTTATGCTTGACGAACGCATGATTCGCATTGTTGTTGCGTTTATTGTCTCGCTGCTGACAGTTTTAATCATAACCCCAATCGTAAAAAGGATTGCGATTAAAATAGGTGCAGTTGACCAGCCCAGCAATCGAAAAGTACATGACAAAATCATGCCCCGGATGGGCGGGCTGGCCATATTTATCGGTGTGGTAGCAGGTGTGCTTGCATCTGGCATATACACAGAAACAAGAATGACGGCCATTACGGCCGGAGCATTCATCATTATTGTGTTAGGTATTCTTGACGATAAATTTCAATTAAGTGCGAAAGTTAAGTTTTTGGTCCAGCTAGGTGTAGCCATCATGATTGTAAGCACCGGCTTAAAAATGGACTTTTTCTCAGTTCCTTTTTTAGCAGAACGATTTGAGTTAGGGTGGATGGCTTATCCGCTGACAGTATTATGGATTGTCGGCATTACAAACGCGATTAACCTGATTGACGGATTGGATGGCCTTGCAGCCGGTCTGTCAGTTATCGGCCTGTCAACGATCGCCGTTATGGCGCTATCCGGCGGAAAAGTGCTGATTCTGTCACTTTCATTGGTTGTCATCGCCAGCACGCTCGGATTTTTGTTTTACAACTTTCACCCGGCAAAAATCTTTATGGGTGATACAGGATCACTTTTTTTAGGGTATTGTATTTCGATTCTTTCATTATTAGGCCTGTATAAAAGCGTAACATTGTTCAGTATCGTTATCCCGATTATCATATTAGGCGTACCAATTTTTGATACAACATTTGCGATCATCAGAAGAATATTAAACAAACAGCCGATTTCGGCACCCGATAAGTCGCATATCCACCATAGGCTGATGGCCTTTGGCCTTTCACATCGGATGTCGGTCCTTGTTATTTATCTGATTGGCTTTATTTTCAGCATTAGTGCAATTGTACTCAAAAGTGCCACAATTTGGCTTTCTTTGTTTATTATCTTCGTTTTAGTCATTTTTATGCAGATCATAGCAGAAGTGACAGGACTCGTGAATGAAAAATTTAAGCCGTTTACAAAATTTTATAAACGGCTCGTGAAAAGAAATTAAAAAACTCCGGCTAGTGAGCCGGAGTTTTTTTGTGCGCAAAAATGCCCGATCCTCTAAAGGATCGGGCATTTTTTAATAGGATGAATCAGTGGTTGAATTCGTTGTACTGTTTGAGCTTGTGCTGCTGTCATTCGAATAGCTGCTTCCGCTCGTTGAACCGTCAGTTGTTGTGCTTTCATTTGTACCAGAACTGTCAGTGCCATAGCTGTCTGAGGTCGTGCTGTCAGTGCTGCTTTCTTCTGGTTTATAATGTAAATGCTCTTGGAGCGTTTTTTTGACTTTCTCCAGATTTGTGGCATCCGGTTCAAAGTAATACGTTTTTTTAGCCCCTAAGCCTAAATACAAATCAGAACCTGTAATGCTCAACGTGTCGATTTTCTTGCTGGTAAAGCCGCTGTAAATCTGCTGCAGCGCTAAACCTTCTGTAATGCGAATATTGGTTTCGACGTTTTCGCTGGCTTTTTCTGCGATTTTATCAATCTTAGCAATGTTGCTTGCGCTTGACATTTGGTCAATCAACGCATTTAAGATTTGTTTTTGTCTGTCATTACGCCCGAAGTCTCCGCGTTTATCCTGTTTTCTCATACGGGCATACGCCAAGGCTTCTTCGCCGTTTAAGTGCATTTCGCCTTTTTTGAAGTAGATCCGTTTGCTTTCATCAACGTCGCTTTTTTCATCGAAATCAAAAGGTACATCTACATCGATGCCGCCAACTTCATTAATTACATCTTTAAATCCGTCAAAATCGACTGTGACATATTTATCGATTGGAATTTGCAAGAAGTGTTCAACGGTTTCGACTGTCTCATCTTTTCCGCCTTTGCTGAAAGCGGCGTTAATCTTTGTTTTGCTTCCGGTTGTGTCACCGGCTAGCTGCACACGTGTATCACGCGGAATGCTCAGCATTTTCATGGTTTTATTTTTTGGATCAAGGGTAACGACAATAAGAGAATCGGATCTCCCTTTTTGCCCTTTGGTTGCGTAATCCTCTATCCCCATAAATAAAATAGAAAACGGTTTTTTCTTCATATCTACAACTTTGCTGCGCAGATTTGATTTATCTCCGCGGGAAAGGGCATCGTATGAATCATCCGCAGCGTTAATGGTCTTATAAAGTTTATATCCTCCAAGCCCTACAACTACCAATAATGCAAGGGCGAACAATAACATCATTCTTTTTAAAATTTTCCTGCGTTTGCTCTTTTTCTTTTTACGTACACGCACTCTAACGCGTTCAGCCATTATTCAGTCTCCTTTATATGATTGACGGCTTTTTCAAGATACGTCAACTCTCCCTCTTTAATATCACTCTTTCCATTTGTCAGTTCTGTCATCCACTCAGAAAATGCGTTTGTTTCTTTTTCTTCCACATAGGTTTCAAATTCAACATTTTCGGCATAATGGATTTCCTTTAACAGAAATTGTGATTCCCTTAACTCATTTTCAATCTTGCCAAGCCATGTGTAATCTGCGGAAGTATGCATAATCCGCATAAGCTTCCGTTCGACAACACCTATATGATTTAATCCTTCAGACACTGATTTCCCATAAGCGCGAATTAATCCGCCGGCCCCAAGTTTAATGCCTCCGAAGTATCGTGTAACGACGGCGCAAGTATCCTTAAGTCCGCGTTTTTTTAATACCTCGAGCATCGGTACTCCCGCTGTACCGCTTGGTTCTCCATCGTCATTGGCTTTTTGTATATGATCGTTCTCGCCAATTACGTAAGCCGAGCAATTATGAGTCGCATTCCAGTGCTGTTTCTTTATTTTCTGTATGAATTCCTGTGCCTCTTGTTCGGTAGAAACACGGCTTAAATGACAGATGAAACGCGATTTTTCTATAACAATCTCGTGTTCTCCTGCTTCTTTCACAGTAAAATAGCTGTGCAGCATGCTTGCTGACCCTCCTGCTAAGCATAAAAGACTGCCTATACAAATTTGTACAGTCTTTAGAATTTTTGTGCGTATTTTGTTATCATAAAGAATAGATGGAACATAAAATTGTTTTTTTCTAGAATATACGCATTCTTTCATTATAATTCGACACAATTTGCAGATCAATTACATTTATAATAAAAATATATGACAACGCCGTGACGGAGGGAAATTATGAATAAAACAAAGATGGATTCCGAAGTGCTGGATTCTATTTTGATGAAGATGCTGAAAACCGTTGACGGGAGCAAGGACGAGGTTTTTCAAATCGGGGAGCAGTCACGCCAGCAGTATGAACAGCTGGTTGAAGAACTGAAGCAAATTAAACAGCAGGTGTATGAAGTGATCGAGCTTGGCGATAAGCTTGAAGTGCAGACCCGCCATGCGCGAAACCGTTTATCCGAGGTCAGCCGCAATTTTCATAGATTCAGTGAAGAAGAAATTCGCAACGCGTACGAAAAAGCCCATAAGCTGCAGGTAGAATTGACGATGATTCAGCAGCGCGAGAAGCAGCTGCGCGAACGCCGGGATGATTTAGAGCGAAGATTGTTAGGCCTTCAGGAAATCATTGAGCGGTCTGAATCGTTAGTAAGTCAAATTACAGTTGTGCTCAACTACTTGAATCAAGATTTGCGTGAGGTCGGGCTGCTTCTTGCCGATGCTCAGGCAAAACAGGATTTCGGCTTAAGAATTATTGAGGCACAGGAAGAAGAGCGAAAAAGAGTCTCAAGAGAAATACATGACGGGCCTGCTCAAATGCTGGCAAATGTTATGATGCGATCGGAATTAATCGAGCGGATTTTCCGTGACAGGGGCACTGAGGACGGTTTCCAAGAAATTAAAAATCTCCGTCAAAATGTGCGGAATGCCCTTTACGAAGTGAGAAGGATTATATATGATTTAAGACCGATGGCCCTTGATGACCTCGGCCTGATTCCAACTTTAAGAAAATATCTATATACAACCGAGGAATATAACGGGCAGGTCAAAATACATTTTCAGTGCATTGGTGAAACAGAGGATAAGCGGTTAGCGCCTCAGTTTGAAGTTGCGCTCTTCAGACTCGCACAGGAAGCTGTGTCTAATGCGCTAAAGCATTCTGAATCTGAAGAAATTACAGTCAAAGTTGAGATCACAAAGGATTTTGTGATTTTAATGATAAAAGATAACGGCAAAGGGTTCGACCTGAAGGAAGCGAAAGAGAAGAAAAACAAATCATTCGGCTTGCTGGGCATGAAGGAAAGAGTAGATTTATTGGAAGGAACCATGACAATAGATTCGAAAATAGGTCTTGGGACATTTATTATGATCAAGGTTCCGTTATCTCTTTGACTATGATTTGTAAAATAGAGCCAAAAGGCATATTGACCGAAAGCTAGAGTATATAGAACAATAATACAAGGAGGCGTGGCTTGTGACTAAAGTAAACATTGTTATTATCGACGACCATCAGTTATTTCGTGAAGGTGTAAAACGGATATTGGATTTTGAACCTACCTTTGAAGTGGTAGCAGAAGGTGACGATGGAGACGAAGCGGCTCGTATTGTCGAGCACTATCATCCTGATGTTGTGATCATGGATATCAATATGCCAAACGTAAATGGTGTGGAAGCTACAAAACAGCTTGTAGAGCTGTATCCTGAATCTAAAGTAATTATTCTATCAATTCACGATGACGAAAATTATGTAACACATGCCCTGAAAACAGGCGCAAGAGGTTATCTGCTGAAAGAGATGGATGCTGATACATTAATTGAAGCGGTAAAAGTAGTTGCCGAGGGCGGTTCTTACCTTCATCCGAAGGTTACCCACAACCTCGTTAACGAATTCCGCCGCCTTGCAACAAGCGGAGTTTCTGCACACCCTCAGCATGAGGTATACCCTGAAATCCGCAGACCATTACATATTTTAACTAGGCGGGAATGTGAAGTGCTGCAGATGCTTGCAGACGGAAAAAGCAACCGCGGTATTGGCGAATCATTGTTTATCAGTGAGAAAACCGTGAAAAACCATGTGAGTAATATCTTGCAAAAAATGAATGTGAACGACCGGACGCAAGCCGTTGTGGTCGCTATTAAAAATGGCTGGGTAGAAATGAGATAGTATAAAATGAGACTTGCCTTTTACTAGGCAGGTCTTTTTTTAATTTTGTGTTTCCCTTACAATAGATTTATAAAGCATTAAGGCAGGTATTGAAGCTATGAATATTGCAATAGTAACAGACAGCACAGCATATATTCCGAAAGAAATGCGAGAACAACATCAGATACACATGATCCCTCTCCAGGTTGTTTTTGGGGAAGAAACTTATCGTGAAGAAATCGAACTGGACTGGAAAAGCTTTTACGATGAAGTAAAAAAACATGCAGCGCTTCCGACGACTTCTCAGCCGCCAATTGGCGAGCTGGTTGCTTTGTATGAAGAGCTTGGCAAGTCTTATGATGCGGTCATCAGTATTCATCTTTCCAGCGGGATCAGCGGTACGTTCAGCAGTGCAGCAGCGGCCGACACAATGGTCGACAACATTAAGGTGTATCCATTTGACTCAGAGATCAGCTGTTCGGCTCAGGGCTTTTACGCTCTTAAGGCTGCTGAATTAATCAAAAATGGAGTATCATCGCCGGAAGATATCATAAAAGAACTGGAGGAAATGAAAAAAACAGTCCGGGCGTATTTTATGGTAGATGATTTAGCCCATCTTCAGCGGGGCGGACGATTAAGCAGCGCCCAAGCCTTTATTGGGAGTCTTCTAAAAGTAAAGCCTATTCTTCATTTTGACAATAAGGTAATTGTGCCTTTTGAAAAGATTCGGACACGTAAAAAAGCGATTTCGCGAATTTATGAGCTTTTAGATGAAGATGCGCGTAAAGGGTTGCCTATGCGAGCTGCTGTTATTCACGCGAATCGAGAAGAAGAAGCGGCGAAAGTCATCGAAGAGCTTTCTGAAAAATATCCTCATGTTGAATTTTATAACAGTTATTTTGGCGCGGTTATCGGCACCCATTTGGGTGAGGGGGCGCTAGGAATTTGCTGGTGTTATAAATAACGAAAAATCTCCGTTTTCGCAGCGGAGATTTTTTTATATTTTTATTTTGATTGCTGGACAGTAAATATTCACTGAGTCATACTGTCTCGAAAGGAAGGAGGGTTATGCTGATTGCCGACTGTAAGGAACGTTTCTTTCTCAAAAGAATTGCAGCAGACGCTTCAAAGCCGCCATCTGCTCAGAACTGAACTCCCATTTTCCGATGAGCTGATTGAATGGCATATCGGGAATGGCTATATCGCCGCTCAAAACTCTATATCGATAAATAAACGGGGATATAGGTGTAATAGATGCGGCCAAAATGATCAGCGGTATTTTTCTTTTTATCACTCATCTGGAAAGAAGCAGATGTATTGCCGCTCCTGTGTCATGATGGGAAGGGTGAGTGAGAATGTGCCTCTATATTCATGGAAAGAAGAGAATGAAGCGAACTGGCTGCCTGTCAAGCTGACGTGGGATGGCAAGCTCTCAAGCGGACAGCAAAAGGCCGCCGATGTCTTAATCGAGGCAATATCAAAAAAGGAAGAGCTTCTCATCTGGGCGGTTTGCGGCGCTGGCAAAACAGAGATGCTATTCCCTGGTATAGAATCCGCGCTAAACCAAGGACTGCGTGTTTGCATTGCGACACCGCGCACCGATGTTGTATTAGAGCTTGCTCCCAGACTCAAGGCTGCCATTCAGGGCACTGACATTTCAGCGCTTTACGGAGGAAGCGAGGACAAAGGACGTATATCTCCGCTTATGATTTCCACCACACATCAGCTTTTGCGTTATAAAAACGCATTCGATGTCATGATCGTTGATGAAGTTGATGCCTTTCCGTATTCTGCTGATCAAACTCTTCAATTCGCTGTTCAGAAAGCAAGAAAGAAAAACAGCACTCTTGTTTACTTAAGTGCAACGCCCCCAAAAGAATTAAAAAGAAAAACATTGAACGGACAGTTACATTCAGTTCGGATTCCAGCGAGATACCATAAGAAACCTCTTCCGGAACCACGCTTTGTATGGTGCGGAAACTGGAAAAAGAAATTAAACCGAAACAAAATTCCGTCAGCGGTAAAAAGATGGATAGAGTTTCATGTGAAAGAAGGGAGGCCTGTTTTTTTATTTGTTCCCTCTGTTTCTGTTCTGGGAAAGGCAGCTGCCTGCTTTAAAGATGTTCATTGCCGAACCGCGTCTGTGCATGCAGAAGACAAGTGCAGAAAAGAAAAAGTACAGCAGTTCAGAGACGGCCAGCTTGATCTCTTACTCACAACAACAATACTAGAAAGAGGCGTCACCGTCCCAAAGGTGCAAACGGGTATATTAGGGGCGGAATCGCCTATTTTTACGGAAAGCGCACTAGTTCAAATCGCAGGAAGAACAGGTCGGCATAAAGAGCATGCTGGCGGTGATGTCATTTTCTTTCACTACGGTAAAACAAAGAGTATGCTGGATGCAAAAAAGCATATAAAAGAAATGAATGACTTGGCAGCCAAAAATGGATGAATATACTAGCCATTATTTGAAAACGTGGTACAGTATACTCATATGACCGATGATGAGGAGCTGTAAAAATGCTTGTCAATTCAAAAGAAATCGTAATGAAAGAACTGCTCGACCGATATATGGACCAGCTTCATATGACCTGCACTTGCGAGGTATGCAAAAACGATGTATTGGCACTTTCTTTAAACAAAGTTAGACCATCCTACGTTACTGATCTTAAAAAGATCGCATATTCGAAAGCGGAGATGGTAGATAAACAAAAAAACACGGCTATGCTTGTTATTTTGGCTGAATCTGCTGCTGTGGTATCAGAGAATCCAAGCGATTTATGCCAAACGAAGCAGGAGGGGGCGTTCATAAACTGATCTGTCTGCTATGCGATTCGCAATTTTCTCAAGCTGTTACATGGAGAGCACTTTTTTTATTAAAGCCTGACGAAAAGGTCTGTCATTCCTGCAGAAGCAAATTTGAAAAAATCACAGGACATATCTGCAGCCTGTGCGGCAGACCTCAATCCGTTCCTGCGGTATGCAGGGATTGCGAGGCATGGAAATCGAGGATCAGTCGCAGCTTGCTGCTCCGCCAAAACCGTTCAGTTTACACATATAATGATATGATGAAAGAAACGCTCTCCCGTTTTAAATTTAGAGGAGATGCAGGAATCATAAATGCATTTAAAACTGACTTTTCTTCAACCTTTTCAGAGGTATACCCCGATAAGCATTTTGTTCTCGTTCCAATTCCGCTGAGCAAGGAACGGGAGGAAGAGCGCGGATTTAATCAGGCTCAGCTCTTGGCAGAATGTTTAGACCGGCCTATCCGCCGCCCCCTCATCCGCTTGAATAATGAGAAACAGTCAAAGAAAAAGAAAATGGAACGCCTGTTTTCAGCGCGCATTTTTGACACGAAAAACAACTCAGTTAAAGGTATGAATATCATTTTAATAGACGATCTTTATACAACAGGCGCCACTTTGCATTTTGCAGCGCGCTGTTTATTAGAGAAAGGAAAAGCCGCTTCAGTGGCATCCTTTACCTTGATCAGAAGCTAAATGATTCTGTTTTTATGCCGATATAATCATTAGAAATCAACACAGGTATATTATCGAATAAGGAGAAATAAAGATGGGAGAACTGGCGAATTGTCCGAAATGCAATACTTTGTTTTTAAAAACAAAGCTGCAAACCATATGTCAGGCGTGTATTAAGGAAGAAGAAAAATCATTTGAGATTGTATATAAGTTTTTAAGGAAACAGGAAAACCGGCAATCAACTTTGAGCCGGGTAACCGAGGAAACAGGTGTGGAAGAAGAGCTGATATTGAAATTCATCAGGCAGAAACGCATTCAAATCGCTCATCTTCCTAATTTGGCATACCCTTGTGAAAGGTGCGGGGCATCGATTCGGGAAGGCAAGTTCTGCAAGGCCTGTCAGTCCGATTTAAAGGCTCAAATAGATCATTTGGATCACGAGGACACGCTGAAAACAGAGAGAGAAAATAGTAAAAAAGACACATACTATGCCTATAATACCAAAAACAGCTGATTCCCTAAACTAACTGAAACCGCAGTCGATAAAAGGGTTAGATTGTTTAAAGACTGCAACGGAAAGCGAGAGGAATCCTATGAAAATCAATCAATTTGGAACACAATCCGTTAATCCATACCAAAAAAATTATGATAAGCAAGCGGTACAAAAAACTGCTGCACAGCCTCAGGATAAAATTGAAATTTCATCCCAGGCTAAAGAAATGCAAAGTGCATCCGACGCAGTCACTGGTTCACGCCAGGAAAAAATTGCGCAGCTTAAAGCGCAAATTGAAAATGGATCATACAAAGTAGACGCAAATCATATAGCGAAAAACATGATTAATTTTTATAAAAAGCAATAACAAAGGAGAAAGCCCATGTCAGCAAAGCCAATTATCGAACAATTGAAGCGACTTTGCGTTCTGCATGAGCACCTGCTCACGCTGTCTGAGGAAAAGACGGAAGCGCTCAAAGCCGGCAAAACAAAAGAGCTTTCTAACATTTTGACAAAAGAGCAAAAATATATTCAAGCCATCGGACAGACAGAAGAGGACCGGATCAAAGCAACTTCCGTCTTTCTCGGATACAGTGAAAATAACACTATTTCCGCATGTATCGCCAAAACTACAGGCAGTGAAAAGGAAGAGCTGGAACAGCTGTATGAAGCTCTTTCTAACGTTCTCGGACATCTGAAAAAAGTGAACGAGATGAATAGGCAGCTGACGAGAGATGCGCTGCAATTCATCTCTATTTCTTACGATATGCTGGTTCCTAAGGATAATAACTTTAATTACAGCAAATCAATTAAAGCTGAGCTTCCGAAGAGCAGCCGAATGAAACTATTTGATTCAAAAGCTTAGCAGAAAGGAATTGGAATATGACATCTACCTTTATGGGGCTTGAAACTGCAAGGCGGGCGTTAAGCGCTCAGCAGGCAGCATTAAGCACGACGGCAAATAACGTGGCAAATGCCAATACTGATGGTTATACAAGACAGCGTGTCTCATTGGAAGCAACTGACTATTTCCCTGCTGTATCAAAAAATGCTGAAAAAACCGCTGGACAAATGGGTACGGGAGTTCAAGGGAAGTCAGTTGAGAGAATAAGAGATATCTTTCTTGATTACCAGTACCGCCTTCAAAACAACAGTGCTGGATACTACGACACGAAAGCCAAAGCTCTGTCCCAAATGGAAGGCATCTTAAATGAGACGGACGGCAGCGGCTTAAACAGTGTGCTTAATTCGTTTTGGAATTCCTTGCAGGAATTATCGAATAATACAAACGAAGACAGTGCACGTTCTGTTGTCGCTGAAAAAGGAAAAGCTCTAGCAGAAACGTTTAATTATCTTTCTGAATCACTTACAAATGTTCAATCAAACTTAAAAGCAGAGCTAGATACGACTGTGTTGGATGTCAATTCGGTGCTTTCCCAATTAAACAGTTTAAATAAGCAAATTGCACAAGTAGAGCCGGTGGGGCTTCTGCCAAATGGTTTATATGATCAGCGGGATTTGCTGATTGATAAATTATCCTCAATGGTTGATATTAAAGTCAGCTATAACAAATCAGGCGGTAATGCACTTGCTTCTGCTGAAGGAACAGTATCAATTGAAATCCTCGATAAAAATAAACAGTCGCTGGGAACTGTTTTGGACGGTGAAAATTACGAGGTTTCAGAACTTGCAGCCAACTACGATAATGCAACTGGTTTAGTATCTAGTATCTCAATCGGGAACACTGCTGTACAGGCTGAGTCATTCAATAGCAAGGGATCTCTTTTAGGATTTATAGAGTCTTACGGTTATGTAACAGCAAACGGCGAAGAAAAAGGCGTATATCCTGACATGCTTTCTGACCTCGATAATATGGCACTTGAATTCGCGAAAGCGTTCAATGAGGTGCACCGGAATGGTTTGACCAAGAGCGGCGCACAAGGCGGGGACTTTTTTGAATTTACCGGCGGTGAAACTGCACCGGCAAAAGGAGCAGCAGGCAAGGTTAAAGTAGCTTCCAGCATATCAGATTCAAGCGGCGCGAACATTGCTTTCTCACTGACTGGCGCAGCCAACGATAATTCAAATGCAATAAAACTAGCCAATGTGTTAACAGGTGATATAACCATTAATGGTAAAAAGACAAGTGTGCTGGATTACTATTCAGGTCTGATTGGCGAGCTGGGAATTAAAGCACAAGAAGCAAATCGTTTGTCGTCTAATACTGAAACACAGCTGAATGACGCGGACATAAACCGCCAGCAAATGAGCGCAGTTTCTTTAGACGAAGAAATGACGAATATGATTCAATTCCAACACGCATACAATGCTGCCGCAAGAATGGTGACTTTACAAGACGAAATACTCGACAAAGTGATCAATGGCATGGGTGTAGGAGGAAGGTAGGTAGATCAAATGAGAGTAACACAAGGTATGATTCAGCAAAACTCATTGAGATATATCGGTTCAAGCTACTCAAAGCTGGATAAACTTCAATCACAGATTTCGTCTGGAAAAAAATTCTCAAAAGCTTCCGACGATCCTGTATCAGCGATGAAAAGCTTAAAGTATAATACGCAATTGTCTCAAGTGCAGCAATATCAAAGCAATGCTTCTCAAGCCTTTACCTGGCTCGAAAACACTGAAACAAACATTACTGAAGGAATTGACATCTTATCAAAGGTCAGAGATTTAGCTGTCCAAGCTCAAAATGATACAAACGGCGAAACGGAGCGGCAAGCGATGGGTGTTGAAGTGAAGCAGTTAAAGGACCAGCTTTTAAATATTGCTAATACACAAGTGAACGGCAGATATATCTTTAATGGCACAAATTCAGACAAGCCTCCGGTTACAGATAACGGAGACGGAACTTATACTATTTCTGATACTGCTGATGTCAATGTCAATATTTCTAATAATATGACATTGAAAGTGAATTCAGATCCAAAGTCAGCTTTTGGTGGCACTTCTGGAAGCGGACAGAATGTGTTTGAAATGCTTGACTCATTTGAGAAGGCGCTTAGTTCAGGTTCAGTCGATGGGATGAACAGCGTTTTAGATGATATTGATCAATTTTCTGACGGCATGAGCGCTGAACGTTCTGATCTTGGAGCGAGATATAATCGTCTTGAACTGGTTAATACAAGGCTTTCAGCTCAAGAAGAAACAGCTACAAAAGTGTTGTCAGACAATGAAGATGTAGAACTGGAAGAAGTAATAACAGAGTTTATTGCGCAGCAAAGCGTGCACAGGGCTACTCTGTCTGTAAATGCGCAAATTGTTCAGCCTACATTGATTGACTTTTTAAAGTAAGCGGCTCTCAGGAGTTCGCTTTTTTTATAGTTCGGGAGGTAGAGTGATGCAAATCCCCAGATTGATTATGCATAGTGTTCAAGGAAAAATTGGTTTAACAACGACGCCTGCCAATTTAAAAATGGAGCAGCCGCAAGCCGATCTTGAGATTCAGCAGCCAAACGCGGAAATGGAAATATCGGTGACACCTGGAAAACTTACGATTGACCAGACGCAAGCATGGGAAGAATTAGACAGAAAACATATATTCAAACGGATTGAAGAAGCCGCCCAACAAGGCCGTGAGGATGTAATGCAGGGTATAGCCCGCACAGCAGAAGAAGGGGCCGAGCTTATGAGAATTGAAAATAAGGGGAACCCAATCGCTTCACAAGCAAAGAGGAACTCTGAGATGCATCAGATTCAATTAGGTGAGAATTATGCTATTTCTCTTTCAAGGGTGAAAATACAATATACCCCGTCACAGCTTGATATTCAGATTACGCCGCGAAAACCTGTTATTGAGGCTGAACCGCGAAAACCAATTGTTGAATATACGCCGGGAGACGTTAAGGTTGACATGCTTCAATACCCTGATTTAAATATAGATGTAGAATACCCAAAAGAATCATCAGAAAAGTAAACAGAAAAGGATCGTGAACAATGATCATTCATACGAAATACCATGGCCAAATGAACGTAAAAGAGGAGCAAATTATTCTTTTTGAAAACGGGATTCCCGGCTTTATAGAGGAAAAACAGTTCGTCATTCTTCCGCTTTCAAAAGACTCTCCATTCGTGGCGCTGCAGTCCGTCACTTCGGAAAATCTTGCGTTCATCGTTGTAAGTCCGTTCATCTTTTTTAAGAATTATGAGTTTGACCTTGATGAATCAACTGCGGAACTTTTGGATATCGATCATATTGAAGATGTAGAAGTCATGACAATCTTGACGATGGCTGAGCCATTCGAAAAATCTACTGCCAATTTATTGGCTCCCATTATTGTAAATCGCAAAAACATGATGGCTAAGCAAGTCGTTTTACACGACTCCTCATATACGACAAAGCATCTGATTGGAGGAGAATCATGCTAGTTTTATCGCGGAAAATAAACGAAGCGATTCAAATAGGTGCTGATATTGAAGTGAAAGTCATTGCGGTTGAGGGTGATCAAGTGAAACTCGGAATTGACGCCCCAAAACATATCGACATTCACAGGAAAGAAATTTATTTGACCATTCAGGAAGAAAATAACCGTGCTGCAGCGTTATCCAGCGATGTGATCTCCGCATTATCCTCACAAAAAAAGTGAGGATTTTTTTATTTTTGTATTAACAAATTCAGAGACAATCCGATATTAATGATGTAGCCGGGAGGAGACGCAAAAGACTCCGCCAGTTATAAAAATGAGGCACAAGGACGTGCCTAAAAACATATTCAGGGAGGAACAAAACAATGAGAATTAACCACAATATCGCAGCACTTAACACATTAAACCGTTTAGGCGCAAACAACGGTGCTAGCCAAAAGAACATGGAGAAGCTTTCTTCAGGTCTTCGTATCAACCGTGCGGGAGATGATGCAGCTGGTCTTGCGATCTCTGAAAAAATGAGAGGACAAATCAGAGGTCTTGATATGGCTTCTAAAAACTCTCAAGATGGAATCTCTCTTATCCAAACAGCTGAGGGTGCATTAACTGAAACTCACTCTATCCTTCAACGTGTTCGTGAACTTGCAGTACAAGCAAACAATACTGGTACTCAAGACGCTACTGACTTAGGTGCTATCCAAGAAGAGATCAATTCTTTGAAAGAAGAAATTGGTGGTATGACAGGTGGAAGTAAAGGTATCTCTGATAGAACTGAATTTAACGGTAAGAAGCTCCTTAATGGCGACTTTGCAACTAATAAATTAACATTCCAAATCGGTGCAAACGCAGGGCAGCAACTTGCAGTTAATATCGGTGATATGAGTGCAACTGGACTTGGAGTTGACGCTATCGATGTTACTGCATTCAAAGATGATGCAACAGCATTTGATACACAGCTTGGTTTGATTGATACTGCTATTAACAATGTTTCAACTCAACGTTCAAAACTTGGTGCGGTACAAAACCGTCTTGAGCACACAATCAACAACTTGAGCGCTTCTGGTGAAAACCTGACAGCTGCTGAGTCTCGTATCCGTGACGTTGACATGGCGAAAGAAATGAGCGAGTTCACAAAGAACAACATTCTTTCTCAAGCTTCTCAAGCGATGCTTGCTCAAGCAAACCAACAGCCGCAAAACGTACTTCAATTGTTACGTTAATTTTAAAGAAGACCTTGGCGTTGCCAAGGTCTTTTATTTATATGTCTAACTCCGAATCATTCTCCATGCTGTCATTAACTCATGATATAATAACCGGATTCTCCACTAACTTATTATAAATGTATTTCCAAACAAGAAATTTAAAACGGAAGAGATTTTTTCCAAAAATATGTGTAATCTTATCTCGATTTAGTCGATATAAACGTTAGATTGGCGCATAGGGGATGATCAATTGAACATTGAAAGGCTCACTACGTTACAACCTGTTTGGGATCGTTATGATACTCAAATACATAATCAGAAAGATTACGAGAATAAAGTTCCTGCTCATCAAGTTTCATATACCAACCTTTCCGAAATGGTAGGGGAAATGAACAAGCTGCTGGAACCTTCGCAAGTTCACCTGAAGTTTGAGCTTCATGAGAAGTTAAATGAATACTATGTAAAGGTAATAGAGGACTCTACAAATGAGGTCATTCGTGAAATTCCGCCAAAACGATGGCTTGATTTTTATGCGGCTATGACTGAATATCTTGGGTTATTTGTAGATGAAAAAAAGTAGATTAGGAGTGGTTTGAAATGGTCACGAGAATAACAGGTCTGGCATCAGGAATGGATATAGATGATATCGTCTCAAAGCTGATGAAGACAGAAAAAGCGCCGCTTGACAGGCTGACACAAAAAAAACAGACTCTTGAATGGCAGCGTGACAGCTATCGTGAAGTAAATACAAAAATAAAAGAATTGCAAGATTATATGTCTAAAAATACGCTGACATATCCGAGTACGTATCAGAGCAAAACGGTGAAAAGCTCAGATGAATCTGTGTTAACTGCTACAGGAAACGCAAGTGCGCCAAACTCTTCTTCTACTGTTGAAGTAGCAAGCTTGGCAACCGCGGCGACGTATAAAGCAAATAATTATACGGGATACACGCAAGGCGATTATAATTTGGCATTTAACGTTGTGGCGCCTGGTGAGACAACGGCAAAGACAGTAAACATCAGTGTGACAAGCGCCGATACAATTGATAATGTGATTTCTAAACTTAATAGCTCTGATCTCGGAGTATCAGCATTTAAAGATAAAATTTGGAACGGCACCGCGTATGTGGAAACGATTGCGTTTTCTTCTAAAGCCACAGGTTCAGGCGGCAGCATACAGGCGGCAAATTCTGCTTCAGCCGACTTTATGTCCGGCCAGCTTGGATTTTCTTTGGACGCCGATAATAAGCTAACTGCTTACAAAGAAGGAACAAATGCAAAAGTCACAATTAACGGCTTTGAAATGGAGAAGCTGACAAACAACTTTACAGTTAATGGTGTTACCTATTCGATCAAAAATACAACTGCAGCATCTGGTCCTGTTACGACAGCTGTTTCGACTGATGTTGACGGGATTTACAATCAAATTAAAGAGTTTGTAGACAAATACAATGAATTGGTTGACAGCCTGAATGGAAAGCTTCAGGAAGAAAAATACAGAGACTATACGCCGCTGACGAGTGAACAAAAAGAAGCAATGTCCGATAAAGAAGTAGAACTCTGGGAAGCAAAGGCGAAAAGCGGTTTGCTGAGAAATGATAGCAGTATCAGCACCGGTACGAACCAAATGCGGTCTGATTTTTATTCACAAGTAAATGCGGATGGGAAATCCTATCAATTAACTGAATTTGGCATCTCGACTTCAGGTACTTACCAATTGCGGGGACATCTAGAGATTAATGAAGACAAACTGAAAGCTAAAATACAAGAAGATCCGAAAAGCGTCGCAGCTTTATTTACAAGCGGGTCGAGCAGCAGCGCATATAGTGATAAAGGGATTATGAAGCGCATCGGTGACACGCTGAAAAGTACAGTGAAAAGTATCGAAGCAAAAGCCGGTAACTCTACAATGGGCGCCAATAACTACTCAATCGGTAAAAATTTAAACACGATCAGCACTGATATTATCAAGATGCAGGATCGGTTGAATTCGATAGAAAACCGCTACTATACAAAATTCAGTGCAATGGATTCTGCGATTCAAAAAATGAACGAACAATCGTCCTATTTATCACAGCTTCTTGCACAATAAATGTAATTTGGAGGATGACACATGGCGATCCAAAATCCTTATACAGCCTATCAGCAAAATTCGGTGAATACCGCTACACCCGGTGAACTGACGCTTATGCTGTATAATGGCTGTTTGAAATTTATACGACTTGCCTCTCAGGCCATTGAGAATGATGATATGCAACGAAAAAATGAAAATCTGATTAAAGCGCAAAATATCATTCAAGAATTAAATTTTACACTTAACCGCAACATAGAGCTTTCCGCTTCCATGGGTGCGATGTACGATTATATGTATCGAAGATTGGTACAGGCAAATATCAAAAATGATATGAGTATGCTGGCTGAGGTTGAAGGCTATGTAACAGATTTTCGGGATGCTTGGAAACAAGCCATTCAGAGTGAACGGAAGGACCGGCACGGATCAGGCGGAATCGCATGAAAAACATAGATCAACTGTACACTGAAACGCAGAGTATGCTGTCGCACATACAACAAACACCCGAAAGCGATGAACTTTTAAAGGAAATTGAAGACTTTGTGGCTAAACGGTCTGAACTGATTCAGGAAATATCTCTGCCGCTTTCAAGGGAAGAACAAAAGCAGATGAAGCTTGTTTTGGAATGGGACCAGGCTATTGTGAAGGAAATGGGAAGACTGAAGCAGTCAATCGCAGCAGAACTTCAGCAGGTAAAAAGAAAACGTACAATGCATACAACGTATTTAAATCCTTATAACAACATTACGATTGACGGCAGATATTATGACAAGCGTAAATAGGTGAGTGCCTTGAAGAGCATTGAAGATTATACGCTTTTATCAGCTTATTATCATCTTCTGTTTACTATTGAGGAAGGGCTATGTTATTTGATAGAGGCTGAACAGAATTTATCAAAAACAGAAGGGGATCGGATCTATCAAGATCTGATCCAAGCCTTTTTTTATTTGGATTCAACACATTCCACACTTCTCTTTATTATGGATTCGCGTTGTGCTGAAATTTGTGTGAAAGCATTTGACCAAATTTTTGCAGAGTTTGATCAATTGGTTTCTTTCTCTTTTCCCTCTCATGAGTTCTGCGAGTATTTAAAAGAACATTTTCTGAATCATTATAGAAAATGGATGCTGTCCATACACCAATGTATGGAACCTTTTGTTATCAATTAGGCGTGTGTGAGGTATTTGTTTCTTTTAATCAGCATATACATATACCTCCGAACCGCCAATGCAGCAGGAAATACAAACACAAATCGACAAATTTCACTGAATTTTCACAAAAAGTTTACGTTTTGGCAGGATTGGTGCAGGGTAAAGGAGAAATAGATACATATCCTTAATAAAAGGGAGGCGTTCTTTGATGAACTATAACATCAGAGGAGAAAATATTGAAGTGACACCCGCGTTAAAGGATCATGTCGAGAAGAAGATCGGCAAGCTGGAGCGTTATTTTGACCATAGCGTGAATGCTGATGTGAACGTCAACTTGAAGTTTTACAATGACAAGGAGTCTAAAGTTGAGGTTACAATTCCGATGACAGATCTGGCGCTTCGGTCCGAGGTGCATAACGAGGATATGTACAACGCAATTGATCTCGCTACAAACAAACTGGAACGTCAAATCCGCAAGCATAAAACGAAAGTAAACCGTAAATTCCGTGAGCAGGGCTCTCCGAAGCATTTATTGGCAAACGGCCTTGACTCTGATACAGATATTGCGGTTCAGGATGAAATTGAAGAGGATGAGAGCTTGGACATTGTCCGTCAGAAGCGCTTTAATTTAAAGCCGATGGATAGTGAAGAAGCGATCTTGCAAATGAATATGCTCGGCCATAATTTCTTTGTTTTCACAAATGCGGAAACAAACCTAACAAATGTCGTGTACCGCCGAAATGATGGGAAATATGGCTTGATTGAACCGACTGAATAATGAAGAGAAGCCTTCCGTAATGTCCGCGGAAGGTTTTTGTTGTTTCTTATTTGCAAATTCTTTGGAAATAACAAAAGGTATGATATGATAATGAGAGGTATACATGGACTAGTAAATTATTTATACATGCCTGCAAAAACAGGCATGTGATGATAGAGGAGCGTTATAAATGCTTGGAATTTTAAATAAAATGTTTGATCCAACAAAACGTACGCTGAATAGATACGAAAAAATAGCTAACGACATTGATGCAATTCGCGGAGACTATGAAAATCTCTCCGACGAGGAGCTGAAACATAAAACGATTGAATTTAAAGAGCGCCTTGAAAAAGGGGCGACAACTGATGATCTTCTTGTTGAAGCATTCGCCGTTGTTCGGGAAGCTTCGCGCCGCGTAACCGGCATGTTTCCGTTCAAAGTCCAGCTCATGGGGGGCGTGGCGCTTCATGACGGAAATATCGCGGAAATGAAAACAGGGGAAGGGAAAACGTTAACCTCTACTCTGCCTGTTTATTTAAATGCATTAACAGGTAAAGGCGTACACGTCGTGACTGTCAACGAATACTTGGCAAGCCGTGACGCTGAGCAGATGGGGAAAATTTTCGAGTTTCTCGGTCTGACTGTCGGCTTGAATTTAAACTCAATGTCAAAGGATGAAAAACGGGAAGCTTATGCCGCTGACATTACTTACTCTACAAACAACGAGCTTGGCTTCGACTATTTGCGTGACAATATGGTTCTTTATAAAGAGCAGATGGTTCAGCGCCCGCTGCATTTTGCGGTCATTGATGAAGTTGACTCTATTTTAATTGATGAAGCGAGAACACCGCTAATCATTTCTGGACAAGCTGCAAAATCCACTAAGCTGTATGTACAGGCAAATGCGTTTGTCCGTACGTTAAAAGCGGAGAAGGATTACACGTATGACATCAAAACAAAAGCTGTTCAGCTTACTGAAGAAGGCATGACGAAGGCGGAAAAAGCATTCGGCATCGATAACCTCTTTGATGTAAAGCATGTCGCGCTCAACCACCATATCAACCAGGCCTTAAAAGCTCACGTTGCGATGCAAAAGGACGTTGACTATGTAGTGGAAGACGGACAGGTTGTTATTGTTGATTCCTTTACGGGACGTCTGATGAAAGGCCGCCGCTACAGTGAGGGGCTTCACCAGGCGATTGAAGCGAAGGAAGGGCTTGAAATTCAAAATGAGAGCATGACCTTGGCGACGATTACGTTCCAAAACTACTTCCGGATGTATGAAAAGCTTGCCGGTATGACGGGTACGGCTAAGACAGAGGAAGAGGAGTTCCGCAACATCTACAACATGCAGGTTGTCACGATTCCTACTAACCAGCCTGTTGTCCGTGACGATCGTCCGGATTTAATTTACCGTACGATGGAAGGAAAGTTTAAGGCCGTTGCGGAGGATGTCGCACAG
Organism: Bacillus tequilensis KCTC 13622; assembly: GCF_000507145.1. Lineage (GTDB taxonomy): Bacteria > Bacillota > Bacilli > Bacillales > Bacillaceae > Bacillus > Bacillus tequilensis. Next base: position 48,616 of record NZ_AYTO01000028.1, on the reverse strand, counting down.
CGTTACATGACGGGACAGCCTGTTCTTGTCGGTACGGTTGCGGTTGAAACATCTGAATTGATTTCTAAGCTTTTGAAAAACAAAGGGATTCCGCATCAAGTATTAAACGCCAAAAACCATGAACGTGAAGCGCAGATCATTGAAGAGGCCGGCCAAAAAGGCGCAGTTACAATTGCGACAAACATGGCGGGGCGCGGAACAGATATTAAGCTTGGCGAAGGTGTAAAAGAGCTTGGCGGTCTCGCTGTTATCGGTACAGAACGACACGAATCACGCCGGATTGACAATCAGCTTCGAGGACGTTCCGGACGTCAAGGAGATCCGGGGATCACCCAATTTTATCTTTCTATGGAAGATGAATTGATGCGCAGATTCGGAGCTGAGCGGACAATGGCGATGCTTGACCGTTTTGGCATGGACGATTCTACTCCAATTCAAAGCAAAATGGTGTCCCGCGCGGTTGAATCGTCTCAAAAACGTGTCGAAGGCAATAACTTCGATTCACGTAAACAGCTTCTGCAATATGATGACGTTCTTCGCCAGCAGCGCGAGGTCATTTATAAGCAGCGCTTTGAAGTTATCGACTCTGAAAACCTGCGTGAAATCGTTGAAAATATGATTAAATCTTCTCTCGAACGGGCAATTGCGGCTTATACACCAAGAGAAGAACTTCCAGAGGAGTGGAAGCTTGACGGTCTTGTGGAGCTTGTCAACACGACTTACCTTGACGAAGGCGCGCTTGAGAAGAGTGATATCTTTGGCAAAGAACCTGATGAAATGCATGAACTCATCATGGACCGCATCATGACCAAATATGATGAAAAAGAAGAAAAATTCGGCGAAGAACAAATGCGTGAATTTGAGAAAGTCATCGTGCTTCGCGCCGTCGATTCAAAATGGATGGACCATATCGATGCGATGGATCAGCTCCGTCAAGGGATTCACCTTCGTGCTTACGCGCAAACAAACCCGCTGCGTGAGTATCAAATGGAAGGCTTTGCGATGTTTGAGCATATGATTGAATCAATTGAGGACGAGGTCGCAAAATTTGTGATGAAGGCCGAGATTGAAAACAATCTTGAGCGTGAAGAGGTTGTACAAGGCCAGACAACGGCTCATCAGCCGCAAGAAGGCGAAGAAAGCAAAAAAGCGAAGAAAGCACCGGTTCGTAAAGTGGTTGATATTGGCCGAAATGCACCATGCCACTGCGGAAGCGGAAAAAAATATAAAAATTGCTGCGGCCGGACTGAATAGTTCGAGTCAGGCAAGTTTTTGACCGCGGCGCTTTGAGCGCCCGCGGATCTTTTAATGAGGTGAATTGGAATGGAATTATCAGAAATCAGGGCAGAGCTCGAAAATATGGCTTCTCGTTTAGCGGACTTTAGGGGGTCTCTTTGACCTCGAATCAAAAGAGGCCCGCATTGCTGAGCTAGATGAACAAATGGCTGATCCGGAATTCTGGAACGATCAGCAGAAAGCCCAAACGGTCATCAACGAAGCAAATGGTTTAAAGGATTATGTCAATTCCTATAAAAAATTGAATGAATCCCATGAAGAATTGCAAATGACTCATGATCTTTTGAAAGAAGAGCCGGACTCAGACCTTCAGCTTGAACTTGAAAAAGAACTAAAATCATTAACAAAAGAGTTCAATGAGTTTGAGCTTCAGCTTCTGCTCAGTGAGCCGTATGATAAAAACAACGCGATTTTAGAACTGCACCCTGGTGCTGGCGGTACGGAATCACAGGACTGGGGCTCAATGCTTCTCAGAATGTATACCAGATGGGGAGAACGCCGCGGCTTTAAGGTGGAAACGCTCGATTACCTTCCGGGTGATGAAGCGGGAATCAAGTCAGTCACATTGCTGATCAAAGGACACAATGCCTACGGTTATCTCAAGGCGGAAAAAGGTGTCCATCGTCTCGTGCGAATTTCACCGTTTGATTCTTCAGGCCGCCGTCATACATCATTCGTATCTTGTGAAGTCATGCCTGAATTTAACGACGAGATTGATATTGATATCCGTACGGAGGATCTTAAAGTTGATACGTACCGTGCAAGCGGAGCGGGCGGGCAGCACGTCAACACGACGGATTCAGCGGTTCGGATTACGCACTTGCCGACGAATGTGGTTGTAACGTGCCAAACAGAACGCTCACAAATTAAAAACCGTGAAAGAGCCATGAAAATGCTGAAGGCCAAGCTGTATCAGCGCAGGATTGAAGAGCAGCAGGCAGAGCTGGATGAAATTCGCGGTGAACAAAAAGAAATCGGCTGGGGAAGCCAAATCCGCTCTTATGTATTCCATCCGTATTCCATGGTAAAAGACCATCGGACCAATACAGAAATGGGGAACGTTCAAGCGGTAATGGACGGTGACATTGATACATTTATTGATGCCTACCTGCGTTCTAAGCTTTCATAAGCACAAAACACACCTGATATATTCAGGTGTGTTTTTTCATTCCTTCATATCCTTGATTTCACTGCTGCTTTAGCATATTACCACTTTATTTGGGTGTTATTTACATCTGATCGGGGAAGGATTAAAATGCTATCGGAGAGCAATGGAAGAAACGGAGGATATATGATGGACATACGGAATAACACATATCGGATTTTACGGGATTATGTATACATACTGATAGGAGCAGCAATTACAGCCGTGTCCTTTAATGTATTTTTGCTTCCAAATAAGATTGCCGCCGGCGGTGTCAGCGGAATCAGCACAATTTTACAGTCATATGGTTTTGAAGCAGCGTATGTGCAGTGGATTATTAATATCCCTTTATTTATTGCCGGTGTCGTTTTGCTTGGCGGAAAATTTGGTCTTAAGACGCTCGCGGGTTCTGTTTTTTTGCCGCTTGTCGTGTTTTTGACAAGAAATATTCAGCCGGCTACCCATCATGAGCTTCTGGCGGCGATTTTTGGCGGCGTCGGCATCGGTGTCGGAATTGGCATTGTGTATTTAGGGAAAGGTTCGACTGGCGGAACCGCCTTGGCTGCACAGATCATTCATAAGTACTCCGGTCTGTCATTGGGAACGTGTCTTGCCATCATTGACGGATTGATTGTCATTACGGCTATGATCGTATTTAATATTGAGCAAGGCTTATATGCCATGCTTGGCGTCTTTGTGTCCAGCAAAACGATTGATGTCGTTCAAGTCGGCTTTAATCGTTCAAAAATGGCGCTTATTATTACAAAGCAGGAGCAGGCAGTCAAGGAAGCCGTTTTACAGAAAATCGACAGAGGCGTGACGAAAATTTCCGCAGTCGGCGGATATACTGACGATGACCGCCCGATTTTAATGTGCGTGGTTGGGCAAACTGAATTCACCAAATTGAAACAAATCGTCAAACAGATTGATGAGTCTGCTTTTGTGATTGTAGCGGACGCGAGCGAGGTATTGGGCGAGGGTTTCAAACGCGCTTAAACGAGGTTATAATATGGTAGAGATCGTAAAGGAGTTGTGCTTCTCAACATGAAATCAAAGTTATCGATACTATTGCTTGGACTTACTCTTTCCGTTCTGTTGGCCGCCTGCGGTTCAAACGATGCAAAAGAAGAGAAGGCAGACACCGGCAGCAAGACTGAAGCCTCTGCATCCGAAGGGGAAGAATTATATCAGCAAAGCTGCGTAGGCTGTCACGGCAAAGATTTAGAAGGTGTATCAGGGCCTAATCTTCAAGAAGTCGGAGGCAAATACGACGAACACAAAATTGAAAGCATTATTAAAAACGGCCGGGGCAATATGCCGAAGGGGCTTGTAAATGATAAAGAAGCCGCTGTTATTGCCAAATGGCTGTCGGAAAAAAAGTAAGATAAAAAAATCTTTGCCGCAGCGCAGGCAAAGATTTTTTTATGCCCTGACAATATGAATGAAAAGAAACTGTAATAGTATTATGTCTAAATTTGACGTATAATGAAGTGTGTTGAAAAATAAAAGTTTCAGATTTTTCATCTTTTTACAAATGAATAGGTCATAAATTGTCGAATGTATTCGACGAGTGTGACCGTGTGATAAATAAAATGATATAAAAGATTAGGTGATTTCATGATAGAGATGAAGGAAGTATACAAAGCCTATCCGAACGGTGTAAAAGCGCTTAATGGGATTTCTGTTGACATTCATCCCGGCGAGTTTGTGTATGTTGTCGGTCCGAGCGGTGCGGGTAAATCTACTTTTATTAAAATGATATACAGAGAAGAAAAACCGACAAAAGGACAAATTTTAATCAATCATAAAGATCTCGCTGCAATTAAAGAAAAAGAGATTCCTTTCGTGCGCCGTAAAATAGGCGTTGTCTTCCAGGATTTTAAGCTTCTGCCGAAACTTACTGTTTTTGAAAATGTGGCATTTGCCCTTGAAGTAATTGGAGAACAGCCGTCTGTCATTAAGAAACGGGTGCTTGAAGTGCTTGATCTCGTGCAGCTGAAGCATAAAGCGAGACAATTTCCTGACCATCTTTCAGGCGGGGAGCAGCAGCGTGTATCTATTGCCAGATCAATTGTGAACAACCCTGATGTTGTCATCGCTGATGAACCTACAGGAAACCTTGATCCGGATACGTCATGGGAAGTCATGAAGACGCTGGAGGAAATCAATAACCGCGGGACAACAGTCGTAATGGCGACACATAACAAAGAAATCGTAAACACCATTAAGAAACGTGTCATTGCAATCGAAGATGGTATCATTGTGCGTGATGAGTCAAGAGGGGAGTATGGTTCATATGATTAAAATTCTCGGGCGCCACTTGCGTGAGAGTTTTAAATCTCTCGGGAGAAACACATGGATGACATTTGCATCCATTAGTGCTGTAACAGTTACGCTGATTTTAGTCGGCGTGTTTTTAGTGATTATGCTGAATTTGAATAACATGGCCACGAACGCCGAAAAACAAGTCGAAATCAAAGTTTTGATTGATTTGACGGCAGACCAGAAGGCACAGGATAAACTGCAGAGCGATATTAAGGAACTGAAGGGCATTCAGAGTGTCACTTTTTCATCTAAAGAAAAAGAGCTTGACCAGCTGGTTGACAGCTTTGGCGACAGCGGTAAATCCCTGACGATGAAGAATCAGGAAAATCCGCTTAATAACGCATATGTCGTTAAAACAACAGATCCGCATGATACGCCGAACGTGGCAAAAAAGATTGAAAAAATGGATCATGTCTATAAAGTCACGTACGGTAAAGAAGAAGTCAGCCGTTTGTTTAAAGTGGTCGGCGTTTCCCGCAACATCGGAATCGCGTTAATTATCGGACTGGTATTCACGGCGATGTTCTTGATTTCCAATACCATTAAAATTACAATTTTCGCAAGAAGAAAAGAAATTGAAATCATGAAGCTTGTCGGTGCGACGAACTGGTTTATCCGCTGGCCGTTTTTCCTTGAAGGATTGCTGCTTGGCGTATTCGGTTCAGTGATTCCGATTGCATTGGTGCTGAGCACTTACCAATACCTCATCGGCTGGGTCGTTCCGAAGGTTCAAGGATCATTTGTCTCTCTTCTTCCTTATAATCCATTTGTATTCCAGGTTTCGTTAGTGCTGGTTGCAATCGGAGCAGTAATTGGAGTATGGGGAAGTCTGACTTCCATCCGCAAGTTTCTGCGAGTATAAAGAGAAAAAGCCGTCCCGCTTCTGTGGGCGGCTTTTCTTTTGCCTTCTTTTTCTTCTATGATTACATGAAATCTCCATCCTCTACATATACTATCTCTAGGTTTTGATAAAGACAGTCTGGCATACAGGAGGAGTAAAGGATGAATCAAAAGATAATGGCTGTGATCGCAGCGGGGAGCATGCTGTTCGGAGGCGCCGGTGTATATGCGGGAATGAACCTGCTTGAGATGGATAAGCCCCAGACTGCAGCAGTTCCCGTCACGGCACAAGCTGACTCTGAACGGAATAAGGCTATGGACAAAATCGAAAAAGCGTATGAGTTAATTTCGAATGAGTATGTAGAAAAAGTTGATAGAGAAAAGCTGCTCGAGGGAGCCATCCAAGGAATGCTGTCTACGCTGAATGATCCTTATTCTGTCTACATGGACAAGCAGACAGCTAAGCAATTTTCTGATTCTCTTGATTCCTCATTTGAAGGCATTGGGGCTGAGGTTGGAATGGCAAACGGCAAAATTATTATTGTTTCCCCATTTAAGAAATCGCCAGCGGAAAAAGCCGGGCTTAAGCCTAATGATGAAATTATCAGCATCAATGGAGAATCAATGGCTGGCAAGGATTTAAATCACGCTGTGTTAAAAATAAGAGGAAAGAAAGGGTCAAGCGTTTTAATGAAGATTCAGCGGCCGGGCACGAAAAAGCAGCTGTCATTCCGGATTAAGAGAGCTGAGATTCCACTCGAAACGGTATTTGCTTCAGAGAAAAACGTGCAGGGGCACTCTGTCGGATATATCAGCATCTCTACTTTTTCCGAGCATACCGCGAAGGATTTTGCAAAAGCGCTGGGCGGTCTTGAGAAAAAAGGAATTGATGGCCTTGTTATTGATGTCCGCGGCAACCCGGGCGGATATCTTCAAAGTGTGGAAGAAATTCTTAAGCACTTCGTTACAAAGGATAAGCCGTATATTCAGATTGCTGAGCGCAATGGAGATAAAAAACGATATTTTTCAACCTTGCCCCATAAAAAAGCGTATCCTGTCAATGTGATTACGGATAAAGGGAGTGCCTCCGCATCAGAGATTCTTGCCGGCGCATTAAAGGAAGCAGGACATTATGATGTTGTAGGCGATAGGTCTTTTGGTAAGGGGACGGTTCAACAGGCTGTGCCAATGGGGGACGGCAGCAACATCAAATTGACGCTCTACAAGTGGCTGACGCCAAATGGAAACTGGATTCATAAGAAAGGAATTGAGCCGACCATTGCGATGAAGCAGCCTGATTATTTTTCCGCCGGACCTTTGCAGCTGAAAGAGCCGCTTAAAGTGGATATGAACAATGAAGATGTTAAGCATGCACAGGTATTATTAAAAGGGCTTAGCTTCGACCCGGGACGTGAGGATGGCTATTTCAGCAAGGACATGCAAAAAGCGGTTTTGGCCTTTCAAGATCAAAACAAGCTGGATAAGACGGGTGTAATCGATATTCGCACTGCTGAGGCCTTAAATCAGCAGATAGAAAAGAAAAAATCAAACGAAAAAAATGATTTGCAGCTTCAAACAGCGCTGAAATCACTATTTGTAAAATAAAGGAGATGGTCTTCCATCTCCTGTTTCTTTATACTTAACGAGTGAATGAATCATAAGTCACATAAAAAATGAGTTTTTGACAAGAAATTAAAAAAATTTCACAAATAAACATTTATAAAGGACTGTGATTACCCGATATCAATATATGAGAGAGACTTTCTAACGAGATAATATGCATTTAAAATGAAACTTTTGCAAGTTGCCTAGTCTCTGTTTACTTCATACAATATAAGAAGGTTCTAAAAAGAACAGTAATCAGGTTTATGGCAGCTGTAAGACAGGTATTTAATGAGAAACGTTAGCGAAAATGCTTGTTAGCACTCCAGTACTGCTGCTTATACTGGCCCGTGCTTATCTGTATAAAGAAAATGGGGGTTCACAATTGAAGAGGGCAAGTATTGTGCGTGAGAAAAAATATTATGAATTAGTCGAACAATTAAAAGACAGAACACAAGATGTAACATTTTCAGCTACAAAAGCACTAAGTCTTCTTATGCTGTTTAGCAGGTATTTAGTCAATTACACCAATGTCGAATCAGTAAATGATATCGATGAAGAATGTGCCAAACATTATTTTAACTACTTAATGAAGAATCATAAGCGATTAGGAATCAATCTGACAGATATAAAAAGGTCGATGCACTTGATCAGCGGTTTATTGGATGTGGATGTAAACCATTATTTAAAGGATTTTTCATTATCGAATGTCACGCTGTGGATGACGCAAGAGGGATAAACGCTCCCGAGGATATCCAAGCCATTTAATATTTGATAGAATAGATGTAATATGTTTGGCTTGAGGCGGTGAAAGATAGTGTCTGTTCAATGGGGATTTGAACTGTTAAAAAGCGTGGGCCTGTTCTTCTTGCACCCGCTTTTCTGGTTTTTTATCATGATAAGTCTGTTTTTCGGCTATGTAAGGATCAAACGGGAAAGAAAAACCTTTCATACTAGAATAGCGGATATTTATGATGAACTGAAATTTACTTATACAAAAGGACTGATCCCTGGCCTCCTTTTGTCGGTTGTTTTAGGCGTACTCGGAATCTCGATTCCTCTCGGTTTACTTGCGATTATTGCCGTTATCACTGCAGCGGCAGCGCTCACTCTTCGCGCAAACTGGATGTCTGCTGCATATATCGTAAGCGCGAGTATGCTGATAGGTTTCGGACTGCAAATCAATCAGGCGGAACCTTTTCTGGAGAGATTCCCGCAAGGATTTGCAGTTGTCTGGCCGGCTATGGCTGTGTTTTTGGGCTTGTTGATTATTATTGAAGGAGCGGTTGCTTATCGCTCTGCACATGTGAGAACATCACCGGCAATTGTCTTGAGCAGCCGAGGTTTGCCGATCGGGCAGCAGTTGGCAAACCGGATATGGCTTTTGCCGTTGTTCCTTCTCGTGCCTGGCAACGGATTAGAATCACATGTCAGCTGGTGGCCTGTGTTTACCATTCCGGGCGGATCATTCCATTTTCTATGGATTCCGTACTTTGTCGGATTTGGACAAAGGGTGCAAGGGTCTCTTCCTGAAACGAGCATAAGGATCACAGCGAAACGTGTTTGTATTCTAGGCTTAATCGTCACAGCTCTCGGTGCAGCGGGTTTACTGTGGACGCCGCTTGCGGGTGCAGCCGTATGTGCGGCTGTATTAGGACGTATTTTTCTATCCATTAAGCAAAGGGTGAATGATAACGCGGCTCCGTTTTATTTCTCGAAACGTGATCAGGGCTTAATGGTGCTTGGGATTATACCAAATACGCCGGCTGAGGACCTGGAATTGAAAATTGGAGAAGTCATTACTAAAGTGAATGGCATACCGGTTAAGAACGTATCTGATTTTTATGAAGCGCTCCAGCATAACCGTGCATATGTGAAGCTTGAAATTATCGGTTTGAACGGAGAAATTCGTTTTGATCAAAGAGCTTCTTATGAGGGAGAACATCATGAATTGGGCATCCTTTTCGTAAAGGATGAACGTGAAGACGAAGCAGCCGCTTTGTCTGGATCATAAAAGACAGCCCAGCACCGCAAGAATATGCGGTGCCGGGCTGTTTTGCGTTACGCTGAGTTTTTTTCCATCCGTGCCGTTTCATCAGATTTGATGCCTAATGAAACAAAAACGCCAATGATGGAGACAGCGAAGAGAATGATAAATAAGGTGTGGTATCCGGAAATCAGACCGATTAAGGCTGATGAAATAATGCTTCCGAAATAACGGAAGGTCGAGAAAATGCCGGACGCCACTCCTGACATGCCGGGATCTACTGTGGCAAGAGATGATATCTGCATGCTGGTCAGTCCCACTCCCGATGCGAGCCCGCCTAGAATAAGGGAGATCATAAGGAACAAGACAGAATGAGAGCTGCTTAACAGCAAAAATAATAGATTCGCACCAGCCATCATCGCAAATGAAAGAAAAATGATTTTTTTTGCTCCCCATTTGTGATGGAGCTGTGCCCCCACCCAGTTGCTGGCCGACATGAAGATCGAAAATACAGAGAGCGCCATGCCGCTGTTAGACGTATTGAGCCCAAATTGGCTCGTCATGAATAACGGCATGATCAATAAGACGGCGTACATCATCAGATTGCTTAATAAGACTGATAGGTTGGCATTTGTAAAGGTTGAGCTTTTAAACAGTCTAAAATCTATGATTGGGTGCTTTGTGCGTTTTTCTCTTCTGAAAAAAAGCGGGACAAAAAGAAGGATCAATACACTGTATACCGCATAGCCCCATGAAGTTTCATTTTTCGTCAGCAGGATGATTGAAACGATGCTGCCTGCAAGCAGGAGAGAACCGATAATATCCAGCGGCGCGTCAGATTTGTTTTCTTTATATTGTGGGAACATGGTTAATGCCGTAATTAAAGCAATGGCGAGAAACGGGATGTTGACCCAAAAAATCGAATGCCAGCTAAAGCTGTCAATCAGCAAAGAGCCGATGAAAGGCCCAAGAGCGGCGCCAAGCCCCGCGCCAAGCCCAAAAAATCCAAACACCTTCGGAAGGCGCTTTTCAGAAACAACGTGACGGATAATGGCGATGCTATTTGGCGTAAGCAGTGCGCCGCCGACAGCCTGCAACGCCCGAAAGACAATCAACAGCACCAGGCTCGGTGAGAGGGCGCAGCCTAAAGACGCGATTAGAAAAAGGCCGACGCCCCATAAGTACATTGTTTTATTGCCGTACATGTCACCGAGTTTTCCAGCAATTGGCTGTGTGACGGCCATCACGATTAAATAAACGGTGACCACCCAAGTGATGCTTGCGATGGACTCGTTATACGTATGGGATATGGATGAGAGCGCGACCGCGATCATCGTTGAGTTGATGGGAGCGAGGATGGCCCCTAATAATAGCGAGACGATCAGCGCCCATTCTTTTCTTGAGCTCATTGGGATCCTCCTTCTTGTTATGCCAAGGAAATCATCAAGAAATTCCTTTGACAAACAGAGCTGTGCTATGCTCCAGCATTTTTTCCTGGGACATTGAAATCACCCTGTCTCCTAAATGGAGACGGTGAATAAAATAACCAAAAATGATCGACATGAACACGTCGGCATGCTCCGCTTCATCTCCTGACTGAATAACCCCTTTTTCGCCCATTGTTTTGAGATAATCAACCAACAGCTGTTTCATACATTGGGGATATTCAGTGACGTGGTTGATGACCCCCTGAAACATGGCCGGTTCACGAAAACTGATTTTAATGATATCTTTTCTTCGTTCGAGCTCCTCCAAGAGACAGGTTCCGATATGAAGCAGGTCTTTGTACAAATCTCCTTCGGTTTGTTCCAGAATGCTGCCTTGATTTGAGGAATACTGAGAAAGCAAAACCTCGACCAGTCCCTGCTTGTTTTTGAAATTCCTGAAAATCGTCGCTTCACTTACGTTTGCTTTTTCCGCGATTTCTTTTGTCGTCATAGCGCGATATCCTTTTTTGACGAGCAGCTGCGTGGCAGCATCAAGGATTCTCTTGTTTGTCGATCTCAATACGCTTCACCTCACGAATATACTGGCAGGACAAGTATACACCTGCCCCGCTTGTATAAGAAAGAGCGGGAACGCATCAAGCCCGGCTGACAACCGTGATTTTGCCGCTGCTTCCGTCGACGGTGACGATATCCCCGTGTCTAAGTCTTTCTGTTGCCGTACGGGTGCCGAGTACGGCGGGAATGCCGTATTCGCGAGCAATAATCGCAGCGTGGGACAAAATGCCCCCTGTGTCTGTAATAATCGCTTTGGCGTCTTGAAACAGGCTGGTCCATAGCGGGGTGGTCATTTTGCAAACGAGGATGTCCCCAGACGCGAATTGAGAAAATTCACTGGCGTCCCGAATGATTTTTACTGGACCTGTGGCAATACCGCTTGATGCCGCGATGCCAAAAATGTGATTCTCCGTGTTTTTTTCATCCTCAATAACAGCGCCGACAATCTCTTCAGCGATTTTGAGCTGTTCTTTTGTCGGAGTACCGAGGTAGGCAGGGGCTTTGGCCAGCTCATACTCATGAAAGGCCTGTCTGCGTTTTTCAGCTTTTTCTTGCAGAGATACAGGATGAAGGAGCGCGTTTTCCACTTCATCATCATACAAGAACCAAAGGTCCTCCCGATCTTGAATGACACCATGTTTCACCAGCAATTCACCTACCTTCAGCAGGAAGACCCTCGCCTTGGCATCCAGCATGGCATCGATATAAAAGTGGTGGTCATCCATTATATTTGCAGAGTTCAGCGTCCACTGATAATACTGGTCAAATTGTTCTCGTACGTGGGGATCTTCTATGTTTTCCAAGAAGTCATGATATAATTTCTCTCGTTTTTCTTTCGTTTTCTGAAATTCATTGTCAAAATGATAGCCATTGCGGACGTAATTTTGAATATTGGCCAGAGCAAAATACGGATTTTCTGCCCAAATCTGTTCAATCAGATCATGGCTCTTTACAGACCTCCACCCGTAATCCTGCAAAAATTCATGAATGTTCTTCAGAAAGTGTCTGCCCTCATCTGTTTGTTCTAATTTTTCTTGGAGCTGTTCCGGCTCGGTGTTTTCAAAAATCGCCAGCAGATTCGGGTTTTCCCGAACTTCAACGGAGTATAGCCACAGGCAGCGGTCAGTTTCCAGTGATTTGTTCATTTTTCCTGTCAGCATTTCGTAAAAATGAGCGGTTTCAGACTCTCCTTGAATGTGCTGGTACATCGCTCGCAATTTGTTTGTCAGAAGCATTTGCGGGAAAACAATATTGAAATGTTCATCATAAGCTCTGAGATAAAAGGCTTTTAACTTTCTAAAAGCATCGAGTGCGCTTTCAGCAGTATGATCAGTTTGTGCGAGCTGATCCAGCGTCTCGTAAAATGGAAGGTAGGTGTGTTTGATGATGTCATACATACGCTCCGATAATATCGGAAAAATCTCTTTGCCGCAGTCCTCATCAGGCTGATGTCCGCCTTGATTTTTGGAATAAATGTGCCCGCGATAAAGCTTCACTTCTTCTGCAATTGCCCCAAGCGGAAACTTTTGCATGTTTCTCTTCAAGCCGTATTCCATAGCCGGTACAATGAATGATGAAAATAACGGACTTACCGGACCTTCAATATTTGACTCCATGTTGATCCAGAAATCTTTCATATCGGCGTCTGTCATCATGAAGCTGCGTTTTTCTTCTGCCGCTTTTTTGTCCTGTTCAATGGTTGTGATCGGGCGGGCTTGCAGAAGGTATACTTGATGATTAGCGATTCCGAATTCGATATCGACTGGATATCCGTACAGGTCTTCGGTTTTTTTCGTGATTTCAGCCAGTTCAATCACTTGTTCATCTGTAAGGCAAAAACGCTTGCGCATATCTTCGCTCGTTTCTTTTTCAGCAATTCCTTCTGCCGCAGACTCCATGTAGATTTCCTTTGTGCCTATTTCTTTCTGAATCTCGAATGAGGATTTATTGACGATAAATGTGTCCGGGGTGACGCTTCCAGAGACGACAGCTTCTCCTAAACCATAGCTTGCGCTGATTAATAGCTCTCTATCATCATGGGTAACAGGATTGCGGCTGAAAATAACACCTGACACTTCTGAATCAATCAGCCCCTGAACGACAATGCCCATTAACGGTTCTGTGATTTGATTGTTCATTTTTTTCTTATAGGTGCTGACTCGGCCTGAAAAAAATGAGCCCCAGCATTCTTTCACTTTAGCCAAAAACTCTTCCTCTGTTTTGATATTTAAGTAGGTTTCGTATTGGCCCGCGAAGGAAGCGCCTTCTAAATCTTCCGAGGCGGATGAAGAACGCACGGCCACAGAGCGGTATGATTCTCTTAGCTTGTAAAAGGAATCCGTCAGCTCCTCTTTCAGTTCATCAGAAAATGTTCCGGCAATGATCCCGCTTTCAATGCTTTCGCTAGTCTCATGAAGCTGGTTTTCCTCCATAAAACGGGCAAGCGCATTCGTCTGAATAATAAACCCGTCTGGTACAGGAAGACCGTGTTTAGTCAGTTTAATCAAATTCATGCCTTTTGCTCCAGCCAGCCGGCTGGACTCTTCTGCTTGGCGAAAAATAACAGAATACATATTTGAACCCCCATTCCTTCATATTTTTTCTCTCTAGTCTTTTATAACGGAGCCTGTGTTCAGAAAAAATGATAGTAAACACTATCGTTCAATTGTAGATTTTCAGGAAAATGCTGTCAAACCCAGAAAGTCCTAAATGAAATGAATAGTTAAGTTAGTTAGAATATCACGAAAAATACAGTCGGACTGGTGCAGTATGCCTATTTTTCTTTTATTCTCGAATTTGGAGAAGGGCATGTATAAACAAAAATAGAACAGCGGCACTCATGTATGTAATCAATTTATTTTTTTAATAGAATAAGTGAAATCATTGTTGCTTTGCTTGTTGTCCTGTAGTCACTCGTCATCGATTTCAGTCTCAAATACACACTTTCTCCCCGCTTAATCGTCGAGAGGTGACCATGATCTTCTGCTTCGAGAACGGTTGTCTTCTCAGGAGCCACATACTGAATTTTAAAATCGTCGCTTTTTCCGCTTGGAGAAGTAAGCGAAGCGGATCGATCACGCTCGCCGGCTGTTTTGTTTTTCCATCGGCGGCCGTCTGGGGCTTTCATCTATAATGATTATCCGGAAGCACTTCATCGGCTAAACCTGTGATTGCAGGAGCGGGATGCGATGCCATCAGGAGGAGACTGGGTAGTACGGCTGCTGTTAAAACAGATGTAACGAACTTGAATTGCATATTCGTCCGCCCCCTGTCCATTTTTATTGAGCTTTCGTAACTGCTAAATCAACCTATTCTATTATTTATCTAGTTTTTTTTCTGTCAGCCGGAACCAAAGTGCAGATATGATGATTGATTTAGGCTGAAAAAGGGTATGGTGTACAAAGAGGGAACGATTGAATGATTGTCCGATTCTTCATTTTTTACTATAATCAGATCAGATGAAGAATCCCTGAGGAGGGTTTTTGTTGATTACAAAAGCCGTTTTTGCATTATTTTTCCCTTTTATGCTTGTTGTGCTATTTACAAGAGTTACCTTTAATCATTATGTGGCGATCGCTCTAACAGCTGCATTGCTGTTTGCCTCCTATTTAAAAGGCTATACAGAAACGTATTTTATTGTAGGGTTGGATGTTGTGTCTCTTGTGGCCGGCGGACTGTATATGGCTAAAAAAGCTGCTGAGAAAAAAGAAGAATAAATCGGACATAATGAATATAAAAGACTGAATTCCTGCTTTTGCGTTTGAAAGCAGGTTTTTTATACACGAAAACAGCTGGAAATAAAAAACCACCGAACTTTAGTTCGTATTTTTGGTGATTTTGCTTTCCGTTGTGTTACTATATCTATAGGAAGATTTCGTTAAAGAAACGGAGGCTTATTTTGTGAAAGATCGCTTTGAGTTAGTCTCGAAATATCAGCCCCAGGGAGATCAGCCAAAAGCCATTGAAAAACTTGTAAAAGGGATTCAGGAGGGCAAGAAGCATCAGACTCTGCTGGGCGCGACAGGAACGGGCAAAACATTTACAGTGTCCAATTTGATTAAAGAAGTCAATAAGCCGACGCTCGTGATTGCCCATAACAAAACCCTCGCCGGACAGCTTTACAGCGAGTTCAAGGAATTTTTTCCGAACAACGCTGTCGAGTATTTTGTCAGCTACTATGATTATTATCAGCCGGAGGCGTATGTGCCTCAAACGGATACATTTATAGAGAAAGACGCTAGTATTAATGATGAAATTGATAAATTGAGGCACTCCGCAACATCGTCTTTGTTTGAACGGAGAGATGTCATTATTATTGCGAGTGTGTCTTGTATATATGGTCTCGGTTCGCCGGAAGAATACCGGGAAATGGTTTTGTCTTTGCGGCCTGAAATGGAAATCGAACGCAACGAGCTGCTCAGAAAGCTTGTAGACATCCAATATGCCCGCAACGATATCGACTTTCAGCGCGGTACATTTCGTGTGCGCGGAGATGTAGTGGAAATCTTCCCGGCCTCTCGTGATGAACATTGTATAAGAGTTGAGTTTTTCGGGGATGAAATCGAACGGATCCGAGAAGTTGATGCCCTGACAGGAGAAATTCTCGGCGACCGCGATCACGTCGCGATTTTCCCGGCATCCCACTTCGTAACGCGTGCCGAGAAAATGGAGAAAGCGATTCAAAATATCGAGAAAGAGCTCGAGGAGCAGCTGAAGGTCATGCATGAAAATGGCAAGCTGCTTGAAGCGCAGCGTTTAGAGCAGCGGACAAGATATGATCTTGAAATGATGCGGGAAATGGGTTTCTGCTCCGGCATTGAGAACTATTCAAGACATTTGACGCTTCGGCCTCCTGGTTCAACGCCATATACGCTTCTTGATTATTTCCCCGACGATTTCATGATCGTGGTGGATGAGTCGCATGTGACGATTCCTCAGGTGCGCGGTATGTTTAACGGAGACCAGGCGCGGAAACAGGTGCTCGTGGATCACGGCTTCCGTCTTCCATCGGCGCTTGATAACCGTCCGCTCCGTTTTGAAGAGTTTGAAAAGCATATGCACAATATCGTGTATGTATCTGCTACGCCAGGGCCGTATGAGATTGAGCACACGGATGAAATGGTTGAGCAGATCATCCGTCCGACCGGTCTTCTTGATCCGCTCATTGAGGTGCGTCCGATCGAAGGCCAGATTGATGATTTGATCGGCGAAATTCAAGCAAGAATTGAGCGAAATGAACGGGTGCTCGTCACAACCTTGACGAAGAAAATGTCAGAGGACCTGACCGATTATTTGAAGGAAATCGGCATTAAAGTAAACTATCTACATTCGGAGATTAAAACGCTTGAACGGATTGAGATCATTCGCGACCTTCGCCTTGGCAAGCATGATGTGCTTATCGGCATCAACCTGCTGAGGGAAGGACTCGACATTCCTGAAGTATCTCTTGTCGCGATTTTGGATGCGGATAAGGAAGGTTTCCTTCGTTCGGAGCGGTCGCTGATCCAGACTATCGGACGGGCAGCCAGGAACTCGGAAGGCCGCGTCATTATGTATGCCGATAAAATAACGAAGTCTATGGAAATTGCGATGAATGAAACAAAACGCCGCCGTGAGCAGCAGGAGCGGTTTAACGAAGAGCACGGCATTACGCCGCAAACAATAAATAAGGAAATTCGTGATGTGATTCGTGCCACAGTAGCAGCTGAAGATAAAGCAGAATACAAAACAAAAGTCGCGCCGAAGCTGTCGAAAATGACGAAGAAAGAACGTCAGAAGGTCGTTGAACAGATGGAGCACGAAATGAAAGAAGCAGCCAAGGCGCTTGACTTTGAAAGAGCCGCGGAGCTTCGCGATTTACTTTTAGAGCTAAAAGCGGAAGGATGATGAGCAAATGGCTATGGATCGGATAGAGGTGAAGGGAGCCAGGGCGCATAACCTGAAAAATATCGATGTAACAATTCCAAGAGACCAGCTTGTCGTTGTCACGGGTTTGTCAGGATCAGGGAAATCCTCCCTTGCCTTTGACACTATATATGCAGAAGGGCAGAGACGGTATGTCGAGTCGCTGTCTGCCTATGCCCGCCAGTTTTTAGGGCAAATGGATAAGCCGGATGTTGACGCGATTGAGGGACTGTCTCCCGCCATCAGCATCGATCAGAAAACAACGAGCCGCAATCCGAGATCAACTGTCGGTACGGTAACTGAGATTTATGATTATCTTCGCCTTTTGTATGCGAGAGTAGGAAAGCCGCATTGCCCTGAGCACGGGATTGAGATTACGTCGCAGACCATTGAGCAGATGGTGGACAGAATTTTGGAATACCCGGAACGGACGAAGCTTCAAGTTCTGGCTCCAATTGTTTCAGGCCGCAAAGGCGCTCATGTCAAGGTGCTGGACCAGATCAGAAAACAAGGTTATGTCAGAGTCAGAATTGACGGCGAGATGGCAGAGCTTTCTGATGATATCGAATTAGAAAAGAATAAAAAGCATTCGATTGAGGTTGTCATTGACCGGATTGTGGTGAAAGAAGGCGTGTCAGCCCGTCTGTCTGATTCATTGGAAACAGCGCTTCGCTTAGGTGAAGGACGGATTATGATTGATGTCATTGGTAAGGAAGAGCTGATGTTCAGTGAGCATCATGCCTGTCCGCACTGCGGATTTTCAATTGGCGAACTTGAGCCGCGGCTGTTTTCGTTCAACAGCCCGTTCGGCGCGTGTCCGACGTGTGACGGTCTCGGAATGAAGCTTGAAGTGGATGCGGATCTCGTCATCCCCAATCAAGAATTATCATTAAAGGAGAATGCGGTCGCCCCTTGGACACCGATCAGCTCACAATATTACCCGCAGCTGCTTCATGCGGTCTGCACCCACTATGGAATTGATATGGATGTGCCGGTAAAAGAGCTGCCGAAGGATCAGTTGGATAAAGTGCTGTATGGCAGCGGAGATGATTTGATTTATTTCCGTTATGAAAATGACTTTGGGCAAATACGAGAAGGCGACATTCAATTTGAAGGCGTCTTGCGCAATATTGAAAGACGCTATAAGGAGACAAGCTCTGATTTCATTCGTGAGCAAATGGAACAGTATATGTCTCAAAAGGCTTGTCCAACATGTAAAGGCTACCGGTTAAAGAGAGAAGCGCTTGCCGTACTGATTGACGGCCGCCACATCGGAAAAATTACCGAGCAGTCTGTAACTGATGCACTCACTTTCTTCAAAGGCCTTACCCTTTCTGAGAAGGATATGCAGATTGCCAATTTGATCTTGCGCGAAATTGTGGAGCGTTTAAGCTTTTTAGACAAAGTCGGCCTTGATTATCTGACATTAAGCAGGGCGGCGGGAACATTGTCCGGGGGAGAGGCGCAGCGTATCAGGCTGGCAACGCAAATTGGCTCACGTTTATCCGGTGTGCTTTATATTTTAGATGAGCCGTCAATCGGGCTGCATCAGCGTGATAACGACCGATTGATCAGTGCCTTGAAAAATATGAGAGACCTTGGAAACACGCTGATTGTTGTCGAACATGATGAGGACACAATGATGGCAGCCGATTATTTAATCGATATAGGGCCGGGAGCCGGCATTCATGGCGGACAGGTGATGTCTGCGGGAACGCCGGAAGAAGTGATGAAAGATCCAGATTCATTGACAGGAAGCTATTTATCAGGGGAAAAGTTCATCCCATTGCCTCCTGAAAGAAGAAAGCCGGACGGCCGTTACATTGAGATAAAAGGCGCTGCAGAAAACAACCTGAAGAAAGTGAATGCCAAGTTCCCGCTTGGAACATTCACAGCAGTTACAGGGGTTTCCGGCTCAGGGAAGAGTACCCTGATCAATGAAATTTTACACAAGGCACTGGCGCAAAAGCTTCATAAAGCGAAAGCAAAGCCTGGCAGCCATAAAGAAATAAAAGGCTTGGATCACTTGGACAAAGTCATAGACATTGACCAGGCGCCAATTGGAAGAACGCCGAGATCCAATCCTGCGACATACACCGGAGTGTTTGACGACATTCGCGATGTATTCGCGCAGACAAATGAAGCGAAGGTCCGCGGCTATAAAAAAGGCCGTTTCAGCTTTAATGTGAAGGGCGGCCGATGTGAAGCCTGCCGCGGAGACGGAATTATTAAAATTGAAATGCATTTCCTTCCTGACGTGTACGTTCCGTGTGAGGTATGCCACGGCAAACGTTATAACCGGGAAACGTTAGAAGTGACGTACAAAGGAAAAAGCATTTCCGATGTGCTTGATATGACTGTTGAAGATGCTCTTTCTTTCTTTGAAAACATCCCGAAAATCAAGCGTAAGCTCCAAACCCTTTATGATGTTGGCTTAGGTTATATTACGCTGGGCCAGCCGGCAACGACCTTGTCAGGCGGAGAAGCGCAGCGTGTGAAGCTCGCATCGGAGCTGCACAAACGCTCAACGGGGCGCACCCTCTACATTTTAGATGAGCCGACGACGGGCTTGCACGTCGACGATATCGCCAGACTCCTTGTCGTGCTTCAGCGTTTGGTGGACAATGGCGATACAGTCCTCGTTATTGAGCATAATCTTGATATCATTAAGACGGCGGATTATATTGTGGATCTGGGGCCTGAAGGCGGAGCAGGTGGCGGAACCATTGTCGCGTCAGGTACACCTGAGGAAATCACCGAAGTCGAAGAATCGTATACAGGCCGTTATCTGAAGCCTGTTATGGAGCGTGACAAAAAACGCATGACATCGATCTTGAAAGCGAAAGAAACAGCTACATCTTAATATCCTCTATTCAGAGAGGTTTCAGCTTGTCAGCAAGTCCATCTTTGGGCTTAGCAGGCAAGCTTTTTTTATGGCCTAGAGGGTGAAGTTCACATTTGTGTCATCATTTCATTTTTTAGTGGAGAAAATTTCTTTGGAAAAACGCCTGAACATTTACAAAGAGCTGTCGATATATGAATTGAAAGGCGAATATGTTTTCCATATTAGGTGAAAAAGCCCTAATAAGGGGTTTAAAGTATCCTGATAAAGTTAGAAGCTTTAATGGAATCTCATACGCCAGAAATCAAAGAAAAGGAAGTCTTTGATTTCAAAACATATACACATGGAGGTATGTTACACATGAGAATTAACCACAATATCGCAGCACTTAACACACTAAACCGTTTAGGCTCAAACAACGGTGCTAGCCAAAAGAACATGGAGAAACTTTCTTCAGGTCTTCGTATCAACCGTGCGGGAGATGACGCAGCGGGTCTTGCGATCTCTGAAAAAATGAGAGGACAAATCAGAGGTCTTGAAATGGCTTCTAAAAACTCTCAAGATGGAATCTCTCTTATCCAAACAGCTGAGGGTGCATTGACTGAAACTCATGCGATCCTTCAACGTATGCGTGAACTTACTGTTCAAGCGGGTAACACTGGGACACAACAAAAAGAGGATTTAACTGCAATTAAAGATGAAATGGATGCTTTGACTGACGAGATCGATGGTATCTCTCAACGTACTGAATTTAACGGAAAAAAATTATTAGACGGTACTGTAACAGCAGGATTTACATTCCAAATTGGTGCAAATGCTAACCAAAACATTAATGTTACAATTGGCAACATGGATGCAACAACTTTAGGAGTAAAAGGTATTGATGTTGCAGCGGATGATTTTAGTTTTGACACTGAGATCGAAAAAATTGATTCTGCAATTACAAATGTTTCAGGTCAACGTGCTAAACTCGGTGCGGTACAAAACCGTCTTGAGCACACAATCAACAACTTGAGCGCTTCTGGTGAAAACCTGACAGCTGCTGAGTCTCGTATCCGTGACGTTGACATGGCGAAAGAAATGAGCGAGTTCACAAAGAACAACATTCTTTCTCAAGCTTCTCAAGCGATGCTTGCTCAAGCGAACCAACAGCCGCAAAACGTACTTCAATTATTACGTTAATTTTTGAACGGCTATCGTTCTTTCTGATAGTCACAGCCTGCTGGCAGAGTCCATTCGTTGGACATGCCGGCAGGCTTTTTTTGTTACAATTATATGTAACGGCAGAGAACTGTTTGTTCCTTCAAAACAAAAAAGGCAAGATGCTGTCACCTAACCTTTAGCTTTGTTTTGTTATAATAAACGCAACTTTTTCCGCAATTACAAAGTCTTCTTATACAACTGCTTACTCACACTTATTAAATCTTGAACAATATGTGTATTGCTGCTGTCGAGCAGTACTTTTATGTATTGAATATCGTGAGAGATCGAAAGGGATCCATGAATCTGTTCAAGCTCGGCGATCATTTCACGATTCATTCTTTTTTGTTCATGAATCAGCTTTAACACTGATTCTTGTGTTACTGTATAGTCACTGGGGTCTTTTTCCATTGCTTGTCCAGCCTCCTTGATTGCCGTAAGCTTTTTACATATTGTAATCGGTACAGCCGGAAGATTCTACTTCTGAAACTTTTTAAAATCCAATTTCCGTAAATCGGAGCATGTCTAAAGAATGAATTTGAAACTTGAAGACGTTTGAAACGTATAAATAAGTAAAACGTCCCTGATCTTTTGTCATGGACAATTCAAAACAGGAGTGTGGAATGAATTGAACCGTAATCAGGCTGTTATTGCATCCCTTTGTTATTTCAGTGTGTTCATTGCGCCTATCATTGTGCCGATTGTCGCATATTTTGTTGTAGATGAGAAAGAAACAAAACGCCATGCGATACGTTCTCTTATTTCTCACATTATTCCTTTTGTCGGCTGGCTGTTCCTTTTTATCGCTTTTCTTGGCGGAGCCATTGCGATTGATGAGGACAGCTTGCTGCCTGTATTTGTGATCTTTGGGGGAGCGGTTATTTATTTCTTAGTTGTCATCGGCATTATCATTTGGAATGTGATTCAGGGCATTAAGGTGCTGCGTGCAGCATAAGTAGACAATGGGGAGGAGATCGTAATGAAGCAAGAAAAGGAACGAATCCTTAAGCTTGTTGAGGAAGGAAAGCTTACAGCACAAGAGGCTTTGACACTGATTGAAAAGCTTGACAGCGACTACAAGGAAAAAGAAGAAAAAATCACAGCGCTCTCAGTTCACGTTCATGACGAGGAAGAGCCATTTACAGCAGCAAAAAAAGAAAGCGGTAAGCCGTCTTTGGGAGCCAAGCTGTTTGACTGGATTGATTCAGCTGTGAAAAAGGTCAAGGAAGTTGACCTTGATTTGAATTTTGGCCATGCGTATGATGTTCAGCACATTTTTCAATTTAAAGATACTGACTTTTCCAGTGTTGAACTTCAAATAGCCAACGGCAGCGTGAATATCGTTCCTTGGGAAGACGAGGATATCAGAGCAGAATGCCAGGCGAAGATATATCGTGCTGACAGCCAAGATGCGGCGAGACATGCATTTCTTCAGCATATTGAATGTGAAATTAAAGGAAATAAGTTTTTTATCCGTACTGAGAAGAAAACGATGAAAACGAATGTAACTCTCTATATTCCTCAGAAGGAGTATGATAAGATTCGGGTGAAGCTGTTTAACGGCCCGGTCAGAGGGGAACATTTACATGTAAAAGAGTTCTCGGCGAAAACGACAAACGGCGTGCTGTCGTTCTCGCATTTAACAGCTGAAAAAGCCACGGCGGAAACGGCCAACGGGCAAATTAAACTTGCCAGCCACAGCTGCGGCACGATAGAAGCGGAAACCATTAACGGATTGATCGATCTTCGCGGGAGAAGCGAATCCATTGACGTTCAGAGCTTTAACGGAAATATTGCGATTAACGTAATAGAATCGGATTGCCGCTCCATTTATGCAAAAACGACAACCGGAAGTGTGGAGCTTGCGATTCCGGACGATCTCGCCGTAAAGGCAGAGCTGAAAAGCAATCTCGGTTCGCTGTCCCATGAATTAATGGATGTTGAGATGCTGAAAGAAAAAAATGATACCATTCAAAAAGAAATGATGTTCACTTCAAATCAGGCTCATGATCAAAACATCACCGTCTTCTCAGAATCATTGACAGGCGCCATCAAACTAAAGTACTCACAGAGGTGATCGCATGAATAGACTTTATCGCTCAGAAAAAAACAAAAAAATTGCGGGTGTCGTCGGAGGCCTCGCGGAATATTTCAATTGGGACGCATCGCTCCTCAGAGTCATAACTGTCATCTTAGCTGTTATGACAAGTGTTTTTCCTGTTTTGCTCATTTATATCGTTTGGATTTTTATCGTTCCGTCAGAAAGGGATATGAAATGACATGGTAAAATGGGCAGTCAGTATTTTGGTAAATGCATTATTATTAATCGTTATTGATGGATATATTGACTCCATCCATATCAGCAGTATCGGGGCAGCGATTATCGCCAGCCTCATTTTATCGATCTTAAACGTGCTGATTAAACCGCTTTTGATTATCTTTACACTGCCAGTCACGATGGTCACGTTTGGTCTCTTCTTGTTTGTGATTAACGCCATCACGCTGATGATGACCGCGTCCATTATGGGTGACAGTTTTCAAATCGATGGCTTTGGCACAGCGATATGGGCATCCGTCATCCTGTCTGTGTTCCATTTGCTGATTCAAAAAGGCGTTTTAGAGCCGCTTAGAAAAAAATAAAAAAAGCTGCCGGGCAAAGGCAGCTTTTTTACATGTATGTTTGAAGTTATTGTGCGAGTGTTGCACTTGGGGCAAAAGGCCGAAGCTCAATACAGCAAATACAAGACCTAAAAGCGCCCAAAGGACATGGCAGACGGCATCAGGGTGAGCAGATAGGCAGAAATCATCGGCCCTGCTGCCATGCCTGTATATCTGATAAAGTTAAACATTCCGATGGAGCTCCCTCTGTTGTGTTCAAATTCGTTGGTAATCATTAAAGTGTGCACCGTCTTTTTTTACTTTACAGGTTTGTCAGGAGTCCCATCGGTGTGTTCTGCTTCCAAGTGCAGATGTCAGCTGCTCTAAAAATTTCAGTACAGTATTTTGCTCATCTTGTGAGAATGAGTCGAGGAATTGGTAAAACGTCAGCTCCTTTTTTTTATGCAATTTCTCATGCAAGTCGAAAATCCGTCTGCCTTTACGGGTTAATTTGAAATACACTTCTTTTTTGTTATCTGTCAGCTGATAGCTGTTAATGAATTCCTCCTTAATCAGTTTTGTGCTGATTTTCGTTACATTCGCTTTCGATAAGTTCATTTTTCTGGCGATTCCCGCATTGTTAATCGGTTCATGCTGGCCGATACAGTTAATAACATGAATGCTTGTCATGTTTTTAGGAACTTCGATCATATCCTCTTCTGCGGCTTCCTTAAAAAATTGCTGAAGTGAAGTATTCGCTTTTTGTTCATTAAGGTGCAGCAGTCTCACGTATATGTCGTATATCATCTGCTTTGTCAGATCAGACATGGTTTGTCTCCCTTCACTTCATTATTGTTTACCAGTGAACAATAAAAGGATGTATTATAGATATCAAATTCTGTTGTGATAAAAAATGAAATGTTTATTTGTTAACAATATAGAAAATAAAAAATAAACTCATAAGCTTCCCTATTCAGACGCAAAATACGAAAAAGGGAGGTGTTTTGATGAGGAAATACACAGTTATCGCTTCAATATTTTTGTCTTTTCTTTCAGTTTTATCTGGCGGCCATCATGAACCGAAAGCTGTTCCTGTTATAAAACCGGAGCCATTTCAAACGCCTCATTACATACCCTTGCTTGAAAATCCTCCTCAAATCGATGTGAAGGCTGAAATGAAAAGCAATCTGATGGTTGAGGCTCAAGTGCGTGACAATGAGTATCAAGCATTTTCCGCCTTTCTGTTTTACAAACAAAGTAATGAGCTGGGCTACAAAATGGTGCCCATGGACCCAACGCCTGGAGCGGTCCGCAAGTTTTTTGCGCAAATTCCGAAGCGATTGATTTGGAACAGCGAGCTTGAGTATTACATTGTGGTTTCCAATGGGAAGCAGCGGGTCGAGTCGGAGACGAAAAAATTGAAGCTTGAAGGATATCAGGCTGACCTTTCTCATATTCCGGAGCTTTTGATCACAGAGTTAGCGGTTGATACGAAGAACACGGGACGAGCAGACGGTTATGAATTTATTGAGGTTTATAATACGACTGACAGGACCATTGATTTTAAAGACTATCACATCCGTTACCGCTATCCGAAAGAAGGGCCTGACTCCGATCTCATTTGGAGACCGGAAAAAAAGATCACGATTCCATCCGGCGAAACATATGTGGTTTGGCTGAAGCCTGCCGGGCATCCCGAATTGAAGGCGGAGGATTTCAATCGATATTACCAGACACAGCTAACGGAAGGGAAAAATCTCGCGGTGATAGAAGGGGCAGAGGGCATGGCCAATACCAAGCCGCGGGCAGTCGTGATTTCAACGAATACAGGAAAAGACATTTCGGTTGCACATTATCGGAAACATACGCTGCGCCGGCTGTCGTCTGTGCTTTACAAGTATCCGCTGGACGGAACCGCAGAACTTCTCAATATTTCAATTGGAGAAAAGAGTCCATCCCCCGGAACTGTACTACAGGCGCAGGTGCCTGAGCAGAAACGAAAAATCAAGCTCGATAAAGAAAAACCGGTCATTGAGGATTTGACTGACCGCAAGCCTGTCCGTCCTGCTGAAAGCATTGAACTGCGGGCTGACATACGGGACCGCAGTCTTGTGAAAACAGCGGCTTTTTACTATCGGACAGATGAAAACAAACCGTTTAAGCGCATTCTTGCTGAAAAAGACCGAAATGACAATCTCTACCACTATATTGTGTATTCACCTGAGCTGATCGGGAAGGACCAGCTTGAGTATTACGTGGCGGCAGGAGACGGGATCAATGAAGCAAAAACGCCGGTCAAAATGATTGATATTAAACAAACCAGCAAGTCGCACGGTTTGCGGATGAACATTGAAAACAGAGACACGCTGTCGGGAATCCAGTTTCTCAAAGCGACGACAGACGGGCGCACTGGCAGCATGAAGCTGTGGATTGATGGAAAGAAACAAGTGACAGAGCCCGCTATGGAAAAGGAAGCATTTTTTGCGTTCGATACGAGGAAAACGAATCTTTATTTTAAAAACGCGGTAACGATGGAAGGCAAAGTGTTAAAGGTGTTTGATGATACGACAAATAAATACCGCACCTACTCTGTTCCATTGCCCGAGACGCTGCTTCGTAAAGGGAAGCAGCTGCAGCGTATTACGATACGGTCAGGTTCAAAGGTGTCTCCTTTTGATACGGCTGAAAATCGTGACGATTTCTTAGTCAAAAACGCCCGATTGGTGTTATCTGATGGGACCGTGATCAGGGATCAAAGGGTTTCTCCCGAGAAAGAACTGTTTATTGGAGATAATCAGCGTTCGAATAAAAGCTGGCAATATCAATTCAATCTGCCTGACGAACTTTTTACGTCACAGCTATTGGAGTGGGATACAACAAAGCTTTCTGAAGGCGCTCACCATATTCAAGCAAGCGATGGCAAGGAAAATGTAAGCCTGGTTGTGCGGGTAGATAATTCAGGGCCGCACATCGAGCCGAATATTACCGAGGGACAAACATACAAAGGAAACCTCATTCTGCAGGCGGATATGTATGATAAATGGAGCAAAATTGAGGAAGCGGAAGCGTTTTTAGATGGGGAAAGCATTACACTTCCATACTATACGTCATCCTCCGAGCTTTTGCCGGGAAACCATTCGCTAAAAGTGACAGCAACGGATCTGGCGGGCAATAAAACAGTCATTGAGAGAACGTTTAAAACAGAACGCGAGCATCCTGATCAGCCGGAGGTCATAGACAGCGAAGCCGACACGCATAGAGCTAAGCTTTCTGTGCGGGTGAAGGATCCGACGAATGACACCATGGATGTCGCTTTTTATAGAGGTTTTCAATATACCGCACGGAACAATGTGAAAATATTTAAGCACGCGTCACTGACTGAACCGCCGAAAAGCTTTATGCCGGAAAGCGAGACCCCGTTTACGAATAAAGAATTGGAGCGGGTATCGGCTGATGACGGAAAAACAGTATCGACCGAAGAGAAGGAGCTTTTTCCTTATCATCGCTTTGAAGTGACGGTTGATTCGTCGGTTGAGGAGAATGACTTGGCGGAGGCGGTCTGGAAGGGAAGTTCTTTGCCGGGCAGAAAGGTGACGATGTATGTTTGGAATTACCGGACAAATGAATGGCAGCCGGTTGACAGCTTTGTTGCGAAGGATGACAAGCCGTTTACACTGAAGGCGTCTGTAATCGCCTCCGATTTTGTGCGGAAGTCGAAGATGAATGTGATCGTACAGGATGAAATTCCTCCTGCGAAGAAGATGTACACGTTTGTCTGGATGTCCGATACACAGTATTACGCCGAAAGCTATCCGCATATTTTCGATAAACAAACCGCATGGATAAAAGATAATCAAAAGCAGCTCAATATCAAATACGTGTTTCACACGGGTGATATTGTAGATGATTCCGCCGACATTAGGCAGTGGAAAAACGCTGATCGATCAATGTCCGTTCTGGATAAGAGCGGGATTCCTTACGGTGTGCTGGCCGGTAACCATGATGTCGGACATAAGGACGGGTCCTACAGGGCGTTTGGCAAATACTTTGGCAGTGATCGTTTTGAAAAAAAATTACATTATGGCGGTTCTTATAAAAATAACCGCGGACATTACGATTTGATCTCAAGCAACGGCAATGATTATATCATGCTGTACATGGGGTGGGGCATTACCGATGAAGACATCGCGTGGATGAATCAGGTGCTGAAGAAGCACCCTGACCGGATGGCTGTTTTAGCGTTTCATGAGTATTTGCTGGTCAGCGGCAACAGAAGCCCGATCGGAGAGAAAATCTTCAAAGAAATCGTGAAGCCGAATCCGAATGTGGTGATGGTGCTGAGCGGGCATTATCATAGCGCCATGAGAAAAACAGATGAGCTGGATGATGATGGTGATGGAAAACCGGATCGCCTTGTTCATCAAATGCTGGCCGATTATCAGGGCGGGCCAGAAGGCGGGCAAGGGTATTTGCGCCTGCTGCAATTTGATCAGGCGAATGACATGGTGCATGTGTCGACGTACTCTCCTTATGTAAACGATAAAAACTATTATGATATGGATACCTATGGCAACAAGGATGAGTTTTCTCTTTCGCTTGATCTGAGGCCAAGAATCAAAAAGGTGGAAACGGATTATTTTGAATGCAATGTATATACCAATGAAGAGCTCGGAAAACGGGAGCAAGTGAAGAGCGGGGATACCGCTGAATTCCGCTGGGATCATCTTGAACCCAACTCCGTTTATTATTGGTACACCATTGTGGAAGACAGATTTAACGGCAAAACGAAATCACCGATCTGGAAGTTCAAGACGAAAAAAGAGACATTTCGTCAGGCGCCAGACCAGTTTGATTTTCGCCATGTCTCCAATCCTTAAAAGGGTTGGAGATTTTTTATGACAGCCGATCCATATAATGGACAAATGTATAACGGTCGCTCCTGTATACTGACTTTGCATGTTCAAAAGCAGTTCCGTTCTGTAAATATGTTGTTCGTTTGATTAACAGGACAGGCGCCCCTTTTTGAATGCCAAGAATGCTTGCTTCTTCCGGCGTTGCAGCACTTGGTTCAAGCTCCTGTATTGCACGGGAAATCGGGATGTTGTTGTACTTTTCAATAAGCTCGTAAATTGACGACTGAAAATGCGATTCGTTTAATTCACCCGCTACCTCAAACGGAATATGCGATGATTCGATCGCCATCGGAATATCATTTGATTAATACCGTGACATCAGCATGCAGGTGCAAAGCAGATGCGGGAAAATCTTCAGTGATGGCTCCTTCTAAGAGCTTTCTCGCAGCTTCCGCTTTGCTTTTGCCGGAAATAAGCAGCAGAATGCGCTTGCTTGAGAGAATGGTCTGAATTCCCATTGTGAGCGCTTTTTTCGGCACGCTGTCTATTGAAGGGAAATATCTGGCGTTCGCCTTGCGGGTTTGTTCATTTAATGTCACAACATGAGTTCGCGAATTGAAAGGCGTTCCCGGTTCGTTAAAGCCGATATGTCCGTTCCGGCCGATGCCGAGAAGCTGAATGTCAGCGCCGCCCAGAGATTCGACTAGCTGTTCATACCGTCTGCATTCGGCTTCTAGGTCGTCTGCATTTCCATTCGGAATATAATGCCGGCTGGGTTTGCTGTCGATATGCTGAAAAAAACGGTCGTTCATATAGAAGTGATAGCTGTTCGGGTCATTGCTTGAAAGTCCGGCGTACTCATCTAAATTAACCGTGGTGACGTTTTGGAATGAGAGGTTCTCCGTTTGATGCAGGCGGATCAGCTCGCGATACGTGCCTTCCGGTGTGCCGCCTGTCGCTAAACCGAGAACGGCGTCAGGCTTTTCTATGATTGTGTCAGCCGCTATTCTGGCTGCTTTTTGGCTTAGCTCTTCATATGTTTGACATTCCATTACTTTCATATCAGGTCAGCCTCCTTGGATATAAATGCAATGTTTCCGCGGCAGATGGTGAGCATCACCTCGCAATCACTGTTGACAATTACAAGATCTGCATCTTTTCCTACAGTGACGCTGCCTTTCCGGTCAAAGATGCCCAGCTGTTTGGCCGCGTTTGCAGAAGTTATATTAGCTATATCCATCCAAGAGCAATTTGTAAACTCGCGCATATGCCGTGCGCCTTCGTTCATTTTGAGGATCGAGCCGGCAAGCGTTCCGTCTGAAAGCAGAGCTGTTTTTCCTCTTACCGTCACACTTTGGCCGCCAAACTCATATACACCGTCCTTCAGGCCTTTTGCTCTCATGGAATCGGTAATTAAAATGAGCTTGCTGCTGCCTTTTGCCAAAAAAGCGAGCTTTGCCGCAAAAGGGTGGGAGTGGATGCCGTCGGCAATGAGCTCGGCCGCAAACCCATCATGGGCAAGCGCGGTTCCGATCACTCCGGGCTCTCGGTGATGAAACGGGCTCATCGCGTTGTAAAGATGGGTCATATGGCTCGCGCCTGCTTTCGCGGCCTCGGACAGTAATGCGGAGTCGGCATCTGTGTGCCCCATCGACGCGATAATTGATTCGTCTTTCAAATAGCGGATCAGTTCAAAATGCTGATCCTCCTCCGGCGCGAGTGTGACAATTTTGATCAGTCCGCCCGCCTCCTGCTGCCATTTTTTGAAAAGCGAAACATCCGACGGCCTGATCCATTCCTTTGGCTGCGCTCCGGCTCTTTTAGGTGAAACAAAGGGGCCCTCCAAATGAATGCCGAGCAGTTCCGCGCCTAATAAAGAGGATTCTTCAGCTGCTTTCCAATCTCTTGCATTCACCAAAGCTTGAGAAATATGCCCGTGTTCCTGCGTAATCGTTGTTGCTAAAAAGCTCGTCGTGCCTTCTTCGGGAAGTCTTGCGGACATGGTGTCGAGGGCGGAAAAGGCTGCATCCATCGTATCGGCGCCATACCCGCCGTGAATATGAATGTCAATCATGCCGGGAAGCAAAACGGAATCTGCGGGTGCTTGAATCTCTTTTGAATAAGACTCTTTAGGCCGTTCTGTGGAAACTGTGCTGATTTTCCCGTCATTGACTCCGACATAGCCATTGTTGATGACTTCATTTTCTGTCACGATCGCAATGCCTTTGATAAGAAGACTTTCTGCCATAGGTAATCCGCCTTTCTGGAATATGAATACCTTTATTTTACTTCTTTTCAGACTAGTGATCTAGACCAGCTGAGGCGTTTTCCTGTCTTTTATAAAATCTGTTTTAGGTTCAAGCCCGAAAGTGATAAAATGAAAGTATTGTGAGCAAGCTCGGGGCAGCCCGGAACAGGAGGAACATATCGTGGCAAAGGTTCGCACAAAAGACGTAATGGATCAGTTCAATTTGGAATTAATCAGCGGAGAAGAAGGGGTTAACCGCCCGATTACAATGAGTGACTTATCAAGACCGGGCATTGAAATTGCCGGATATTTTACATATTATCCAAGAGAGCGCGTGCAGCTTCTTGGAAAAACGGAGCTTTCTTTCTTTGAGCAGCTGCCGGAAGAGGATAAAAGGCAGCGAATGGATTCTCTATGCACTGATGTAACACCAGCTATTATTCTTTCTAGAGATATGCCTATCCCGCAGGAGCTGATTGACGCTTCTGAGAAAAACGGCGTGCCTGTCCTCAGATCGCCGCTGAAAACGACAAGGCTGTCCAGCCGTTTAACCAACTTCCTTGAGAGCCGTCTGGCGCCTACAACAGCGATTCATGGCGTTCTTGTCGATATTTACGGTGTGGGCGTGCTGATTACGGGAAAAAGCGGCGTCGGGAAAAGTGAAACCGCGCTGGAGCTTGTAAAAAGAGGGCACCGCCTTGTTGCCGATGATTGCGTTGAAATTCGGCAGGAGGATCAGGATACCCTTGTCGGAAACGCTCCGGAATTAATTGAGCATCTCCTTGAAATCAGAGGGCTGGGCATTATCAATGTGATGACGCTGTTTGGCGCCGGTGCGGTCAGAAGCAATAAACGAATTACGATTGTCATGAATCTTGAGCTCTGGGAGCAGGGCAAGCAATACGACCGTCTCGGGCTTGAAGAAGAAACCATGAAAATCATTGATACAGAAATTACAAAACTGACGATTCCCGTCCGCCCGGGCCGAAATCTCGCAGTCATCATCGAAGTGGCAGCGATGAACTTCAGATTGAAGCGGATGGGCCTGAATGCCGCCGAGCAATTTACCAACAAGCTGGCGGACGTCATTGAAGACGGTGAACAAGACGAATAGGAGTTGGCGTTAAATGAATGAAGCGATTGAACCACTCAATCCGATAGCTTTTCAGCTGGGACCGCTGGCCGTCCATTGGTATGGAATCATTATCGGTGTCGGCGCTTTGCTGGGACTTTGGATTGCGATGAGGGAAAGTGAGAAACGGGGGCTGCAGAAAGATACGTTTATCGATCTTGTCCTGTTTGCCATTCCGATTGCGATTATTTGCGCACGAATTTATTACGTTGCGTTTGAATGGGATTATTATGCGGCGCATCCGGGAGAAATCATTAAGATTTGGAAGGGCGGCATTGCCATTCACGGCGGTTTAATCGGCGCCATTTTAACAGGTTATATCTTTTCAAGAGTGAAAAACCTTTCGTTCTGGAAGCTTGCGGATATTGCCGCGCCAAGCATTTTGCTCGGTCAGGCGATCGGCCGCTGGGGAAACTTCATGAACCAGGAAGCGCACGGCGAGGCAGTCAGCAGAGCCTTTTTAGAAAGCCTGCACCTGCCTGAATTTATCATCAATCAAATGTACATCAACGGGCAGTATTATCACCCTACTTTTTTATATGAATCGCTTTGGAGCTTTGTCGGTGTCATCATTTTACTGCTCCTGCGCCGAGCGAATTTGCACAGAGGCGAGATGTTCTTGATCTATATCATTTGGTATTCAATCGGAAGATACTTTATTGAAGGAATGCGGACTGACAGCTTAATGCTGACTGATGCGCTCCGCATCGCTCAAGTGATTTCAATCGTATTGATCGTTTTGGCTGTGGCAGCCATCATCTTTAGACGTGTCAAGGGATACTCGAAGGAGCGGTACGCGGACTAGACGTCAATAAAGGGGGATGAGGGATGAAGAAGATCTTTCTGGCCGGTCTTGCGGCAGGTCTTCAAACAACTTGGACACTCGGTAAAGTCATTTTCCCGGTAACACTATTGGTTACGTTGCTTCAGCATACGCCTGTCATGGATTGGCTTGTACGGCTGATTACTCCGGTGATGGGATTGTTCGGGCTATCTGGTGAAGCGGCCATTCCGCTTGTACTCGGAAATATGCTGAATTTGTACGCCGGAATTGCCGGGATTTTGACATTGGATTTATCTGTGAAGGAAGTCTTTATTTTAGCTGTCATGCTTTCATTCTGTCATAACTTGATTATTGAATCGACAGTTGCTGCAAAGGTAGGCATCAGAATAGGCATCATATTGGCGGTGCGCATCGGCTTGGCCGCAGTGTCAGCAATCGTCATCAACCTCATCTGGCATGGCGGACAGGAAACGGCGCAGTACGGTTTTATCGCCGCGAAGAGCGCGGCGCCTGATGGCTGGCTGGGAATACTGGCCGAGTCTTTAACGAAAGCCGGACTCGGTGTTTTGCAGCTGGCGGCAATTGTGATTCCGCTGATGATCATCATTCAGTTTTTAAGAGATTTAGGCTGGCTGCATCGGTTTTCCAGATGGCTGTCGCCGTTTACGCAGCTGCTCGGAATGAATAAAAATACGTCTATGACGATGGTGGCAGGATTGACGATCGGCCTGGCCTACGGGGCGGGTGTGATGATCAAAGCTGTCGAAGATGACGGCGTGAGCAGACGCGATATGACATTGGCATTTATTTTTCTCGTTGCCTGCCACGCGGTCGTTGAAGATACACTTGTCTTTATTCCGCTCGGCATACCGGTCTGGCTTCTTCTTCTGATTCGTGTCACCACAGCAGTACTGCTGACGATGGCTATTGCGCACACATGGAAAAAATGGAAACCCGCAGCGGTTGGAAAGGAAGCAATATGAACGACAGACAAGTTACGACGATTCTGTTTGATTTAGACGGAACGCTTATCAATACGAATGAATTAATTATCGCGTCCTTTTTACATACACTGGAGCATTATTATCCGAGCAAATATAAACGAGAAGATGTACTCGCGTTTATCGGGCCGTCTCTTTTTGACACATTCTCCTCGATGGACGCTGATAAATGCGATGATATGATCGCCATGTACAGAGCGTACAATCATGATATGCATGACACACTCGTGACTGAATATGAAACGGTGTATGAAACACTGGATGCATTGAAAAAAGCAGGCTTCAAATTAGGGATTGTGACAACGAAATTAAGAGATACTGTCAATATGGGACTCAAGCTGACGGGAATCGGCGAATTCTTTGAAACGGTCGTTACCCTTGATGATGTGACAAATGCAAAGCCTGATCCTGAGCCGGTTCTTTTAGCGCTGAAACAGCTTGAAAGCGAGCCTGAGGAAGCTATTATGGTCGGAGATAATTATCACGATGTGCTGGCAGGGAAAAACGCCGGAACAAAAACGGCTGGAGTCGCATGGACGATTAAAGGGCCGGAAACACTGGCGAAACATGATCCTGACTTTATGCTTGAGAAAATGAGTGATCTATTACAAATCGTTGGAGTGAAGTAATCTGTGAGAAAAACAGATCGGCATCCGGTCTCGGGAGCTAACTCACTATGGCATGTCTATCAGACAGTGCCTTTTTTGAAGGTTGTCAAAAATTTTATTGTCATTCAAATTGCGAGATATACACCGTTTATAGGGATGAAAAACTGGCTGTACCGTACATTGCTGCGGATGGAGGTCGGAAAACAGACATCCTTTGCTCTCATGGTGATGCCTGATATTATGTTTCCAGAAAAAATCTCAGTCGGAACAAATACGATCATCGGATACAATACGACCATTTTGGCCCATGAGTATTTGATTCAGGAATACCGGATCGGCGAAGTCATGATCGGAGATGAAGTTATGATCGGTGCCAACACGACCATTCTGCCCGGTGTGGAAATAGGGGATGGCGCAGTTGTGTCCGCCGGAACTCTTGTCCATAAGGATGTGCCTGCTGGGGCATTTGTCGGCGGAAATCCGATGAAAATCATTTATACGAAGGAAGAAATGCAAGAAAGATTGAAAAAGCCCGCTGAATAAACATCAGCGGGCTTTTTTTATGTTGGTGTATTGTTGTTTTCATAAATATGTGGACGCCAACCCATTTTTTGGAGTAGCGTGTATTTGTCATGCTGACCGTGCTTGTTTTGCTGTTGCTTCTTTCATGTTCGTGATGGTGCGCTTGTCGATGATCACATCAACGTGGAAGGTTGAACCGCCGAGCTGTCTAATGAATTTTCCGCCATGAACCGCTGCCCCTTCCCATCATATGTTGTATTTTTTGGCACGATAATTGTTTCGTGAACCACTTTGTCAGCTGCAAAAGCAGTTGGTGACTGAAACAGGCTGAAACCCACAAACAAACCGAACATAAATAGGATAGACACGATTTTTTAGAGAAGCCTCAGCGTCTTGCACCGGCTTCTCTCACTCAGATCGGGCAAGGCTGAATCTGCTTTCATCATAAAAACAGACAGCCTGAATGTAAAAAAATGTTAGGTGGGAAATGAATCGATATTACGGGATTGCTGCAAAAAGCATGAATATTGTCGTTTTTGCCCAGGGTAGAGCATAGGCACTGTGGAAGCAGGCTGTTTACTTTTGAATCACGATGGCCTGACTGCCCATCTGTTTCCACGCTTTTTCAAAGCTCGTTCTGTCGGTTTTTCTGTTTTTATAGCCATATGGATCATTGAGATATACATATTTCTTATCATATCCCGTAACGGCTACGCTGTGTTCACTGTACGTAATATCAATTGTTCCGTTTGGCGTTTTCCATGTCTGCATGTTGTCAACTGGCGCAAAGCTGGCTGTCGTAATGACCCAAACGGGATTGCCCTTCTCAAGCTGTTGATAAACAGCGGAAATGCCTTTGCCAGTCAGGTCAGACACTTTGTCTCCGGCATAGGTTTTCGCCAGCTGATAGATCGGTCCGTGGTAGACACCGAGACCCGGGCCATTTGCCATATCGCCGACAAATCCGTCATTTGGGTCACC
Organism: Bacillus tequilensis KCTC 13622; assembly: GCF_000507145.1. GTDB lineage: Bacteria > Bacillota > Bacilli > Bacillales > Bacillaceae > Bacillus > Bacillus tequilensis. The sequence goes on along the minus strand of NZ_AYTO01000028.1, from coordinate 12,746 downwards.
TTTTAATCCGCTGCTGTATGTCAAAGGCACTGTGGTGATCTTGTGAGCCAGTGTGTTTTTGGACACGTTGTATCCAGCGTATTTTAGCACCATCGCAAGGCTTGTGACTTCACAGCCGTTATAGAGCCGAGGTGCATCCATTTGGTTATAAAGGACGACATCCAGCGGTTTTGCGCTTCCCTTCAGCTTCTTTTCGCTGTTTGCGGCTGTGTCCGTATTGCTTTCAAAAACCACTTTTTTAAGGCTGTCCAAAAAAGGAATATCTATATTTTTTGCATCTATTTTAAGTCCGAAAAAAATAACGCCTGAAAGAATGATCAGGACACATAGAGTTCGCAGTGTTTTCATCTTTATCTCCTTGTTCTCTATTTGATTTGTATTATAGCACGCCAAACACAAAGAATTTGAGATATGACGCACCTTTCATGATTTATTCATGCTTCTTTTATTATGAGGAGGAAATCTGAACGAAAAAATTCCCTGGTAAAGTTAAGCGTTGATTTTCACTCTTTCATCTGCTAACATATTATCATATTAGCGAACTAAAGGATTCGGAATTTTCCTTCAAACGATGGCAACGGAGGTGCTCGGGTTAATGTTTATGTTTGAAAAACCGCATGGCATGAGGGATACACTGCCTGGTTTATACGAAACGAAAAAAAAGGTGAGACAATCGTTAACCGATTTGATCAATAAATGGGGATATCAATTTATGGAAACGCCGACACTGGAGTTTTACGATACCGTTGGTGTCCAGTCTGCAATTGAAGAGCAGCGGCTGTTTAAGCTTCTTGATCAGGACGGCAAAACATTGGTGCTTCGCCCGGATATGACTGGACCGATTGCAAGGGTGGCGGCGTCAAAGCTTCTGAAAAACGATCATCCGCTCAGAGTCGGATATGCGGCAAATGTGTTCAGGGCACAGGAACGTGAAGGCGGACGCCCCGCTGAATTCGAGCAGGTCGGAGTGGAATTAATCGGTGACGGCACGACAAGCGCTGATGCAGAGGTCATTGCTTTAGTCGTCGGCGCATTAAAAAGGGTCGGGCTGGCTTCCTTTAAAATTGCCATTGGCCACGCCGGCATTGCGGATGCCCTGTTTGTTGAGGTGCTCGGTAACGTTGAACGCGCTGATGTGCTGCGGAGATTTTTATACGAGAAGAATTACGTCGGCTACAGAGAGCACGTCAAATCTCTTCCGCTTTCCTCCATTGATAAAAACAGGCTGCTCGAGCTTCTTGAACTGCGGGGCGGAATAGAAGTTTGCAGACGTGCAGAGGAAATCGTTGATTCCGTACAAGGAAGAAGCGTGGTTGATGAGCTGAAGGCGCTCTGGGACATTCTTGAGGATTACGGATGTACGGAAAATGTCCGCCTTGATCTGAATATGGTCAGTCACATGAGCTATTACACAGGCATTTTATTTGAGGTGTACGCCGAAAATGTCGGCTTTGTCATTGGAAGCGGCGGCCGTTACAACAAGCTTCTGGGTCATTTTGATTCACCCGCCCCGGCGACAGGCTTCGGGCTTCGAATCGACCGGCTGCTTGAAGCGCTTCATGTGAAAGACGAATCTTGTGAAATAGACGCTGTTATTTTCAGCAAAGAGCAGCGTGCGCAAGCCATCGCCTACGCGAATGAAGCACGTATGAAAGGGAACAAAGTGGTTCTTCAAGATTTATCGGGAATTGAAAACATTGATCAGATGACAAAATCTTTTGCAAACGTCACCTATTTTATCGGTGCCAGAAAGGAAGAGCAAAATGGGTAAGTTACTCACAATGGCGATGCCAAAGGGCCGGATATTTGAAGAAGCGGCAGGGCTGCTGAGGCAGGCGGGCTACAAGCTCCCTGAGGAGTTTGAAGATTCGAGAAAACTGATCATCGATGTACCGGAGGAAAATCTCCGTTTCATATTAGCAAAGCCGATGGACGTGACAACATATGTGGAGCATGGTGTGGCAGACGTCGGAATTGCTGGCAAGGATGTCATGCTGGAGGAGGAACGCGATGTGTATGAGGTGCTGGATTTGAAAATCAGCAAATGCCACTTGGCAGTCGCCGGACTTCCGGATACAGACTGGAGCGGCGTAGCGCCGAGAATCGCGACAAAGTATCCGAATGTGGCTTCCGGTTATTTTAGAGAGCAGGGTGAACAAGTCGAAATCATTAAGCTTAACGGGTCAATCGAGTTGGCCCCGCTCATTGGACTTGCGGATCGGATCGTGGACATTGTTTCCACAGGACAGACGCTGAAAGAAAACGGGCTTATTGAAACGGAGCACATTTGTGACATTACATCTCGCTTTATTGTCAACCCGGTAAGCTATCGCATGAAAGACGATGTGATTGACGAAATGGCATCCCGATTATCCCTCGTCGTGGAAGGAGAAACGGCAAAATGAAGATGAAAACCATCAGCGGGGCAGAACGCCTTTCTCTCAAGCGTTCAATAGATGCCGGAACGGAAGAGCAGAGAAAAGCGGTCCGATCCATTATTGACGATGTGAAAGCAAACGGTGATCAGGCGGTCCGCAGCTACACGGCGAAATTTGACGGCATCGAAATAAACAGCCCGCTTGTTACAAAAGAAGAGATAGAGGAAGCGTACACTTTGCTGGATTCTCAGCTGCTTCAGGTGATTAGGCAGGCAATCGAAAATATTAGGGAATATCACGAAAGACAGCTGCAATCTTCATGGTTTTACCACAGAAAGGACGGCACAATGCTGGGGCAGAAAGTGACCGCGCTTGATTCCGCGGGCGTCTATGTGCCGGGGGGAACGGCCGCATATCCCTCATCTGTTTTGATGAATGTGATTCCGGCGCTCGTAGCGGGCGTTGAAAGAATTGTTCTCGTCACGCCTCCGGGAAGCGACGGGCGGCTGTCTCCGGGTGTTTTAGTCGCTGCTGCCGAGCTGGGCATAAAAGACATTTATAAAATGGGCGGCGCTCAAGCGATTGCAGCGCTGGCGTATGGAACTGAAACCATTGAGCCGGTGGATAAAATCACAGGTCCGGGAAATATTTATGTGGCGCTTGCCAAACGAGAAGTGTTTGGCGATGTCGATATTGATATGATTGCCGGACCGAGTGAAATCGTCGTACTGGCTGATGAAACAGCGATTCCGCGTGAAGTTGCCGCCGACCTGCTTTCACAGGCGGAACACGATAAGCTCAGCTCATGCGTGTTTGTCACAGATTCCATAGCGCTTGCCGAGGCGGTTTCAGCCAAGGTGAACGAGCAGCTGAAAACCTTGCCGCGACGAGAAATAGCGGAAGCTTCAGTGAGTGATTACGGCTGTATCTATGTGGCGGAAACAATGGATGATGCGATTGATATCGTTAATACACTTGCACCGGAGCACTTAGAAATCATTACACAGTCTCCCGAAGCTTTGCTTGGCAGAATCAAACACGCAGGTGCGATTTTCTTAGGCAGATACAGCCCTGAGCCTGTCGGCGATTATTTTGCCGGACCGAACCATGTGCTTCCGACAAACGGAACAGCCAGATTTTCCAGTCCATTAAACGTAACGGATTTCCAAAAGAAATCGAGCATTATTTCTTACAGCCAATCAGCCTTTGAAGAACATGCCGAAAGTATCGCGGCTTTTGCCAGACTCGAAGGATTAGAAGCCCATGCCAGATCAATTGAAGCGAGAGAACGGAGGAATTCAAAATGAGAAAAGCGGAACGCGCCAGAAAAACAAACGAAACAGATATTGAACTGGCATTTGCAATTGACGGCGAAGGACAAGCGGATATTCAAACAGACGTGCCGTTTATGACGCACATGCTGGATTTGTTCACGAAACACGGGCAATTCGATCTTGCCATTAACGCAAAAGGTGATGTTGATATCGATGATCACCATACGACTGAAGACATTGGCATCTGTTTAGGGCAGGCGCTGCTCGAGGCCTTGGGCGATAAAAAAGGAATCAAACGCTACGGATCGGCATTTGTGCCGATGGATGAAGCACTTGCTCAAGTTGTCATCGATTTAAGCAATCGCCCGCACTTGGAAATGCGCGGTGACTTCCCGGCAGCTAAAGTCGGAACCTTTGATACAGAGCTGGTACATGAATTTTTGTGGAAGCTGGCGCTTGAAGCACGGATGAATCTGCACGTCATCGTTCATTACGGCACAAACACCCACCACATGATTGAAGCTGTTTTTAAAGCGCTGGGGCGTGCGCTTGATGAAGCGACAATGATTGATCCGCGTGTTAAAGGAATACCGTCAACGAAAGGGATGCTGTAAATGATCGGTGTGATAGATTACGGAATGGGCAATTTATACAGTGTCTCAAAGGCGCTTGAGCGTGTCGGCGTGCCGTACTTTGTTTCTGAAAAGCCGGAGGAGCTGAAAGAAGCCGATGCCTTTATTTTGCCGGGAGTCGGTTCATTTGGCGATGCGATGGATAATTTGCGCAGCGCGAAGCTCGATCAGTTGATTCACGAGATGGTGTCAGAAGGGAGATTGCTTCTCGGGATCTGCCTCGGCATGCAGCTGTTATTTGACCAAAGCGAAGAAAACGGCACCGCCTCAGGCTTAGCGCTGTTAAAAGGAAAAGCGGTCAGGCTAAAAGCAGAAGATGAGAAAGGAAACAAGCTGAAGGTCCCGCATATGGGATGGAACCGTCTTTCCTTTCATAACGAATCTCCGCTATTGGCTGAAACAGAACAAGGCTACGCTTATTTCGTGCATTCGTATTACATTGACGGGATGGAAGAGGCCGCACTTCTGGCAAGCGCCGATTATGGGGTGAGAGTGCCTGCTGTAGTCGGAAAAGGGAACGTCTTCGGCGCCCAATTCCATCCGGAAAAAAGCAGCACGGTCGGAATGTCGATTTTAACCCAATTCACGAAAATGGCAGCAGAACAGAAGGTGAAAAAATGAGTGCATTTACTTTATATCCGGCAATTGATATGAGAAACGGCAAATGTGTCCGCCTTGTCCAAGGAGATTATAATCAGGAAACGATATACGGCGATTCACCATACGACATGGCCGCACTGTTTGCGAGTGAGGGTGCTGAATGGATTCATCTCGTTGATCTCGACGGCGCCAAAGAAGGAAAAAGAGTAAATGACCGCCATGTGATCGAGATTGCGCAACAGCTGGACCTGAAAGTGGAAATCGGCGGCGGGATCCGTTCCGAAAGTGACGTTTATGAATACTTATCAGCAGGAGTCGATCGAGTCATCCTGGGGAGCTCAGCTGTTTCTAATCCTCCGTTTGTCAAAAAAATGCTGAAACAATATGGCGGGAAAATTGCAATCGGACTGGACGCGAGAAACGGCTTTGTGTCAACTGAGGGTTGGCTGGAAACATCAACACTTAAGGCAGCTGAACTCGGTAAAGAGCTTGCCAATGAAGGAGCGGAAGTCTTTATTTTTACTGACATCGCGACAGACGGAATGCTGTCAGGACCTAATATTGACAGTACGGTCGAGCTTGCTAAGGAAACGGGTAAATCTGTGATTGCTTCCGGCGGAGTCAGCTCTGTCGCGGATCTTAAAGCCCTCGCCCGCTATCAGGCGGATGGCGTGTCTGGAGCGATCATCGGAAAAGCGCTGTACACCAATCAGTTTACGCTGAGCGAGGCGCTTGAAAGGGTGAAGCGCAAATGATCACAAAACGGATTATTCCATGTCTTGATGTCAAAGAAGGACGCGTTGTCAAAGGAATTCAATTTCTCGAATTAAAGGATGCCGGTGATCCGGTTGAACTCGCCGAAGTGTACGACCGGGAAGGGGCCGATGAACTCGTTTTTCTTGATATTTCTGCCTCGCATGAAGGACGCAAAACAATGGTTGACGTTGTGGAGCAGGTCGCCGCGAAGCTCGCCATTCCATTTACAGTCGGCGGCGGCATCAATCAGCTCAGCGATATGAAAACACTTCTGCGTGCCGGCGCGGACAAAGTGTCGGTGAATACGGCAGCTGTTCTCCGCCCAGAGCTGATTACAGAAGGAGCCGAGTTTTTCGGTTCGCAATGTATCGTCCTTGCCATCGATGCCAAGTATGACCAAGAATCCGGAACATATAAGGTCTACACACACGGCGGCAGAAAGAAAACAGATTGGGAAGTAACGAGATGGGCAAAAGAAGGTGTCAAACGCGGAGCTGGAGAAATCCTGCTGACAAGCATGGACTCTGACGGTGAGAAAAAAGGCTTTGACCACAGGCTGACAAAGCTTGTTTCTGATTCTGTCCCAGTACCTGTTATCGCTTCGGGAGGTGCGGGAAACGCGCAGCATATGCTTGAGGCTTTTACAAAAGGAGAAGCCGACGCCGCGCTGGCCGCCTCTATTTTTCATTATAAAGAAACATCGATTAAAGAAGTGAAATCATACTTAAAAGAGTACGGGGTGAATGTGAGATGAAACAGGCAGATGAACTGCGTTTTAATGAGGACGGGTTAATCCCTGCCATCGTGCAGGATGCGGCAAGTAAGGAAGTACTGACACTTGCCTATATGAACAAGGAATCGTACGAAAAAACGCTGGAAACGAAAGAAACATGGTTTTACAGCCGCTCTCGCCAAGCGTTATGGCATAAAGGAGAAACCTCAGGCAACACGCAAGCCGTCAAAGAAATCCGGTATGACTGTGACCAAGACGCACTGCTCGTGCTCGTAGAACCCTCAGGCCCGGCATGCCACACTGGCAGCTACAGCTGTTTTACAAAGGAACAAACAGAAGAACAGGCTGCCGGCCGATTTGACATTATGAACGAGCTGGAACGCGTAATCGCGGAACGCCAAGCGGAAATGCCTGAAGGAGCTTACACGACATACCTTTTCAGAGAAGGCGTCGATAAGATTTTGAAAAAAGTCGGTGAAGAAGCATCTGAAGTCATCATTGCCGCGAAAAACCGAGACCACGAGGAGCTCAAATGGGAAGCGGCAGACCTGCTGTATCACCTGCTTGTCCTGCTCAGAGAACAAGCCCTGCCGCTGGATGATGTGCTCGATGTATTGAAGAAACGACATACTGAGAAATAAGAGCATGGGAGCTGTATAGATGACAGCTCCTTTTTTTATGCATCTTTATGACGGATCTCTTTGTCGTTATTCCAGTAAATGAAATGAAAAATATCTATGTTTATGAGAATAAATACAAAAAATCAATCAAATTTCCTATTCATCGTAAATTTTCCTGATGTAACATAATAAAGGATGAAAATCCTGAATGGACAACAGGTCTTTAGGATGATTTTATACGAACCGGTAAGGAGAGTGAGGAAGAATCATATCATGAAAAAGCGGCTGCTAATTATTCGAAAATGGGGAGAGAATGGTGAACAAAAAAATTGATGAACTGAACAAAAGAGTTGGGCGCTTGGAACAAGAACTGGAAAGTGTCAAAAGGGAGATCCTATACCTTTCTAGAAGCAAGAAAGAACAAGCCATCGTCAAAACGGAAGAGAACCCAAAAATCAACAAAGAAGCCGAAGTTCCAAAAAAGACGCCGGCTCCGCCAAAAGAAAACCGCACGTTAGAAAACTTGGCGGGAAATTGGCTTCCAAAGATCTTTATTTTTGTTTTTCTTCTTGGCATGATTTGGGCGTTTGCGGCGGCTGCTGAAAAAGGATGGGTCAACACATATATGAGGGTGGCTGCAGGACTGATTGTCTCCATAGTGCTATATGTTCTCGGAAGCAGGCAATATAAGAAAAATAGCAGTGTGCTGAGTATTTCATTATTGGCGGGCAGTAATATTGTCTACATAGTTTCCCTATTTGCGGGGAATATGCTGTACCAGATCATACCGACCCCGCTTACCATGATCCTTCTTGCGGCAGGTGTTGCAGGCGGAGTGTACATATCAAGAAAGTATCGATCACAAACACTGATTGCGATTATCGGCGCAGGTGTTTACTTGTATCCTTTTTTATTTGGCGGGGAACATGGGAACGAATACATCTTTTATGTATATGAGGCATTGGTTTTCGCAGGCTTGATGTATGAGACCGTCAAACAAAAGTACATCGTGGCATGGAATATAGCAAACTATGCTTTCATATTAGCGATTTTTGCTTTCTTATCATTTACAGATGCACAGGTGACGGGTTGGACCCTTGCTGTATTTATCCTACAGCAGGCGATTACGATCCTCTCAGCCTTACGATCGAACAGCCAATTTAAAAAAGCTGTCTATCTCACAGCCGTTTCCATCGGAGCTTTTGTCGTTTTCAGCACAGGAATTGTCCTCTATATGAAGAGCGATACAGCATTATACGCATTTTATACTGCTGCATTTGTGTTGTACCTGTTGGTAAGCTTTTGGAAAAGAAAAGAATTTCCCGAAATCAAACATACGTTTTTTCTCATTTCTATGATTTATTTTAATGTATTAGCAGCGGATGCATTAGATGAAAATGAGATTTTGCTGTACATCATATTCACGTTACAAGGAATGATGATGTGTTACGTGTCCTACCGCAAAAAAAGCTGGCTGATCGGCATAGCCGGAGTGATTGTATTATTCCAGGCAGCCTGCGGCCTGATGCAATACCCGGCACATTCATTACACGTTCTCAGCATCGTCTCTTGGCTGGTGCTGATCAGCTCACTATTTTCTGCCTATCTGTATTCGAAAAACATACAGCATAAACAAATCACGATTGTTGTTTCATACGCTGTTTCATTCCTGATGCTTGTATTCTTCAGTAAATTATCCATATGGATGACGGATAGAATTGCCGGCGTATCAGTAAACGTCGGTGTATCCCTGTCTTGGTTTATTTTTGTCATTGTGATGTACGCTGTTTATTACACAACCAAAGACAAGACATGGAACCGAATCGGGCTGATCTTTTTATTCATTACACTAGCCAAAATGATTTTAATAGATTCTGCTTCAATTGATCTTGTTTGGAGAGCGGTCTTATTCATCTTGTTAGGAGTCATTGGCCTGTTTATCTCAAGAATATTTTATTCGAGAAAAGAGTAACAATCATGCCTGATCAAGACTGCCGAGAGAACGCGGCGGTCTTTTGTTCGTTTGATTCCATTTTGTAATATGAATAACAATCTAACAGTTAAACCGTGGAGGATCGCCATGAAAAAGATCATTTTGATTTGCACAAGCTTATTGCTTGCCCTAACAGGCGGATGCAGTATGAATGACACTGATAAAAACAGCACAAATGACAATAAAACAAAAGCCGTAAAACCAAAAGATATGGATCCCAAAGACCTGCCGAAAGTTCCGGCGTTTCAGGACGAAAAAATGAGAGAATACATGGTGTCAACGAAAGAAGCGGAGCCAGGGTATTATTTGCTTGAGTCTAAGCTGAAAGGGTTTAGGATGCTGTTTCCGGAGGATGCGACATATTCAAGCTATTTGTCTAGCTTTGATGAAAATGAAGAAATAATCGCATTTGATAGTTACGATAAACCAAAAAATAAAATGATAAACGCACAAATAGAGTATTACCAAGGAACTTCTTTTATTAATACTCCTGAGACAATGTTAGAGCAAGTTAGCAGTGAAAATGGTTATAAAGGCAAGTTTGAAAAGCTGGAGAACGAAGACAAAGATATTTATATTGCTCATAAGAAAAATCATTTTCAAAACGAGAAAAACAAATACAACTTTTCATACAGATATTTCGGTTATATGAAATCACCCGAGAAAAAACAAGCAGGTATCGTATTTTCATTTATGTTTAGATGTCCGAATGATAAGAAGCCTTGTACATTAGATCAAGATCATTTAGGAGATCAGGTGAAAAAGCAGATGAAATCCATCACCTTTTTAGATCATAAACAGGAGAAATAAACGGAATACAAAGATTAAAATTCAGGCTAAAAATCACTTTTTGATTAAGGACATAAAAGCCAATTAACCAAAAAACCATGGAGGCTCTTCATGAAAAAAATCATTTTGATCAGTTTCAGCTTATTGCTTGTCCTAACAAGCGGATGCAGTATGAATGATAATGAAACAAAAGCCGTAAACCCAAAAGACTTGCCGCAAGTTCCAGCATTTCAGGACGAAAAAATGAGAGAATACATGATGTCAACGAAAGAAGCGGAGCCGGGATATTATGTGCTTGAGTCTAAGCTGAAAGGGTTTAGGATGCTGTTTCCGGGAGATGCGAAATATCTATCAAGAAGATCCTCGTTGACTGGGAAAAATAAAGAAAGTATTGGATTTAATAGTTTTGACAAAGACACCAATGTAATGTTTGATGGGCATGTAACCTATTACAAAGAAGAAAGTTTTGCGAATGAACCTGAAACAATGCTGGATATTGTAAGTGGTAAAAATGATTACAAAGGCGAATACAAAAAAAGCAGCAATAAGAACACGGATATCTACTTTGCTAAGAAAAAAGATATCTTTAACGATATTGATAGAAAATATAATGATTCATACAGTTACTTTGGGTATGTGAAATCTACAGAAAAAGATAACCTAGGAGTTGAATACACCTTTTTCTTCGGATGCAAAAATGAAAATCAGCCATGCTATTTAGATGAAGAAAGGGCTAAAAATAAAGTTGAGAAATTAATTCATTCTATCACCTTTTTAATAGATAAAAAGGAGAAATAAGATGGAAAATGAGAATGAGGGCGAAACATTACGGTTCATTGATGATTTAGAATTCGACCATTAATAATAGTTTCCTCAATGAACGCAAGAAGTTATAGAAATCTAATAAGGTGATTAGCATGATTTTGGGGAAACAAGAAAACCTTTGGAGGGTCATCATGAAAAAGATCATCTTGATTTGCACCAGCATATTACTTGCTCTGACAACCGGATGCAGTACAAATGACAATAAAACAAAAGCCGTAAACCCAAAAGACCTGCCGCAAGTTCCGGCGTTTCAAGATGAAAAAACGAGAGAGTATATGGTGTCAACGATAGAAGAGGAACCGGGATATTATGTGCTGGAGTCTAAGCTGAAAGGATTTAGGATGTTGTTTCCATGGGATGGCGAGTATCTTCCAGACTATTCTACGTCAAATGGGGAGAATAGCGAATCGATAGGGTTTCAAAGCGATAATGAAAAATCAAATATTCTCTTAGATGCACAAATTAGCTATTATAACAAATCTACTTTTATTAATAGTCCAGAGACAATGTTGCACCAAATTAGTAATGAGAATGGTTACAAAGGTGATTTTAAGAAAGAAAAAACTGCTGGAAAAACTGTTTATGCAGCATCAAAAAAAAGCACTTTTAAAAATAGTGCTCGTAAATACAATTATTCCTTCCAATATTTTGGATATATAAAATCTAGTAGTGAAGAATACCTGGGAATCGTATATTCTTTTATAGTTCGTTGTAAAAAAGATGATAAACCCTGTGCTTTGGATGAAGATCAAGCAAGAGAAAGAGCTGATACTCTGATTCGTTCTATCACCTTTTTAGAAGGAGGGAAGAGATAGGCAATAAGAATGTTTACCGGAATAAAAAAGTAAAGTCCTGTTTCATATCACTATAGAATTATTTTACAATCGGACCAGCAGTATTGATTAGTTAAACCTTTTGGAGGGTCGCCATGAAAAAGATCATCTTGATTTGCATCAGCTTATTGCTTGCCCTAGGCGGATGCAGTATGAATGAAACTGATAAAAACAGTACAAATGACAATAAAACAAAAGCCGTAAAACCAGAAGACATGGATCCAAAAGACCTGCCGCAAGTTCCGGCGTTTCAGGATGAAAAAACGAGAGAGTACATGGTGTCAACGAAAGAAGAGGAGCCGGGGTATTATGTGCTGGAGTCTAAGCTGAAAGGATTTAGGATGTTGTTTCCGGAGAATGGGGAGTACTCAGACTCTGAAACTTCAAAGAAAAACGAATCACTATTTTTTGACAGTGTGAATAAAAAAACGAATATAGTCATGAATGCTTCAGTAAAGTTTTATCAAAATGAATCATTTATAAATGATCCGGAGACTATGTTGGATATCGTTAGCGGTAAAAATGAATACAAAGGTCATTTTGAAAAATTAGAAGCGGAGGACAAGGATATTTACTTTGCTTCAAAACAAGAATTCTTCGACAAAGAAGAAAAACCATCTTATATCTATCTTGGGTATATAAAATCAAAAAAACAAGATGATTTAGGTATGGAATATTCTTTTATGTTTAGCTGCTCTGCCAATGCACAGACATGCAAACCAGATCCAAAAGCAAATGAAGAACAGGTTAAAAGAATAATAAATTCTGTTACCTTTGGCGATGGGTAAGAGAAAAATACAAACACTGATGTCAAAGAATTGTTTATCTCGAAGAGGTTTTATTCGAAACAGAAGTAGTAATCGCTCAAAGACTGCCAAGGGAAACAGCGTTTTTTCGAGTAAGAGAAATTTAACCCGTATCTTAAGCACTCCTTTCTGTTTATTGGTGTAAACCGAGTCTATTTTCCTATTTATCAAATTTATTCCATGTTGTAACATGAATAAGGATAAAATAATCACTTTGAAACAGGGTCATTAGTATGATTTTGATTAATCAGCTCAAAAAACCCTTGGAGGTTCGTAATGAAAAAGATCATCTTTATTTGCTTCAGCTTATTACTAGCCCTAACAGGAGGATGCAGTATGAACGACAATGAAAAAAACAAAAAAAATGACAATAAAACAGAAGCTGTAAAACCAAAAGACATGGATCCAAAAGACCTGCCGCAAGTTCCAGCGTTTCAGGACGAGAAAACGAGAGAGTACATGGTGTCAACGAAAGAAGAGGAGCCGGGGTATTATGTGCTGGAGTCT
>NZ_AYTO01000027.1 GCF_000507145.1 Bacillus tequilensis KCTC 13622 | reverse complement strand
AAGCTGGACTTCGATTTCCGACAGCTCGATCCGGTAGCCGCGGACCTTGACCTGATGGTCGATTCGGCCGATGTATTCGATGCCGCCGTTCACCCATTTCACCAAATCGCCGGTGCGGTACATGCGTTCACCCGGCACAAACGGATCAGCGACAAACCGCTTCGCGGTTTCGTCTTCTCGATTCAAATAGCCGCGCGCCAGTCCGCGTCCCGCCACGCAAAGCTCTCCGGCTACGCCTTCCGGCTGCACCTGATTGCCCTCGCC
>NZ_AYTO01000026.1 GCF_000507145.1 Bacillus tequilensis KCTC 13622 | reverse complement strand
ATATAAAAAAACACACCCGTCCCGCTGAAAGGGACGAGTGTGTCATTTACCCGTGGTTCCACCCAAATTCCCGACAAACGCCATGTATGTCGGCTTGGTGCTGTAACGCAGCATAGACGGCATTGGATACTTCAGTTCCCCAATGCTGCTCCAAGGCGGTAAACGATCATCCTAAGCTGGGAAGCTCTCACCTTTTCTTCCCTCTCTGAAAACCGTAACGATCATTCATGTCCTTTTCTTCGCATGTATT
>NZ_AYTO01000025.1 GCF_000507145.1 Bacillus tequilensis KCTC 13622 | reverse complement strand
GCTATAAACTTTATTGCGGTAAGTTTTCGGCAGAGCGCAAAATACGAAAAAAAAGCAGACAATTATCTGCTTTTATACTGTCATATTTATTATCATGTAAGAAAGTGCTGAAATAACAACAATGGCAACAACTACAGTTAAAGCTAAATGCTTAAAGAAGGATTTGTTGGACTTTCCATCATTTTTGTTTTTTTGAGCCATTCTAAAC
>NZ_AYTO01000024.1 GCF_000507145.1 Bacillus tequilensis KCTC 13622 | reverse complement strand
AGCTACATGCTGAAAGACAGCGGGGCAGCGCTCTTGCTGACACAGCGGGGATGCTCCGCACCGAACTTTTCTGGCGAAACGCTTGAAATTGACATGACATCTCTTGCGGGCGAAAAAGCAGAAAACCATGTGTTTACTCCTGCTGACAGCGGTTCTCTCGCCTATGTCATCTATACATCGGGCTCTACCGGGCAGCCGAAAGGAGTGGCCG
>NZ_AYTO01000023.1 GCF_000507145.1 Bacillus tequilensis KCTC 13622 | reverse complement strand
GGCGAGGGCAATCAGGTGCAGCCGGAAGGCGTAGCCGGAGAGCTTTGCGTGGCGGGACGCGGATTGGCGCGCGGCTATTTGAATCGAGATGACGAAACCGCGAAGCGGTTTGTCACTGATCCGTTTGTGCCGGGTGAACGCATGTACCGCACCGGCGATTTGGTGAAATGGGTGAACGGCGGCATCGAATACATCGGCCGGATCGACCATCAGGTCAAGGTCCGCGGCTACCGGATCGAGCTGTCGGAAATCGAAGTCCAGCTT
>NZ_AYTO01000022.1 GCF_000507145.1 Bacillus tequilensis KCTC 13622 | reverse complement strand
GGGTCTTATAAACAGAACGTTCCCTGTCTTGTTTAGTTTTGAAGGAACTTTGTTCCTTAAATAAGTTAAGATGGGCCTGTAGCTCAGCTGGTTAGAGCGCACGCCTGATAAGCGTGAGGTCGGTGGTTCGAGTCCACTCAGGCCCACCATCTTAAATAACGGGGCCTTAGCTCAGCTGGGAGAGCGCCTGCTTTGCACGCAGGAGGTCAGCGGTTCGATCCCGCTAGGCTCCACCAACGTGTTCTTTGAAAACTAGATAACAGTAGACATCACATTCAATTAGTAAGACAAGATATCA
>NZ_AYTO01000021.1 GCF_000507145.1 Bacillus tequilensis KCTC 13622 | reverse complement strand
CGGGTGTGACCTCTTCGCTATCGCCACCAAACAAATGCCTTCAGGATGAAGGTACTGGGCGTTCCTCACAGGATGTGAGAGCCCTTAGCGGAGTTTCCTTACTTTTCCGCTGTTAGAGAGGTGTTCTCTCAAAACTAGATAACAGGTATAACATCATTCAACATGTGGTTAAGTCCTCGATCGATTAGTATCTGTCAGCTCCATGTGTCGCCA
>NZ_AYTO01000020.1 GCF_000507145.1 Bacillus tequilensis KCTC 13622 | reverse complement strand
GGGATTCGAACCCGCGACCCCCACCTTGGCAAGGTGGTGTTCTACCACTGAACTACTTCCGCAGACAGGAAATCCAGTTTTTACAACTGTTATCCTATATAATGCGGGTGAAGGGACTTGAACCCCCACGTCATAAAGACACTAGATCCTAAGTCTAGCGCGTCTGCCAATTCCGCCACACCCGCGTAAATGGTGAGCCATGAAGGACTCGAACCTTCGACCCTCTGATTAAAAGTCAGATGCTCTACCAACTGAGCTAATGGCTCTTTTTAAAAGAGACTTGAGTATTATACCATATAAAAGTGGTGCCGGCAAGAGGACTTGAACCCCCAACCT
>NZ_AYTO01000019.1 GCF_000507145.1 Bacillus tequilensis KCTC 13622 | reverse complement strand
GCAAGCGTTCTCCCACTGAACTAACGCCTCGCAATATGATGTCACAATCCTGTCAAGGTAGCGCTCTCCCAGCTGAGCTACGGAATCATGATATGTATGTGTTGCTGGGTATGTTGTTGTCTTTCTGACAAGTTCTATTATATAACCACCCCTTCTATTCGTCAACTGCTTTTTCAGAAAAACTTTTTTTCGGACTTGCTGTTCTGTTCATAGGCTATTATAATATGTCTTAATTTTCAAACAATAGAGGTGATGGGGTTTTGCATTCTTTGATTTCTTCCGATGATGTTTGGGTATTGTGGGGGTTTATTGCGGTGTGGGCGGCAGTGAGCATCGGGCTGGAGCAGCGCTTTAAGTGGGCGTCCGCTGTGTCGGGCGCGATTATCGCGCTTGCAGGTGCTATGGTGTTTACAAACGTAGGAGTGCTTCCTGTTGAGTCGCCTGTATATGATACCGTATGGACCTATGTGGTGCCGCTGGCGATTCCCCTTTTGCTGTTTCAGATCAATGTGCGGCAGATTTTTAAGGAAAGCAGGCGTTTGCTGTTTATTTTTTTGATTAGCTCCGTTGGAACAGTGCTTGGCAGCATCCTCGCTTTTTTTCTGCTCAAACAGCATATTCCTTATTTAGATAAAATCGGCGGGATGATCAGCGCTTCTTATATCGGCGGCGGGGTCAACTTTGCCGCGATGGCGGCAAAGTTTGAGACACCTGGTCAATATGTGTCAGCTACCGTTGTGGCGGATAATTTTATGATGGCGCTTTTGTTTTTTATGTTAATCGGCATTCCTGCACTTAAATGGTTTCAGCGCCATTATGCCATGCCGTTTGAAGAGAAGGTAAAAGCCGATGGAAACAGCGGAAACAGTGCTGAAAGCTATTGGAAACGGAAGGATATTTCCTTAAAGGATATCGCTTTTAATGCCGGTGCTGCTTTTGCGCTTGTTGCGGTTAGTGTGAAGGTTTCCGGTTATTTTAAAAGCGTTTTTTCTCATCCCCTGCTGACCGGTACGCTTGGCGATCAGTACCTGATGCTTACATCTTTAACTGTTCTTATCATTTTTCTTTTCCCGCGTTTTTTTGAAAGGCTCAATGGATCTCAGGAACATGGAACCTTTTTGATTTATTTGTTTTTTGTGGTAATCGGCATTCCTGCAGATCTGCGCTTAATCTTCACTAATGCGCCTCTTATTCTATTATTCGTGTTTATCATTGCGATCAGCAATTTAGCGGTTTCCTTAGCTGCCGGAAAATTGTTCCGCGTGCGGCTTGAAGAAATTCTGCTCGCCGTCAACGCTACTGTCGGGGGACCGACAACTGCGGCTGCGATGGCAATTGCCAAGGGATGGAGGGAGCTTGTCGCCCCGATCATGCTTGTCGGTACGCTCGGCTACTTAATTGGGAACTATGTCGGCACCTTTATGGGAAATTGGTTTTCTTCCTTCTTATAAAAAGGATATTTGCACTTTCCAAAGAATGATGTAAGAAGAATGGAGAGATTACTGTATGTTAAAAGGAAAAACTATTTATGTAAGGCCTTTGCAAGTGGAAAATGCCGAAGAAAATTTGCGGCTGCAAAGCGAGAATCGGGATTTTTTCGAACAGTTTTCTATGATACGCGCAGACGATTACTATACGGTTGAGGGGCAAAGAAAACGAATAACCGAGTATCAGGAAAGACTTGAGAACGATGAAGAATATCATTTTGGCATTTTCACAGTGTCAGACGATACATTAATCGGGACGGTTTCGCTCTTTCAAATCATCCGCGGGGGGCTGCAAACTGCGTTCATTGGGTATTTTTTAGACAAAGCCCACAATGGAAAGGGCCTTATGACAGAGGCGGTCAGGCTGGTTGTTGATTATGCGTTCCACGAATTGAAACTGCATCGGATTGAAGCCGGTGTGATGCCCCGTAATCTTGGGTCCATGCGTGTATTAGAAAAAGCGGGTTTTCATAAAGAAGGCATTGCCAGAAAAAATGTAAAAATTAATGGCGTTTGGGAGGATCATCAAGTCCTCGCGATTCTGAATCCTGATGATGAACAACAATAAAAGAAGCCGGGCCAACCCCGGCTTCTTTTTTAACGAACTGCCACTGGCGCAATTTCTTTCAGCGCTTGTTCGAAATCGTGTTCTAAATCGTCTGCATGCTCGACTCCGACGCTAAGACGGAGCAGGCCATCAGTGATACCGCGTTTTTCACGCTCTTCCTTAGGCATTGCCGCGTGAGACATCGTTGCCGGATAGGACAAAATCGATTCCACGGCGCCAAGGCTGACAGCGAAGACTGGAAGTGACACATTCTCGACTAACTTCTTAACGGACGCTTTGCTTTCAAGCTCAAAAGATAGCACGGCGCCCGCTCCCGTTGACTGGCTTTTATGGGTTTCAGCGCCGGGATGATCAGACAGGCCCGGATAATACACGCGCTTCACCGCCGGGTGCTTCTGGAAAAACTCCGCAAGCCGCTGCGCTGTTTGGCTCGCTTTTTCTAAACGGACCTGCAATGTTTTTAATCCGCGCAGCACGAGCCAGCAATCTTGCACGCCAAGGACGGCGCCAAACGAGTTTTGCAGCTTATACAGCTGCTTCCCAAGCTCTTCATCTTTGACAGCAGCCAGACCTGATAGCACATCGCTGTGACCGCTTAAGAATTTTGTTGCGCTGTGAAGCACAATATCCACACCGAGATCAAGCGGCCGCTGCAGTGCAGGTGTCATGAAGGTATTGTCCAGAAAGGTCAGACAGCCGTTTTCTTTTGCAAGCTGGACAACCGCTTTTATATCAGTGATGCCGAGTGTCGGATTTGACGGTGTCTCCATATAAATGACTTTTGTGTTCGGCTTGATACTTCGCGCTACTTCGTTTGTATCCGTCATGTCAACAAACGTATGCTCAATGCCAAATCGGGTCAGCACCTCTGTCACCATGCGGAAGGTTCCGCCGTACACATCTTCTGTCACAAGAACGTGATCGCCCTGTGACAGAAGTAAAAATGCTGTTGAGATCGCAGCCATGCCTGAACTGAAAGCAAATCCTCTCGTCCCGCCTTCCAGTGCGGCAATTGTGTCTTCGAGAGCTGTTCTTGTCGGCGTGCCTGAACGGCTGTAATCATATGCGCCAAACTCTTCAAATGAAGATTGATGAAAAGTTGATGCGTGCTGAATCGGTACACTGACCGCACCTGTTGCGCCGTCTGTTTTAAATGGATTGTGCACGAGCTGGGTTTCCAGCGTCCAATTGTGATTACTCAAATGAAACAGCTCCCTCTTTGACCTGATGTAACGCCTGTTTTAAGTCCTCTTTTAAATCTTCGGCATGTTCAATTCCGACAGAAAAGCGCAGCAATCGATTGCAGACCCCATTTGCGATCCGAATCTCTTCAGGTATATCCATGTGCGTCTGTGTGGCAGGGTATGTAATAAAGCTCTCCACCCCGCCGAGGCTTTCAGCAAAACAAATGGTCTTCAGCGCTTTTAAAAACGGGTTGACCCACTCTTCTTTTTGCAAACGGAAGGACAGCATGCCGCCTTTGCCCGGATACAGCACATCAGCAATTTCTTCCTGATCCTCTAAAAACACCGCTAGTGCCTGCGCGTTGGCCTGATGCTGGCGCATTCTGAGGCTGAGCGTCTTCATTCCTCTCATCAAAAGCCATGAATCAAATGGCGGCAGGACAGCGCCGATTGCATTTTGATGCTGAAACATTTCCTCTCCAAGTTTTTCATCCTTTACAACGACAAGTCCCGCAAGCAGGTCGTTATGCCCGCCTAAATACTTGGTTGCGCTGTGAATCACAATGTCAGCTCCCAGCTCAAGCGGCTGCTGCAAGACCGGTGTATAAAATGTATTGTCAACGATCAGCAGAAGACCGTGCTCTTTCGTCATCCTGGCAATATGTTCAATGTCCGCCTCCTGCATGAGCGGATTTGTCGGTGTTTCCACAAACACCGCTTTTGTATTAGGCGTAATCTTAGAGCGTAAACAGTCCTCATCGCTGAAATCATCATAATGAAACGTCAATCCGTATTTTTTCCATTCATTTTCAAACAAACGGTACGTGCCGCCATATAGGTCAGATGAAACGATCAGTTCATCACCGCTTTTAAACAGCGCCATAATCGTTTGGATGGCTGCCATTCCCGAACTGAAGGCAAGCCCTCTCGCTCCGTTTTCTAAGCTGGCGATCGCGTCCTCGACAAGCTGGCGTGTCGGGTTTTTCGTGCGGACATAATCAAAACCGGTCGATTCCCCGACTCCTCTGTGGCGGTATGCTGTTGATAAATAAATAGGAGCACTCACTGTCCCCGTGACTTCGTCGCTTCTGTTCCCGATTTGGGCTAATTTCGTTTCAACATGCTGTGACATATAGCTGACACCTTCCCTTTTCATAATAAAAACCCCTTCTTCATAAGAAGAAGGGGTTTAACGCTTCTTCTTATCTTCCAAGCATAAAAACGCTTGCTGGATTTAGCACCTTGGCGCTTTGCACATATGCAAAACAAGCCGGTTGCTGAGGTTTCTAAGGGCCAGTCCCTCCACCTCTCACGATAAGAAATATCGATTTCAATTTTCTGATTGTTTTATATTAGCGCAATTCGCAGTTTATTTCAACACTTTTTTCTTCGAGTTCCGAACCGTTTAAAGAGGGAAATTTCTAATAATTCATGGTACAATAATGGAAAACAGCAAGAAAGTCTAGTCATGTCCTGGAGGAATGTATTATGGCACCGAAAAACGGCACAGTGCAAGAAAAGAAATTCTTTTCAAAAGAGCTTAACGAGGAAATGACCTTGCTCGTTTACCTGCCATCCAACTACTCCCCTCTTTATAAATACCATGTCATTATCGCGCAGGACGGCCACGATTATTTCAGGCTGGGGAGAATCGGCAGACAGGTCGAGGAACTGCTGTCTAAACGGGAAATAGACCGGAGCATTATTATCGGCGTTCCATATAAAGATGTAAAAGAGCGCAGAAACACCTACCATCCGGAAGGCTCAAAATTTTCGGCGTATAAACGGTTCATCGCCCATGAGCTCGTTCCGTTTGCGGATGACGAGTATCCAACGTATCAGGTCGGCTACGGTCGAACGCTGATCGGAGACTCGCTCGGAGCGACCGTGTCACTTATGACAGCGCTTGATTATCCGAATATGTTCGGAAACATCATCATGCAGTCTCCCTATGTTGACAAACATGTATTGGAAGCTGTGAAACAGTCAAACGACATCAAACACCTCTCTATCTATCACCAAATCGGAACAAAAGAAACTGAAGTCCACACGACAGACGGAAACATTCTCGACTTCACAGAACCGAATCAGAAGCTGAAACAGCTGCTTGAGCAGAAGCTTTCCGATTATGATTTTGAACCATTTGACGGAGATCACAAATGGACATACTGGCAGCCGCTCATCACGCCGGCGCTGAAAAAAATGCTTTGATACTCTATCATACTTTATTTCCAGGAGGGACATACTATGAAATACGGAATCGTTTTATTTCCATCAAAAAAACTCCAAGACCTTGCGAATTCTTACAGAAAGCGCTATGACCCGAGCTACTCCCTGATCCCGCCCCATTTGACGCTGAGAGCCTCGTTTGAATGTTCGGAGGAGAAAGCGGATCAGCTTGTATCACATCTGAGAAGCATCGCCAAGGAGTCCCATCCGATCGTTCTCAAACTGACAAAATACAGCTCATTTGCGCCTGTCAATAATGTCATTTACATCAAAGCAGAGCCGACGGAAGAATTAAAAACACTCAATGAAAAGCTATACACCGGTGTGCTGGCGGGTGAACAGGAATATAATTTCGTTCCGCACGTGACAGTCGGCCAAAATCTTTCCGACGATGAGCATTCAGATGTGCTCGGACAATTAAAAATGCAGGAAGTGTCGCATGAAGAAATCGTTGACCGATTCCACTTGCTTTACCAGCTGGATAACGGATCGTGGACAGTATATGAAACCTTCTTATTAGGCGGAGGAGAATAATCGTTTGGAAGCAGTTATCGCAAAAAATGAAGAACAAATGAAAGATGCATTTTATGTAAGAAAAGAAGTATTTGTCAAAGAACAAAACGTTCCTGCCGAAGAAGAAATTGACGAACTTGAAAATGAGGCAGAGCATGTTGTCGTGTATGACGGCGAAAAGCCTGTCGGCGCCGGAAGATGGCGTATGAAGGATGGTTACGGCAAGTTAGAGCGGATTTGCGTATTGAAAAGCCACCGCTCACACGGTATCGGCGGCATCATTATGAAGGCACTTGAAGAAGCGGCCGCAGACGGCGGCGCTTCCGGCTTCATGTTAAACGCGCAAACGCAGGCTGTGCCGTTTTACAAGAAACACGGGTATCGTGTGCTTTCCGAAATAGAATTCCTTGATGCCGGCATTCCCCACTTGCAAATGATTAAATGATCGCATCACTTAAGGCCCTTATGTAGGGCCTTAAGTGATTTCAAGCTGCTTTGTTTATAGAAATAGTAAGACATACAATTTCTACATTTAAAGGAGGCATTAAGATTTTACTTTTTAATAATTCTTTCCCTTCGCTCTGGATTGCTGAAATCTCAATATTCTGGAGAAAATAAGGGATTTGGGACTTTGTCAAATCTTTCAAGGGTTTTATTCGATCATCAGCAGCTGTAACAAATGAAAATGATGAACAACCGCTAAAAGATAACTTTACATTACTGTCTGTGTCTTCAAATATCATTATTATTTCATCACCGAAAGAATAAGAATCCAATTGCAGGACCCGTGCATCCCAATAGTGTAAACTTTCAAGATCTCTTTGGATCTGCTCCGCTTTCATAAAAAATCACCTCGATGTCATTTGGTAAATTAATCATAACCGCTGCCAAAATTATTTAAATTGCATTAACAAATCTTCTCTGATGGAATTCTCCCGGTTTTTAGATTTCCTAAAATATTTAACTTGAGGGTTAATGTATAAAATCATTATATCACCCAGCCTTTTTACTATTTTCCCAAAGTCTTTTATGACATATTTATTTTCTCCCTGCCTATTCAAAGGCATTATTTATTTTTAAATGATATCTAACATTCTGCAATAAAAAATCCCCGAATTCATATCGGAGATTTTTTATCTATATTCATTAATGAAGAATCCTTTTTGATATCTTATCCCTTCCTTATGTAGAGAACGCTTACGTTTCATCTCGTTTACCTTTCTTTCAGCGGCCGTTTGGTTCTCCTGCTGCTTTTCCAATTCCTTATATACCCGCTGAAACGGGACATAGCTGATTTTTTCGGTCCCGGCGTAATCCTGTTTGTGTCCAATCGTTCTATTAGCATATTGAGCGTATTGCTGGTTCTGAATGTGACCTGCATATATCATACGATCCCCACCCCTCTGCTGTCTCTTTTCCCTTAAACTTACTTTTTGAAACACATTTCTTTTGATATGATAGTCATTGTCTGTAATGAACACCTTTTGATTGGGAGGACCCCTTTTTGAAATGCGCCCGACTGAATGATCGAACTATACATTTACATACATATTCGAGAGAACATTATCAATTCCTCTTTGAAGAAGGAATAAAAGGGCATTTATTTTGTTCTCATTGCGGAAAATCCGTTTTGTTAAGGCTCAACATCGCCGATCCGCCGGAGTTCATCCACCGCCAGCCAGGCGATTTTCCAGCATGTGAGGAGGCGTGCGAACCGAAGCCCGCTATAGAGGAAAAAAAAGAAGACGATCAGGAATCTGGTGTCATTCGTTTGCCCAAGGGAAAAGCGATTGCCGCTGACCCGTCTCCAGCTGTAACGGAATGGCAGCGGCCGAGAAGCATTAAACCCAGAACACCATTTGTACCAAAAACAATAGAACCTGATACGAGCCTTTTTCCGTCTGTCGGCTTAAACACGGATCAGCTGAAAGCGGTCACGGAAACAGGAGGTCCGCTGCTTGTGCTTGCAGGTGCTGGAAGCGGAAAAACACGCGTGCTGACCGCTCGTGCCGCCCACATGATCGAACACTTGGGCATACCGCCGGAAAACATGCTGCTTGTCACTTTTACAACAAAAGCCGTCGCCGAGATGAAAGAGCGTATGGCAAAGCAGTACGGATTACAGCCGGCAAAAGTCAGAAGACTTGTCACCGGAACATTTCACAGCTTGTTTTATAAGATCTTGTATCACTACGATGCCGCTAAATGGAACGGCGAGCATCTGCTGAAAATGGAGTGGCAGCGGGAACAATATATTAAAAAAGCACTCTATGAAGAAGGTATTGATGAGAAAGAGTTTCCCGTTGATCAGACCCTGCAGCAGATCGGTTTCTGGAAAAACACCTTTGTGCCGAATGAACGCATTCCTTTAAAAGATGAGTGGGAAAAACAAGTCTATCGTTTATATGAACACTATGAACGCCAAAAAAAAGAACAAAACCAATTTGATTTCGATGATATGGCTTCGGCCTGCTATGAATTGTTTATTGATCGTCCGGATCTTCTGGAACAATACCAATCTCGTTTTACGTATATCTTAATTGATGAGTTTCAGGACATTAATCCCGTTCAATATAAAATCATGCAAATGCTCGCCAGTCCGGAACAAAACCTGTGCTGTGTCGGGGATGATGATCAGTCCATCTACGCGTTTCGCGGAAGTAATCCGTCGTTTATTCTTGATTTTCAAAAGGATTACCCCGGGGCGAAGACGATCTATTTAACCGCTAACTACAGGTCTACGCACCCGATCGTCTCAAGTGCCGATATCGTCGTGAAAAAGAACAAAAACAGGTATGCCAAAACGCTTGAAGCCGCCCGGGATGACATCCAGGTCCCTGTGCTGTTTTATCCTTATGACGAAGAGGAAGAAGCCACAATGGTCGTTTCCGATATGAAAGAAAAAATTCAAAACGGAGCCAATCCAGAAGACTTTGCGGTTCTTTACCGTACAAACAGCGGAGGCCGCGCCATTTATGAAAGGCTTCATCATTCGTCAATTCCGTATACAGCAGACCTCGGCGTTCAGTCGTTTTACAGCAGACGGATCGTCCGCCAGATTCTCGCATACTTGTATGCCAGCCAAAACGAGGATGACACCGAAGCGATTAAGCACTTGCTGCCCGCCTTGTTTTTAAAACAGTCCGCTTTGAACACGCTGAAGGCGCTCTCGATTACCGAGGACTGTTCCATGATTAAGGCATTGGCCAAACTGCCTGATCTGAAGCCATTCCAGCTCGATAAAATCAAGAAAATCGTACCATTTTTCGCAAGCCTCCGCACAATGAAGCCGGTGGAAGCAATCACCTTTGCAGAAGGAAAAATGGGCTTCTCCGAGTATTTAAAGAAACGGGGCAATGAGGGCAACAAGCTGGAAAAAGGTTCTGATGACCTGCGTGACATCAAGGTTGTCGCCAAGAAATTCAAAACGATTCCTGACTTTCTTGCCCACGTAGACCATATGCGGGCCGCTGAAAAAAACAAAACGGCTGAAAATGGCGTTCAGCTGATGACGATTCACCGGTCAAAAGGCCTTGAATTCAAAACAGTCTACGTGTTAGGCACGGTAGACGGCTCGATTCCGCACGATTTCTCATTAGAAACGGCAAGAAAAGGAGACGAGGCCGCTCTTGAGGAAGAAAGACGCCTTTTATATGTAGCCATGACCCGGGCGAAACAGCATTTATATTTGTCTTGCCCCGCCAACAGGCGCGGCAAAACAGCTAACCGCTCAAGATTTTTGTATCCCCTTCTACAGAAAACAATACAGCTCTTGCATCAATAAAAGCCCGGCAGATTACTGCCGGGCTTTCAATCTAAAAAAAGGCCCGCTGCAGTGAGTCAGCCAGGCCATCTATTTATTTATTATCCATCATTTTAGAAATCGTGCCAAAGTCCAGCTTTTCTTTTCCGCTTGTGATCGATTCCACAATTTTATCTTCTAATTCTTTTGGCACACGTCTGTTTGCCAGCTGTGCTACGCGGCTAATGACACTTCGGACTGTTTTTTCATCTTTAAAATTAGCGTTTTGGAGTGAACCGGCAAGATTCATTACATCCTGCATTTTCACACCTGTTTTCTTTTCAATGTTCTTAAAAAATTGATTATCCATAGTACGCCTCCTTTTGGCGGAGTAATACAGTATTTTTATGAATGCACATCATACAATGTGCTTTTCCAAAATGTTAAAAATAAACACAAGGTAAGGAAGCACAGGTTATGACCTGTACTTCCTCAATTCATCTTAAAAGAAAGATGCACCTACGATGATGAGGAGAATGAATAATACGACTAACAAAACAAATGTTGAACCATAGCCGCCGCCATAGCCGCCAGCGTAACCGCCACAGCAGCCGCCGTAGCCGTAGCCGCCTCCGAATCCGTATCCAAAGCCCATAGATAAGCACCTCCTTTACTCTCTATACACTATGTGAGCCGCTTGATTCGGCTTGGATAAACGCATAGGGCGATTGCGGATTTACGATGGGTCATGCTGAGACTGGCGTTTTTTGAGCAAGGCTTCCGTTTTCTCAGCAATCTCTTCGATTTCCTCTTCAAACGCCAGACCAGCTTCATCAAATGCATCTAAGTCTTTTCTGATGCGGCTCATCGTGCCTTCGTGCTCGTTTTGCTTTTGTTCGTGAGGTTCATATCTTCCTTCTATCCATTTTTCAAACTCATTCACTTCTATCCCCCCACTCATGATATATGCTGATCAAAGCCGCTCCGTTAAAAAACAAAAAACCGGAAATCTCCGGTTTCTTTGTCAGGCTATTGAGGTTTTTTCTTTTTATTGCCGCACCCGCAGCCTTTCTTTTTAATCTTTTTTGATTGATACGACGGATCTGTATATGGAGATTTTTGGGAAGGTTTATTGACTTGATTCATTTTGTTCCCTTCCTTTCCTTATGTCATATATGCTACTTTATGCGGGTGCTGATGAAAAGTTGCTGATAGGAACGCCTCATTCCTGCAGCCATTTTGATACGAGTGTTTCGATGATGCCGGCGAGACCGGCGATCGCCAGCAGTAAAATCAGCCACTGCGCCGCTTGCGGGATCAATGCCTGGCATAAAATTAAAAAGCCGGCGCACCACACACCTGTGCACCAATAGCAGCTCAGCAATTCACCAATAAACGCCCTCACACCCGTCCCCTTAATCACAATATACGTTTCCACGTTCCCGTCCGCACCTTTTTCCTCCTTCTCTTCATGAAACAGACTGCGAAGCGGCGCCATAATCGTGTCAAACACCAGCAGCCGGGCAAGCCGAAAAACCGCAAGCGAAAGAAGAACAATTGTCAGCCCATTAATAACCACTTGTTCACTCCTTTTCAATCATGATCCCTTCACATATATGCCAAAATCCTATTCTTCATGAATTGTATCTTGTCCGGCGGAAAATTAGTTATTTTTATTATTCCGCTCTGCACCCCAATTGCATTATATAGAGTATGGATAAGAAAGGAGTGAAGGTTATGTCATTTGAAGAAAACGTTGCATCCCTGCATCCTGACATATTTGAGCAATTATCAAGCGAGTTCGAGCAGCAGATCGAAGTGATTGATTGCGAAAATATCACAATAGATACGTCACATATAACATCTGCCCTTTCTATACAAGCCTTAGTGACAACATTAATTATCCTGACGACACAGCTCGTCATCGCCGACGAGGACTTAGCTGACGCAGTAGCAAGCGAAATACTCATTCTTGATAACTCCCAAATCAAAAAAAGAACGATCATTAAAATTATCAACAGCCGAAACATCAAAATTACTTTGTCTGCAGCCGAAATAATAACCTTTGTACAAATTTTGCTTCAGGTGTTAAACAGTATGCTTCTTGAATTCGACATCCTTTAACCCTTTCTTTTCACAAACTAAAAGTTGAGGTGAGAACAAATGTCAGATAACGATAAAATCAAAGAAGAGCTTGAAAAGCTCCCGGAAGTTGATCCAATGATGAAAATGCTGGTCCAAAACATATTTCTGAAACACGGCATCACGAAAGACAAAATGAAAAAAGTATCAGATGAAGAAAAGCAAATGATGTTGAATATGGTAAAAGACTTGCAAGCGAAATCAGCGGAGCTAGTTGAAAAACAAAAGCAGAAAAAAGAAGAAGCAGCTGTGCAAGAGCAAAAGAACGAAAAACCGCTTAGCCGCAGAGAGCAGCTCATTGAACAGCTCAGACAAAGACGGGAAAACAATAACAATTAACGCCAAATATAAAAATAGGGAACTTCATCAAGATATATGCCTCAGTCAAAGTAAGAGGCTCGCTCATTTAATAATAGTAAAAGTAAAGGAGGAATAGATATGGAAAGCAGACCGTATTCTTGGGTTGCACTTGATCCAGACTGTGATCATCCGTTAGAGCACAAAGAGAAAGAGAGAGAAAAAGAAGAAAGAGAAAGAAAATGCCATTGCGATATTTGCTGCAATCACCATGGGTTTGACAACGATAACGCCTTTATCAATCAAGATTTAGCTCAAGCAAATCTTAACAAACAAGTCTCCGATGAGACAATTATTATCAGAGACTCGTGTGACATCAACGTTACATCCACAGACGTTCAAGCCGTAGCATCAGTTGTAACAGCGCTTAATGCAGCTGTCCTGACAGTAGCTCTTACTTCAATTGCAGACGGAGTAATTGCCGAATTAGTCGCACAAGATTTATTGCAGCTTACAGCCAGCAAGCAAGTAAACCGCCAGAAACTTCTCATCGAATGCTCCCGCGGCGTAAACGTCACAACAGTAGATGCAGATATCGCAGTACTGATCTCTACAGCAACAAACGTTCTTATCGCCACTTTAATCATCACTCTTGTCCTCTAGGACCTAAAGCAGAGCCAAAAACGCTCTGCTTTTTCTTATTTTCCAAGCATATGATGAATATATAGACGTTCACCCACACCAAGTGGGGCACGGGTACATATGTTGTTAAGGACTAAAGTCAAATACCCTATAAAGAAGGAGCTGAAATCAATGAGCTGCGGAAAAACCCATGGCCGGCATGAGAACTGTGTATGCGATGCAGTGGAAAAGATTTTAGCAGAGCAGGAGGCAGTTGAGGAACAGTGTCCGACTGGCTGCTATACGAACCTTTTGAATCCGACAATTGCAGGTAAAGACACAATTCCGTTTCTCTTGTTTGATAAAAAAGGCGGATTGTTCTCCACATTCGGAAACGTGGGGGGATTTGTGGATGATATGCAATGCTTTGAATCCATTTTCTTCCGCGTTGAAAAATTATGCGATTGCTGCGCAACACTATCTATTTTACGCCCGGTCGATGTCAAGGGCGATACCTTGAGTGTCTGCCACCCTTGCGACCCGGATTTCTTCGGGCTAGAAAAAACAGATTTCTGCATTGAAGTGGATCTCGGATGCTTCTGTGCCATTCAATTCCTGTCACCAGAGTTAGTTGACAGAACATCGCCTCATAAAGATAAAAAGCATCATCACAATGGATAAACACTTGTAAAGAGGAATCCCCTTCCAAACTCTATTACAGGTGCAAATCATTCAGCTGCTTCCAGCGTGAGGCGGCTGACTCTCCATCATTTCGCCAGTCTCAAATTTATAAGGCAGGAGGGATAATATGAGCCAGAAAACATCAAACTGCGTGCGTGAAGCTGTAGAAAATATTGAAGAACTGCAAAACGCTGTTGAAGAAGACTGCCCGACCGGCTGCCACTCTAAGCTTTTATCTGTCAGCCATTCGTTAGGCGATACAGTGCCTTTTTCAATATTTACATCAAAATCAACACCATTGGTCGCCTTCGGAAATGTCGGCGAACTGGATAACGGCCCTTGCTTTAATACTGTATTTTTCAGAGTCGAAAGAGTGCATGGAAGCTGCGCAACACTGTCATTATTAATCGCATTTGACGAACACAAACACATCTTGGACTTCACTGATAAAGATACGGTGTGTGAAGTGTTCCGACTTGAAAAAACGAACTACTGTATTGAAGTGGACTTAGACTGCTTCTGCGCAATTAACTGCTTAAATCCTCGTTTAATCAACCGCACGCACCATCATCATTAAATGATTATGCTGAAAAGCTTGCAGGCCTGCAGGCTTTTCTCGATGTAAAAAAGCTGTCCGGGAACATCTTCCGGGCAGCTTTTTCATTTTCATCAAAAACCGAGCGGGTGCAGAGAGGTAATATCATCGATTACCAGCTCAGTCGGCGCGCCGTTTCCAGTCGTGCGAAGCAGAACAGAATCATTTCTCCTTCCGACAATCACGCCCCTGTACGTTCTTCCATTGGCTTCAATCAGACAGAGGGCTCTCGGCATGTTATGCGGCAGCTTTGTTAAAAAATCGATTTTTTCATGAATAGACATCTTGCTCATCGGTTTTTTTACTTTTCTTGCCGGAGGTGCTTTTTCCTCCGCTTTGGCAGCATTATGGACAGCTTCCGGTTCTTTTTCAGGCTTTTGGGCTTCAAGCGCAGGCTCTTCCTTTTTTTCTGCTTTCAGAGGCTCGTGTTCGGCGGTTTCTTCAACGGCCTCCGGCTCTGCTTTCCGCTGGTCCTTTATGTTCTCTGGCTCGCTTATCTCCTGTGTTTCCTGTCTGACTGGTTCAGCTTCAGCTTTTGGATCTGCTTGCTGGACAGCCGCCATGGCTTCCTCCTGTTGTTTCTCCGGGTAAGCCGGCTGCTGTTCCTCAAACTTTGGCGGATCAGGTTTTTCGGCCTTTCTTTTGATGACAATCTCCTGCATGGATGACCTCGCTGTTTCTGCATAATCCGGCTGAACAATATACATGAGCGGTTTTTTATCCGCGTTTCTTTTCTTATTAGACATCTTCATCCCTCCGATTGTGTCATATTCTATCTATATGACAGAAAGCTGAAAATCAGAAGAAATAAAAAAGCAATCCCTGTTTGGGATTGCTTGAAATAGATCCTTGCTTAGCGGGCAGTGATATGAAAACCTGAATCAACGTGAAGGTTTTCACCTGTAATGCCTCGGGACATATCGCTGAATAAGAATGTAGCTGTATCGCCCACTTCTTCAGGTGTTGTCGTGCGGCGAAGCGGCGCACGCTCTTCGATGTCTTTCAGGATAGAGTTGAAATCGCTGATGCCTTTTGCAGATAACGTTCTGATCGGACCAGCAGAAATGCTGTTAACACGGATATTTTCTTTTCCTAAGTCAGCAGCTAAGTATTTGACACTTGCATCAAGAGACGCTTTCGCTACGCCCATGACGTTGTAGTTTGGCATCACAAGTTCTCCGCCAAGGTATGTTAAAGTGACAATGCTGCCGCCTTCAGTCATCATCGGACGTGCCGCTTTGACAACTGCTGTCAGAGAATATGAGCTGATGTTATGAGCCAGAAGGAAACCGTCACGATTTGTGTTTAAGTATTCGCCGACAAGCTCTTCTTTGTTGGCAAACGCGATACAATGCGCAATACCGTGGATCACACCGACCTGCTCCTTAATGCTTGCGAAGCAAGTTTCAATTTCCGCGTCGTTTGTTACGTCGCAAGGAAGAATAATGGAATCGTTGCGTTCTAACGTTCCGGCAAGCTCGTGAACAGATTTCTCCAAGCGTTCGCCAGCGTATGTGAAAATCAAACGTGCACCCGCTTCATGTAAAGAGCGCGCAATTCCCCACGCGATACTTCGTTTGTTGGCAACCCCCATTACAACAATGTTGCGGCCTTCAAGTGAAAAATTCATATGTATAAAGCCTCCTATATTTAATAAAGACATAGTATTAGTACCTGATCTTAATTCCTATCATATCATAACCTTGTCCAGATGAAAAGCTCATCCGAAAGACAAACGTGAAAGAGACCACCATCAGCTGGTGATCTCATCGGCTTGTGTTGAAGCTGTTTCGTTTAAAAGCAAAATGATTTGTCGGCCCGTGACCTGATCCGATGCCGAGCGTGTTTTCAACCGCTTCACGAACAAAATTGGCCGCAGCCTCGAATGCCTGATGGATCCTGTCTCCTTTAGCCGTTTGGGCTGTTAAAGCCGCCGCAAAGGTGCATCCTGTGCCATGTGTATGCTTTGTATCAATATAAGGATGGCTGATTTGCATAAACATGCTCCCATCAAAAAGAAGGTCAGTAATGTGATTGTCCTCAGGCTGGTGCCCGCCTTTGATAATCACATGCTGCGCACCCATCTCGACGAGCTGCTCCGCCGCTTTTTTCCGATCATCCAGCGAGCTGATTGTCATTCCTGTCAGTGTTTCTGCTTCCGGGATATTCGGCGTAATCGCGTAGCTTCTTGGAATGAGCAGCTCCTTTAAGGCAGCAACTGATTCATCACGCAGCAAGGATGCCCCGCCCTTTGCAATCATAACCGGATCAACAATCACACGGCTAAACCCGTACTCATCAATTTTCCTCGCCACTTCTTCGATCATTTCGGCATTCCAGAGCATCCCTGTTTTTACAGCGTCCGGTCTCAAATCCTCGGCAACAGCATCAATTTGCTCTCTCAGCGCCTCCGCGGTCAGCGGATACACCCCATGGACGCCAAGCGTATTTTGGGCGGTTACCGCCGTAATCGCAGACATACCGTAAACGTCAAGCTCTTGGAAGGTTTTAATATCTGCCTGTATCCCTGCGCCGCCGCCTGAATCAGAGCCGGCGATTGTCAATGCTTTATAGATACTCATTACACTACACTCCTTTTATTACCCGATCCATTTATGATAAATGGACTTTGCCCGGGCAATATCATTCGTTCCATGGATTAACGCTCTGCCGTCCCGGAACAGCACCATTTTCATATCATCCGAGCGGCAGGAAATTAAATACGGATTCGCAGCTACTTCAAGCCCGGCCTGTCTCAGCTGACCGGCAAGCACGTCAAGATCCGCTTTTTTTGTAAAGGAAGATCTGATTTGCACTGTGTTCCTGCCGCACAATACAGCCGCTTTTGTTTGTTTCTCATATGACAAAAACGGAAAATCCTTCGTGCCGCAGCTTGGACATGCGTCATGTTTGAGACCAGCCGCTCTCACCTCTGAACGCTCATTTTTCCACAAGTCAAAGGAGCGCAGCACCGGCTCGCACTTCTCTCCCGTCAGCAGCTTCAGCGCGTCTGTCACTTGAAAGACCGCTACCTGCAAAACAGCCGGACTGATGATGCCGGCTGTGTCACATGTCGCTCCGCCTATCGGAAGAGTATCGAGCAGGCAATGCAGACAGGGGGTCGCTCCCGGTACTACCGTAAAGGTGAGGCCATAGCTTCCTACACAGGCACCGTAAAGAAAAGGAATTCCTTCTTTTACTGCAGCGTCATTTACGATCAGGCGGGTTTCAAAATTATCTGCCGCATCGACAATGATGGAAGCGCCCTTAATCAGCTCGAAGATATTTTCGGCTGTCACATCCATGACAAAGCCCGTCACATCGACTTCGCTGTTAATCGAACGGAGGCGACGCTCAGCAGCGGCTGCTTTTGGCATCTCTTTTCTGACATCATCCTCTGTATACAGCTGCTGGCGCTGCAGGTTGCTCCATTCAACATAATCTCTGTCGGCAATCTTCACAGAACCGACTCCCGCTCTCACCAGCATTTCCGCACTCGCTGTTCCAAGCGCGCCGGCGCCGATAATCACGGCGCGCGCTTCTTTCAATTTTTTCTGGCCGGATGGGCCGATCGGAGCAAACAGCTCCTGTCTGGAATACCTGTCCGTCATACAGGAATACCTTCTCCCGGGCTGCTTGCCGTTCCGTATTGCTTAAGCGGAATGCGTCCCGCCTCAAAAGAAAGGCGTCCTGCTTCGACCGCTAGCTTCATGGCACGAGCCATTTTCACAGGATCACTTGCGCCAGATACTGCCGTATTGAGGAGTACGCCGTCCGCTCCGAGCTCCATTGCGTATGCCGCGTCTTTCGGCGATCCGATGCCGGCGTCCACGATGACCGGCACTTTCGCCTGTTCAATAATAAATGATAGATTCAAAGGATTTAAGATTCCCTGTCCCGACCCGATCGGAGACGCACCCGGCATGATGGCATGAACGCCGAGCTCCTCCAGTTTTCTCGCTAATACAACGTCATCAGACGTATACGGGAGCACAATAAAGCCTTCTTCAAGAAGCTGCTCAGACGCTTTTAATGTCTCAACAGGATTAGGCAGCAAGGAACGGCTGCAGCCGATGACTTCGACTTTAATCATGTCACAAAGACCTGACGCTTTCGCCAGCCTTGCAATCCGGACCGCTTCCTCAGCTGTGCCGGCGCCGGCAGTATTCGGCAGCAGCGTATATTGGGATAAATCAAGCTGTTCCAGAAAATTAGGCTGAGACGCTTCAAAAATGTTCATTCTTCGCACAGCAAATGTTAAAATATCAGACTCGGAAACAGCCACCGCTTCCTTTTGGATTTCAAACGATGGGTATTTCCCCGTGCCCAGCAGCAATCTTGATTGAAATGATTTTCCCCCAATTGTTAACATGCTCATCCGCCTCCTACAAAATGGACAATTTCAATGACATCGCGATCACAAAGCTCAACCTCGTGATAATGTTCTTTGCCGATAATTTCTTTATTTCTCTCAACGATGACAATTTTATTTTCAAGCTCATAAGACGCCAGCAGGTCTTGAATGGTACCTGTGTCTTTTTCCCACATCACATTTTTTCCGTTCAGCTGTAGCATCATATGTGAACCGCCTCCTTGCGATCAATTCGGAATGCGTGCAGCCAGTCTTGATTGACCTCTTTATTCATGATGAGATCACTGATCAAAGCGCCCGTTGCCGGAGCAAGCAGAATCCCATTTCTGAAATGGCCCGCCGCAAATACAATACGGCTGTCCTCGGGGTGTCTGCCGATGTACGGTTTCCCATCCTTTGTTCCCGGCCGCAGTCCAGCCCAAAAACGATCCACCTTCATATTCTGAATGGCCGGCAGCATCGTTTTTGCTTTTTTCATAATCGATTCCAATCCGCCAAGATCCGGTGTTTCACTCCAGTCACCCGGCTTCATCGTCGCACCGACAACCAGTCTGCCGCTTTTTCTCGGTACGATATAGCAATGGTCATGGTAAAGTGTTGTTGTCAGCGGGATATCATCGTTCCACACGGACAGGCACTCCCCTTTCACAGGGAAAAATGCATGGTTCAGCCCGAGCTGTTTAAAAAGCATCCCGCTCCATACCCCGCTGGCAACCGCGACATGATCCGCCCACACGATACCCTTCGGTGTCTCAATGGACAGCGCATCACCGTCACGTTCGACATGCAGAACGGGCGTATGCTCAAAAATCTCCGCCCCGAGCGCTTTCGCTGCTTTCGCATATGCCTTGCAAACAAAATAAGGCTCTACGTGCACATCATCCTGAATAAAAGATGCTCCGAAAATGTCATCAGACGTATACGGCTCTTTATCTAACACTTCATCTTTGGTATGCCAGCTGACAGAATCCAAGTCATCCATCTTCCTCAGCCGCAACACATCTTCTTTAGAAAACGCAAGCTTAAACATGCCGCCGTTATGCTGCCTGATATCAACACCAGATAATGTGTAAAGCTCTTCACCAAGACCTCTGTACAGACGCTGGCTGTGCAGGGCGAAATCAAAAAACGCGTCACGTTCCTCGCACTCGGCGTGGGCGCCCAGCATTCCGGCAGCAGCACTTGTTGTTCTGCCGCCTATTGTTTCGCTTTCAAACAATGCGATGCTTTTGTTTTCCTTTGCTAGATGGTAAGCAATGGCTGAACCTATGATTCCGCCTCCAATGACAACTGCATCATAATGCTTTTTCATAGCGCATCTCCTTTAGCTTACGGGAATATCGTCTGGCAGCTTCCAAAGGATCAGCAGAGGAAAATATTCCTGACATCACTGCGATGCCGTCTGCTCCTGCTTGTTTTACATCTCTTAATCTGTCCGGCGTCATTCCGCCGATTGCGATAACCGGGATGGAAAGCCGCTGTTTTATATCTGACAGCAATGACATCCCTCTGCCTTCAAGACCCTTTTTACAATCCGTTTCATACACATGGCCAAACAGCACGTAGTCTGCGTCTTCCTTTTCTGCTTGAACCGCTTCCTCAAGCGAATGCACCGACCGCCCGATATGAAGGTGAGGAAATCTGGCTCTGACCTGCTTCGGCGAAAAGCTGCTGCTTGGCAGCTGCACGCGATGAATCGTGGAAAAAAGCGCAATATCCACTCGCCCATTCATGACCAGTTTTCGTTTGTCTACCCCGCCTTTAGAAATAAGCTCAAGCAGTTTCAAAATGTCAGCCGCCGTTTTTGACCGTTCCCGAATGTGAATAAAATCAACTTCATTGTGAATAGCGATCACCGCTCTTGCCAGCTCTTCAACCGTCTTGCAGTCATCCGTTATGGCGTGAAGCTCCACATTCCTCCACCTCTTCTTTTATACCGCTTTCAGACCAGCCTTCTTTTTGATAGGCCATTCCCCAAAATTGATATTCATAGTAGCTGGAAATCACAAAATTTTCTTTCATCTTGGCGCGCACTTCCTTCGTGCTGTTTTCCGCCAGCTCATTAAAACGATTGATTTGCTCTTCAACCTGCTGTTTGAACCAATCACCGCCATATGTGCTGATCCATTTCTGATAAATCGGATGCCCTGGATCACACGTCAGCAATTTCTCCCCAACCTCGTAATACAGCCAGTAGCATGGCAGCAGGGCCGCTAAGATCTCAGCAAAATTCCCGCTCAAAACCGAACGGTACATATGGGATGTATAAGAGTATGCCGTAGGAGACGGCTTAAACGCCTTGCGCTCTTCCTCGCTGATTTCCAACAGCTCCGCAAACTCGCGATGAAGCGCCATTTCCGCCTCATATGTACCTTGGGCATGGCTCGCCATCCGCCCCGTTGTATAAAGGTCTTTTGCATAAGCGGCACCGAATGACTGTACCTTCGCAAAATGCGTTAAATAATAAGAATCCTGAAGCACGTAGTATGTAAAACGGTCAATCGGAAGCGTTCCGTCACCGATTCCCTGAACGAACGGATGAACAAAGCTCCCCTCCCACCATTCTGAGGCTGCACTGCGGCATTCTTCTGAAAACTTCACACATCATTCCCCCTGTCTGAAAAATAAAAAACCACTCTCCCGCAAGGAAAAGTGGTTTGGAATTGGCATAGTAAAATAACACAAATACCGCTCCACTTCCCTACGCAGGTCTGAACCTGTTCAAGTTATGAGGGTCTAAAAGTCACACTTTTATCTCAGCCCTTATGAAGGACACCCCTAGTGGTTATACGAATCATATTGAATTGTTCTGCACCTCTATATTAACACGAATCCCTATTTGGTCAAGATTTATCCTTCCAATGTTTTCTTAAGATCCGTTACATACCCCCTGGATCCGGTAACAATTAAACGGTCTCCCAGCTTCAGCCTTGTATCCCCATGAGGAACAATGCTGTCGACCCCTCTGAAAATCCTGACAAAAATGACGTCGCCTGTTAAAGGGAATTCCCGTAATATGACACCGTCGTAAGTGCTGTTTTCCATATTAATTTGATACAGCGAAGACTCCTGATTCGTGAGAAGCTTCATGACACCAGGCGCTTCTATCAGCGCACGAAGCAGCGTTTTGGTCGACAGCAGAATAGAAAAAATACTGATTCCCTGCTCCTTCAGAGCTGCTTCATTCTCCGGCGATCCAACGCTGGCAATGACTCTTTCTGTACCTTTTTCTTTTGCACGTAATGCAATGTCCGTATTCATGTCTTCATTCCCTGTCGCCACCACAAGGATATCAGCATCAAAAATACCGAGCGAATCAAGGGTTTTAAGCTCATAATCAGAAATCGTTTCAACTGTAAACACTGAGTCTGACAGCTTTTCCTCAGCATTTTCCTGATAGACATGAACAACCCGCACGTCATACTCGTTCTCCGGCAACTCAAGTGTAACAGGCAAAGTCATTTGATTGGCGCCGATGAACGTAATCGTCTTTTTCTCCTCCGGCTGCTCTTCCCGTTTGTACAATTTTTTAAAACAGATCGGCGTAAAAATACTTGCAATAACGGCTACTAAAATTAGCGCTCCTGACATATTCGCACTAATCACGTGAAGCTGCTGTCCGATTGTCGCAGCGGCAATCACGAGCGAAAGCGTTGATGTCAGCAGGAAACCAGACGCGAAAATGGTTCGGTTATCATACCACCTCTTTAAGTACAAGACAGGAATGATTTTGCTGACTAACAGCGCCAGTAGCAGAAGCGGAATCATGATTAAAATGGTTTTATCTTGGAAAAGAGTCCAAATATCCAGCTTCACACCGACCATTACAAAGAAAATCGGTATTAAGAACCCGTAGCCGAATGAATCCAGCTGCTGAACAAGCTCTTTGTTTGGTGAAAGAAGGGAAACGAGAACACCCGCTAAAAAAGCGCCGAGAATATTTTCTGCCCCAAGTGATTCAGAAAGGGCAACGAGCACGATGATTAACGTGAAAATGGCACGCGTCCCGATCTGGACCGTCCCTTTTGACATAGATTGAACAAAAGAGCGATGTTTAAAGACCCGGCCGAAAAAGTAAAGCACCACTCCGGCAACAAACAGAATCATCAAGAGCCACATGTTCCCGCTGTCCTCTCCGTATAAAGAAGAAAAAACTGCAAGAAGAATCATCGTAGCCAAATCCGCAATAACAGCAACGAGCAAAATAATCTGGCCGATATTCGAATTCATGATCCGTTCTTCTTTCAGCGTTGGAACGACAACGCCTAACGAAATTGTTGAAATAATAAGCGTCATTAAAAAAGCATTTTGAATAAATCCAGCCAGGACGAACCCATAGGACAAGAGCAATGATAAAATAAAAATACCAGCAAAAATAACAGATGCCGCAGCAAACGTATGAGGCGCTTCCTTGCCGTTCGGCAAAAGCTGCTTTTTCTTTCCTTTCTCAAACGATGAAAAATCAATTTCAAGTCCGCTTAAAAACATTAAAAAGATAAATCCGAGCATCGAAAGTGTCTGGAGCCATGTATCACCCTCCACAACTAAATTAAGACCGCTTTTTCCAATAATCAGCCCCATAATGATTTCAGCAACAACAACTGGAATGCTGAGTTTAAACCGATGTAGAAGGATAGGTGTCAAAAA
The DNA here is from genome assembly GCF_000507145.1 of Bacillus tequilensis KCTC 13622. Taxonomy (GTDB): domain Bacteria; phylum Bacillota; class Bacilli; order Bacillales; family Bacillaceae; genus Bacillus; species Bacillus tequilensis. The sequence goes on along the minus strand of NZ_AYTO01000019.1, from coordinate 50,527 downwards.
TGCAACGATAAGTACAACAACTAAAGATGCAACAGATGTATGGGCCATAATCAGAACCTCCTTTTTTGATCAGGGTTATTCCAGTTCTCAATCAAAGAACAGAACCACATGTTTTAAAAAACATAACGCGATTTTAACAAGGGTGATGATGAAAAATAAAGCAATAAGGTCTTAATCCTGTTTAGAAAATCATTCTTCTATAATTTGCACATAAAAGCTTGTGATGACTCACAGCACTTTGCATCATAATAAATAAAACAATCAGCAAGGAGGCTACCGCATGGCTTACGATATCATCAGTGATATTCACGGCTGCTATGACGAAATGACGGCATTAATCCAAAAGCTTGGCTACACAATCAAAAATGGAGTGCCTGTCCACGCAGAAGGCAGGGTGCTTGTTTTTGCCGGAGATTTAACTGACAGAGGACCAAAATCAATAGAGGTCATCCGTTTTGTAGCCGGTGCTTACGAAAAAGGCGCAGTACGTTATGTCCCGGGAAATCATTGCAATAAGCTGTACCGCTACTTAAAAGGAAATCCGGTGAAAGTGATGCATGGGCTGGAAACATCAGCGGCAGAACTTGAAGAATTTTCTAAAGAAGAAAGAAAAGCAGTCAGCGAACAGTTTATGAAGCTGTACGAAACGGCCCCGCTTTACGACATCTTACATAACGGAGAATTAGTTGTCGCCCATGCTGGCATAAAGGCTGACGATATCGGCAAATATACCGGCAGAGTGAAAGACTTTGTGCTTTACGGCGATGTGACGGGCGAAACGTATCCGGACGGCAGGCCTGTCAGACGTGATTGGGCAGCCGCCTATAACGGAAAGGCTTGGGTGGTATACGGTCATACGCCTGTAAAAGAGCCTCGAAAGATTAATCGGACCATCAATATTGATACAGGCTGCGTGTTCGGAAATAAACTGACAGGCTTTCGTTTTCCAGAAATAGAGACCGTTTCCGTCCCAAGCACCCTTCCTTATGACGAATCGAGATTTCGCCCCATATAAAAAAGGAGAGAATCATGGATTCTCTCCTTTTATCAGTTCTTTCAAATCTTGAGGCAGCGCAGCATGAAATGTCATGTTCTTCTGTGTCAGCGGATGGATAAACGAAAGGCGCTCGCTGTGCAGGGCCTGCCGGCCGATTGCCCGTCTCGTCCCGCCATACAGTGTATCACCGCACAGCGGGTGTCCGAGGTAGCTCATATGCACGCGAATTTGGTGGGTCCTGCCTGTCTCAAGCTGCAATGTCACCGAGGTCATATCATCGGTTGCGCGTGTAACATAAAAATGAGTAACCGCTTTCTGGCCATCCGGTGTCACCATCCGTTCAATAATACTGTCAGGATGTCTGCCAATCGGAGCATCGACTGTTCCCTCCGCCTGCGCCATCCGCCCGTGAACGACTGCCGCATACCGGCGTTTCACAAGTCCGTTTTTCTGCGCTGACGATAAAATGGAATGAGCAAAGCGGTGCTTGGCAACAAGCATAACACCTGATGTATCCCGGTCTAGCCGAGTGACAAGGTGCACCGTTGCCCGCACTCCGTTTTTTTGATAATGATGGATAAGTCCATTCGCAATGCTGCCGGAAGGATGTTCTCTTGAAGGGATGGAAGATACGTACGGCTGTTTGTTTATCACAAGCACATGATCATCCTCATAAAGGATATCGAGCGGAACAGGCTCTGCCAATAGCGTCTCGCTCACCTGTTCCTCAGGAAACTTCACAACAAGAAGATCTCCCTCTCTCAAAACGTATTTGACCGTCACATGCTCACCATTGATCAGCAGGTCTCCCCCGCCAAACTTGATATCGGTCAGCAGACGTTTCGAAATTCCCAGTTCACCGGCATATTCTTTTACAGTCATCCCGTCTTCAGCGGAAGTCATGTTCTTTTTGATATAAAAATGCTCCACGATACGTCCTCTTTCTATTCACCTTTTCCGATAAACGAATCCTGGACTCTTTTCCAAAATGGAAACGGACGGAATCGCGCAAATCTCACATTTTCAGATGCCACCTGGCAGCGAATCGATTTGACATCTTTATGAAGAAGAGTTAAATGATCAATCGTCACTTGAAAGTCAACTTCGTTTCTCGGCTTAATCATGCAATCATGATGGGAAGGGAGAAGCAGCGGCGATCCGACCGTCCGGAATACGCGGTTATTAATAGAGGCCATTTCCGCAAGCTGGATCGCTCTGATAGACGGATGAATAATCGCTCCGCCCAGCGCCTTATTGTAGGCTGTGCTGCCGGATGGCGTTGACAGGCAGAGACCGTCGCCCCGGAAGGTTTCAAAAAGCTGCCCCTTGATTTCCACATCAGCCACAAGGCTTCCTTCTATGCTTTTAATCGTGCATTCATTTAATGCTAAATATCTTTCTTCCCGCTCATTTTCGTGATAGGTCACAATCACTTCAAGCAGCGGATATTCAACTGTATGATACGGTGTTTTCGCAATCGCAAGAACAAGTTTTTCAATTTCATGAGGAACCCAGTCGGCATAAAACCCGAGATGGCCCGTGTGAACACCGACGAATGCTGTTTTGTCCAAGCGGTCGCTGTATCTGTGAAAAGCGTATAAAAGCGTTCCGTCGCCTCCGACTGAAATGACGATTTCCGGTTCGTTTTCATCCAGCTCCATATCAAAATCCAATAAATACGCCTGTATTCTGCTTTTCAGCGTATCAGAAACTTGATCTCCTTTTGATGATACGGCAAATTTCATGCTTTTCTTCCCCTTTACCTATTGTTGCTCGCTGCCTTTTTTCTTTCTTGAAAAGGCAGCTTGAGCTTCTTGTACTTCACCCCTGATCTCCGACATCTCCTCATCAAGCCGGGAAGCCGCTTCAGAAGCGCGCTGAAGCCTTAGTTTTACTTTTTCAGGAATGTTTCCGCTGTATTTATAATTTAATGAATGCTCAATGGTCGCCCAAAAATTCATCGCCAGCGTGCGGATCTGTATTTCCACCAGAACATGCTTTTCTCCGGACACCGTCTGTAAAGGATACACGACGACAAGGTGATATGACCGGTATCCGCTCTCTTTATGTTCCGCAATATAATCCCTCTGATCCACAACGGTGAAATCTTTTCTGGCAAACAGCATGTCTTTCACGATTTCAATGTCATCGACAAATTGGCACATGATTCTAAGGCCTGCGATATCCTGCATGGTTTCAATTTCATGCAGCGGTATGCTTTTCCGTCTGGCTTTTTCAAGTATGCTCGCCACAGGCTTGACGCGTCCGGTCACAAATTCGATCGGCGAATGGTCATCCTCGTATTCATATAGTGTGCGGATCCCCTTGAGCTTTACTTTCAACTCTTCGACAGCCTGGCGGTACGGCACTAAAAAACGCTCCCATTGTTTGTCATCCATCATACATCCCCCAATTCCGAACCAGTTTCTATAAAAACACGCGTTTCACTTTATCTTCCATTTCTTCTCCGTAGTTCGCATTATCTTTTATATTTTCTAAAAGATACTCCAGCTCCTCATGCAGGCCAGAAAGTTCAATCGGTTCGCCTCCGGCCTCTAAAACAACCGGAATTCTTTGTGCGTGGGCCTGCTTCAGTTCCGGCCATACATGTTCCTTTATAATGACATATTCAAAAGAATCAGCTAATTCAAGTATGTATACAAAAGCAAAGTGGTCAGAATCAACAAGCATTTGACCTGACGGCTTGCGTTTCACTTCGATTCCTTCTGCCTCACAGGCAAGGCGAAGCTGATCATCCGATAATGTTGCGTTCATGATTTCGATTCTGTTTTGCATAATGCGCTCCTTTTTAAACAAATTACAGATTCATTTTATCATATCAAGCTCGATATTGATAAACCTAACATCTAAAGAGATAATAGTAAAAATAAGATTTACAGGGCGGAAAGGAAGAGCATCATGAGCCAAGAAATTGAAATAGAATTTAAAAACATGCTGACCAAACAAGAATTTAAAACCTTAACAGCCGAACTCCAGCTGACAGAAAAAGATTTTACAGATCAAAAGAATCACTATTTTGACACAAACTGTTTTGCACTGAAACAAAAACAAGCTGCGCTTCGAATACGCAAAAAAAACAGCGAGTATGTTCTCACGTTAAAAGAACCGGCAGCTGTCGGGCTTTTAGAAACACACCAACGGCTTTCGGATGTTTCAGATCTAGCCGGCTTTTCAATCCCCGAAGGCCCTGTGAAGGACCAGCTGCACAAGCTTCAGGTCAATACAGACGCCATCCAGTACTTTGGATCTTTAGCAACAAACCGCGCTGAAAAAGAAACAGAAAAAGGCTTAATAGTTTTAGACCACAGCCGATATTTAAATAAAGAGGACTATGAAATCGAATTCGAGGCGGCAGACTGGCATGAAGGCAAACAAGCTTTTGAAAAGCTGCTTCAGCAATTCAGCATTCCTCTGCGCGAAACCAAAAATAAAATTCTGCGTTTTTATGAAGAAAAACGAAAGTCTATATAAGGTGGAATGACATCGTGAATGTAACGAATTGGACATCTTTACTTCAGCTTCAGGCATTACAGTCCATATCTAATGCACGCAGCACAGGCACTCAAAATGCGGAAAGCCCGCTCTCAAGCTTCAGCTCTTTGCTCAGCCAATATACAAACGGACTGACGAATCAGCAGCCAACAGCATCTTCTGCATCGCCAAGCCCGCTCAGCCTGCTGAACAGCGCTTCTCCAACAGCGCCGTCACTGCTTTCAGCTTTTGGGCTTAACTCATATACAAATAGCAATTCAGACTACATTACAAAAGCGGCAGAAAGCACCGAAACAGCTGATGCAGCTTCATCTTCAAACAAACAAGAAGCCAAACAGATCAGTTCGGGAGACTTCTCCGTTGACAGCGCAATAAAAAAAGCCGCTGATAAATATGGCGTCGATGAAAAACTGATCCATTCCATCATCAAGCAGGAATCAGGCTTTAACGCAAAAGCAGTCAGCGGAGCAGGTGCGATGGGCCTAATGCAGCTGATGCCGTCAACGGCAAGCTCACTCGGTGTTTCTAATCCGCTGGACCCGCAGCAAAATGTAGAAGGCGGTACGAAATATTTAAAACAAATGCTGGATAAATACGACGGCAATGTGTCTATGGCCTTAGCGGCTTACAACGCCGGACCGGGAAATGTGGACCGATACGGGGGTATTCCTCCTTTCCGAGAAACGCAAAATTATGTAAAAAAAATAACTTCAGCTTATTACGCGTAACCAGAGCGGCCCTTGCCCTCTGGTTTTTTTACGGAGTGAAATCCTACGCATTCCTGATTTTTATGTGATATGATATGAAATACAACCCCGGCTGTCAGCCGAAACTTGTAATCAAACGCATAAAAGGCAGTTTGTTTGTAGAAATGGTGCCTTGTTGCTAAAATAAATCTAGATGAATTCATGAAATACAGAAAATTACTTTTCGCAATAGGATTTATGATTCCTATTAGCCATATTTAAAGGAGTAGTCAACATGGGACAATCGTTTAACGCACCTTATGAAGCGATTGGAGAGGAACTTCTATCGCAACTTGTTGATACTTTTTATGAACGTGTCGCGTCTCATCCTTTGCTGAAGCCGATTTTTCCTAGTGATTTAACAGAAACCGCCAGGAAACAGAAGCAATTTTTGACTCAGTATTTAGGCGGTCCCCCGCTTTATACTGAGGAACACGGCCACCCCATGCTCAGAGCAAGGCATCTTCCCTTTCCAATTACAAACGAGAGAGCTGATGCATGGCTCAGCTGTATGAAGGACGCAATGGACCATGTAGGGCTGGAGGGCGATATTCGCGAGTTTTTGTTTGGACGGCTTGAATTGACAGCAAGGCATATGGTGAATCAAACGGAAGCGGAGGATCGATCATCTTGACAAACTATCAGCATGAGCAATACTTCGCCCATTGCCACGGTCATCCAAAAAAACCGCTTGAAATCTACATGTTTGTAGACCCTTTATGTCCTGAATGCTGGTCCTTAGAACCCGTCATCAAAAAGCTGAAAATCAGATACGGACGCTTTTTCACCTTACGCATAATAGCTTCCGCAAGCCTTACCGTTTTGAATAAGAAACGGAAAAAGCATCTTCTCGCAGAAGCATGGGAAAAGATCGCAAGCCGCTCCGGCATGTCATGTGACGGCAATGTCTGGTTCGAGCAAGATCAGCCGCTTTCATCGCCTTATATGGCAGCTCTCGCTTTTAAAGCAGCCGAACTGCAAGGACGAAAAGCCGGCATGCAATTTCTCAGGAACATGCAGGAGAGTCTGTTTGTTTCAAAACAAAACATTACGGATGAAAACGTGCTTTTGGAAATCGCGGAAAAAACAAGTCTCGATCTTGAAGAATTCAAAAACGATCTGCATTCTCAAAGCGCTGTCAAGGCGCTTCAATGTGACATGAGAATTGCCGCTGAGATGGATGTTTCCGTTAATCCGACGCTGACGTTTTTTAATACACAGCATGAGGACGAAGGACTTAAAGTACCAGGCAGCTATTCATACGATGTATATGAAGAAATCTTATTTGAGATGCTTGGCGACGAGCCGACGCCTTCGGAAACCCCGCCTTTGGAATGTTTTATTGAATATTTCCGCTTCGTTGCCTCTAAAGAAATTGCGCTTGTATATGATCTGAGCCTTGAAGAGGTAGAAAAAGAAATGAAAAAATTGGCGTTTGCTAAAAAGGTTGCAAAAGTGGAAGCCAAACACGGAATGTTTTGGAAATCTCTCAGCACTTATTCTGATGAATATCAATCATGTGAAAAATAGCCGCAGGCGTGAATATGCTTGAGGCTGTTTTTTTACGCCGACACCGAACGTGCGTTCCGTTTATAGTGCTAAAGAAACCGCGCCGGGATAAGCGCGGTTTCGTATGTCTTAACGACAACAAAGGGGATGGGAGAAATTTTTCACGGTCAAACAAAGGGGTAATGTTTGTTTGTGATCAATTTCACATCCTTATGATAACAAAAGATGTCGACTTTTGACAACCTCTATGCTTAATGTTCATATTTTTGTCACAAAACATAACGACGTGTATTCACTCATATCCTAATAAGGAAAAAGGACGAGGAGGAACGCCATGATGTATACTGTCATCTCCATTGTATGTATTGCTGTTTTTTTCTGTTTGAATATATTAGGCATGATGCATATGCTGCCGCTTTACATTACCTCTCCTCTGCTGTTTCTGTCTATTTTGTTCACTCTCTACCGGCTGAACCACAGGAAAACCTTTAAAGGGTTTTAAAAAAGCCTGTGCGGCCATTTCTGCACAGGCTTTCTTTTTTATGACTGCTCGACTTTCATCAGCAGTTCTTCCATTTCATCTAGTTTTTCCTCAAACATTTTGCATGCAGCTTCGATCGGCTCTGGAGACGTCATATCAACACCCGCTTTTTTCAGGACATCAATCGGGTATTGTGAGCTTCCAGCTTTCAGGAAGTCAATATAACGGTCAACTGCCGGCTTTCCTTCTTTTAAAATCTGGTTGCTTAACGCTTGGGCAGCACTGTATCCTGTCGCATACTGATACACATAGTAATTGTAATAGAAGTGCGGAATCCGTGACCATTCAAGACCGATTTCCTTATCAATTACCATGCCGTCTCCGAAATACTTTTTATTCAGATCGTAGTAGACACTTGTCAGAAGCTCAGGTGTGAGCGGCTCCCCTTCTTGCGCCTTTGTATGGATGAGATGTTCAAATTCAGCAAACATCGTTTGTCTGAAAACAGTCCCTCTGAAGCCCTCAAGCATATGGTTGAGGATGTATAAGCGCTGTTTTTCATCATCTAAATTGTTCAGCAGATATTCGCCAAGAAGCGCTTCGTTTGTTGTAGACGCAACTTCCGCAACAAAGATGCTGTAATTGCCGTACGGATATGGCTGGTGCTTTCTCGTATAGTAGCTGTGAACGGAATGGCCAAACTCGTGCACGAGCGTAAAGAGATTATTGACGTTATCATGCCAGTTCATCAAAATATACGGATTCGTGCCGTAAGATCCGGATGAATAAGCGCCATTGCGTTTTCCTTTATTTTCATAAACGTCGACCCAGCGGTTTTCCAGCCCTTCTTTTAAGATGGCGGCGTATTCTTCTCCTAAAGGTGCAAGGCCTTTTAGCATGTAATCTTTGGCTTCCTCGTACGTGACCTTCATTCCCGCATCCTGCACAAGCGGTGTATACAGATCATAGATATGCACTTCATCAAGCTCAAGCACTTTCTTTCTCAGTGCGATATAGCGGTGCAGGAGCGGCAAATGCTTATTAATCGTTTTGACGAGGTTGTCGTATACTTCCTCAGGAATACTGTTGTTAGAAAGCGCAGCTTCACGCGCTGACTTGTACTTTTTCACTCTGGCGTAGAAGTTGTCCTTTTTCACAGTGCCGCTTAGCGTCGTGGCCATTGTATTTTTATATTGACCGTATGTTTTATATACTTCCTCAAAGGCATTTTTGCGGACTTCACGGTTTTCACTTTCTAAGAAGTTAATAAAGTTTCCGTGAGTGATCTGTTTTTCATTTCCCTCTTCATCTTTAATGGACGGGAATGTAATCTCGGCGTTATTTAACACGCTGAACGTATTGGAAGGTGACCCTAGCACTTCAGAAGCTTCAGCAAGCAGCGCTTCTTCCTTTTCGCTCAGTACGTGAGGGCGCTCCTTTGTAATCTCCTCAATCGCATGGGAGTACAGTTTCAGTTCTTCTTTTTCAAGAATAAACTGCTGCAGCTTGTCTTCTTCTATGGATAAGATTTCCGGAACCAAATAAGCTATCGCGCTTGCGGCCTGTGTATACAGGTTTCCCGCCTTGTCATTCAGCCCCTGGTAAAAGGAGTTCCCGGTATCTTGGTCAGAACGCATATGCGCATATGTGTAAAGCCTGCCCAGCCGCTCCATCACTTTATCTTGGTACGTAAGAGCCTCGTACAAATGATCAGCTGAATCTGCCAGCTTTCCTTTATACTTAGATAAATTCGGAATTAATTCTTTTACAGCTTGAAATTCTTTATTCCAGGCCTCATCATTAGGAAAAATATCCTCAAGTCTCCATGTGTCTTCTGCCTTTACCTCACTTCTTTCAGGCAGTTGGTTTGCTTTTTTTTCCTCAGCCATGGTGATCCCCCTCGTTTTCTTTGATTCAAGCCAATTGAAAAAACCGCTGTTTCTCAATAAACTTGTGTTGTGAATATCTTCCGGTTTTTCACTGCCTTTTGTCAAATCATATGCAGTAATGAAGAGGACGAATGCCAAAAAAGCAGTAAAAACACGAAAAACCTTTCCTTTTGTGCCTCTCACAGCCAGCCCACCACCTTTGTCTTAGGGTGAGCCAAATGAGATAAACTCATTCTATAAAACAGCTCCGGTCTCTCTCAATGAGATCCTGTAATGAGCGAACACCCTCTGCAGGATGATTCAGCACATATACTTCTTTCTGAGTTTCCCTTAAAAATCCCTTCTTACACAAAAAATCAATGTACTGTTTCACCGCTTCAGAAAGACAATCTTCACTGCATTCATATCTGAGCGACATATTTTTTTTATGAATATGCAGTTTGCACTGCTGTAAAACGGCTGAAAAATGAATCGGCGCACGTTTAGCTCCGAGATCCGTAATAAACAGATAAAGATATCCCTGCCACACAAAAACCGGACTCTTAAAAACGGCTCCTTTTTTAACAGGGACAAACACTTCAGTCGGAAGAAACGGAAGGGACGTCTGCCGCTTTTCATAAAACAGCATCCTGAGGCGATTTAATTCCTTGGAGATGAACCGATGGGGTTTATGGCGAAAACGAAGAACGGCCTTCATCCAGTTGTCATAACGCAATGAAGACTTAGATTCAGTAAAAAAAAGATGTCTCGCAGATGCCAGATGGATTGGAATGGTTTGTATGGAGCAATAAGAATGGTTCGTGTAAAATGGAATGATGTGGCTGAGCCGGCAGAAAGAACGTGTTTCCGGGCAATAACATATCAGTTCCCTGCATGGACCGGCATTGATAAACTGCCAATGGAAAGCAGAAAGCTGATAAAAGAATGGAGCAGTGCGTTTTAAGCGGCTGTACCCCATAATCCACTGCGGGATGATCCCCGCTTGTTTGAAGCCCGCTGTCCGTTTTTGAAAGACATCTGGAGCGATAGTGGCGCATTGATATTCAACAGCAAGCATATGCCCCTTAATATTTCCCATGATGTCAGGTCTTTGATTGATGCTCTTGATATACGGTTCCAATAGCGGAGAAGCTTGCTGCGTTTTCAGCCACACATACAGCTGCCTTTTTCCTTCTAAGTGATAGGCGCTCTCCGGTTCAATGTCTATCGAACAGGATTTGTTCTGTTTATGGGCGAAATGCGGCGCTTTTTGAGGTCCGAGCTTCACAGCAAGCTCACCCCCGCACACCGGGCAGAAGAATCGTCCCTGCTTTAATTTCTGCCTTTGCGAAGCGCCTAGAAGGTGAAACATTTGGCCGTCTTCAGTTACAGCACTAAACACTTGTCATCTCTCCTTTCCAGATAAGGTATACTTTCTGGAAAAGATGAGCAACTCCTGTTCGCCGTATTTTCCGCATGTATGGATGTTTTTATTTTTGGCCTCAAAAATGGCATTTCAGCGCATGAAAAAACCGATTTCCGGGAAGAAATCGGTTTGCTATGATGCAAAGTGTTTTTTTATTGTTTCTAGAGCATGCTCTGAAATAACCAGCTTGCCGTACTCTTCAAGACGGTGTATGCTGATTGAAGATTCATTTGCGTACTCCAGCAGGATGCTTAGCTGATTTTCAACCTCTTCATCAGTCATATTGCCAAAATCTACATATAAATAATATCGGTTCTCAAACGAATATAAAGTCGTTCTGCTTCCGTTAACGTTCAATTTAGATAGAGAAATAACATCCTCAAAATCGCCAAACCGCAAGACAAATTGAAGCTTTTGCTCCTTCTCTTCCTGATTGACGGCTTGCTCTTCTTTCTGGAAGTCATCCAGCAAGGCGTCAAGATCCTCAGATGCTGGTTCTTGCTTTTTATCCTCAGGAATCGGCAGTTCGAGCTTTTGTCCGTCTTTGGAAAGCTGGGCTTTTGTGACGATGATTTCTAATCCTTTGTCCAGTGCCTGAACTTGAATCCAAAGAGGGCCTTCCACAGCAAATTCCTCTTCCTCATGAACTTCATCCATGACTTCCCAGAATAGTTCTTCACTGCGCTCACGGTTATACCAAATTTCTTCTCTGTCAAAACCGCGATCTTCGATATCTCCGTAAGACATATAAAATTTTACTGTATGCTCGTTAATTCTTTCAATTTCCATTTGCCAACCTTCCCTTCTATATAAGATGTTGAAGGGACATCTAAGCTCCCGATTAATTGTACTTTACTACACTTTACCCATTCCGTCCACATCTTAACCTTATGCAAAGCCAGTGTGAATTCCTTTGTATTTCTATTTTATGATAAAACAGTCACAAAAGAAATAAAAATGCACCTTTGCCCAAAAAACGGCAGATCCGCGGCTCATATCATAAAATACGACCTGTCTCATATAGTAGTAGTACAAGCGATGGAACGAAAGCGAGGTGCCGATTCATGGAGCATGACTATCTGATTTCTCTGCTTGTTATTGTCGGGATCGATCTGATCCTCGGCGGAGATAATGCTGTCGTCATTGCCATGGCCAGCAGAAATTTGCCGGACAAGCAAAGACAGCAAGCCATTATTCTCGGAACATTTATCGCCGTGGCCATGAGAATCGGATTAACCAGCGCAGCGGTATATCTTTTGAACATTCCGTTCTTGCAATGCGCCGGCGGAGTTTTTCTGCTGTATTTAGGATATCAGCTGCTGATTGAAAAAAAAGACACGCAGCACATCAAAAGCAGCACCTCCCTGTGGAGAGCGATACGAACGATTGTGCTTGCAGATCTCTTCATGTCACTGGACAACGTCATCGCAGTTGCGGGAGCGTCACACGGTGAGTTTTCTCTCGTTGTCATAGGTTTGTGCGTATCGGTGCCGGTTATTATTTGGGGCAGCAAACTCATCCATATTGCATTGGAGAAAATACCGCTTCTGATTTACGCGGGCAGCGGGCTGCTTGCTTACACAGGAGGAGAAATGATTGTAAGAGACAAAAAGCTGTCTTTTTTCATGGCACAGCACGGTGCCGTTGAAACACTCCTCCCCATTTTAACGGTTGCGTTTGTCATCCTTGCGAGTATTTATTATCAGCAGGTTGAAAAGAAATAAAGGAAGGCTGATGACTCAGCCTTCCTATTCTTCAAAGGTTTTCAAACACGCTGAACTGAAAAAATGACAAGACCCTAAAACACAAATCAGTTTTAAGGTCTTGTCAGCCTTCTTTTGATAATACGATCTATTAGTTTGCCAAACGCTGTGCTTCTCTTAATTGGAAAGAGCGGACTTTTCTTGGCAGGAAACGTCTGATTTCGTCTTCGTTGTATCCGACCTGCAAGCGTTTTTCGTCAATGATGATCGGACGGCGAAGCAAACCTGGGTGCTCGTTGATCAAACGGTACAAATCCTGCAGCGGCATAGATTCAACGTTCACGTTCAGTTTTTGGAATACTTTTGAACGAGTTGAGATGATTTCATCTGTTCCGTCCTCAGTCATTCGAAGGATTTGTTTTATTTCATCAATTGATAAAGGTTCAGAGAAAATGTTTCTTTCTTCAAATGGAATCTCATGCTCCTCGAGCCATGCTCTCGCCTTTCTACATGAAGTACAGCTTGGTGATGTGTATAATGTAACCATTCATCTTCACTCCTCTAATTAGTAGGATGAACATCTATTTTATTCTTAAATTGAAATTACTCTAAAAAAGGAATCTTTACAGGTATTATACTATAAAAAAGTAAGTGTGAACAGTATCCTAAGAAAAAAATATGTCAATCCGGCAAATTTTTAATGTTAATGATCTGTTCTAATTCTCAATTAGCTTAACTGATCGAAAATATTTTTTTGTTTTTCTTCATCAATGATTTTCAAGACCTCATGTGTTTTTTCGTACGATTCCCCGTACCATTTCTCATCTTTATAAGTATGAATGTTTTCATATGTCTGCTTCATGGCTTCTAAAATTTCTTCTTCTGATTCTGTTTTTGGTGACCAGTACAGAATCTCCATCTTGCTTACTTCATTCGTAGCCAATGACCGGCGCCGGTACCCAATTGACTGAGCATGCTTAAAATGCTCTCTTTGATAAAATCTAAGGCGTTTTTCTGTATCAGTATCATCTTCATCAACAGGCTCCACCTCGAGCAATATCGGCTTGTTTTTCATTTTCAGCTTCGCGATCAATTTGCCGCCAAGCCCCTGCCCTCTTGCATCTTTAGACACATATAGATAATCTACGAAGATAAAAGAATCGAATTCCGCAAACATTAAAATATGATGTTTGCCTTCGTCTTTATGATAAATATCGCTCCGCTCTTTCAGAAGAGCTTCCATATGCGCTTTTGATTTCATTTCTTCAATTGGAAAGTACTCGCTAAGCTTTTCATACCAGTTCATTAATTTGCTCCTTATGAGTTCATTGTCTTCATACTTTTAGATATACCCCATTTCTTCTTGTTTAAACAGCTTTACATCTATAAAGACGTACGAACTTCCGCCATGGTTTCATTTTTTTTCAGCAAAAAACGGAGCCAGATGCTCCGTTCATTTTGACGTAGATGTAAAAACTCTCATAGAACGCGGTTTTCCCGCTTATAATGAAGCAGCTTGGGCTGCGCCAGTGCAATAAGAAATGTCATGCCGTATAATGCTGCGGACGCGAGAAAAGCTGCTTTCGCACCAGCCGCATCAGCCACGAACCCCATAACGGAGTAAGTGATGCCTGACCAAGGAGTCAATATCGCATTTTTTGCAGCCATGATCCCGATACGCATCTGCTCGGGAATGACCTCCTGCAGGATCGTTTCCTGGCAAATATCACGCACCTGATAAAAAGGCCCCATTGCAGCACAAGCCAGAGCGCATAAAGGCGGAAATGGAGAAAATGAAAACAAAAGAGTCAGCACTGACATCACAAGCGAGCTGAACATAATGGCATAGCCCATGTTCTGCGCAAAAAAGGCAGAAAAACGAATGGCAATTACACTGCCAATCATTGCACCTATAAAATAAGAAGCGTTAAACGTCCCCCACCACACCTCTGTTTCATGCAAAACAGCCGAAGTAAATGCGAGTAGAATAGCAGATGACCAAACAGAACCCGCCAGCGCTTCTATCATGTCCATTACAGCAATGTCTCTTACAACCGGGATGAGCATTAAATCCTTCCATATACTTCTGGCAGATGCAGTTTCAGCAGTTCCTTCAGTCTCTTTTTCCTTTACGAGAAGCATACTGATGGAAGCTCCTGAAAGAACAAACAGGCAAATAGCTGCACCAACAACGAATTCAAAAGGCACGGCATACGTCAGAAGGCCTCCAAGGCCCCAGCCTGCTGTTAAAAACAATTGATTCGAGAGGGAGATCACACCATTCGCTTTTACATATTGCTCTTTTGGAACAATCATCGGCAGGAGCGCAAATCTCGCCGGCTGAAAAAAGGCGCCCGCGAAAGAAAAACAGAAAACAAACAGCAGCGTTACCCAAAAGGAAGCTTGTCCGTTATGACTGACGGTGTATGCCATTAATATTGTAAAGACCGCTCTCAGCAGATTTGCAAGTGCAAGCACCTTTTTAAAACCGAGATTGCGAATCATCGGTGTGATGCAAAAGCTTGCCGCTATACTCGCAAACGACATGAACGATAAAACAAGACCCGCCAAAAAGACGGAGTCAGTCATTTGATAGACCCGGACCATTAAAACAATTGTAACAAGGACTCCTGCTAAAGATTGAAGAGGTTGAGACAGCAGCAGCGCAAAAACATTTTTGTTATGCAGAAAGTGAATCGCATTTCACCTCCGCTTTTTCCTCTCATTGTAAATGTTTCCACTCTTATTTTCTATGATTGCACAAAAAATTCTTCAAGAGAAATCTCTTGAAGAACTGTCTGCTCATGAATAAGCTTTATATTCTGACTCTGTGCACATCACAAAATGTCCCGGTTTCACTTCACGGAATTCCATCGTTTCTCCATCTTTTAATTGATGGACTGACGGATCGTATTTCTGGCGGACGCGATTTCTCTCATGGTCCGGATCAGGAAGCGGAATCGCTGAAAGCAATGACTTTGTATACGGGTGAAGCGGGTTTTCATAAAGTTCATCTGCCGGCGCAAGCTCAACCAGTTTCCCGAAATACATCACTCCGATACGGTCGCTGATGTATTTGACCATCGATAAATCGTGGGCAATAAACAGATATGTGAGCCCTTTTTCTTTTTGCAGTTCTTTCATTAAATTCACGACCTGCGCTTGAATGGATACATCCAAAGCGGAAATCGGCTCATCCGCGATAATGAATTCCGGATCAACAGCCAGAGCTCTGGCAATCCCGATTCTTTGGCGCTGGCCGCCGGAAAATTCATGCGGGTAGCGGTTGGCGTGTTCCTTGTTTAAACCGACTGTTTCCAAGAGCTCATGAACCCGCTGCATCCGCTCTTTTTTCGTTTTCGCCAAATGATGAATATCGAGGCCCTCAGCAATAATATCAGCAACTGTCATTCTCGGATTCAGGGATGCGTATGGGTCTTGGAAAATCATCTGCATTTTGCGGTTGAACTCCAGCAGCTTTTTCCGCGATTTTTTCCCGTGCACATTTTCGCCGTTGAACAGCACCTCACCATCGGTCGCGTCGTAAAGCCGAATAATGCTTCGCCCTGTTGTTGATTTACCGCAGCCCGATTCACCAACCAGACCTAACGTTTCACCCTTATAGATATCAAATGATAAATCGTCTACAGCCTTAACCGTTCCCCTCGGCGTGACAAAGTGCTGTTTTAAATGTTTGATTTCTAATAGTTTCTCAGTCAATTTATTCACCTTCTCTCACTAAGACAGGTTTTTCATACGTGTTTGCCAGTTTGCGCATTTTCGCTTTTACCGCTTCAGGCGGCTCTACCTTTGGCGCGTCAGGATGAAGCAGCCACGATTTGACATAATGAGTATCAGACACCCTAAACATTGGCGGCTCCTGTTCAAAATCAATTTTCATCGCGTAAGGGCTTCGCAGCGCAAAAGCATCTCCTTTTGGCGGGTTCGTCAAATCAGGCGGCGTGCCGGGAATGGCAGTCAATTGCTCCTCTCCCGAACTTTCCAGTGTCGGCATGGATGCAAGCAGCCCCCAAGTATACGGATGTCTCGGATCATAGAAAATCTCGTCTACCGTACCTGTTTCTACAATCTGTCCCGCGTACATGACAGCGACTCGGTCAGCAACGTTAGCCACCACACCAAGATCGTGTGTGATAAAGATGATGGATGTGTCAATTTTCTTTTGCAAATCCTTCATCAATTCCAAAATTTGCGCTTGGATTGTTACATCAAGAGCAGTTGTCGGCTCATCGGCGATCAGAAGCTTCGGATTCGCCGCAAGAGCCATCGCAATGACAACCCGCTGTCTCATCCCGCCTGAAAACTCATGCGGAAATTGATTGACCCTTTTTTCCGGCATCGGGATACCGACTAAATCCAGCAGCTCAACGGCGCGTTTTTTCGCCGCTTCCTTTGAAATCTTCTCGTGTTTAAAAAGCACTTCCGTAATTTGTTTGCCGACCTTCATCGTCGGATTTAAAGAGGTCATCGGATCCTGGAATATCATCCCGATCTCTTTTCCCCGGACATTTTGCATCTCTCTTTCAGACAGCTGCACCAGGTCCTTGCCGTCAAATAAGATCTTACCGCGCTTAAAATAGCCCGGAGGCATTGGAATCAGCTTCATGATCGCTTGAGAGGTCACACTTTTTCCGGAACCTGATTCTCCGACGATGGCCAGCGTCTCTCCTTTATTCAAATGAAAATTCACCCCGCGGATTGCCTGAACCTCTCCGCCATATGTTTTAAATGAAATCGCTAAATCGTTTACTTCTAATAGGCGTGTCACCCGTATCACTCCCTTATTTACGTAACTTAGGATCCAATGCGTCTCTTAATCCGTCGCCGACAACGTTAAAGCCAAACATTGTAATGCAGATAAATCCGGCAGGGAAGAATAAACGCCACGGATAATAGGTCAATGCAGGCAATCCGTCAGAAGCCATCGTTCCCCAGCTTGCCAGCGGAGCCGGAACACCAAGTCCCAAATAGCTTAAAAAGGCTTCTGTAAAAATCGCAGTAGGCACTGTCAATGTCATCGTGACCAAAATAGGGCCCATTGCGTTTGGCACGATATGTTTAAACAGCAAACGAGACGTTTTTGCACCAAGTGTCTGTGAAGCAAGGACATACTCCTGATTCTTCAGTTGCAGCACTTGTCCGCGTACAATTCTGGCCATATTAATCCAGCCCGTAATCGTCATCGCAATAATAATTGTAAATAGCCCTTTCGGAAGAACGACCATCAGTAAAATAACCATTAATAATGAAGGAACTGCCCAAAGGATATCGGCGATACGCATCATGATTTCATCCGTTCTGCCGCCGCGGAAGCCTGAAATGCTCCCCCAAATGACGCCGATCAGCAAATCAAGAACAGCGGCCGCGACACCGATAAAGATTGAGATTCGCGCACCAACCCATGTCCGGACGAAAATGTCCCGTCCAAGGTCATCTGTTCCGAACCAGTGATCTTTTGAAGGCGGCTTATCCGCATTTAAGAGATTAGTAGTTGAATAATCATATCTTGAGAAAACCGGCGCAAAAATCGCCATAAGAATAATAAGTACAATAATGATAAGCCCGACCATTGCAAGCTTATTGCTGCGGAAGCGAAGCATCGCATCTTTCCAGAGGGAAAGGCTCTTTTTACTTATTTTTTCTGCATCGCCGGCATTCGCTGCGGCTGGTTCAAACATATTTTTTGGAATGTTCTGCATGGCCTAGGCTCCTTTCTTTGCTTTGGAAAGCTTGATTCTTGGATCGATAATGCCATATAGCACGTCTACGATTAATACACACAATAGCAGGATGACGCTGAAGAACACCGTTACACCCATAATGACTGTGTAATCACGGTTTGTAATACTGTTTACGAAATGTGCACCAAGTCCCGGAATACCAAAAATCGTTTCAATAATGAAGCTTCCCGTTAAAACTTGTGCGGCCATCGGGCCCATGTATGTAACAACTGGCAAAAGAGCGTTTCTAATGGCGTGACGCACTGTGACGGCCGGACGGGACAGCCCTTTTGCTTTCGCTGTGCGAATATAGTCACTGTTTAACACTTCGATCATGCTTGAACGGGAAAGTCTGGCAATAAACGCCATCGGCATGGAAGAAAGTGCGATTGAAGGCAAGAAGGTGTATGCCCAGGACTCCCACCCCGCGACTGGAAACAGACCAAGCTTCATGGAGAACACATATTGCAGAACAGCCGCCATGATAAAGCTCGGAACTGAAATGCCAAAGATGGTCAAAATCGCGACAGTATAATCCTGCCACTTATTATGGTAAAGGGCTGCAATGACCCCAAACAATACACCTAACGCTAAAGCGAGGAGAATAGCTTCTGCTCCAAGAGTGAATGAAACGGGGAAACCCGAATTGATCAGGTCGTTAACACTCTGACCTTTATATTTAAATGACGGTCCAAAATCCCACATTGCAACTGATTTTAAATAGCCAAGGTATTGAACAAACAGCGGCTTGTCCAACCCATAGTGTTCATTTAAGTTGGCTTCAATTTCAGGCGGAAGCTTTTTCTCATCCGAAAATGGCCCGCCCGGTGCTGCCTGCATTAAGAAAAAAGTCACGGTTACAATGACAAATAGAGTGATAACCATGTAGATTAAACGTCTTCCGATATATTTCAGCAAGGGGAAACACCTCCATTGTTTTTACATGATCAGCAAGAAAGGTATATGGGTAATAGGTCCCATATACCTTGAGGTTTGTTGTTTTCACATAGACTTATTGAAAGTACGCATTTCTGAAATAAATTTCTCCAGTTCCAGTAATGATAGTTCCTTTCAGATTTTCGTCCTGCACCCAAGGGATCGTATAAAAATAGATTGGTGCAACAGGCATATCATCCATAAAAATCTTCTCTGCTTTCTTAAGCAGTTCGATACGCTTGTTACTGTCCGTTTCAGTTTGGGACTCATTCAACAGCTTTTTAAATTCCGCGTTTTCCCAGCCAGTATCATTATTTCCTCCGTCTTTATCCTTGAACAATTCAAGGAAGGTGATCGGATCATTATAGTCGGCAAGCCAGCCCATACGCCCGATTTGATAGTCTAGGCTGTGAAGTTTGTCGATATAGACGTTCCATTCGGAATTATCAAGCTCCACATTTACACCAAGGTCTTTTTTCCACATTTCCTGAACAGCTTGAGCAAGTTTCGCATGCGCATCATCCGTATTATAAGACAATTTAATTGTCGGCAGGTCGGAAGCTTTGCTCAGGCCTAACTCCTTAAGACCTTTTTTCAAATATTCTTTCGCGGTTTTCACGTCGTTATCGTCGAAATAACCTTTTTTATTATCTTCAAATCCCTTCATTGACGGTGGAACTGCGGCCATAGCCGGAATTTGTTCGCCCTGCGTCACGTTTTTCACGATCGATTGACGATTGATTGAATAGGCCAGCGCTTTACGAATGTTTACATTATTCAATGGCTTTGCCGTCGTATTAAATTTGTACCAGTAAACACCAGCAATCGCTTCAACGTGTAACGAATCATCTTTCTTCAGAGTTGGCAGCGATTCAGTCGGAAGCTGGCCAAGCGGCATCCCTGCCCAATCAAGTTCACCAGCTTGGAATTTCTTAAGCTCAGTATTGTTATTGTTGATCATGACCATTTTGATGTTTTTCAGCTTAACCTTGTCTTTATCCCAATATTGATCATTTTTTTCAAGAGAAATAGATCCGCTGTGTTTCCAAGATGTCATTTTAAATGGTCCGTTGGAGACGTAATCTTCGCCCGCATTGGTATACCATTTTCCATTTTTCTCAGCAACCTTTTTGTTGACCGGCATATAAGTATAGAACGCAGTCAATTGAGTGAAAAACGGTGTCGGATGATTCAATTCAACTTTTAACGTCTTATCGTTCACCGCTTTTACAGCTACGTCATCCAAGCTTCCTTTTCCTGTGTTTGCAGCTTCCGCGCCTTTGATGTAATAAAGCTCATAAGCATACTGCGACTCATTAACAGGATCAAGAGCCCATTTCCAAGCATATTCAAAGTCTTGTGCTGTTACAGGGTCGCCGTTTGACCATTTTGCGCCATCACGAATTGTAAATGTATATGTCTTTCCATCTTTGCTCGTTTCAATTTTAGAAGCTGCGCCTTCTTCAGGCTCACCATCTGCATTAATGCGTGTCAATCCTTCAAAAGTCTGACGGATAACACCCCCTGATACTGAATCTTTTGCCAATCCCGGATGTAAAGAATATGGCTCAGTTTTAATATTAATGTTAAGTGTCGTCTTTCCTTTACTGTCCTTTTTCCCTTCACCGTTTGATCCGCCGTTGCCGCCAAAGCCGCACGCGCTCAGCACGAGAGTGAAAATGAGTATCAACGTGACAATCGACCAACGTTTTTTCATATTCGCAAACCCCCTAATCATAATTTTTCAGCTCCTTACGGCTAAACACTCAGAAATATCAGACAAATGAACCTAAGTTTCCGAAACTTTTATTCTGTTCCGTCTTTTCTGATTATTTTTGTAAAAAAGCTGTAACACTAGAGTGAACAAGTTCATTATAATGAAACAAATAATTTATTGCAATATTATTTTATCAATTTAAAATATTTGAACTTCGTTAGTTTTTCTTCCACGAACGTAATATCCTTCTATCGATTAAAGCATAAATTGATTAAAAACTATTTTAGGAGTTTTGTATCCATATTGCTTTTTACATATAATATATTGCTGTTATCACGCTGATATCAGTTATCATTTAAGGATTTTTCAGCGCCTGTGTTATGTATATCATTACAATATTACCGGGAAAAAGAATGTTTTTTGATGATGACAATTGGTTATAATTGATTTATAATGAAGCAATCAAAAGAAAAGCCTGCTATGAAAAAGAGTAGTACACATTTCACCCGTTTGAAGAGAGTCTGCGGTGCTGGGAGCAGATAACGGGCAATGCGGAATGGACTTTGGAGCAGCTGACCGAAACCGAAAAAGTAGGCTCAGCCGGAGCAGTCTCCGTTACAAACGTCAGAGTGATTCCATTTTAATGGAATAATCAGGGTGGTACCACGGTTCATTCGTCCCTTTTTTACAGGGGAAGAATGAGCCTTTTTTATTATGTTTTAAGAAATGAGGTTGATGTTTACATGAAACAAACGATTTTTTCAGGCATTCAGCCAAGCGGCTCCGTTACGCTCGGCAACTATATCGGTGCGATGAAGCAGTTTGTCGAACTGCAGCATGATTATAACAGCTATTTTTGCATTGTGGATCAGCATGCGATAACCGTTCCTCAAGACCGGCTTCAGCTAAGAAAGAATATCCGCAGTCTGGCGGCGCTTTACCTAGCTGTAGGACTTGATCCGGAAAAAGCGACATTGTTTATTCAGTCAGAGGTTCCCGCCCATGCGCAGGCCGGATGGATGATGCAGTGTGTCGCGTATATCGGCGAGCTTGAACGGATGACTCAATTTAAAGACAAGTCCAAAGGCAATGAAGCTGTCGTCTCCGGCCTGTTAACGTACCCGCCGCTGATGGCCGCTGATATTCTGCTGTATGGAACAGACCTTGTGCCTGTTGGTGAGGATCAAAAGCAGCACCTTGAGCTGACGCGGAATCTCGCCGAACGCTTCAACAAAAAATATAACGACATCTTTACAGTTCCAGAAGTGAAAATTCCAAAAGTCGGCGCACGCATCATGTCTCTGAATGATCCATTGAAGAAAATGAGCAAATCCGATCCAAACCAGAAATCTTATATTACGTTGCTTGATGAACCGAAGCTCCTTGAAAAGAAGATCAAAAGCGCTGTGACAGATTCTGAAGGCATAGTGAAATTTGATAAAGAAAACAAACCGGGCGTTTCCAATCTTCTTACGATTTATTCAATCCTCGGCAATACGACAATTGAAGAGCTTGAAGCAAAGTACGAAGGAAAAGGCTACGGCGAGTTTAAAGGTGATTTGGCAGAAGTCGTGGTGAACGCATTAAAACCGATCCAAGAACGCTATCATGAACTGATTGAATCTGATGAATTAGACCGGATTCTTGATGAAGGCGCGGAACGGGCAAACCGGGCAGCAAACAAAATGCTGAAAAAAATGGAGAATGCCATGGGTCTTGGCCGAAAAAGACGCTGATCAAAAAACCGCTCTTTAGCAAGAGCGGTTTTTTCAGTTTACCTTTGATTCGTTTTCTATTTCCCACAGCTTTTCAAAGAAAGGCTGCCCTTTTATCAGGTTTTCGCAAAAAGCCAGATGCTTGTCCGACCAGCCTTCAATTGTTTCGTTATACAGCATGTCCCAAATCTCTTCAAAGCTCATCCGCTTGATTTGTTCATACATATGCGGGTTCCACTCTGTGTACCAGTAGCCGATTTCAGCGCGGTTTTTCAGCCCTTTTAATTGGTCAAGCGCCATAAACATCAGCTGCTTGATTTGCCGTTCTTTTCTTGTCAGTCCTCTGACGTGTTCCGGAGCTAATGATAAAATGTGATATTCTTTTGAGGATTCCAGCTTCTTTGGCTCAAATTCATAAGTTTCAGGCTCTACATCTTTTACCATTTCATAAACGAGCTGCTCCTGTCTTGGAATCAGACGGCTTTTTCTGACAGGGATTGTGTAGCCGATTGTGTCGACAGCCAAAATGCCGATTCCGTCTGTTACGACAAAACAATACTCAAGCTTAGTCCGCTCGTGATTTTTTCGAATGTACGATTTTTGATGTACGTCTTCAAGCAAACCTTTCGGAAGCTCAGACAGATCGTTTTCTATGTAATGAAACAGCACTGACGGCACCCTTAACAGCGGCACCTGATCCAAAAGCTCAACCGTATCTTCCTTGCGCCATTCATGAAAGTGACATACATTGTAGCCATTTTCTTCCCCTTCAAACCAATTGACCCACACATCATGAAGAAATAACATCTCTAACCCCTCACTTTTATAAAAACTGTTGTCCACAGTATAGGCAAGGGACAGAGAAATTATTCCAAGGAGATTGAGGAAATCTGGAATTGCTGGATTTATATAAGAATCACAAAAAGCAGATCTCTTTGTATATTTTCTGACAAAAAGAGATCTGCTTTCCTTCTGTTTTTGTTATATTTTATAACAAATATTATTTTCATTTTTATTTAATATTTTTCGGATCAAGTGCATCCCTTAGGCCGTCACCGACAAAGTTGAAGCATAGAACGGTTATTAAAATTAATAGCCCGGGAAATAATGGGTACCACCATGCTTGAATCATGACTGTGAAATTCTGCGCATCTTGGAGCATGTTTCCCCAGCTTGCGATTGGCGGCTGAATTCCGAAGCCCAAGTAGCTTAACGCTGATTCAGCGAGAATGACAGATCCTACTTTGAGCGTCGCCGAGACGATAATCGGCCCCAATGCATTGGGCAGAATATGAGAAAAAATAATTTTATGTGTCTTTGTTCCAATTGTTTTAGCGGCGAGAACATATTCCCTTGAACGAAGCGACAAAAATTCTCCCCTTACCAAACGCGCTGTCGTGGTCCAGCCTGTGAGACAGAAAATTAAAATCAGTTTGTCCACACCTGGTTTAAAGATGGTGACAAGTGTGATAAGCAAGAAAATATCAGGAATAGATAATACAATGTCGACCAGACGCATGATGACAGCATCCACGATTCCTCTGAAATATCCAGCTATTGCTCCTAAAACCGTTCCGATCAAAATCGAACCGACTACAGACGCAAAACCAACCAATAAAGAGACACGCGCTCCATACAAGATCCTACTGAAAATATCACGTCCGAATTTATCCGTCCCCATCAAATGTTCGAGGCCCGGCGCCTTATATTTATCAAGCAGGCTTTGCTGCTCCTGGGGATAAGGCGCAATCAAAGGAGCGAAAACAGCAGACATAATAATGATAAACAGCAGGACGGCTCCTAGAACGGCCAGTTTGTTTTTCGAGAATTTTTCCCAGAATATCTTGGTCATCGTATCTGGTTTTTTCGAAATATTTTCTTTCAGCCTGATCTCCGGCGAGGGAGTGGTTTGCAGCTCTGACATCTCCGTTTCCCTCCTTTTAATATTCGATCCGCGGATCAACAATCGCGTAAAGGATGTCTGCAATGAGGTTTCCGACAACGACAAGAACCGCGGAGATCACAGTCATTGCCATGATAACCGGATAATCACGCTGGAATGCCGAATCGACAAACAGCTTTCCTAACCCCGGCCAAGTGAAAATTTGTTCAACAACGACAGATCCGCCGATAAATGAAGGAATCATCAAACCGAAAATTGTAATGACGGGTAATAATGCATTCCTCAATCCATGTTTAAATAGCACTCTATTCTCTTTAAAACCTTTTGCTCTCGCTGTGCGAATATAATCTTGTTTTAAGACATCAAGCATATTGGATCTCGTGTATCTCGTCAGTCCGGCCATGTCAGCTGTAGCTAATACGAATGCAGGCAGAATTAAATGATGAATCCGGTCAAATATATTGAATTCGGTATTCAGCGTCTCGACACCACCGGTTGGAAACCAGCCGAGATTTACTGATAACACCATAATCAAAATTAATCCAAACCAAAAGTTTGGAATAGCCAGACCTATAAACGAGGTAAATGTAATGCCATAGTCGAGCTTTGAATACGGCCGCTTTGCCGACAGGACACCGAATGGAATAGAAATCATAAGAGCCATAATCGTTGAAACGAGCATCAGCAGCAGCGTATTGGGCAGCCTTGCCATAATCAATTCTGAAACAGGCGTCCCTTTTCTGACAATAGACGTTCCGAAATCACCCTGCACCATGTTGCCGAGCCACTTTAAATATTGAACGTACTGAGGATCATTCAGACCATATTTTTCAATAAACTGCTCTCTGTCAGCCTGGCTGATTTTCGGGTCCATCATTAACGTCATCGGGTCTCCGGGTGCGGCTTTCATAATAACAAATGATAGAATCGTAATTCCCAATAAAATTGGAATAGACATGACGGTTCTTCTGATAATATATGCAGCCATATACTTGTCCCCCTTTACTTTCCTTATTAAAAACAGAAGAGGGAGAAAACGCTCTCCCTCCCCTTTAAGGGAAAATTATTTTGCAAGCCACCATTTTTCGATATTATATAAATCACGTTTCGGATGGTATTTGTATCCTTCAAGATTTTGCGGCATTGCCATATGGTTGTTAGGGTAATACAAGAACGTATACGGCTGATCTTCCGCAATTTTTTGATAAATCTGCTCATATTCTTTTGAATATTGCTTTCTGTCGCTGATTGATTTTGCATCTTTCATGAGTTTATCCGCTTCGGCATTTTTATACCAAACGAAGTTTAAACCCTTTTTAATCTGGCTTGAATGGAACGTGTCATATTGATCAGGGAATGTGGATAAACTCCACCCCATGACCATTGCATCAAAATCCCAATTCGGAGGACTCATTTGTTCAACGAGAGCACTCCATTCAACGATTTGGGTCTTTACTTCAATGCCGATTTTTTTCAGCTGCTCCTGAACGACGACAGCGATGTCTTCACGGACTTTATTTCCTTGGTTCGTTTTAAGCGTAAACGAGAATTTCTTTCCGTCTTTATCTAAAATGCCATCACCGTTCGTATCTTTCCAGCCGGCTTCTGCGAGCATTTGTTTCGCTTTTTTCTCGTTGTACGCAAATTTCGGAACATCTATATCTTTAGGATAGTTCCAAGATAAAGGGCTTTCCGGAATGTAAGCTACCTTTCCGTCCCCATCTAATACTTGGTTGACGATTGACTCGCGGTCAAGAGCGGTTGTCAGCGCCTGACGGACCTTTTTATCCTTAAATAATTCTTTTTTTTCATTCCATCCGATGTACACATAACTTAATGCCAAATCAGTAACGACTTTCACGTTATTGAATTTTTCAGCCATTTTATAGTCAGTGGCGGGCACATTAAAAAAGTTAATATCGCCTGCCTGCAGCTGTGTAACGGCAGCATTTGCATCAGGAATGACTTTATACGTCACAGTATCTAAATACGGTCTTCCATCAAAATAATCATCATTCGCTTCGAGCTTAATATATTGGCCCTGCTTCCATTCTTTAAACTTAAATGGACCTGAACCGATCGGTTTCTTTCTGTTAAACTCATTTTCTTCTAAATCGGCAATCGGAACATTACCGAGAATGTGCTTCGGCAGAATGGCTGTGCTGTCTAACGCATTGTTATAGAAATTACCGTCTTTATATTTCAGTTTGAACAATACTTCGTAATCGCCTTTTTTCTCTACGGATTTCAGCATTTCATATGTTGAGCCGCGTTCTCCCTTATAATCTTTGCTTAAAGGGACACTGTACGTAAATACGACGTCATCTGCAGTCAGTTCTTTCCCGTCATGAAACTTAACGCCTTTTTTGATTTTCACATCGTATGCCAGACCGCCGTCCAATTCTTTAATGCTTTCAGCGAGCGACAATTTTACATTTAGTTTTTCATCCGTTTTCGTTAAAAAGCTGTACAGCATATTTTCAATATCCGTACTTGCATCGTCCGTAGAATACAGAGAATTAAAGAGCGTGGGTTCCCCGATTGACCCGACAACCAAATCTCCGCCTTGCTGCGGTTTTCCTGCTGACTTTTTCTCGCTGCTGCTCGATTTTGATCCTGAGCAGGCCGATAAAAAGATGGCCAGAACCATCAATACACTTAGCATCATCAGTACGGTTTTCCGTCTTTTCATTAGATATTCCCCCTCTTGAAATGTTCGTACTTCTCAGCTGTTGTTTATGTAGTGCATACCCCCTCTCAAAGCTAGTCGGGCAACGATTAGCTATAAAGGTGACAAGCCACAAAATGGCTGGGAGCAGCTTCTTTGAATTCTGGTATTTGTTCCTTGCATATCGGCTTTGCGGCAGGACATCTTGTGTGAAAAACACAGCCTTTTGGCGGATTGGCCGGACTTGGCAGTTCCCCCTTCAGGACGATGCGCTCACGTTTGACGGATCCTTTTCTTCTTGTAACCGGGACAGATGATAAAAGAGCCTGTGTATAAGGATGAAGCGGATTATCGTAAAGTTCATGCTTACCGGTCAATTCCATCATTTTTCCAAGATACATCACTCCGACTCTGTCGCTGATATGGCGGACGACACTTAGATCATGAGAGATAAATAGATACGTCAGATTAAATTCTTCCTGTAATTCTTCCATTAAATTAATCACTTGGGCCTGAATGGATACATCAAGCGCAGAAACCGGCTCATCTGCAATGATCAGCTCAGGATTCAACGTGAGCGCTCTGGCGATGCCGATCCGCTGCCGCTGGCCTCCCGAAAATTCATGGGGATAACGGCTGGCAAACGATGGGTGAAGCCCCACTCTCGCAAGCAGTTCTTCGACTTTTTCGTTTCGTTCGCGCATCGTATACATGCTGTGCGTATGAAGCGGCTCCTTAATGATAGAACGCAATGTCTTTCTTGGATTCAAAGAGGCAAATGGATCTTGGAAAACCATTTGAATATTTTTGCGGACACTTTTCCGCAGCTTCTCCTCTGACAGATTGGAAATATCCTGCCCTTTAAAAAAGATTTGGCCTTCTGTCGGTTTGTAGAGCCTGATCATCGTCCTGCCGGCAGTCGATTTTCCGCAGCCTGATTCTCCGACAATTCCGAGGGTTTCTCCCTTATGTAATGAAAATGAAACACCGTCCACTGCTTTTACATCGCCGACTTTTTTTTGAAAAAGACCTGAGCGGATCGGGAAGTATTTTTTTACGTCACGAAGCTCTAAGATTGTTTCTTGATTAGCTGCTGTCATGATTGTTCGGCACCCTCTTCCTCATATAAAAAGCATCTCACCGTTCTTCCGCTTTTGTGCGTCAAAAGCGAAGGCTGATTTGTCCAGCATTTATCCATGGCTTTCGGACACCTTGGGGCAAAGCGGCAGCCCGGCGGCAGATTATCCGGTGTCGGCACGCTGCCTTTAATCGCATTTAATTTATCAATCTCTCCATCTATGACGGGAATCGATGTAAGCAGGCCTTCTGTGTAAGGATGCAGCGGCTCTAAAAATAAGTCGTCAACGGCGGCGGTTTCTACGACTTGTCCGCAGTACATGACAATTACTCTGTCGGCTGCTTCTGATACGACACCTAAGTCATGGGTGATGAGAAGAATCGACGTATTGAACTTCTGGCAGAGATCCTTCATGAGCTCCAGCACTTGGGCTTGTATTGTCACATCCAGAGCTGTCGTCGGTTCATCGGCAATGAGCAATTTAGGGTTACAGCTAAGTGCGATGGCAATCATCACCCTCTGTCTCATTCCTCCGGACAGCCTGTGCGGATACTCATCCATCATTTGCTCAGCCCGCGAGAACCCAACCATCTGCAAGAGTTCAACAGCTCTTTGACTGGCTTCTTTTTTCTTCATGTTTTTATGGTAAATCAGCACTTCGGTAATTTGTTCTCCGATTGTTAACACCGGATTAAGGGAGGTCATTGGTTCCTGAAAGATCATGGATACTTCGTTTCCGCGGATTTTGCAATAGTCGTTTTCAGTGAATGAGGTGAGGTCTTTGTCTTCGAGTTTAATAGAGCCGTCCATGATTTTTCCGCCTGAGCTTTGAACAAGGCCCATGATTGATAAAGAAGTAATGCTTTTCCCGGAGCCCGATTCACCTACAAGCGCGACGGTTTCGCCTTTGCTGATGTGAAAATCGACACCGTCAACCGCAGGGATCGGCTCCTTTTTTCTGAAAAAATAAGTCTTTAAATTATTCACTTCTAAAAGTGTGCTCATGCTAGCTCTCCTTCCCCCTCTTGTTTCAAACGTTTGCAAGAGAAAGCAATCCCTTTATTCAGAAATAATAAATAATATTGAATTATCGAAAATTTTATATTTGTATATTATTACAATCATTTTGCAAAATCAAGAATTTTTTAGGATAAATGTAATATTATTAATGAAATTCCATTATTTTATCCTGTTAAAGCATTACATTCAAAAAGGTTTCAGCAGGAATGGACAGCCCGTCTGCCGTGTTTGCTTTGTTGGCCGTTAAATATTTTTTTACAATATTGAATCCGACCGCATATCCAAGCATTTTTGGCTGGTATCCTTTGCCGAATAACAGCTGGGAGAATAATCGATTATCTCGTTTAATATCCTGATGGGGCGCAATCTTTTTCTCGTATAAAGCTTGCAGCTGCTCCTGGGTATACCAAGATATCCATTCAGCTGTTTGACTTCGGCCGAACCTCTCATAAACAGCATATTCTGCAAGTCCTTCCATGATGATTGTATCAAGTAATGTGACATCCTTTTCCTCTTTCGTCAGACGCTCTAACCGGCAAACATGATGATATTCATGTGTCACTAGGGCAGATACCGATGCAAAATTTAAATCTGACGACAGAAAGAGGAACATTTTGTCTTGAAAAGCGAGCCCTGATTTTGATCCGAATTCTAAACGAATTCTTCTGTTTCGCTCATCAACCGGGAGCGGGACAATCGGGACATCAGGACCTTGCCATTTATTTTTGAGGTACTGTTCTTCCTTTTGAATATGCTCGTAAAAACCTCTTTCTTTCAGCTTGGATGCAGTATGAATACCTTCTTTTATGTGTTTAAACATTCCATGATGCTGAAGATGGCCCAGAATGCCTTTCCAGTTCTTTTTCTCCGCACTTGAAAAAAGCGGGACAATGTATGGCGCCAAATCATCGATTGAAGCAGCCTGCCGGAGCCATTTATATGTTTGTTTCACACTCATGTGATCGCCTCCTCATTTTATCCTATGCGCACAAAAAAAACCGGCTACCTTTAAAGGCAGCCGGTTTGGCGTGATTATGATTGATATTTCTTAAAGATTAATGTTGCATTATGTCCGCCGAATCCCAATGAGTTGCTGAGAACATAATTGAGATCCTGTCTGCGGGCTTCATCAGGCACATAATCCAAGTCACATTCTTCATCAGGCGTTTGAATATTGATTGTCGGCGGGATCACACCTTCTTTAATGGCAAGCACAGAGAAAATCGCTTCAATACCGCCGGCCGCTCCTAAAAGGTGGCCAGTCATCGATTTTGTAGAGCTTATCGCAAGTTTATGCGCATGCTCACCGAATACGGTTTTAATCGCCATTGTTTCGTATTTGTCATTGTAGTACGTGCTTGTCCCGTGAGCATTGATATAATCAATTTCTTCAGGGGCAATTCCCGCATCTCTAATGGCTTCTTTCATCGCTCTCGCTCCGCCTTCACCGTCTTGCGCCGGCGCTGTAATATGATAAGCGTCTCCCGTTGAGCCGTAGCCGACAATTTCTCCGTAAATTTTAGCGCCGCGGGCCAGGGCATGCTCAAGCTCTTCAAGAACGATAATCCCTGCACCTTCACCCATGACA
The DNA here is from genome assembly GCF_000507145.1 of Bacillus tequilensis KCTC 13622. GTDB lineage: Bacteria > Bacillota > Bacilli > Bacillales > Bacillaceae > Bacillus > Bacillus tequilensis. Next base: position 19,918 of record NZ_AYTO01000019.1, on the reverse strand, counting down.
AAGCCGTCACGGTTTTTATCGAACGGGCGGCTCGCTGTTTTTGGGTCTGGATTAGTAGACAGCGCTTTGTTGGCACTGAAGCCCGCGAATGACATTCTTGTCAGAGGCGCTTCTGTTCCGCCTGTGACCATAACGTCTGCATCTCCGCGCTGAATGACTTTAAACGCGTCACCGATTGAATTCGTTCCTGTAGCACATGCAGTAACCGTACAAGAGTTAACCCCTTTTGCTCCTAACGCAATAGAAATCTGGCCTGTCGCCATGTCAGGAATCATCATTGGCACGAAAAACGGGCTTACCCGTCTTGGGCCTTTTGTTAAGAAAATTTCAAATTGAGATTCTAGCGTTTCAAGTCCTCCGATACCGGATCCTACCCAAACACCGACTCTCGGCGCGATCTCATCTGTAATGTTAAGATCCGCGTCTTCAACCGCCATTTTGGCAGCGACAACCGCATATTGTGTAAAGCGGTCCATTTTTCTTGCTTCTTTTTTATCCATATAATCTTCAACATTGAAGTCTTTTAACTCTGCGGCTACTTTTGCCGGATATTCTTCAGCGTCAACACGAGTGATCGGACCGATTCCGGACACACCGTTGATCGCGTTATTCCAGCTTGTATCGACGTCGTTGCCAAGCGGAGATAAAGCTCCAAGGCCTGTAACAACTACTCTTTTTTTACTCATCTTGTGTGCACCTCACTTTTTTTATCGACCCCAGCGGATTGCAATGGCGCCCCATGTTAATCCTCCGCCGAACCCTACCATTACGACTACATCGCCGTCTTTGATTTTACCAGCTTCCAATTCTTCTACTAGAGAGATCGGAATGGATGCGGCAGAAGTATTTCCATATTTATGAACGGTTTTAGACATCTTTTCGACAGGAAGCTCTAAACGCTCGCGAGCGGCTTCCATGATGCGGATGTTCGCCTGATGCGGAATCAAAAAGTCGACATCCTCTTTTGAGAGCCCGGCTTTTTCAATGACATTTACGCATGATTCTCCCATTTGGCGGACTGCAAATTTGAAAACTTCTCGTCCATTCATGATTGTATGTCCTTTTTCATTTAGGTACAAGTGCTGACCGCCTGTGCCGTCTGCTCCCAGTTCAAATGAAAGGATTCCTCTGTCATCGCTGACCGGTCCGACTACCGCAGCACCTGCTCCGTCTCCAAACAGAACGGCTGTATTGCGGTCTTCCCAGTCTGTAATGCTTGAGAGCTTTTCTACACCGACAACAAGAACATGCTTGTAGGTTCCGGATTCAATAAATTGTTTACCGGTTATAACCCCGTACATGAAGCCAGCACAAGCCGCGCTGATATCCATAGCACACGCTTTCTTCGCGCCGAGTTGTTCTTGAATCATACAAGAGACCGTGGGAAATGACTGATCAGGCGTAACAGTCGCAACCAGGATCATATCCAGATCCTCCGCTGCCACTTCAGCTTGTTCCAGCGCCTTTTTCGCAGCTGCAACAGCCATATGTGATGAAAGCACATCATCTGCGGCAATTCTTCTTTCTTCTATTCCTGTTCTAGTACGAATCCACTCGTCAGAAGTTTCAACCATTTTTTCAAGATCATGATTTGTTAAAACTTTCTCAGGAACGTAACGTCCAACACCAAGTATTCCAGCTTTCATGAGGGAAGACTCCTTTATATCGTAAATTTAGAGATCAATCAGGTTGTGATCAATTATTAGTATCAGGTACTAATTCTATCTTATTTTTTTTCGCATGGCAATATATTCGTCTAAACTATCAGTTCATCTTACTCATAGAATGTTGTATATAGAAAGGAGGCGTATGCAGTTGGATGTGTTTTCAAAAATGATGTTCGGTGATTCCCCAAAACAAACAGCTGAGAATGAAGAGCAACAAGAAGAGGAGGTTTCCGAGACAAACGATGATGAAGAGACAATACAGTACATGCATATTATGGACCAAATCGGTTCAATTATGAACTCACTTGATCAAATTAAGCCAGCTTTAAAGGAACTTGCTCCGATGATTTCGGCTATTAAAAAGAAAATCATGTGAAAAGCCACTTTCGAAAAAGTGGCTTCTTTTTATTCGGTTTCAGAGTTCGCGTCAGACTTGCCAAGCTCATAAGCCTCAGCCATAACCGTTGTAAATAGATTCATAAACGGCTGTATGGCTTCCATTGACAGCTCGATTCCTGATTTTTCAAGCTGCTCTTTCGCTTCAGGAAGATATTTCATAGCAATTTGCATGAACTCAAGTGCTTTTTCATGTTGCATCTCACATCACTCCATACTCGTTTTTTGGCAGTTCGCCTGTTTTGTTGTATGTTTTGATCAGCTTGGCGATTCTTTGCTGAAAGTCTTTATCGACAAGCGGGCTGAAAGTTCCCATTTCAACGACTCTCGTTTTCAGATCGTAGTAATGATCGCCGCCTTCAAGGGTGCCTTTGTTGAATTGCTCAGCGATGATTTCATAGGCCTTGTCCACATTCTGCACAGTGCTGGTTAATACGGTATTCTCGCCCAGATCCGATTGATCTGTGACGTAGCCGATGGCATAAAGGCCGTCTTTTTTGATTTGCTGAATAACAGGAACATTATACCCATCTCCGGCGGGATAAACAACATCCGCGCCCTCGTTCTTCATTTTTTGATAAAGCTTTACTGCTGTCATATCATCATCCCAATGATCCGTATATTCCGTGTTTACTTCTATATCCGGATTTTCATATTTGGCTCCTTTGATAAAACCGTCAACTTCAGGCTGCCATGTAAAAGAAGCAATCACGCCAACCTGATTCGTTTTCGACATATGGGCGGCTGTCATTCCGCCAAAAAAGCCAATTGCTTCCCCGCTGAAATGGACACTCGTCACATTATCAGCTTTCGCCTTTGCATTAGAAATGACGAATTCCATATCTGGATAATCTTCGCTGACCAAGTTAAACACCTCTGCATATTCACTCCCATGGCCATAGAGAAGATTGACGCCTCGCTTATGAAAATCCTCAATCGCATTTATAATATCTTCATCTGTTTTAACGCCTTCTTTATAGTAGACATCCACATTGTATTTTGATTGTATATTCAGTAATCCTTTATACCCTTTTGTGCCCCATACGAGGTCATTAATCGTATCAGGAAAGAGCATGCCGACCTTCTCAACTTTTCCTTTAAACGGAGTTTGTCCACATCCGCTCAATAAAAGGAGGACAGAAAAGATCATGACAAGCCTTTTGATCAAGTCATGTTCAACTCCTTTTGACAAGCTATGACATGTAGCATTTTTATACGTTTATTGTATCTAGAAAACTCGAAACATGGAAGGTTTTTCTTAATATTTGTCGAAAATTGATGAAAATTGTCTTTTCCACTCGGAAATTTTTGTTTTCGCTTCTTCTTTTGTGGTTTTTTCTGTGACTGGCAAATCGAAAAACTGATTTTTGCCAGTGCGGCTTGGTTCGAGCAGGAATCTCAGCAGTTCGTCAGCCACATCACCTGTGTAATAGCCCTCTTCCTCGGTTTCTTCTTTCCACGGCCCATACATTTTCGGCAGAATCACTGTTGTTTCCGATCCTGGCTTTTCACGTTTTTCCCATTCTTTTCGGTCTTGTTCATATACTAATATATAGGGAGAATCAAATTGGTCTACAGGCAAAAAGCCGCCAAACTGGATACAAATTGTATCATATTTTTGCTCCTCAATGTGTTCAAGCTGACGAAAGAGTTCATTTCTCCCAAGCCACATGAGTCTTTCTTCTAGGTACATTTGTCTCGTTTCATCTTCTGTTTCCGCCAAAATAACGTCAACATGTATGCCTTCTTCCATCATTCGCTCGCACAATGAAAGGCCGAAAAATTCGTCTGCACCTACAATTAGCGTTGATTCCATTGCATCTGCCGCCCCTCTGGTTGCATTTTTCCAAAGCAAAACAGCCTCCGCAAAGAGAAGGCTGTTATTATTGTATTCTCTATAACTCTTTTTCATGACTGCGAAAGAATTTGCAGATTGATGCATAAATTCTGTTTGGATGCTCAAATAAGTGATATGTCATGTCGACCGGGGAGCCTTGCTTTTGCTGCTTTTCCTTGAATACTTCCGCATGTACGCTGTACGGATAGGGAGCTCCGGTCATACGCTGCCATATATGAACCGGCACACCGCTCGGATAGCTTTCAATTGTTTTGTAACGGAGCACTTCGGCTTCTTTTTCAGAAATTCCGCAGCTTTCCGATACTTCTTTTAAAAATTGTTTATAGAAAAATTTATTTTCTTTCTCGGATTCATAATGAGCCTGAAGATCGAGACAAGGATTCAACATCGCGACTGAGCGGATATGGTCCGGGGAAAAACGAAGCAGTTCATCGGCTACGAGAGCACCCATGCCTTCTGCTAAAATATGAATCTTCGGATTGAGTATTTCTTGTTTCAGCACGAAATGTATCAGCTGCTTGGCATAGGTGACCGCTTTTTCCGCTCCCCAGTGCCTTCCAAACAGATTGCTGTTAAAGAGAGTATAGCCTTCATTCCTCAGCATATTCAGCAGCTGATTTCTGCCGTAATGCTGAAGCCAAAAGCTTGAATCATTCCCGACAAAGTGGGTTCTGTCCCCCAGGATAAAGATGCCGAAGCCGTTCGGGCGATAGGGCAGATGAATGACATTATGCTCCGTTCCTAATTGAAAATACCTTTCCGTTATTCCCATCGCTTGCCCGCCTCCTTTCACACTCCATCTCACGCTATCTTATGTAAAAAGAAAAGAAACGAATAAGGTAAAGTCCTAGCCTTTTACAGTTTTGGCTAATATACCATTGACGTTTTTTATATTTTATCATTAAAGTGTGACGAATCAGACTCTTTTGTCACCTCACTTTCTTCTAAAATTGGATTCCCCCTACGCTTTTTGTATGGTATGATAACTTTTAGAATAGAATGAGAAGGACGAGGTGGAAACGTGCGATATATTATTGCCTTTATTTGGACGTTCCTTTTATCACATATGGCATGCTACTTGATTGCCAGCATGAACAGCGCTGCGTACAATTTCAAATCATCATCTATCATTGCTGTTGTACTGTATGTCTTAATCATGGTTTTAGCGGAAATCATGCCTATGAACAAAAATGCAAGCCAGCATTAAAAAGCCAAAAACCCAAAACATTTATTGTTTTGGGTTTTTTCTTGGTCACGGCTTTCTTTTATAAGTCCACAGCCGGTTGTGATTTGATGTTTCGGGAAACATTTCCCCTGCCGACAAATGGATTTTTTGAGGATTTTTAACCATGCTTCCCGTCTCGCCGATTTCAACATAAATGCCATTGTTGGGCGCTTTTTGCCCGGGCCGGAATTGATGCTGCTGTCCCACTGTTTTTCCTCCTTTTCCTTTTTGCTATAGTATGCGCCTAAGCGGCTGTGAATATGTTTCCATCAAAAAAACCGCTGAGTCTAACCCAGCAGTTTTTCGCTTATTCCTCTTTGTATAAAATGGCCTTCAGCAGTGCTTTTTGCACATGCAGACGGTTTTCCGCCTGCTGGAATACCGCAGAATTCGGCCCGTCAATAATCTCCGCAGTCACTTCTTCCTCACGGTGCGCAGGGAGACAATGTAAAAATGTATAGTCAGGCTTGGCATGGCTGACCAGCGCCGCATTCACCTGATAAGGCGCGAAGACAGCGAGACGCTCTTGTTCTTCCGCTTCCTGCCCCATGCTTGTAAACACATCGGAATAAATCACATCAGCGTCTTTTACAGCTTTAATCGGATCAGCCGTAAGCGTGATGGAAGCCCCTGTTTGAAGCGCAGCAGATTTCGCTGCTTCAACTGCTTCATCCAATACCTCGTATCCCTTTGGCGAAGCGATCGAGATATCACAGCCCATTTTGGCGCAGCCGATCATTAAGGAGTGCGCCACGTTATTTCCGTCTCCGACGTACGCGACTTTCACGCCTTTAAGCTTCCCTTTCGTTTCCTTAATCGTCAAAAGGTCCGCCAGCGCCTGGCATGGATGGTATTTATCCGTAAGTCCGTTGATGACCGGAATCTCAGCTTCTTTGGCAAGCTCCTCCACCTTTTCATGCTCAAAGGTCCGGATCATGATGGCATCCACATAGCCTGACAGCACTTTTGCTGTATCAGCGACAGTTTCACCGCGTCCAAGCTGAATATCGTTCCGGCTTAAGAAAAGGGCGCTCCCGCCCAGCTGCGCCATGCCGGCTTCAAATGAAACACGAGTCCGCGTTGATGATTTTTCAAAAATCATCGCCAAGGTTTTGCCTTGGAAAATAGGCTGGATTTTGTTTTGTTTCAGTTCACCGGCTTCTGCGAGCAAGGCGTTTATATCCTGTTCACTAAGATCCTTTAATGTTAATAAATCTTTTCCGTATAAACTGGTTTGCGTCACTGTGTGCATGATGCCACTTCCTTTTTATAGAGATCTTTGAGAGATACAGGCTGAGGATGGCCCGAACCGCTTTGTAAAAACGCCCGCACGGTTTCTTCTTCTGTAAAGACGGTAATGCCGTGCGTCATCGCTTCCAAACGTTCTTTGCGGGCTTCATCGGAGCCGCTCAGATTGATGTGAAGCGCTTTTTCTTCCTGTTTCATCCATGAGGCAAATGTTCCTTCATGAACCGTAAAACCGGCTTTTTCCGCTAACTCCTTCAACTCTTCCGGGCCGTTTTGCAAATAAATGCTTCCTTTTAGATTCCAGACACGTGTATAGATTTTTTTCAAGGCACTGTCGGCATCAAATGCAACACACATGCCTTCTCCCGTTGATTTCATTTCCGGCCCAAGCTTGACATCCACATCCTGAATTGCGTGAGACGAAAATACAGGGAACTTCACGGCAACCCCATGATGATTTTGAACTTCCGGGTTTAGATCTTTTAAAGACGCCCCCGCCAATAGACGTGTGGCGAGCGGGATCATCGGAACGCCCATTACTTTGCTGACGACAGGTACCGTGCGGCTCGCTCTCGGATTCACTTCAAGAACGAGAATATTGCCATTGTCAATCACAAATTGAATGTTCATGATGCCTTTAAAGGAGAGCTTTCGGGCAATTTTTTCCGCGGCATCTTTTATGCCCTGCTGCAGTCCGCTTGTAATGGACGGTCCGGGAAGGATGGCAAAGCTGTCTCCCGAATGGACACCAGCCCGTTCAATATGCTCTGTATATGTCGGGATAAAGATATCCTCACCATCGGAAATCAAATCAATTTCGACTTCCTTTCCTGACACATACTGATCAATTAAAATCGGGTACGGCATGCTGTTCTCACCATGCAGCAGCTGAGAAAGCTCGGCTTGCGAGTGAACAATGATCATGCCCATTCCGCCGATGACATAAGATGGGCGGATGAGCACCGGATAGCCGATCTCATCAGCTTTTGCAGCAGCCTCTTCTTTTGTATAAGCGATTTCTCCTTTTGCGTGGTTCAATCCAAGCTCATCAAGAAGCTGATAGAACTGATCGCGATCCTCTAACACGTCGAGCGTTTTAAACGATGTGCCGAGCAGGGTAATGCCTGCTTTTTCGAGCGCTTCAGCAGCATTGATCGCGGTTTGGCCGCCAAATTGCACGATAGCAAAATCAATGTTTTCCTGCTCCGCTACGTTTAAAATGTGCTCCGTCGTCATCGGTTCAAAATACAGACGGTCTGCAATTTCATAGTCGGTGCTGACTGTTTCCGGGTTATTGTTAATCATGATGGTTTCGAGCCCAAGCTCTTGCAGTGTCAGCACACCGTGAACGGCACTGTAATCAAATTCAACGCCTTGGCCGATCCGAATGGGTCCTGAACCGATAATCAGCGCGCGTTTTTTCTCTTTGCGGCTGATGTCCCCATCGCTCTCTCCGAAATAGGTGGAGTAGAAGTAGTTTGTTTTTGCATCAAATTCAGCCGCGCATGTATCGACAATTTTGAAGGAAGGCACAATGCCCATCTCCTTGCGAAGCGCGCGCACCTCTTCTTCTGTTTTGCCGATAAGCGAGGCAATCGTTGCATCTGAAAATCCTTTTTCCTTCGCTTTTTTCAATAAGTCAAAAGAGAGATCGCCGCCCGCTTCCATTATGCGGTTCTCCAGTTTGATAATGTTATTAAACGCGTGCAGGAAAAACGGATCAATTTTTGTTTTTGCATGAATGTCATGAATCGTCATGCTGCGGCTTAACAGCTCCATGACCACGAAAAATCTGCGGTCGTCCGGCGTGACTGCCAATTCCCATAGCGCTTCAATCGACAAGCCGCTGAGCTCTGGAAGGTGCGTACCGATATTTTTCAGTTCAAGAGATGCCGCAGCCTTTTGTACCGCCGCTTCTAAATTCCGTTCAATCGCCATCACTTCTCCGGTCGCTTTCATTTTTGTGCCGAGCTTGCGGTCTGCGTTTTTGAATTTATCAAACGGCCAGCGCGGAAATTTGACGATGACATAGTCCAGCGCCGGTTCAAAGCTTGCGTAAGTCGAGCCTGTGAGCGGATTTTTCAGCTCGTCAAGGGTGTATCCGACTGCCAGTTTTGCAGCCATCTTTGCAATCGGATAACCGGTTGCTTTAGACGCCAAAGCCGATGACCGGCTGACACGCGGATTCACTTCGATGACGTAATATTGCTTGCTGAAGGGATCAAGCGCGAATTGAATGTTGCAGCCGCCTACGACATCAAGTGCCGAGATGATCGTCAGACTTGCCGTCCGCAGCATTTGATAATCTTCATCCGTTAACGTTTGTGAAGGCGCCACAACGATGGAGTCACCTGTGTGCACACCGACCGGATCGATGTTTTCCATGTTGCACACGGTAATGCATGTGTTATTGCTGTCACGCATGACTTCGTATTCAATTTCTTTAAAGCCGGCAATGCTTTTTTCCACAAGGCATTGATTGATCGGGCTTGCTAATAGCGCCTGCTTGATCATGGCTGTAAAGGCTTCTTTATCAGGAGCGATTCCTCCGCCCTTTCCGCCTAATGTGTAAGCAGGTCTGATAATGACAGGAAAACCGATGGATTCCGCAAAACGGATGGCGTCGGTTTCGTTATCAACAATTTCACTCTCCGGCACGGGCTGGTTCAATTCGTTCATTAACGAACGGAATTTTTCCCGGTCTTCTCCTTTTTGTATCGTCTCAACGGATGTGCCGAGAAGCTTGACGCCGTGTTCTTTCAAAACACCCGTTTCCTCAAGCTCCACTGCTAAATTCAACGCGGTCTGCCCGCCTAAATTGGCAAGAAGTCCATCAGGCTGTTCTTTCTTAATGATGGCAGCCAGGCTTTCCGCTGTCAGCGGCTCAAAATAAATTTCATCAGCGAAGGCTTCATCGGTCATAATGGTCGCCGGATTGTTGTTGACGAGGATCACCCGATAGCCTTCCTCCTTCAGCGCGATGCATCCTTGAGTGCCTGAATAATCAAATTCTGCCGCCTGACCGATAATGATCGGGCCTGAGCCGATTACTAATATGCTTGAAATACTGGTGTCTTTAGGCATGCGCGATTTCTCTCCTTGCTGGTATCACATTCTTTAGATAATCATCAAAAATCCATTCGCTTTCCGCCGGTCCGGGATGAGCTTCCGGGTGGAATTGAACACTCATGACAGGCCATTTTTTATGGGAAAGCCCTTCAACTGACGTATCATTGACATGATGAAATCTGATCTTGAGTTCTTCTTCATTAATGGACTGTTCATCAACCACATAGCTGTGATTTTGGCTTGTCATAAAGACGCGTTTCGTTTCTCGGTCGATGACCGGATGATTTGCGCCCCTGTGTCCGAATGGCAGCTTGAATGTATTCCCTCCGAACGCGAGCGCGATCAGCTGATGTCCGAGACAGATGCCGAGAGTCGGATAACGGCTGATGATGCTTTTGAGCTTTCCTAAATACGGCTGAATGGCTTTTGGGTCTCCAGGTCCGTTCGATAGCACAATGCCGTCCGGCTTTATATCGTATACAGCTTCCATTTGCTGATACGGCACCACGGCGACCTTGCAGCCTCGTTTGACAAGTGACGACACGATTGACTTTTTAAAGCCGAAATCGATGAGGGCGATATGTTTATTTCCGCCGCCAAGTGTTGTGATTTCCTGTGCGGAAGCCTGTTCTGCAACGTTCTCAGGCTGAAGAGCGATCTCAGTTGCTTCTTTAGAGGCTGTGACAGTCGCACCCATCGTTCCGTTCGCACGGATTTTTTTCACGACTGCCCTCGTATCCACATGGGTCAACAGCGGGATGTTCCATTTCTGCAAATACTCCTTGAGGCTGTATACCGCTTCATGATGAGAAAAATGATCACACGCCTCGTAGACAACCGCGGCTTTTACTTGCGGTTTCTTGCTTTCAAAATCCTTTTCATTAATGCCGTAGTTGCCAATCAGCGGGTAGGTAAATACGATAATCTGTCCTTTGTATGATGGATCTGTCAGCACTTCCTGGTAGCCTGTCATTCCTGTAAAAAAAACAGCTTCCCCCGTGCAGTTTTCATGATCGTCCAGCTCTCCGCTGAACGCCGTTCCATCTTCTAACACTAAATAACCTTCCATTTAACAGCCCACCTCTTGATGAATAATTAATTATAAAAATGAATTTTTATACCTTTGTGCCGAAAAAAAATTATTGGTTTACAGCGGAATGCTGAGCGATTGCCTGTTTCAGCTTGCTGATTGCTTCTGCTATTTCATCCTTTGTCACGGTGAGCGGCGGCAGCAGACGAATGACGTTCGGTCCGGCCGGCAGTACAAGCAAGCCTAATGTTTGCAATTCAGTAATGATGTCAGCAACCGGGCCATCACACTCAATTCCAAGCATTAATCCTTTCCCGCGGATTTGTTTGACAAAAGGGCTGTTTAGCTCAGCCTCGAGCTGTTCTTTTAAAAATGTCCCTTTGTCAGCAGCCTCTTGCAGAAAATCAGGCTGGAAAACAATTTGCAATGTGGCATTCACAGCAGCCATCGCCAGCATATTTCCTCCGAAAGTGGTTCCGTGAGAACCAGGGGTAAACGCTTTTCCTAGCTGTTTTTTTCCGATAACAGCGCCGACCGGAAAGCCGTTTCCCAATCCTTTTGCGGCTGTGATAATATCCGGTGAGAGTCCGAAGTGCTCGTATGCAAATCCCTTTCCCGTCCGTCCGATGCCAGTCTGGATTTCATCAATGATCAGAAGGGCCTCTTTTTCCTTGCAAAACGACTGGACGGCTGTTAAAAATTCAGCGCTCGCCGGATTGACTCCGCCTTCCCCCTGAACTGTTTCAAGCATCACTGCGGCAATGCCGTCTTCCTCTTCAAAAGCCTCAAATGCAAAAGGGTCGTTGTACGGCAAGTAGTGAAAGCCTTCCAGCATCGGGCCGAAGCCTGTTTTGATTTTATCCTGTCCGGTTGCAGCCATCCCTGCATATGTGCGGCCATGGAACGATTGAAGGAACGTGATGATTTTCGTTTTTCCAGTTGCTTTTCGGGCGAGCTTGATCGCGCCTTCATTCGCTTCCGCCCCGCTGTTGCAGAAAAAAACGAGGTCTCCCGCACTGTGTGCAGCCAGCTTCTGTGCCGCTTGCTCCTGGAGACTGTTTTGAAACAAATTCGATACGTGCCATACGCTGCCGAGCTGTTTTTTGACTGCTTCTGTCACCGCTTCATGGCAGTGGCCCAGATTGGATACCGCAATCCCCTGAATGAAATCGAGATATGTTTTGCCGTTTTGATCCTCAACGTACGTTCCCTTTGCTTTTTTGATGTCAATATCCCAGCGGCCATAGGTTTGAAACAAGCTGCTCATGAAACAGCCTCCTTTGTTTTGACAATTTTTGTTCCTTGAAAGGTATGTTCTGCGAAGAATGCTCCTTTGCCGTTTACGATCATAACTTCAGACACCTGATCTGATAAAGCCGACAAGGCTGAATTGACCTTCGGAATCATCCCCCCTGTGATGACTTCCTGCTTGATCAGTATTTGAATCTCCTCAGGAGTCAGGACGTCGAGACGCTGCTTTTCTTTCATGATTCCATCTACATCTGTAACGAACATCAGCTTATCGGCTTCAAGCGCTCCGGCGACAGCTGAAGCGGCCAGATCGGCATTCACATTCAGCGTCTTGCAGTCACTTGTCATAGACAGCGGCGCAATAACGGGAATGATGCCTTTTTCCATCAGCGCGTTCACTATGGATGCATCGACTTTTTTGATTTCTCCGACTTCCCCGTATGTTTCCGGATCGAGATAATCAGCCTCCAAAAGACCTCCGTCCTTGCCGGAGACCCCTGCGGCACGCAATCCGTGTTTGGCGAGCTCGGCAACGAAAAATTTATTCACAGAGCCGGATAAAACCATCTCCGCCACTTCGAGCACCGGCTTCGTTGTTTTCCGCTGGCCTCCCGAAAACTCGGTTTTCATATTTAACCGTTTCAGCATATTTGTGATTTCCGGGCCGCCGCCGTGAACGATTGCCAGTTTCCATCCTGACGCCACCAGTTCTTTCAGGTTATGAAAAAATTCCTCAGACAGCTCACGGATGACACTTCCTCCGCATTTAAAAACGATTGTTTTCTTCATCATGCTCCCCTTTATTACGTGCGATAGCTCGCGTTAATTTTGATATAGTCATAGGTCAAGTCACAGCCCCACGCTCTTCCGTTCCCGTCCCCTTCAGCCATCTTGATGACAATGGTGATTTCATCTCCTTCAAGGTATTCCTTGGCGAGAGATTCAGAGAATGGCTGAGGTTCGTTATGCTTAAACAGGCATTGGCCCCCGAGGTAAACCTCTACTTCTTCTGCCGTCACTTGTGCTGCGCTGTGTCCGATGGCTCCGATGATGCGCCCCCAGTTGGCATCTGTACCGTAGACTGCCGTTTTCACGAGACTCGAGCCGACAATTTTTTTTGCAATGACGTTTGCATCAAGATTGTTTTTCGCCCCTTGTACTTGGGCTTCAATTAGTTTTGTCGCGCCTTCTCCGTCTCTGGCAATCTCTTTAGCCAAATCCTCACAAGTGAGCAAGAGCGCTTTTTTAAAGACAGGCCAGTCTGGATGATCTTCCGTCAGGCACTCATTTTCGGCGCAGCCATTTGCCATCACCAAGACCATGTCGTTTGTGGATGTTTCACCGTCAACTGTGATTTGGTTAAATGAAACGTCAGTGATATCACGCAGCGCCTTTTGCAGCGTTTTTTCTTCAATTGCCGCGTCAGTTGTCACAAATCCCAGCATCGTGGCCATGTTCGGATGGATCATCCCTGAGCCTTTGGCCGCTCCGCCGATCGTGACTGTTTTGCCGCCGATTGTCAGCTCATAGCACGTCTGCTTGATCACCGTATCAGTTGTTAAAATCGCTTCCTCAAAATCGCCTGATCCCGCAGGTGTTTCTTTCAGCAGCTCGATCCCCGCATGGATTTTTTCCATGTCTAAATGCTCGCCGATGACGCCCGTTGATGAAACAGCGACAAGCTCCGGTTCAATGCCAAGCTGCGAAGCAAGGCTCTCCCGCATTGTGTATGCGTCCTTTAAGCCCTGTTCTCCCGTGCAGGCGTTGGCAATGGCGCTGTTGACGATGACGGCTTTCAATGCTGATCCATACTTCAAGCTGTCTTGTGTGACTTTGATCGGCGCGGCTTGAAAATGGCTTTGGGTGTAAACCGCCGCGCTTGCTGCCGGCGTCTCGCTGATAATGACGCCAAGGTCTTTTTTCGAGTAGCGCAGACCGCAATGCACGCCCTTTGCCTGAAACCCTTTTGGCGAGGATACACCACCTGTTACTTTTACTATTTGATCTTCACTTAACTGAATCATGATTCGATTCTCTCCCGTTCTATGGATAAATTGGCGTCATGGTGAGCCCAGTCTCTTCATTCCAGCCATTCATGATATTAAAGTTCTGCACAGCCTGACCGGCGGCACCCTTCATTAAATTATCGATAACCGAGACGATTGTGACCCGGTTCGTTCTCTCGTCGAGCGTCACGGCGATATCACAGAAATTACTGCCGTACACTTCCTTCGTTTGCGGATACTGCCCTTTTGGCCTTACTCTCACAAAATATGAATCTTGGTAAAATTCCGAATATAAATGATGCAGGTCTTCTGCCGATAGGTCAGAGGTTACTTGCGTATACATCGTCGCCATGATGCCCCTTGTCATCGGAACCAAATGAGCGGAAAATGTGATAGGCCCGAGCCCTGGCTGCCATTTTTGCAGCGCCTGTTCAATTTCAGGCGTGTGCTGATGTTCATTGACTTTGTAAATTTTAAAATTGCCGTTCAGCTCAGAAAAATGAGTTCCCATGGATGCTTTTCTTCCCGCTCCGGAAACACCGGTCTTTGCGTCAACAATAACGAAAGATTCATTGAGCAGTTTTTTTTGCGCCAATGGCGCGAGGCCAAGTAAAACAGCCGTCGGAAAACAGCCCGGATTGGCAATGAGTTTCGCCTGTTGAATTTGCTTTGGATTCAGTTCCGCCAGCCCGTAAACCGCCTCATGAACCACTTCCTTCGGTGCAGCTGTCCGTTTATACCACTTTTCATATTCAGCCGGCTCTTTGATCCTCAGATCACCTGACAGATCAATAACCGGTATTCCCGCATCCGCCAGCTGCGGAGTCAATTCACTTGATACTCCGGGGGGCGCAGCGAGAAACATGATATCTATTTCGTGTTTGATCGTATTCATATCAATCGGCTTCAGCTTCTGATCGGCTAAACCGGTAAGATGAGGATAAACCTCGCTATAGACATTCCCTTCTCCGCTGGATGAATAAAGTATACATTCCTCTGCATGAGGGTGATGCGAGAGAATCCTGACAAGTTCGGTGCCTCCATATCCTGTAGCGCCTACAATTCCTATTTTCAAAACAAGTTCACCTTCTTGGTCTTTGTGAAATTATTTAACATTATAACATGAATAAAAATTAATTCAATCGTATATTTAATATTTTTATTCACTTGTAAATTTTCTGTTCAATGAAAAATCCGTTCCTGAAAAACTGTGCTTTTGCAGCGAAAAACGTTGATTTACCGCTTTTTTCAATGGCATAAAAAAACAGGCTGACCAAGTCAGCCTGTTTTCATCATCATCAATCCGCTCAAAAAATAAAGAATAGAGCTTGCATAAAAAATCATTTGCACTGTAAAAAAATCGGCAAGAAAGCCGCCGAGCATGATGGCTGCCGCTGAAAAAACCGCAGTCCAAAAATGATAATTCCCAATTTTCTTTCCGCGCTCTCCGCTGTCTGTAAAGTCGGCAATCAGCACTTTTTCTCCATGCTTTTGCATTGCTCCCAAAAGTCCCAACAGCACTTGGACGATATACACTTGACCGACGCTTCCGATATGCGGAACATACAAAAGCAGCACGGCCATGCCCCAAGAGTTCGCGAGCAGGAAATAACGGCTGTCGAGCCTTTCAGACAGCCGGCCGAGCAGCGGATAAATAAGCGCCCCGCTCAATCCGAACAATCCGTAGGAAAAACCGAACTGCGTGTAGCTTGAGCCGATATTTTTCACAAACAATATATAAAACGGAAAGATCAAGCTGCTTGCGAAGAACACGCTGCTTTGTGATAATGTCAGCCATTTTAATTTGTTTTTCCCCATTATTTATACCTCTGATAAAAGTAATTCATGAAGCGCTCATCCGGGTCATAGATTCGTTTTTTCTGAAAAAACTCGTCGCTTTTCGGATATGCCTGTCTCATTTGCGCTTTTGTCTGGTAAGTCATATACGGCAGATAATAGCTGCCGCCATGCTTGATGGCAACGTCTGTCATGCGTCTGATGATCCTGGCAGTATCTGCCTGATCTTCTTTTGAAAATCCTTCATTTATTAGAAGCACAAGCGAAAACATATCATCCTTTGCATAGGAAAGGTCGGCCTTTTCATTTTTCTGCACGTAGCGGATCGTAATGTTTAACAGGTTCAGATCTTCGCCCGACAGCGTTTGTCTCAAGTCATCAATATAGGATGCATACTCCTTCACAGGCACAAAGTATTCTTGCAGAACATCTGTGTTGTCATTGTTTTCATATTCAAGAAATTTGGATTCGGACCGCATGACGTTATTGCGTGAGATTTCTGTGCCGTTTTGGCCCACAAAATAGGATTCCTGCGTGTTCCATAGCCAATTCCTGCCCCATTCATACCGTCTAGACAAACCGAGTGCAAACTTTGTGGCTCCCGTATACTCATCTTCTTTGAGGTCGTTGTAAGATGGCAGTTGCTCCTGATGATCAGCCAATACGTAATTCGTGACATACATGTCTTTTAAAAATCCTTTTTTCGCTGTTGAAATTCGGGCCAGATGCATTCTGACATTCGGATTTCCTTTTACGTGCTTTGTAAAATAGCCTGCGTATGCGCTGTAATTCATTTTTTCAGTCTGCATGGCATACAGCTCATCATCTGTCAGTTCAAGCGTTACATCAAGAATCACGCCAAAAAGACCGTACCCTCCGATGACTGCCGTAAACAAATCATCTTTTGGGGTGACGGTGACGATCGTTCCGTCCGCTTTTAAAAGCCGAAATGATTTGACTGTATCAATCAGCGAGCCGTAGCGGATATCTCGTCCGTGAGCATTAGCGCTGAGAGATCCGCCAATAGTAAAAATGTTTTGTGACTGCATGACTTTTACCGCGAGTCCATACGGATTCACGTATTTTTGGATGTCATTCCACGTTGCACCGCTTTGCACTCTGATGGTTTTTTTCTCTTGATCGAGTGACAGGATTTTGTTGTAGCCCGTCATGTCGAGAACGATGCCGTCCTCATAATATGTATGGCCGCCCATGGAGTGCTGCGCCCCGGCGATTGAAATCTTTATGTTTTTTCGATTAGCCTCTTTGACCGTGTCAATGAGCGTTTCCTCTTCCTGCCCTTTCACTGTCTGCTTAATTTTCACAGGCATCAGGCGGCTGACATCCGTCATCTCGCTTGTGACTGCTTTTTGATCCGAGTAAACAGAGTACGCAAACAGGGCTGCATACGCGCCTGTACAAAGCGCGAATGCAAACAATTTCTTTTTCATAGCGCTCTCCCTGCAGTTTTTATGAGACCATTATACCATGGCCGCGCCTTCAATTTTCCGAATTATCTCCTTGACCGTTTTTCGGCGCGGCGGTCGGCGACGATAAAGCAGGCGTGAATCGCGCCCGGCAGCCAAAAGATACAGGTCAAGATGAGATTCAGCAAGGCCTGAAACGGTTTTCCCGAAAACAAAACAGCGAGCGGCGGGCATAAAACAGCCAGCAGGTACATCATTTCCTTTCACCCCTTTCAGCGGTAAAAAAGGACAGCCTCACATGTCAGGCTGTCCTCTTTTGTTTTGTTTATTGAATGCCAAGTGCAATTTTCGCATATCTGGACATTTTATCTCTTGTCCAAGGCGGATTCCATACAATGTGAACCTCTGTCTCTTTCACTTCAGGAAGGTCCGCTAACGCCTTTTTCACTTCATCCACGATAATCGGCGCTAAAGGGCAGCCCATTGATGTCAGTGTCATCGTCACGTGCGTTAAGCCGTCTTCATCCATATCAACGTCGTATACTAAGCCAAGATTCACGATATCAACGCCAAGCTCAGGGTCGACAACCTGTTCCAGGGCGCCCATGATGTTTTCTTTTAATGCTTCTTCCACGTTCCCTCACTCCTTTTTTTCTACAGTATAACGTAAATTCAGCCAGTGTTAACACCTTTACGCTTTATAAATGCATATCAAACCATTCAATCGTTTTTAACACAGCTGTTCGCGGGACTTTATGATCGGCGTTCTCATCTCCGATAAATTGGAGGCGTTCCGGCTGCTCGCTGTAATGGGATTTGATCGTATCATAAAATGCCCGGGTCGGCGCGTACGGCACGACTTTATCTTTTGCGCCGTGCCAAAATAATAGCGGGCGCTGTCGCAATTTGTCCGGCTGGAGGCTGAGATCACGCAATTCGAGACGCTTCACCAGCTCCTGCACCTTTGCTTCCGGCACATCGATATCAATGCCCTGAGATTTGATATGGTCAATCTGCTGCTGAAAAAGCTCCACATAGTTCGGGCTTCCCATCAGGCTGACGCCGGCTTTTATCCAATCATAAGCAGTCAATGCGCCAAGCGTTGTGATGCCGCCCATTGATGTGCCTGCGAGGCCGATGCGGCCGCCGTCTATCAGGCCCTCTTTTTCAAAATGGGTTTTGAGTACGCCGATCTCTTCAATCTCATTGAGCACGATGTCCCAAAAATGGCCGGCAAGCTCTTCAACAGCCATCTCTTCTCCCCGTTCGCCATGGTGCAGAGCCTCCGGCAGAATGGCTCTGAAGCCTTTCTCCGCAAGCAGATAAGCAATATGAAGGTTATGTTCCTTCGCGCTTGTAAAACCATGTATAAACATCACGAGAGGAACAGCGCGGTTCCTGTTCTCTTCCTTCACAATATGTAAAAACGGAATACCGGAAACGGTTTGGTTTTCAATTTGAATCACAATGTGCCCCTCCTTAGGATAACCATAATCATAAGTGTAACATGTAGACAATAAAGATGGTAAAAAGCTACACTGTAAGTAAGGCAAAACAAGCAAAATCTAAGGTTAAAGGAGCTTTTCATGGAGACAAAACCCTACGTAATCGCATTAGATTTAGATGGAACGTTATTAAAGGATGATAAAACCATATCAGAAAACACCCTTCGGACGATACAGCGCTTAAAAAATGACGGGCATTATGTCTGCATCGCAACAGGGCGTCCGTACCGTTCAAGTTCCATGTACTACCAGCAGATGGAGCTGACAACGCCAATTGTCAATTTTAACGGAGCTTTTGTCCATCATCCGCAGGACGATAGCTGGGGAAGGTATCATACGTCGCTGCCGCTTGATGTTGTTAAACAGCTGGTGGATATCAGCGAGAGCTACAACGTACATAATGTGCTTGCTGAAGTGATTGACGACGTGTACTTTCATTACCATGACGAGCACCTGATTGATGCTTTTAACATGAATACGACGAACGTGACGGTCGGAGACTTGCGGGAAAATCTCGGTGAGGATGTGACGTCTGTCCTCATTCACGCAAAAGAAGAAGATGTGCCGGCCATACGCTCCTATTTGTCGGATGTGCATGCCGAGGTGATTGACCATAGAAGATGGGCCGCGCCGTGGCATGTCATTGAAATTATTAAAAGCGGTATGAATAAAGCAGTCGGCCTGCAGAAAATCAGCGATTATTACGGCGTGCCGAGCGAGCGGATCATTGCTTTCGGGGATGAGGATAACGATTTGGAGATGCTTGAATTCGCAGGCACGGGCGTTGCGATGGGCAATGGAATTGACGCGGTCAAGCAGATTGCCGATCGAACAACGGCTGCAAATGAAGAGGACGGCGTGGCAAGGTTTTTGAAAGAATATTTCTCACTTTAAAGACCGGCCCGTATTAATTTTTCCCACTCATAAACGTTACTTCGCACCACCATACTATTGAAGACGACTCATCTCGTCAAAGTATGGAAGGGGGCATCTCACAATGGGTAAACGAAGCAAATCCAGAAGGTTTATTCAGCAGGGTAAAGACTCCATCGGGCTACACGCCGCAAGATTTCCATATCGGTCTACATTAGAAGAAGCTCACCAGCATGCCGCGGCACGAGACTCGGCCGAAAGACAGGTTGAATTTTAAATGAGAAACGAACTCTTTCAGCAGGCTAAATCATTTGTTCAACAGGCTGTCATGGTGACAAACGGCTTTGAGGAAGGCGATCAGGAGCAAGCGATTCTGAGAGCCAAAAATGCTGTATCTTCTGCGTATGCCAATTCGACAGATGCGGAACGTCGCCAGCTGCATCAATTTCAGGATCAGCTGGACAAACTGCAATAAAAAAAGGCTATGGCGGGTACGCCATAGCCTCAGCTTGTAGAGAAAACGGTGTTTTTTCTACAAGCTTTTTTGTTTTGTGCTGTTTCTTTAC
>NZ_AYTO01000018.1 GCF_000507145.1 Bacillus tequilensis KCTC 13622 | reverse complement strand
AACCTGCGACCCCATGGTCCCAAACCATGTGCTCTACCAAGCTGAGCTACTTCCCGATTTCTTCTTTATTCTATTAGAATAATGGCGCGCCCGAGAGGAGTCGAACCCCTAACCTTTTGATCCGTAGTCAAACGCTCTATCCAATTGAGCTACGGGCGCAATCAATTTTACAATATCCCGTTGGGATAAAATGGAGCGGAAGACGGGATTCGAACCCGCGACCCCCACCTTGGCAAGGTGGTGTTCTACCACTGAACTACTTCCGCATATCGCAAAAAGCTTTCTCGTTTTTTGAGGAAACCTTAGTAATAATACATTTAATAAAGCTTCCAAGGGGGCTCGAACCGCTGACCTTTTCCTTACCATAAAAGAGCATCTTGAAAGTTTAAATCCGGTTTCTTAGGACAAAAGTAATTATAGCAGGGTTTTGATAATTGTCAATATGGTTTAGACAAATTTAGAAAGGTGGCAAAAAATCATGTTTGCCACCTTATTGCCACCTGTCCTCCACTTTTAAAAGGCTCGCTTTTATCTTAGTGTTATTGAATCTCATCAGAGAATTGCTTTAACCTACTCTCCTCTATTTCCGCTATCATACTTTCCCATGGCCATTCCATACTTCTATGTTTTCTATAGAAGAAAAGTTGACGATCAACAACTATTATTTCTTTCGTAAAATCGTTATAAGAAAGTACAAGTCCCCTGTTATCTTCATCAACTTGTAATTCCTCGATTTTTTTCAAAGCTTTTTCTAAGTTGGGTTTTATTATTTCTCGGTTGTCTACCATAATCCATATGAGAGAAACGTTATTGATCGATTTTAGCTTAGCCGGCTTGTCCAGCCCTTTAAATATGATCCGGCCGCCGTTCGGAAAGCGGATCTGCATTGGTGAAGACACGCATCTAACAATATGATCGATCTCAAGGTCATTGATAATTTCATCAAAGAGGGAAAAGGTTGAGTCCCTATGCGTGTCGTATACTTCCCTTACAACAAGAACGGTCCGCTTCTCTTCCAGTAATTTCAGAACAATCTTGAGCGCCACATGATAACTCTTCGAGGATCCATAACCGCCGACTAGAAACTGAAACTTTTGATTCCAATCAAAAAGAAAATCCTCAAAGTGCGGATTTACTGGCTTTACCTTTTCAATCATTTGTCCTCATCCTTACGCTTGCGCTTTATCGTAATATGAACTGAATTATCAACCGGACGAGCGGTGAGTCGTTCAAGCTCTGCCTGTTTTGTCTCATTCGTAAGATAAATGCCGCGCAGCTTCAATTCTTGTTCATCCATTGATCGAGTCATATCATGTTTCTGACGGATGGCTTTTAACCGCTTATCAGTTACGCGGGTCATCGCCTCCTCTAATCGAAGAATTTTATCAATGCTCGGCTCAGATACCTCTTCAATTTCTGTAACTACAAGGCGCTCATTCATAAGTGCCTGGTGCTTCACTAAACCGGTTTTTTGGTCCTTGGTCGGCACGATGTCTTTTACTTTTCGCAATTGCTGAAGGACGCGGCGTTGCGTTTCATTCAAGCCACTCTCTATGCGGCTTATTCTTTGCATCATGCGCCGCTCTCGAAGACTCAGCTCCCTTATTGTTAGATCAATTTGATAGAGCGGGTCTGTTTCGATCTGGCCAAACAGTTCTTTTTCTGTATCATCCATGAAATCAAATAGGATTGATTCATATTCGCCAGTACGCACCGAGTTTTTATTTCCTTTGGGGGCTGCGCCGCCTTTATTCCCTTTGGCGTTCTTACTTCCTTTTGGAGCACCAGGGCGTTTAGTAACGTTACCATTGGGTTTATCATTTTGTTTAGTAACGTTACCATTCAATTTTTCTTCCCAATGATCTTGGTTTTTCCACTTACGAATAAGTGACGGGGAGCAACCGAGCTCCTCAGCTATATCTTTTAGTAAGCGGGTTCCGCCGCTTTCTTCCCACAGACGGAACGCTTCATCTCGTTTAGGATCTCGTGGTCTCGGCATTACATCTCACCCACCTCCGGACCTCATAATTAAGTTTGAGTTTGTTTTATATAAATATGCTGATGTGTCCGCTGTTACACATTTAGACAAAATATTCATTTTTTCTTATTTAGACTTAGATCTATGTCGAAAATTATTGTTTTGCATATCTTATACTATCTCCAAAGGAAGAGGTGATAACATGACAAATGGTTACAACAGCTCCTTCGTGTTAGTTGTGGTGCTATTCATCCTGTTAATCATTGTTGGTGCTTCATTCCTTTACTAGTCTTTAGGTTTTTCCATCCAAAGCGACATGTTTTGAATTTCACCTCCCTGTGAATAGCGGACGCCATAAGAAGTTTTTATGGCGTTTTGCTATGTGATTAATTAGTACAAATCTTCATCTTTTTGAAGCTCTATATCAAGCTCTATGAGCTTTTTTAAATCGTCCACAGTATTCACCTTGATATGGCCACTTTGGAAGTCTTTGACCCACTGGGCGATACCTACCTGAATGATTTTTCGGTATTTCTCTTTTGATTGACTGATGTTCTCTAACAACTCGGCACTATGCAGGAGAAGGAGATTCTCTTTTTCATCATCAGAAAGGGAACATACGTTTCTATTTTCTATTGCCATCCTCCCTGTCCTCCATTACAATATGAGATGAGAGCGTGATGTTTCCCACAACGCGGCCGCGTCTTGATCACGCTCTTTGACAGGGAGTTTCTCTCTTTTTATTTTTGTTCTAAAAAATGATCATTCAAGCATTTGCTATATTGACCCCTTATTTATAAAAACGTTAAAAATCGATTATTCCAGAGATTCTCATGATGCTCAATGATTGTTTTGGCTCCTAGAAGATCATTGTTAAGTGTTGTAGTTAATCCTTTTTTCATAAATAATTTATATCCTAATCCATGAGCCATTCTAATAGTCGTATCTACACAATATTCAGTTTGCGCACCACAAATTTCAAGTTTATTTATATTTAAGTTTCTTAGCTGGTCACTCAAATCAGTTTTATAAAATGCGTTTGCATGTGTTTTATTAATATAAATATCTGTATCTTTAGAATCCAGGTGCGGAAATAGTTTCCACTCTGGAGAATTAATAACCAGATCGCTATCATTATGTTGAACAAAAATTATAGGATTATTTTTTTCTCTAAATAAAGAAATTCTTTGGTTAACACCGTCTAATACATTCGCTAAGTTATGCAGTGGAACACTTTTAGGCTGAACACCTATTTGTAAGTCAATAACTATTAAAGCTGTACTATCCATAGAAATTATCCCCTCTTCTTTTTTAAATTAAATCTACATAAAGATATCATAAAATATCCTTATGCTTTTTTCTTTTAAAGTAAAAAGAAGATATTCACCAGGCTTACCTTCTTATGCAGTTTAATTACTGAACCACTGATTATGAATTTGTTGCGCTATCCCTTTCATCATAAGAGGCGGCACGCTCATGCCACAGACATACTGCACTGAAGCGTCCATGAAATCATAATCTAAGGGGAACGACTGCATCAAAATAATATCTCGTTCAGAGATATAATAAGGCTCGTCATATCGGACAAAGACAGAACCACTTGCAAAAGTAGGCGGCACCAGACTGTTTTTCACTAAAATCGTATTGAAATTAGATTCTTTCCCTTCTGTCCTTTTCGTTATGTCACCTATGTTGCTATCTGATGGCCTTCTCTTCACCCATCTCCTATACAATTTTGATGTCTCTTTCAATCTGGATCCACGCCCACTCCTAAACTGTTTATAAGGAATAGGCCGCTCATTAAACGAGAGCTTTAACTGAGGTAAGTTCAGATCTTTTCTCCGGCCAATAAAAAAGACCCGCTCTCTTCTTTGCGGGACTCCCATTGTGGCAGCATTCAACAAAAATACCTGAACGTCATACCCGATTTCTTTCGCTCTTTCTATTACAAGCTTCACATACCCTTTCGCTTTGCCAATGATCATGCCTTTCACGTTCTCGGCTACAAAGGTTTTCGGCTTCAGTCTTTCAACTGCATCCAGGTAATCAAAAAATAAATCATCAAGCGACTGCTTAGCCTGTCCCTCTCTGAAAGCTTTTTCCTTTCCCAAAGCATCCTCACGATCACCAGCCATTGAAAAAACGCTGCATGGAGGGGAACCATCGAAAATATCCAAATCGAATAATTCCCCCGGCAGATCGTCCAATTTGTTGAATTTCCTGATATCCATTAAAAACGAGTATTTAGGATCGTGATTCTTTCTATAGATTTTCATCATTTGCGGATCAATTTCACAGTTTCCGAGAAGGTTATATCCAGCAAGCTTGTAACCCATGGAGGAACCGCCACCACATGAAAATGTACTAAAAACCTTCAATCCGTTCTGCTCAACATTTTTCAGATCAGACAGATACCATCTATAACTGTTCATTATTGCTCACCTACTCATTAAAAGAGAATCCACATTTAGGGCAGGTATGTTCAAATTGATCCTCTTCGTAATCATCAAGATTGATTTCATGATTATCGGTAACCTTCCCGCCGTTCCCTGCATGCTCTGTCAGATCTTCTAAAATACTTTCTAGTTCGCCTTCTGAAAAGCCGGTGAAGGACAGATCAAAATTATTTTCTTCAAGCTCTCTTAAAACTTGTTCGAGCTTGTATTCATCCCAATCGCCGCCTGTTTTGTTAAGTGCAATATTTAAGGCTTTTTCCTCGTTATCATTGAGATTCACCACTGAAACAGTAAGCTCTGAAAGGTTATTCTCCATATGTATTTTGAACCGCTGATGGCCACCTACAAGGTTTCCTGTTCTTTCGTTCCAAACAAGCGGCTCGACATTACCGAACCGTTCAATAGATGCTTTTATTCTTTCATAATCGGGATCACCTGGCTGAAGATCAATCCGGGGATTGTAAGGAGCGGGGTTTATTTTTTTAACCGGAATGGATTTTATTATCATGTTTTACCTCCAATAAAAAAAGCATTCTAAAAAGAATGCTTTGTTAATATTTAAATATTTAATAAGGCTTGTGCAGCAGCTTGGCCCCAACGCGGATCTGTAACAACAGTAGTAAGAACTTTAAGCAAACCATTCTCACCAATTTCAAGTGCCTTCTGAGCAAACCTTTTCAATTTTGAGTGATTTGGTTCATCGCGATTTAACTCTTCTTCCAATTCACCTGCGAGCTCTTCTACTTCTCCTAAAGAATCCTCGGATACTACCCCGGATTCCTTAACTTTCTCCATAATATCTTCTTTTATACTTTTAAAGTTTACTGATTGGCTAATATTTTTCCCAACAGCTATGGTACTTCCATTTTGTGCTGTGAGAGTCCCATAATTTATTATTTTAAGTGAAGCATCTGATATCTCACTTTTTCCATCAACCTTATCTTCCACCAAGTCACTTAATTTGTGAATAAGCTCTCTTAAACAAGGATAACATACATCTGATATGTATAATTGTATATTATCTGCAATTCTTTTTTGCTTATATATAAGGAAGCTTTCATTTTCAAGAGATAGTTTATCTTCAGAAACTAATTGAAAAATTTTCAAAACATAAGCAATGTGTTCATCCATATTTGATGGGAGTTTTAATTCAATCCAACCACTTCCATTTCTACGCGAATGGACCTCATTAAGGTCTACGTTTAGCTCAAAAATAGGTCCTACAATAAAACTGATGACTCTATTACTTTTAGACAAGTCAACAAGTCTTTTAATCTTGGCTTGATAAGTAGTATATCCTGCATTTATCACATCATGCACTGCGGATTCAAAGTCTCTTATTGCTCTTTTTACTTCTTTTTCTGTAAATTCACTCAAAATGACTCCCCCTCTAAATTAATTCACAGAGCATTCAAAAATGCTCCTCTTTTATTATATAAAAAGAAAGGGATCTAGTTTGGAAATTTTGCTAAAAATGTTTTATATCTTTATTACAATAACTCTTAGAGTTTAACTATTGAATTCATTTCCGCCTAATCCGTCCATTTACTCTTTTGTATGTGTCCCTTTTGGCACCCATAATCTCTTCCCATTCTTTTCTGGAAAGCTGCTCATTTTTCGAGCCAAAGCATAAAGTTTCTTTTTATCATCAACAGTCAAAAAATCTCTAAATTTTATTCTCGTTTCTCCTTGCCGAATAAGCACCGCCTTACGCTATTCGCTTTTATTTATTTGTGGCCCACCGATTTCCCCCAGGAGGTAAGCAAAGAAAATGGAGAGCCGGTTTAAGACTTTCCTTCCAAGCGGGATCTCACCGCTTGCGTTCCCCGTGATTATCGCGCGCAATACTGCATAGACTCCAGCCGCTCCTCCTGTGAAGCTAACGACCTTCATAGTCATTCGATACATCCGAGTGCACACTTGATAAAGGAAAGGTGCGTCTCCTGGTTTGACCATAAAAAAACGGCCACTAATCAGCTGTACAAATTTCCATGTACAAAAGATCAGCGTCCGTAGGTATCTCCTTTTTGGACTGTTATTCACGTTCGTTTTCTTGTCTCTATCGTATGACAAAACACGATTTAAAAAAGTACCCATTTTATCGGCTTTTTGTCGGTATTTTATCGGCGTTTTATCGCCAAACGAAAAAGAGCACTCATTAAACAGAATGCTCCTCGGTAGGCTTTGTTGTGACTATCATCCTTCTTTCTAGATCTTGAATACTTTCAAATTGCACAATACAATCTCTTAAATCACCTAGCTCAATTGTTTTGCTTTCTAGCCCTAATGGATTCGCCAAAATGATTCTATATTCTTTTTGTTGTTCATAGTATTTTCTTTTGTAAAAGAGCGCCAAGATAGGATCTTTTTCGAGTTGGTCCTTCGATAATGGATAATTCGCGTATTCATCAAAATATTGAACCAATCCTCTTCTAAAATGATTTTTTTCTACTATTGATTCAAATCGTTTAAAGAAAAGTTCAATATTAATTAAAACTGATATACGACCTTCAAATTCTTTTTCCAATCCTTCTATTACTGTTGGTTTGATTTTATAGACATATTCTTCATCCTTACAACCATCCAGATAAAAATTTTCAGAATTAAATTTGATAAATGTAAAGCAACTTAAAAGTAATTGGTGTACTGATGTATTATTTCGAGTCGCAAACCCTCTATTATAGGGAATTTCGTGATACTTACCATCAATTTCAATACTCAACACATCTTTCTTATTATCTAGTATCCTAAAGTGGGCCCCTTCGTATTGGTCTCCAATTCCTTTATTTTTTGCATCGTTCTTTTCTAAATCTATAAAATAACCAGTATTCATAAAGAAAAGAGAACCATCTAAAAAAGCTGATACGTGTTCTGACCTTAAAAATTTTATCAACATAGCGCACACCCCTTTTCCATATTTATACTACAATTAAACATAAAAAAACAGCGCTCAGATTATTCCGAGCGCTGTTGCGATATTGTATATAGCTTGTCTTTTCACCTGATAGAACTTATCTCTTTTGAGGCCCAGCTCAATCATGATTTCAAGATCCTTTATTTTTTCCTGAGATAAATATTTCTTTTCTATGATGCTGTATTCATCTTGATCAAGGCAGTGCTTTAGCGCCCTATCCATCTGCTTGAACTTCAGCTCATTATATTTGGTGCTTTTCCGCAGTTGCGGGAATAACCCAATGACTCCCTTTTCCTTTTGCTCTCTCCTATTTTCCGCTTGAATTTTTAGTGATCTATACGTTTTCAGTTCTGACTGTGTTTCGCACTTCCTTTTCATTCACTTCCGGAATAAATGACAACTGTTGCACTGCTTGCATATGATATCTCCTAAATAGTAGAAGCGGGCACCGATCACGCCGCCATTCTGGCAGTATGTTCGATGTCCGCGAAGTCTATCAAATTCACTTAATATGAATTTTTGCTGATCTTGCTGTACCGATGTAATTTCTTTCGCTTGAATCACTGTATAGATTAATAACGACTTGATATGTTCCCGGCCGCGTTTTTGATAAGCTGAATTTCTTTAACGGTGTGCCCGATGTGAAATTCCCCCGCTGCGCTCCTGAATTACTGTAATTATCCGTTCTGATTAACATAGCTGAATAAAATACACGGCCTGACGTTGTTTTCTGCGCCTTCCAGTCTGCCGATGTAGCACTCTTTGAATATGTTGTGGCATCAGTATATACTCTAACCTTTTTGCTCGTTTGATATCCTGACCAAGCAGCACTGACTGGCGATGTGAATGTCAGTATACCCGTTAATAAAATTGATAAAATGGTTACCGGTTTTAGGAGTCTTTTCATTATTCTTTATCCTTTCAGATTCAATATTCACAAATTATTTACATTTTTTTGAAGGAATTTCTCTCTAACTATGGAATTCTTATTTTGTAAGCTAAAAAATGATAGGAGTGATTTTATGAAATTCAAAAAAACATTAGTATCATTGTTATCCGTCACTGTTTTAGCTCTTTCAGCAAATGGTGTTGTTTCAGCAAAAGAACCTAGCATGACGCAAAAAACTGAAAATAATGTGCAAGATTTCAAGACTCTTGCAACGAGTGTTGCTACCTGGGGTTGGCCATCTTCAGTTTCATTGGGCTCCAAGTCTATTACAACTTTAGACACATTTAGTTTTGGTAAAGGCTCTTCCTTCTCAATAGATGGTTATCAAGAAAGCGGAAGTGCTGGAACTCCTACAGTTGTATACTCCATTTATGAAAAAAAATCAGGTGGGAAAAGCTCAGCAGTATGGTCAGGCAAAAGTAGTGCAAACGGTTATGTTTATCTTTCAATTCCAGCATCAGCGATTGATTCATCAAAAACTTATATCCTAGAAGCAGAAAACACATCCAGCGTTACTGTTAAATTAAGAGGAAATGCTTTTACAAGTTAATAATCCTTGAAGAAAGGCATAATTTTGTGCCTTTCTTCTTTTTTATATGTATTACTAAACATGTGTTATATCAATTGTTCAGTTCTACATCTAACACAAACTCATTTGCTGCCATTCACCTGCCGGCATCTCCTTTTTCTCTTCTATCTGATCAAGCAGAGTTTCATCCACTTCTTGAAAATTTATTAACCAATGGAGCGGAAAAATCCCTCCGTATTTTGTTAACTCTCTATCATGAAAGTAATAGCAGTGCGTCATCGTGGAGGCTTCGGCCTAACATAATATGTGCCAAGCGATTCTAAGAGAGCATAAGCCGGCTTCATCCAAATGAGTTCTGCACTGTATATCTTTGAAGAATCCAGATGCTTATAATTACCTTATGGAGAATGGGCCACATGATATCTACGGGAACGCTAAAGATGAGTACACAATAGGAGTTATATATGACGGGGATCCAGAAGAGATAAATTCTTTGACCCTTGTTCTGGGAGACACTTATGATAGCGAATCATATATAACTATAAAAAAAGAAAAGACTATTAAATTAGATATAAACTAAATATAGTAGTTAAGCTCTTTAGGGGGCTTTTCTTTACACTATAAAATCAAACTTATGTTTGCGTTTCGTTAGTAGGAGGCTTTACCTTGTATCATTTATCACTTCTTGAGGAAAGAATACGGATAATTTACGCTGGCATCGGTATTACAGAGCCTGGTTCATGGGACTTGGAACTAATTGCAGATAGGTTAAAAATAATAGTCCATTACAAAAACCGTTCATCTGCAGCAATAAAACTCCTGGGAATGGCTTGCATTATTCTAGATTCACGATTTCCCAAAAAAAAAGCAATGGGAAGACTTTTCCCATGAACTATGCCATCACATAAATCAGTGGGTGTTCAATACAAATTACCCACACTTTTTAAAGAATTACAGGAGAACCAAGCAAATGCATTTATGTATCACTTTGCTGTACCAAGCTTTATGCTGAAAAACATCAAATTACCGGCAACCAAGCGGGAATCTACAAATCTCATATCTGAGCTTTTTCAGGTTACTCATCCTTTTGCGAAAAAAAGATTAGATATGTACTTCCGGAAGTTATTCAGCCTTAAGTACCAATCATTCATGATTCAAAAAAATAAAGAAAGGGAGAAGATTTTATATGCCAACAATTGAAAAAAGAAGTGAAAAGTCATTTCGATTAGTTGTTGATATCGGTACAAAGAGCAAGCGTAAAAGAAAGGTCAAAACAATTAGAATAGAAGATCCGGCTTTATTAAAAACTACTAAAAAGCTGCGTAATTACCTGGAAAGTGAATGGTATAAATTCAAAACAGAAGTTGAAGCAGGCGCTTATATCACACCGCACAAACGAACATTCAATATGTTCATAGAGGACTTGGAGAAAAAATATGCCCTGGATCATCTACTCGTTAAACTTATGAATATATTATAGGGAAAGAAATACAGCCCTATTTTGGAGACATGTACTTAGACGAGATTCAGCCCATTCACATATTAAATTTTTTAGAAGAATACCAACGGGAAAATGATGTCTCAACGTCAAGCATTCATGCAAGATATCGGATCATTAGAGATATCTTAGGAAGAGCAGCTGAGTGGAAAATTATAAAAGAAAACCCTGCTGAAAATGTAAAGCGGCCAAAACAAAAGTACAATGAATATGAAATTTATACTGAAGAAGAAATAAAGGAAATCTTTATGCTATTAGATGAACACGCTCCATTGAGGAACAGAGTTATGATTAAATTTGCTTTTACAGGTGGATTTCGTAGAGGAGAACTATTGGCAATCGATGAAACAGATTTATTTTTTGATACTAATGAAGTTAGAATTGATGAATCTTTACAATATACAAAGAAGAAAGGTTATCGGTTTAAAGATCCTAAAAGTAACTCTTTCCGTAAAGTTACGATGCCGCCAGATATAATGCAAGAAGCAGCTATTTTGCTACGAGAGATCAAGAAGAATAAATTACTCTTGGGTGAATTGTGGAGAGGAACAAACAAGCTTTTGTTATTTGGTAGGGATATGGGGCAACCCCAGTATCCAACCTCACCTAATACATGGTGGCAGAGATTCACTAAGAGGCACAATATTAAGCCAGGACGTCTTCATGATATGAGACACTCACACGCAACAATGTTAATAAATCAAATTGGGAAAGTTCCTGGATTAAACATTAAAGCTATTTCTCAGAGGCTTGGCCATGCTAACGTCCAAACCACATTGAATATTTACACTCACGCTAACCGTGAATCAGATATTCTAGTTGCTGATGCAATCAATAATATATTAAAAACGGGGACATTTTAGAGAAATTCTCTAATTTGCCACCCGTATGACACCCGCATATTTTAGACAAAAAAAATAACAGTTCCATATCTCACGGAAACTGCATAAGATCAACGTATTTTAGATAAGCTTCCAAGCGGGCTCGAACCGCTGACCTCTTCCTTACCATGGAAGTGCTCTACCTGCTGAGCTATGGAAGCAATGGCTCCGCAGGTAGGACTCGAACCTACGACCGATCGGTTAACAGCCGATAGCTCTACCACTGAGCTACTGCGGAATAATATAAGCTTCATAAACAAACATGGTAGATATAAAAAATCTGCTTGGCGGCGTCCTACTCTCACAGGGGGAAACCCCCGACTACCATCGGCGCTGAAGAGCTT
>NZ_AYTO01000017.1 GCF_000507145.1 Bacillus tequilensis KCTC 13622 | reverse complement strand
ATGGATCACAGATTAAGTTCGCCGCATCCTGCGACGACATCTGTGTGACCTGCATCGTGCAGGCCCTAGTTTGACTGACTACGCACATCGCTGTGCGATTTGTTTAAAAATGAATTAACAGGTACGTTTTGTCTTGTTTAGTTTTCAAAGATCATAACTGCCGCTTAACGAAGCAGCTTTATTACTATAACATTCAACTTCTTTTAAGTCAATAACTTTTTTCAAAGTATTTAATGAAGCTTTTAGTTGATGTCGGCTGTTTATCAGCGACGAATAATAATATATCACGGATATTATTAAAAGGTCAATAACAAATTTAAGCTGAATTTAAAGAAACTTTTTATCGGTTATATTCAATTGGCCATGCTCATAAGATGTAACACAAGAATGATGGACAAGATAAGGAGGCATCATCAGTGAATCACTTCTATGTGTGGCACATTAAACGGGTGAAACAATTAATTATCATACTTATCGCCGCATTTGCAGCAGCCAGCTTTTTTTATATTCAAAGAGCTGTCCCGCTTCCCGTGTTTTCAACTGACACTGGACCTAAAGCCATTTATAAAGGAGAAACAGATTCAAAAGACATCGCACTTACTTTTGATATCAGCTGGGGTGATGAGAAAGCAGAACCCATTCTTGATACTCTGAGGGCAAATGGCATTAAAAATGCGACATTTTTCCTTTCCGCTTCTTGGGCAGAACGCCATCCTGACACAGTGGCCCGAATCGTAAAGGATGGCCATCAAATCGGGAGCATGGGGTATGCCTATAAAAACTATGCCAATTTAGAGAGCAGCGAAATAAAGAAGGACATGAATCGTGCGCAAACCGCCTTTGAAAAGTTAGGGGTCAAAGACATACAGCTATTAAGACCCCCTACCGGCCAATTCAATAAGAAAGTTCTAAAGGTTGCAAAGCAATACAATTATACAGTCGTTCATTACAGTGTGAACTCTCAAGACTGGACAAATCCAGGAGTTGAAAAAATCATCGACAATGTGACCAAGCAAGTTGCCGGGGGAGACATTATTCTTTTACACGCCTCCGACTCGGCAAAACAAACAGAGGAAGCCTTACCCGATATCATCCATCAGCTGAAAGAAAAAGGATTAAAAAATGTAACCGTAGGAGATCTCATCTCAAATTCAGATGCCAAATCCGCGGAAGTAAAGTAATTACTTCGCTGCAAACTTCGGCAACATCAGCAATTGGAAAGCATTGCACGCCATTAACGGAAAAAGCATTAAATAAAGCCAGTCCTCATCATTTACTCTTAGCGCAGGGAACCATTCTAATGCGGTAATCACAACCATCAAAAACAACGATGACATAAACGTTTTCTTAGAGGACTGCTTTTGCTTTATATAAGCTGTGATCACACCAAAGATCAGTAAAAACACCGGTAACCACGCATAACCCGCCATCGATTCTCCGCTCTCTCCAAAAAATAAAAAACGAACGTACATGAGATCAAAAGCAACAAACAGTACGAAAAACAACTGAAGCAAATTCCATAGAGATGAGGACCTTAATATCTCAAGCGCAAACCGGTGAACTGTTAGAAATACGAAAAAACCCATTTGGCTGATCACACTGAAAATCATGCCCACGCCTATAAACCAAAATAAAACAGAGAAAATCTGTCCCGCTTCAAAAGTAAGAAACAGCCCCTTGTATTCTCCCCATTTTAAAGCAAAACCAACCATACTCGTGATAAGCGCTCCAACAGCTAAAATAGAAAAGAAAAAACGAACTAAACCACGGCTTTTCATTTCTTTATTCAACCCCTCAAAAATCGCTGACTGCGATATTTTGTTATGTATAATTCCAAACAGGTGAATCATATTAAAGGTAAGACAAGTATGTGAAAGGAGCTTAAGTATGTCAAAAGCCAAAACGCTATTGATGAGCTGTTTTTTGTTATTATCTGTAACAGCTTGTGCTCCAAAAGACCAAGCAGCGGATATGGACTATGATCAGACCAAAAAAATGGTCGTTGATATATTAAAAACTGATGATGGAAAAAAAGCCATTAAGGAATTATTAAACGATGATGCGATGAATGAAGCGTTGGTGATTGACCAAGATGCGATTAAGGGAACGATAGAAAAAACACTTACCTCTAAAAAAGGTGAAGAGTTTTGGAAAAACATCTTTGAAGACACTGGTTTTGCCGAAGGATTTGCTAAAACTCTTCAGACAGAACATGAAAAAGTGATAAAAAAATTAATGAAGGATCCGGATTACCAGAAGATGCTGATGGGTGTTATGCAAGATCCGGGTATGAATAAAAAGTACAACGAACTCGCAAAAAGCCAAGAATTCCGAAGTTATTTAGAAGAGGTTATTAACGAAACACTTTCTAGTCCGCTTTACAAAAAACAGTTCGAAGATGAGCTGAAAAAAGCAGCAAAAGACACTGCCAAAGAAAGCGAATAAGGAAAGCCGGGATATAGTATCCCGGTTCGCCTTATTTATACTTGCACTGACATTTTTGCAACTATTTCTTTTGCAATGTCCTGATATATTTCTCCGATGGGGTGATTTTCGTCATAAACAGACGGAGCAAATTGATCCTTATCCCAATCAGGCTGTTTCAGCGGGATTCTGCCGAGCAAAGGCACATTTAGTTCCTCAGCTAGTTTATCTCCGCCGCCTTTTCCAAAGACATATTCTCTTTCCCCTGTCTTTGCGCTTTCATAATAAGCCATGTTCTCTATGACACCAACCACCTCATGATCGGTTTTAATCGCCATAGAGCCCGCTCTGGCCGCGACAAAAGCAGCCGTTGGATGCGGTGTTGATACGATGACTTCTTTGCAGCTTGGAAGCATTGTATGTACGTCGAGAGCAACGTCTCCTGTTCCAGGCGGAAGATCAAGAACGATATAGTCTACTTCTCCCCACTCTACTTCGTGGAAAAAGTTATTCAGCATTTTGCCAAGCATCGGCCCTCTCCATACGACCGGTGCATTTTCTTCTACGAAAAAGCCCATGGACATCACCTTTACCCCGAAGCGTTCAACAGGAAGCAGTTTCTCTCCTTCAATCGTTGGACGCACAGTGATACCCATCATATCCGGAACGCTGAAGCCATAAATATCCGCATCAATTAAACCGACCTTTTTCCCAAGACGAGCCAGAGAAATAGCAAGGTTTACTGACACAGTTGATTTGCCCACACCGCCTTTTCCGCTTGCTACAGCAAGAAAGACTGGCGGGTTATCCATATTTAACAATGTTTTTTTCTCAGCTGACGGCGCCCGGAATTTAGCAACCGTTTCTTCAGGCAGCTCTTCAAATCGAAGGCCGACCGTCTCAGCCCCTGCCCCTTTTAAGACGTTTACGATCTGTTGCTGAATCTGCATTTGTTCTGCAGTACCGGTTTTTGCAAGAGCGACTTTTACACTGACATGCCGTTTTTCAGGCTTTATTTTAATTTCCTTAACGGCATCCAATTCTCCCAGAGGTCTTTGAAGAAAAGGTTCGCGCATTTCACCAACTAGTTTTCTTACTTCATCTTCTCTCATCATCGAACCTCACCCTTTTGTGTATTCGTTTACAATCAATATTATATCATACATAAATGGCGGGTGTCTTATGCTTCGAACCGTAAGAAAACCCTCCTTTACTCCGGAGGGTCTCCTTTTTCTGTGAAGTATCGCAAAACGCCGTTATATATGGAAGATGCCACCTTGTCCTGGTATTTCGGTTTCCCGAGCAGCTTTGCTTCACTTGGATTAGATAAAAATCCGACTTCTATAAGCGCCCCCGGTTTAGTGACGTTTTGCATTAAGTAGATCCCATGAATCCGTTTTGCTTTCCGGGTTGTGTTTTCCAGATTTCTTCTCAACTCATCCTGAATGTATTTCGCGACTTTCTCATTTTCCGCATATTTTCCGTAATAAAAGCTTTGGGCTCCGCTCCATTTTTGCGACGGAATTGCATTGAGATGAATGCTGATATAGAGTTCCGCTTCTGAGTGGTTTATTAATTTAACTCGCTGTCTTAAATCTTCCGCTTTTCGTCTGCTGTAGCCCTTTGTTCCTTCCGGAGCGAGGTCGGTATCACTTTCTCTGGTCATGATAACAAGTGCTCCTTGTTCCTGCAGATAATCTCTGACTCTAAAAGCGACTTCCAGAGTTACATCCTTCTCTAGCATCTTCCCGCCGACTGCCCCGCCGTCAGGCCCGCCATGACCTGGATCTAAATATATAATTTTCCCGCTCAAGGGCAGGCTCCACGGCTTCCAAGAATCATTATTGCTGAACTGATACTTAAATAGAAATAGTAATACAATGAAGCCTAACAAAAAACCGAGCCATTTCAGCTTTTTCCTCATCCCTTCCCCTCCCGCTTGTCCGTTATTACATAACTATGGGACAGGGCTGGGAAATATGATTACCGCATGCGAAGCTTACACTGTTTTTCTCTTTGGACAACCCCTGCTGTCCACCATTCTTTAATGAACTTGCGTGCTGCTTCATAAACCGTGTTTTTATCAAATGTCGCGTATTGCTCATGTATCCAATTATAGAGATAATCAAAAAATTCCAGACGAAGCTCTTCTTCTTCTCTTGCAGAGCGGGCACTGATGCTCTGCATGGATTCACCGTAATAACCAAATATCCCAAAACGCCCGCCTAACAAATAAGCTTCTATGGCAAAATCAATACAGCCTTCGCTAATAATATCTCTTTCATCATGTAAAAACGGGAATAACGGTTCCAAACAGTCCCTAACAGACTGAATAATTAGTCTCAGAGAGAGTTCTTTGAGCAAGTTCTTTTCTAATTCAAAATCCTTTTGCCGTTTCACATCCATAAAAGATAGTACTTCTGCCATATAAATTCACTCTCCTTATACCGGTTATTTTGAGGTTTGGATGGTGAAACAATGCCCGAAATCGGTTGGAAATTCGTCCAAATGAAGGTGTAAATTGAGAAAATGAAGAGGGTTAGGCAGCTTTCTGCAGGGTGCGGAACAAACGTTCGTTAATGATTATTAAAAAAGCAGCCCCTCTAATAGGCTGCTGCTCTTCATAATTTCACGCTTCTTGTTGCACAATATGTATGGATATATTGGTCCAAAACAAATCCGCCTTTATCTTCATAAAAACCAGTGACGATAAAACCGGCATCTATTTGACCCTTGATTTGGTCTTCTAAGGAATGGCCGAATTCCAGAGCCTCATTATTTTCAATCAGGCGTTTCACTTTATGTTTTGGAAGATCTTCTGAATCGGCATATGGAATGGAGTGTTTTACTTTTAAGATCCCTTGCTGTTCTAATTCTACATCAAACAGAAATACGACAGGATTGACAAAACCTGAGATTAGCGCGCCGTTTCTTTTCAGCACACGATGCGCTTCCTTCCAGACAGGGAGGACATTCTCAATAAAAACATTGGCAACAGGATGTACAATGACATCATAAGATTCATCCTTAAATTGACTGAGATCGTTCATCGTTCCTTTGACAGTATGTATCGTAAGACTATCGCGCTCCGCAACCATTCTATCCTGATCCAGCTGTTTTTCCGAGTTATCTAATACAGTGACATCCGCTCCTGCGGCTGCCAAAACAGGGCCTTGCTGGCCGCCGCCTGATGCCAAACAGAGCACCTTCAGCCCTTTGACAGGAGGAAACCAATCCTTTGGAACATTTTTCATTGGTGTTACCCTTAAATCCCAATTGCCTGCTTTCGCTTGTTCAATGACATGCTGCTCAACAGCAGCAGTCCATTCATTGCCTGTTTCTACTTTTCGATCCCAGGCTTTGCTATTATGGTCTACTAACGCATTCATGAATCTTCTCCTTACTTTAGTGTATAGAGTATAACAAATATTTCTAGATTGATACCGCTTTCCCTTTGCATATTTAGAAAAAAGTTCATAAAAAAGCAAAAAAATCACAAAGGTGATAAGTGATTTACGCCAGCTTACAGTTATTCGTCATATGTGTCACGAGCAAAGCGTTAGTTTTTCTCCGGACTATGATATAGATGAAGAATCTGCAGGGAGATTTAACAGATGGAGATCAGGGGTTAGAGTGAGCTGGACTGACGACATAACCATTAAAGCTTTAACCAGATTGCCAATTAGATGAACTGGTAATCAATGAAAGCTATCATGATTATTACAGCGGGATGGTTTATAAGCAAGCATTTTGCTTAGTTCTTTCAAGCGTGCGCACAGGTGCCAAGATATTTAACAAAACAAAAAAGCTCCCAACACAAGGTCGGGAGCTTTGAAAACGTAAAATTAACGTTTTGAGAACTGAGGTGCACGACGAGCGCCTTTAAGACCGTATTTTTTACGTTCTTTCATACGAGCGTCACGAGTCAGAAGACCAGCACGTTTAAGTGTCGCACGGTATTCTGGATCTGCTTCAAGCAAAGCACGAGCGATACCATGACGGATTGCTCCAGCTTGACCAGATAAGCCGCCTCCATGTACGTTTACTAAAACATCATAAGTACCAGCTGTTTCAGTTAAAGTTAATGGTTGTTTGATATCTTCGATTAGAGCTGGAGATGGAATGTGCTCGCTGATTTCACGATTATTAACGACGATACGACCTTCTCCTGGAACTAAGCGCACACGCGCTACAGAACTTTTACGACGGCCAGTACCGTAATATTGAACCTGTGCCAAATTGGTAACCTCCTTTTTAATTAACCGCGAAGTTCGTAAACTTCAGGTTTTTGTGCTTCATGTGGATGCTCAGAACCACGGTATACGTTCAATTTTTTGAACATTTGACGACCTAGAGAACCTTTTGGAAGCATGCCTTTGATAGCAAGCTCAAGCATTTTCTCAGGGTAGTTTGTACGCATTTCAAGAGCAGTTCTTGATTTTAATCCGCCTGGATGTTGAGTGTGACGGTAGTAGATTTTGTCAGTTAACTTTTTACCAGTTAACTCGATTTTTTCAGCGTTGATGATGATCACATGATCTCCAGTATCAACGTGTGGTGTGTAAGTCGGTTTGTGTTTTCCGCGAAGGATAGATGCAACTTCTGTAGAAAGACGTCCTAGAGTCTTGCCAGCAGCATCAACAACTAACCACTTGCGTTCAATAGTACTTGCGTTAGCCATAGGTGTTGTACGCATTGAATTTCCCTCCTAAATGATCTGTCATTTTCAATAAACTTCGATTACGTTCTATTTCACAACACAATAAGTTCCGGGGCTTATCGTGGGGTTGAAATACATACCATATGATATCTTATAACTTTATGCAGACTCTGTCAAGAAAATATTATACACCTGGTTTAGTTGTCATAGTAAACGTTCCATAAATATAGCCCGTGCCCCGGTGCTGTGCGCCCTGCTGCTTCGCGATCCTTCGCTTCAAGCATGGATTTCACATCATCGGGAGAAATTTTTCCAGTACCTGCATCAAGCAAAGTACCCGCAATAATTCTGACCATATTATATAAGAAACCGCTGCCTATGATCCGCATTTGCAGGCCATCATCTGTCTCAGTCCAATCAAGTTCGTAAATCGTTCTTACCTTGTCCTGCACGTCTGTTTTAACCGCGCAAAAGCTCGTAAAATCATGTGTTCCTATAAGATGCTTTGCCGCTTCTCTCATGTTCTGCACATTAAGGTGATATGAAAAATGGTAAGCGTAATGCCGTTTAAATACGTCCGGGTGTTTCTCCGTGTATACAAAGTAGCGATATTCTTTTTTGACCGCGCTAAATCGTGCATGGAACCCATCATCCGCAATTTCTGCCTGTTTAACTGCAATATCGTCCGGAAGCAGTGCATTTAAGGCGTACGGCCACCTCTCCCCCGGGATAGACAGCGGCGTATCAAAATGAATCACCTGTCCGGCTGCGTGAACCCCGCTGTCTGTTCTTCCTGAAGAAACGACCGGAATTCTGTCTTGCGATTTATGCAGGACAGCCAAGGCCTTCTCAAGCTCATTCTGAACCGTTCTTTTGCCCGGCTGAACCTGATAGCCGTAAAACAAATGTCCGTCATAAGAAATCGTGCATTTCAGTCTCATACAGCACCTCTAAGTCCTTAAGAAAAATAACAAAGCAGCCAGAATCATCAAGCTGACAATGACAGAAGTGTCTTTTCCTGTCCATACAAGCTTTCTGTATTTCGTGCGTCCTTCTCCGCCTTGATAGCCTCTTGCCTCCATGGCTACCGCAAGCTCTTCGGCGCGTTTAAATGCACTGACAAAGAGCGGGACAAGAAGCGGGACGATAGCCTTCACTCTGTCTTTGACAGGTCCGCTTGTAAAATCAACGCCTCGCGCCATTTGAGCCTTCATGATCTTATCTGTCTCCTCCATCAAGGTCGGAATAAACCGCAGAGAAATTGACATCATAAGAGCCAGCTCGTGAACAGGAAGCTTTAATTTTTTCAATGGATTCAGCAGCTGTTCCATTCCATCGGTAATCTCAATCGGTGTTGTTGTCAGCGTCAGTAAGGTTGTGATGAAAATCAGATAGACAAACCTAAGAGAAATGAATATCCCTTGAACCAAACCGCCTTCATAGACTTTGAAAAAACCTATTTGAAGGATAACCGGTCCTTCATGTGTCATGAGAATGTGAAGAAGGAACGTAAAAAGGACAATCCAGATGATTGGCTTCAGCCCTTTCATTAAAAAAGAGAAAGGTACTCTTGTTAAAGAAATGACGCCAACTGTAAATAATCCAAGCAGCGCATATGTCTGCACATTATTGGCTAGGAATACGATGCAGACAAATAAAAAGATCGTGATGAGTTTTGTTCTGGGATCAAGCCGGTGGACAAGTGAAGAGCCCGGTACATACTTGCCGATAATCATGCTGTCCATCATAGGCGTTTCTCCTCCTGAAAAAGAGCACGTATTTCAGCTGCAGCATCCTCAATTGTAAGCATAGGCTCTTTAAATCTGACACCAAGTGCAGCTTCCAGCTGTCTTTGGAATTTTATCGTTTCCGGGAGATCCAGCCCCCAGCCAGCCATCTCTTCACCTTGTAAAAATAAATCACGCGGACTGCCTGATGCTTGAATCGTTCCTTTGTGCATGACTATCATTTCATCAGCGTATGCAGCTGCATCCTCCATGCTGTGTGTCACAAGCATTGTCGTCAGGTT
The DNA here is from genome assembly GCF_000507145.1 of Bacillus tequilensis KCTC 13622. Lineage (GTDB taxonomy): Bacteria > Bacillota > Bacilli > Bacillales > Bacillaceae > Bacillus > Bacillus tequilensis. Next base: position 50,706 of record NZ_AYTO01000017.1, on the reverse strand, counting down.
CCCACGTTGATGAAGCTCATAAAACATGTCCATAATCTCTTTTCGCCCTCTTGGGTCCAACCCTGCAGTCGGTTCATCCAGAACCAGCACTTCAGGATCCATTGCAAGGACACCGGCAATTGCCACTCTGCGCATTTGCCCCCCGCTTAATTCAAAAGGGGATCTGTCCAGAAGCTCTTCTGATAAACCTACAAGCTTCAGCATCTCCCTCGCTTTTTGTTCAGCATCCTCTTTTTTGACCCCAAAGTTCATCGGTCCGAACGATATATCTTTGAGAACTGTTTCTTCGAATAATTGATGCTCAGGAAATTGGAAAACGATTCCGACTTTTTTACGAAGGGCTTTCAGCTCTTTATTCTTTTTCCCGGCCTGAATAACAGTATTGCCTAGTGATATCTGTCCCTTCGTCGGCTTTAAGAGACCATTCAGGTGCTGAAGAAGAGTGGATTTGCCAGAGCCCGTATGTCCGATTACGGCTACGTAGCTGCCTTCTTTAATCGATGCATTGATATCATACAGTGCAAGGCGCTCAAACGGCGTCTTCATCTGATAACGATGCTCTACATCTTTGATTGTAATGTCCATAGCTCTTTCACCAGCCCTTCCTGAGTCAAATGATTTTCTTCCAAAGCCAGTCCATTTTCTCTTAAGAGCTGGCTAAGCTGGAATGAGAAGGGTAAATCAAGCCCAATTCGAACAAGTTCCTTATTCAATTTAAATATTTCTTCAGGCAGCCCTTCGGCATATTTTTTCCCGCCATTCATGACAATGATCCTGTCTGCTTTTGCTGCCTCATTCAGATCATGTGTAATAGAAATGACAGTCGCCATGCCCTGCTCCTTTAAATGCCTTACCGTTTCAAGCACTTCTTCTCGCCCGATCGGGTCAAGCATGGATGTTGCTTCATCTAAGATAATAATATCAGGACGCGCGGCAATTACACCCGCTATCGCCACTCTCTGCTTTTGGCCTCCGGAGAGATGGTGCGGCTCTTGATCGAGAAAATCTTGCATATTCACCTGTTTTACTGCCCAGTCTACTCTCTCAATCATTTCTTCCCGCGGTACACCATTGTTTTCTAAACCAAAAGCCACATCATCGCGAACTGTTGTTCCGACAAATTGGTTATCCGGATTTTGAAAGACCATACCGATCTTCTTACGCACTTCCCAAACCGAGTCCTCTGTTAATTGAATCCCGGCAACCTCAATGTCGCCTGATTCAGGAAGAATTAAACCATTCAATGCCCGGGCCAGTGTTGATTTCCCTGAACCGTTATGACCTACAATTGCAAGCCATTCACCCTCATACACCTGCAGGGAGACGCCGTCTAGTGCTCGTCTTTCTGCGTCTTTCCGATACCGAAATACGATATCCTCTACCGATATCAACTGATTTTGATTCATGGAAAACCGGCCTCCTCTCAGCTAATGCTCTGCTTTTCTCTCTATATAAAAAAATTGCAGTATCTAAAAAAAGGGCATAGATCCAGTTAGAAACTGTCCCGCCCTTCTTTAGACACACAAAAATATGTGATTAAACCAATTCGATAATTGCCATTGGTGCTCCGTCACCACGGCGAGGACCAAGCTTCATAATACGTGTGTATCCACCTTGGCGCTCCTCGTAACGAGTTGCAATGTCAGAGAATAATTTTTGAAGTGCATCTTGGTTATTTTCTTCGTTTGCAACCTCGTTGCGGATGTATGCAGCAGCTTGACGGCGAGCGTGAAGATCACCGCGTTTGCCAAGCGTGATCATTTTTTCAACTACAGAGCGAAGTTCTTTCGCACGTGTTTCAGTTGTTTCGATTCTTTCGTTGATGATCAAATCAGTTGTAAGATCACGAAGCATAGCTTTACGCTGTGCACTCGTACGTCCTAGTTTTCTGTATGACATGTGATGTCCCCTCCTTTATTGGAATGCTGTTTCTGTTTCTGATTAATAAACACACGAAAATCCTAGTTCACAAGCGAAACTAGTCAATCGTCTTTGCGAAGGCCGAGTCCAAGTTCTTCTAGTTTCGCTTTCACTTCTTCAAGTGATTTGCGTCCTAGATTACGAACTTTCATCATATCTTCTTCCGTCTTGTTCGCAAGCTCTTGAACCGTGTTAATACCCGCACGCTTTAAACAGTTGTAAGAGCGAACAGAAAGATCCAATTCTTCAATTGTCATTTCAAGAACTTTCTCTTTTTGATCTTCTTCTTTTTCAACCATGATTTCAGCATGCTGAGCTTCGTCAGTTAAACCAACGAATATATTAAGGTGTTCAGTTAAAATCTTTGAACCAAGCGCAATTGCTTCTTTCGGTCCAGTGCTTCCATCAGTCCAAACATCAAGTGTAAGTTTGTCATAGTTTGCAACTTGGCCTACACGAGTGTTCTCTACCTGATAAGATACACGAGAAACTGGCGTATAGATAGAATCGATCGGAATCACGCCGATTGGCTGATCGTCTCTCTTGTTTGCGTCAGCAGGCGCATACCCACGTCCTCTTTGAGCAGTAAGGCGAACTCGAAAACTCGCATTCTCACCAAGAGTTGCGATATGAAGATCAGGATTTAAGATCTCTACATCACTATCGTGTGTAATATCAGCTGCCGTTACAGTTCCTTCACCCTGTACATCAATTTCTAGCGTCTTCTCTTCATCAGAGTAGATTTTCAATGCAAGCTTTTTAATGTGTAAGATAATCGTTGTAACATCTTCCACAACGCCTTCAATTGTCGAGAATTCGTGCAGTACACCATCTATCTGGATTGATGTTACAGCGGCACCAGGGAGAGAGGATAAGAGGATACGACGTAAGGAGTTACCCAGAGTTGTACCATATCCACGCTCAAGTGGCTCTACGACAAACTTACCAAATTTGGCATCGTCGCTGATTTCAACCGTTTCGATTTTTGGTTTTTCAATCTCGATCATTACTTAAAACCCTCCTTCAAAACGTCGAAACCTCGAATAGAATCATATGAGATTCCATCCGAAATTCCCCATTGTTTAGTCCCGTATGTGCTCAGGCAACGAGTCGGTGCATTCGTTTCATAAATAACTGTATCATAACCCATTATTGACAGGGACACAAAATCTATACAAACAAATTACACGCGGCGACGTTTTGGTGGACGGCATCCGTTATGAGGAACAGGAGTTACGTCTCTGATAGCAGTGACTTCTAGTCCAGCAGCTTGAAGTGCACGGATTGCAGCTTCACGGCCTGAACCAGGTCCTTTAACAGTAACCTCTAGAGTTTTAAGACCATGTTCGATTGAACCTTTAGCAGCTGTTTCAGCAGCCATTTGTGCAGCAAAAGGAGTAGATTTACGAGAACCTCTGAATCCTAAAGCTCCGGCACTAGACCAAGAAATAGCATTACCATGAGTGTCAGTGATCGTAACGATCGTGTTATTGAAAGTTGAACGAATATGAGCAATTCCAGACTCAATATTCTTTTTCACGCGACGTTTACGCGTGTTAGATTTACGAGCAGCAGCCATTGTTAAGAACCTCCCTTACTTATTTTTTCTTGTTAGCTACAGTACGACGCGGACCTTTACGAGTACGCGCATTGTTTTTAGAGTTTTGTCCGCGAACAGGTAATCCTCTGCGATGACGGATTCCGCGGTAGCTTCCGATTTCGATCAGACGTTTGATATTAAGAGAAACTTCACGGCGAAGGTCACCTTCTACTTTCAGTTTGTCAATAATATCACGGATTTTACCAAGTTCTTCTTCAGTAAGATCGCGCACACGAGTATCTTCAGAAACTCCAGCTTCTTTTAAAACTTGCTGAGCCGTTGTGCGGCCAATTCCGAAGATGTATGTTAAAGAAATAACAACACGTTTGTCACGTGGGATATCTACACCAGCAATACGAGCCATTCTCTGGGCACCTCCTTATAAATTATCCTTGTTTTTGTTTATGCTTTGGATTTTCACAGATCACCATTACTTTTCCTTTTCTGCGAATAACTTTACATTTTTCGCAGATTGGTTTAACTGATGGTCTCACTTTCATGTGTTTCCAACCTCCTTCAGTTTCCGGAGTGCTTTATTTGTAACGGTACGTAATTCTGCCACGAGTTAAGTCATATGGAGATAATTCTACCGTAACTTTGTCTCCAGGTAAAATGCGAATGAAGTGCATGCGGATTTTACCAGATACATGAGCCAAAACAGTGTGGCCATTTTCAAGTTCAACTTTGAACATCGCGTTTGGCAGTGTTTCGACTATAGTACCTTCCACTTCAATTACATCGTCTTTCGCCATTCAAGTGTTCTCCCTTCTTCAAATCAGTAACTTGCTTTCTGACAAATTTCAAAAGAAGTTTGTCACACGCCCTGTTTCGTTTATACTGTTCTGAACTTCCGGAGATACGCAATCATAAAGGGTTAAATGATTGATATTCTTTTTATTAGGAGAATGTAATGTACGCATTTCTCCGTCTGCAGTTAGTACATTGATGATGGTCAACAATTCCAATGACGGCGGCAAGATGAATTCGGTCCTGCCAATGTTCATCCAAACTTTCTGCCCTATCAAGCCGGAAAACATCTATCCTCGGAATTATTTTCATCACCTAGACTCTCGTCAGTATATCAAAACCCGTTTCCGTAATCGCAATCGTATGTTCAAAATGAGCACACTTTTTCCCATCTACCGTTACAACCGTCCAGTTATCAGCCAATGTTTTCACGTAGCGGCTGCCAGCGTTCACCATAGGTTCAATAGCGAGAACCATGCCAGGTTTGAGCCGTGGTCCTTTGTTGGGCGGACCGTAATGAGGAATTTGCGGGTCCTCATGCAAGTCTTGACCAACACCATGTCCGACATACTCCCTAACAACTGAAAACTGCTCATTTTCGACATACGTTTGTATTGCGTGGGAAATATTCGACAAACGTTCACCTGGTTTTGCTTCCTGCAAGCCTTTATATAAAGACTCCTCTGTCACTTCCAGAAGTTTTTTGTCATCATCACTGATGTTTCCTACTGGATATGTCCATGCAGAGTCACCATGATAACCATTTAATTTAGCACCGATATCAATACTGATGATGTCACCGTCCTTTAGCACCCTGCTGCCAGGTATGCCATGAACGAGTTCTTCATTAACTGATACGCAAATGCTCCCGCGAAACCCATTATACCCCTTAAAAGATGGGATTGCACCCTGCTTCTTAATAAAACGTTCGGCAATTTGATCCAATTCTTTTGTCGAGATTCCTGGTTTAATGTGCTTTTTTAACTCTTCATGAGTTAAAGCCACGATTCGCCCTGCTTCCCGCATGATACCAAGTTCACGTGGGGTTTTACAGATAATCATTATTTTAATCCTCCAAGAAGATCCTTCACATCTGCGTAAACGTCTTGAATGTCCTGTTGGCCATTCACGTTTGCAAGATAACCTTTCTCAGCATAAAAATCGAGTAAAGGCTGAGTTTGCTTCATATTTACCTCAAGGCGTTTAGAGACGGTTTCTTCATTATCATCTGCCCGTTGATAAAGTTCGCCTCCGTCTTTATCACAAACACCCGGTGTTTTCGGCGGATTAAAGACTAAATGATAGGTTGTGCCGCAAACACTGCAAATTCTGCGTCCAGTCAGACGTTCCATTAGAGCGTCTTTGTCGACTTCAATGTTAATGACATAATCAATCGGCTTGCCGTATTCCTCAAGAATTTCTTCAAGAGCTTCGGCTTGAGCGACTGTTCGCGGAAATCCGTCCAGAAGAAAACCTCTTTCACAATCGTCTTTGCCAAGTCTTTCTTTTACAATTCCGATTGTGACTTCGTCAGGCACGAGCTCTCCCTTATCAATATAAGATTTTGCTTCGAGTCCGAGTGGTGTCTCTTCTTTCATAGCAGCACGGAACATATCTCCTGTTGAGATATGAGGAATCCCATAATCCTCAACAATTCGTTCGCCCTGTGTACCTTTGCCGGCACCAGGAAGCCCCATTAAGACTAAGTTCATTCGGATTTCCCCCGTCCTCTCTTTATTAAGAGGGAATGGATAAATCCATTTCCTCTAGTTTTTCATAAATCCACGGTAGTTTCGTTTCACCAACTGGCTTTCTAGTTGTTTCATTGTCTCCAAGGCTACCCCGACAACAATTAACAAAGATGTTCCGCCAATTTGTGCACTTTGAGGCAATCCAGCGAATTGAATGAAAAAGATAGGAAGAATGGAAATCACGGCTAAGAATATAGAACCCACAAACGTAAGTCGATACAAAATGCTCGTAATTCTATCTTGAGTCATTTTCCCTGGACGAACCCCCGGGATATAGCCACCCTGTTTTTTAAGGTTATCTGCCATTTGTTCAGGATTAACCTGCACAAAAGCATAAAAGTACGTAAAGGCAATAATCAACGCAACATATATCGCCATACCCACCGGATGCGTATTATCAAAGTAGTTTTGAATCCACTTTGTCACATCGTTTGTTCCAAAGAATGACGCGATCGTCCGCGGCGTTATCAAAAACGCAACCGCAAAGATTACCGGAATAACCCCCGCAGGATTCACTTTCAATGGAAGGTGTGTAGACTGACCACCGCCAGCAGGTGAACGACCTGTGCCTTTAGCATATTGAATCGCAATTTTTCGCACAGCTTGCTGAATGAAAATAACTCCAACAATAACTGCTAAAATCGCAATCACAAGAAGTGCGACTTTCACAATATGAATAAACAGCTGATCGTTGCTGCCGACAAATTGAGTCTCATATATTTGTCCAACGGTTTTTGGAATACTAGACACAATCCCCGCGAAGATAATGATCGATATTCCATTGCCTACTCCATGAGACGTAATTTGTTCTCCAAGCCACATTAAAAAGGCAGTTCCGCCAGTGAGCACTAAAGCAATGATAAGATATGTCGATACACCGGAGTTCTCAATCAGCATACCGTTTGCCAGATTGTTGAATCCGTATGACATACCTAACGCCTGGATGAAACCAAGCACAATCGTAAAGTACCTTGTGAACTGAGCTAATTTACGGCGGCCAACTTCACCTTGCTTAGACCACTCGGTAAACTTCGGTACAACATCCATCTGAAGCAGCTGAATGATGATTGAAGCCGTGATGTAAGGAGTAATTCCCATTGCGAAAATGGAAAATTGGTAAAGCGCACCGCCGCCAAATGTATTAAGGAGATCAAAAACACCCATTTGAGACTGCGCCTGTAACGCTTTAGCGTTAACGTAAGGCACAGGAATAAACGCACCTATGCGAAAGACGATAAGCATGAGTAAAGTGAATATGATTTTATTCCTGATATCACTCACACGCATAAAGTTGGAGATTGTTTTAAACAAGTTAGATCACCTCAGCTGTACCGCCAGCAGCTTCAACAGCTTCTTTAGCAGAAGCAGAGAATTTATTGGCTTTTACAGTTAATTTTTTCTCTAATTTACCGTTGCCAAGAATCTTTACTCCTGCATTAAGTTTACTAATAACGCCAGTCTCAAGAAGAAGTTCAGGAGTGACTTCCGTTCCTTCTGCAAAACCGTTCAATTTGTCTAGGTTGACTACAGCGTATTCCTTGCGGTTGATGTTAGTGAAACCGCGTTTAGGAAGACGTTGGAATAAAGGCATTTGTCCCCCCTCGAATCCAGGGCGTACACCGCCGCCAGAACGAGCGTTTTGACCTTTGTGACCTTTACCAGCAGTTTTACCGTTGCCAGAACCAATACCACGACCAACGCGATTACGCGTTTTGCGTGAACCTTCTGAAGGTTTTAATTCATGAAGTTTCATTAGGACACCTCCTTATCCGATCAATTATTTTTATTGTTCTTTAACAGAAACTAAATGAGATACTTTATTAATCATACCACGGATCGCAGCGTTATCTTCATGAACAACAGTTTGGTTTGTTTTCTTTAAACCAAGTGTTCTAACAGTAACGCGTTGGTCTTCCGGGCGACCGATTACACTTCGTTTGAGGGTAATTTCTAATTTAGCCATTAATGTTCCCTCCTTATCCTAACAGTTCTTCTACAGATTTTCCACGAAGCTTCGCAACGTCTTCAGCACGTTTAAGCTCACTTAAACCTTGAAGAGTTGCACGAATCATGTTGATCGGTGTGTTAGAACCTAGAGACTTAGAAAGGATATCAGCTACACCAGCAAGCTCAAGTACCGCACGTACAGGGCCTCCAGCGATAACTCCAGTACCTTCAGAAGCAGGTTTTAACAAGATGTTACCTGCACCGAAACGTCCGATGATTTCGTGTGGAATTGTAGTTCCAACCATTGGTACTTCAATCAAATTCTTTTTCGCATCTTCAACAGCTTTGCGGATCGCTTCTGGCACTTCTTGTGCTTTACCAGTACCGAATCCTACGTGTCCGTTTTTGTCACCGACAACGACTAGAGCTGCGAAGCGGAAACGACGACCACCTTTAACAACTTTCGCTACGCGGTTAACCGTAACTAAGCGTTCTTCTAACTCTAATTTGCTTGGGTCAATACGACGCATAATCATGTGTCCCTCCTTTTTTTATTAAAATTTAAGTCCAGCTTCACGAGCGGCATCAGCTAACGCTTTTACACGTCCATGGTATAAGTATCCGCCACGGTCAAATACTACGTCAGAAACGCCTTTTTCAGCAGCGCGTTTTGCAACTAATTCTCCAACTTTAGTAGCAGCAGAAGTATCTCCAGTGCTTTCAACGTTCAAGTCTTTATCGAGAGTAGATGCACTAGCAAGTGTAACACCATTTACATCATCGATGATTTGAGCGTAAATGTGCTTGTTAGAACGGAAAACGTTCAGACGCGGTCTTTCAGCAGTACCGGAAAGTTTAGCGCGAACACGAGCGTGTCTTTTAAGACGAGCAGCATTTTTGCTAGTTTTCGTAATCATCTAGGTCACTCCTTTCTTCACTTTAAGCGATCTTACTTAGCAGATTTACCTTCTTTGCGGCGAACAACTTCACCTTCGTAGCGGATTCCTTTACCTTTGTAAGGCTCTGGAGAACGTACAGCGCGGATGTTAGCAGCAATAGCTCCTACACGTTCTTTGTCTGTACCTTTTACAACTACTTTAGTTTGAGAAGGAACTTCGATTTCGATGCCTTCTTCAGGAACGATCTCAACAGGGTGAGAGTATCCAACGTTTAAAACAAGTTTATTTCCGGATTTAGACGCACGGTAACCGACACCGACTAATTCCAAACCTCTTTCAAATCCTTTAGATACACCTTCAACCATGTTGCCAAGCAGACTGCGAGTTGTACCATGCAGCGCACGGTGCTCTTTTTGATCAGAAGGACGAGCGACTGTAAGCACATTGTCCTCTACTTTAATCTCCATATCAGGGTGAAACGTACGAGTTAATTCTCCTTTTGGTCCTTTCACAGCTACAGTGTTGTTATCGTTTAACGTTACTGTAACATTAGAAGGAATCTCAAGTAACTTCTTACCTACACGAGACATACCAAACACCTCCATTCATGTTAAACTTCTTACCAAACGTATGCTAGAACTTCTCCACCAGCTTGTTTTGCACGGGCTTCTTTGTCCGTTAAAACACCTTGTGATGTAGAAATAATCGCGATTCCAAGACCGTTAAGTACGCGAGGTACTTCGTTAGATTTAGCATAAACACGCAAACCAGGTTTGCTGATTCTTTTAAGACCAGTGATTACGCGCTCGTTGTTTTGTCCGTATTTCAAGAAAACGCGGATGATACCTTGTTTGCTGTCTTCTACGAACTCAACGTCACGAATGAAACCTTCACGCTTTAAAATTTCAGCAATTTCTCTTTTCAATTTAGAAGCAGGAATTTCAAGCTTCTCATGACGTACCATGTTTGCATTGCGAATACGAGTTAGCATATCTGCAATTGGATCTGTCATAACCATTATATAATTACCTCCTTCCCTTTCTTGGGGATTACCAGCTGGCTTTTTTCACGCCAGGAATTTGTCCTTTATATGCAAGCTCACGGAAACAAATACGGCAAAGCTTAAATTTACGAATGACTGAATGCGGACGTCCGCAGCGTTCACAGCGTGTGTACTCTTGTACTTTAAACTTTGGTGTACGTTGTTGTTTCGCAATCATAGACTTTTTAGCCACGATTTCGCCTCCCTTTCATTGATTATTTCTGGAACGGCATACCTACTTGAGTTAATAGCTCACGAGCTTCTTCGTCAGTATTAGCAGTTGTTACGATAACGATGTCCATTCCGCGAACCTTTGTTACTTTATCGTAGTCAATTTCAGGGAAGATTAACTGTTCTTTGATACCAAGTGTGTAGTTACCGCGACCGTCGAAAGATTTTTTAGAAACCCCGCGGAAGTCACGTACACGCGGTAAAGATACAGAAATAAGTTTATCAAGGAAATCATACATGCGTTCTCCGCGAAGAGTTACTTTCGCACCGATAGGCATTCCTTCACGAAGACGGAATCCAGCAATTGATTTCTTCGCACGAGTAACGACAGGTTTTTGACCTGCGATAAACGTTAATTCTTCAACAGCACTGTCGATCGCTTTCGCGTTTTGAACAGCGTCACCAACACCCATGTTGATTACGATTTTTTCGATTTTAGGCACTTGCATAACTGAATCATAGTTGAACTTAGTCATTAAAGCAGGTGCAATTTCTTTATTGTACTTTTCTTTAAGGCGGTTCATGAGATAGACCTCCCTTCCTTTTAATACTATTTATCTAGAACTTGCCCAGATTTTTTTGCAACACGAACTTTTTTGCCATCTTCCACTTTGTATCCTACGCGAGTCACTTCACCTGTTTTAGGATCGAGCGGCATAACGTTTGATACATGAATTGGCGCCTCTTGATTAGAAATACCGCCTTGAGGGTTAGCTTGAGTTGGTTTAGAGTGTTTCTTTACCATGTTAACACCTTCAACTAAAACGCGGTCCTTTTTAGGGAAAGCAGCAAGGATTGTACCTTGTTTGCCTTTATCTTTACCAGAGATAACCATAACTTTATCGCCTTTTTTTACATGCATCCTGATCGCACCTCCTTGAGTAAGGCATTTATTTCATTAGATAACTTCTGGAGCTAGAGAAACAATTTTCATAAAGTTGTTTTCACGCAATTCACGAGCAACCGGTCCGAAGATACGAGTTCCGCGTGGGCTCTTGTCGTCACGGATGATAACACATGCATTCTCATCGAAGCTGATGTATGAACCGTCACTTCTGCGCGCTCCGCTTTTCGTGCGAACGATAACAGCTTTTACGACTTCACCTTTTTTGACAACGCCTCCTGGTGTTGCTTGTTTAACCGTGCAAACAATTACATCACCAATGTTAGCTGTTTTACGTCCAGAACCACCAAGAACTTTAATAGTAAGTACTTCACGTGCGCCAGAGTTGTCAGCTACTTTTAAACGAGTCTCTTGTTGAATCATTATTTGTTACCTCCCTTCGGAAAAAGAATTCCGAACTTTATTAGATAATAACAGCTTCTTCGACAACTTCAATTAGACGGAAACGCTTAGTTGCAGACAATGGACGAGTTTCCATGATCTTTACGATGTCACCGATTTTAGCTTGATTATTTTCATCATGTGCTTTGAATTTTTTTGAGTATTTTACGCGTTTACCGTAAAGTGTATGTTTTTTGTATGTTTCAACAACAACAGTAATGGTTTTATCCATTTTGTCAGAAACTACACGGCCTTGGTAAACTTTGCGTTGGTTACGTTCGCTCATGCTCACGACCTCCCCTCAGTGATTATTTATTAGAAGCAATTTCTCTTTCACGAATCACAGTTTTCATGCGCGCGATAGCTTTGCGCACTTCACGAATGCGAGCAGTATTTTCAAGTTGTCCTGTCGCTAATTGAAAGCGAAGATTGAAAAGTTCTTCTTTAAGAGACTTTACTTTTTGTTCAATTTCAGCAGTGGTAAGGTCACGAATTTCATTAGCTTTCATTTGATTCACCACCAATTTCTTCACGTTTTACGAACTTCGTTTTAATTGGCAATTTGTGAGATGCAAGACGAAGCGCTTCACGAGCAACCTCTTCAGACACACCAGAAATTTCAAATAAAACTTTGCCCGGTTTTACAACAGCTACCCAACCTTCTGGAGCCCCTTTACCGGATCCCATACGTACCTCAAGCGGTTTAGCAGTGTAAGGTTTAGAAGGGAAAATTTTAATCCAAACTTTACCGCCACGTTTCATGTAACGAGTCATCGCAATACGAGCTGCTTCGATTTGACGGTTAGTGATCCATGAAGCTTCAAGAGCTTGGATACCGAACTCACCGAAATGTACTTCAGTACCGCCTTTCGCACGGCCACGCATTTTTCCGCGATGCTCTCTGCGATATTTAACGCGTTTTGGTAATAACATATTATTTTCCTCCTTCCTCTTTTTTCTTCTTAGTAGGAAGAACCTCTCCACGATAGATCCAGACTTTCACACCAAGCTTACCGTAAGTAGTATCAGCTTCAGATGTTGCATAGTCAATGTCCGCACGTAATGTGTGCAATGGAACAGTTCCTTCACTGTAGTATTCAGAACGAGCGATATCTGCACCGCCAAGACGACCAGAAACCATTGTTTTCACACCTTGTGCTCCAGCACGCATAGTACGTTGGATTTGTTGTTTCTGCGCACGGCGGAAAGAAACACGGTTTTCTAATTGACGAGCGATGTTGTCAGCAACTAGCTGTGCATCAAGATCTGCTCTTTTGATTTCAAGAATGTTAATGTGTACACGCTTGCCAGTAAGGCTGTTAAGGGCTTTACGAAGTGCTTCAACTTCAGAACCGCCTTTACCGATAACCATACCAGGCTTAGCTGTGTGGATCGTAATGTTAACGCGGTTTGCTGCACGCTCGATTTCTACTTTAGAAACAGAAGCGTCAGAAAGGCGTTTGCTAATGTATTCACGAATTTTTAAATCTTCGTGCAGGAAGTCAGCGTAATCTTTACCAGCGTACCACTTAGATTCCCAATCACGAATGACTCCGATACGAAGACCGACTGGATTTACCTTTTGACCCACTACTTATCCCTCCTTCTTTTCTGATACAACGATTGTAATGTGGCTCGTACGTTTGTTGATTTGGCTCGCACGTCCCATAGCACGCGGGCGGAATCTTTTTAACGTAGGGCCTTCGTCAACGAATGCTTGAGAAATAACCAGGTTGTTAGCGTCCATTTCATAGTTATGCTCAGCATTTGCAATAGCGGATTTTAATACTTTCTCGATAATTGGAGAAGCAGCTCTTGGTGTAAGGTTCAAGATTGATACTGCCTCACCTACTTGCTTGCCTCGAATCAGGTCCATTACTAGACGAGCTTTACGAGGAGCAATACGGACTGTTCTTGCAACAGCTTTAGCTTGCATTTAAAAGCCTCCTCTCTTAGCGTCTTGTTTTTTTGTCATCACTAGCATGACCTTTGTACGTACGAGTTGGAGCGAATTCACCCAACTTGTGCCCTACCATATCTTCAGAGATGAATACAGGCACGTGTTTACGTCCGTCATAGACTGCAATTGTGTGACCAATAAACTGTGGGAAAATAGTAGAACGACGAGACCAAGTTTTTACGACTTGTTTCTTGTCAGTTTCATTTAATTTCTCGATTTTTGTCATCAAGTGTCCATCGACAAATGGTCCTTTTTTCAAGCTGCGAGCCATTTTGGAACCTCCCTTCGTGATTGCACTACGGTCCGAAGTGAACCGTAGACAACCCCGTTATTTATTTTTACGACGACGTACGATAAATTTATCGGATTTGCTCTTTTTCTTACGTGTCTTGAATCCAAGAGTCGGTTTGCCCCAAGGAGACATTGGTGATTTACGTCCGATTGGCGCACGTCCTTCACCACCACCGTGTGGGTGATCGTTAGGGTTCATTACAGAACCACGAACTGTAGGACGGATGCCTTTCCAGCGAGAACGTCCGGCTTTACCAATGTTGATAAGTTCGTGCTGTTCGTTACCTACTTGACCGATAGAAGCACGGCAAGCAGAAAGAATCATGCGAACTTCTCCAGAGTTCAGACGTACAAGAACGTATTTACCTTCTTTACCAAGAACCTGAGCAGATGTACCAGCTGAACGTACAAGCTGTCCGCCTTTACCAGGTTTCAATTCAATGTTATGCACAACTGTACCAACAGGGATGTTGATAAGTGGAAGTGCATTACCTACTTTAATGTCAGCTTCAGGACCTGACATGATTTCAGTACCCACTTGAATTCCTTTTGGAGCAAGAATGTAACGTTTTTCTCCGTCTGCATAGTTGATTAGAGCGATGTTAGCTGAACGGTTTGGATCGTATTCAACAGTAGCAACGCGTCCAGGTATACCATCTTTATCGCGTTTGAAGTCGATAACACGGTATTGGCGTTTATGTCCGCCACCTTGGTGACGTACAGTCAATTTACCTTGGTTGTTACGTCCGCCTTTTTTGTGAAGGGGAGCAAGCAAGGATTTTTCCGGCTTGTCAGTCGTGATTTCAGCAAAATCTGAAGTTGTCATGCCACGACGTCCATTAGAGGTCGGTTTATACTTTTTAATCGCCATTTTGAATTTCCCTCCTTCTTTTTACAGATAATTAAGCTTCAAAAATTTCGATTTCTTTGCTGTCTGCAGTAAGTTTTACGATCGCTTTTCTGCGACGGCTAGTCATACCAGTGTAGCGTCCGACACGTTTTGATTTACCTTTGTAGTTCATGATGTTGACTTTGTCAACTTTCACTCCAAAGATGCTTTCAACCGCGTCTTTCACTTCTGTTTTATTAGCTCTTACATCAACTTCAAAAGTGTATTTCTTTTCAGCCATTAAATCAGCAGAACGTTCAGTAATGACGGGGCGCTTTAGAACATCACGAGGATCTTTCATTATGCAAGCACCTCCTCTACTTTTTCAACCGCTGCTTTTGTAATCAGAAGCTTCTCGTGGTTGACAACGTCTAAAACGTTGATTCCGTTAGCTTCAACTACAGTAACTCCAGGAATGTTGCGAGCAGATAAAGCTACAGCTTCGTTAGCATCCGCAGTTACGATTAAAGCTTTTTTCTCAACAGATAATCCTTTAAGGATAGCTGCCATTTCTTTTGTTTTAGCCGTATCAAGAGTAAGATCTTCGAGAACGATCATGTTGTTGTCGTTTACTTTAGAAGACAATACTGATTTGATTGCCAAGCGGCGAACTTTTTTAGGTAATTTGTAAGAATAGCTGCGTGGTGTTGGGCCGAATACGACACCACCTCCGCGCCATTGCGGTGAACGGATAGAACCTTGACGGGCACGTCCAGTACCTTTTTGACGCCATGGTTTACGACCTCCGCCGCGTACTTCAGAACGATTTTTCACTTTGTGAGATCCTTGACGTAAGGAAGCTCTTTGCATAAGAATAGCGTCGAATACAACACTCTCATTTGGCTCGATACCAAATACAGAAGCGTTTAATTCGATGTCACCAGCAGTAGAACCGTTTTGGTTGTATAATGCTACTTTTGGCATGATCAATTTCCTCCTTTCCTAAGAGAGTTATTTAGATTTAACAGCACTTTTAACAGTGATTAAAGATTTTCTCGCACCAGGTACGTTACCTTTGATCAAAAGAAGATTGCGTTCTGCATCAACTTTTACGATTTCAAGGTTTTGAACAGTGATTTGCTCTCCGCCCATACGTCCAGGTAATAATTTACCTTTGAATACACGGTTAGGATCTACAGGTCCCATTGAACCAGGACGACGGTGGTAGCGTGAACCGTGAGACATAGGTCCGCGAGATTGTCCGTGGCGCTTGATCGCACCTTGGAAACCTTTACCTTTAGATACTCCTGTTACATCTACGATTTCTCCAGCAGAGAAAATTTCAACCTTGACTTCCTGACCAACTTCATACGCATCCATTTCCACTCCGCGTAATTCTTTAACGAAGCGCTTAGGAGCAGTTTCCGCTTTTGCAACGTGCCCTTTTTCAGGTTTGTTAGAAAGCTTTTCACGCTTGTCGTCAAAACCAAGCTGGATTGCTTCGTAACCGTCGTTTTCAGTTGATTTCTTTTGAAGAACAACGTTTGGAGCAGCCTCGATAACAGTTACCGGAATAAGATCACCATTTTCAGCGAATACTTGCGTCATACCAATTTTTCTTCCTAAGATTCCTTTGGTCATTCGTCACACCTCCTATTAAGATCATTCTATATTTTAGAATTAAAGTTTAATTTCGATATCGACACCAGATGGTAAATCTAATCGCATGAGAGCATCAACAGTTTGTGGTGTTGGGTTCACAATGTCGATTAAACGTTTATGTGTACGCATTTCAAATTGCTCACGAGAATCTTTGTATTTGTGCACCGCACGAAGGATCGTGTAAACTGATTTTTCAGTTGGCAACGGAATCGGACCAGATACGCTGGCACCAGAACGTTTTGCCGTTTCAACAATCTTCTCTGCAGATTGATCAAGGATTCTATGATCATATGCTTTCAAACGAATACGAATTTTTTGTTTTGCCATTATTTTCCCTCCTTTTCGCCTACATCACGTTAGACAGTTCTCCGTGAGAAAAACCTGAACACCTTGCCATGGCAAAGCGGCCGGGTGTGTCAGCAACCTCTCACTTCATCGCAGTCAAAGACCAACATACACCATTATACAGAAAATAGACGTATGTTGCAAGACTTATTTAGAATGTGCATGGTTTGCACACTTTTTTTATTATACAGGTGTTTTTCTTATTAATCAAGGCTCTATCATAAGTGGTGCAGTGCATGGCTGCTCAGTGTGCTGGCAAATAATGAAGGCTCCTCAATATGCGGGGTGTGAGCGGAATTCTCAAACTGAAACCAGTGCTTTTCAGGCGCCTCAAGCGCTTGATAATACTGCTTAGATATTTCAGAAGGAACAATGAGATCATATCTCCCCGACATGAAATAGCACGGTACATTAATAGAAGGAACAGATGCAAATGCATTAAACCGGTACAGCTCCTCAGTTAAATGTTTTTTGCTGAACCGCAGTCCATTGAGGAACTTGGGAATGTTTCTTATTCCATACTCTTGGCCTGTAAGCATTTGAAACAATATAGCAAGAGATTGTTGATGATGATGAGTGAGTCCTCCCCTGCTCAGTTCCACACATAACCGATAGATAAGATGCTGGATATCCTTCTTCCAGGGCGGAGCGCCAATAAACCGTATGAGCGGCGATCGCAAACTGGCTCTCTTTCTGCCAGAGATGTTGCGTATATATTGATAAGATGCTGATTCTTCATGGCGAGGGTTGACGACCTGACTGATTCCATAATAGGCGTAAAATAAATCCGGACGCTGCTGCAGTACATGAAGTGCTATCAGTGACCCCCATGAATGGCCGGCAAGATATATTTTTGTTTTTGAAAATCGGCTTAGAAGCCATTCAGTGATTTGAATAGCATCGTTCACAAGTTGACTGATTGTCATGGAGTGATGCGGAATTCGTTTAGAGTAAGAAAGCCCAGATCCTCTTTGATCCCAATGTACTACTGTGAAATGCTCTTCCAGCTCTTTTTGATAGTGCCTAGCATATCCGATTTGGGATGTCCCCGGTCCGCCATGTAAAAAAAGCAGTATTGGATTTTTTATATCAGCTCCATCAATCATCAGCATTTGCTTTGTATGTTCAATGCTCAGTTCCTTCATAATGGAGATTGATCTCTTTTCAGGAATCATAAGAAAATTAGCCCCTTGAATATGATAGATCTTATTATACAAGAAAAAGGCATGCAAACAAAAAACGAGACCCCTTAGGGGTCTCGTTTATCATCATACGATTACTCAGTGATTGTAGAAACAACGCCTGAACCAACAGTACGTCCGCCTTCACGAATAGAGAAACGAGTTCCTTCTTCGATAGCGATTGTAGAGATAAGTTCAACGTTCATTTCAGTGTTATCTCCAGGCATAACCATTTCTACGCCTTCTGGAAGATGGATGATACCAGTTACATCAGTTGTACGGAAGTAGAACTGAGGACGGTAGTTAGAGAAGAATGGAGTATGACGTCCACCCTCTTCTTTAGAAAGAACATAAACTTCAGCTTTGAATTTGCTGTGTGGAGTGATTGTACCTGGTTTAGCAAGTACTTGACCACGTTGGATGTCTTCACGAGCTACACCGCGAAGAAGGGCACCAATGTTGTCACCAGCTTCAGCATAATCAAGAAGCTTACGGAACATTTCAACACCTGTAACAGTTGTTTTCTTGTTCTCTTCTTGTAGACCGATGATTTCAACTTCGTCACCGACTTTAACTTGTCCGCGTTCTACACGGCCAGTTGCAACTGTACCACGACCAGTGATTGAGAATACGTCCTCAACTGGCATCATGAATGGTTTTTCAGTGTCGCGTTCTGGAGTTGGGATGTACTCATCAACCGCATCCATAAGTTCGAAGATTTTCGCTTCGTAATCAGCGTCACCTTCAAGAGCTTTAAGAGCAGAACCTTTAATTACTGGTACATCATCACCAGGGAAGTCGTATTCGCTAAGAAGATCGCGAACTTCCATTTCAACTAGTTCAAGAAGCTCTTCGTCGTCTACCATGTCGCATTTGTTTAAGAATACAACGATGTATGGTACACCAACGTTTTTAGAAAGAAGGATGTGCTCACGAGTTTGTGGCATTGGGCCATCAGCAGCAGATACTACAAGGATAGCTCCGTCCATTTGCGCAGCACCAGTGATCATGTTTTTAACATAGTCAGCGTGTCCTGGGCAGTCAACGTGTGCATAGTGACGAGTTTCAGTTTCGTATTCAACGTGTGCAGTAGAGATTGTGATACCGCGCTCACGTTCTTCTGGAGCACCATCAATTTGATCGTACGCCATAGCTGTACCTTTACCAGATTTCTTATGAAGTACTGTTGTGATAGCAGCAGTTAAAGTTGTTTTACCATGGTCAACGTGTCCAATTGTACCAATATTGGCATGTGATTTGGAACGGTCGAATTTTTCTTTAGCCATTCTAAAATCCTCCTTAAGAGCTTTTAATTAGTAATGTATAGAGTGATAGGAAGTGAAAGAAAGCTTTCACTTCCTCATCTTACAATAGTAGTTATACTTGAGTTAAGCGGCAAAATCAATTATTCGCCTTTATTTTTTTTGATAATTTCTTCTGCAATGCTCTTCGGCACTTCTTCGTAGTGATCCATGTGCATAGTAAACGTACCGCGACCTTGCGTATTAGAACGAAGTGCAGTAGCGTAACCGAACATTTCAGCAAGAGGAACCATAGCGCGAACAACTTGAGCGTTTCCGCGTGCTTCCATACCTTCTACGCGTCCACGACGTGAAGTAACATCACCCATGATATCTCCCATGTATTCTTCAGGAATTACCACTTCAACTTTCATGATTGGTTCAAGAAGAACTGGGTTACATTTGCTGACTGCATTTTTCAATGCCATAGAAGCAGCAATTTTAAATGCCATTTCGTTTGAGTCAACATCATGGTAAGAACCATCGAAAAGTTTTGCTTTAATGTCGATAAGCGGGAAGCCTGCTAGTACACCATTTTCAAGTGAATCTTCCAGACCTGCTTGAACAGCTGGGATATATTCACGCGGAACAACCCCACCGACAATCGCATTTTCAAACTCGAAGCCAGCGCCTTCTTCGTTTGGTTCGAATTCGATCCAAACGTGTCCGAACTGACCGCGTCCACCAGACTGACGTACGAATTTACCTTCAACTTTGGCGCTGCTACGGAATGTTTCACGGTATGCAACCTGAGGAGCACCAACGTTTGCTTCTACTTTAAATTCGCGTTTCATACGGTCAACAATGATATCAAGGTGAAGTTCACCCATACCAGAGATGATCGTTTGGCCAGTTTCTGGGTTTGTTTGAGTACGGAATGTAGGATCTTCTTCAGCAAGTTTCGCTAAAGCGATACCCATTTTATCTTGGTCAGCTTTTGATTTAGGCTCAATAGCAACGTCGATAACTGGTTCTGGGAATTCCATTGATTCGAGGATAACAAGATCCTTCTCATCACATAGAGTATCTCCAGTAGTCGTATCTTTTAGACCTACAGCAGCTGCGATATCCCCTGCGTAAACAGTAGAGATTTCTTCACGGCTGTTAGCGTGCATTTGAAGGATACGTCCAACACGCTCACGTTTACCTTTAGTAGAGTTTTTCACATATGAACCAGAATCAAGTGTTCCAGAGTACACACGGAAGAACGTCAACTTACCAACGTAAGGGTCAGTCATAACTTTAAATGCTAATGCAGAGAATGGCTCTTCATCAGAAGAATGACGCTCAATCTCTTCATTTGTATCAGGACGAGTACCTTTGATTGCAGCAACGTCAGTTGGAGCAGGAAGGTAGTCAAGAACAGCGTCCAGTACCAATTGAACACCTTTGTTTTTGAAGGCAGAACCAACAAGAACAGGGTAGAATTCAACATTTAATGTACCTTTACGGATACCTGCTTTTAACTCGTCAATAGTGATTTCTTCACCCTCAAGGTATTTATCCATAAGCTCTTCATCAAGCTCACATACAGCTTCAATGAGGCTGTTGCGAAGCTCTTCAGCTTGCTCTTTGTACTCTTCAGGGATTTCTTTTGCTTCTGAACGAGTTCCAAGGTCATCTTCGTAGAAATACGCAACGTTTTCTACAAGATCGATGATACCTTCGAAGTTATCTTCTGCACCGATCGGCAATTGAATTGCATGAGCGTTTGCTTGAAGACGGTCTCTCAAAGTTCCTACAGAGTAAAGGAAGTCTGCACCGATTTTGTCCATTTTGTTAACAAAAACGATACGCGGTACTCCATAAGTTGTCGCCTGGCGCCAAACAGTTTCTGTTTGAGGCTCAACGCCTGATTGTGCATCAAGTACAGCAACAGCACCATCAAGTACGCGAAGAGAACGTTCAACTTCAACTGTGAAGTCTACGTGTCCTGGAGTATCGATGATGTTTACGCGGTATCCTTTCCATTGTGCGGTTGTCGCAGCGGAAGTGATTGTGATACCACGTTCTTGCTCCTGCTCCATCCAGTCCATTTGTGAAGCTCCTTCATGAGTTTCACCAATTTTGTGGATACGACCAGTGTAGTACAAGATGCGTTCTGTAGTAGTCGTTTTACCGGCATCGATGTGAGCCATGATCCCGATATTACGAGTTTTGTCTAAGGAGAACTCTCTTGCCATTGGGTAATTTCTCCTTCCTTATTGGGAAATGTGTTTTTTAGTGTATAAATCCTACCAACGATAGTGAGCAAATGCTTTGTTTGCTTCAGCCATCTTATGAGTATCTTCACGTTTCTTAACAGCAGCACCAGTGTTGTTTGCTGCGTCAAGGATTTCGTTAGCTAAACGCTCTTCCATCGTTTTTTCTCCGCGAAGACGAGCGTAGTTAACTAACCAGCGAAGCCCAAGAGTCGTACGACGTTCAGGACGAACTTCTACAGGAACTTGGTAGTTCGCACCACCTACACGGCGTGCTTTTACTTCAAGTACAGGCATGATGTTTTTCAATGCTTGTTCGAAAACCTCCATTGCATCATTGCCAGTACGTTCTTTAATGATATCGAATGACTTGTATAGGATTGTTTGAGACTTACCTTTTTTACCATCGATCATCATTTTGTTGATTAGACGAGATACAAGCTTAGAGTTGTAAATCGGATCAGGTAAAACATCTCTTTTTGCTACAGGACCTTTACGTGGCATCTGAATATCCTCCCTTCATCAATTATGCGTATTTTCGTTTATTATTTTGCTTTAGGTTTTTTCGTACCGTATTTAGAACGGCCTTGTGCACGGTTTTCAACTCCAGCAGTGTCAAGCGCACCACGAACGATGTGGTAACGTACCCCTGGTAAGTCTTTTACACGTCCGCCGCGGATAAGTACAACACTGTGCTCTTGCAGGTTGTGACCGATACCAGGAATGTAAGCAGTAACCTCGATTCCGTTAGTTAAACGAACACGAGCATATTTACGAAGTGCTGAGTTCGGTTTTTTCGGTGTCATTGTACCAACACGAGTACATACCCCGCGTTTTTGTGGAGAAGATACGTTAGTGTGCTCTTTTTTAAAGCTGTTGTATCCTTTGTTAAGTGCAGGAGACTTTGAGTTTTCTACTTTACTCACGCGTCCTTTGCGAATTAGCTGATTAATTGTAGGCATGAAATTTTCCTCCCTTCATTACGTTTTATAACCCACATACCCAGGTGGTTCATCAAAAGGCAAAAAACAATGTCTTTACATAAGATGAAATCTTACGCAAAAACAAAAGTACGTTATAAAATAATGGCAACAGCGGCTGCTCCTACCTCAATTCCGCAGGCTTTGCCGAGCTTTTTCATGGATTCAACCATCGAGACAGAGATACCTTGATCTTCCGCAAGTGAAACAACACTTGACGTAAGGATCGGATCTGCGTCTATTGCAACGACTACTTCCTTTACTGAACCTCGTTTTAGAGCTTTCACTGTTTGCTTCGTACCAATAATAATTGATTTAGCCTGTGATACTTTATCATAAGACATAAACACATCCTCCAAAGTAACAGGTTTATTTCGAGCACCTTGGTTATATTATCATTCTAGGAGACGAATGTCAACAAGGTATGACGTTTTTTAGTTTCGTTCTTCTCATAGAGTGATTTTTTATTAAATATATCTGCTGAAAGACTGTTTTGGCAGTCTCTCAGCAGATTTACATTATTTATTCAACCGGAACCATGTCTTCAGATGGCTGAACATTTGAAACTGGTTTTACTTTACGGTATTTCATCATACCTGTACCAGCCGGAACAAGTTTACCGATGATAACATTCTCTTTCAAGCCGAGGAGCTCATCACGCTTACCTTTGATCGCTGCGTCTGTCAGGACACGTGTTGTTTCCTGGAAGGAAGCAGCAGATAAGAATGAATCAGTTTCAAGAGATGCTTTTGTAATACCGAGCAAGACAGGACGGCCTGTAGCAGGACGATTGCCTTCAAGCAATACCTTTTTGTTTGCTTCAGTAAATTGGTGGATATCAAGCAATGTACCCGGAAGCACATCAGTGTCACCGGCGTCAATCACACGGACTTTGCGAAGCATCTGGCGAACCATTACCTCTACGTGTTTATCGCCGATTTCAACACCTTGCATACGATAAACCTTTTGAACCTCATGGAGAAGATACTCTTGAACAGTAGTCAGGTCAGTCACTTTAAGAAGCTCTTTCGGATCGATTGAACCTTCTGTCAGTACTTGGCCTCGAGTAATTTTATCTCCTTCCGCTACTTTCAGGCGGGAGTTATAAGGTGCCGTATAAGAACGTGTTTCCACTGCGCCTTGAACCACAACTTCCTGTTGCTTATCTCGAACTTCATTAATTTCAACAACTGTACCGTCGATTTCAGTAATTGTTGCCTGCCCTTTCGGATTACGCGCTTCGAAAAGCTCTTGGATACGCGGAAGACCTTGTGTGATATCGTCTCCGGCAACCCCGCCTGTATGGAAGGTACGCATTGTTAACTGTGTACCAGGCTCACCGATTGATTGGGCAGCAATGATACCGACAGCTTCACCGACTTCAACATCAGAGCCAGTTGCAAGATTTCGGCCATAGCATCGTTTACATACACCATGAGGCGTATTACATGTGAAGGCAGAACGGATCCACACTTCTTCAATGCCGGCTTCCACAATCTCCAGTGCTTTATCTTCATCGATCAGTTCGTTTTCATTTACAAGCACTTCACCTGTTTCAGGGTGCTTCACTTGTTTTCGTGCAAAACGGCCGATTAAGCGTTCTTCTAAGCGTTCAATTGTTTCAGTGCCTTCTTTAAGAGGCTGAGCAAGAATGCCTCGATCAGTTCCGCAATCCGTTTCACGGATGATAACATCCTGTGCAACATCAACGAGACGGCGAGTAAGGTAACCTGAATCAGCAGTTTTAAGGGCGGTATCGGCAAGACCTTTACGCGCACCGTGAGTGGAGATAAAGTACTCCAATACTGTCAGACCTTCACGGAAACTTGATTTGATCGGCAACTCAATGATACGTCCAGCCGGGTTGGCCATCAGACCGCGCATTCCGGCAAGCTGCGTAAAGTTAGACGCGTTACCACGGGCACCAGAGTCACTCATCATGTAAATCGGGTTGAGTTCATCGAGTGATTTCATCAGTTTGCCTTGGATAACATCTTTTGCAGAACTCCAGATAGAGATGACTCTCTCATAGCGTTCTTCTTCAGTGATAAGACCGCGGCGGAACTGTTTCATAACGTTGTCAACTTTGCTTTGCGCTTCCTCAAGAATTTCTTGTTTATCATCGAGAACGACGATGTCTGAAACCCCAACTGTAATACCAGCTTTTGTTGAATATCTGAAACCTAGGTTTTTCATGCGGTCAAGCATTTTAGACGTTTCCGTAATGTGGAATCGTTTAAAGATTTCCGCGATGATTTTACCCAGAATGCCTTTTTTAAACGGTGCATTGATTGGTTGCTTTTCAATGACAGCTTTTACATCGGCACCTTTTTCTAAGAAGAAACGGTCAGGTGTTTTCTCTTCAATGTTGCTCTTCGTTGGTTCATTCATGTAAGGGAATGATTCTGGAAGAATTTCATTGAAGACAAGCTTACCAACAGTTGTAATTAACAATTTTGAGCGCTGTTCTTCGGTAAATGTCACATTCTTAAGGGAGTTAGCTGCAACAGCTACTCTCGTATGAAGGTGAACATATCCGTTTTGATAAGCAAGAAGCGCTTCGTCTGTATTCTTGAAGACCATACCTTCACCGACAGCACCGGCACGCTCAAGTGTCAGGTAATAGTTACCCAGTACCATATCCTGAGACGGTGTTACAACCGGTTTACCATCTTTAGGGTTCAAGATGTTTTGAGCGGCAAGCATCAGGATGCGTGCTTCAGCTTGTGCTTCAGCAGATAATGGTACGTGAACCGCCATTTGGTCACCGTCAAAGTCAGCGTTGTAAGCTGTACATACGAGCGGGTGAAGACGGATTGCGCGTCCTTCAACAAGCGTTGGTTCAAACGCTTGGATACCCAATCTGTGAAGTGTAGGGGCACGGTTCAGAAGTACCGGATGCTCCTTAATAACTGATTCCAGTACATCCCATACTTCAGGCTGTACGCGCTCAATTTTACGTTTCGCACTCTTAATGTTGTGTGCAAGACCTTTTTCAACAAGTTCTTTCATAACGAAAGGTTTGAAAAGTTCAAGCGCCATTTCCTTCGGTAATCCGCATTGGTACATTTTCAAATGAGGACCAACGACGATTACAGAACGTCCGGAGTAATCGACACGCTTACCAAGAAGGTTTTGACGGAAACGGCCTTGCTTCCCTTTCAGCATGTGAGAAAGAGATTTCAACGGTCTGTTACCAGGACCTGTTACAGGTCGTCCGCGGCGGCCGTTGTCAATTAGAGCATCGACAGCCTCTTGAAGCATACGTTTTTCGTTTTGAACGATGATGCTAGGCGCACCAAGATCCAAAAGACGTTTCAAACGATTGTTACGGTTGATGACACGACGATAAAGGTCGTTCAGATCAGAAGTCGCAAAACGTCCGCCATCTAGCTGAACCATCGGTCTAAGCTCAGGAGGAATAACAGGAAGCACATCAAGGATCATCCAAGAAGGCTTGTTTCCTGAGTTACGGAAGGCTTCTAAAACTTCAAGGCGTTTGATCGCACGAGTACGACGCTGCCCTTGTGATGTCTTCAGCTCTTCTTTTAACATATCAACTTCTTTTACAAGATCGATATCTTGAAGAAGTTTATGAATCGCTTCTGCACCCATCGAAGCTTGGAATTTATTACCGTATTTATCGAGATATGCACGGTATTCTTTCTCAGACAGAAGCTGTTTCTTTTCAAGCGGTGTATTTGCCGGATCAGTTACAACGTAAGAAGCAAAGTAAATGACTTCTTCTAAAGCACGAGGTGACATATCCAGCACAAGACCCATACGGCTTGGAATACCTTTGAAATACCAAATGTGGGAAACTGGGGCAGCCAGTTCAATGTGCCCCATTCTCTCACGACGGACTTTAGCCCGTGTTACTTCGACTCCGCAGCGGTCACAAACTACGCCTTTATAACGAACTCGCTTGTACTTCCCGCAATGACATTCCCAGTCCTTAGTCGGTCCGAAAATGCGTTCGCAGAATAGACCGTCCTTTTCAGGTTTTAACGTACGATAGTTTATCGTTTCAGGCTTTTTCACTTCACCAAAAGACCATGAACGGATTTTATCCGGTGAAGCAAGACCGATGTTCATATACTCAAAATTGTTCACATCTAGCAAGGGGCCTACCTCCCTTATTATCTTCGGATTAACCGATGTCACTTGCCTTTATAACTAGAGATTATTCTTTTGTTACTACATCGCGTTCAACGTCTGCAGATGCTGTTTCTTCCGGCTCTTCATCACCCGATAATGCCAGGCCGTCAGCTTGTTTCGCATCTTCTTCGTCTTCTAAGTCTCTCATTTCTATTTCTTCTTCATCACCGGAAAGGATTTTGACATCCATACCTAAGCTTTGAAGTTCTTTGATTAATACTTTGAATGATTCCGGAACACCTGGTTCTGGAACGTTATCGCCTTTAACGATGGCTTCGTATGTTTTCACACGTCCAACCACGTCATCGGACTTAACAGTCAGAATTTCTTGAAGAGTGTAAGCTGCACCATAAGCTTCAAGTGCCCAAACCTCCATCTCACCAAAACGCTGTCCGCCAAATTGCGCTTTACCGCCAAGAGGCTGCTGCGTAACAAGTGAGTAAGGACCTGTAGAGCGTGCATGAAGTTTATCGTCAACCATGTGAGCCAGTTTGATCATGTACATGATACCGACAGACACGCGGTTATCAAACGGCTCTCCAGTACGCCCGTCGTAAAGCACCGTTTTGGCGTCACGAGACATGCCGGCTTCTTCAAGTGTTTCCCAAACATCCTCTTCTCGCGCTCCGTCAAATACAGGAGACGCAATGTGAATGCCGAGGTAACGAGCGGCCATACCCATATGAAGCTCCAGTACCTGCCCGATGTTCATACGTGATGGTACGCCCAGCGGGTTAAGCATGATGTCAATTGGTGTGCCGTCAGGAAGGTAAGGCATATCCTCTTCAGGAAGAATCTTAGAGATAACACCTTTGTTACCGTGACGACCGGCCATTTTATCCCCTTCAGAAATCTTACGTTTCTGAACGATATATACGCGTACCAACTGGTTTACACCTGGAGGAAGTTCGTCTCCGTCTTCACGGTTGAAGACTTTAACGTCGTGGATAATTCCGCCGCCGCCGTGAGGCACACGAAGAGAAGTATCACGAACCTCACGGGCTTTTTCACCAAAGATGGCGTGAAGAAGGCGTTCTTCAGCAGTCAGTTCCGTTACACCTTTAGGCGTTACTTTACCAACAAGAAGATCTCCGTCTTTTACTTCTGCCCCAATACGGATGATTCCGCGGTCATCAAGATTGCGAAGCGCATCTTCTCCGACGTTTGGAATATCGCGAGTGATTTCTTCAGGTCCAAGTTTCGTATCACGTGCTTCTGATTCATATTCTTCAATATGGATAGATGTATAAACATCATCCTTCACAAGACGTTCACTCATGATGATGGCATCCTCATAGTTGTAGCCATCCCATGTCATGAAGCCGACCATTACGTTACGGCCAAGTGCAAGTTCACCAAGCTCCATAGAAGGACCGTCAGCAAGGATTTCTCCTTTTACTACTTCATCGCCGACACTTACGATCGGACGCTGGTTGTAGCACGTTCCTTGGTTAGAGCGGACAAATTTCAGCATGCTGTATTTATCCAAGTTTCCTTTTACTTTTTGACCGTCTACTTCTTCATAACGGCGAACCCAAACGTTTTTCGCTTCTACGCGCTCAACGATACCAGGGTGTTTACAAATAACAGCGGCACCAGAGTCTTTACCTGATACGTATTCCATACCAGTTCCAACGAATGGCGCTTCCGGCTGCATCAAAGGCACAGCCTGACGCTGCATGTTCGCTCCCATGAGGGCACGGTTGGAGTCATCATTTTCTAAGAACGGGATACATGCAGTCGCAGCAGAAACAACCTGCTTAGGCGATACATCCATGTAGTCCACACGGTTTCTGGCAACAACGGTGTTCTCCCCGCGGAAACGGGCTACGATGCTGTCATCAATAAATGCACCTTCGTCATCAAGACGAGCGTTCGCTTGAGCGACAACATAGTTATCCTCTTCATCAGCAGTTAAGTAATCGATTCTGCCCGTTACCTTTCCTGTTTCAGGATCAACACGGCGATATGGCGTTTCGATGAAACCAAAACGGTTTACTTTTGCATATGATGAAAGTGAGTTGATCAAACCGATATTAGGGCCCTCAGGCGTTTCAATCGGACACATACGGCCATAGTGGGAGTAGTGAACATCACGCACTTCCATTCCGGCACGCTCACGTGTTAATCCGCCCGGTCCTAATGCTGACAGACGGCGCTTATGTGTTAATTCAGCAAGCGGGTTCGTCTGGTCCATGAATTGAGAAAGCTGAGAGCTTCCAAAGAACTCTTTAATGGACGCAATAACAGGACGAATGTTGATCAGCTGCTGAGGTGTAATTGTATTCGTATCTTGAATAGACATTCTCTCACGAACCACACGCTCCATACGGCTTAAACCGATACGGAATTGGTTTTGGAGAAGCTCACCTACAGAACGTAAACGGCGGTTTCCAAGATGATCGATATCATCTGTGTCGCCTACTCCGTGCAGCAGGTTGAAGAAGTAGCTGATAGAAGAAATAATATCAGCAGGCGTGATGTTTTTAATCTCTTCTTCAATGTAAGCATTGCCGATTACATTAATAACCTGTTCTCCTTCTTGATCAGTCGGAGCATAGATTTTAATCGATTGAAGAGTCACTTCATCTTCAACAACGCCGCCATTCGGGTACAGCTTTCTGAAACCGATTCCGTTTTCTAAGTATGGCAGTACCTTATCAAGTGTTCTTCTATCAAGAATCTGACCTTTTTCAGCCAGGATTTCTCCTGTTTCAGGGTCAACAAGCGTTTCAGCAAGTCTCTGATTAAAGAGGCGATTCTTAATATGAAGTTTTTTGTTAATTTTATAGCGTCCTACATTAGCAAGATCGTATCGTTTCGGATCAAAGAAACGAGAATCAAGCAAGCTTTTCGCATTTTCTACTGTAGGCGGCTCTCCTGGACGGAGACGCTCGTAAATTTCAAGCAGCGCTTTGTCGCTGTTTTCTGTGTTGTCTTTATCAAGTGTATTTCGCAGGTATTCGTTTTCTCCTACGAGATCAAGAATCTCTTGATCGGAACCGAAGCCGAGAGCACGCAAAAGAACCGTAACCGGCAACTTACGTGTGCGATCAATGCGGACATAAACAACATCTTTCGCATCAGTTTCGTATTCTAACCATGCGCCACGGTTTGGAATGACAGTTGCGGTAAAACCTTTTTTACCGTTTTTGTCTACTTTACCACTGAAATATACACTTGGAGACCGAACAAGCTGGGAAACGATAACACGTTCCGCACCGTTAATGATAAAAGTACCTGTGTCTGTCATAATAGGGAAATCACCCATGAAGACATCTTGGTCTTTTACCTCTCCAGTTTCTTTGTTAATCAAACGAACCTTCACTCTTAGCGGAGCTGAGTAAGTCACATCGCGTTCTTTTGATTCCTCTACAGGATATTTAGGATCACCTAAACTATAATCAATGAACTCAAGAGAGAGGTTACCAGTGAAATCCTCAATTGGCGATATGTCTTGAAACATCTCTCTAAGACCCTCATCAAGAAACCACTGATAAGAAGAGGTTTGAATTTCAATGAGATTTGGTAATTCTAACACTTCGCTAATGCGAGCATAGCTTCTGCGCTGGCGGTGTCGTCCATACTGAACTAGTTGACCTGTCAACTGATTCACCCCTCAAATCATGCGTATTATATGTGTAATAAGCATTTCTTCCAAAGAAAGAAATACTTTTACAAGACAAAAGAAAAAAGGGTTTCTAATTAAGAAAACCACATCCAAAAACAAATACCGATTTTATTAGCATTTCCATACTTGTATAATTTATACATAGATATTGACAATTCATCATATCAAGCAAAATATATACATTGGCATTTTATAATGTTAACATAGCTAAAATACCGAGTCAAACTTTTTTTGCTTTTATGATATAATAGCCTTTCTTTTTTTGAACAACAGAAACTTCACCGAACAGTTCCTCGAGTTTTTCAATGGCAGAAGGCGCGCCTTGCTTTTTCTGTATGACGATCCACAACTCACCTGAAGCTTTTAAGTGTTCAGCGCTTTTCTCAAAGATAGCATGGACAACTTTTTTTCCGGCTCGGATTGGGGGATTTGTAAGAATAGAAGCAAATGTTTGAGCAGAATCAACATTCGAAAACAAATCACTTTGATAAATCTTAACGTTTGTTATTCCGTTTTGTTCCGCATTTTCATTTGATAGCTCTACAGCTCTTTCATTAACGTCAATCATGTGGATGGTCCGGTCTTTAAAGGCGCTGGCAAGCGATAGACCAATCGGGCCGTACCCGCAGCCTACATCCAGAATGCCGCCCTCAACTTCAGGCTCTTCAAAAGAATCAATCAGCAAACGGGAACCGAAATCAACTTCTTTTTTAGAAAAAACCCCGCTGTCGCTGGTAAATGTGAAATCTTTATTCCGAAGCCTAAAAGACCAGGTTTGCTTGTTGCTTTTTACTGAAGGTTTTTCTGAATAATAATGCTCACTCATTATTAGAACCTCCTTTTTTTCATGTCTTAAAGAATGGCAAAGAAAAAGCTCGCCTCATAAAAGCGAGCTTCCCCTCAGGTAAGTGAAGATTACTTAACTTCTACAGAAGCGCCAACTTCTTCAAGTTTAGCTTTAAGCTCTTCAGCTTCTTCTTTAGCAATACCTTCTTTAAGAGGTTTTGGAGTGTTGTCAACAAGTTCTTTAGCTTCTTTCAAGCCAAGACCAGTGATTTCACGTACAACTTTGATAACTTTGATTTTTTGAGATCCTGCACCAGCAAGGATAAGATCGAATTCGCTTTGCTCTTCAGCAGCTCCGCCTGCAGCAGCTCCGCCAGCTACAGCTACAGGAGCAGCAGCAGTTACGCCAAATTCTTCTTCGATTGCTTTTACTAGGTCGTTCAATTCAAGTACAGTTGCTTCTTTAACGGAAGCAATGATTTCTTCGATATTTAAAGCCATTTGTAATTCCTCCATTTTTGTTTTAATTTATGAAAAACTGATTAGATTAAGCACCTTGTTCTTCTTTTTGTTCTGCCACAGCTTTTGTAGC
The DNA here is from genome assembly GCF_000507145.1 of Bacillus tequilensis KCTC 13622. GTDB lineage: Bacteria > Bacillota > Bacilli > Bacillales > Bacillaceae > Bacillus > Bacillus tequilensis. The sequence goes on along the minus strand of NZ_AYTO01000017.1, from coordinate 19,367 downwards.
AAGAGCAAAGTTGCGAACTGGAGCTTGAAGTACGCTAAGCAACATAGAAAGCAAGCCTTCGCGTGATGGAAGTTCAGCAAGAGCTTTCACTTCTTCAACAGTAGAAACTTTACCTTCGATAACGCCAGCTTTGATTTCAAGAGCTTCATGATTTTTAGCGAAGTCATTAAGAACTTTAGCCGGAGCGACAACATCTTCAGTGCTGAATGCGATCGCGTTCGGTCCAGTTAAGAAATCATTCAAACCATTAAGCTCAGCTTGTTCAACCGCACGGCGAGTCATCGTATTTTTGTAAACTTTGAACTCAACGTTAGCTTCGCGAAGCTGTTTACGAAGTTCTGTTACTTCAGAAACGTTAAGTCCGCGATAATCAACGATGATCGTTGATTTGCTTTCTTTCAGTTTAGAAGCAATTTCTTCAACAACAACTTTTTTTGTATCAATTGCGCTGCTCATGGTTACACCTCCTGTAGATTCTTGTGTAACACTTATACCGTTAGGTGATCACGACCGAGACGACGGATTCCATATAAAAAGCCTCCATGAGACATGGAGGCTGTATATACAAGCATACGTAACGTAATAGCTGTGATAATATACACCTCGGTAGGATGATTAAGCGGTTAGGCCCCTACTGTCTACGGTATAAATGATATTCTATTTTACAACATTTTGAATCATATCAGAATGTTGTTGTCATGTCAATATTATTTTACGTTAAAAGTTGAAGCGTCTACTTTGACACCAGGTCCCATAGTAGATGTTACAGCAACGTTTTTCACGTAAACGCCTTTAGCTGCAGCAGGTTTAGCTTTCAGGATTGTATCGTACATTGTTGTGAAGTTCTCAACAAGTTTTTCGTCCTCGAAAGAAACTTTACCGATAGGAACATGAATGTTTCCAGCTTTATCAGCACGGTATTCAACTTTACCAGCTTTGATTTCGCCGATTGCTTTTTCAACTTCGAAAGTAACTGTACCAGTTTTAGGGTTTGGCATTAAACCTTTTGGTCCAAGCACACGACCGATTTTACCAACTTCACCCATCATGTCAGGTGTAGCTACGATTACATCGAAATCGAACCAGCCTTGTTGAATTTTGTTGATGTAGTCAGTATCGCCAACGAAATCTGCACCAGCAGCTTCAGCTTCTTTCGCTTTTTCGCCTTTTGCGAAAACGAGAACGCGCTGAGTTTTACCAGTTCCGTTTGGAAGCACGACTGCTCCACGGATTTGCTGATCGTTTTTACGAGTGTCAACCCCTAGACGAAAAGCCACTTCAACTGTAGCGTCGAATTTAGCTGTGTTTGTTTTTTTAACGAGAGCTACTGCTTCAGAAACGTCGTAAGCTTTTGAACGTTCTACAAGCTTAGCAGCTTCAACGTACTTTTTACCTTTTTTAGCCATTTTAAAATTTCCTCCTTATGTGGTTATAGCGGAATAACCTCCCACGAATAAGGGTTGCGAACTTGTGAAAACTCGCAACCCGACAAGAAACAAATTAATCCTCGATTACAATACCCATACTGCGGGCAGTACCTTCAACCATGCGCATTGCCGCTTCAACGTCTGCTGCGTTTAAGTCAGGCATTTTCGTTTCAGCGATTTCGCGTACTTTATCGCGCTTAACGGTTGCCACTTTATTACGGTTTGGTTCACCAGAACCAGACTCAATTCCAGCTGCTTTTTTAAGCAATACTGCAGCAGGTGGAGTTTTTGTAATAAATGTAAATGAACGGTCTTCGTAAACCGAAATTTCAACAGGAATGATTAAACCAGCTTGGTCAGCTGTACGAGCGTTAAACTCCTTACAGAATCCCATGATGTTAACACCGGCTTGACCAAGTGCAGGTCCAACTGGTGGTGCTGGGTTAGCTTTTCCAGCAGGAATTTGCAATTTTACAACTTTTACTACTTTTTTAGCCACGAGACACACCTCCTTAAGTCCGTGATGTGGTAATAGGGTAAACCCTCCCACTCAAGGTTTCATTCTTTATATGAATGATGAAATATCAAGCTAGTTGCCTTGGATAAGTCCAAGACGTACCTTTGCTATATTATCATTTATATATAGCAATTTCAAGTTTTTTCACATTACAATTTATCGATTTGGGTAAATTCCAGCTCAACCGGCGTTTCACGGCCGAACATATTAACGAAAACTTTGACCTTGCTTTTATCATAATCAATCTCTTCAATTGATCCTGTAAAGTTCGCAAAAGGCCCGTCTATCACTTTCACTGTCTCTTTCAGTTCAAAGTCAATATCCGTTTTGCGTTCGTCCATGCCCATTCTCTTCAAAATGGTTTCTGCTTCGCCCGGAAGCAGCGCCGTCGGTTTTGAACCAGACCCGGCAGACCCTACGAATCCCGTAACACCCGGCGTGTTGCGGACAACATACCAAGAGTCGTCTGTCATTACAATTTCAACAAGCACATAACCAGGGAATACTTTCTTTTTCACTACTTTTTTCTTGCCGTTTTTGATATCGGTTTCTTCTTCCTCAGGTACGACTACACGAAAAATTTTATCCTGCATCCCCATTGATTCAACACGTTTTTCCAAGTTGGCTTTTACTTTATTCTCATAACCAGAGTACGTGTGAACAACATACCAATTCTTTTCCATTCTCTTCAGGACTGTCCAGTCCTTCCCTCCCCGCATTTGGTTTTAGTGAATTACCATAACGCTCAAAAAAATAGGCAGCAAGCCTATGATGACTTTCATTTTAAGCCACAATAAAAAACCCGCTGAACGGGTTTTGGCAAGTGATATTATGATCTATTATAGCACGTATTGCTGATCATTATTCAACTATTAAACGAATTAATTGAGAAATTCCTGTGTCAAGGAGGGCAAAAAAGATAATAAAAAAGATAACTGTTGAAATCACCGTAATGGTATAACGCGTTAACTCTTTTCCTTTAGGCCAGCTTACCTTTTTCATTTCTTTCCCAACATCTTTAAAGAATCTCATAATACGCATGTAAAAGACCTCCACAATTTAAAAGCGCAAACACTATTTTGTCTCAAGATGAGCTGTATGTGAATTGCAAGTATTGCAGTATTTCTTTACTTCTAATCGCTCAGCCGCTGATGCAGAGCTCTTCATTGTCGTATAATTACGGTTTCCGCATGTTTTGCACGCTAACGTAATCTTTTTTCTCATGTCATTACACCTTTTTCTAAATAGACATTAGTTCTTATCTTTAGTAACATATCATAGTCAGAAAAATACTGTCAATATTACATAAATCCCTATTATAAACTGATTTCACGAATTTCCAAGTACTTCTCCAGCTTGCGTTTCACACGCTGAAGGGCATTGTCGATCGATTTCACATGGCGATTCAGCTCATCGGAAATCTCTTGATAACTTCTACCATCGAGATATAGGACAAGTACTTTTCTCTCTAAATCACTTAATAGTTCTCCCATTTTCATTTCAATATCATCGAATTCTTCTTGATTGATAATCATTTCCTCTGGATTTAAGGTTTTCGCTCCTGAAATGACATCAAGCAGCGTTCGGTCTGATTCTTCATCAAAAATCGGTTTATCTAATGAGACGTAGGAATTCAAAGGAATATGTTTCTGGCGAGTAGCTGTCTTTATTGCGGTAATAATTTGGCGGGTGATACATAACTCTGCGAAAGCTTTGAATGAGGTAAGCTTGTCCTCTTTGAAGTCACGAATAGACTTATAGAGGCCTATCATACCTTCCTGAACAATATCCTCTCTGTCCGCTCCTATTAAAAAATAGGATCTTGCTTTAGCGCGAACAAAGTTTCGGTACTTCGTAATCAAGTAATCTAACGCATCACTGTCCCCAACATGAACCTTTTCAATGACCTGCTCGTCCTCCAACTGGCAAAACTGCTCTTTATTGAGTTTTCCCTTGCTGTTCTGTAGATTCACTCCGATCCCCCCGGCGCACGTAGATAGAAATATTATACAGTATTGGGCAAAAAAGCGTCAACTTAATCTAATTCCCCGCGTCTCCACTTTTCAAACGTTTTCAAAACCTCTTCCGATAAAGCAATTTTACCCGCCGGCTTTTCGGAAGTGATTTTTCTTACCCGTCTCTCTATTCGCCTTTCAATCGCCTCTACCTCTCTCAAAAGCTCCCGGGCCGATTTTCGCAATGCCCCCTGTCCGAAAATCGCCCACTGCTCAGTGTAGTCAGAGGTTGCAACATGTATTTGAGTCGCAATATTATTCAAAGCCTGAGCAAGCTTTTCAATCCGCTCATCAGCCGTCTCATTTTCTTTTGTAAAAATCACTTCAACCCTGTGGTTGGTCTGTTTTTTCTCAAGCCCTTTAACGAGATGCGCGTCAAAAACAACAATTACCCTGTTTCCTGTATACGATTGATATTCCGCCATTTTCTGAATCAGTACGTCTCTCGCCTCTTCAAAACTGTTCGCTTTTAAATCCTTCAGCTGCGGCCAGGCTCCAATCATGTTGTATCCGTCTACTAACAGGATATCCATGGGTCTTTATTCCCCCAGAGGGTTTCGTTTCCGGTAAACTTCATACATCAAAAGACCAGCCGCAACAGATGCATTCAGTGAAGTTACCTTCCCGGCCATCGGGAGATTAATGAGAAAATCACACTTTTCTTTAATAAGGCGGCCCATGCCTTTTCCTTCGCTTCCGATGACTAAAGCCAGGGGCATATTGCCGTCCATATTGCGGTAATCCTCACGCGCGGATGCGTCCGTTCCGACAACCCAGATACCACGCTCTTTCATGTCTTCCAACGTCCGCGCCAAATTGGTGACTCTTACTACAGGAATATGCTCAATTGCCCCTGTTGAAGCTTTTGCCACTGTTGTCGTCAGTCCGACAGCTCTCCGCTTTGGAATCACGATGCCATGGGCGCCGGCCGCATCAGCCGTTCTCATAATGGAACCGAGGTTATGAGGGTCTTCAAGCTCGTCCAGAATGAGGAAGAAAGGCTGTTCATTTCTTTCTTCGGCTGCTTTATATAAATCGTCCAGTTCTGCATATTCATACGCAGCAACCTGTGCCACTACGCCTTGATGCTGCCCTGTCACCATTTGATCGAGTTTTTTTCTCGGGACATACTGAATTGTGATACCCTGCTTTTTCGCAAGCTCAATCACCTGCTGCGCTTGTCCCTTTACAGTGTTTTCCGCCATCCACAGCTTATACAGCTTCCGATCTGATTTTAACGTCTCAATCACTGCATTTTTCCCTATGACGTAATCATGTTGCTGACTCATTTGTTTTCCTCCCTGACGTCCCAAATTGTATAGCTTCGGCAACGAGCTGACTAAGTCTTTCCTCTTTTTTCTCTAGAAAAAGATAGCCCAGCACCGCTTCAAATGCTGTACTATAGCGGTACGTCTGAACATCTGTATTTTTAGGTGTTGTTCCCGACTTGGCATTTCTGCCTCTTTTCAGCACCGCTTCCTCTTCTTCTGTAAAAAATGATTGATCCTGCAGATAAAATAGGATCTGAGCCTGTGATTTTGCCGAAACGATCCGGCTTGATTTCTTATGAAGATCATTTGGTTTGGTAAAACCCTGCTTAAGCAGGTGATGCCTTACATACACTTCAAAAATGGCATCACCTATATAAGCAAGCGCAAGACCGTTAAGCTGCTTTGAGTCTTTTATCGTTTCAAAATCAAGCATTCGTTATTCTCCCCGTTTCCAGCGAGTGCCTTGAGCAGTATCTTCAAGAATGATATTCATGCTTTTCAGCTGGTCGCGGATCTGGTCTGACAATGCAAAATCGCGATTCCGCCGCGCTTCGTTTCTTTTTTCGATTAAGTCTTCAATCTCTTGATCGAGAAGTTCCTGCTCACCCAATGAAAAACCGAGAACAGACACAATGCGGTCAAACATCTCGATAAATGCCTTAATCACATGATCTGCCGTATGGTCTTTCTGAAGATAATAATTGGCATGCTTCGCTAAGTCGAACAAGACAGAAATGGCATTCGCCGTATTAAAGTCATCGTCCATCGCTTCTTCGAATGCTTTGCGGTGCTCTTCTATTTTCTCCAGCCATTGATCGTCATCTTCCGTTAAATTCGTACTGCTGTTCAGACGGTGCTGAAGGTTGCTGTACGCTGTTTTTAAGCGGTTAAACGCGCTTTTCGTATTCTCCAGAAGCTCTTCTGAATAGTTAATCGGATGGCGATAATGAACAGAAAGCATAAAGAATCTCAAAAGCTGCGGATCATGCTGTTTAATAATGTCATGCACAAGCACAAAATTGCCCAGTGACTTTGACATTTTTTCATTATCAATATTGATATAGCCATTATGGAGCCAGTACTTCGCAAACGTTTTGCCTGTCAGCGCTTCTGATTGCGCAATTTCGTTTTCATGGTGAGGGAAGGTTAAATCCTGTCCGCCAGCATGGATATCAATTTGGTCACCCAAATACTTTTTCACCATCGCTGAGCACTCAATGTGCCAGCCCGGTCGTCCTTTGCCCCAAGGGCTATCCCAAGAAATTTCTCCTTCTTTCGCCGCTTTCCACAATGCAAAATCAAGAGCATCTTCTTTTTTCTCGCCGACTCGGATGCGTGCACCTGATCTCAGTTCATCAATTGATTGCTGAGAAAGCTTTCCGTACCCTTCAAATGCTCTTGTTTTAAAATAAACGTCACCTTCTGATTCATAGGCGTAACCCTTTTTCACGAGCTGATCGACGAATTCGATAATAGCATCCATGTTTTCCATCACTCGCGGGTGAAGGTCGGCTTTTCGGCAGCCAAGCGCACCTACATCTTCAAAATATGCATTAATAAAACGCTCTGAAATGGCAGGCACATCCTCACCAAGCTCATTTGCCGCTTTAATTAATTTATCGTCTACGTCTGTGAAGTTAGAGACATACTGCACATCATAGCCTTTATACTCCAGATAGTTTCGAACCGTATCGTATACGATAGCCGGACGCGCATTCCCGATGTGAATGTAATTGTAAACTGTCGGTCCGCATACGTACATTTTCACTTTTCCCTCTTCAAGCGGAACAAACGTTTCTTTCTGTCTAGTCAATGTATTATAAAGTGTGATTGTCATTTTTGATTGATCCTTTCTTTTCTGTCTTCAAGTTCTGCCTTCAGCTCTAAAATCTGCTGTTCCAAAGACTTAAAGCGATCAGCAACCGGATCGGGCAAATCCTGATGGTTTAAATCGCGTCTTACTTTTTTTCCATTTTGTACAACAACCCGCCCAGGGATGCCGACAACTGTTGAAAAATCAGGAACATCATGCAGCACGACTGAGCCAGCACCAATCTTTGAGCCTTCACCGACCGTAATAGAACCGAGCACTTTAGCACCTGTGGCTATCAATGCGTCATCTTTAATCGTTGGATGCCTTTTTCCCTTTTCTTTCCCCGTTCCCCCGAGGGTAACCCCCTGAAAAACGGTTACGTTATTGCCGATTTCGCATGTCTCCCCAATGACAACCCCCATGCCGTGGTCTATAAAAAATCTGCTCCCGATTGTAGCACCAGGGTGGATTTCGATCCCGGTAAAAAATCGGCTTACCTGAGATATAAGGCGTGCAAGGAAATAAAATTTTCGTTTATATAAAGCATGTGCAATCCGATGCGACCATATAGCATGTAAACCGGAATAAGTTAAAATCACTTCAAAATAGCTTCTTGCTGCAGGATCTTGATCGAACACAGTATCAATGTCTTCTTTGAGCATTCTAAAAAACACATGCTTCCCCCCATTTCTCTATCTGATTTCCTCTTTGCCCAATAAAAAAAGCGCCTCTGCATGTAAACATGACAGAGACGCTTTAACCGCGCGGTTCCACTCTGTTTGAAAAGCAGATTTCTGCTTTTCCAACTTCAGCCTGTAACGACGGCAGCCGCCTTTGAATACTGATTCCGAAAAATGTTCTTCAAAGGTCTTAAGGGCGCACTTCTAAAACCCGGCTCATGGATCTCTCTCAGCCAACGAAGATCCTTTCTGTAAAGGCCTGAAGCTTTATACTCTTCCCTGTCAACAATCATCTATTTAGATGTTTTTTAAACGCTGAATCGCAGTCTCTTTACCGATCAATTCAATTGATTGCGGCAGTTCCGGACCGTGAGTTTGCCCTGTTACAGCAACACGGATCGGCATAAACAGTTTTTTCCCTTTATGGCCAGTTTCTTTCTGCACTGCTTTGATCGATGCTTTGATGTTATCCGGAGTAAACTCCTCAAGCTCTTCAAGCTTCGCAGCGAATGTGCTGAGCACTTCAGGAACCTGTTCCTCTTCCAGAACAGCTTTTGCTTCTTGATTATACTCGATCTCATCCGTAAAGAACAAATCAGTCAGCTCAACAATTTCCGCACCGTAGCTTAGCTGCTCATGATACAGGGAAATCAGTTTGCGAACCCATTCTTGTTTCTCAGCAGAAAGCTCAGTGCCAACTTTGCCGGCTTTTTGCAAATGCGGAAGCGTCAGTTCAACAACCTGATCAAGATCCAGCTTCTTCACATATTGGTTGTTAACCCATTTTAGCTTATGCATATCAAACAAAGCTGGTGATTTAGATAAACGGTTTACATCAAAAATTTCAATAAACTGCTCTTTTGTGAAAAGCTCTTCTTCTCCAACCGGTGACCAGCCCAGCAGGCCGATAAAGTTGAACAGCGCTTCTGGCAGGTAGCCAAGCTCTTCGTATTGCTCGATGAATTGAATAATGGATTCATCACGTTTGCTGAGCTTTTTGCGGCTTTCATTTACAATCAGCGTCATGTGTCCGAACTGAGGAACATCCCATCCGAATGCTTGATAAATCATAATTTGTTTCGGTGTGTTAGAAATATGATCCTCACCGCGCAGCACGTGTGTCATTTTCATTAAGTAGTCATCAATCGCTACTGCGAAGTTGTAAGTCGGCGTTCCATCCTTTTTCACAATAACAAAGTCGCCAATGCCATCTGATTCGAAAGAAATTTCACCTTTTACGATATCGTTGAAGGCAATGACTTTTCCTTCCGGCACGCGGAACCGAATACTCGGCTTTCTGCCTTCAGCGATAAATTTCTCCTGTTCTTCCGGAGTCAGGTCTCTATGTTTTCCGGAATAACGCGGCATTTCTCCGCGGGCAATTTGCTCTTCACGCTCTTTTTCCAGTTCTTCTTCCGTACAATAACATTTATAAGCAAGCCCTTTTTCAAGAAGCTCTTCATAGTATACTTTATAGATATCGTTACGCTCTGACTGACGGTATGGGCCGTACTCACCGCCGACATCCACACTCTCATCCCAGTCAATACCAAGCCATTTCAGATAATTCAGCTGGCTTTGTTCTCCGCCCTCAATGTTGCGCTTTTTATCAGTGTCCTCAACACGAATAATAAACTTACCGCCTTGATTGCGGGCAAATAAATAGTTAAAAAGCGCCGTTCTGGCATTTCCAATATGCAAATGTCCGGTTGGACTCGGTGCATAACGGACGCGTACTTCGTTTCCCATTTTCAAATACTTCCTTTCATGTCATCTATGGCCTCTGGCTAAATGTATGAATCTATTCTACCACCAAATAGACCCCGCATCAAAACAAGTTAGCTTTTTTGTATCAGTACTGTCGCCTGAGCCGCTATTCCTTCCGCCCGGCCTGTAAAGCCTAGCTTTTCTGTCGTTGTTGCTTTTACATTCACTTGAGAAACATCCGCCTCAAGACCATCAGCGATTCTTTTTCTCATATCTTCTATGTACGGCAGCATCTTCGGCTTTTGTGCAATGATGGTGCAGTCAATGTTTCCAAGGACATAACCCTTCTGTTTCACAATCCCCCAGACGTGCTGAAGTAATTTGAAAGAATCTGCGTCCTTGAACTCAGGATCAGTATCAGGAAAATGCTTGCCGATGTCGCCTTCTCCCACAGCTCCAAGACAGGCGTCAGCGACCGTATGCAGCAATACGTCTGCATCAGAATGGCCGAGCAGCCCTTTTTCATAAGGGATTTCAATTCCGCCAATAATCAGAGGGCGGCCCTCCGCTAATTGATGCACATCAAATCCTTGTCCAATTCTAAACATGTTTATTCCCACTTTCTGATTCCATGATAGCTTCAGCTGACATCAAATCGTCTGGCGTTGTCAGCTTAATATTCGTATAGCTGCCTTCTACAACACGGACCGAACCGCCTTCCATCTGTTCCACGAGGCTGGCGTCATCCGTCCCTAAAAATCCTTTATGCTCCGCCTCAGCATGAGCCTGCATCAATAAAGAAAGACGAAAAGCTTGTGGCGTTTGGACAGCCCACAAGCTTGAACGTTCAATCGTCTCACTGACTTTTAAAGCTTGAACACGTTTAATCGTATCTTTTACCGGGACAGCGAGGATGGCCGCTCCTGTCTGCTCCGCTTCAGCGATCAGTTCGTCAATTTGTGCATGCTTTATAAAAGGGCGTGCCCCGTCGTGAACAAGGACAATCTTTTCTTGTTTTACGGCTTTCAGCCCTTTATAAACACTGTGCTGGCGTTCATCTCCGCCTGCCACAAGCTCAATAGCGGTTTGAAACGGATAATCGGACAGCAGTTGCTGAAATTGCTCCCGCTCCTGCTCGTTAATCACCAAAATGATTTTTTCGCACGGCCCGTGATTGTCAAACACTCTCAACGTGTGAATGATCACCGGGTCTCCTTTTAGCTCAATGAACAGTTTATTTCTCCCTGCCTTCATCCGTTTCCCCTGTCCGGCTGCAGGAATGACCACATCATAATGCATTGTTTTTTCTCCCTTTACAGCGCCTTCTCCAACAGCTTGGGCTTAGCAAAAATCATTCGTCCCGCTGCTGTCTGCAGCACACTTGTAACGAGCACATCAATATGCTTGCCGATATAATTGCGTCCTTCTTCAACGACAATCATCGTACCGTCATCCAAGTAGGCAACTCCCTGATTATGCTCTTTCCCATCCTTAATGACCTGAACATTCATTTCCTCGCCAGGAAGCACAACAGGCTTGACCGCATTGGCAAGGTCATTAATGTTTAATACTGCTACCTTCTGAAGCTCGCATACTTTATTTAAATTAAAATCATTCGTTACGACGACCCCGGATGTCAGCTTAGCAAGTTTGACAAGCTTGCTGTCCACCTCCTGAATATCTTCAAAGTCGCCTTCATAAATCTCAACTTCAATATCTAATTCTTTCTGAATACGGTTCAGGATATCAAGACCGCGTCGTCCTCTGTTCCGTTTCAAAACATCTGAAGAATCAGCAATATGCTGCAATTCCTCAAGGACAAACTGCGGAATGACGATAACTCCTTCTAAAAAACCTGTCTGGCAAATATCTGCTATTCTCCCATCAATAATAACACTAGTGTCCAAAATTTTCAGCTTCTTGTCCTGAACCTCATGTTCTTCATCGCCTGTTCCTTTTTTCTTTTGCATCCTGCCGGAAATAGAAAACAGGCTGATCAATTCATCCTTTTTCTTAAAGCCCACTTGGAAGCCGAGATAACCGAGGAAGAAAGCCAAAAATACAGGGATAATTGTGCTGAATATACGATAAGGTATATTGTCTAAAGGAATAACATTTACGATAAGATAAGCAATTATAAGTCCAAAAACCAAGCCAAGACTTCCAAATAACAAATCTGGAACCGGCGCTTTTAACAATGAATCCTCTATCCACTTCACCCAGTTCACAACGTATTCTGTACCCCATATACTGATGAGAAAAAAGATAATTGCCCCTATTGCAGCAGACGTATATGCGTTTGTTAATAAAGGTATGTCCTGTATACTTAACAGTACAAACAATTCAGGTATTAAAAATATACCAACAACGCCGCCAAAGATAATGAAGAACGCCTGAACTATTCGTTTTAACATACCCCCCACCTCCTTTTTAAACATTTTTATTTCATAAAGTTTTATGCATCCTACGAATATCAGAATAAACAAAAACCAACATTAATATACCCGTATTTCATAAGGTTTTAACCGAAATCACAGCTGTCGGTCTAAATAATGCTTTTCTTGCAGTCGTTTTAATCCTTTTTTGATTTTTTGGGCTCGTACTTCACCGATTCCCTCTACTTCATCTAATTCTTCTGCACTCGCCTCAATAATCCTTGGAAGGACTCCAAATGCTTCTACCACATTTTCAACAATCGGCATCGGGAGACGCGGTATCTTATTTAACAGCCTGTATCCTCTAGGCAAGACATAATCATCAAGATTTGTAGAAGCCGGATAACCGAGCAGCTTATAAACAATGGAATCATCCAGCAGATCATAACTGGACATATCCTGAAGCTCTTTCAAGAGAACAAACGGATCTTTAATCTTTTCTTTCACATAATCCTTAATAAATAAAGCGGCCTCTTCTTCCATATCTGTAATCAGTTCGATGACCTGCAGCTTAATCAAATGACCTTCTGTCCCCAATTCCCTAATATACATGTTAATTTCATTTTTGATTCTCAATACCATTTCGTAACGGTGCATCACTGACAGAACGTCGCTGAATGTAACGAGTTCCTCAAACTCTAATGCATTCAGTGCATTAATGGTTTTGTCCAGAATCGTTTTATATTTTTCAAGAGTTTGAATGGCTTGGTTCGCTTTTGTTAAGATAAACCCTATGTCTTTTAGTGTATACTTCATGCTTTCCTGATATAACGTTATAACATTTCTTCTTTCAGAAATTGCGATCACGAGGCAGCCCGTCTGCTTAGCTACTCTTTCGGCAGTGCGGTGCCTCATTCCTGTTTCCGACGAAGAAATTGTGGCTTCAGGCATCAGCTGTGTATTGGCGTATAGGATCTTTTGACCAGAATCACTTAAAATAATCGCCCCATCCATTTTAGCCAGCTCATATAAATGCGCCGGAGAAAAAGCAGTGTTAATGTGGAAACCGCCATCCACGACTTCTTTCACTTTATCATTATATCCAAGCACAATCAGACCGCCTGTATTTGCTCTCAGTACATTTTCAATTCCGGCTCTGAGCGGAGTACCCGGAGCAACAAACTGCAATATAGATGACAGGTCTAACTCGTGTTTCGCCCCTTTTTTCTCTTTTTCCATCTATTATCCTCCTAATGAAGTACGAAGCGCCTCTGCAACATTTGCTACTCCGATAACCTCAATCCCTTTTGGTTTTGTCCATCCATCCAGATTTGCCCCGGGTATGATCATGCGCTTAAAACCAAGCTTAGCCGCTTCTTTCACACGCTGTTCAATTCTTGAAACCCGCCGGACTTCTCCGGTTAATCCCACTTCTCCTATAAAACAATCTGCAGGATTTGGAGGTGTATCTCTAAAGCTTGATGCGATGCTGATCGCAATGGCAAGATCAATTGCCGGTTCATCAAGCTTAACGCCGCCAGCCACTTTTAAATAAGCATCCTGGTTTTGCAGCAGCAGCCCCACTCTTTTTTCTAACACAGCCATTAACAGTGACACTCTGTTATGGTCTATTCCCGTTGCCATGCGCCGCGGATTGCCGAAGCTTGTTGGCGAGATGAGCGCCTGGATTTCTACGAGAATCGGTCTTGTACCTTCCATAGAAGCGGTTATGCTTGAGCCTGCAGATCCCGCTGAGCGTTCTTCTAAGAAAATCTCTGAAGGATTCAAAACCTCTGTGAGCCCCTCTTCACGCATTTCAAAAATGCCCATTTCATTAGTAGAACCAAAACGGTTTTTCACAGCCCGTAAAATACGGAAAGTATGGTGACGTTCCCCTTCAAAATATAAAACTGTGTCAACCATATGCTCCAACAGTCTCGGCCCTGCAATAGACCCTTCTTTCGTCACATGCCCTACGATAAAAATCGGGACGCCTTTTGTTTTTGCAATCTTCATCAGTTCAGCCGTACATTCTCTGACTTGTGATACACTGCCCGGAGCTGATGTGATATCGCTTTGGTAAACCGTTTGAATAGAGTCTACAACGACAAACGCTGGATTCATCTCTTCTATAGCAGACGAAATATACTCCATATCGGTTTCAGATAAAACATGCAGTGATGGATTATTAATGCCGAGGCGGTCTGCTCTCAGTTTTGTTTGTTTCACTGATTCTTCCCCTGAAATATACAGGACACTGTTTGAGGAATCTGATAATTGAGCGGAAACCTGCAGTAATAATGTTGACTTTCCGATACCAGGATCGCCGCCGATTAAAACGAGTGAGCCTTTCACGACGCCTCCGCCAAGCACTCTGTTAAACTCGCCAAGCTGGGTTTTCACCCGGGGTTCTTCTGATGTTTCAATTGATGTAATAGGTGAAGGTTTCTGTACAGTTTGAACAGAATGAGAAAAAGCCGCTCTCCGATTAGCCGGCGCTTTTTTAATCATTTCTTCCACCATTGTATTCCAAGCACCGCAGCCCGGACATTTCCCCATCCATTTTGGAGACTCGTAACCGCAGGATTGGCAGATGAATTTCGATTTTGTTTTAGCCATATATTGTGTAAGACCTCTCCCTTGTTCTATTTCTTGATATGAAAGTGAGGCATACACTTACATGCTGTATGCCTCATTTCCGTCTTCTATATTAATTCGTTTTAGCAGTCGTTTTTACGACAAATTCGCCATCTTCTACGTCAAGAACAATATGCTGTCCTTTATGAATATTTCCTCTGAGAAGTTCTTCGGATAAACGGTCCTCAACATGCTTTTGAATCGCTCTTCTTAACGGACGGGCACCGTATTCCAAGTCAACACCCTCTTCCGCGACTTTCGCTTTTGCGGCATCTGTCAACTCGATAGAAAGATCCTGTTCTTTCAGGCGTTTCGTTAATTGGTCAGACATCAATGACACGATTTCAGTAAGGTGTTTCTTCTCAAGTGAATGGAAGACAATAATTTCATCAATCCGGTTGATAAACTCCGGTCTGAACGCGCGTTTCAATTCACCCATCACTTTATCTTTCATGTCTTTATGATTCTGCGTCTCATCCTGAACATTAAAGCCGACATACTTATTGCGTTTCAGCTCACTTGCCCCGACGTTTGACGTCATAATCAGAATGGTATTGCGAAAATCGACTGTACGTCCTTTAGAATCAGTCAATCGCCCGTCTTCAAGAACTTGCAGGAGGATATTGAAGACATCAGGGTGCGCTTTCTCAATCTCATCAAGAAGCACGACAGAGTAAGGTTTTCTTCTGACTTTCTCTGTTAACTGGCCGCCTTCATCGTATCCCACATATCCCGGAGGTGAACCGACAAGCCTTGAAGTTGAGTGTTTTTCCATGTATTCAGACATATCGATTCTGATCATCGATTCTTCATCGCCGAAAATGGATTCAGCAAGTGCCCGCGCAAGCTCTGTTTTACCTACACCTGTAGGGCCTAAGAAAATGAATGAGCCGATTGGACGTTTCGGGTCCTTTAATCCTGCTCTTGCACGTCTGACTGCTTTTGCAACAGCTACAACTGCTTCATCCTGGCCGATGACACGGGAGTGAAGAATGCTCTCCATATTGAGAAGCTTATCGGTTTCAGTTTGGGCGATTTTAGATACAGGCACCCCAGTCCAGCTGGATACAACCATCGCAATATCGTCAACAGTAACCTCAGAGTTCTCCTGCCCTTGCTTCTCTTTCCATGATTTCTTCGTATCCTCTACTTGTTCGCGCAGGCGCTGCTCAGTATCACGCAAGGAAGCCGCTTTTTCAAACTCTTGGCTTTGTACGGCTGCATCCTTCTCTTTACGAACCTCATCAAGCTTCTGTTCAAGCTCTTTTAAGTTAGGAGGCGTTGTAAAGGAGCGCAGTCTCACCTTTGAACCCGCTTCATCAATCAAGTCAATGGCTTTGTCCGGAAGGAAGCGGTCAGAAATATATCTGTCAGAAAGCTTAACCGCAGCTTCAATCGCATCATCCGTAATGGAGACGCGGTGGTGAGCCTCGTATCGGTCACGCAAGCCTTTTAAAATTTGAATACTTTCATCTGCAGATGGCTGATCAACCTGAATTGGCTGAAAACGGCGTTCCAACGCTGCATCTTTTTCAATATATTTACGGTACTCATCAAGAGTTGTCGCTCCAATACACTGAAGTTCACCGCGAGCAAGTGAAGGTTTTAAAATGTTAGATGCATCAATGGCACCTTCTGCTCCGCCCGCTCCGATTAATGTGTGGAGCTCATCGATGAATAGAATGATGTTTCCTGCCTGACGAATTTCGTCCATGACCTTCTTTAGGCGATCCTCAAATTCTCCGCGGTATTTTGTGCCGGCAACAACTGTTCCCATATCTAATGTCATCACGCGTTTATCACGCAAAATTTCGGGAACTTCGTTATTGATAATCTGCTGTGCTAACCCTTCAGCAATTGCCGTTTTACCTACACCTGGTTCTCCAATAAGAACAGGGTTGTTTTTCGTTCTGCGGCTTAACACTTCAATGACACGCTGGATTTCCTTGCTTCTGCCGATAACAGGATCAAGACTGTCTTCCTTCGCAATAGCAGTTAAATCTCTTGCCAAGCTATCAAGCGTAGGCGTATTCGCATTGCTGTTTGTTCCTGCAGCTGATGAACCTGTTTCATTGCTTCCAAGAAGCTGAAGCACTTGCTGTCTTGCTTTATTTAAGCTGACACCGAGATTATTCAGAACTCTTGCAGCAACACCTTCTCCTTCACGAATCAGACCAAGAAGAATATGTTCCGTACCAACATAAGAATGACCGAGTTTTCTTGCTTCATCCATTGAAAGCTCAATGACTTTTTTGGCTCTTGGAGTATAATGAATCGTTTGAGACATTTCCTGCCCGCGCCCGATTAAACTTTCAACTTCTTTTTGAATTTTATCTGAACCAAGACCAAGCGCTTGAAGAGCTTTAGCAGCAATTCCTTCTCCTTCTCGTACCAGACCTAATAAAATATGCTCAGTGCCAATATTATTATGGCCTAAACGGAGTGCTTCTTCCTGTGCAAGCGCCAGTACTTTCTGAGCTCGTTCTGTAAATCTTCCAAACATCATATCGATTCATCCTCCTGTCTTTTCCCATTCATTTCTAAGTGAAGCCGTTCTCTGATGAGAGCCGCTCTTCGAATGTCCCTTTCGTTCGGACGCAAAGCGCCTCCCGAGTACTGCTGTAAAAATCCTGGCTGTGTCAAAATCATTAATTCGTTAAGTATGTTGCTTGAAAGTCCTTTAATAATGCCTAGGTCTATGCCTAACCGGACATCTGAAAGGCACTTTGCAGTTTCCTTTGATTCTATCATCCGGCAATTGGACAAGACCCCATAAGACCGATACACCTTATCCTCAAGTTCAATTTTAGAAGTTTGATAAAGCGCTTCTCGGGCAGAGCGTTCTTGTTCAATCAGTTGGGCAGCCACACTGTTAAGGTCATCCACAATATCCTGCTCTGACTTACCAAGCGTGATCTGATTTGAAATTTGAAAGATATTCCCTACTGCTTCGCTGCCTTCCCCATAAATTCCTCTAACAACTAAGCCTAATTGATTAATTGCTGGTATAATTCGATTTATTTGCCTAGTTAAAACCAGTGCCGGCAAATGCATCATGACTGAAGCCCTTAATCCCGTACCTATATTTGTAGGACAGCTGGTTAAATATCCTCTTTGCTCATTGAATGCATAATCAACCTTTTCTTCAATCCAGTCGTCGACCTGGTTTGCAGCTTTCATTGCCTCTAAAAGCTGAAATCCAGGAAAAAGACATTGAATTCTAATATGATCCTCTTCATTTAGCATAATGCTTACTTCCTCGTTTTCAGAAAGCAAACAGCCGCCAAAAGGAGATTCCGTCAGATTTGGGCTGATTAGATGCTTTTCAACAAGGACACGCTTTTCTAAGGGCTGTACATCATTCATTCTGATCAAAACGAATTTGCCGATTCCGGGAATTTCTTGGTCTGAAAACTGATCTTCAAATTGCTGAATGATGGATGAGGCTTCTTCATTGGAAAACCGCGTAGGGAATCGTATATGTTCAAAGTTCCTGGCTAAACGTATGCGGCTGCTGAGTACAATGTCACTTTCAGGTCCTTTCCGCTTCATCCAACTGCTTAGTGCGTCCTGAATAAAATGCTTTAGCGACATTACCCCTGTTCCTCCTCACTGTCTGTACTTTTGAGTGATTGTTCTAATGATCGAATTTGATCTCTCACATGAGCTGCGTTTTCAAATTCTTCTTGATGGATTAAGGATTCTAATTCTTTTTTCAGCATATCAATCTGCCGTCTGACATGAAGGTTGCCGCCTATTCGTTTCGGTATTTTCCCGGCATGCACAGTGTTTCCGCTGTGCACTTTACGTAAGATAGGTGTAATGTTGTTATGAAATGTTTTATAACATTCAGAACATCCAAAACGGCCGATTTTTCTAAATTGCTGAAAAGTCATTCCGCATTTCGGACATGCTGATATTTGCTCCGAGTGACTGAACATTTGAGATCCTGCATTTTTTTGGAATGAAGAATCCATGTTCAGCAGACCCGAAAGTAAATTATGAATAGAGAAACCTTGATTTGCACTTATACCATATGAATCACTATTTTCTTTGGCACATTGTTCACAAATATGAACTTCTATTTTTTCTCCATTAACAACCTTTGTAAAGTGAAAAGTGGCTGGTCTCTCGTGGCACTCTTGACAAATCAATCTTTTCACCCGCTTATTTTAATTTTAAAGAAGTCAGCATAGCCTTCATCATTCTCGCTCTTAATTCATCACGTTCAGGCAAGTCAATGTGTAAAACTGAGCGGTCCATCACGCTGACCATCATTTTTGCTTCTCTTTCTGATATCACTTTGTCTTCTAATAGCCTTAAAATAATGTCGTCAGAGGCTGCTTGAGACAAATGAGTATTAATTCGAGAAATTATATTATTGATCAGGACAACTTCATTGTTCATTCTAATTTTAATGATTCGAATGTAACCGCCGCCCCCGCGTTTGCTCTCAACAATATATCCTCTTTCGCTTGTAAATCTGGTGTTGATGACATAATTTATTTGGGAAGGAACGCATTGAAATTTATCAGCAATCTCACTTCGTTTAATCTCTAAAATTTCCTTGCCATTTTGATCTAACACTCGTTTTAAATATTGTTCAATGATGTCAGAAATATTATGTCCCACTCAACCCCCTCCTTTACTGACTTTGACTATATTTGACTTTAATCTTACTATAAGACGTTTCCGAAAAATTTTCAACTTTCTCGCTCTATCCTTTATTATTTCCATTTTTCCAGTCCATAAAACGTGATTTCCGATTGAAAATTCTGTGTAAAGTTATTATATTATACAGCTGAATGAAATTTTATGATACTAAATACAAAAAAGGGCAGCTCACATGAGCTGCCCTTTTTCAATTGCTTGGCGGCGTCCTACTCTCACAGGGGGAAACCCCCGACTACCATCGGCGCTGAAGA
>NZ_AYTO01000016.1 GCF_000507145.1 Bacillus tequilensis KCTC 13622 | reverse complement strand
TGCGATTTGTTTAAAAATGAATTAACAGGTACGTTTTGTCTTGTTTAGTTTTCAAAGATCATTCAATTAATGGAGCGGGTGATGAGAATCGAACTCACGACATCAGCTTGGAAGGCTGAGGTTTTACCACTAAACTACACCCGCGTGGTATTTTGTATTGGCGCGCCCGAGAGGAGTCGAACCCCTAACCTTTTGATCCGTAGTCAAACGCTCTATCCAATTGAGCTACGGGCGCTTATCAAGCGACTCAACTATCATACTATCATTTGATGTTGAAGTCAAGAAGTTTTTAAAATGTTTCTTCTCGAATGTTTAATTCGACTTTTCTTATTATACACATTTTAAAAATCTTGTAAACACCTTAGAAAAACTTTTTTTGTTTTTCGTTTTGTTTCACGCTGTTCATCAGCGACGTTTAATAATATACCATGCCTGTTTTATTTGGTCAACACTTTCCCTATATTTTTTATTATCTTTTTTCACATATTTTAATGTATATATTTCATCTCATCTTACAAACAATATAAAAGATCACTTGAGAGGGAATGAGGCGTGTTATGTATTACTACAAAGAAGAACTGATAAACATCATTAAACCGGATAAGCCAGATCCAGCAGCTGCAAAGGTCCTGCAGGAGATATTAGGCGGTCATTACGGAGAAATGCGTACAATGATGCAGTTTTTTTTCCAAAGCTCGAATTTCAGAGGAAAACAGAAACAGTACCGCGATTTGCTGCGTGGCATTTTTTTAGAGGAGATTGCTCACGTTGAGCTGGTGCAAAACACAATTAATGCTTTATTAGATGAATCAGGCGGTGAAGGTGTCGGCAGTCAAGGTGCAGATCAGGCACCACTTAATGAAGCTGTTAAACATGCTAATCCTCATCATTATATTATTGGGGCGCAAAGTTCCCTTCCTGTTGATGCAGGGGGCAATCCGTGGAACGGGTCATGGGTGTATAACCACGGAAACTTAATTACCGACCTGTTGGATAACCTGCTTCTTGAGTCAACAGGCGTGCTGCAAAAAACAAGGATTTACGAAATGAGCACGAATCAGACGTTTCGGGAGACTCTTGCTTTTCTTATTGTACGCGACAATGCTCACCAAAATGCGTTTGCGAAAGCACTCGAAACATTGGGTGTTGAGTGGGCGAAGCTCTTACCTGTGCCGAATTACGACATCAATAAATATCCTGAGTGCAGAAAATATATCGAATTGGGCTACCACAATGCACAATTTAATTTCAGATTGGATGAAACAAGAATCGGAGAAATCTATCAAGGAACATCTCCAAGCAGAAATGGCGGAGAGTTACAAGTGATAGACCCTCCGGCAGGTTTCCCTGTTCCAGTGCTTCCGGAAATGCCAAATGAACACAGCCCTGGGTTAGGCGATATGAATGCCTGATCAGATGTGATGGTGCTCAAGAAAACTCTTGAGCACCTTTTGCTTTATATTCACTCAATGATAGGCGTTAAAGAATCTCCGTTCCATATTTCTCCCTTATTGAATGTCCGAATGATAGATTTTCTTGTAGAGCTGTTTATATAGAGAGATTCTTACATCATCTTTTTGATTATATGATGTAAGTCCCCACCAAAACCATTCACCGTTCATTTCATGCAGCGGCCTGAACAGAACAGGGACACCTTGGTTCCCCAACTCTTAAAGTCCGTCAGCAATTTTGCTGAGCATGGCATTCAGCCGCTTCCCTTCTGCTGTTGAAGAGTCCAATATGTTCTTATGCTGATCGTTTGTAATTTGGTTTTAAAATGCCCTGACTGAATAGCAGGATTTGCCAGGTGCATACTGATTTGCGGAATCCCCCCGCTTTTCCAATACGATAGCAGCTCGCTGTTGCAGTTTACATCAATCGAATCTTCAATATTTGCTGTTTCAAGCCACCCTCTTGCATAATCACAGCCGTAAATAGCAGGTGATTGTCCGGCTGCACTTCGGATTCCAGCTTTACTCATAGAGAATGGGTCATGACTGTAACCACCGAATGCTCCGGAAAGGACTCTGTTTTCTGTTCGGTTCTGCAGATGAGCAAGCCAATTCATGACTGCTTTTGTTGTCTGTTGTGCATGAAGATTTACAGGCGACACAGTATGCGCTTCAATCGGTTTTGCAAAAATGAAAGACGCAAGTAAAACGATCATGGATAAACAAATCAAGCTCCCCCATTCGTTAAGGATGAGATATGATCAAATCACATGTTCCTTCTATTGAAAATTCGCCAAAGCGCGCAGGCAAAATAAAGTGTGAACCTTCATTACACTCATACTGAATACCATGATTTACGATTCGTCCTGATCCGCTCAGAACACTCCCCAGCAAATAGCTTTGCTGAGAAGGAAAAACAGCTCGGCCCCTAACCTTCCAGTTGTACACTGAGAAATAATCCGATTGTACATAAACGGTGATGACCGCATTTTCAACTTCTTTCACTTCCGGTGTATGCACTTTCTCAATATGCGGTATTGTAACGACTTCCATAGCTTTTTCTATATGAAGAGTTCTTTTT
This sequence comes from Bacillus tequilensis KCTC 13622, assembly GCF_000507145.1. Taxonomy (GTDB): domain Bacteria; phylum Bacillota; class Bacilli; order Bacillales; family Bacillaceae; genus Bacillus; species Bacillus tequilensis. The sequence goes on along the minus strand of NZ_AYTO01000016.1, from coordinate 64,546 downwards.
TGGCCTTTGTCATCGCAACGGTCATAATCGTATACGCGATACGTTGTATCAGAGTTTTGCTGGATTTCAAGGACAAGGGTCCCCTCACATAAAGCATGGAGCGTACCGCTTGGCACATAAAAGAAATCTCCGGGCTTGATTTTGATTCTCCTCAGCAGTCCGTTCCAATCACCGCTTTCGATACGATGTTTGAATTCTTCCTTCGTGCTTGCGTGATGCCCCAAAATCAGTTCCGCATCCTCTTTGCAGTCAATAATATACCAGCACTCTGTTTTTCCGAGATCGCCGTTTTCGTGCAGTATCGCGTAATCATTATCAGGATGTACTTGCACGGAAAGATCCATGTTGGCGTCCAGCAGCTTTACTAAGAGCGGAAACACCTTACCATCTGGAAAACCGAAAACCTCCGGATGATCCTGCCATACCTGATCCAGTGTCTTTCCTGACAGCGGGCCGTTTTTAACAGCCGACGAGCCATGGGCATGTGCAGAAACGGCCCAGCACTCCCCTGTTTTTGCTGAGGGAATCGAGTAGCCGAAAGTATCACGAAGCGCTGTTCCTCCCCATATTCTTTCTTTAAAGACAGGCTCCAAAAATAAAGGATGCTTCATGTTCGCACCTCTCCGGCTGCTTTTAAGGCCTGATCCGCTAAAACAAGCGTGCCGATGATTCCGGCATTTCTGTCTAAAAGGGGAGGAATGATATATGATCTTATACTATCTGATAATTCAGAAAAATTTAAGTAGCTGTTCATCATTTTCGGTACGTATTGATAAATATAAGGAAACACTTGTTTCTGATTCATGACGCCGCCGCCAAGAATGATTTTTTTAGGGGCAAGGATCAAAATATACTGAACCAGCGCTTGGGCAATATAATAGCCTTCCAGTTCCCAGACTTGATTGATAGCTGATAAATCAGCAGCTTTTTTTCCCCAGCGTGCTTCTATGGCAGGACCGGAAGCCAAACCTTCAAAACAATCCTTATGATATGGGCATTTCCCTTGGTATGTGTCATCCGGATGCCGCCGGATATAAATATGACCCATCTCTGGGTGTGACAGCCCTTGAAGGAGCCTGCCCTCTATAATTGCGCCCGCACCGATGCCAGTGCCAATCGTGATATACAGGCAGCTGTCGAGATCCTGCGCTCCACCGAAAAGGAATTCACCCAGCGCCGCAGCGTTGACATCCGTACTAAATCCGACTGGGATTTTCATCTTGTTTTTAATGGTTTGCAAAAAGGGAAAGTGTCTCCAGCCCGCTTTCGGCGTAGCCATAATGGTTCCGTATGTTCGACTGGTTTTATCAGTATCAACGGGACCAAAGGAGCCGATGCCGATGGCCTGTAGTGAAAATTGGCGAAAATATTGAATCACTTTCTCTATCGTTTCTTCCGGCATCGTTGTGGGAATCTCTATTCGGTCAATAATCGTTCCATCCTCTTTACCGGCGGCACAAACAAACTTTGTGCCGCCTGCTTCAATACCGCCAAGCATCCAGATGGCCTCCTTGTTATCTCCGCGATCAGCGCCGTATGTTTACCGAAGTGACGACAAATTTGTCATGCCGATGACGTGAAAAGGAATATTCAAATGGAATGCCGTTATCTAAGAAGCCCACATGTTCGACTTCCAGAATCGGATCATCCTGTTTGCAGCCAAGATGCTCCTGGTCAATTTGATCAGATTTACAGGCTCTGATTTTCCGGTGCGATCCGGCTATTTTCAGATGCAGCTCGTTTGTGATGTGGTTGTAGACCGAATCATGTAGGACGTCATCATTAATGCCCGGTATTAACTGAGTGTGCATATATGTTTTTTCCAATACGTAGGGCTCTCCCTCCACAATCCGCAGCCGGACGACATAATAAACCGGTGTCTTCTGATCGATAGATAAATGGGCGGCCACTTCTTCGGTCGGAAATTGCACTTCAAACTGAATGATCTTGCTTTTGATTTCCTTATCTTTCAACAGGTTGGTCAATCCAAGGATTTCATTACTCACCACATGGACTTGGTCATCCTGTATTGCTGATTGAATAATAAACGTGCCATGGCCCCGTTTTCTGAAAAGCAGCCCTTCGGCAACTAAATTATCCAAGGCTCTTTTCATCGTCATGCGGCTTGAATTGAACTCTTTTGCAAGAGATATCTCATCGGGAATCGGCTGATCGATCGGATATACGTTATTTTTGATTCTGCTTCTCATTTCATTTGCAATGATTTCGTATTTATTCATTGGTATCCTCCGGCAGCTGTTAAAGTTTGATATCACATAATCTTCTTTACGGATATCATAAGTTCTTTTCCCTCTTTCATCAATGCTGCGGCTGGCTGTGATCTCTATTCATCCTGATGATTGCCGGAAAATCTGTATCTTTTGACATGCTAGAAACCGTTTTGCTCAGCAACCTCTTTGAACCATTTTCCGCTCTTTTTGACGGTTCTTTCTCCGTCTTTCTCGAGATTGACCGATACAAACCCGTATCGGTTTTTGTAGGCATTGGTCCAAGACCAGTTGTCCATAAACGTCCATAGATGATAGCCTTTCACGTTTGATCCTTCCTGTATGGCGCGATGAATCCATTTGAGGTGCTCCTTGATAAACTCAATCCGGTAATCATCTTGAATGATGCCTTGCTCATCCCTGAAGCGTTCTTCGCCTTCGACCCCCATGCCGTTTTCTGAAATAAAGCACTCGATGTTCCCGTAGTTTTCTTTTAAATTGATCAAAATATCATATACGCCTTTTTCATAAATCTCCCAGCCGCGGTGCGGATTCATTTTGCGGCCCGGCATGACGTACGGATCAAAATACCTGTCCGGCAAAAAAGGAGCATCAGGGTTTGGAAGATGTTCTTTTGCTTTTACACGTCTTGGCTGATAGTAATTCACGCCTAACAGGTCAACCGTATTGTGCTTGATGACCTCAAGATCTTCTTTTTGATACTCAGGCACAAAGCCCTCACTCTTCAAAATCTCAACCAGCTCTTTTGGGAATTCCCCTTTCACAGAAGGGTCTAAAAAAGATCTGTTGAAGAATGCGTCCGCTATTTCTCCCGCTTTTACATCGGCCGGATGGCTGCTTCTCGGGTATGAGGGCGTCAAATTCAAGATGATACCGATTTTCCCATCCTGCTTCATTTCCCTGTAAGCCTGAATCGCACGGGCACTCGATAGCAACGTGTGAAAACCGACCTGGACAGCCTCTTGAAAATCGACCTTGTTTGGATAATGGAAATCATATAAGTATCCGCCCTCTACGGGGACGATCGGCTCATTATGCGTGAACCATTTTTTCACCTTGTCGCCAAACAAACGGAAGCTTGTTCTTGCATAATTTTCATAAGCGTCAACCGTTCTCCTGTTTACCCAGCCGCCGTTTTTTTGAAGTTCCATCGGCATATCAAAATGAAACAAATTGACAAAAGGCTCTATTCCGTTAGCGATCAACTCATCAATGACACTATGATAAAACGCTTCAGCTTTCGCATTGATCTCGCCTGTTCCGTTTGGTATTAAACGCGACCAGGAAATCGACAGCCGGAATGAGTTGTGGCCAAGCTCTTTCATCAGCCTGATATCTTCTTTGTAGTTGTCGTAAAATTGAGATGTCGTCGCGGGTCCGACTCGATCAAAAAATCGATGCGGTTCTTTTTCAAACCAATAATCCCATATGTTCTGCCCTTTTCCGTCTCTATCGGCGGCACCCTCCGTTTGTGTTGCCGAGGCGGATGATCCCCACCAAAAGTCTTTCGGAAAGCGATATTGTTCTGTTTGCGTCAAGGTCTCTCTCCCCTTTTATCACATTTTGATATTGTTATCATTTTGCTGAGCAGCCGTTTCCTGTACAGCCTGTTCTTTTTCTTTTGCCAGATGTAATTTATCCATTGCTTTCAGGAACGGAAACCATATCACGAAGACAATCAGCAGGTTCACAAGCTGCATCACGCCCCCCATGATCGAGTTCGTCGCCATCATGCCATTAATAAATAATGGAACCGTCCACGGCACCGTCACACCAGTCGGAGGCGGGACGAGCCCGGCTGACATAGCCAGATAGGTGACGAGCGTAACAATCATCGGCGCCAATACCCAAGGCACAAGAATGATCGGATTCATGACAATCGGAAGCCCGAAGATAATCGGTTCGTTTACGTTAAAAATACCGGGCGCGAGGCCAAGTTTGGATACTTGCTTCATCTGCCTGCTTTTCATGAATATAAGGATTATGAACACAATCGCAAGCGTCATCCCGGTTCCGCCCATCCCTACTGTATAAATCTCCATAAACGGTTTTGAAATAATATGGGGAATTTCTTTTCCCGCTGTGTATGCAGAAAGGTTTTCGACCTGCAGTGTATTCCAGATCGGGTCCATCACAGAGTTGATAATGATCTGTCCGTGCAGACCGAAAAACCAAAGAATTTGAATGAAAAACACGGCAATCAGCGTCGGAATGATACCGCTTCCAAGTCCGACAAGCGGAGCCTGAATCGCATGATAAATGATGTCGTGCATATTTGTTTTAAAAAGCTGTGTCACCAGAACGTTAATCAGCAGAAATACGGTCAAGGTAATAAAAGCCGGAATAAGTGCTGCGAATGATTTTGCTACAGCAGGCGGAACACCGGCAGGCATTTTGATGGTCAGGTTTTTTTGAACGATTCTTCTGTAAATTTCACCGGAAAGAAACGCCGTTATCATACCAAGAAACATCCCTTTTGCACCGAGACGGTCAACTGGGATAACGCCTGTAATGGCATCCCCTGTTTCCGGCTGAACGATAAATGGTGTTAAGAGCAAAAAGGAAACCAATGCGATCGCTCCGCCAAATACAGCTTCGACCTGATAGCTTTTTGACAGGTAATAGCCTATCCCGAACACGACAAAGACAGACATGATGCCCATAGTCGCCGTAGACGCTATGCCGAACTGAGACTGAAACGACGTAAGCATTGAGGCGTTCATCAATTTGTTTAAAAACGGAAGGTTCGTTAACACGACAAAAATGGACCCGAAGATCGTAAGAGGGAAAGCCAGCATAAATGCATCACGCAGCACTTGCAAATAGCGGTTATTGTTTAACCTCCCTGCAATAGGAACAAGGAATTGGCTGATTTTCTCGAACACCCTATCCACCCCGATTTTTTATAGATTCTTTGTTTCAAAGAGATCAAGCAGCTCTTTCACTAATTCCTTCATGGTCAACGTTGACATCAGGTGATCCTCCGCATGCATGAGCAGCAATGAGAATGCGGCTGCTTCTCCGCCGGATTCTTTCTGTATCATTTGAAAGTGAATGTCATGGGCTGCTGATAAATCCTGCTCAGCCTTGGAAATGAGGGCATCGGCCTCTTCCCTGTTCCCTTCTTTGTAGGCGCGCAGTGATTGCATGATGCAGCTGCGGGCATTTCCGCTGTGCAGGATAAGCTGAAAACTGATTTGTTCGCCTGTTAAATCCGTGATTTTCATCTGTTCCATTATTGATTCTCCATTAATGACAATGCCTGCTCATACGCTTTTTTGCCATCTGCCATTCCATAGGCCATCATGTCAATGACCTCAACCCGAATGCTGTATTGATCCGCCTCTTTTTGCAGTTCGCTTTTCAGAAAGCTCATTTGCGGGCCGATCAAAACGGCATCCGCTTTTTTCATGTCTTCTTTCGCCTTATCCTGGCCGACAGCCCAAATCTCCGTTTCATCACCGATGGATTGTGCGTATTCCTTCATTTTTGTCACCAATAAACTGGTGGACATTCCTGAACTGCACGCAAGTAATATTTTTTTCAATTGCTATCCCCCCTTATGATTAAAACGCTTACAAATTTTATTATAGTCATTAATTTTTAAATGTCTATACTTTTAAAAATATAAATATAATCATATGCTGATTCCGTTCACCGCTTTGTAAATTTTTCTATGGAAGATTCACTCACAATGTGTTACACTCTTCAACAGAAACGCATCAATTAAATAGCTATGATCACTTGTATAACCTCAATAATATGGTTTGAGGGTGTCTACCAGGAACCGTAAAATCCTGATTACAAAATTTGTTTATGACATTTTTTGTAATCAGGATTTTTTTATTTGTCAAAACATTTAAGCAAAGGAGTTTGTTATGAATTTTAAAGTTTTTCTGCTTGCAGCTTCTACGATTGCAGTCGGATTGGTTGAGTTAATTGTAGGAGGAATTCTTCCTCAGATCGCAAATGATTTAGACATTTCCATTGTCTCAGCCGGGCAGCTGATCAGTGTGTTTGCGCTGGGATATGCAGTGTCAGGGCCGCTGCTTTTGGCTTTGACTGCGAAGATTGAGCGCAAGCGTTTATATTTAATGGCCTTATTTGTTTTCTTTCTTAGCAATCTTGTAGCCTATTTCAGCCCGAATTTTGCGACGCTGATGGTATCACGGGTATTGGCTGCGATGAGTACAGGGCTGATCGTTGTGCTTTCCTTAACGATTGCCCCGAAAATTGTAGCGCCTGAATACAGAGCGCGCGCCATCGGAATTATTTTTATGGGATTCAGTTCTGCTATCGCATTAGGCGTGCCGCTTGGCATCTTGATCAGCAATTCCTTCGGATGGCGGATTTTGTTCCTTGGCATCGGCCTGTTGGCGCTGGTCTCTATGCTGATTATTTCAATCTTTTTCGAAAAAATACCAACGGAGAAAATGATTCCTTTTCGGGATCAGCTCAAGACGATTGGCAATCTGAAAATCGCGAGCTCGCATCTTGTCACGATGTTTACCTTGGCGGGGCACTACACGCTGTATGCTTACTTTGCGCCGTTTTTAGAAGAAACTCTTCACTTGAACTCTTTCTGGGTCAGCATTTGTTATTTCCTTTTCGGGATATCTGCTGTGTGCGGAGGTCCTTTCGGAGGAGCGCTTTCTGACCGGCTTGGTTCCTTTAAGAGTATTTTGCTGGTGACCGGTTCCTTTGCCATCATTATGTTCTTACTGCCGCTGTCCACATCGTCCATGATTTTCTTCTTGCCTGTCATGGTGATTTGGGGACTTCTGAGCTGGAGCCTCGCCCCCGCTCAGCAAAGCTATTTAATTGAAATTGCACCAGAGTCGTCTGACATTCAGCAAAGCTTTAACACGTCGGCCCTCCAAGTCGGAATTGCCCTTGGCTCAGCCATTGGCGGTGTTGTTTTGGAGCAAACGGGCACTGTTGTCTCAACGGCATGGTGCGGCGGATCGATCGTCATCATCGCTGTCCTGTTTGCCTTCATTTCTTTAACAAGACCTGTTCAGACAGCAAAAAAATCCTCCTTGTAAAAGGAGGATTTCAGATTGTTGACAAAATCCTAAAACGGTTTAGTTTTAGGATTTTGTCATCTTTTCAGCGTGATTGAAAACCCTTGAAGTCTAGGAAAGGCGAGCATTGGAGCGGAGCGAATGTCCTAATTCGTGAGCACCAACGCACAGGCTTGACAACGAATGCAAGGGTTTGTCGACACGCTGAAAATCCTCCTTGTAAAAGGAGGATTTTTTTATGATTTAGCTGAAAGCTCGTCTTCTGTGACCCATTTGTGATTTTTCATTTTTTCACCGCTTGTTGTTGATGTATAGTCAACCATGTATACGGTTGTTTTTTCGGCGGAGTCGATCTCGGCTGTCGCTCCCTTCATACCTTTCATATGAGAAGCCTCTAAGATCACTTGATCTCCGGGGTTTAATGTTTTATCTCCCGCGTCTTTGATTTCTTCCTGGATCACCCATTTATGATGATCCACACGCTGTCCCCCGTTTGTCGGAGTGTATGATACAGCATAAGCTGTCGTGTCATAGGCGCCTGTCACTGTAGCGTCCGCACCTTTCATGCCTTTCATATGAGATGCATTGATGACCACTTGGCTGCCTACTTTATATTTTGGATTTTTAGATTCCTGTAATCCCGCTGGTACGTCAGCTGATCCGGAATGTTCCATTTCTTCATGTGATGAGGAACCTGAATGCTTTTCAGATTTGCTTTCTTTCGCGCTATTGTCAGCGCCGCATGCTGATAACACAAAAACCAGAGATAACATCAGAATTCCCAGTGCTTTTTTAGAGATTTTCATGTTCATTCTCCTTTGCTTCATTTTTCACTGTAACTGTTGCCCGCAGACAATAAAAACTCATATCCGCAAGCAAACTGCCCTCTCGATAATACTATACCCCCGAATGGTATGTAAATACGCTGATATTCTCATAAAACGGTCCCTCAGTTTGTCCTATTCCCTTTAGTTTGCAAAATCAAACATGAAAAAAGCCGCTGTGACGCGGCAATTAGTGATGCAACACTTTTATATACACACCTTTTTTCGCTTTTTGATAAGCGTCCTCGCCCCATCTTCTGATGTTTTCAGATACCGCAGAGGCTTTGACCCATTCGCCTTGATGAAAAACGGATGGATCGATGAGGCGCATTTTCTTCTTTTGATGGAAATCATACTGGATGTCATCTTCTTTTACTTGAACGCGGGGATGGATATGTGTAAGCAGGCTCAGCACTTCTTCATTTTTGGATGCGTGCAGGATGTCGAGTACCTCTTGATCCGTTTTCAACAGATCTTCCGCGGATATGACATGGTGACGCAGCGCAGCCTTCAACGTTCGTGCTACGTATTCATAGCCATATACATTCACGGGATTCAAAAAGAAATCAATTACTTCTTTGTAATATATCCTGACAAACCATTCAGCAGCTTCAATACCATCCGGAAACATCCTTCCGTTTCTCACAATGAGATGATCCAAAAAGGTTTGCGCTTCATGCAAACTAATGTGCCCATATCGGTACATGTCGCGCAGCGTATAGTCTGTCCGATCGGCACAGAGCTCCGGTGCGGGCTGTTCGAGCAATGTCCATCTCGTATCGTCTGTTAAAAGTTCTTCGGCATCATATCCGTGTTTTTCTAGAATTCCCGGAATCTCAGATTGAAAAATGACTTGTTGAAAGATATTTTCATGGTAGTCTTCCGCTTCATTTTCAAAAACAACATCGACGACATGAGAAAAAGCTGTGTGCGACACATCGTGAAGCAGGCCTGCTATCTGCTCTTCTATCGTTCCTCCCAGCTTTTTGATGAGAAGCATCACGCCGATGGAGTGCTCATACCGGGTCACATCCCACTTTCGATTCACTAAAAAGCTCGCTCCGCCTTGATAGATTCCTTTTAACCTTTGCACCGGCTTGCTCTTGATAAGCTCTTCCAGCACTCCGTCTATTTGGTGCTGTCCGTAAATGATATCGTTGATTTCCATGCCGTCACCTCAACATCTATTTTCATATTATTATATCTTGTATATATTGATATTAGCTATTTTCTGAAAGGAGGATTGCGATGAAGATCGTCCCTAGCAATGAGTTGCCGAAACATATGATGACTGATTTTTTTGCCAAGCATTGGGGTTCATCCGAGATGGTGATTTCCAGCGGTATTTTTCTGCAAAGTTTAATCCCTCGCATTATTGAACGCTTGGTTTGATCAAATCCTTACCTGCGGCCAATACCTATTCTTTCTACTGCATTCTTTAGTCATATCGTTCTCTCCTTCCAAAATTCCCACAAAGGGAACCTCAATGTTTGGCAACAGCATGTACGACCAATTCGCCTTGTAAATCCAATCTTTAAAATCGATTAATATTAGCTTAACAGTTTAAAAATATAATGAGGTTGTAATTGAGATACATATATTTTAGGAGGTTATCCAGTTGAAAAAATTCCCGAAGAAATTACTGCCTATCGCGGTTTTATCATCTATTGCGTTCAGCAGCTTAGCCAGCGGAAGTCTTCCTGAAGCCAGCGCCCAGGAAAAGAAAAAGGGGAACCAAGGCGAAACGAAGAATGTTATCGTTCTGATTGGTGATGGAATGGGTGTGTCTTATACGTCTGCTTATCGCTACTTAAAGGATAATCAAAAGACAAAAACTGTGGAGCCTACGGCTTTTGACCAATATTTAGTCGGCCAGCAAACGACTTATCCCGATGATCCTGAGGAAAACGTGACAGATTCTGCAGCCGCGGCAACGGCTATGTCTGCGGGAATTAAAACATACAATAATGCGATTGCGGTGGATAACGACGGGTCAGAGGCCAAAACAGTACTTGAAGCGGCGAAAGAAAAAGGAAAATCAACTGGGCTTGTGGCCACTTCAGAAATTACACACGCCACTCCCGCCTCTTTCGGTTCACATGATCACAGCCGGAAAAATATGAACTCCATTGCCAATGATTATTTCGATGAAATGGTCAACGGCAAGCACAAAATTGATGTCCTTCTCGGCGGAGGAAAAAGCAATTTTGATCGCAAGGACCGCAATTTGATCAAGGAATTCAAAAAAGCGGGATACAGCTATGTGGATAACCGCAAGGACATGCTGAAAAATAAAGACAGCCAAATTCTCGGCCTATTCGCTGACGGCGGCCTTCCTAAAAAGATTGACCGCACGAAGGACATTCCTTCATTAAAAGATATGACAAACACAGCGATTAAAAAATTAAGCAAGGATAAAGACGGTTTCTTCCTCATGGTGGAAGGCAGTCAGATTGACTGGGCGGGACATGACAATGATATCGTCGGCGCCATGAGTGAGATGGAAGACTTCGAACAAGCTTATAAGGCGGCTATTGATTTTGCCAAAAAAGACAAACACACATTAGTTGTCGCAACGGCTGACCACTCCACCGGCGGGTATTCCATTGGTGCGGACGGTATCTACAACTGGTTCAGTGAACCCATTAAAGCGGCAAAGCGCACACCTGACTTTATGGCAGAAAAAATCGCTGACGGCGCGGATGTTGAAAAGACACTAAAAACATACATCGATCAAAAGAAATTGGCTCTAACAAAAGCCGAAATTCAATCTGTTGAAGAAGCAGCCAAATCGAAGGAAGTGCAGGATATCGATAATGCGATCGAGACCATTTTCAATAAACGCTCACACACCGGCTGGACAACAGGCGGACATACCGGTGAAGATGTTCCCGTCTATGCGTACGGTCCGTCTAGTGAGACATTTGCCGGCCAAATCGATAATACAAAAATCGCCAAAAATGTCTTCAAGGCTTTACAATACAACATTAAGATTAACGATAAGTAAAAGAATACAAGGTGGCCCGTTGCTTGTGTGAAGTAACGGGCTTTCTTTTTAATGGAGGAATCATCATGAAAAGAATTCTTTCAATTTTTATTTTTGCCATCATACTTGCGGGCTGCTCAGCAAACGTAAGTTCAGAAAAACCAAATACGGGCGGAGAGCAAGCGGTAAAAGCCACAAAGCAAAACACGTCCTCTCAAAAAGACAGTTCAGATGAGTATCAGCCTAATTCCCAAGTAACCGATGACCGGTCATTGCTGAAGGTTGGCCAAACGTTTTCTGATGACAAGGGAAAAGCCGTCTTAAAGAATATCAAGCAAGTGAATCAAACATATAAAATGGGCGATGTGGAGCTAACAGTAAAAGAAATGAAGCTGATTCATTTGCGCCCGGACTACAGCATGATTGATTATTTTCACGTGTTAACGCACGATGAAGAGTTTGATTTCGTTAAGATCTTCGTTGAGATCAAAAACACATCTTCAAAGAAAGTAAATGTTGCGCCGATTGCCTTGCTGAAAACAAATACAGGGGAAGCCTTTGATTGGAACAAGGATATTTATCTGGAAGGATTAAATGGTGAATTGGAAGACAGAGCCGAAAAGTCCGGAAACCTCGGCTTTATTGTGAACGCACCAAGCGGCCATGCCCATGATAAAGGTGCTGATAAGAAAAAAGCGGAGATTAAGTGGATCGAAATCACAACAAGTGACGTCTTTGACCACAATCATAAGAAAATCAGCGATGCTCAAAAGATCAAGATCAAGTTTTAAAAAATGAACTCCCGTGCCAAATAGATACGGGAGTTCTTTGCTTATATGTTTTTTTGACGAATCAATTCATCAATCCGCTCCAGCACTTCTTCCATGTCCGTGCACTCTTTGAAGCTTTGATTGATTTTTTTAATGCCTGCCGTATACTGATCGCTGTGTAAAACCTCATCAACAGCCTGTTTTAATATTTGGACATTGACTTCATCTTTAGAGATGACATAGCCTGCATGGAGTTCAGAGAGGCGCTGCGCCACCATCGGCTGATCCTTGTCATGAGGCATGACAACCAGCGGCACGCTGAAATGAATGCCTTCATTTACGCTGTTCATTCCTCCGTGTGTAATAAACACATCAGCATGCTCCAGCACTTCCAGCTGAGGGACATACGGAGCGACGATAAAGTTTTCCGGCGCCTGCTTTAATTTGGTCAGATCCGCTTTTTCTCCGGCAGCGATGATGACTTTTCCGTTAAATCCGGAAAATGCGTCAATACAAAGGTTGAAGAATTCCTCCGTATTGTTCAGAACCGTCCCCATGGAAATATAAATGACCTTTTCACCTTTTAGCTGTTCAATCGGGAAATCTGTATTCTCCGCTCTCTTCGGAAAGCTCGGACCGATAAACAGACATTCATCCCCGAAACGATCGCTTTCAGGCTGAAAATAACGGCTTGTATACACCACATTCAATTCCCCTTGATTGTTCATGAATTGAACCATGTTTTTCGGGGCGACACCATACATTTTTTTCATTTTTGCCAAAAGGTCTTCGCACTCTTGATCCACTTCAAGCGGTGCTCCTGATTCCGGATGCAGCGGCAGGGTTTTCAGATGCTCTTCGCCAAACAGGAAGGACGCTGATGAAGAAACACCCGGGATATCTAAGTAGTCCCTCACCAACTCTCCCGCGCCGAATTTATCATAATACACAAAATCAAATTGAATGTTCTTAGATAAGTCTTTCACAATTTGTAAAATATCCAGCGAGGTTTTGATATGGATTTTTAAGAAATCAAGAATGCCATTGGGCGAACCGATATGAATAGGTGTTGTTCGCAGCAGATCCCGATGAAGATGGACAGTTGCTCCGACTGCTTCTAATCGTTTTTTGTATTTTTCAGTGGAAATATAATGCACATCATATCCCTTATCGGAAAACGCTTTTGTGATACCTAAGGTAGGATTCACATGGCCTTCCGCAGGAAAATTTAATATTAATACTGATTTCATTTTGACAGCTCCCTCTCACATCGCATTCTGGTGTTTTTATTTGATCAGACACTACTAATCGTAAAATGGGAACGCACCCCCATGCAAGGGACAAATGATTGAACGATTCTGCTCCTGTAGGCTGAATCAAAAAAAGACACCTAGCTCTGGTGCCCCTTTTTATACCTTTCTGATCGTAAAAAATTTCCGCAGAAGCCATGGGCCTGGCGTGAAGCCCAAGGTTAACTGCCAAGCGCCTATAGCCTGCAATCTATATTCGCGGACGATCTGCATCTTCCGGCTCATGCTTCTGACATCTTCAAACCATACTTCGTGCGTTCGCCCCTGCTGATCACTGTACCGGAAAAACGGTGATTGATATTCGGCTGAATATTGGATCGGGGCTTGGTACCTCATCGCTCTTTCGATTGCGTTTTGATTTGAAATCGCTGAAGCAACTGTGCCCGGCTGGTATGGGATGATCCAGTCGTACCCGTAGAGCGGGACTCCGATAATGATTTTTCTGCTCGGCACCTGCGCAATCGCAAACTCAATGGTTCTCCTGATCTCGGTAATGGGTGCTACAGGGCCCGGCTCACTTCCGGCATGATGCCAATCATAAGCCATAATAAACATATAATTGACAACCGCTCCTATTCCTCCGTAATCATAGCCTCTCAGCCATGGAATATTATCATTTGTTTTTGCCGGAACAGCTATTGTCAGCACATACCCTCCCGCCTGAAGACGATTCCTCAGCTGACGTAAAAATCCAGTGAAAAGATCACGGTCCTCGGCGCTTACACGTTCAAAATCGATTGTCACACCGCCATATCCTTTTGTGGATACTAAGTCATAAATATTGTTGACCAGATTGGTTCTTGCTGTCGGGTTATTCAGGACTTGGTGAGCGAGTTCTGTACTGAACCCTGTTGATGTAAGGTTCGTTATGGTGGCAAGCGGGGTCACCCGTCTTTGCCATGTTGCCTGAATAGCGGCCGTGTCATTCAATTGGTTTGCAATGTCGCCGTTAGGTGCAATATGGTATTCGAAAATCGATATCGAAGACGAATATGGCGCATAATCATTGATTAGCTCCCGATCAAGGTCAGGGTTTCGAAGCACGTAAAAACTTAGCGTGCCCGCAATGTAATTTGAAATAGAAGGAATCGTTATTTTTGCTCCCGCTTGTAACGCATTTGGACTGATGCCAGGGTTCGCGGCCCGCAGCCGTTCTAAAGGAACAAACGCTTTTGCTGCAATGGCGGTCAGCGTGTCCCCCGGCTGGACTGTATATACGTAAAGAGGGATAAGCAGAGCCTGCCCCGGCACGATATTTGTCTCTTCTAAACCATTCACACCCCGGATTCGGTCAGCAGAAGCACCGTATCTTCTGCTTATGGAAAACAAAGAATCACCAGGCCCGACGATATGGATAAACATGTTTAACCCCCATTATTCGTTAGTCAATCCATCATAAAATCTTATTAATCGGGTCTCTTATATATGTAGGTAAGCACATAAAAAATACCAAGGGGCGACTTCCCCTTGGTACCTGATCACGAAAATCAATTCTCTTTTCCTTCCTCAAGCACTCGCTTCAAATGCTCACAGTCATGATTGAAATGAGCCATCACATACTGTTTGGCCGCTTCTTTGTTTTTCTTTTTCACTTCTTCAAATATCTTGCGGTGTTCATTCAGTATCGTTTCTGCACGGTGGTCGCCGGTATAATTGAGAATTCTGCAAAAGTGAATCAGATCATTTACATGTTCAAGCAGATTTTTCAAATGCCGGTTATGGCTGAAATCAACAAGCAGCTCATGAAACTTTTGGTTTAAACGGATAATTTCCGTATCTTCCGTGCCATTGTGAATGGCTTTCTCTGTTGCTTCAAGCTGTTTTTCAAGTATGGCAAGCTCTTCTTCAGCCGCTTCGTCTATGACTAATTCGACTGCCAGCTGCTCCAGCGGAATTCTGATTTTATAAATTTCATCAACATCTTTTGCCGTTAACGACGTGATAGAAAATCCATTTCGGTCATCTGCTTTTAACAAACCGTCTTTCTCAAGCAGCCGCATCGCTTCCCTTATCGGTGAGCGGCTGACGCCAAAGCTTTTCGCCAGCTGTGTTTCGTTTATCCGTTCCCCCGGCTTAAAAGTCCCGTTGAAGATCATTTTTTTCAGCTGGTTATAAAATTGCAGGTAGTAAGGAGTCGGTTTGTCTAATTTAAAATCGTCCATATATAATACCTCTTTTGAATATATTCAAGGGCTTTTCTTCATCAAAATCATATAACAGATAGTAATGGGAAGCAACAAACAGCCTTGTCAGATCTCACAATTTAAGGTACGATATGTTTGCTAAACGACGGTCGACGGACTACTGGCAACTGAAAAATCCGCGTGTTTTTCATCGTCAATAGGACACCATACCTCTGCCAAAATAGCGCACTATTATATTTTTATATCTTTTCAATGGAGGACAAAATATGCTCATTATTCTTGTTATGTTTCTTCTCGGAATTATTTTAGGTTTTATTGGTGCCGGGGGAGCAGGCTTTGTCATTGCACTTTTAACGCTTCTTTTCCATATTCCGATTCATACGGCGCTGGGCACTTCCCTCGCCGGCATGGCTTTCACCAGCTTATCAGGGGCGTACAGCCACTATCGTGAGGGCAACATTCAAATAAAAATCGGCTTAACAGTGGGATGCTTTGCTGCGGTTGGCTCATTTTTCGGCGCCAAGCTGACATCTTTTATTCCGGCTGATTTGCTTCACTACTTGACGGCCGGGATGTTGTTTTTATCAGCGATTCTTATCTTAATCAGATTGTTTCTTTTAAAAGAGAAGGCTCAAATGAATCAGAGCACTCTTTCAACGTATACGAGAGCGGTCATCTTAGGAATTGTAGCCGGCATTCTTTCCGGCACGTTCGGCATCGGCTCGGCGCCTTTTATTCAAATCGGTTTAATGATTATGCTGAATCTGTCCATCCGCCATTCCGTTGGAACGACGATGCTTGTGATCATTCCTCTCGCTGTGGGAGGAGGCATCGGATATATCTCAGAAGGATTTGTCGATTATGTCCTGCTGATCAAAGTTCTGGTTGGCACAATGTGCGGTGCCTATGTAGGCGCGAAATTCACCAACCTTATGCCAAAGGCGGTCTTAAAATCAGCCATCTTTTTGACTCCGGCGATTGCGGGCCTGCTGTTGTTATTCTAAATAAACAAAAAAACCTGACGTGACGTCAGGTTTTTTTATGAGTTTTGCTCCGCTCGTTCTTTCGTTAATCCAAAAAACGCGAGCGAGCCGATGACCGCTGTCACAAACATGATCGCTCCCATTGGGATGGCTGTTGTCTCATTAATGCCTACTAGCGGCGACACGATCGAACCGAGGAGCAGCGGAAGCATGCCAAGCATCGCACTTGCGCTCCCGGCGCGGTGCCCCTGCTTTTCCATGGCCAGCGTAAACGTGCTGGTCAGAACCATGCCGATCGTAATCATGTAAATGAAAATGGATATGACTAATGCAGCAAGAGGGCCGTGAATCATCGTCATGGTCAAAAGCACAGCAGTCGCAATCATAGCGGTAATGACGGCCGTGCGAAGGAGACTTTTTTCATGAATGATTCCGCCAAAGCGCCCGATCATAAAGCTGCCCGATATAATCGCCAGGCCGTTAATGCCGAAAAGAATACTAAACACCTGCGGCGACACTCCGTAGATATCCTGGTATACAAAAGGCGTGCCTGACACATATGCGAAGCTTCCCCCGTGAATAAATCCGACCGTTAACGCGTACCCAATAAAGGACCGATCCTTCAGCAGGCTGCCCATCGTTTTAACAGATGTTCCGATTGAGCTTGGAATCCGTTTTTCCGGCGGCAGCGTTTCTTTTAGCCTCAATGCAATCAGAAGAACAAGTAAAAATCCGATGATCATTAACACGTGAAAAATTGTGTGCCATGTTGCGAACGGCAAAAGCAAAATGGCACCGCCTGTCATAGGCGCGACCATTGGCGCAACAGCTGTAATCACCATTAACAGCGAGAAAAATTTAGAAAGCTCTCTTCCGGTAAACACATCGCGGACGATAGCGCGAGACAGCACAAGCCCTGCGGAAGCGGTAAATCCCTGTAAAAAACGCGCGGCCACTAATGTTGTAATATTGGGCGACAGCGCACAAAACAGAGACGATAACGCAAATAAAAAAATACAGATTAATAGCGGTTTCCGCCTTCCCTGTGCGTCACTGACCGGCCCGACGATCAGCTGGCCGATCGTCAGCCCGACCAGACAGGCTGTTAAACTTAATTGTACAAGTGAAGCATTTGCTGATAAATCATCCGCGATTTCAGGAAAACTCGGCAAATACATATCTATATTAAGCGGGCCCAATATAGCAAGCATGCCGAGCAAAAACGCCAATGCCAAGCGTTCTTTTCCAGTTGGATTGTGCAGCATGTTATCAAACCTTCCCTTCAACCTAGTCCCTCATCTAAAATGGATGTCAGCTCCAACGATGGATTGAAGCTGTAAAACATTTGTATATTGTATCATAACTTTCAGCCTGTGAAAGCCGCTTAAAGCTTGAATGAAAGACAGAAAAAAATCAGGGTTTTTCAGCCCTGATCCGGGAAGTGCCAAGCCTATTTTTTATGCCTATAATCGCACACCCGCCATAAGAAGTACACCGCTGATCACAGTAATGGAGCGGTCACCGCAAAATCAAGTCCGAACGATTCGGGATCGGTAATCCGCTTGCCAAAAACAGCACCTGCCACACAAGACAGCACCCTGCACGCATACGCTGTAAGATTTTAGCCGAACATCCAGCGGTCGTTAATCGGCTCGTGTTTGACAATCTTATTGGAAGCAACACCGAACGATTCATCTTCACCATCATCAGGAGCACATGCTCTCTTCCGGAGACGCCTTGCAGTTGGCAGGATCACTCCGCACAGCTACATCAACTCAGCTTTTTTCTGCTGATGTTTTATCCCGAGCCGCAAGGATGACAAAAACCTCCCAGTTTTCATCTCCGAGAGGTTTAAATGTGCAAATGGCTTGCAATCTGAAATCAATCGTTGTATATTAATTGACGTGTCAATCATTGATATATCAATTAATATTTTTGACAAGAAGGAAGGGATGGGTTTTGGCGTCATTTTGTTCAGAGGAAGCCGAGATTTTATATCAGCTGCAAGGCGTGAACAAGGTGATTGGCGTGAAGTTCGAAGCATGCACGGGCATCAGCCAATCTCGTTTGGAATTGCTGACATTGCTTTATCATGCAGATGAGATCAGTCAAAGCGACCTTCAAAAGAAAGTAAATATTGATGGCGCAGCAGTCACGAGGCACCTGAAACAGCTGGAAGCCAAAGGCATGGTCTCAAGACGGCGCAAGCCTGAGGACAACCGTATCACTCTTGTTCGATTAACAGACCAAGGAAGAGAGCGAATCGAGTCCTCCAAGAAAGAAAAGGAGCGTTTCATGAAGGAAATGCTCGCAAATGTAAGTGCAGACGAGCGCCGCCTGCTCATTGATGTGCTGGCGCGCATGCGGAACAACATAAACAATATTGAAGCATAAGAGGAGTGTATCAACATGATAAAAACAAATGATTTTATGGAGATTATGAAAGGACGCCGTTCCATTCGCAACTATGATCCGACAGTGAAAATCAGTAAAGAAGAAATGACAGAAATCTTAGAGGAAGCAACAACCGCGCCTTCTTCTGTTAACGCACAGCCATGGCGTTTTCTCGTCATTGACAGCCCGGAAGGAAAAGAAAAGCTCGCACCGCTCGCAAGCTTTAACCAAACACAAGTCACAACATCATCTGCTGTCATCGCTGTATTTGCAGACATGAACAATGCAGACTACTTAGAAGAAATTTATTCTAAAGCCGTTGAACTCGGTTACATGCCGCAGGAGGTCAAAGACAGACAAATCGCCGCGCTGACTGCTCATTTTGAAAAGCTTCCGGCACAGGTGAACCGTGAAACGATCCTGATTGACGGTGGTCTTGTTTCAATGCAGCTGATGCTGACTGCACGCGCGCACGGTTACGATACAAACCCGATCGGCGGTTACGATAAAGAAAACATCGCAGAAACATTCGGACTAGATAAAGAACGTTATGTACCGGTCATGCTTCTTTCTATCGGAAAAGCAGCAGACGAAGGCTACGCTTCCTACCGTCTGCCGATTGATACAATTGCAGAGTGGAAATAAAACAAAGAGCCCAGGGATATGTCCCGGGCTCTTTGTTTTAAATAAAGCCGCCGTTCACGCGGATCGTCTGGCCTGTAATCCATTGTGATTTTTCACTTACAAGGAACTCGATGACATTTGCAATATCTTCGGGTTCGCCAATACGGCCGAGTGCGACGGTCTTTTTCAGGCCTTCAATTTGCTGCTCGGTTTTGCCCACAGTAAACAGCTCAGTGTTCACCGGCCCAGGCGCAACCGCGTTAATGGTAATTTGCTTTACAGCTAATTCTTTTGCAAGCTGGCGGGTGAATTGCTCGACCGCCCCTTTTGTTCCCGCGTATACGCTGTACGTCGGAAACATTTGACCGACGACGGATGTCGAGAAGTTGATGATTCTCCCCTTTTCCTCCATGTATTTCATCGCTTGCTGGCAGGCGAAAAACGTTCCTTTTACATTGAGATTAAACTGCTTGTCGAAGTCTTCCTCTGTGACTTCTTCGATTGGCTGATAAATATTGACGCCCGCATTGTTGATTAAAATATCTACTTTTCCAAAGGCCTCGATGGTTTTTGTAAACAACGACTCGACGCCGGCTACCTTGCTGAGGTCGGCTTGGATGGCTACAGCTTCTCCGCCCTTTTTCTTAATGCCTTCCACAGCCTCTTCCGCTTTTTCCGGGCTGCTTGAAAAATTAACTGCGACTTTGATGCCGAGATCAGCCAGCTGTTCGGCAATCGCACGGCCTATCCCTCTTGAAGCCCCCGTTACTATCGCTGTTTTTCCTTTCACCTGTTCCATGTATGTCACCCTCCGATTGATTACGATTTTTCTGTAAAAGCCAAAAAACCATTTTCAAGCAATGACCAAACACTTTCAAATTCCTCTTCAATCGTGCCTTTTTTCCACTCGTACGCATGAGCGGGATGGTGAAAACGTTCTGTTGCGAAAAAAATGCCTCGCGCGAGCACTTCATGATCATTTGATTTCGTGTCACATTCCTTCAAAAGGACACTCAGCTGCTTGACCATATGAACAATGCTATTATTGACCATCTCAGAGCATTCCCCCGTCACTTTCGCATACATGGCAAATAATTCTTCATCTTCAGCAGCATAATACTGCTTAAGTGTAAACAATTTTTTGATATAAGCTTTCACATGCGCAGCGCCTTTTAGTGAAGAATCCTCATATACAGCGGTAAGAGGCGCGATGATCTTTTCATTGAGCCACATTTCAGTCGCCGCTTCTAAAATCTCTTTTTTGCTTTTGAAATGGCGATAGATCGTTCCATGGCTTACATGTAATGCTTTCGCTACATCCGTGATTGATGTTTTGGCGACACCAAAACGCCTTAATGTTTCTTCTGTCGCTGTCAGTATTTGTTTTTTGGTTAACACGTCACCTTCTGAAGATCTATTCATAGTGCTGCGGCTTTTCAGGGCCGCATGAGACACCTCCTTGAGGACATATTAGCAGAACCAAAAACAAATGACAAATATTTATTTTTGTCATTTGTTATAAAAAAAGAGTGATGAAATTCATCACTCCTTCTCGATTATTCTTTTACTTTCTTCCTGCCAAACGGCCACCAGTTCCCTTCCCCAAAGGTCACAATGATTGCCGGCATGAACAGCGGAAGAATGACAAGGCCGTACAGCAAGAGTCCGATAATGATGACACTTGCCACCTGCATCAGCGTATTGACGCCTGAAGGCATCATCGCCGCGAACGTGCCGGCCAAAATAATGGCAGCCGTTATAATGACCGACCCCATTTTACTCATTGATCTGACGACACCCTGCTCAATGCCCATTCGCACCTCTTCCTTAAATCGGTCCAGCAGGAAGATTGAATAATCCACGCCTAACGCGATCAAGATAACAAAGCTGAAGAACGGTACTGCCCAGCTGATGCCGGCGTTTCCTAAGCCGTTTACAAATATTAATTCTGTGATCGATATCGACGTATAGTACGTCAGCAGCAATGACGCAATCATATAAATCGGCATGATCATGGAGCGGAACAAAATGGTTAACACGATAAACAGGCCAATAATCATGATCACCATTGTTCTGGAGAAGTCCGTTGTGGACAGTTCTTTTAAGTCTGCGTTCATACTCGTGACCCCGCCGTATACGATCTGAGAGTCCTCGAAAGGAGTGCCGTCAACTTCGTTTGCCACGGCTTTTTTGATCTGGTTTATTGTCGCAATGGCTTGTTCTGAATAAGGATTGGAATCCAGGACGATGCTTAATTGCACGCCTTTTCCGTCTGCAAAGGAATACTGGTCAATGGCCTTCTTGAAGTCTTTGTCCTTCATAACTTGGTCAGGAAGGAATATGCCTGTATCCCTTACGGTTGGGCTTTTGCTCATGTCCTTTAACACATCACTGGAAGCTGTCATGCCGTCAGAGATTTTTGTCAGGCCGTCATTTGCGCTCTTTACGCCATCGGCAAGCTTCTTCAAGTTTTCAGACAAGGTTCCGGCTTGCGCCTGCTGGCCTGAAAGCTTCTGGTTCGCTTGTTCAAGTCCGGCTTGAACCTGGCCTAGCTGTCCGCTGATTGCTGTAAGCTGCTGTGCGGTCTGTGCAGCAGTATTGCCGGTTTGAGAAACCTGTTTGCTGACGAGCTGCAGCTGCTGATTGATTTTGCCCAAGCCCTCTGCCGCATCGCCAAGTGAACCGCCGGAGCCGCTATTTGAGGCTGAACCGGTTTGCCCCGCCATTTGATTCAATCCATTTTCTATATCTGTTAAACCGCTTTGGACATCGGCAATTCCTTTCACCGTCTTATCCAGTCCGTCTGAAACTGAGCCTAGCTGTTTATCAATATATAAATCTTTGATTTTTTCACCGGTCGGCTGTGTGATGGTCATGACAGAGTCAACATGATCGACTTTTTCGATCGCTTTGCTGATGTTTCCGAGATAAGGGATTGTATCAGCTGTTGTGAGATCTTTGTCTCCTTTCACGACAACATTGATCGGAAACGCTTTTCCTTCACCGAATCCATCCTTAATGGCCTCAAGAGCTTTTATGGATTTATAATCGCTGCTGATTTCCGCAGTCGAGTCGAATGAAATCTGGTCATCATAGGTCAAGATGAACGGAAGTGTGATCATGACCGTGATGACAATAAACAGAAACGGACGAGCGACGGAATGTCTGCCGAGAAACGCCCATAACTTATTGTCACTGTGCGACAGCACTTTCTTAGAAGGCCAGAATAATTTTTCCCCAAGCGTCACCATAAATAATGGCAGCAATGTGTAGAGGATGATCATTAGAATTCCGACACCAACTGCGACTCCCACTGCGGATTGGAAAATCGCAAACTTCGCAAATCCTAAGGCGGAAAATCCGATCAATACCGCAAATCCGCTGATAAATAAGGTTTTTCCTCCTGTACGGTAGGCGATAAGCGCCGCTTCTTTTTTGTCATGACCGTTTGCCAATTCTTCACGGAATCGGGTCAGAAGCAGAATGCAGTAATCTGTTCCGATACCGAACAGGATGGCGACTAAGAAGGTTTGGGTAAACGTCGAGATTGGGAAATCAACATTGTACACAAGGATGCCAAGTATGGATTGACTGATCAGATACGAGAAACCGACAACAACAATCGGGATACAAGGCGTCACAACAGATCGGAACACGATCAGCAGTAAACCGATGATCAGGCAGACTGTGATCACTTCCGTTTTCTTAAGCCCTTCCTCCGAGCTGTGGGCGAAATCCTGATTGATGAGAGAAGCTCCCGTAATATACGCTGTCAAATCATCAGGGACGATTTTATAAATGTCATCCGCGATTTTTTCCGCTTTTTTATCGGAACCTGTGATCGTAACAGGAATGAGGACGGTTTTCTTGTCTTTTGATATCAATTGGTCTTTGACTTCTTTTTCCGCTGTCAGAGGAGACGTGACCTCTTCCACACCGTCGATCTTTTTGATTTTATCGATCATGGCGCGGAGCTGGTCCTCTGTTTCTTTCTTTAAAGCGTGGTTTAAAGGAAAGACTACACTGATCGAATGATTGTCTTCTCCTGCTTGTTTTAAAATGGCGTTTGCTCTTTCTGAAACAGCATCAGCGGGAAGCTGGGCCTGCCCCTTTTGATTGGCCAGCTCCGTCAAGTTCGGAGAAAATAAACTCAATACGACGGTAAGTGCCAATATAACGGCTGCAATTGCCCATTTGAATTTGATGATGGCTCTCATTCTGCAGAATCTCCTCCTTTAAATTTGCTTTTGAGAATGGTGAATAACTCTATGATGGAATTCAAATGTTCCTCGTCTATATCATCGATCAGCTCCTTAAGAGCGTTAAAGATGGCTGCATCTAACTCTTCCATGATGTGTTCACCGCTGGCTGTGATGTTAATCAGCTTAGAGCGCTTATCACTTTTCACCGGACAGTCATCCCATTCAACAAAACCCTTATCGATCAGCTTTTTCAGTCTGTTAGAAATCGCGCTCTTATGTACATTTTGATACATGGCCAGACTGCCGGGAGAGGCTGGGCCTTTGACTTTTAAGATTTTCAACAGGTCTGCTTGTTCCTTTGAGATATGCTTGAAGACATCCTGATTGATTTCACGATGCACAAATTCTGTCCCTTCAAGCAATACTTCCACAAACAGGTTTATCGCCTGACATAGCTTTTGTTCATTCAACATCTTCCCCTCCTCATTATAGTTTATCCCTCTAAACTTTATGATCAATGGTAATTAGTTTATTCCCCTAAACTATGTCTGTCAATATATTTTATTTTCGAATCCAACCGGAACGTTTGTTCGTGTATAATAGGAGTTATCAACGCGAAAGGGGAAAATGAACATGTCAGATTTTTTATTAAAACTGTATGAATATAACGTGTGGGCCAATCAGCAAATATTCAACCGATTAAAAGAGCTGCCAAAAGAGGTGTACCGCCAAGACATGCAAAGTGTGTTTCCGTCGATCTCCCATGTGCTGTCTCATGTGTATCTTTCTGATCTCGGCTGGATTGAAGTGTTTTCCGGCAAAAACATGAACGATGCTTTGGCGTTAGCTGAACAGCTTAAAGAGCAGACAGAGGCAAAAGAAATGGAGGAAATGGAAGACCTGTTTCTGAAGATATCCGAGCGATATACATTATTTTTACAGCAAAAAGAACAGCTTAATAAACCTCTCCACATTCAAAACCCCTCAGGCGGAATCATGAAGACGGCTGTTTCCGAGCTGGTTCCCCACGTTGTCAATCATGGGACATACCACCGCGGCAATATCGCGGCAATGCTGCGGCAAGCAGGATACGCGTCCGCTCCGACAGATTACGGGCTCTACCTGTATATGAAAAAACAGAATTAGCATAAAAGAAAGCGGCGCCTAAATGGAGCCGCTTTTTTATGGATGCATAGTCCAAATCACATTAAAATTTCTTTTCATATTTCCTGTATAGTAAAAAAGATAGAAATTTTAGTGTTATAATAATCATTAAAACATATTGCTGACTCAAATAAACAATTTTCAATGGAGGAACAAACAAAGTGACAGATGACATGAGGAAAGACAATATAAATCAGCAAAAATTGGAGAGAGGCTTAAAAAACAGGCACATCCAGCTCATCGCCATCGGCGGGGCCATTGGGACGGGTTTATTTCTCGGCTCAGGAAAATCGATTCATTTTGCCGGACCATCGATTTTATTTGCTTACATGATCACGGGAATCATTTGCTTTTTAATTATGAGATCGCTGGGTGAACTGCTGTTATCGAATTTGAACTATCACTCCTTTGTTGATTTTGTACAAGATTATTTAGGTGATATGGCAGCCTTTATCACCGGCTGGACCTATTGGTTCTGCTGGATTTCCATTGCGATGGCTGATCTGACAGCCGTCGGGCTTTACACTCAATATTGGCTCCCGGGTGTGCCGCAATGGGTGCCCGGCTTAATCGCTCTCATTATTTTACTGATTATGAACCTGGCAACCGTCAAGCTTTTTGGAGAATTGGAATTTTGGTTTGCTTTAATTAAAGTCATTGCTATTTTAGCGCTGATCGTCATTGGCCTTGTGATGATTTTCAAAGGTTTTTCCACAAGCTCAGGGGTCTCCAGTTTCACAAATCTCTGGAGCCATGGAGGCATGTTCCCGAATGGCATTCACGGGTTTATCCTTTCATTCCAAATGGTTGTATTTGCCTTTGTCGGCATTGAGCTGGTCGGACTTACGGCCGGTGAAACAGAAAACCCTGAAAAAGTCATCCCTAAGGCGATCAACAATATCCCTGTCCGGGTGCTGCTTTTCTATATTGGCGCTCTTCTTGTGATTATGAGCATATATCCTTGGGATGTCATCAATCCAAGCGAGAGTCCATTCGTACAAGTATTCGTCGCGGTTGGCATCGTCGGGGCGGCAAGCATTATCAACTTTGTGGTATTGACATCTGCTGCTTCAGCTTGCAACAGCGCTGTCTTCAGTACAAGCCGTATGGTCTATTCACTGGCGAAAGATAACAATGCGCCTGAATCCATGGCGAAACTGACTCAGCGAAAAGTGCCCAGCAATGCGTTGTTCTTTTCAGCTATCGTGATTTTAATCGGTGTCACGTTAAACTACATCATGCCAGAAGGCGTATTCACCCTGATCACAAGCATTTCAACCGTCTGCTTTATCTATATTTGGGGTATTACGATCATCTGCCATATGAAATACCGGAAAACAAGACCTGAATTAGCAAAAACAAACAAGTTCAAGCTTCCGCTTTATCCGTATACAAATTACGTGATTCTTGCGTTCTTGGCGTTTATTCTTGTAGTGCTAGCATTGGCTCAGGATACTCGTGTTTCCTTATTTGTCACACCGGTTTGGTTTATTTTGCTGATTGTGATTTATAAAGTGAGAAAAGCGAAGCATCAATAAGCTCGCGGCTCCTGCCTCAAAAATGAGAGCAGGAGTTTTTTTGATGAAAATGACCTTTGCTTTTGAATTTGAAGGTATGCTATAGTGTGTGTAATGAAAACAAGAAGGGATGATGGGTGGACAATGATTAACTAATCTTATTTTGCCGTTTGAAATCAATATTTCAAATCAGAAAAAATAGGATTAGTCTGCCCATTTTCTATATATACGATATGGCTATTTATAAAAAATAGCTTATTTGATCATGCAAGGCGCGGCTAATCCTTCCAACACATTTGGGAGGATTTTTTTGATTCTCCCTTTAAAGCGAGGGATATCGATGAAAGAGATCGTAACATTAACGAACGTCAGCTATGAAGTGAAGGATCTGACTGTTTTTAAAAACGTAAATGCCAGTGTTCAGCAAGGGGATATTATTGGTATTATCGGCAAAAACGGCGCTGGGAAATCTACGTTGCTGCACCTCATACACAATGACTTAGCTCCTGCACAGGGACAAATCCGACGGCAGGATGTAAAAATGGCGGTGGTTGAACAAGAAACCGCGTCGTATTCCTTTGCGGATCAGACACCCGCCGAAAAGAAACTGCTGGAGAAATGGCGTGTACCCGTTCGTGATTTCCAACAATTAAGCGGCGGTGAAAAACTGAAAGCAAGGCTGGCGAAAGGACTGTCAGACGATGCAGACCTTTTACTCTTAGATGAACCGACAAACCACCTTGATGAAGAAAGCTTGCAATTTCTTATTCAAGAGCTAAAAAGTTACAGAGGGACTGTGATTCTTGTTTCTCACGATCGTTATTTTTTAGATGAAGCCGCAACAAAAATATGGTCGCTCGAAGCTCAAACCCTGATTGAATTCAAAGGAAACTACTCTGGGTATATGAAGTTCCGGGAAAAGAAAAGACTCGCCCAGCAGCGTGAATATGAAAAGCAGCAAAAAACGGCAGAACGGATTGAAGCGCAAATGAATAAGCTTGCTTCATGGTCGGAAAAAGCCCATGCCCAATCGACGAAAAAGGAAGGGTTTAAAGAATATCACCGTGTCAAAGCGAAGCGTACGGACGCCCAAATTAAATCCAAGCGGAAGCGGCTTGAACAAGAGCTGGAAAAAGCAAAGGCGGAACCCGTTGAGCCGGAATATACTGTCAGCTTTTCAATTGATACGACCAAAAAAACAGGAAAACGTTTTTTAGAAGTTCAGCATGTAACGAAGGCTTTTGGCGAAAGAATCCTCTTTCAAAACGCACATTTTACAATTCAGCACGGCGAAAAAGTTGCGATCATAGGCCCCAATGGCAGCGGAAAAACAACATTGCTGAAAATCATTCTGGGACAGGAAACGGCTGAGGGAAGTGTATGGGTGTCTCCATCCGCAAATATCGGCTATTTAACGCAGGAAGTGTTTGATTTGCCTTTAGAACAAACACCTGAAGAGCTATTTCATAATGAAACATACAAAGCAAGAGGACACGTTCAAACCCTGATGAGACACTTAGGTTTTACAGCTTCTCAATGGACGGAGCCGATCAAGCATATGAGTATGGGTGAGCGGGTAAAGGTCAAGCTGATGGCGTATATGCTGGAGGAAAAAGACGTGCTGATTTTAGATGAGCCGACAAACCATCTCGACCTGCCGTCACGCGAGCAGCTGGAAGAAACACTGTCACACTATAGCGGCACATTGCTGGCGGTGTCACATGACCGCTACTTTCTCGAAAAAACAACAAGCAGTAAACTCGTCATCTCGGACAATGGCATCAAAAAGCAATTGAGTGACGTTCCAGCGGAAAGAAATAACCGGGAGGAGCTTCGGTTAAAGCTGGAGACAGAAAGACAAGAAGTACTGGGAAAGCTCAGTTTTATGACGCCGAATGATAAAGGCTATAAGGAGCTGGATCAGGCTTTCACTGAACTTACGAAGCGGATGAAAGAGCTGGATCAATCAGATCAAGAAGACTGAATGGGGATCGCATTGAATGATAGGAAAAAGGACAACCGCCGTTGTCCTTTTTTCTTTATATTTTCAAAACCTCCGTGATCTTAACATCAAGTATGAAACAATAACGTATGGAGTGTTGGCTTACTGCGAACCCGCTCCGACTCTTGCATTCTCTCCTTTATTTTTAGGAATTCATTCAGGTGTTTTTCAGTTGTTTCTTTCCTTTTGCATTTGATTTCAAAGTGAATTTTTTTAACGAGCATCACTCCCGGGCGAGGCAGAGTTTCGCCTATAATTACAAGGAACAATTGGGTGCGGCGGCGCATACTGTACTGTACAGAATCATGGAAGGGTGTGATAGGATGCCGTCTACAGTAATCAACCTGTATTATTTGAAGATCAACAGCATTTCGGGCAATGGTTCAATTACAATAGGCGAAGCCGCATATAACAGCCCTACCAACAACCAAAAATCTCAAGGAACCAATTCTTCTTTCGGTGATACATCACCTACAGAATCCGTAATGGAAAATTTCTTAAACGATCCTGATGTAAATGACCAGACATCTATCGGCAACTCTGATACATCCAATGTTAATGCTCCTCCGATTGCACCACCGCCAATTTTAGACTAAAGGGGTTTCGTTTATGCCATATCAAATTAACATCGCAAATATTAAGATCAACGGCGTCACGCAAAACGGAAATATAGATGTCGGCCCAACCGTGCACAACAGCCATACAGCGAACAGCAAATACTTTGGAGCAAACTTTTCCTTAGGTGATCTTTCGCCAACGTCTTCACTTTTAAACACTGGAAATATTGATTCAGACGTCAGTGACCAGGACCAAATCGGAAACCCTTCTGCACCGATTTCAAATCAAGTTTAAGGAGAATTTCATATGGATTTCGAAAAAATTCGAAAGTGGCTTGAGATTACGAATGAATATAAGCAAAGTGACTTTTGGACAAATGTACTCAAATATAAAGCTCCTCAGCAATTTTTTAATTCCGATGCTTCTACGCTCGTTTATGACTTTTATCAAGATGAAGAGTATAACTTTATCATTGTGGAAATGCCCGGCGTGTATGAGGAGGAATTAACGATCCGCTTACTTTCTAAAACCGAGCTGCTGATCAAAGGAACCGTCACGCCGGTTTTCCCCGCCGAAATGGAGGTGCAGCGTGAACGGTATTACGGCGAAATTGAGCGGACGATTCAGCTTCCTGAAGCCACTGAATTTCATTTATTACAATTTCAGATGTTAAACGGACTGCTGCACATTTCGTACCCAAGACATGTCGAAAACATTGCGTTCACTAAAGGGCTTTAATAGGCCTTCCTCATTCTTTATCGATAGGGACTGATATATGGTCTTTATATTGATCCACATAAATATGCCCATTGCCGAGCAAAACCGCGTATACGATATCTTTTACCGTTACATCTCTTTTTTGCAATTCTTCAAAAAGCCAGGATTCCGTCAAATGATTTTGCATCAAATTATTCTCAATGATTTTTCCATCCATAATCAGCTCTATCGGCAGTTTATTCTCACTATTAACCTCGATCATTAAATCCTGTTTTGTCACATACCGGAATTGCGGTTTTCTTAACACAGTCAGCTGGCCATTCGTCTCAAGGATCGCAAAAAGAACTTCTTCGATATTGAAAATTTCCTTTTCACGCAATTGCTGATTTAAATAGTCAAGTGTATAACGCATTTTCCTCATATTTGATTCCAGTATCTTCCCGTTTTGAATAAGCACTGTTGGATCGCCGGCAAAGAATTTTCTCAGCTTCCTGTTCTTTATCGCCAGAAACGAAATAAGAAAAATGGTCAGCACAAAAATGCTAAACGAAATGGCCATATTGTGAGGTTTGATTTTGGTATTGTATGCCAGCCCGGCAGCAATCGCCCCCAGTGTGATCGCTGCGATAAAATCAAAAATCGTCATCTGAGAGATCGTCTGCTTGCCTAAAACTCTTTCTGCAATTAACAACAAGCCAACGCTGGCAACGGTTCTAATGACAACTTCTATTTCAATCATATTAAGGCACTCCCCAATTACCAAATGGTTTGGATAAAAATCTCCTGCTGATGTCATTGTTTAACTTATTGTATCCATCTATACCAATAACATTGGCCAGACCAAAATATCGTGTACATACAGAATGAATCGTCAGCCTTTCGGATATATTAAATCGCGAATGGCTGCATAGCCGCTTCATGACAAATCCATTACTCATTGGTCAGGTGGTCGCATGAATTTTACTTGGGAAGCTTTTGTTCTCATTATAGCCGGAGTTATTTTACTCAGAATTTCAGGAAGAAAATCAATCGCACAAATGACCTCAACTCAAACGGTTGTCATGATTTCTATCGGAACCATTATCGTTCAGCCAATCATTGAAAACAGCCTCGTCAAAACATTGATCGGCGCGGCGATTTTCACAATGACACTTATCCTTATGGAATGGCTTCAGATTCGATTTAACATAATTGAAAAGATGCTAACCGGAAAGGCAAAAATTGTGATTGAAAACGGGCAGCTTCATATTGAAAATTTAAAGAGGATGAGACTTACAGCTGATCAGCTTGAAATGCAGCTGAGACTCCATGGCGTAACAGCCATACAAGATGTCAAAAAAGCGACATTAGAAGCAAACGGCCAATTGGGATTAGAATTAACCGCTGATGCTAAGCCTTTAACAGTCAGGGATCTCAAACAACTCATTCACCCGGATTTCTTAAGGAAGGATGGACAAGCCCAGAATTCAGGCAATCAGAATATTTTTGATGAAATTGGTAAAAAGCATAAAAAAGAGACCCCTAAAAAACTGCATTAAAAAGCGCTTGGGGATTTATGTAGTTTTATGTCTATCACCGTATGTTTTTGCCGTTTTGTTTAAGCAGTTGCCGCTCATATGCCATATTGTATAAACAGCAATAATCGAGAGGAGAAGAGAGATGAATGATGAGATGCACTGTAATTATTCATTCGATATCCGGAAACAGCGTTTTCAATAATGGCTCTGCACTTTCTATCAGCCCGTTCTCTGTGTCTAAAACAACAGAGGGTGCCGGAGGAGGCAATACAGGAATGGTTTTTGAACGCACCTTTTCCAGTCAAACAAACTCCTCAAACAACCAAGCCTTTAATCAAAATATTGCAAATGCGATTCAAGAACTGATGAACCAGATTTTAACGTAGATTTTTCATCGTTTACCAAACCAGATATTTTCACTTACTGAGGTGCCGTATGTATTTTCCAAATATCCACACAAACTTTTGGGATGCCGTGATAGCTGTTCCAACAATCATCTTGATCACCCAAATTCTCAAAATGTTGCTGAAGATCCCCAAAACATTTGTCCCGTCCGCCGCCTTGATAATAGGCCTAGCCATTTCGATTTTTATAAGCCATCGACACAGCCTCTTTTCCGGCATATTTATGGGCTGGTTTTACGGCTACGCCGCTATCGGTTCCTACTCATCTTTGAAAACCACAATCATATCCTTTAGGCAAAATAAAAATGAAACGCCAAATTCTTAGATGACAATCATGATCTGCCGCCTGAACTTAGTCAGGCGGCTATTCGAGCGGAATCTTGCTGTTCAAAGAATATGTTCTCTCTCATCACTGTCTTGAAGTTACATATCATTTTTACCGTTAAGTTTAAGCTAATATCTAAAAATGAAATATCCTATGAGTACAAATCCAAAATAATAGATTGTCAGCGGTCTCGGTATGTCATGTATTTATGAATGAAAGGAGCCTTTGGAGCATGCGATCTCAAATCAACATCTCAAATTTCACCATAAACGGAATCACACAAAACGCCAATGCCGATATTGGGCAAAACTTGCAAAACAGCCATACAGCGAACAGCAAGAATTACGGAGTGAATTTTACACTGGGCGATTATTCCCCCTCTACTTCGATTATCTTTTCAGTAAGTTTTGATAATGATAAAAGTGATCAAGGACAGACTGATAACCCCTCTTCACCTAGTGAGGAATAAAAAGACGCACAAAAAAAGAACTCGTTCTGAGTTCTTTTTCATCTTACTTCTTAGGTTTGTCTTGTTTGATGTGAGGCTTCTTTGCTGAAAAGCCCAATGACATTCCACAGGATGAGCGCGGAAGTGATGATGAGGTGAAGGGTACTGATGTGTTGATGGGTAAATAACTTATATCCCAAGACTGCTCCTAATGCTATGATGCAGATAAGATTAATCCATTTGCTCCAGCCCAATTTCAAAAAGCTCCTTTTTGTTTAACTGTTCAATGCCAAACAAATCTTTGGCCCATTTCATTATGACTGATAAAGAAGCGAAAAGATATAAAAAATTCCCAATTCATTCCTTAAATCTTTCTTAACAGCCTATGTGCCCAAGCCTGTTCATTCATTAAACTTGCGATTTTCTTTTCGTCGATATATAGAATCTGTTTGAGCTGATTCCTTACTAATGTTTGCCGCAAAAGTGAATGATTTCGGCTCATGTGAATTTCGAATCCTTTTACTCCTTTATGTAAGCCCGCCAAAAATGCAGGATCTACATCATCTCATTTGTGCGAGCTGTCCGGGCTTTCATACTTCAATACAAGTCTTCATAGAGTCAGCCAGTTCTTTCTCATCCTCTAAAAGCTCCGCATAAACGTGATCCGCTGTGTCATTCCAACAGGCATTGCCAGCACTCATCAAGAGCGGTAAGTGGTTGCAGCATGCCTTCATTCATTGAAAACAACGTGGCAAAACCGTTTTCCCGGATGACATCATGAGCTTCTAATTCGGTAAGTTGAAATGGGGCTGAATAAACCTCCTTTCTGGTTAAGGATCGAACTGACATTTTCAAAGGTACGGATTTGAATAAATACATATGTCGCAGTAAAAAATATGATTTTTGCTTTTCACCATGATCGTCCTAAATACAAACAGCCATCTTACATCACGCATGGTATCCAGCTCTTAAAACAAGCATGGAGGGCAGTGTGACACAATCCCTATCATGACAAAAAGCCCCTTAAAGGGGGCTTTTCATTTATAAAGTATAAACACTTTATTCATCTTGATATATCTGATAAACCCTTTTCAGCCTTTCTTCGAGCTGTTCAAAATGAACAAAGCGGGCTTCTCTCAGAAACTCAGTCCCATCAATGAACAAAAGAAGCACGGGGACAGTGAAGACTGAAAATCTGCCGGCAACCTCTTCTACCTCGTCAGCATTGATATGCCCCAATTTGATATGTGGAAACTGATCCAATACTTTTCTGAGCTGCGGGAGAACAGCGTGACATACTGTACAGGCGGGTCTTGAAATGTAGATAAAACTGAATCGGTGCTGTTTAATAAAATTCTCTATAGAATCTAATGAATGTAAGTTTGTCAGCTCTTTCATCAAAACCCTCCTTCAAATCGGCCCGTCTTTCATGAACAAGCTCATCCATACGCGTACATTCACTATACACATTTATATGGATCATATCCGCTTTTTTGCTTTGAGAGCACCTTAATGTTGTGCTTGAAAAATAAAAGAACAGTTACTGCTTTTCAGTAACTGTTCTTAGATCCTTATATTAAAAATGCAAAGCGTAAGCTCCTGAACCGATAAGTGCAACTCCGATGGAGACTGCAATCAGCACCAAGTTATATTCAAAACCGCCGGCACCGTTCGCAAACCCTTTCGCTCCATGGACTTTTACAATGGCACCTAACATAATGATCGTTATGATAGCAGCTCCAAGCGGGAGGAATACACCTAAAATAAATAAAATTCCGCTTGCGAGTTCCCCGAGGCCTGATAAAGCGGCCGCGGCATTGCCCGGTTTAACTCCAATTGATTCGAACCATTGTCCGGTTCCTTTAATCCCGTATCCGCCAAACCAGCCGAATAATTTTTGTGATCCATAAAACAGAAACACCACACCAATCATGATACGAATAAGCAACAATCCTGCATCTTCCATTTTTAATCTCTCCTCGTTTTTGTTGTAATATGATATGCTGAAAGGCAGCAGTCTGATTCTTTTCAAGTACCGTCCAGCAACATCGGTTGAATACATGTCTCTTTCTTTTTCTTCATGCGTCAGCAGTCATTAAGACTAATCTAGTTCTCTCACTTCAAACGGCAGCAGCCCTTGTTCAATTTGTGCCCGGTGCGGTTCATACTGCTCAGGGAGCATCAATTTGCCGCCCATCGTTTCTTGTGATTCATCATGTGCAAAACCCGGGGGATCAGTAGCGATCTCAAAAAGAATTTCCCCATGCTCTCTGAAGTAAATCGCATTAAAATAGTTTCTATCCCGAACCGGGGTCACACCATATCCATGGGCAGCAATATATTTTTGCCAATCTAATTGATCTTCGTCATCATCGGCCCGCCAAGCAATGTGATGGACCGTGCCGACACCCATTTGCCCGCGGCCGATAGGCGTTAACTTAAGGTCAATCACATTTCCGATATCACCGGCAGAGTGATAACGAATGAAGTCTCCTTCCTTGCCGACTCGCTCCAGTCCCATGATGTTTTCTAACAGTTCACCTGTTTTTTCAGGCTGTGCTGATAACAGGGTTGCACCGCCAAAACCTTTAATGGCAACATCCGGGGTTACATCTCCGAATGTCCACGTATTGGCCTCCCCTGCTTCTCTTTCCACGATTTCTAAATGCAGGCCATGGGGGTCATCAAATTCGATATATTGTTCTCCAAAACGTTCGATTTTTGTGTATGGCACGTTGAACTTTTCAAGTCTCTTTTCCCAAAATGCCATGGCACCGTTCGGCACGACATAAGAAGTCACGCCAACTTGGCCGTCTCCAATGATGCCTTGGCGGGCGCCCGCCCAAGGAAAGAAGGTGATAATTGTTCCCGGCTTCCCGCCTCCATTCCCAAAATAAAGGTGATACGTACCTGGATCATCAAAATTGACCGTTTGCTTGACCAATCGCAGCCCCAGCACTCCCGCGTAGAAATCAGCATTCTCTTGAGGGTGACCGACAATTGCTGTAATATGATGGATTCCCATCGTTTTTTTAGCCATTTTTATCCGCTCCTTTACATAATATTTAGATATACTCTACAAACTCATTCACAGGCTTCCGGTAGCCGCGCGGCCTTCTGCTTTCTGTTTTTTCTTTCCCGATTGTAATCATCATCACAACCTCAAACCGGTCATCTATGTTCAAAATCTGTTTCACGGCTTCAGCATCAAACCCTATCATCGGACAGGTATCCCAGCCTTTTTCCTTAGCACTCAGCATAAACATCATCGCAGAAAGCGAAGCATTTCTTATCGCCTCATCTCTCTTAAATGGTTCTCCCCTGTTTTCATAAAACGAAACGGTGTCTTGAACCATATGATCATACTCTTGTTTATTGAGTACCCCCAGCACCTTTAATCCTTCATAAATGTCAGCAGCTTGCTGGTATGCCTGCTTATCCCCTAAAACCAAAAGAACCGCTGATGAGCTAAACACTTTATATTGTCCGTTTGCGGCCTGCTTCAGCTTTTCTTTCACATCCGGGTCAAGAACCGTCACATATTTTGTATGCTGCAAATTAAAAGCTGATGGAGCCAACGCAACCAATTCAAACATTTCGTTGAGTTCATCTCTTGTGATTGGATGATCTGGAAGAAAGTTGCTTGCAGATCTTCTTTCATTCACTAGCTGTACAAATTCAGCCATTTCTCTCGCACTCCCTTTTATCTCGAATTCGAGATATTATGGTATAAAAAATCAAATAGCATATGATCAAAAAAACGAAGCGTTCTCTCCCCTGATCTTTTCGTGATTCAAACGATCGGAAGGTTATTATCCTGCACTCTAATTAAATTATCTCGAATTAAAACATCTTGAATATGAGACAATAATAAAAGATAAATACTTAAATGTCAACAGTTCATTTTCAAATTCAGCGGAATTTTTCTGTGTGCTGTTTAGCCCTGCTCCAACTTTTTTTCTTTCACCTTATTTATTAGTAAACAGGAAACAACGTTGCTATAGACCCACTCGAAACTGAATTGGTATGATAAGCAAAGTGATTACACAAGAAAGGATACGGAGAGCGAATCAAAAGCGCTCCTGTTTTTTTGTGCAGTTTTATAGGAGGACAAAATGACAAGTGAAAGAGAACAAATAAGCAAAAAAGTCGCTTTGATTGCATTGATAGCCAATCTGATCTTAATGGCAGGAAAGATCTTTTTTGGACTGATAGGCGATAGTGAAGCCGTTTTTGCCGACGGTATACATTCTGCAGCGGATGTCGTGGCTTCGATTGCTGTCCTGGCCGTGATCGGCATTTCTAATAAGCCGCCCGATCAAGACCATCCTTTCGGGCATGGCAAAGCTGAAGTCATCAGCGAAGCGATTGTAGGAATCATATTAGTGCTCGTTTCCGTGTATATTCTAATAGAAGCGATTTCGTCCTTCGTTGAAGGTCCAAGCGTTCCGCAATACAGCGCATTGTTTGCGGCTCTGATTTCCTACGTGGCTAAGCAGATCTTATATCGTTATTCGATCAAACAAGGGGAAAAATGGAACAGTAAAGCGATTATAGCGATTGCATACGATCATAAAGGCGATATCGTTGCCTCTCTTGCCGCTTTTATCGGCGTCCTATTGGCGATTATCGGGAACACCCGCGGATGGTCCTATCTGTTGTACGCCGATGCAATTGCCAGTGCCATCGTGGCGTACCTCATTTTTAAGATTTCAATGGAATTAATCAGGCCGTCTGTTGACGTTCTCATGGAGAAAAGTGTTGATCCTGAACTGATAGAGGAATATAAAGCAGTTATTTTGCATTGTCCTCAAGTCAAACGGCTCGATAAAATCCGAGCGAGAGAACATGGCCACTATAAGCTGCTTGATGTCCGGTTATCTTTGGATCATGATTTGACGATTAAGCAGGGACACGATATTGCCCGCGAAATCCGAAATGAAATCAAAAGTCACTTTTCAGATGTTGAAGAAGTGCTCATTCATGTGAATCCTTATTTTGAAGAATGAAAAAGCTCCTTTTTAAGGGAGCTTTTGCTTTATGCAGCAAACTTTACTCTTATAACCCACTGTACTATATAATGTGGATGTAGCAAATCATAAGGACAGAAAGGTTGTTAGAATGAAGGAATTTTTTTCGATCGGAGAAGTTTCAAAGCTGTTCAATGTGAAAATCTCAGCACTTAGGTATTATGATGAGATTGGTCTTTTGAAACCTGAATATAAAGACGGGCAAACCAACTATAGATATTATTCTACCCAGCAGTTTGAGCGGCTGGATACCATCAAATATTTGAGGACTCTAGGTCTGCCAATCAATAAACTCCTTGATTTTTATAACTCTCAAAATACAAACACGCTGATTGATTTACTAAAAAGCCAGCAAACTGAAATTGATCGCAAAAAGAGAGAATTGGAACGCATTGAAAAAAAGATTTCCCGCCGGATCATCCAAATAGAAGATGCCGTTCACACGCCATTACATCACATTTCAAAAATCAAACTTCCTGCAATACGTGTGGCTTACTTACAGCATGAATATATTCTCGGCCACGATATCGAACATTCATTAGCACAGTTGAGAACTCATCTGAATGTGAACGAAGACATATTCATAGGAAAGATAGGTTTGTCCATTTCAGCCGCAAATGTAAAAGCAAATCAGTTCGACAAATATTCGAGTATATTCATGATACTTGAAGATGAAACTGAAAAAACCTCATCAGAAATCACTTTTCCTTCAAGAGAATATCTTCAAATTCGGTTTAAAGGATCGCATCCGGAAGCCGAACCATATTACAAACAGCTGCTGGCCTATATAAAAGAACAAAAGTATGAAGTAGCCGGGGACTCAATTGAAGTCACACTCATTGATTATGGGATTACGAATAACCCAGACCATTATGTGACTGAAATCCTGTTGCCAATAAAATGAATATGTTTGTAAACTCCCTTGACTCTCTACTAACTGGAGGGTTTATTTTTTATGCAGAAATCATTATTGGAGGAGACAACTTATGTTAGGAACCATATTCAATACCGTTATGATCATTGCAGGAAGCATCATCGGAGGGATATTCAAAAAAGGCATGAAAGATGAATTGCAGGATATCCTGATGCAGGCAATGGGATTCGCCGCAGTCGCGCTGGGGATCAATACC
The DNA here is from genome assembly GCF_000507145.1 of Bacillus tequilensis KCTC 13622. Taxonomy (GTDB): domain Bacteria; phylum Bacillota; class Bacilli; order Bacillales; family Bacillaceae; genus Bacillus; species Bacillus tequilensis. Next base: position 26,224 of record NZ_AYTO01000016.1, on the reverse strand, counting down.
ATTGCACAGCATTTGCCAGATAGTCAATATCCCATTCTTTTTATCGTGAGTTTAGCCCTTGGAGGATTGCTTGGCCAGAGCATCAATCTGGAATTGCGATTCACCAAGCTGGTGAACAAATTCTCTAAAAGCAATTTAGCGGAAGGGTTATCAACTGCGATCCTATTATTTTGTATCGGTTCGCTGTCAATATTAGGCCCGGTTGAAGCCGCTTTGCATGGAGATTATACATACCTCCTGACAAACGGACTGTTAGATGGGATTACCTCCATTGTGCTCGCTTCAACCTTTGGCTTTGGAATAGCAGCCGCTGCCATTGTATTATTTGCCTGGCAGGGCTCCATCTATTTATTTGCTAAACTAATGGAGAGCGCGCTCAATACAGACCTTATAAACGAAATCACAATAGTAGGAGGCATCCTCATCCTCAGTTCAGGAATAAGCATTCTGGGAATCAAGAAATGTAAAACGATGAACCTGCTGCCTTCCCTATTGATTCCGCCTGTTGCCCTTTTTATGATTCATGTGTTTGGATTGCGGTTTTAATGAAGCGGCTCCCAAAAAGGAGGTTAATATTCTGTTATATTGATTTTCAATAATCTGTTCTAATCATTTTATTTCTTTTTTATCTTGGATTTGACGTCAAATAACCCCTGTATTATATTGTAAATAAAGGCTGTTATATCAAACTCAGACTCCCCATCACGAAACGGCACCTTCATTAAACAAAATTGGGAGGGGCATTTATATGTCAAATCATTCATCTAGTATTCCCGAATTAAGCGACAGCGGTATCCGCTATTATCAAACTTATAATGAAAGCCTTAGTCTTTGGCCAGTCCGCTGCAAATCATTCTACATATCTACTCGTTTTGGTCAAACACATGTGATTGCTAGCGGGCCAGAGGATGCCCCGCCGCTTGTATTACTCCACGGAGCATTATTCAGCTCGACGATGTGGTATCCCAACATCGCCGATTGGAGCAGCAAATACAGAACATATGCAGTTGACATTATAGGTGATAAAAACAAGAGTATTCCTGAGAATTTAAGCGGTACGAGAACGGATTACGCCAATTGGCTTCTTGATGTGTTTGACAATCTGGAGATCGAAAAGTCCCGCATAATCGGGCTTTCGCTTGGCGGCCTTCATACGATGAATTTCCTTTTCCGTATGCCTGAGAGAGTAAAAAGCGCAGCTATACTGAGTCCGGCAGAAACGTTTTTGCCATTCCATCACGATTTTTACAAATACGCTCTTAGTCTTACAGAGCCGAATGGGGTTGAGAAATTCTTAAGTTGGATGATGAGAGATCGCAATGCTCTTCACCCGAATTTTGTGAAGCAGTTTCAGGCAGGAGTGATGTGGCAGGATGGATTAAGAAATCCAAGCCCTAAAGCAGATGGATTTCCGTATGTTTTCACCGACGAGGAATTACAGTCAGTAAAAGTCCCCATTCTATTATTACTAGGTGAACATGAAGTCATCTATGATCCCCGCTCAGCCTTACACCGCGCTTCTTCGTTAGTTCCCGGTATCGAGGCGGAAATCATTAAAAATGCCGGCCATGTCTTATCAATGGATCAGCCGGCGTACGTAAATGAACGTGTAATGCGTTTTTTTAATGCAGGTAAGTGTTTATAAAATAGTAATTTGCATTCATAATGATCTGCAATATGCTTCTAGACGGGCATTCCAAAAAAAATAGAGTCTCTCTAATGGACTCTATTTTTTTTGGAAATCATTTTCTTTTGCATTTATATCATGACCAATTGGACAAAACCCGCAGCTGGTTTTGTATGCTTGTTTTATTTGGGTTTCTTATATGATCAGTTGTAAAATCCTTTATTCTTAAGATAAATTCTCAATAACCTAGGCTTCAAGGAGAGAATGCAAAGTCAAAAAAATCATTTGATATGTTTTATGACTTTCCCCGGATTCCCTGCCACGACAGAATTAGGGGGAACATCCTTCGTCACAACCGAGCCCGCAGCGATAACAGAGTTATCTCCTATTGTCACGCCAGCAAGGATGACACAGCTTCCGCCAATCCATACATTGTCTCCAATACTAATTGGAATGCCGTACCCGCTTTTATGTCTGTCTTTAGGTTCGATTGAATGTCCCGCTGTATAAATGCCTACATCAGGACCTATCATGCAGTTATCACCTATCCGTACTTCAGCAACATCCAAAATCGTACAATTATAACCGGCGTAAAAATGGTCACCCACATGAATATTGTATCCAAAATCACAGTGAAAGTTATGTTCAACGCTGGGATTTGCCCCTGCAGTTCCAAACAAACGTCTAATGATTTCTTCCTTTTTTTCAACTTCTTCAGGTTCAGCATGATTAAATTTTCGAACAAGTTTATGTGCACGAATGTTTTGTTTTCTTAATTCTTCAGTGCCGCGTTCATAGTAAATCTTGTTCTCTGAGTTCATCTTTTAGCCTCCGTTCAATATAAAACATAGCCCTATTTAAGTTCATTATATTTTCACAGTACTTATTTTCAGCTCAGGCAGCAATGTTTTCAGCTCAATGAAGTCATGGATGACAAAGTCAGCTTGAGCAAGTTCCTCTTCCTGCGCAAAATCAAAATGGCACCCGATGGCCATCAAACCATTATCTTTAGCCGCATTTATGTCAGACAATCGGTCTCCGACAACTGCCGCCTGCTGAATGTCGTATTTTTTCAGGATAGTGTTGACTAAATCTCCTTTATTCAGTGTATGTATTTGTTGAATACTAAACATTTCCGTCACCCACCTGTCCAACTGATAAAAACTCACAATTGCTTTGAGGTATTCTATTAAGCCGTTGCTTGCTATAAAAATTGAATAATTATTGTCTCTCAAATAACTGAATATCTCTTCAACGTGAGGATATAATGCGCCTTTCCCTTGATTGATATTAGCGATTAACCTTTCTAAAAAATAAGCATCCATCTTTTCTCTTATTTCATTGGAGTGGTTTGGCAATAAAATCTTCCATACTTCAGGTAAAGGAACACCCATGATTGCCCTGTATTTCTGAATGGGGGTGACCGTATCCCATTTGCCAAGTGACCTTAAAAAATCAAAAGCATCGTTTAATGATAATTCCAAAATTCGATCAGTTTGAAACAAAGTTCCATCCATATCGAAAATGAGTGATTGTGCCATAAGTGTCTCCTTTTAACTGCCGACCTCATCTTCTAAATACTACCACAATGGAAAGGCTATAGAATCCAAGAACTGATTGTTAAGCAAAAAAAGCAGATCATTAAAGATCTGCTTTTTCGATTACACACTGATTTGTTTCTTTTGTTCATGATCGATCTCTGGCTGTATTTCCTTCGTGAGCTGATGCCCTTCTATGTCCACATTCGGAATGATCTTGTCTAGCCATTTCGGCAAATACCAGGCTGCATTCCCCATCAGTTTCATCACACTTGGAATCAGGGTCATTCGCACAATAAATGCGTCAAAGAGCACACCAAAGGAAAGGGCCAATCCGTTGGCTTTCACAGTAGCTTCTCCGGCAAAAATAAATCCTGCGAAAACGAATATCATGATCAAACCGGCCGCTGTGACAACAGGACCGCTGTGTTTTAATCCAGCTTGTATCGCTTGTACCGGGTTCTTTGTTTTCACATATTCTTCCCGCATTCTGCTTACAAGGAATACTTGATAATCCATTGCTAATCCAAACAGAATCCCAATAGATAAAATCGGCAGGAACGCGAGTATCGGCCCTTTTTCAGGTATTTTGAAAAAGTCGATGAGATTCCCGTCTTGTAAAACAAATACACAGATTCCAAGAGTGGCTGTCATTGTCAATACGAAACCAGCAACTGCAGCAAGAGGAACCAGCAGCGAACGGAATACGATTGTCAGCAATACAAACGCAAAACCAACAATGAGTACAGCAAATACCGGTATCGCATCATTAAGGCGATCTGAAATATCAATATTCACTGCCGTCGATCCAGTAACGAGCAAATCCACTCCGTTTTTATCTGATAAGCTTCGTACTTCCTTTACCAAATCCTTCGTTGCCACATCATTTGGACCTGTTGCAGGAACAACCGTAATGATGGCAAAGTTCCCTTCTTTATTAGGCCTTGCAGGAGTGACACTCGCTACATGGTCTAAGCCTTTTATCTCTTTCACTGCGTCTGCGAAGGCTTTCGCCTTATTTCCTGTGACACTTTGTGCATCCGCTACGATTGTTAATTGGCCATTAAAACCTTCTCCAAACCCATCGGCAAACAAGTCATAAGCCCGGCGTTCAGGATTATCCTTCGCTTTCATCCCTGCATCAGGCAAGCCCAGTTCCAAATGCATAGATGGAATACTAATGACGATCAAAATGAGAATGCTGCAAACACTTAGCAGAATAGGATGTTTTGTGACAAAACGACCCCAAACATTTGTGTCAGAGCTTTGTTTTTCTTTTTTCTTGTTTGCTCTCGGAATCATCCGTTTCCCTGCTATTGATAAAACGGCAGGCACCAGCGTGATCGAAGCGAGAACAGCCATCAGCACAGTAAGTCCTGCTGTAAGTCCCATTGCGGACATAAATGGAATATTAACAACAGTCAATCCGCAAAGGGCGACGATCACGGTAACTCCGGCAAAAACAACTGCACTCCCAGCTGTTCCTATAGCTTTCGCAATCGATTCATTTTTTTGTATGCCTTCACTTAAAAACTGGCGGTGTTTCGTAAAAATAAATAAAGCATAATCAATCCCAACAGCAAGACCAATCATTCCTGCTAATGAAAGACTGACGGAAGCAATATCGAAAACTTGTGTTCCAATCAACACCAGTCCAATGCTTACACCTAAACCAATGAGCGCAGTTATAATCGGCAAACCCGCTATTAATAAAGAGCCAAACGTAATGGCTAACACCACAAAGGCCAAGATAATGCCGACAATTTCAGACACACCGCCTATTTCCATCTCGGCTCCCGGTATATCACCGCTCAGCTCCGTTTGCAATCCCTCATCATCAGCGATTTTCAAACTGTCTTTTAAGTGTTTAATAGAGTAATCTTTTATATCATCCGCTGAAGATTTATATTTGATATCAGCATAGGCAACTGTGCCGTCTTTCGCGATTGTTCCTGTCACAAAAGGACTTGCAATCGAGTCCACTGAATCATCTTTATTGATTTCCTTGAACGTTTTTTCTATTGCCTTTTTCGCTGAATTTGCAGTAAGTTTCTCTCCATCTTCAGCTCCGAAAATCACCCGTATGCTCCCTTTATCAGGGCCATGCGGAAATTCCTTTTGAATCACATCCATCGCTTTTTCCGAAGGTGTGTCAGGTATGGACATATCCTCAGAAAAACTTGGTTTTAACGTGATGGCAAACCCTATCGATGCAACTAACACAACGATCCACGCGCATATGACTTTTACGCGATGGCGAGCAACCCATCCTCCTAATTTATATAACATTTTTGACATGATAATCTCCTTTCAGCACATTGCTTGATCAACTTACTTTCTCATTGTAGTTGACATTGAAATAAAAAAAACGTACATTCGGGCATGTACGTTTGGGCAAATTTTAAATATGAAGTTATTTGTCTAATGTCAGAATACCTCTTTGCATGGCAATCGTCACGGCTTCCGTTCTTGAATTCGCGCCTAATTTATTGTAAATGGACGTTAACCTGGATTTTACTGTTCTCTCTGAGACGCCCAAATCAAAGGCGATCGCTTTGCTTTTAAAACCTTTAGCAATTGCTTTGAGAACAATGACTTCTTTTTCTGTCAGCTGCGTATCATTGCTCTGCTTTTTCATCCGCTCCAATTGGATGTCTTGCAGACGTTTTAAGATATCAGGCTGCAACAGCACGTTTCCACTTATTGCTGCATCCATCGTCTGAAAAAGGGTTTCTGAACTCGTATCCTTCAACAGATATCCTTTCGCACCTAATTCAATTCCTTCAATCATTAGGTGATCTTCATTATAAGTAGTCAAAATAATGATAGGGATGTCGTGTTTTTCTTTTATTTGTTTAATGGCTTCTAACCCGCTCATCTCCGGCATATACAAATCCATGAGAATGATATCCGGTTTTAAATCATCTGCAAGGCGGACTGCCGTTTTGCCATTTTCGGCCTCTCCTATGATGGTGTAGTGATCATTCGTTTCAATTAAAAGCTTTAGACCTTCCCTCACGACAAGATGGTCGTCAACGATTAAAACCTTATTCATCTTGCATCTCTCCCTGAATTGGTACAGTGATCTCAATTTGTGTTCCTTTCGATTTTGTGCTCTTTATATTGAATTGGCCATTCATAGCTCTGACGCGTTCTTGTATGCCAAGAAGCCCATAATGCCCTCTCTTTTTCTTGCTCTTTTCAACATTAAATCCTTTGCCATTGTCCTCGACAGTTAAATGGAGCCTCCCCTTATCGTCATCCCAAATGGATACTGAGATCGATTCTGCTTCAGCATGCTTTGCTGCATTCGTAATACATTCTCCAATAATGGAATAACAGTTTTCAGCTGTACGAACGTCTAACACCTGATGTAATCTGTAGTCTAAAAAACCACGCATGCCTGTCGACTCTTGAAAATGATCCATCAGGGAGGTAATTCTTTCTTTTAAAAAACCGATTTCTTCTGATTTGCTGCGCAGATCATCAATCGCTGAACGAGCATCAGCTAATGTGCCTTTCACTCTATTCATCGATTGTTGAATGATTTCTTTTGCTCTTTCTGTGTTGCCTTTCGTGAGATGAACATGAATAGCGTCCAGCTGCATATTTAAACTGACCAGCCCTTGAGCAAGCGTATCGTGTAAGTCCCGGGCCATACGCTGTCTTTCGTTTTGCAGCGTCAGCTGTTCGACCTGCTGATGAGCCAGCTCCAGCCTTTCAAGAGTCAGCTGCGCTTTTATCTTTTCATCGACTTGGGCAAATAATGTAGCGGCATAAGTAATAATCACGATCATAATAGGTACGGCAATGACAAGAAAATGCAAATATTCACCTTTATGAATCTGATGCGGTATATTGATTGACAGCAGAAGCAATAAATAAAGTATGAGGAAAGTCTTTCTTCTGTCTGCCATTCCTGCAATCTGTCCAATCAAAAATGCATAAAGGCCAATGATAATCAGCACCAAGAAACCGGTCATGACATTGGCAAGTGTAAAAGTGATCAAACCTTGCAGTGCAAAGTATAGAATGACGCTTTTCTTAACCCAGCGATATGAATGCCAGTGCAGAAAAGAAAAAACAGCCATCAATATCGTGAACACATTAAGCAATAAAACGGACCAGCTCGCAGTAATAAATTGCAGCACGACAGAGGCTACATAGATCATGAGAATAAAAGCCAGCCCCGGTACTCTGAGCGCAAGCATGTTTAATGCCCGTCTATCATGTGTGTAGTATTTTTCTTTGAATGGATTCCTTATACGCAAACCGCATTCACTTCCTTTCCATTGGCAGAAGCGATATACACTCGAACCACATATACATGTTTCCCATCATTTTATAGGAAGAGAAGGTACTCAACAATACAAAGATACAGTGAAGCATTAGCGTTTCCAACATGTGATGATTGCCCAAACGTACATAAGCGTTCTGCCTTTATGTACGTTTTATCTTTCCGAGCTTACATTTACAATAATAAGGAAGTCACTATTTTGAAGGAATGATCATCATTGAAATCGATTGATCTCACCATTTTATCATTAAAAAGAAAAGGAATCCGGACTGAAAAAGTGTTAAAAAATCAGCGATCGATTAAGCAATGAGAAAGACAAAAATACTCAATCAAAAATCACATTCAAGGAAAAAGAGGAATGAACATGTATTGGTTTTTAGGTACTTTATTATATTTTCTCATCGGTACTTGTATATTCATTGGAATCATTAAAGACAGTCACTCAGACTCGTGGATCCTGCTTGCATTAGCAGCTCCGCTCATCATTGTTGGCTATCCCTATTTTTATTCAAAGCAGCTTCTTGCCAAAAAATAGTAAAATAATTCCATAAAGAGGAAGCTGCGCTCGTACTGTGTGAACACATCACGCTGATCCCAACTAAAAGGATTCCCAACGAGCTATATCATCGAGTGCGAAAACATTATGATGAAAGACCTTGTGCTCATCATCAATCAAATAAACAGTTGGAATCGCATCTCTATTGCAATGGGAAATCAAGCAACTTCAAGATAATAAGAAGGAGTAAGATGTAACGAATCTTGCTCCTTCTTTCTCATTCCCTTCATTAAAAGTCCCTACATATTCACTTTGAAGTACTTCTCAAACGCGTTTTTCCCGCTTTGTGTAATCCTAACCGCTCTCGTTTTAGGCATACGAACGATCCATTCTTCTTCCAACATTCGTGCCAATAGGGCGTTTCCTAATGCTCCTGCAAGATGATGCTGCCGTTCACTCCAATCCAAACAGCAGCGGGCAAAAGCTCTCCTCTTATTTCGCTGCTGCTCTTCGTTGATGCCTAAACTTAAAAAGAACAAAGAACCCTCTGACGTCATCTCAAAGTTTTGATCGACTTTTTTTAACATCCCCTGCTCAACTAATGAATTTGTGATTTGCACACCCACATAACCCGCCAGATGATCATAACAGCTTCGGGCGAAATGCAAGTCACTTTTTCCTTTTGAACCTTTTAAAGATGTGACTTTGGCTTTAGGCGCTATACAAAGCAATTGTTCAATCACGTTTGCAGTATCTGAGTTAGACAATCTGTAATACCGATGCCTTCCGTGCTTCTCTACGCTGATTAGCTTTTCTTCCAGCAATTTTTTCAGGTGAAAACTTGCGGTTTGAGGTTTAATATTAGCGAGATATGCAAGCTCTCCTGCGGGGTGTATCCTTCCATCCATTAGGGTGAGAAGAATGGACGAACGCGAGGGATCAGATAGCAGCGAAGAGATTTTTGCGATATTAGGATTCATGGTTTTCCTCCTTACATTCATATTTCGATGATAGTTGAAATGTTAAACCTTTACAATAGGAATGGAATCATGACAAGGAGGAATAAGCGTTGGATATTGAAAAACAAGACACTCTGCATTTTAAAGAAATCAAACCAACAATCATGTATTATGGCACCCCTGCATTTCTTCTTACCACACTGAATGAGGATGGAACAACTAATATCAGCCCTATGTCTTCTTCCTGGGCTCTTGGAAACTATATTGTCCTCGGAGTAGGGCTGGGAGGAAAAGCCATTGAAAATTTAGAAAGACACAATGAATGTGTCATCAACTTGCCTGGCCCTGAACTGTGGGAACACGTTGAAAGAATTTCATCTTATAGCGGAAAAAAGAGTATACCGCCTCTGAAGAAACAGCTCGGGTTTGCCTATAAAAAAGAAAAATACGAGGCGGCAGGGTTAACTCCTTTACAATCAAAAACAGTATTACCAACACGAATTCAAGAATGCCCTATCCAAATTGAAGCCGAAGTCAAACATATTCGCATTCCAGAATATGATTCATCTTTTGCGATTGTAGAGACGCAGGCATTGCATTTTCACGCCGAGGAAAGGATCATTTTGAATGAAAATCATATAAACCCTTCTAAATGGAGTCCTCTTATTTATAATTTTAGACATTATTTTGGTTTAGGAAGAGAAAGAGGAAAAACCTTTCGTTCAGAAACATGACCTTTCTTACCTTTTCAAAACCAAGCCATCATCAGGCTTGGTCTCTTTTTTAGAACATCCATTTAAGGATAGAGTTACTTACTTGCCAATTCTTTTATCATTAAGCCCAATTCATAGATCCCCTTTTGAAGGTCTTCAAGTGACGCATAGGCATATGATAAGCGAACATAATTCCCTTTTTCCTGAGCATAGATACTGCCTAGATTGAGAAGAATCCCTTTTGACAAAGCTTTCGCATAAAGTAATTTCATTGATATTGAAGGCAATACTTTTATCCAGATAAAGAATCCTCCCTTTGGGATATTCCATGTCGCAACATCTTTCAAATGAGTTCCTAATGCACTCAAGGCCAATTCTCTTCTCAGCTTTAATTGCTGCCTAACCTTTTCCACATGCAGCTGGTATTGGCCTGTTGTAAACCACTCTGCCGCTACTCTCTGGGATAACGAACTGGATCCGTAATCTGTTTGCATTTTAATATCGGATAAACGTTCTATCACTGGTTCCGGACCGACGATCCACCCAATCCTCAAGCCTGGGCTCAATGTTTTCGATAAACTGCCTATGTAAAGCACATGCCCATTTTTATCTATTGTTTTAATAGGAAATGGCGGAATTTCATCGATCCATAACTCACGATAAATGTCATCTTCAATAATGGGAAGCTGTGTATTCTCACTCGCTGCAAGGATTTCTTCCCGCCGTTTTTTTGACATTAAAATACCGGTCGGATTATGAAAACAAGGATTTGTATATAAGATAGACCTTCCCCGTTCCCCTCTTGGCATGTGAATATTTTCCGGCAAAAGCCCGTCTTGATCCATAGGAAGGCCCGTTAGTTTCATATCGGCAGATTGAAACACATGCAATGAATAAAGGTAGGATGGCTGATCAAGATATACGGTTGATCCTCTTTGCAAAAGCCCCATTGATATCAGCTGCAGAGCTTGCAACGCTCCCGACACAATCAGAATGGAAGATGGGGAGGCATTGATCCCAATGGTTCTTAAATAGCTGCTTAGGGCCCCTCTTAATGGAAAATAACCTTTTGGTTCCTCATATCCGAATGCTTCCATGTTTTGAGATACCTGCCCCATCATCTTTTTCATAACATCCAAAGGAAAAATCTCAGCTGAAAGTTCGCCTTTGCTGAGCTGTATAAGATCTGTATTTGATTCTGATTGATTGATCTCTTGAACGATTTTTTGGCTGGGCCGCTGGATTCCTGAGGTTACATATTGATCCCAATTAGGCGCAGAATTCTTAGCCAAAAGTGTCCATGTATTGTTGATAACAACTGTCCCTTTCCCCATTCTGCCTTCTATTAACCCATCTGCCATTAATTCCTCTAAGGCCGTAATGACCGTGCTTCGATTTACCTGAAAGTCTTTTGCGAGCGTGCGCTGGCTTGGAATCTTGCTTCCAATCGGCCACTCTCCATTTCCGATTTTCTCCTTAATAAAATGAACGATTTGTCTGTACTTAGGTAGATTTTTCATCTTTTTTTCTTCTGGGTCGTTCATGAAAGCAGTCTCCTTCAAACTAAATTGGTTGGGTCATAATCTATTGAACTGGTTGAAGCCATATCACCAAATCTTTATTAGTATAGAAACACATTAAATAACCGGTTGGTTTTTGTAAAGAGGAGAGAGAAAGATGCGAAAGAAAACAGTTCAAATTATCATATCTTACAGTCTGATGATCGGTTTGTGGGCATCAGCTTTTCCGGGAATTCGTGCAGGTCTGGAAGGTTATACACCAGAACACCTTGCTTTATTTCGTTTGTTAATCGCCTCTATGGCATTATTCCTTTTTGCTGTTTTGACTCAGATGCGCTTACCTGACATGAAAGACATTCCTGCCATTTTTCTTTTAGGGTTTTTAGGTTTTGCACTCTATCACATGTTGCTGAACATCGGTGAAAAAACAGTGAGTGCCGGGGTTGCAAGCTTGCTCGTCACCATGGCACCGATCTTTTCAGCCATGCTATCCCGCCTGTTTTTTAGAGAGCATTTTGGATTTACGAAATGGCTTGGTTCTATGATCAGTTTAGTGGGTGTATTATTGATTGCATTTGGGTCAGGAGACTTTACGTATTCAATGAGTGGTATCTTGTTCATCCTGCTGGCAGCCTTTTCGGAGAGTTTTTATTTCGTGTTTCAAGCCCGCTATATAGAAAAATATGGTTTTATCCCATTCGTTACATTCACCATTTGGGGCGGAACAATACCTATGCTTGTGTTTCTGCCAGGCTTAGGCGGAGAGATGATAAACGCTTCAACAAGCGCAACTTTGTCTATCGTTTACTTGGGATTATTGCCCACGGTTATTCCTTACTTCGCACTAGCATATGTCACTTCGCTCGTCGGCGCTTCAGAAGCAACTCTTTCTCTTTATGTAACACCGGCTTTGGCCTTGGTCATTTCATGGGTATGGATAGGCGAAATACCTGCATTTCTTTCTCTGCTGGGCGGGATGGTTACAGTCAGCGGCGTGTGTTTTACCTACCTAAAAATAAATAAATCGAATAAGATTTCCTTCACCCATTTTTCTGCTAAAAGGGTTAAAAAAATCTAAAACAAAAAAAGATACCAACATCGTTTGGTATCTCCTTTAAGGTTCTTTCATTAAGATTATCCAGAGTAGTAAATAGAGTATTCAGCTGCCGGCTTAAATCCTAGTTTAGCTGCTAGTGTTATGGACGACTTGTTGCAAACATCACAATCCCAAATGGGAGCCATCCCATTTTCCAGACAACATTCGATAAACTTGCTGCCTGCACAATACGCTAACCCCATGCCTCTATATTCTTCAAGTGTATAGATATCCATTTCTGCCCGATTCCCCCCTAAGAATATAGAGGTGCACTCACTCACAACATGATGGCCATGTAATACGGCAAATCCAAAACCTTTTGAAGAAAAATGTGAGACAGAATTCCAATACTCCTCGTAATAAGCACTGTTAAACACTGTGCTGTTTGAAATCATGTCTTCATCTATTCTTTTCAATACAAACTCCTTTGGAAGTTTCAAAGCTGTTTTAGAAGGTTTTTGCTGAAAGGAAAATGCCATTCTTTTCATTTGATTCAAATCGTCTTTCAGTATTGTTTTCAATACTTGATCCCATGTATCATTAGCAGAAAACAGGGTAAACCTTTTTGTTGATTTCGCTTGTTGTTCATAATATTCAGCAATGAAATCATTAAAAACTTGATTCCCTTGGTCTCCCGCAATAAAATAAATTCCTGATTCAGTTCCTATAAAAAACGATCTAGGGGATGTTTGGTCATCTGTATAAACAACTCCCGGAATGGTTTGTTCTAATATTGCATAGACAAATGTGGGACAAAATGATTCATCAAACAATGTTTTTATGCCGTTATATTTTTCTTTTGCTAATTCCTGCAAACCGACAACTCCTCTCAAACAGCGTCTCCTTCATCATTCTGTTAACAAAATCAATTTTCCTTTGTCTCAGCTTTTAAGCGGCGGTTCAGAACTCAGACAAGTCAAATAAAAAACAGGTGCCTGCACTGAGCCCACCTGTTGAACAGCAATTGATGGGCTCACCAATTTTTTCATAAATGCTGAGTATATCTAATATTTTTATTCCCCAGTTTCAGCAAACTGTTTTACCTCCAATTTCATCACGGACTCTTTGGAAAAACGCCCATTTTTCTTCGTCTGTTCCCTGCGTTTTTGCCGGATTATTAAATCCCCAATGCTCACGTTTTACATTTGGAAATATCAATCCCCGCTTCTTTCATTGCTTTGACAGCACGAGGATGTAATCCATAAGCCTCGATTCCCGCGCTGTACACATTCCACTCATCTCCGAGGTGCTTTACCCCCACCCTTCAGCCATTTGACTGCGGCAGGAGTTTCCTGTGCATAGAAAGTAAAATGTTTTCTTTGGCATGTCCATTTTCTCCTTTTAGAAACATGAATGAATCATCATCAGCCAAAGATACAGGCCGACAAGTGTAATCAATAATGTTGGAATTGTAAGAATGATTCCTGTTTTAAAATACGTTCCCCAGGAAATCTTCACACCTTTTTGCGAGAGGACATGGAGCCATAATAATGTCGCCAAGGAACCAATCGGCGTTATTTTAGGTCCCAAATCTGAACCGATAACATTTGCGTATATGAGCGCTTCTCTCATCATCCCATGTGTATCTGTGCCGGCAATTGCCAATGCATCAATCATGACAGTCGGCAAGTTATTCATCACGGAAGAAAGAATCGCCGCGATAAAGCCCATTCCAATCGTACCCGCAAACACTCCTTGATCACCCGCGGTTTGAATCACATCTGAAAGCACATCTGTCAATCCAGCATTACGGACACCGTACACAACAACGTACATGCCAATTGAAAAGAACACGATAGCCCATGGCGCGTCCTTCAGCACTTTTTTTGTATGAACGGCTGGACTCTTTTTTGCAGCAATTAAGAAAAAGAGTGCAATGATACCGGCTACCACTGATACAGGGATAGATAAGAATTCACTTGCAAAGTATCCAACTAACAACAGCCCTAATATATACCACGATAGCTTGAACATGTTATGATCTTTTATGACATCAGCAGGGTTTTTCACCTCAGTCAGATCATAATGTTTTGGTATGCTTTTTCTAAAGAAAAGGTAAAGTACAATGATGCTCGCCAGCAGCGAGAACAAGTTCGGGACAATCATTCTGGATGCATAATCAATAAACGTAATATGAAAATAATCCGCTGAAACGATGTTGACCAAATTGCTCACGACTAATGGAAGTGAGGTCGTATCTGCTATAAACCCGCTGGCAATGATAAAGGGAAAAACCAATTTTTCATTGAAGTTTAAAGCTCTGACCATCGCTAATACAATCGGTGTCAAGATAAGAGCGGCACCGTCATTTGCAAATAATGCGGCGACGATAGCGCCTAATATAGATACATAAACGAACATGCGCACACCGCTTCCTTTTGCGGCCTTAGCCATATGAAGCGCTGCCCATTCAAAGAAACCGATGTTATCTAAGATTAAGGATATAATAATGATGGCCACAAATGCCAATGTCGCATTCCAAACAATCCCGGTCACAGTTAATACATCATGTAAAGTAACAACTCCGGCAATTAGAGCCAAGATAGCTCCTCCGCAGGCTGACCACCCTATAGATAAGTTTCTCGGCTGCCATATGACCAATACTAAAGTTAAGAAAAAAATGAATACCGCCAAAATCACTGAAGTCAATCCAAAGCCTCCTTACTGGCAACACACTTGAGTTTCCTTTTGTTTGATGTGATGTAACAATTCGTCCTCGTGATCGATTCAATTGCAATGTATCAACCTGGGACATGAATCATTTATTGAATCATAACCGCCATTGCCCTCTTCTGTCCTCATTCACGAATTCTCTATAAAGTTAATCAATTGGTAAGAAAAAAAGATGCCCGCGGGCATCGAAATAGCATGGGAAAGAAGCTCATCACCCTATTTAAGTTAAGGCAATCAAATTGACACGTATGGAACAGAAATGTAAGAACGGACTCCTCTCTACACGATTCACGTAGCTTGAACTCCCTTAAACGCATTCATCACCAAATCATGCACATAGGCATCATTGACCTCGTCCCCTGTAACAAGCAGGCGATAGAAAATCGGTCCGTAAATGAGATCAATACTTACTTCAATATCAAGATTCTCTCTCAATTCACCTTTATGAATTCCCTTTTCCAGAAGGCCTTTAGCTTGAAGGCGGCGGGGCTGGAAAAATCGTGTGCGATATTCTTCTGCCAATTTGGCATCCAGCTGCCCCGCACCTATTAATTCCTTAATAACGGTACCTTCCCGGCTTGTCAAAAACCTTGCTAAATTCGCGGCGTGGATCGATATATCATGTACAGTTGATCCTGTATCAGGCACTGGCAGTCTTTCCGTAGCAGTCGAAAGAAAGCTGTCCATGATAACGGCAGCTTTGTTTGCCCACCATTTATAAATCGTTGCTTTACTCACTTTCGCGCGCTCTGCAATTTTATCGACTGTCACCGCATCAAAGCCTTTTTCCAGCAAGAGGTCATAGGCCGCAGAAAGAATCGCCTTATGTGTTCCTTCATCACGCGGCCGCCCTCGTTTACTCTGCACATCAATCATTCCTTCCCGAAATATAAACGATACGTTCAGTATACTTAACATGATAAAAAAATAAAACAGAAACCCATTTACAAAACTGAACGTTTAGTTTATCATTCACTTATAAATAAAACTGAACGTTTAGTTTATAAAATGCTCAACACTCCGCAAAACCTTATCACTAAAAATCTATGGAGAGGAGAAGAATCAGCAAATTATGTATCAAACATCATAAAATCATTAAAAAGGAGTTCATTCATATGGCTACATTAAACAAACAAAAAGCAGATAAGAGAATCTCACCCAGTTTAACCCTTCTTCTCGCAACTGCATGCGGTATCATTGTCGCTAATCTTTACTACGCACAACCCTTGGTAGGATTAATTAGTGCGGCAATTGGAATTTCTCCGAGCGGTGCTGGATTGATTGTCACACTCACCCAAATCGGATACGTTGCCGGCTTACTATTTCTTGTCCCTTTGGGAGATATGATCGAAAACAAAAAACTCGTCGTTGTATCTCTGCTTCTAAGCGCAGCAGCTTTGACACTAACGGCGTTTGTAAAGCATGGCACACTGTTTTTAGCTGCTGCGTTTTTCATCGGATTGGGATCGGTCGCAGCCCAAGTGCTTGTTCCATATGCTTCATACCTTTCGTCAGACGCTGCGCGGGGCCGAGTGGTCGGCAATGTCATGAGCGGCCTATTGCTCGGTATCATGCTTTCTCGCCCGATATCCAGTCTAGTCGCTGATATCTGGGGATGGAATGCAATATTTGCTTTGTCCGCCGCGGTAAGTGTTGTCCTGGCAATCGTATTAGCAAAAGTGCTTCCTGCCAGAAAACCAACCGCACATACAAACTATACCGCCTTACTCGGTTCAATGTGGAGGCTGCTGAAGACGACTCCAGTCTTACGCCGCCGCGCCATCTACCATGCGTTTGTATTTGGAGCTTTCAGCTTGTTCTGGACGACTGTTCCTTTATTATTATCCGGTCCTGCTTTTCATTTTTCTCAGAAGGCAATAGCACTGTACGCATTAGTGGGCATTGCGGGTGCAGCCGCTGCCCCTATAGGCGGCCGTTTGGCTGATCGCGGATTGACCCGGATTGCCACTGGAATCGCTCTCAGTGTTGTCATCGTTTCTTTATTATTGCCGCTCATGATTCAGAGCAGCTCCCCCGTTGGTATAACAGTTCTAGCGGCCGCGGCTATTCTGTTGGATATGGGCGTATCCGCCAATCTCGTGCTCAGTCAACGTGCTATTTTTTCGTTGGCGCCTGAAATCCGCAGCCGATTAAACGGATTATTCATGGCAATCTTCTTTCTTGGCGGCGCTATAGGGTCATCAATTGGGGGGTGGGCCTATGCCTCAGGCGGATGGAGTGCGGCATTATGGATTGGAATCGCTTTTCCGGTCATCGCTTTGCTTTATTTCATCTCAGAGAAATAAAAATACCAAGGGTCTCAAAACCCTTGGTATTTCTATATATGCGGCCGAGCTTCATTGACGGCAAAAGCCTTTTCTGAGTGTCACTGTGAAAAGGCCATTCCTTTTTCTAATGAGCATTGTGTTTTCTAAAATTGCTGCCTTTCACTTCAGCTACGTCGTAGACAGTAACAAAGGCACTTTTATCAATATCATTAATTATTTCCTTTAGTTTGGTTTCTTCTAATCGGTTGATGACACAAGTGATTTCTTGAAATTTCTCGTGGGAAAAGCCCCCGTAAGCTTCTTTGTATGTGGCGCTTCGTCCTAATTCATCACGTATGGTCTCTACCATTAATGCAGGCTCGGCGGTAATAATTTGAAACGTTTTAGAACCGCTTAAGCCTTCCTCAACGACATGAATGACTTTGGATGCGATGTAGTAAGCAATGACTGAAAGCAATGCCCCTTGCAAACCAAATACTGTGGAAACAAAAATAAACACAAAAAGGTTTAAGAATAGAATAAGATCGCTCGTTCCAAATGGCAGTTTGCGGGATAGCAGCACAGCTAGCATATCAATTCCATCTAACGCGCCGCCATTACGCAGCGCCAAGCCCATTCCGAAACCAAGGATAATCCCGCCGACAACGGTAATTAACAAAGTGTCTCCCTCTATGATAGCCGGAGTGTGGTGAAAAAAGCTTGTCCCCGCGGCAAGTGATACGATGCCGAGAATGGATAATAACGCAAAGCCTTTCCCAATTTGTTTATATCCTAACCAGACAAATGGAATATTGATAATCGCAATCAGAATCCCCAGCGGCAAATGGAATAGCTGTGAACCAACAATGCTGAGACCTGTCACTCCTCCATCAGAGACACTATTTGGAATGAGCACTGTTTCTAATCCATATGCCGCTATAATTCCCCCGATAATGACCATGATAACTTGCAGAATCATTTTTGCTTTAAATTTCTTATGTTTTTTGATTGTATTCATACCATTCCTCATTTCTTAAATATTTCGTTATATGTAACTATACCATAATAGATTTGTTCAGTTTGTAAGAAGGACTCCTCTTATACCGCTTTATCCCATATCTCAACCAAAGAATAATAAATCATAAAGATAAGGTAACCCTTTATGAATTAGAACATTCAACATGTACCTGCTGCAGATGAAATCCAGCATCCTGTTTATAGCAAAAATACAAAAGAACTTACATTCTTCGTTATCCTTCATAAACCTCTTTGCGCGCACTAGATCCTCAAACAAGTACGCTTTCGGATCAGAACACCGAAAATCCTGATTCATTCTGATATTATACTTATTAAAAAGGAGGTTTGATTTCCTTGAATAACTTATGCCGCAGTAAACAAGCCCCATTTGAATACACCTTATCTCTTATAGGCGGCAAATGGAAAATGAGAATTCTGTATGAGTTAGGATGTGAAAAAACGATGAGATACGGCGAGCTGAAACGGGCTATGCCTTTAATCACCCATAAAATGTTAAGCTCACAGCTCAAGGAATTGCAAACCGACGGCCTTATTCATCGGACAGAGGTTTCACAAATCCCCCTCAAAGTAGAGTATTCGTTATCAGACAAAGGGCTGTCATTGAATCCCCTTTTAGATGAGATGTGCAAATGGGGAATAACGCAAGGCGCACCTCTTGAATAAAAACCACTTACAAAAAAGTGCGTACTTGTCTTCTAATGAGAGGAATTTTATACTACATAAAAATACTTTGTTAGGAGGAAATAATGACAAAACAAGTCTATATCATTCATGGTTACAGAGCCTCTTCGGCAAACCATTGGTTTCCATGGCTGAAAAAACGACTGCTCGCAGACGGGATTCAAGCCGAAATTTTAGACATGCCCAACCCGCTTGAGCCCAGACTTGAAGATTGGCTGGATACACTCGCTTCTTATCAACACACTTTACATGAAAATACGTATGTCGTGGCTCACAGTTTAGGGTGTCCCGCCATTTTGAGATTTTTGGAACGTACTCAATTGCGCGAACAGCTTGGCGGAATCATCCTTGTTTCCGGCTTTGCCAAATCATTGCCTCATTTAAAGATGTTAGAAGAATTTACAGAGGGATCGTTTGATGATCAAAAAATCATCAGGTCCGCAAAGCACCGTGCTGTCATTGCTTCTAAAGACGATCAAATTGTGCCATTTGCATGGAGCAAGGAGCTGGCACAACAAATAGACGCTGCGTTTTATGAAGTCCAACACGGAGGCCATTTTTTGGAGAATGAGGGGTTTACTTCTTTGCCTATCGTTTATGATGTGCTAAGCTCCTATTTTTCAAAAGAAATCGGCTAAAAACTTTCATCGTATTTGAATAAGCCCGCTTTAGCATAGCGGGCTTTACGCGTTATTGTTTAATTAATACCGATAACTCTCCTTCAAATACTTTTTCTTCTTTATGATTATAAGTAGATAATAATACAGTGAGTATTCCCAATTCATTTCTCTTTGGCTGCTTATCAAGAACCTCAACAATGGTATGCAGTTCATCATCAGGATAGACGGGTTTTATGAATTTAATGTTATTCATTTCTGTTCCGGCTATCACATCGTCTCCATACATCTCTTCTTCAACCCAAAGTTTAATGGAAATGCTCAGCGTTTGTATTCCAGAAGAGATAATGCCATTAAATCTGCCTTTACTCGCTTTTTCCTCATTTACATGCATATATTGAGGGTCAAACTCACCTGCAAACCGCATAATATCATCTTTTGTTACCTTTAGTGATTTCGTTTTGAATACCTGGCCAATTGTAAACTCATCTAATCTCATGCTTACACCTCTACTTTGTAATTGATTTTGTACGAGCCTTAAATAAAATAGTGAGGCAGTGCCAAAGGACAAATGCTGCAGTATAGGCACTTGTCCTTTTTAATTATAAACTAAACTGAAAGCTCCCTCATACTTTCCAAGCTGCTTTCAGTTTTTTTATGCCTTCTCGTATGTTACATTCCGAAACCCCTGCAAATCCAAGTGAGACCGCTTTTGCAGGAGGGTTGTTTTGATAAGAAAGTGAAACAGGATAAATTTTCACCCCATGTTCCTCCGCCTTCTCAATTCACTCTTTTTCACTATAAGGCAAATAAACGTCAAATAGAATCCGAAGCCCGGCGTTTTCTCCGCGAATCCTGACATGCTTTCCTCATTCTCTTTGCACAGTTTCTAGTAAAAGGGCTCTTTTTTTGCTCGTCGTCTGGGCAATTGGCAGGTGATCTCTTGGGCACTCGTTCTGTCGCTCCCCCTTATGCTGCCATTGTCGTTCTTTTTTACACCGGCCTCATGGTCAGGCACCGGGACTCCCGCGCTGCTCAGCCTTGCCTATGTGTCTTTATTCAGCATGCTGATCGGCTTTATGTTCTGGTATCGAGGCCTTACCCAAGTCGGAATTGCGGCGGTTGGACAGCTTCAGCTTTTTCAGCCCTTATTTGGACTGCTGCTTGCCTCAATGATCCTGCACGAAAAAGTAGGCTGGGCACTAGTAGCAGTGAGTATTGCCGTGATCATGTGCGTGGCAGCTGCTCGGCGATTTGCAAAGTAGTAAGGAGTAAAATATATGAAAGCATAAAAAAACCAAGAGTCTGGGGCCCTTGTTTTTTTGCATGCGTCCGTGTAGATGCAATCAACCTCCCGGGTTATTGTCTCTATTTATTAATCACAATCGGTCATTTATCATTTACAGCTGATCTAACATTTATTAGGCGGAAATATGCATTCAAACTAACAGCCGTCTCCGCTGTTTTTATCATGATTGATGATATTTCTCTTGTGTTTTTATCCATGACAGGTATGGCTGATGATAGATGCTATTTGTATAAATATAGGCAAGGCAATATATATTAACAACCTAATTTCACTTTAAATGTATATCCCTCAATCACGCCGTTGTCTTTCAGTGGCCGCTGCTTGACCTGCTAAATGAACTTTTCCACCTCATTCTTTCATCGTCATACGTCTATTTTGAGTTGCTCTAAGCCTGCAACATTTTTAATAGGAATAATGCCCAATAAAACCCAGGCGGATCCTCTCAATAAATAAGATTCGTTATTATCATTAATTTGACCGATGTTCCCCTTTCAAAGAATCATGTATGATCATTTAGGAAAACGCTTTCAAATAAAGGGGGATGCCAATATGTCTTGTCGTATGAAACGATTGTTGTTACTTCTTGTCACTGGATTGTTTATGAGTTTGTTTGGAGTCACTTCTACTGCCTCGGCTCAAACAGGCGGATCGTTTTATGATCCTTTTAACAGCTATAACTCCGGCTTATGGCAAAAAGCAGATGGTTACTCAAACGGAGATATGTTCAACTGCACTTGGCGTGCAAATAACATATCAATGACGTCAGCAGGTGAATTGCGTTTGGCTTTGACAAGTCCGTCTTATAACAAGTTTGACTGCGGAGAAAACCGCTCTGCTCAAACATATGGCTACGGGCTTTACGAAGTCAGAATGAAACCAGCTAAAAACACAGGGATCGTTTCATCGTTCTTCACTTACACAGGTCCATCGGATGGAACTCCTTGGGATGAGATTGATATCGAATTTTTAGGAAAAGACACAACAAAGGTTCAATTTAACTATTATACAAATGGTGCAGGAAACCATGAGAAAATTGTGAATCTCGGATTTGATGCCGCTAATGCCTATCATACGTATGCGTTCGATTGGCAGCCAAACTCTATTAAATGGTACGTCGATGGGCAATTAAAACATACTGCGACAAGCCAACTTCCGACAACACCGGGAAAAATTATGATGAACTTGTGGAATGGTGCAGGTGTCGATGACTGGCTTGGCTCCTACAATGGTGTAACACCTCTATACGCTCATTACGATTGGGTGCGTTACACAAAAAAATAATGTCAAATGGATAAGAGTCTGGTGCTACAATATAGCCAGGCTCTTATGATTGTAATGAGAGGTTATTGAATCGAGATTGTCAGCCCTCTTTTGATCCCTATTACTGGGTTTGTCTTCTTTTGTTAAAATAACTTCCTCATGTCCTTCCATTTTAAAATCTAATCGTTTAACTGTTTCTTCATCTGTTTTCCTATACATCTTATGCCTTACCTTTAGCGCATTCATTTACAATCAATAAAATCTAATTCGCCTTTACACTTTTTTTTTAATAAAATTCAAGAAACCTTGAACCGGTAAGAATGGCGACGACAGTTCTTAGCTGGCCTATATATTAAAATAAAAATAACAGACGCTTCATATCGAATCTCCCCAGTTTGTTTTCCTCTATCACAGTCAATATCTGAAGTGAACGAAGGCTGACAGCCGTTTAGGATGAAAAATTGTTTCCTCTTTTAAACAAATTTTATACAATTCTATCTATTACATGGTAATATTTAGTTGTATAAACTGATGAAACTGAAACCGAGGTAATGGAGAGGAATGAAAGAATGAAGAAACTTAGCAAGATATTTTACAGTCATGCTGCCTTGCTTCTGCTCGCTTTATTGCTTGCAGGATGTACGGGCAGTAAGGACGAAGAGTCAAAACAGCCTTCAAAACATGATGCTGCTGCCCATTCTGACAAAAATGATAATGGGACTGAAGATAGCACCAACATACGCAAAGAGGAAACAGAGCCAACAACAGAATCAGAAAAAGCCGCAGCTAAGGCTTCAACTGAAAATGCATCAAAAGAATCCACAACGAATGAATCAAGCAAAACCTCTTCTGAAAAAGTAAAAAATGTGGAGAAAGGCAAAGAGGGCAATGGATTGGCTGCATATTCATCTGAGAAAATCGAGTATGCCCGTGTTTGGCTGCAACTTGGGCCCAACCAAGAATTAGATGAATTGAATGTTCGGCACATTTCAGCTGGTGAGCCGATCAATCCTAATGATGACACCAGTGCCAGCTATCCAGAAGATGTGATCCAGTTGGCAGGTTCCAGGTTAGTAGATGGATCAGTTACCTATAGCGGCAATGGAGATGGCACAATCAATATATACAATGTTCCTTTACGCTGGGATTCCGCAGCTGATTTAGATCAAGGCGTCATGCGGAAAGAGACTGAGAATATCATTAAAAACACAAAAAAAGTGTACGTTAATACTGGCGACGATCAAAAAATCAAGCGACTCATAGACATTATGATTATTCATTAATCAGTATCATGTGTCTGCAACAGACACATGATACTTTTTCACGCCTATCTTTTTTATCAATAATGGTTAGTTATTTTTATATTTACAAAGTTTGGAGTGTAATCACTTGCTTAAAAATCTGCCTATCCTATTGGCTCTTTCATCAGTCGGAGTCATTCTATTAGTTATGAGCCAAACTGTTGCATTATCAGTTACTTTGGGCTGGATCGTCTTATTACTGGGTGTTGCTTTAGAATTTTATAGCGCTGTATGTCTAGTAGTATACAATGCTAATCTAAAGAAACATCTCAGCAGAAAGTAAATGATGTCTTCAGAAAAACAAGCATATCATTCCTATGCTTGTTTTTTTCTGCCTTATGAGCAGAATAAACTTCCATAATTTATTCCTCAGCAATACCTGAAAGCCAAACTATAAACTAATCCTTTAATCCCTTTCCATCAAGAATTTTCTCCACATATTTTTCAACCCTTGCTTCTCTAGTTTTTGATTGTTTGGCTTGAGAAAAATAAAAAATGTATGCTCTTTGCCGCCCCGGGGTCAATGCTTCAAAAGCTGTTTTTAAGGCGGGAATTTCATCGAATTTGTTTTCAAGCTCTTCAGGAATGATCAATTCCGTATTCTTTTTCACTTGCAACCCGGCCTTTTCAACTTCAATGGCTTCATGAATATAGTCTTTCAAGATGGTTTCCATTTCAACGATTTCCTGGACATTGGTAAACCGAATCTGGCGCGCCGCCTGTACATTCTCCGTTTGTTGGATGAGAATCCCATAGGCATCCTGCAGCAAGGCACCTTTGTGAAACAGAAGCGCGCAATATTCTTTAAATCCATGTATTAAAACGATATTTTTATTATTAAACGTGTAACAAGGATGCATCCACTTCAATTCTTCGGTCAGCTCACAGTCAAGAACGATGGATCTCAACTTCTCATATTCGTCCTTCCACGTTGCAGCTTTACTTAAAAATTCGTCAACCTTAGGATTCGTTCTGTTATTTGTCATGAGGAACCTCCTGTTCATTTTATTTTTGACATACGATCGTTGTTTATTCTCCGATATCAAGCGGCAGGTTCAAACTTTATTATGTATTCAATAGATTAAGCTTAAGGTTAAGATTATGCAATCACAAAAGGAAGACTTGGACATGCTTTTATGAAACAACATTGATATTTATGGATAAGAAACTGCTGATCGCTTAGAGGACTTACTTTGGGGTAAATGAACAATTTGCACTCTGACATTTAGGGAATATTATGCCCTGTAACTTTGCTTTCCGATCCTAAAAGCATCAGTCAATAAGAACTATAATGTCCCCAACCTATAAACCTGCAAAAAAAAGAAAGCTTCTTTCCCCGAGATTAAGGATAAAGCCCTCTCACCTTGTTGTCAGCTATGATTGAACTTTTTTATTTCTTCCAATGAGTAAGGTTACCACAACACTTGCTATGCTGACTAACGTTCCTGCAATAGAAACAAGAATAGTCAAAGCACCATTAGGAATAAGAAATCCAATGGGTATGAGCCCCAGAAAAGTTAAAACGATAAAACATTGATATACTCCAGAAATGATTCTTACAACCCGGTGGCCAAAAAAGGACATGGCTAATGGGGGTATGAATAAAAAGACAACGATTCCAATTGATATCACTAAGAGAATAGGCTGCTCAAATGAAATGACGTTATCTCCAGGGGAATCTTTAGCAGCCACCAGCACAACAGCAATAGACATCATAAGCGTAAGAAAAACCAGACAAAACCTTTTTAACAATATGATAACCCCTTTTTAATAAATGTACTTAAAACCAGTATTTTTACATTTTATGTTATTCAATAAAAAATACAATATGAATACAATTCTATTTTTCATTAATTCTTCTCATGATCCGAACAACATCAGACATTCTTACTCACGGTTTATTCTATCGACGTATCTTTAGCCTCAAACGACATAATTTCTGAGACTTCCCCTTTTTAACTTGAATGCCACTCAATTAAAACTCATACAACCTTAAGCAACAATTAAAATTTACAGTACCAAAAAATCGCAATTTCATTTGCTGTTGGAAAGTTGGAATAAAGCATCGTATCGACCGCACCTATGACAAAGTGATGTTTAGCATAAAAATGACAAGCTGAAACATTAATATCTTGTGTTTCAAGCATTAGACCGCACAAGTGATTCTCCTTTGCCCATTCAATCGCTTTATGTAACAATGCTGTTCCAACACCATTTTTCCGATAATCTTTTGCAACGGCAATGTCCTCTATTAGCGCATACCCATTCCAATTAGAACGAAGCTTAATCCGGCCGACGCAGCTGCTTTCAACATAATAAAAAAAGACAACTTTCCCTTCTTCATCAACGTAACTGGCATCAATTTCGTCATCTTCATACTTCTTGAAATAAGGCTTCGAAAATAGTTCCTCGGTATATGTCCAAACATTGTTTTCAAATGCAGGTACAATTCTCCCAAAAACAGCGAAAGGTTCGTTTGGTTTATTGAAGTCTTTCATATTTAATTGAGTCATTTTAATGATCATATCATTCTCCTTCCAAACGAGATTATATTTTATACTTCCATGATATGTTATTTCACAAATAAATCAATAACGCTTTTCAATCCTCAAGCTTTGTGAAAACCGCTTTTCATTAAGCCGTCCGTCAGTTTCAGCAGCAAACATTTTTCTGTTCTGAAGCAGGAAGCATGAAGAAGATGTCATTCAGCAAAAACATCAATATAAAACCTAGTGCAAACAAAAAAGATACCAATATCATTTGGTATCTTCAGGCTGTCGAGAAAATCTCGACAGCCTTTATTTTTCCCTTAAAATATCAATTCCCCTGTAA
>NZ_AYTO01000015.1 GCF_000507145.1 Bacillus tequilensis KCTC 13622 | reverse complement strand
GTAAAGAAACAGCACAAAACAAAAAAGCTTGTAGAAAAAACACCGTTTTCTCTACAAGCTGAAAGCCTGACGCATAGCGTCAGGCTTCCATATTATCGCTTCAATTCTTCCAGCGTCTTTTCCCATCTGTTCAGCACCTCTTCAGGGCTGTGAAGCTGGATATGGACGCCAGAGGTCAAATCAGCGTATTTCGCAACGTCCTCCTTCATTGAAACGATGCGGCAGGCAAAGCGGTCTCTTTCATACTCGGCATCGTTCAAAGGCGTCAAGGGCTCGCATTGCAGCTTCACATAATAAGCGGCTCCCCTCCACCATGCCGTAAACTGCGCTTTTCCTGTGCGAAGGATGTTGGCGGAAGTCGCTGTGTTTTTCCATAGGGCGATTCGAATATCGGTTCGGCTCAGAGCGATGATTTCTCCCGCGCTGATCATCGCTGCATGCGGCCAGCCATCCTCCGATACGGTTTGCAGAACGAAAGCCTCGTGCTGCTTCTCATTCAGGCGATTCCCGTCAAGCAGCTCAAAAAGACGGTCTGATAGACAGTTCACGCTGATCAAGCCTTTCGTTCCGGCACAGCCGGAACTTCAACGGCTGTTTCTGTTTCCTTCGGATCGATTTTAAACGCCGGATTGTACTTCGCCGGATTTGTAATGCTTTCCGGCTCACAGGATCTCCATGTAAAAAAGCAAGTTTGGCACTGATAAACTTCCCATGCGCCTTCTACAGGCGATTTGCTCATGACTTCTCCCTTTTTTGAATCGCATCGAGGACATGTATGCATATCGATCATCCTTTCCTTATTTATTCATTAAGTCCATTAGTTTTTGTTCCCATTCTTTCGTTGTTAATGGAGAATCAAGCGGCTGTGAATAATGCCCTCTTGTTTCCGGCGCAACCGGTGTAGTGGCGTCAAGAATCATTTTGTGAGTGATCCCTGATGGGTTAGATCCCGGATCAAGCGGCAGAACGGATAAATCCGGAATGATGACCGCATCGTGTTTTGGATGCATTTTGGTCGAAAGCGCCCACATGACCTGCGGCAGGTTGAATGGATCGACATCCTCGTCAACGACAATGACCATTTTGCAGTAGCCTAGTCCGTGCGGTGTTGTGAGCGCGCGCATGCCGACCGCTTTCGCAAATCCGCCATAGCGCGTTTTGGTGGAAACAATCGCGATTAAACCGTGTGTGTACATGGCGTTCACGGCGACAATTTCATTCGGATAGGCTTCTTTTAATTGCTGATAAAGCGGCACGCAGGTATTGATGCCGATCATGTAATCGCATTCGGTCCAAGGCATGCCTAAGTATAAATGTTCAAAAATCGGATTGTTTCTATGATACACGCGTTTAATTTTGATAATCGGCATGCTGCGTCCGCCGGAATAGTGGCCTGTGAATTCACCGAACGGGCCTTCATATTCACGCTCTCCGGCAATAATTTCACCTTCAAGGACAACTTCAGCGCCCCACGGAACATCAAGATCTGACAGCTTTGATTTGACGATGCGATATGGCTCCCCTTGAATCGCGCCTGCCATTTCGTATTCCGATTGATCATAAAGAAGCGGAGTCGACGCCGCCGTTGTAATAACCGGCTCACAGCCAAGCGCTATGGTAACCGGAAGATTGACGCCGCGTTCTTCAGCTTGACGCAAATGTATCGCAATATCGTGCTGCGGCACAGGCTGAATGCCGAGACGATCTTTACCTTTCACCTGCATTCTGTAAATGCCGACATTTTGTTTGCCGAAGTTGTCAGGGTCTTCTAGATCGCGTGAAATCACACATGCTTTGTCTAAATAGTAGCCGCCGTCTCCTTGGTTAATTCTGAAAAGAGGCAGTATATCGAACAAATTGATATCTTCTGTGATTTCATTTTCATGAAACGGCGCTGTTTCCTCCCGTTTGACCGGCATCGGAAACTGTTCATAACGCTTCGCGAATTCAAAAAACTGTTCTTTTACCGGCGTGTCTTTCGGCATGCCAAGCATCATTGCGTGGTTCGGCCAGGAGCCTATTACATTCATCGCAATTTGCGCGTTATTGTAGCCGTAAATGTTGTTGAATAAGAGCGCGGGGCTTTTGTCGCCAAGGTTGCTGGCTGCGCGTGCGGCAGCTCCTAAATCAGGCTCCGGCTTTACCTCTTCATTCACTGTCAGCAGCTGTCCTTCTTTTTCAAGGGCAGCGAGAAATTCTCTGAAATCTTGATAAGCCATAATCAAGCTCCTCCTTTTTGTTTTTCAATCCCATTCCAGCGCTTCGCTTCAGGAAGGCGAATGCCGAATTGGTCCAACGTTCTGAATACAATATGGTCAACCATTTCCTCTAGGCTGCTCGGCTGATTATAAAATGCCGGCATCGGAGGAAGAATGATGGTGCCCATTTTCGTAAGCGCTAGCATATTTTCGAGATGAATCTGGTTCAAAGGCGTCTCTCTCGTTAAGAGGACGAGTTTTTTTCTCTCCTTGAGCATGACATCCGCGGCACGTGTCAGCAGATTATCCGCCATTCCGGTGCGAATGCTGGCGAGAGATTTCATGCTGCACGGCGCAACTATCATCCCGTCGGTATCGAACGACCCGCTTGAAATGGCTGCCGCCTGGTCCTTATGCGAGTATGTGTATGCGGCCAGTTGTTCTACTTCTTGTAAGGTATAGCCTGTTTCGTGTTTAATTGTGACGTTCGCCCAAGGAGACACAACGAGATGGGTTTCCACTTCGGCGGCCTTCAGCCACTCCAGCATCCTGACCCCGAAAATGGCCCCTGTTGCTCCTGTCATTCCGACAACGAGTTTCACTTTGCCTCCTCCTTTATGCTTGAATTCCGCTTTCATTTCCATCATACTCCTGATATATCCATATGAAAAATATCTGTT
This sequence comes from Bacillus tequilensis KCTC 13622, assembly GCF_000507145.1. Taxonomy (GTDB): domain Bacteria; phylum Bacillota; class Bacilli; order Bacillales; family Bacillaceae; genus Bacillus; species Bacillus tequilensis. The sequence continues at coordinate 15,911 of NZ_AYTO01000015.1, read as the reverse complement.
ATATCTATATTCAATACCTAAAAGGTATGGTAAGGAGGCGCTTTTTTTGGACATTCGCCAGCTTCGCTATTTCATTACGATCGCCCAAGAACAGAAAATCACGTCAGCCGCCAAAAAGCTCCACATGGCGCAGCCGCCTTTAAGCAGGCAGCTGAAACAGCTGGAGGACGAGCTGGGTGTCGTTTTGTTTGACCGGAATAAGAAAAAACAAATGACGCTTACATATGAAGGAACTGTTTTTTTGAAAAGAGCCAAGGAGATTTTACACAGGTTTGAAGATGCCGTCATTGAGGTACAAGAGCTGAAGGACGAGGTTGCCGGCACGCTGGCTGTGGGGTCAACGATTTATTGCGCCGCACTGATGCTTGAAAAAGTCACACAGATTAAAGAAAGCTACCCGCACCTTACCTTTCATATTTGGGAGAATGAGCCTGCCACGCTGTTAGAGCTGCTGGAAAGCCGGCAAATCGATGCGGCGGTCACGACGACAATGATCAAAAGCCACACGGTCCAATTTAAACAGCTTGATGATATTCCATGTGTGCTCGTGCTTTCAAAGGAAGCCGGATATCCGTGCGGGGACACCATTAAAATGGAGGATATACCATCATTTCCGCTGATTCTGCTGCGGCCTGTCAATGGAAAGGGCGTCTACAATCAGGTCATGAATGAATTTCATCGTCTGAAACTGGAGCCGCGCATTGTTTGCGAATGCCACGATTCCGCAACTTTGCTCAGCCTCGTCTCTTCAGGATTCGGCGCCTCCATTCTGCCCGTCACGATGATTCCCGTTCATATGAGAAACCACGTTCACACCGTAAATATTGAAAACAATCCCTTCATTATGACACCGGCTGTCATGTGGAGAACGGACAGTTATTTGCCAAAACCGGCACAGCAATTTTTGGATTTATTTTAAAAGATTTCGCCTTATGAAAACCAAATACTTGACTCATACTAAAAAAAAGTTATCCTTTAGATTTGTAAGCTAATTTTTTATTTCAATAAAATCAACCAGAAAAGTGGGGAATAAGATGAAAAAAGCATTATTGGCTTTATTCATGGTCGTAAGCATTGCAGCTCTCGCAGCTTGCGGAGCAGGAAATGACAATCAGTCAAAAGATAACGCCAAAAACGGCGATCTTTGGGCTTCTATTAAGAAAAAAGGTGTGCTGACAGTCGGTACGGAAGGGACATATGAACCGTTCACTTACCACGACAAGGACACTGACAAGCTGACTGGCTATGATGTCGAAGTGATCACGGAAGTCGCAAAACGCCTTGGGCTTAAAGCCGATTTTAAAGAAACACAATGGGACAGCATGTTTGCCGGCCTGAATTCCAAACGGTTTGACGTCATTGCCAACCAAGTCGGAAAAACAGACCGTGAAAACAAGTATGATTTCTCAGATAAATACACAACATCAAGAGCCGTTGTCGTGACGAAAACAGACAACAACGATATTAAGTCTGAAGCAGATGTAAAAGGAAAAACATCAGCTCAATCACTGACAAGCAACTACAACAAATTAGCTACAAATGCCGGCGCGAAAGTAGAAGGCGTTGAGGGCATGGCACAGGCTCTTCAATTGATCCAGCAAGGCCGCGTTGATATGACTTACAACGATAAGCTTGCCGTATTGAACTACCTGAAAACATCCGGCAACAAAAACGTGAAAATCGCGTTTGAAACAGGCGATCCGCAGTCAACCTATTTCACGTTCCGTAAAGGAAGCGGCGAGGTTGTTGATCAAGTCAACAAAGCATTAAAAGAAATGAAAGAGGACGGGACTCTTTCTAAAATCTCTAAAAAATGGTTCGGCGAAGATGTTTCTAAATAATCTGCCGGCATTGACGCTTGGCACGGCGATCCCGTGGGATCTGGTGCAGCAGTCATTCTGGCCGATACTTTCAGGGGGAATCTATTATACGATTCCCCTTACGATTCTTTCCTTTATATTTGGAATGATCCTGGCGCTGATTACGGCGCTTGCCAGAATGTCGAAAGTGAGACCTTTGAGATGGGTGTTCAGCGTATACGTATCTGCAATACGCGGCACTCCTCTTCTCGTTCAATTGTTCATCATTTTCTATCTGTTCCCGGCCTTTAACATCACATTAGATCCATTTCCAAGCGCAGTTATTGCCTTTTCATTAAACGTCGGCGCCTATGCATCTGAAATCATACGGGCATCCATTTTATCCGTGCCGAAAGGGCAATGGGAAGCCGGATACACAATCGGCATGACACATCAGAAAACACTGTTCCGCGTCATTTTGCCGCAGGCGTTTCGTGTGTCGATCCCGCCATTATCCAATACCTTTATCAGCCTGATTAAAGATACATCCCTCGCCTCTCAAATTCTGGTCGCTGAGCTGTTCAGAAAAGCCCAGGAAATCGGCGCGCGGAATCTTGATCAAATTTTAGTGATCTATATTGAAGCAGCCTTTATTTACTGGATTATCTGCTTCCTGCTTTCACTCGTCCAGCATGTCATCGAACAGCGTCTTGACCGCTACGTGGCCAAATAAGGAGGTTCCGAGTATGCTTACCGTTAAAGGATTAAACAAATCATTCGGTGAAAATGAAATATTAAAAAAGATAGATATGAAGATTGAAAAAGGGAAAGTCATCGCCATACTTGGGCCTTCAGGTTCAGGGAAAACGACGCTGCTCCGCTGCCTGAATGCGCTGGAAATTCCGAATCGCGGAGAGCTTGCATTTGATGATTTCTCCATCGATTTCTCCAAAAAGGTGAAACAGGCGGATATTCTAAAGCTCCGCCGGAAATCCGGCATGGTATTTCAGGCGTATCACCTGTTCCCGCACCGCACGGCTCTTGAAAACGTGATGGAAGGCCCTATTCAGGTGCAAAAGCGAAACAAAGAGGAAGTCAGAAAAGAAGCGATTCAGCTTCTTGATAAAGTCGGATTAAAGGACAAAATGGATTTATATCCGTTCCAGCTTTCCGGCGGCCAGCAGCAGCGCGTCGGCATCGCCCGCGCACTGGCGATTCAGCCGGAGCTCATGCTGTTTGACGAACCGACCTCAGCGCTTGATCCCGAGCTGGTCGGAGAGGTCCTGAAGGTTATCAAAGATTTAGCCAATGAAGGATGGACCATGGTCGTTGTGACCCACGAAATCAAATTCGCCCAGGATGTGGCGGACGAAGTCATCTTTATCGACGGCGGAGTCATCGTGGAACAGGGACCGCCGGAGCAAATTTTCTCCGCACCAAAAGAAGAACGGACGCAGCGGTTTTTGAACCGGATTTTGAATCCGTTGTAAAATCTTAAAAAACCCAAAACGGCATTCGTTTTGGGTTTTTTCTTTTATTAGATTAAATCCTAGCTCCCAGAAAAATGTGCGGTTTATGATTTTCATTTTGAAGCAGGACATTGTATCAAAGGGAGGAATTTCTTCAAGAGGACTATAAATGCCAAAACTCAAATATTAAACGTTACGGAGGCGCTATAATGAAAAAACTTATTATCAGCACCGCTTTAATTGGTTTCCTTTTTGCTGGTTTATTAAATGCGGGATCATACGCTAACGATCCAGATTCATTTCAAATAGCAGAAAAGGCAATCAATATTTAAACCTAAACAGGGCGCCTGCGGCGGCCCTGTTTTTTTGTTGAGCTCCTTTCGCCTATTCCGCCCTTATGTCAGATATGCTACAATGACAATCGACTGATTTTTACGAAAGAAGGGACCTCACGTGAAGCAAGAACTTGTTCTGCGCTGGACATTTTATTTTACCGGTTTGATCATTTTGGCTTTTGGTGTATCCCTGACGATAGAAGGAAAAGCGCTCGGCATAAGTCCGTGGGATGCATTTCATTACAGCCTGTTTCAGCATTTCGGCCTTACCGTCGGTCAGTGGTCCATCATTATCGGAGCGATCATCGTCGGATTAACGTCATTGTTTACACGGGCTTGGCCAAAAATCGGGGCGATCCTGAACATGGTGCTCATTGGTGTTTTTATCGATTTTTTCAATTTTCTTCTGCCTGCCCCCTCGACCTACACGGGCTCCGTCATTGTCTTCTCTCTTGGCGTGGTGCTGATCGGTTACGGCGTCGGTGTTTATGTATCAGCAGGCCTTGGAGCGGGGCCGCGTGATTCACTGATGATGCTGATTACAGAAAAAACCGGCTGGAATGTGCAATGGGTGCGGAACGGCATGGAAATAACAATCTTGTTTGCGGCATGGGGCATGGGCGGCCCGATCGGTTTTGGCACCATTTTGACTGCCATCCTCACCGGACTCATTCTGCGCTTTTCATTGCCGCAGTCAATACTGCTGCTGAATTATGCTGTGGCAAGGCGGACCGCCGCTGTGAAAGCATCTCCGCCTCTACACTAAAACAAAGCCGCTTCGGCTTTGTTTTTTTATGTTCGCCTCTATATGAGTCTTGTTGAAGTATGATAGGATGGTTTTGACAATCTTTTGCAGACGGAGGACCTAGAATGAAGATTTACGGAATATATATGGACCGCCCGCTTTCTCAGGAAGAGACTGAACGCTTCATGTCTTTCATATCGCCTGAAAAACGAGAGAAATGCCGGAGATTTTATCATAAAGAAGATGCTCACCGCACCCTGCTGGGAGATGTTCTCGTTCGCTCAGTCGTCAGCAGGCAGTTCCATCTGGACAAAGCCGATATCCGCTTCAGCGCGCAGGAGTACGGAAAGCCCTGCATCCCTGATTTGCCTGACACTCATTTCAACATTTCCCATTCCGGCCGTTGGGTCGTTTGCGCGTTTGATTCACAGCCAATCGGCATCGATATTGAAAAAATGAAACCGATCAGCCTTGAGATCGCCAAACGTTTCTTTTCAAAAACAGAGTACACAGACCTTTTAGCCAAAAACAAGGATGAACAGACAGACTATTTTTATCATCTATGGTCGATGAAAGAAAGCTTTATCAAACAGGAAGGCAAAGGCTTATCGCTTCCGCTTGATTCCTTTTCAGTGCGCCTGGATCGGGACGGACAAGTATCCATTGAGGTTCCGGACAGGCATACGCCATGCTATATCAAAACGTATGATGCGGACCCCGGCTACAAAATGGCCGTATGCGCTGCGCACCCTGATTTCCCCGAGGATATCACAATGGTCTCGTACGAAGAGCTTTTATAAATGGCTCATCAACAGCTTGACACCGCGCTCAATATCTTCCGTTTTCACATTGGAAATATTGATTTTTAATAGATTTTCTTTCGGATAATCTGATAAATAATGACGGTCTATCGCCTCAAGGAGAACCCCTTGTTTTTTCAGTCTATGAATCACTCTTGAGGCGGGCAGATCCTGAGGAAGCACCAGATGGGTGTGCATACAGGGTGCCTGCCCGCTGGAGAACGTAAAGCGTCCGCTTCCCAGCTGCCTGTGAGTTCGAATGGCTTGATGTAGCCTCAGCGACCGCTCTTTATAAGAATCTCTGATTTTCTCCTTATGCCTGCCGTACATACCGCTTTTCAGGTAAATCTCCAATGCCGCTTGAGAAATCATCGAACAGTCGATGTCGTTCAGCTTTTTGTACGCATAGAACGTGTCAGTCAGCGCTTCGGGCAAAACAGCCGCCCCCACGCGAAGGCCGGGGAACATCATTTTCGAGAAGCTTTTCAAATAGATGACATGTGAGGACAGATCATATGCGTACAGCGGATCTGCCTTTTTATTTTCCTCCAGATCACCGAGGTAATCATCCTCAACGAGATAGACATCATGCGCTTCTGCCAGTCTCACAAGCTCCTGTTTATCACGCTCTGACAATGAGCAGCCAAGCGGGTTATGGAAGCGCGGCATCGTATAAAAAAATTTAATCGATTCTGTTTGAAATAACCGCTCAACCTCGGCTATATCAAGTCCCTCTTCCGTTCGTTTCACCCCGATGGCGGGAATCCCAAGCGTCTCAAGCTGTTCGACCATCAAATGGTAGCCCGGCTGTTCAATGGCGATCTTCTCTTTCCCATTTGGGAACGGCATGGCACAAAGCAGAGATAACGCCTGCTGGACACCTGATGTAATGAAAATATGCCGTTCATCCGCAAATACCTGTTGAGTGGCCAAGAGCTTTCGGAGTACGCGGATGAGTGATGGAAGCCCCTTTGGCGTCCCATAAATAAACAAATCGTTTTTGTATGTATCAATCGCTTTGTTGATACAGTGCTGAAAATCAAGATACGGAAACACATCTGGATCCGGCGCAGATGTGGCAAAGTCGATGGGGCCAGGCTGCCCGCTTTTTGATTTCCCTGTCTTTTTCACAATATAATAGCCGCTTTTCGGAACAGAATAGATAAGGTGGCGCTTTTCCAGCTCCTGCAGCGCGCGGATCACTGTGCTTTTGCTGACTTGGTAGCGGGCGGACAGCTGACGGATAGATGGAAGCCTGTCTCCTTCTTGATAGGCGGTGCTTTGCATCATCTCCTCTATCCTCGTTACTAGACTCATATATTTCTCCATGCCTTCTCCCCCTGTTTTGTACCGGTACAGTTCATTGTTTTTCTCATTGTACCGTTCTGACCGCGGCCATACAATAAAGGGAGCGACCGGCGCTGCAATTCAGGTAAAGGAGCCCTTCCCATTATGGTTAAACATCAGCAAACCCCCGCTTATATAGCGGCTATTTTATATTCGTTCATTATCGGTTTATCCTTTCTATTCGTAAAAATCGCACTGCAAACAGCAGAGCCGTTTGATATTTTGGCGCATCGGTTCACCATTGCGTTTGCTGCGGCGACTGTACCGATCTTATTCGGCTGGGTAAAGCTATCAATCCGCGTAAAGGACGTCATTGCCATTTTGCCGCTCGCCCTGCTGTATCCCGCGTTATTTTTCAGCTTTCAGGCATTCGGCCTTGTGTACTCGTCCTCCTCTGAAGCGGGAATTATTCAGGCAGCCATTCCGATTTTCACGATGGTCTTTGCCGCTTATGTTTTAAAGGAACGCCCAACGTGGACGCAAAAGGGGTTCACGGTTTTATCCGTTGCCGGCGTCATGTTTATTTTTGTGATGAAAGGCGTTGACGTGGAATCAGCCAGCTTAAAAGGGTCTTTGCTGATCCTATTGTCCGCTTTGTCCTCAGCGATGTACAATACTGCTGCCAGAAAAATGACGCAGCGGTTCAAGCTGACCGAGCTCACCTACATCATGTCAGCCATCGGCTTTGTCGTCTTCAACGCCATCGCCCTTGTGCGTCACGGAGCGGCGGGAACAGTCGGCACTTATTTTCTGCCGTTCCGGGAGCCCGGCTTCGTTCTCGCCATTGTGTATTTGGGCGTGCTGTCTTCACTTGTCACTTCATTTCTGTCTAACTATACGCTGTCGCGAATTGAGGCGTTTAAAATGAGTGCTTTTAATCATGTATCTACCATTGTGACGATGATTGCAGGAGTTATGATTCTCAACGAAAGCCTGGCCTGGTATCATCTTGCCGGGGCTGTTTGTATTATGATTGGCGTGGTGGGGAGCAATATCAATCTGGAGAAAAAAACAAAGCGCCCTGGTATGCCTGCAAAAAAATGAGAAATTATGCTAGACTGAAAGGAAAAACATGGTTAGAGGTGTAGGTTTACCGTATGATTCAATATGCTAGTGAAAGTATCAATCTTCCAGGAGAAATCGCTTTTAAGGATGTAAGAGAAATCTTTTTTTATCAAATCGCAAAAATATCATGCTTTTACTTTCTGTTGTTTTGCACCATATTTGCTGCAGTTAACTTCATTAACGGATGGCCCCGTATCGTTTATGGCAGTGACGCGCTTAACTTGTTTATGAACAGTATGTTGATTATCGTGATGTCAGTTCTGTTTACACTGCTGCTCCTCCTTCTTCTATATGTGAAGTTTTCCAGAGCATACAAGAAGAACGAACGGATGAAATCTAAAAGAACATATACTCTGAACCAAGAAGGAATTCGTATATGTTCTAAAAAATATGACCTCATTTTCAATTGGGATGAAATCACAGCTGTTTTCGAATATCAAAATATCTTCAGGGTCAATACATCAAGTGGCCAATATATTGCGATCCCAAAACGTTTTTTTCATTCCGAAGTGGAGATGAATAGATTCAAGAAGATTATCCTTAAAAATACCGGAACAAAAAAACTCAAATTTAAAAAGGATCAGCATTGACAGTGCTGATCCTTTTATATTGAATGGTGGGTTTCTTTTGCCTTCTGTTTATCTAAAAACGGCACCAGCTCTATTACAGCCGATAAACCCACAAACACGATGCACACAGCGACAATCAGCAAATAATCATGAGTCATGTCAAAAAACAAGCCGCCCGCGTACACACTGAGAGCACCGGCGATCTGATGGATAAAGAAAGTAATGCCTAACAGCGAGCCGATTAATCCTGAAGGATAGCTTTCAGAAATAGACGCCGCGGTCAGCGGGATCACACCTGTGTAACTGAGCCCGAATAACAGGATAAAACCGAAGTACCAAAGTTCGCTTTGATGGATTCCGAGAATGGGAATGAGCAGGCAAATCAAGCTGAGCAGCCGAAGGAAAAATAAAATGGATAGCATCATGCTTCTGCTGCCGAGGAGATCTGACAGCCAGCCCGCCAATAATCCGCCAATGATGATAAACGCACCGAATGCGGCCATCATCCCGTTGACATGAGAGACATGTGCATCCTTCAGCATCGGCACAAGATGAGCATCTATGATTCCCATGGTAAATCCGCATGTAAACACGCCGAAGTACAGGATATGAATGAGGCGGGACTGCTTCACCACGCTCCAAAATCCCCGCCAGTCATAAGATTTTTTCACTGACGGCGCTTGCGCATATGGCGGGTGCTTCATCCCAAAGGCGAAAAGCGGCAGGAGAACAGCAGCGATGACGAGGCCCAATATCGTATAGGTGTTTTGCCAGCCGACATGATACGGAGCTGCGGCCCAAATGGGCGAGAGCAGCAGCAGGCCCGCAGAATTGGCATTGGTCAAAATAGCGAGCGCCAGCCCCTTGTGCGTGTCAAACCAGCGGCTGATGAAATACTGAGTCGTCACGCCGACCGCACAGGAATAGCCGATTCCGCCGAGCACGCCGTAAATGGCGGAAAACACATGAACATTCGATGAATGCGGAAGCAGCAAAAAGCTTGCGCTAATGCTAACAGCTCCAAACGCCATCATTTTTCTGACGCTGAACCGATCGATCAAAAACCCGACAAAAAACTGCACGATGCCTGTTGTGATCATAAAAATGCTGACGGAAACCGAGATCAGCGACCTGTCGGCATGGAAGGTATCCGCCATCGGCAGCATAAAAAATTGAAAGGAGTTTCTGAATGAGTTCATTCCAATGGTGAAAACAAACGTAAACAGCAATACAAACCATTTCATCTTAGGAGACGCGAGCATGTTTAGACCTTCCTTTGTTTGAGTATTTCGACTATTATATCATGTAAAAATTGACATTCCACACACAAAAAAAGCGGAACAGCCTAAGCTGTCCGCTTTTGATCACGATTGAATAATCGGATGCTGATTTAATATCGCAAAAATCCGTTCTGCCACTTCTTCCGTATGTGACAGCAAAAACATGTGCCCGCCGGCAAATTCATGGAATGTGATGTCTGCCGCCCACTTCTTCCAGCCTTCCGCATCTCGAATGCATTTTTCATCATCAAGCCCATTAAAGACATGAACAGGCGATTGGATCGGGGCCACATCGCGAAGGTCAAATTGTTCAAGAGCCCGGTAATCCGCTCGGAAGGAAGGCAGGAAAAAGGACATGACTTCCTTATTTTCAACGAGCTCCGCGGGCATCCCGCCTAATTTGATAATATGATCGAGAAACTGATCATCAGGCAGATGGGACACTTTTTTCCGCTGAATATGCGGCGGCTGAATCGCAGAAATGATCACCGCCTGCGGAAAGATGCCTTCACGCTCCAGCTTTTGCGCCAGCCTGAAGGTGATCATTCCGCCCATACTGTGTCCAAACAGCACGAACGGCCGATCAGGGCAAAGATTCAATTCTTTTTTGTACAAATCGGTCAGCTCTTCGAGGTCCTCAATGGCTGACGTTTGATTCGTGCCGTGTCCCGGCGGCTCGGCAGCGAGCATCTCACACTCCCCCTGCAAAAAAGCATGGAGAGGGCGAAACGACGCTGAGTAGCCGCCGGCAAACGGAAAACAGATGAGCCGCGTTTTTTCCGACGCATCGAATGATTTGAAGAGTTGGCTCATGGGCCGTCTCCTCCTTTCATCACTTCGTTTAAGAAACCGTTACGGTTTGTATATTAAGTAATTCGAGCAAAATCCCCACATTCCTATCTAGCGTTTCACCTTGCAGCATTTCAGCGTGTGTTCCGAAGCCTCTTTTCACACGGTAAGCACCTGTTGTGGCCTCTTCCCATGATGCAAGCCATTCCGGCATGTCAAAATCAGTATCGGATGTCAGCAGATCAATATCCGCTTTCACCTGTCCTGTGCTGATCAGGTTGACGTAGTAGGAGTAGAAAGCGTGTGTTTTTTGCTTAAGGCCTTGTTTGACGGCTTCGCTGTTGAGCGCTTCATTGTCCCGGTTGACATTCATCAGCGCTTCGACATCACTCTCAACCGTGCGTCCGTCCAGATCGCTGATACCTTGTTTTTTATAGGAATCCACCATGATGATCCGCTGAACAATGCGGTCTTGTTCCTCAAGCTTTTTGGCAGCTTCAAACGCAAGGCTGCAGCCCGCTGAATATCCGAACAGTGTCAAAGGCCCTTCCGGCTGAAGCTCCTGGATCAAATCCGCATAGCGGTCAAGCCGGTTTTCCTCCTCAATGAAATCAAAGGCGCACAGTTTATATGACGGCAGGCGGCTGGCCATGTTTTGATACATGAGGCCATAGCCCAAAACCGGCGGGAATGCGAAAATGATTTGCTCCTGATCGGGATTCATAATGGTTACATCCTGCAATCCATCTGAGCCTCCGTTTTTCAAATACGCTGAGATGCCTGCAATCGTCGTCGCTTCAAACAAAAGCTTCACCGGAATATCTATCTCGAGCTCTTTCTTGATGCGGGAAGCGGCGGTCATCGCCTTTAAGGAGTGCCCGCCGAGCGCAAAGAAATCATCATGAATGCCGACCTTCTGTCTGCCGAGAATCTCAGACCAGATGTGTGCGATCGTTTCCTCCGTCTCGTCGCGAGGCCCGATCCACTCTTCCGCCAGCTGATCCTGATCCGGTTTTGGCAGCAGCCGTTTATTGACCTTCCCGTTTGTCGTTAAAGGAAGCTCCTCCAGGAAAGTAAAGGTTTGCGGCACCATGTAAGCAGGAAGCTGTTTTTTCAGGTGCGCCTTTACATCCTCAGCTGATAGCTGTGCCCGATTCACGAGGTAGGCGTTGATTGATGCATCTCCAGACTCATGGCGGTCAACAACAACAACCGCATCTTTCACACCCTGGTATTCTTGCAGCTGCTTTTCAATTTCTTCAAGCTCGATCCGATGTCCTCGTATTTTGACCTGATCATCAATTCGGCCGGCGTATTCAATCGTCCCATCCGGCAGCCAGCGTGCCAAATCCCCTGTGCGGTAAAGCGTCTCACCGGGCTTGAACGGATTTGGGATAAACGTTTGCATCGTCAGATCATGACGGTTTACATACCCTTTTGACACGCCCATTCCGCTGATGCACAGTTCACCGACCGCTCCGAATGGCTGGAGCTGGTTTTTCTCGTTGAGAATATAAACGCTGGCATTGCTGATCGGCTTTCCGATCGGCAATGAGGAGATGCCATCCGGTATTTCATGTACAACATGAGCTGTCGCAAACACCGTGCCCTCAGTAGGCCCGTAGCAATTAATCAGCTTGCCCGGCCCCAGGATCCGCAGCGCTTTTCTGACGTGAGGCACAGACGCGCGCTCTCCGCCGAATAATACGCAGCGAAGCCCCTTCATCCAATCCTCTCCCGCATCTGTGAGAAGATTAAACAGTGCGGTTGTCGCAAACATGACATTGACATTCTCCTGCTGGATCAGATCTGTGAGCCGTTCTGTATCAAGCAGTGTATGTTCATCTGCGATAATGAGCCGTGCCGCATTTAATATGGAAGCATAGAAATCAAAGGTAAATGCATCAAAGGCGTAATTCGAAACAGATAAGAACGTATCTTTTTCAGAAAATGCCATGTAGTCTACATGCTTGACCAATCCTTGAATATTGGCATGAGTGGTGATATTGCCCTTCGGCTTTCCGGTTGTGCCGGACGTATACATAATATATGCCGGATCATCGGGTTCAATTGCGGTTGCAGGGTCGCTTGCCTGCTCTTCGAACCGTGCAGGATCATCAATGAAGAGTGTTGTTCCTGTATACGGCAGCTGATCCGCTTTTTCTTTCATCTCCTGATGTGTCAGCAGACAGGCTGCCGCACTGTCAGTCAGCATATACGAGATTCGGTCCTCCGGCAGCTTCGGATCAACCGGGAGATAAGCCGCTCCTGCTTTTAGTACGCCGAGAATGCCGATCACCAATTCAAGCGAGCGCTTCGTGTACAACGCGACAACGGAGCCTTTACCCGCACCTTGCTTTTGCAAACGGCGTGCAAGGCGGTTCGCTTCCTCATCTAATTCGCGATAGGAAAGAGTCTGACCGGAATACGTAAGCGCCGGCGCATCAGGATGAACATTCACCGCTTCTTTGAACCAATCCGTCAGAGGCTTCGTCTGATGGTTTTGAGCCGGCGGGTTTAAGCCTTTCAGCAGAAACTCTCTTTCCTTTTCATCAACAAGACTGAGCGTATGAACAGGCTGATCCGGCTTCTGGATGAGCTGCTGAATCGCTGTGAGAAGCTGTGATTTTAAGCGCTGGATAAATGCCTCATCAAACACATTCTCATTATAGGCAAGCTTGATTAGCATCTCGTCTCCCGGGGAAGCCATCAGGTTGAGATCATAATTCGACTTCTCAAAAACATGGACATCCTCCATTTCAAAGCCGTTTTCATTGTTTTCTTCATTTTTTGCATCCTGAAGCGGATAATTTTCAAACACAATGATGTGGTCAATCAGCTTTGGCTGATCGGCCTGGCTTTGGATGTCATAGAGCGGCACGTATTGATGCGGCTCAGACTGCAGCGATTGCTCCTGCAGCTGCTTGAGCAATCCGTTGAATGTGATATCCTCAGATAGTTTCACCCGTCTCGGGACAACGTTGATAAACAGCCCGACCATATGTTCAACGCCTTTGATTTCCGCGGGACGCCCGGAAACGACTGTGCCGAAGGTCAAATCGCCAGACCGCTGATAGCGGCTGACCAATACACTCCAGACTGCCTGCAGCGCCGTACTCAAAGTGGTATGCTGTGATTTTGCAAGCTCGGTAAACGCCTTTGTTTCCGCCTCGGGCAGAGAGAAGAGCAATTCTTTGGGCTCGTAGCCGTCCGTTTGTTTCTTTCTTTGCTCCGCAAACGTCGCTTGTCCTTCAAAATCCTCTAAGTACTCGCGCCAGTAACGCAGTGATGCCTGTTTATCCTGCTTTTCAAGCCACTTGATGTAGTCCTTATATGGTTTGACCGGCGGCAGGCTGTATGGCTTTTTCTCGCGCAGGGCATTGTATACCTTAAACAGGTCCTGCACAACGATGCCGAAACACCAGCCGTCCAAAATCATGTGATGGTAGCTCCACACCCACTCAAAGCTTTCTTCAGCTTTTTTGAAAATGGCTGCCCGCATTGGGATATCCCGCGTCAAATCAAAGCCCTTGATCTTATCCTGTTCTTTGTATTCATTGATTTTGGCTGCTTGCTCGCTGCCCGTTAAGTGTGTCAGATCGATTTCTTCTATCTGAAACTGCCGTTTTTTCAATACGACTTGGACAGGCCTTTTTACTTTTTCGTGAATGAACACGGTACGAAATACATCGTACCGGTCCATGATCACATTCATGCTTTCTTCGAGGCATTTGATATTCAAGCTGCCTTTTACTTTCATCGTGATTTGTTCAAGATAAAAACTCTGGCCGGGATTCAGGATGGTATGAAACAGCATCCCTTCCTGCATCGGCGATAGGTAATACATATCTTGAACCTGATCCTTGCTAAATTGACTCATATGCTTCGCTCCCGCCTTCTGTAATTCCCTTGCGTTTTATTTTAAATTCTCCTCAAGCATGTCAAAGATATCGCCCATCTCGTCCATTCCAAGGTCCTCAGCACTGAAGTCGCTCGGCGTGAATTCCTTGTCTTCTTTTTCCGTGCAATGGCGGATCAGCATCAGGAGGTTTTCTTTAAACCGTTCCATTTGTTCCTCGACTGTAGCTCTTTCAAATTCTTTCTCATTGTAGGAGCAGGACAGCACAAACCGGCCGTTTCTGATCATGCCGCTGAAGCTCAAGGCGTACAGCGCTTCTGATTCCTCGCTTACTTGGCGCCCCATGTCGAAAGCGGACGGCTCAAAGAAGTCGGTTTTCACTTCACTGTCGAACTGGCCTAAATAGTTAAAGCTGATCTCTGGCGTGAAGCCCTTTGTTCCCTCTGCTTCTGTGACATAACGGAGAATGCCGTAGCCGACACCTTTGTCCGGAATGCGGCGCAGATTTTCTTTAACTGATTTGATGACGGCTGAGGCGTCTGCTTCAGACATATCGAGCACAACAGGATATTGCGCCGTAAACCAGCCGACCGTTCTGGAGATATTCACATTCGGAATGATGTCCTCCCGTCCGTGCCCCTCCAGATTAATGCCGATTTTGGCATCGTCTGTCCATTCCTTCATTGTCAAACCGAGCGCGCTGAGAAGAATATCATTGATTTCGGTTCCATATGGCTGATGGACATCCGTTAAGAGATGTTTGGTGTCTTCTTCCGTTAATTCACAGAGAACGGATGATGTATGCTTGACGATCCGCTGCTCTGTTTCGTAATCCTTCGGCAGAGGAGAAACCTGTTCAGCGTCAATTTGCGACCAGTATTCAGCCTGCTGTAAAAGATGTGCTGATTGGCTGAATGCCGCCAGTTCTTCCGCCCAATCCTTGAAGGAGTTCGTTTTTTGCGGGAAGACAATATTCTCTTCTTTCTCAGCCTGCACATAGCCTGAAGCAAAATCTTCAAGCAAAATCCGCCATGACACGCCGTCTACTACGAGATGGTGTACAGCAATGAGCAGGTGGTCGCCAGCTTCCGTCCGGTATTGCTCCGCCTTGAGAAGCGGTCCGTTTTGGAGATCGAGACTGCTTTGCAGCCTGTCCGCGAGAATCTTGATCTGGTTTTTCAGCATGTCTTCATCGGAGCCGTACAGGTCGACGATTTCAAAGCTGACCTTGCTTTCACTGATCGGTTTATACGCCTGAACGATGTCCCCGTTTTCCTCACGGTAAACCATACGAAGTGCGTCATGGTGATCGACCAGCGCCTGCAGCGTTTTCTCCACCCGTTCAGGGTCAAAGCCCTTCGCGGCATGAAGCATCACCGATTGGTTCCAGTGGTGCTTGTTCGTAAAGTTCTTTTCAAAGAACCAGCGCTGAATCGGCGTCAGGTTGACTTCTCCCTCCACAGGCCCTTGGTCTGCCTGCTTGCCTTCGGCACGCTCCACGTATTGGGTCAGCTCCTCGATCGTCGGGTGCTGGAAGAGATCTTTCATTTCCAGCTTCCAGCCGTGCTGGTTCAAGCGGCTCGCCATTTGGATTCCTTTGATGGAATCTCCGCCCATTGAGAAGAAATTGTCGCTGACACCGATCTCCGGAATGCCGAGCACATCCTGCCAGATACCGGCAAGCAGCTCTTCCATGTCGGTAGCCGGCGCTTTGTATTCTCCGCTTCCCGCCTCGATGTCCGGCTCAGGCAGGGCTTTGCGGTCTACTTTGCCGTTTGCCGTAACCGGAAGCTCGTTCAGCGTCACCCAGAATGCCGGGATCATGTAGTCCGGCAGGGTTTCCTTCAGTGCTGA
>NZ_AYTO01000014.1 GCF_000507145.1 Bacillus tequilensis KCTC 13622 | reverse complement strand
CCGGAGCCCTTCTATATATGCGCATAATTCCGGCTCGCCGCTGTCTGTCCGTACGGTCACGGCTGCCTCCCTTATGCCTTCTATGCTTCTAAGCGCCGCTTCAATTTCTCCGGGCTCGATTCGGTAGCCTCTGATTTTGGCTTGATCATCCAACCGGCCGAGGAATTCAATATTCCCGTCAGGGAGCCAGCGCGCCACATCCCCTGTTTTGTACATGCGTTCACCCGGATAAAACGGGTCCTCAAGAAAACGCTCTGCCGTTAATGCCTGCCGATTCAAATAACCTCTGGCAACACCCGCTCCGGCAATGTACAGTTCGCCGGCGACACCGGTAGGCTGTACGGCTAAATGCGGATCTAAAACATACAAACGCGCACCAGGTACGGGCTTCCCGATCGGAATCCGCACGCGACCCGTGTCCCGCTCTGGGTCCAACACATAAAATGCCGCGTCTACCGTTGCTTCTGTCGGCCCGTAGCCATGGATCAGCGATACATGAGGCAATACAGAAGCAAAACGGGCTGCCATATGGGGCGCAAGCGGTTCACCTCCGGCGAATACGCGCTTCAGGCTTGTCCCGTCACTCAGCCTTTCGATTTCCGCTTGATCCAGAAAGCTGTTCAGCATAGCCGGAATAAAATGAACCGTTGTAATACGTTCCTGATGAATGGCTTTTACGATCAAAGCCGGATCTTTCTCCCAGCCGGGTGGAAGCAGATAAGCCGAAGCGCCGGAAAGCGACCACCAAAACAGCTGCCAGACAGATGCATCAAAGGAAAAAGAGGTTTTCACCATGACAATGTCATCTTCCTGAAGCGCAAACTGGTGCTGCATGCCGGTCAGAAAGGAAACAGCCTGGCGGTGCTCAACGGCCACTCCTTTCGGCTGCCCGGTAGAGCCCGATGTATAGATGACATAGGCGAGAGAACCGCCGTCAGCAGGAGTAAACACATGGTTTTCTGCTTTTTCGCCCGCAAGAGATGTCATGTCAATTTCAAGCGTTTCGCCAGAAAAGTGCGGTGCGGAGCATCCCCGCTGTGTCAGCAAGAGCGCTGCCCCGCTGTCTTTCAGCATGTAGCTCAGCCGCTCCTTTGGATATGCTGGGTCAAGCGGCAAATAGGCCCCGCCGGCCTTCAAGACAGCAAGGACAGCAATCAGCATGTCAGGTGACCGCTCAGACAGGACACCGACGATGCTTTCCTTCGTGACGCCGCGTGCCGCGAGGTGGGCGGCCAGCCGGCTGGCATACAGGTCAAGCTCAGCGTACGTCAG
>NZ_AYTO01000013.1 GCF_000507145.1 Bacillus tequilensis KCTC 13622 | reverse complement strand
TCAGCTTGTAGAGAAAACGGTGTTTTTTCTACAAGCTTTTTTGTTTTGTGCTGTTTCTTTACATATTCATCTGATTTCAGGTGCAGAAAAAGCACTCCCACATGCCTAGCCTTGCTTGGCTAGGTATGTGGCAATCTTCTTCATGTTCTGGCATGCGGCTGTGAGGAGAACTTGTTCACTCACATTTCGTTTTCCCCTCAACCTGCAATAGCGAAGCCCATGCAGTTGTTTTGAATCTGCAAAGCTTCGCTCTATTTTTTCTTTTCTTTTTTTGTAGAGGTTTTTTCCTGAAACAGACAAGCGATTTTGTCTGACCTTTTCTTTATGATCTTCCCATACATGCCGAGTAATCACTTTCTGCTGATTCTTTGATTTTGTACAGTTTTTAAGCAGCGGGCATGAGGAACATATTTCAGGATTTGATTTGTATGACCGGTAGCCTTTTCGGTCAGTTGTTGAGTATGTAAGTGTTTGGTGATTTGGACAAATGTATCTGTCTTGTTCACTGTCATAATGAAATTTCCATTTTGGAAACAACCCTCGGGTAGGGTGATAACGTCTATGTGCGATGACACCAAAGATTTGTCGGTCAGATAATCCTTTACAGATCGGAGTAGTTAAATATCCGGAATCAAGGGCGACGGCTTCTACTTGAAAACCAAATCGGGCGATTTGGTGATCCAATCGGTCAAGATAGGGCACAGAATCATGGACATTCCCGGGTGTGACATAGGCATCGGTGATAATGTTGAATTTCATATCTGTTGTACGGTGATCTAAATAGAAAAAACCTTCTGGTTTGTTTTCACGATACAGATAGCCACTTTCCGGATCGGTTGTACTGTGGCGGATCTCTTTTTCAGCTTTCACCTCCTCTTTGGCTGTTAATGGCTTTTTTCCGTGTTCCTCCCGATCCTCTTGAATGGCTTCATTTAAATCCTTGATATAGTTTTGGGTATCCTGCGCAATTGTTTTTCTTGTGTATTTATGCCTGTTGGCATTGGCTTTAAGGTGTGTGGAGTCAGTGAATAGGACTCGTCCGCCCACCATGTCGTGGTTGATGGCCTGAAGAACGATCTCATCAAAGATGTCTTGGAAGATGGTTGTATCTTTAAAGCGTGTGCGTCTGTTCCAGCTGATGGTGGAGTGGTGCGGAACTGGATCATTTATGTTCAATCCAAGAAACCATCTGTACGCCATATTGTAGTAAATTTCTTTTTCAAGTTGTCTTTCTGAACGGATACCATAGAGGTATCCGATAAACATCATTTTAAATAAAATAAGCGGATCAAGTGAGGGGCGGCCTTTATTTTCACTGTAGTAAGGTTTAACCTTTTCAATGATGAAAGAGAAGTCTATGTATTGATCAATTTTCCGAAGCAGGTGATCCTCTTCGACGAGTTGGTCAAGCAGAACAAATTCGGCTGTGTTTTGAGAAGAGTTTCTTGTGTGGAACATGAGAAAGACACCGTCCTTTTCAGTCTTTCTTTTATTTTATTACAGGGGAATTGATATTTTAAGGGAAAAATAAAGGCTGTCGAGATTTTCTCGACAGCCTG
>NZ_AYTO01000012.1 GCF_000507145.1 Bacillus tequilensis KCTC 13622 | reverse complement strand
CCCCCTGTGAGAGTAGGACGCCGCCAAGCAAGGTAAAACCCAGCTCATTGAGCTGGGTTTTTTGTTTGTCAAAACTGAAGAAGAAATTGTAAGGCATATTTCGGGAATTTATTTTCTGTCACCAATAAAAACTGCTGAATTAACACGTAATCATCACTTATATGCTGCGTCAGCAACTCATACCACCATTCCGTCTCATACCTCGCAATCATCCCTATGTTGTACAAAATTAAATAATGAATTGCCATTTCAGGAAGTCTCAGAAACTGTTCCCTTTGAGAAGGAATAAAATATTGGTCCTTCCCCATGTCATACAATAAGCTGGTTGATGTCCATGGCTTCGTATCTTGCGGTGGAATTTCAAATAGCAGCCCGTGTTCATTTTTCTTTGCAAAAGACCATTGGAAATGATGGGCCATATATTCAGCAAATCTTGAATCAGACATTTTATAATTGATTACCACATCCTCTGGTACAGAAATCCATTCCTCTTCCTTCTCAACTTTTGTCAGAAAACATTCTTTCTGCTGGAAATAGAAAGTATCACTTAGCTCTGGAATCGCCTTTAATAATTTTTTCATGATGTACCGTTCATCCACTGTATCCGATTGCCCGAATATGTGTTGCATGAAATGCATGCATAGGCCGTTTCGTTGTATTTTGACTTCATCATCGCTAAAACAATAATTCTGTTTCTTTCGCTTTCTTGTTGTTACGCCATGCGCCAGTACTGATGTATGGCTTGGATAATGAGGATCACGTGTAATGAGACATGCTTTGATAAGTTGTGCCATTCCATAAAATAAAAGAATCGGTTTGATTTCTAATGGGGAATATGCAGCTTGTTTATAAAACGATTCTGCATGCTTTAAGAAATAGATAAATCGTTCACTGTTTTTAAAAGAGTTTTTCTTCGCATCATCAATACCGTTTAAGATATAAACTTTTTCTAGAAATTTTTGGGTTGATTCAACGGAGTAAAATAGCGCTAAGTCTTTCCACTCATGATATGTCATATGTATTTCCTGATCCCTTCCGTTATCTAAATATTTCAACTCTTTCCCGCTTCCTTGACATGCTCTTGGCTAGTTGATAATCTACATATAATATTTTGCCGAAAAGAGGGGGATTTACTAATGTGGGAAAGTAAATTTTCAAAACAAGGCTTAACGTTCGACGATGTGCTGCTTGTACCAGCCAAGTCAGAGGTACTTCCGCGGGATGTGGATTTATCTGTAGAACTTACAAAAACGTTAAAGCTTAATATTCCTGTCATCAGCGCAGGTATGGACACTGTAACAGAATCAGCAATGGCAATTGCAATGGCTAGACAAGGCGGCTTGGGCATCATTCATAAAAACATGTCCATTGAACAGCAGGCTGAACAAGTTGATAAAGTTAAGCGTTCAGAGCGCGGCGTTATCACAAATCCCTTCTTTTTAACTCCTGATCACCAAGTATTTGATGCGGAGCATTTGATGGGGAAATACAGAATTTCCGGTGTTCCGATTGTAAATAACGAAGAAGACCAGCAGCTTGTTGGAATCATTACAAATCGTGATCTTCGTTTTATTTCTGACTACTCAATGAAAATCAGCGATGTCATGACAAAAGAAGAGCTTGTTACTGCACCTGTAGGAACAACTCTTGATGAAGCTGAAAAGATTTTGCAGAAACATAAAATTGAAAAGCTTCCCCTCGTTGATGACCAAAATAAATTAAAAGGTCTTATCACAATTAAAGATATTGAAAAAGTCATTGAGTTCCCGAACTCATCTAAAGATATCCACGGGCGTCTGATCGTTGGTGCAGCAGTTGGCGTTACTGGCGACACGATGACTCGCGTTAAGAAGCTTGTTGAAGCCAATGTCGATGTTATTGTTATCGATACAGCTCACGGACATTCTCAAGGTGTCTTAAACACAGTAACAAAAATCCGTGAAACATATCCTGAATTAAATATTATCGCTGGAAACGTGGCAACAGCTGAAGCGACAAGAGCACTTATCGAAGCTGGGGCAGACGTTGTCAAAGTGGGAATCGGACCTGGTTCAATTTGTACTACACGCGTGGTAGCAGGTGTCGGTGTTCCGCAAATCACAGCAATTTATGATTGTGCGACTGAAGCAAGAAAGCAAGGTAAAACAATCATCGCTGACGGCGGAATTAAATTCTCTGGCGATATCACTAAGGCGTTGGCAGCCGGCGGACATGCTGTTATGCTCGGAAGCTTGCTTGCAGGCACGTCAGAAAGCCCTGGTGAAACTGAAATCTACCAAGGCAGAAGATTTAAAGTATACCGCGGTATGGGATCAGTTGCTGCAATGGAAAAAGGAAGTAAAGACCGTTACTTCCAAGAAGAAAACAAAAAATTCGTTCCTGAGGGAATCGAAGGACGCACACCTTATAAAGGACCAGTTGAAGAAACAGTGTATCAGCTAGTTGGCGGTCTTCGTTCTGGTATGGGATATTGCGGATCTAAAGATCTTCGTGCTTTAAGAGAAGAAGCTCAGTTTATTCGCATGACTGGCGCAGGGCTTCGCGAAAGCCATCCGCATGACGTACAGATTACAAAAGAATCTCCGAACTATACAATTTCATAATAAATTGTTACAAATTAAAAACATTTGACAGGGTCTCTGACTCTGTCTATTTTTTTTATAATGATTATGATAAAATTTATACTGTTGTGCATTGAAAATGTCCTTAACGGCTTAATTATAGATGAAGAAAATGAAATACGGAGGTCGTACGATTGAACATCAAGAAATATAAACAGCTACTGATGTCATTGGTTGTGTTAACACTAGCTGTCACTTGTCTGGCTCCAATGTCAAAAGCAAAAGCAGCAAGCGATCCAATTGATATCAATGCATCAGCTGCAATTATGATCGAAGCTTCTTCAGGTAAAATCCTGTACAGTAAAAATGCAGATAAGAGACTGCCAATTGCCAGCATGACAAAAATGATGACAGAGTATCTGTTATTAGAAGCAATTGATCAAGGTAAAGTGAAATGGGACCAAACCTATACGCCTGATGACTATGTGTATCAAATTTCCCAAGATAACAGCTTATCAAACGTTCCTCTTCGGAAAGATGGGAAATACACAGTAAAAGAATTATATCAAGCTACAGCAATTTATTCTGCAAATGCCGCTGCTATTGCGATTGCAGAAATCCTTGCGGGTACTGAAACTAAGTTTGTTGAAAAAATGAATGCAAAAGCAAAAGAACTAGGCTTAACAGATTACAAATTTGTTAACGCAACAGGTCTTGAAAACAAAGATCTTCACGGGCATCAGCCTGAGGGGACAAGCGTAAATGAAGAAAGTGAAGTTTCTGCTAAGGACATGGCGATTCTTGCGGATCACTTGGTTACTGACTACCCTGAAATTCTGGAGACTTCCAGTATCGCAAAAACGAAGTTCAGAGAAGGCACTGATGATGAAATGGATATGCCGAACTGGAACTTCATGCTGAAAGGGCTCGTCAGCGAGTATAAGAATGCGAATGTAGATGGATTGAAAACAGGTTCTACTGACTCTGCAGGTTCTTGTTTCACAGGTACTGCCGAGAAAAACGGAATGCGTGTTATCACTGTTGTGCTGAATGCAAAGGGCAACCTTCACACAGGCCGTTTTGATGAAACGAAAAAAATGTTCGATTATGCTTTCAACAATTTCTCTATGAAAGAAATTTATGCTCAAGGTGATCAAGTAAAAGGGCATAAAACAATTTCAGTTGATAAGGGCAAAGAGAAAGAAGTAGGCATTGTGACAAACAAGTCGTTCTCTCTTCCTGTCAAAAATGGTGAAGAAAAGAATTACAAAGCGAAGGTTACACTGAATAAAGACAACTTAACTGCTCCTGTGAAAAAAGGAACCAAGGTTGGGAAGCTGACTGCGGAATATACAGGTAATGAAAAGGATTATGGATTCCTTAACAGCGATCTGGCTGGGGTAGACCTTGTTACAAAAGAAGATGTAGAAAAAGCAAACTGGTTTGTTTTGACAATGCGGAGCATCGGCGGATTTTTTGCCGGTATTTGGGGAAGCATTGTTGATACAGTAACCGGCTGGTTTTAATTAATCGAAAGAGCTCTGATGGATGTTAGGGCTCTTTCGTTTAATATACTGAAAAAACCCAATTTTTAATAAAAAATGATTTTCAAAGCGTTAAAAACCGAATAAAATAGTATATATCCATATGAATTATTGGATTTCTAGGATACAATAAGAATTAGAAATCACATCACTATACCTTGATTAGGGGGACCAAAAAATGGCTCAAACAGGTACTGAACGTGTAAAACGCGGAATGGCAGAAATGCAAAAAGGCGGCGTCATTATGGACGTCATCAATGCGGAACAAGCGAAAATTGCTGAAGAGGCTGGAGCTGTCGCTGTAATGGCGCTAGAACGTGTGCCGGCCGATATTCGCGCGGCTGGAGGAGTTGCCCGTATGGCTGACCCTACGATCGTGGAAGAGGTAATGAATGCAGTATCTATCCCGGTAATGGCAAAAGCGCGTATCGGACATATTGTTGAAGCGCGTGTGCTTGAAGCTATGGGAGTTGACTATATTGATGAAAGTGAAGTTCTGACTCCGGCTGACGAAGAATTTCATTTGAATAAAAATGAATACACAGTTCCTTTTGTCTGCGGCTGCCGTGATCTTGGTGAAGCAACACGCCGTATTGCTGAAGGCGCATCTATGCTTCGTACTAAAGGTGAGCCTGGAACAGGGAATATTGTTGAGGCTGTTCGCCATATGCGTAAAGTAAACGCTCAAGTGCGCAAAGTCGTTGCGATGAGTAATGATGAACTCATGACAGAAGCGAAAAACCTAGGTGCTCCTTACGAGCTTCTGCTTCAAATTAAAAAAGACGGTAAGCTTCCAGTCGTAAACTTTGCCGCTGGCGGTGTAGCAACTCCAGCTGATGCTGCTCTCATGATGCAGCTTGGTGCTGACGGAGTATTTGTTGGCTCTGGCATTTTCAAATCAGACAACCCTGCTAAGTTTGCAAAAGCAATTGTCGAAGCAACGACACACTTCACTGATTACAAATTAATTGCTGAGCTTTCAAAAGAGCTTGGTACTGCAATGAAAGGGATTGAAATCTCAAACTTACTTCCAGAACAGCGTATGCAAGAGCGCGGCTGGTAAGAATATAGGAGCGCTGCTGACATGTTAACAATAGGTGTACTAGGACTTCAAGGAGCAGTAAGAGAGCATATTCGTGCAATTGAATCATGCGGCGCGGCTGGTCTTGTCGTTAAACGTCCGGAGCAGCTGAATGAAATCGACGGGTTGATTTTGCCGGGTGGTGAGAGCACGACGATGCGCCGATTGATTGATACGTATCAATTCATGGAGCCGCTTCGTGAATTTGCTGCTCAAGGAAAACCGATGTTTGGGACATGCGCTGGATTAATTATATTAGCAAAAGAAATTGCTGGTTCAGATAATCCTCATTTAGGTCTGCTGAATGTGGTTGTTGAACGCAATTCGTTTGGCCGGCAGGTTGACAGCTTTGAAGCTGATTTAACAATCAAAGGTCTGGACGAACCTTTTACAGGGGTATTCATCCGTGCGCCGCATATATTAGAAGCTGGTGAAAATGTTGAAGTTCTTTCAGAGCATAATGGCCGCATTGTAGCTGCGAGACAGGGACAATTCCTAGGCTGCTCATTTCATCCGGAACTGACAGAAGATCACCGAGTGACACAGCTGTTTGTGCAAATGGTTGAGGAATATAAGCAGAAAGCACTTGTATAAAACAGTTGAAAGCTGTGGAAACTTATAGTACATTATAAGCACAAATAAAGATCGAAAAGCGTTGATAGGAATTAGTAAGAAGCCGCTCTTTCTAAGAGAGCCGATGGTTGGTGCGAATCGGTAAAGATGCTGTCTGAATCCATCCTTGAGCGAAATGCTGAAACGAGTAGGCATTTACGGGATAACCGTTATGTGTGAAAGTGGAAAATGAGTCTTTGGCTTGTTTTCAATCAGGGTGGCAACGCGAGAGCTCTCGTCCCTTTATGGGGATGAGGGCTCTTTTTATTTTTCGATAAATTAATAAAAAAGGAGTGTTTCGCATGCTTGATACGAAAATGCTGAGAGCAAATTTTCAAGAAATTAAAGCAAAGCTTGTACACAAAGGCGAAGACTTAACTGATTTTGATAAGTTTGAGGCGCTTGACGACAGACGAAGAGAGCTGATCGGCAAGGTTGAAGAGCTAAAAGGAAAACGGAATGAAGTATCTCAGCAGGTTGCTGTGCTGAAACGTGAGAAAAAAGACGCAGATCACATTATTAAAGAAATGCGTGAAGTCGGAGAGGAAATTAAAAAACTTGACGATGAATTAAGAAGAGTGGAAGCTGAGCTTGATACCATCCTTCTTTCAATTCCAAATATTCCGCATGAGTCTGTCCCTGTCGGTGAAACAGAAGATGACAACATTGAAGTGCGTAAATGGGGTGAAAAGCCTTCATTTGCTTACGAGCCGAAGCCTCACTGGGATATCGCAGATGAACTGGGAATTCTTGATTTTGAACGTGCTGCAAAAGTAACAGGAAGCCGTTTCGTGTTCTATAAAGGTTTAGGTGCTCGTCTGGAGCGTGCGCTTTATAACTTTATGCTTGATCTGCATGTGGATGAGTATAACTATACTGAAGTGATTCCACCTTATATGGTAAACCGAGCAAGCATGACGGGAACGGGTCAGCTTCCTAAATTCGAAGAGGATGCGTTTAAAATCAGAGAAGAAGATTACTTCTTAATTCCGACGGCGGAAGTACCGATTACAAATATGCATCGTGATGAAATCCTTTCAGGTGATAACCTGCCGATTAACTATGCGGCATTCAGTGCCTGCTTCCGTTCTGAAGCCGGTTCAGCAGGGCGTGATACACGCGGATTAATCCGTCAGCACCAATTTAATAAAGTAGAGCTTGTGAAGTTTGTGAAGCCTGAAGATTCTTATGAAGAATTAGAGAAGCTCACAAATCAAGCAGAACGAGTTCTTCAGCTGCTTGAACTTCCATACCGTGTGATGAGCATGTGTACGGGTGACTTAGGATTCACGGCTGCAAAGAAATACGATATCGAGGTTTGGATTCCAAGCCAAGACACATATCGTGAAATTTCTTCTTGCAGCAACTTTGAAGCGTTCCAGGCAAGACGTGCGAACATTCGTTTCAGACGTGAAGCGAAAGGCAAGCCTGAGCATGTACACACATTGAATGGTTCAGGTTTGGCCGTCGGAAGAACAGTTGCCGCTATCTTAGAAAATTATCAGCAGGAAGACGGAAGTGTTGTAATTCCAAAAGTTCTTCGCCCTTATATGGGGAATAGAGATGTTATCAAACTATAAAATTGTAAAAAGGTGTGCTTGCTAAGGCACGCCTTTTTTCCTATGTAAACAGGGCGTTTTTATAAAAACGAAAAAAGTTTTTGAAAGTACTTGACCATATGAGAACATTCATGATATAGTAAATCTTGTCGATACGGAGGAATACCCAAGTCCGGCTGAAGGGATCGGTCTTGAAAACCGACAGGGGTGTCAAAGCCCGCGGGGGTTCGAATCCCTCTTCCTCCGCCATATTGATTTTAATTCTAATGAAATACAAGCATATATTGGAGATTGTTTTGTCCGTTGCCTTCGGTGCAACGGATTTTTTATTATATTAAAAAAGTGAATCTCAGCTGAGACTCACTTTTTTTGATTTTCATGAATAACTGAAGCGATTTGATCTACAATATGTTCAATTGAGCTTTCGTCGTTCAGCAGATCATAATCCTCAATGCGAAGCTTTAAAACAGGGCAGGCGTTAAAACCGCTAATCCAGTTTTCATAGCGTGTGTGCATTTCTTCCCAATAAGAACGGTTTGTCTGAAGCTCCATTTCACGCCCGCGTTCTTCAATTCGGTTTAAGATGTTTTCCAGATCTCCTTCTAAATAGATCAATACATCCGGGTGTGGGAAGTACGGTGTCATGACCATTGCTTCGAAAAGGCTTGTGTACGTTTTATAATCAATCTTTGACATTGTCCCTTTGTCAGCATGCATTTTCGCGAAAATGCCAGTGTCTTCATAAATAGAACGGTCCTGTACAAATCCTCCGCCGGCTTCAAATATCGTTTTCTGTTCTTTGAAACGTTCAGCCAAGAAATAGATTTGCAGGTGGAAGCTCCAACGCTCAAAATCATGATAGAACTTTTCTAAGTATGGATTATGATCAACTTCCTCCAGAGAGGTTTTAAATCCAAGCCGTTTAGCCAAAGCTTTTGTTAAAGTCGATTTTCCGACACCTACTGTTCCTGCTACTGTAATAATTGAATTCTTAGGGATATGATGTTCCTTCATACGATAAGCTCCTTTACATGGGCGGCAATGCGTTCAAAGTCGCTCTTATTCAAAACGAAATCTTTTGAATCACCATCTATAGTTAACACTGTAAGCTCAGGATCTGATTCCTGCAGCTGTTTGATGGCGACTTCATAATCTGCGATCAGCTGCTCCAAATAGCTTGTTTCAATTTTTTTCTCAAAGGGGCGTCCGCGTTTTTCAATGCGATGTAACAGTGTGGGCAGACTAGCCTTTATGTAAATGATGAAATTCGGCTTTGGCAGATCATCCGTAAGCAGGTGATAAATCTTTTTATATTTTTCCAGCTGATGTTGAGACAGAGTGCGTTCAGCAAAAATCACATTTTTATAAATGTGATAATCAGCTATCACAGGCTGTCCCTTTTTTAAACAGTGATCACTGGTGTCTTCAAGCTGTTTATATCTGTGACAAAGAAAGAACATCTCAAGCTGGAAGCTCCATTCCTCTATGTTGTCATAAAACTTATCAAGGTACGGGTTATCCTCAACAATCTCACTAATCATAGGGAATCCAAGCTCTTGTGAGAGCATCGTCGCGAGGGTTGTTTTTCCTGCCCCGATAGGACCTTCTATTGCAATAAAAGGGGCTGTATTCATCGGAATCCTCCTTATTTCTAAAAAACGTTCGTCAGTTACCGACCTTCATATTGTATCACAACCCTCGGGTGCTCCCATGAAAAAAGACGTTTCCAAATTATCGAAACGTCTTTTTGACAACATTAAATTGATCAGACAGCAGCAGCCAGTTTTGCGGGAAGGAAAGACCCAGCTTCCAGTAGCTGATGCCTCTTAAGTTCAGCTCTTTAATCAGATTGAATTTTGCTTGAATTGAGCGGGCATCTTCAAACCATACTTCGTGTCTCCTGTTTTCTGCATCAGTATAGCGGAAGAAAGGGGCTTGAGCCGTTTGGTCATATTGAATGGAAGCATTGTTTCGATCGGCTATGACAATGGCTTGCTGAGGGCTTATTGCTCTAGCCGGGGGTCCCCCTGCTGTATATGGCAGCGTCCAGTCATATCCGTATAAATTCTGGCCCATGACAATTTTATTTGCAGGCATTTCAGTCAAAGCGTATTCTATGACATCCCGAACAGGCCCAATTGGAGAAACGGCTTGAGCAGGCCCGCCGCTATAGCCCCATTCATATGTCATGAGAACAACAAAGTCGACGATTTGGCCGTGTGCTCTGTAATCATGAGCTGCGTACCATCTGCCCTGCTGTGTTGCACTTGTTTTAGGGGCAAGTGCCGTAGATATTTCTAGGCCTTCTCGGTGGAAACGATCCCTTGCTTCGCGAAGAAATTGATTATAGGCTTCTCTATCCTCGGGCCGCAAATATTCAAAATCGAAATGAATATCATAAAAACCATATCTTTTTGCATTCTCGACGATTTCATTTAAAAGTCTTCTTTTTACAGTAACGTCGTTCAAAAGGACTTGACCTAGCTCATCGCTGAATGCCTGGTTTTCTAAATTCGTGATAATCATCATTAATGACGTGTTTTGATTCTCTGCGATGCTTCTTAAATTCGTTAAAGGCGGTGCGGCTAAGGTTCCGTCCCGCTGTGCTTGGAAACTGAATGCGCCAAGATATGTTAGATAGGGTGACGCTTCTCTGGCCGCCTGCTGCAGATTTTCGCTGACTTGATTTCCTCGGGGCTCCAAATAAGCATTTGATTCGATATCACGTTTGGGAACCGTAGGAATGTATAAACGGAAACCAATCTGAAGCATGGTATTTAACTGAATGCGGTTAACCCTGGCGAGCTCAGCTGCCGTTGTACGAAACTGCCGCGCGATCGATGCCAAGGTATCACCTTGCTTCACCTCATAGAACTGGCCAGCTATTGGAATGACAATGGTTTGTCCGACAACAAGGCTGTCGGTATTTGGTATTTCATTCGCTTCTGTGATCTGGCTTACGGTTGTTCTGTATTGTGATGCGATAGCAGAAAGAGTGTCACCCTGTTTCACCACATAAATTTGAATGAAAAACGCCTCCTTTCATATCGCTATCAATGTATGAAAGAAAAGCGCCGATCATGTTTATTTTTCTGTAATTCGTTCCTCCGTCGTAATTTCCGCAAAAAGAACATTTTCCATCATGGTTAAGGCGAATTCATTATCTTCATCACAATTTGAAGCAATGCAGTCTTTGGGAATCGAGATGCTGTATTCCCTCATGTAAGCATCATTAGCGGTAAACAGCACGCATATGTTACCGGCTATACCTGTTAAGATAATATGCTTCACCTGTAATTCGGTAAGGAGTGTGTGAAGTGCTGTTTCGTAAAAGGCGGAATGCTTCGGTTTGATTAAAAAATAATCAGCATCTTCTGGAGCGATTTGTCTGATGATATCCCTGCTTTTTTCATTTGTGCATTCCTGCTGAATATTTTTTATATCTGCTTGCCAAAGTCCGTAATGATCATTAATGTAGATAATCGGCCAGTCATTTTGTCTCGCGTAATCCTTTAATGATAAAATGTGAGGAACGATTTTTTCTGTTTTTTTGGCGAGGCTTTCTCCCATATCGAATTCAAAATTATTGATCATGTCTACAATGAGAAGAGCTGTGTCTGATTTGGACATCGACAGTCTCCTTTCTGTTTCAGTTATAGTTAATATGTAGCCTTTTTAGGCAAGAAAAAAACTTTGAAAAGAGAGCTTACCCTTATGACACAAGATGAACTGTATATGATGGAAGCAATGAAAGAAGCGAGAAAAGCTGAAGAAAAAGGTGAAGTGCCAATCGGTGCCATCCTTGTCGTGAATGATGAAATCGTTGCACGTGCGCATAATTTAAGAGAAACGGAGCAGAGGTCAATTGCTCATGCTGAAATGCTTGTGATCGATGAAGCGTGCAAGGCATTAGGGACGTGGCGGCTGGAAGGCGCAACACTTTACGTTACACTTGAGCCTTGTCCCATGTGTGCCGGCGCCGTCGTGCTTTCCAGAGTGGAAAAAGTGGTTTTTGGCGCGTTTGACCCTAAAGGAGGCTGCTCAGGCACACTTATGAATCTTTTACAGGAAGAACGCTTTAATCACCAGGCTGAAGTCGTGAGCGGAGTGCTAGAGGATGAATGCGGAGAAATGCTCAGTTCGTTTTTTAGAGCACTGCGAAAAAAGAAGAAGGCTCTCAGGAAAAACTTGTCTGAGTAGTTCGGTTGCAATTTTTAGGGGAAAACGATATACTAAGTGTGCATCGTAATACAATGCGATATAAAAATTTGATATTTATTTTGCCGTGCTAAGCGGGGAGGTAGCGGTGCCCTGTACCTGCAATCCGCTCTAGCAGGGCCGAATCCCTTCTCGAGGTTCGTTTACTTTAAGGTCTGCCTTAAGTAAGTGGTGTTGACGTTTGGGTCCTGCGCAATGGGAATTCATGAACCATGTCAGGTCCGGAAGGAAGCAGCATTAAGTGAAACCTCCCATGTGCCGCAGGGTTGCCTGGGCTGAGCTAACTGCTTAAGTAACGCTTAGGGTAGCGAATCGACAGAAGGTGCACGGTAAATCAATCATCAAATTTTCAGACTCACCTATCATTAGGTGAGTTTTTTGTTATGTAAAAAGAGCTTTTGGAATCGAAACAAGGTTCATGTATAATGGGAATGATGAATAACGGAGGAGGGCAAACCCGTGAGTTACCAAGCTTTATATCGAGTATTCAGGCCTCAGCGATTTGAAGATGTGGTGGGACAAGAACACATTACAAAAACGCTGCAAAATGCCCTTTTGCAAAAAAAGTTTTCCCACGCCTATCTTTTTTCCGGGCCGAGGGGAACGGGAAAAACCAGTGCAGCCAAAATATTCGCCAAGGCTGTCAACTGTGAACATGCTCCTGTTGATGAGCCATGCAACGAATGTGCGGCCTGTAAAGGGATAACAAACGGGTCCATATCTGATGTCATAGAAATTGATGCCGCTTCTAATAACGGTGTTGATGAGATTCGTGACATTCGTGATAAAGTGAAGTTTGCCCCGTCGGCTGTCACATATAAGGTATATATCATAGATGAGGTGCATATGCTTTCTATCGGCGCCTTTAATGCTTTACTGAAAACATTAGAAGAGCCGCCTGAGCATTGTATTTTCATTTTAGCAACAACCGAACCGCACAAAATCCCTTTAACCATTATCTCCAGATGTCAGCGTTTTGATTTTAAACGGATTACATCCCAAGCGATTGTCGGACGCATGAATAAAATTGTTGATGCTGAACAGCTGCAAGTGGAGGAAGGATCGCTTGATATTATTGCGAGTGCTGCGGACGGAGGGATGAGGGACGCCCTGAGCCTCCTTGATCAGGCCGTATCATTCAGCGGCGATGCCCTGAAAGTTGAGGACGCGCTTTTGATTACGGGAGCTGTTTCGCAATTATATATAGGGAAGCTGGCACAATCCCTGCATGATAAAAACATTTCTGACGCACTGGAAACATTAAATGAACTTCTTCAACAAGGAAAAGATCCAGCTAAGCTGATAGAGGATATGATTTTCTATTTCAGGGACATGCTGCTGTACAAAACTGCCCCTGGTTTAGAAGGAGTGCTTGAAAAAGTAAAAGTCGATGAAACGTTCCGAGAACTAAGCGAACAAATTCCGACACAAGCGATATATGAAATGATCGATATACTTAACAAGAGCCATCAGGAAATGAAGTGGACGAATCATCCCCGCATCTTTTTCGAAGTGGCAGTGGTGAAGATTTGCCAAACGTCTCACCAGCCAACGGCCGATCTGCCGGAAGTTGATATGCTGATGAAAAAAATTCAGCAGCTGGAGCAGGAAGTGGAGCGGCTCAAAACAACAGGTGTTAAAGCAGCGGCGGAAAGCCCGAAAAAAGAAACGCCTCGTGCGCCAAAGGGCGGTAAATCCAATTACAAAGCGCCCGTAGGCAGAATCCATGAAATACTGAAGGAAGCCACGAGGACGGAACTTGACCAGCTCAGAAACAGCTGGGGCAAGCTTCTTGCTCACCTCAAACAGCAAAACAAAGTATCGCATGCCGCTTTGCTGAATGACAGTGAACCTGTGGCTGCTGCCTCAGCGGCATTTGTGCTGAAATTTAAATATGAAATTCATTGTAAAATGGTCGCCGAGGATAACAACGGAGTCCGGACCAATCTGGAGCAGATTTTAGAATCGATGCTCGGAAAACGAATGGATTTGATTGGCGTTCCAGAAGCACAATGGGGTAAAATAAGAGAAGGATTTTTAGTAGATCATCAGCAGGAAAATGAAGGATCAAATGAACCGGCTGAAGAAGACCCGCTTATTGCCGAGGCGAAAAAGCTTGTCGGAGCGGATTTAATTGAAATAAAAGACTAACAAAATGAAAGAGAGTGAATGCTATGCGTGGCGGAATGGGAAATATGCAAAAAATGATGAAACAAATGCAAAAAATGCAAAAGGACATGGCGAAGGCTCAAGAAGAGCTTGCAGAACAGGTTGTTGAAGGAACTGCAGGCGGCGGTATGGTAACAGTAAAAGTGAACGGCCAAAAAGAAGTCCTGGATGTCATCATCAAAGAAGAAGTCGTTGATCCGGAAGATATCGACATGCTTCAAGATTTAGTGCTTGCTGCAACGAATGAAGCACTGAAAAAAGTTGACGAGATTACAAACGAGACAATGGGTCAATTTACAAAGGGAATGAACATGCCAGGTTTATTCTAGGGGGATAAAAGAACATGCAATATCCTGAACCAATATCAAAGCTGATTGACAGCTTTATGAAATTGCCAGGGATCGGACCGAAAACAGCGGTTCGTCTGGCTTTTTTTGTTCTAGGTATGAAAGAAGATGTGGTATTAGATTTTGCGAAAGCATTAGTAAATGCGAAACGCAATCTGACATATTGTTCAGTTTGCGGGCATATTACAGATCAGGACCCTTGTTATATATGTGAAGATACGCGCAGGGATAAATCTGTTATCTGTGTTGTGCAAGACCCTAAGGATGTTATCGCTATGGAGAAAATGAAGGAATACAATGGACAATACCATGTTCTCCACGGTGCTATTTCGCCAATGGACGGTATCGGACCAGAGGATATTAAAATACCAGAATTGTTAAAACGATTACAGGATGATCAAGTGACAGAAGTGATTCTCGCGACAAACCCTAATATAGAAGGGGAAGCAACGGCGATGTATATATCAAGGCTCCTGAAGCCGTCTGGTATTAAGCTCTCCCGTATTGCCCACGGACTGCCCGTCGGCGGAGATTTGGAATATGCCGATGAGGTCACTCTTTCTAAAGCACTTGAAGGAAGACGTGAATTGTAAGGAGGAAAAAGCGATCCATGGGTTTTCTTCGCAAGAAAACATTGAGAAGAGAGTTTGATGAAAAACTAACCGAGCAGCTTTTTAAGCAAAAGGAAGAGTGGAACAGGCAGAAAAAGCTGGTTGAAAAAAGCTTAGAACCATCTGCAGAAGTGTTATATGAACTGAAAGTAGCTGAAGCGAAGTATTTTTTTTACTTGAGGGAAGCGAAGCAGCGAGATTTAAAAATCAGCCGGTGGAAGTAAGTGGTCTAAACTCCTGGATCTTCTCATAAGCTTGTACTAGAACAAGCAAAGGAGATGAGAAGATTCATGGAGCCTATTTTTATTATAGGAATTATTTTAGGACTGGTTATACTTCTTTTTTTATCAGGTTCAGCCGCAAAGCCCTTAAAGTGGATCGGCATCACTGCTGTTAAATTTGTGGCGGGCGCTTTGCTGCTGGTTTGCGTAAATATGTTTGGCGGCAGTCTTGGCATTCATGTCCCGGTTAATCTTGTCACAACAGCTATCAGCGGAATTTTAGGGATACCAGGAATAGCCGCGTTGGTAATCATTAAGCAATTTATTATCTAATTGTTATTATGTGTTGACTTTATTAAATGAAGGTGTTATTCTATTATACGTCGCTGATGACGAGTCGCTTTTAGAAAGAATGTATTCAAAAAAAGTTATTGACGAAAGCGGCGGAAAATGTTAAGATTATAAAGTCGCTTAAAGAGCGATAAACAAAGTTCTTTGAAAACTAAACAAGACAAAACGTACCTGTTAATTCATTTTTTAAACAAATCGCACAGCGATGTGCGTAGTCAGTCAAACTAGGGCCTGCACGATGCAGGT
>NZ_AYTO01000011.1 GCF_000507145.1 Bacillus tequilensis KCTC 13622 | reverse complement strand
AAGAGAAGCTTCGCGCCGCTGTCTTGTAAAATATAGTCAATCCGCTGTTCCGGATAATCAGGATCAATCGGCACAAACGCCGCTCCCGCCTTCAAGACGCCAAGCACCGCGGCGGACATTTCCAGCGACGGCTTCGTGAGAACGCCGACGCGCTCATCCGCACTGATGCCGCAGTCGATCAGAATCCGCGCAAGGCGGTTCGCCTTGGCGTTCAGCTCGCCGTACGTCCAAGACTGGCCGTTGTATGTGACAGCCGGGCGGTCTTTGTAGCGCTGGGCTGTTTCTTCAAATAGCTGATGAACCGTTTTGTCTGTCGGAACAGGCAGCGTTTTGCCCTTCCATGCCTCAAGAAGCGTTTGTTTTTCTGTTTCAGTGACGAGTGACAGGCTGGAAAGCGGCTGATTTGGATTTTCCGCAGCTGCCTTTAGTAAACGGAGAACGTATTCGCTCCATTTTTCAGCCGTTTCTTTTGAGAACAGATCAGTCGCATATTCAAGATGCAGGCCGATGCCGTTTTCATCAGTAAACCCGCCTAGTGTCAGGTCAAACTTAGACGTTCCCTGATGAGATTCGTAAGGTGAAATGCTTAGATTTTGCAATGTAAGCTGTTCTTTATCAGGATTTTCTGTCGTCACCATCACGTTAAACAATGGATTTCGGCTCATATCCCGCGGAAGATCAAGCTGATTGACCAAGTCCTCAAACGGATATTCCTGATGTTCAAGCGCTGACAGGTTCGTCTGTTTTGCTTGCTTCAGGAGCTCTGCAAAGGTTTGCTGTTCTTCCGCTTGCATTCTCAAAGCAAGCGTATTGACGAACATTCCCGGCATATCTTGGACATCTGCATTCGTCCGGCCGGCAGTAACCGAGCCAATGACGATATCCCGCTGTCCCGAAATTTTGCTTAAAAAGACGTGGAAAACAGCGTGAAGCACCATGTGCAAGGTCGTTCCGGTTTCGGCGAGCAGCTTTTCCACCGCCTTTGCCGTCTCGCTTCCCGTATGGAAACGGACCGTATCTCCTTTAAAGCTTTGCACAGGCGGACGGGCGTAATCGATCGGAAGGTCAAGCTCCGGCAGCTCTCCTGAAAGAACCGAGAGCCAGTACGCCTCATGCTCCTTCATCCGTTCCTTTTGCTCAGCTTCATGCTGCCAAACGGCGAAATCCTTGTAATGAAGCGCAGGCTCCGGAAGCTGCTCTCCTTTATACAGCAGCGCCAATTCTTTCACAAAAATGCCTCTTGATACGCCGTCTGCGATGATATGATGCATATCCAAAAGCAGCAAATGTTTTTTCGCTTCTATTCGAAGTAAAGCCGCGCGAATGAGCGGTGCATCAGTTAAATCGAACGGCCGGATAAATTCCTTGATCTTTTGGTCCGCTTCGTCTTCTTCCGCTTCAAACACATGAAGATCAATCGCCGCCTCCTCGATAACGCGCTGAACAGGCTTACCGTTTGCTTCCATAAAGGATGTCCGCAATGACTCGTGGCGGTTCACAAGCTGATTGAGCGAGTCGCGCAGACGCGCAATATCAAGATCGCCTTCCATCAGAAGAACAGATGGCATGTTGTAGCTGATCGTCTGCCGGTCAAGCTGATTCAGGACATACATCCGTTTCTGCGCGGATGACAGTGGGTACATCTCCTGTTTGTCAGCCGGTTTGAGCACGTAATGACCGCCTGAAACTGCCGATGCCTCCATATAAGCCGCCAGCTGGCGAACAGTTGGCAGCTCGAACAGCGCTTTAAGCGGAACGGTTTTCTCTAATTCGGCCTGAATGTTGGCGATGAGCATCATCCCTTTTAATGAATGGCCGCCTAAATCGAAGAAATTGTCATCAATGCCGATCGCATCTATGCCAAGCGTTTTCTGCCACACATTGCATAGGCTCTTCTCAAGCGCTGTTTCCGGTGCGGCTGAGACCTTGTGTCCGGATTGCGCAGCGTTCGGTTTCGGCAATGCGTTTCTGTCGGTTTTCCCGTTTGCCGTCAGCGGAATCGCGTCCAGCTGGACAAAGAAGGCAGGAATCATATGGGACGGCAGTGTTTGCGAAAGCTGGCTGCGGAGCTCTGCTTTTTCAATAGCTTGATCAGCCGTATAATATGCGCAAAGCTCTTGAAGCCCGCCCTCAGAAACCGCCAGCACAACAGCTTCTTGAATTCCATTAAGGCTGAGCATGACCGTTTCAATCTCCTTCGGCTCAATGCGGTAGCCGCGGATTTTCACCTGGTCGTCAGCCCGGCCGATAAATTCAAGCGATCCGTCCGAAAGTCTCCGTACAACATCTCCGGTTTTGTACATGCGGCCGCCCGGCGAATATGGATTTTCTACAAACCTCTCGGCTGTGAGCTGAGGTCTGTTCAGATATCCTCTCGCAAGCCCTTGTCCCGTGATATAGAGCTGTCCGCTCGCTCCCGGAGGCACAAGCTTCAACGCTTCATCTAAGACAAGCGCGCCGGCATTCGCAATCGGCTGTCCGATTGTCGGGCGTTTCGCGAATGCGTCCGGCTCAGAAAAATCAATCCGTCCGGCGATGGCGCCGATCGTTGCTTCAGTCGGACCGTAGTGATTGATAAATTCGGCATGTCCATACACCTTGCGAAAAGCGAGAACATCAGCCGGGATGATTTTTTCTCCTCCCAAGACAATCAAGCGCAGGGATTCAAAGTGTGGCTCTTTTGCAAAGCTGGCTGTGTTCACCATTGTATGGAACAGAGACGGTGTCAGTTTCATATAGGTGACTCCGTGTTCCTTGATATAGCGCCCAATTTCATCCGGCGCCGTATAGGTTTCCTTCGGCACGATGTGGAGCTCGCCCCCTGCCAGAAGCACAGGGAACATGCTCGTGTAGCCCAGGTCGAATGCGTAAGACGAAAGCAATACAGACTTATCAGTTTCCGTCAGGCCCGCCTCTTTACTAAACCAAGAAACATAGTTTGTCAGATTGCGATGCTCGATCTGCACGCCCTTCGGCTTCCCGGTCGTACCGGACGTATAAATGACGTATGCCAGATTGCGAGATCCGGAAATCGGTGATGGGCGTTCCTTGCTCTCATTGCTCCATTTTGCGTCATCAAGATTGACGATTGTCCCTTCATATCGGCCAATGGCCGTCATGTTTCTTTCGTTCACGACCGCAATTTTCGCTCCGCTGTCCTCTAATGAATAGCAGATTCGTTCTTCAGGTGTATCAGGATCAATCGGCAGGAACGCCGCTCCCGCTTTCATGACGCCAAGAATCGATACCATGACCTCAGCTGACCGATCCATGACAATCGCGACGATGTCTTCACTTTCCGCCCCTTGCGCGCGAAGGTGATGCGCCAGCTGGTTCGCCTGTTCATCAAGCTCGCGATAGGTAAGGAGGTTTCCGCCAGCCTTCACCGCAGGATGATCAGGCGTTTGCTGCGCCTGTTCTTCGAAAAGAGCTGCAAAGGTCGCTTCAGTCATTTGCGTCATATGCCTTTCTTCAAGTAAAGCAGCCGTTTCTGCTGGTGAAAGCAAGTCTACATCAGACAGCCGAACATTCGGATGAGCTGCGGCCGTTTTGATAATATTGACAAAGTGGCTGCTCCAGCGGCGGATGGTTTCGTCCTTAAACAGGGCAGTCGCATAGTCAAAACTTAGGCCGATATCCTCTTCTCGCTCGACCGCTTCCAAGGAGAGATCGAATTTCGCCACGTGATGAAGCATGGAATATGAAGAAATCTTCAAATCTCCCAATCTCAATGAAGGAATCTCCATGTTTTGCATGTTGAACATCACGCTGAACAGCGGACTCCGGCTTGTATCCCTTGTAAGCGGAAGGTTTTCAATCAGCTCCTCAAGCGGATAGCTCTGATGCTCGAATGCTTGAAGACTTGCTGTTTTGACCTCTTCAAGGAATTGCGCAAAGGTTTTCTCCCCCGCAGGCGCCGTTCTGAGTGCGACTGTATTGACAAACATCCCCGGCACATCTTGAAGATCAGGATGTGTTCTGCCGGCTGTCGGCGAACCGACAATGATATCGTCCTGAGACGCGTACTTAGAAAGGAGCACATTGAACGCCGCCAGTAAAAACATGTACATTGTCGTATCGGTTTCTGCCAAGAATGCTTTGATTTGAGCGGTGATTTGCTTATCAAGCCCGAACATCACCCGCTCTCCGACAAAGCTCCGTTCAGCAGGCCGCTCGAAATCCGCGGGAAGGTCAAGAATCGGCAGCTCGCCTTTAAAGGTTTCGAGCCAGTATGCTTCATCTTTTTGATGATCAGCCTGTTCTTTGTGCCACACAGCGTAATCTTTATAGTGAACCTGCGGCAGCTCAAGATCAGCGCCTTGATACAGTTTGGCAAGATCACCGATTAAGATGCCTGTTGAGCTTCCGTCAGTGATGATATGGTGCATATCAATGAGCAGCAGGTGGCGTTTTTCCTCAAGCTGGACAAGCTTCGAACGGACGAGCGGCGCGCGGTTTAATTCAAACGGCTGAATAAACGCTTTGATCATTTCCTCCGCGTCTTCTTCCCTTCCCTTGGCAGCCTCCAGCTGGAACAATACGTTTTTATGAACGGTTTGTACAACTTCTCCATCAATCATGTCAAACGATGTACGGAGAATTTCATGCCGGTTGATTAGTTGCTGAATTGCGTTTTCAAGCCGGTCTTTATCTACTTCTCCCTCCAGCAAAAGTACAGCGGGGACGTTGTAGCTTGTGTTTGCTTGTCCAAGCTGATTGAGGATATACATTCTCCGCTGGGCCGGGGATACAGGATAATGCTGCTGATAAGGTGCTTGCCTGATCGGTTCAAACGTCTGCTCCTCCTTCCTTTCATTCTCATCCAAATACAGAGCCAGCTCTTGAATGGTCGGCTTTTCAAAAAGCACTTTAATCGGTACTTCCTTATGGAAATGCTCTTGGATTTTTGCCGTCATCATCATCGCTTTCAAAGAATGACCGCCGATCATAAAGAAGTTATCAGTAACACCTGCTTTGACGCCAAGTATCCCTTCCCAAATCTCCGCTAATGTCTTTTCACTCTCTGTTTCTGGGGCTGCGTACTCTGATTGCACCGCTTCTGATTGAGGCGCAGGCAGTTCTTTTTTATTGATCTTTCCGTTTGGCGTAAGCGGCAGGCTGTCCATCTGAATCAAATGAGCAGGAACCATATAGTCAGGCAAAGATTGGGACAGCGTTTTTCTCAGCCCGCTCACAGACACTTCACGGTCCGCCGTAAAGTACGCGCAAATTTCATTTTCATCCGCTTTGTTCTTCCGGATGATCACCGCAGCTTCTGTCACATGCTCTGCCATGTTCAGTTTTGTTTCAATTTCGCCAAGCTCAATTCGGAAGCCGCGCACCTTCACTTGGTTGTCAATTCTGCCTAAAAATTCGATATTGCCGTCTGGCAGCCATCTTGCCAAGTCACCAGTGCGATAAATCCTTTCACCCGGTCTGTAGGGGTCTTCGAGAAATTGCTTTTTCGTCAGCTCAGGAAGATTCACATATCCTCGCGCTACACCGATTCCGCCGACGCACAGCTCACCGGGCGCCCCAATCGGCTGCAGGCGCTGCTGCTCATCCATGATGTAGGCGGTCGAATTTCCGATAGGCTTTCCGATCGGAATAGAGCCGCTGTACTCGCGGTCGATCAGAAAACTTGTTGAAAACGTCGTATTTTCTGTCGGGCCGTATCCGTTCCACAATGAAAGCGACGGTGATGCCTGTTTCACTTTGGTGACAATATGCGGCACGAGCGCGTCTCCGCCGATGATCAAATGGCGCAGTGCGCCGAACATACCCGCATCCTTTGCGGCAAGCTGGTTGAATAAAGGTGATGTCAGCCACATGGTTGTGATGCTCTGTTCACGGAGGAATGCCGCAAATTGTTTCGCATCAAGCAGCGTCTCTTTTTTGACCGGATAAAGGGCTGCGCCATTCAGCAGCGCGCCGAATACCTCAAAGGTGCCGGCATCAAAGCTTACAGCTCCCGTTTGCGCCATGCGGTCCTCTTCAGTAACAGGAACATACCCGGCATTTTTAACGAGTCGAAGAATGCTTTTATGTTCAATCATGACGCCTTTCGGTTTGCCCGTTGAACCTGATGTGTACATGATATATGCCAAATCAGACGGGGCGGAAGGCAGATTGAGATTGTCAGCTGCTTCGCTCTCTGCAAAGCAGCTGTCCAGTGTAAGAACCGGCACTTGCAGCTGCTTCGCCTGCTCCGCATATGTCTTTCCGGCCAATACCATCCGAATCGAGCTGTCCTCCGCCATGAAACGAAGGCGATCCTCAGGAAGCGCGGGATCAAGCGGCACATAGGCGGCGCCTGCTTTTAACACAGCCAGCATCCCGACAACGGTTTCTGCCGAGCGGTCGTTCATAATTGCTGCCGTTTCGCCTTTTTGAAGGCCTTGTTTGACAAGCTTTCTCGCCAGACGGTTAGCCGCTGCATTCAGCTCACGGTATGTGAGCTCAGCTCCTTCATATACGACCGCAGCGCTCGCCGGCGTCCGTTGCGCCTGCTCTTCGAACACTTGGTGAACAGCCATTCCTTCAGGGAGTTCCGCTTTCGTGCGGTTAAATACTTCTACAATTTTCCGCTGCTCTTCGTCTCCCACAAGCCCGTATTCACGCACAAAAGCGGCCGGCTGATCGACAGCAGCTTCCATCATGCGGGTAAGGTGCTCCGCTGCCCGTTCGATAAAAGCGGAGTCAAAGGCGGCTCCGTTATATTTGATTTTGACGGTCCACGTTTTGCCCGGATACACAATCAGGTTGAAATCGAAGCTCGTTTGTTCAAACGCGCTTTCTACCTTAATAGAAAACCCGAGGCGGTCTTCCATGCTGCCGTTTTCAAGCTCTTGGTCAAGCGGATAATTTTCAAACGCGACCAGATGGTTCAAGAGATTGCCGTCGAGGGCTGAACGTTTTTGAATCTCATAGAGCGGCACGTAATCGTAACGCTCCGCCTCTACTGCATGCTGCTGAACCGCTGAGAAAATATCAGCGAAAGCAGCGTCTCGCTCAACTTTTACCCGCACCGGAATCGTGTTGATAAACAGCCCCGCCATCGTTTCAATCCCGTTGATTTCAGACGGCCGGCCTGATACGACCGTGCCGAAGACAACATCATTCGTAAAGTTGTATTTGCTGAGAACGATGCCCCAAACAGCCTGAAACAGGTTCGGCCCTGTCACTTGATGGCGGTTTGCCGTCTGCTGAATGCGGGCAACCAGTTTTTCGTCCCATGTAAATGAATATTCTTTATTAACGTATTCGTCTTTTTTCTCAGACAGGCGGCCCGGGAGCACGCTCGGCTGTTCAAAACCCGCCAAGCGTTCGCTCCAGTAGCTCTCTGCTTCTTCATTGTCCTGTTTTCCAAGCCACTTGATGTAGTCGGAATAAGGCTTTCCCTGTCCATTTGCCGGCATCCGGCCTGCTCTAAGTGCTTCGTAGTTTTGGAACAGGCTTTTCATGAGCACGCCCATGCTCCAGCCGTCCATCATAATATGGTGATTGCTCCAGACCAGATACAGCTGATCTTCACCAAGACGGAAAACCGCCACCTTAAACAATATGTCTTTTGCCAGGTTAAAGCCTTGGCGCTGTATGTCTTGTTTATAACGCTCAATGTGCTCTTTTTGGCGGTCTTCGTCCGCATGACTGATATCCTCATAATGCACCTTTGTTTTGCGTTCCGCTAACACGACCTGACGCGGCTTTTGCAGCTGCTGGTGCACAAATACCGTACGGAGAATATCGTATGACCGGATCAGTTCATTGACGCTTTTCTCAAAGATTTCAAGGTCAAAAGCGCCGTGAATCCCAAGCTCTAATTGTGTGAAGTACGAGGAAGAATGCGGATCAAGCATCGCATGATACAGCATTCCCTCCTGCATCGGTGTCAGTGCGTACACCTTTTGAATCGATTTTTTGCTCATATGCCACCTCTATTAGAAAATTTCCATTAATTTATCCAGCTCATCCAGCGTCAAATCGTCGTCGCCAAGGTCACTCGGCGTCAATTCCGTATCATCTTGAGATAGGCAATGTTCAATGATTCTGAGAAGATGGGCTTTAAAGCTGTCGCTGAATGTCTGTACTGTTTTTTCATGAAATTCAAGAGAATGATAGGCCAGCGACATCGTCAGTTTTCCGTTTTCAATATATCCGACAACATCAAGTGCATTCGGTTTTTCTGTTTCCGGACTTAGCGACTGTCCTGACGGCAGCTCTGATCTCTTGAACAAACCTGCATCCGACATTTCATCAAACTGCCCCAGGTAGTTAAAGCTGACATCCGGCTGAATCGAGAACGCCACATCTTCTTTATGTTCCGGCGCCGTCAGATAGCGCAGAATGCCATATCCAACTCCCTTGTTCGGCACATGTCTGATATCTTCTTTCATTTGCTTCAGCTGGTAGCCCAGATCATCCGCATGCTTCATATCGAGCACCATCGGGTACATACTCGTAAACCAGCCGACTGTGCGGGAAATGGTCAGGTCTTCTATCATTTCTTCACGTCCATGCCCCTCTAAATGAACACTTACTTGATCCTGACCTGTCCACTCCTTCATCGCCAATCCGAATGCCGTCAGCAAAATATCATTCATTTCTGTGTGATATGCCTCATGCACCTTTGTGGTGAGCTGTTCTGTCTCTTCAGCAGTCAGCGAAAATTCGATTGTCTTTGTATGTTTCATTCGCTGATCATCAGATTCGCGATCTTTCGGAAGCTTTGCCGCGACAGTCTGTTCTTCAAGCTGTCTCCAATACTCTTTTTCTTTCAAAAAGGCCTTGGAGTTCGCGAAGTCTTGCAATCTCTCTGCATACTCCGCAAATGAATGTGTTTTCTGCGGGAGTACCGGTTCATTGCCTTGCTCAAGCTGTGTATATACCGCGGCGAAATCCTCCAGTAAAATCCGCCACGACACGCCGTCAATCACTAAATGGTGAACGGCAAGGAGCAAGTGGTCTCCGTCTTCCGCTTGGAACAAGCCTGCTTTTAACAACCCGCCTTCCTGCAAGCTGATGCTGCTTTGCAAACGCTCCGCTTCTCTCTCTATGCGGTCTTCATGATCTTTCGCTTGTCCCTCAATGTGAATGATCTCCAATTGAGCTGAGGCAGCTTCAAGCCCTCTGTTGTATTGAACGATATCTTTCGGCTCCTCACGATAAACCATACGGAGCGCGTCATGGTGTTCGATCAGCGCCTGTAATGTTTTTTCCACCCGTTCAGGGTCAAAGCCCTTCGCGGCATGAAGCATCACCGATTGGTTCCAGTGGTGCTTGTTCGCGAAGTTCTTTTCAAAGAACCAGCGCTGGATCGGCGTCAGGATGACTTCTCCCTCCACAGGCCCTTGGTCTGCCTGTTTGCCTTCGGCACGCTCCACGTATTGGGTCAGCTCCTCGATCGTCGGGTGCTGGAAGAGGTCTTTCATTTCCAGTTTCCAGCCGTGCTGGTTCAAGCGGCTTGCCATTTGGATTCCTTTGATGGAATCTCCGCCCATTGAGAAGAAATTGTCGCTGACACCGATCTCCGGAATGCCAAGCACATCCTGCCAGATACCGGCAAGCAGCTCTTCCATGTCGGTAGCCGGCGCTTTGTATTCTCCGCTGCCCGCTTCAATGTCCGGCTCAGGCAGGGCTTTGCGGTCTACTTTGCCGTTTGCCGTAACCGG
Source organism: Bacillus tequilensis KCTC 13622 (assembly GCF_000507145.1). GTDB lineage: Bacteria > Bacillota > Bacilli > Bacillales > Bacillaceae > Bacillus > Bacillus tequilensis. Next base: position 66 of record NZ_AYTO01000011.1, on the reverse strand, counting down.
AAACTCGTTCAGCGTCACCCAGAATGCCGGGATCATGTAGTCCGGCAGGGTTTCCTTCAGTGCTGA
>NZ_AYTO01000010.1 GCF_000507145.1 Bacillus tequilensis KCTC 13622 | reverse complement strand
TTTTCTCAGGTATCTCCTAGATAAACTAAACCAGCTAAAATACCTTGTCGCTACCTTGACAGGGTAGAGGTCGCTGGTTCGAGCCCAGTCGGAATCATAGCTTAAACCCTTGCGTAGCAAGGGTTTTTTACTTTGCTTTAATAAAGCCGGTTTATCAAATTCGCGAGTTGTTGGCAAACTGTTGGCGAACTTGATTTTTCGGCTTCAAAATTCATTGACCGTATCTCTTTTTAGGGTCAAAATTGTTGAATAGTTCAGCTGTCTCATCAGCTAATTTTTTTGTTACATGGCCATATCTATCGAATGTAGTTCGATAGCTGGCGTGACCGACTCGTTCTTGAATCGCTCTATAATTTGCACCAGCTTCAATTAATAAAGTAACCATTGTATGACGCAACTCGTGAAGTCGTATTTTTTTCAGCCCATACTTTTTAGTGAACTTGGACCATTTTGCAGTGGGGGTTGTGTAATAATAGGGCTTACCTTTCCCACTATGGAAAATGTATTGGTGTTCTCCACCTTCCCAAGCATCACCTAATCTAAGTTTCTCTTTTTTCCACATTTTATAGTACTTCTCAAGCTCTTCCATGTACCAATCAGGCATTTTTACAAAGCGCTTAGATTTTTTTGATTTAGGATCTTTGATAAGTGGTTTTCCTTCAATTGTTTTTGGAATTGAACGATTTACATAAAAACCTCCCGCATCCCAATCAACATCTAAATGCCATTCAAAGGCTAATCCTTCTGCTCTTCTTAGACCGCCAATCATTGCACCTAAAAAGTACAATCTCCACATTATATCAATCTGATAAAGAGCTTCAATGCATTCTTTAGCTGCTTCTGAATCATAAAATTGCATTTCTTTGGTTTCAACAGAAGGGGGATCTAAATCTTCGGTTGGATCTACTTTGATTAGTTTCCATTGCTTAACAGCAACTTTGAACATTGCCTTTATAACTTTGAATATATCGTATCTGGTTGAACTTGATAAACCTCCTGGTTTGCCATCTTTTCGAATTCCGTCTTTTTCAAGTGAATCCATAAAGTCAACAATATGCATTGTTTTGATCTGATCTAATCTCCTGTGACCGATCGCTGGAAGAATGTAGTTTTTAATATGACTCTCATGCATTTCAGATGTTCTGTGGGCAAATTTCTTATATAAAATTCGTTCTTTATATTCGTTTGCAAAAGACTCGAAGGTTGTTTTTTCGGGCGATATATATTCACCAGACGTTACTTCCATTTCGAACATTAGGAGTTGCTGTGATAAATATTTTTCTCGCTTTCTAACGCTGTTTAGAATTTTTGGATCTTCAATTTTGATTGTTTTAGTCTTCCTATTGCGTTTGCCTTTTGAATCATAACCGTTCTCAACAACTAATAAAAATGATTTTTGACCTCTAGCCATCCAATGACCCATGATTAACACCTCACTAAAAATAGTTTCTCTGAAAACAGTTTTCTTTTGTACATTTCAAGCCGTTTGGCTGCAAAAGGGTATGTGACGTTAAAGGTATCTCCAATTAACTTTATAGCCTCGGATTGCATGCGCGGCAACGAAATCTTAACGAGCATGAATGTCGGTACACAAAAGTGATACATGAAACTATTGGCCTGATATTCTTGAAGCTCCCTAAACATTCTATTCATATTGAATTGGTTTCCGGCATGCTTCAGTACGTGGGCGAGTTCGTGAACGAAGTCTTGCCATTGCTCTTGTGGGGAAGCTCGAATATCCAAAACCGTGCTGTAAAGACCATTGATACAAAACATGCTGCTATTAGCTTTCTCATAATGAATCCATATCTTGAAAGCAGCGGCAATGCGTTCAAGATCTATATCCTCAGGAGTGAGCATATTTAATTTTGAATATATCTTTTTTACTTCTTCTTCTAGATGTGATAACTGGATTGCCATAATAAACACCGCCAAATAGGAATGTATGTTCTGTTTTTAGTGTGAAAGAAAAGCCCAACAAATCGGGCCTTATATGTTTAAAAGCTTTTTCTTTTTCGCTGTAAATTCTTCCTCTGTAATAAGTCCTTCATCTTTTAAAGTTGCATATTTTCTTATTTCGGAAGCAACGAAATCAAAATCAGAATTTATTGACTTTTCGTCAGCCTTACGTTTAGAAATGTTCTCAGTAGCTGTTTTCTTGCTTGCTGCGATGATCGACTTCCTAACATAATTTATAAATTTTTCGTGATCGCCTTCCATGACGCTTTTAATTAGGTAATCACCATTAACTGTTTTAAATTCAAGTGTAAAACCAGTGAAAGCTTGTTTTAAAACTGAAATACTATTAATCTCATCATAATTCCAACTAATTATTTTATGACCACCGGCTTTATCAGTTACAAGGTGTAAATTTTCTTTTGTTGCAATAAACAGACCTTGACTGCTGACTTGTGAACCAGTTAAGTATCCGAAAATAACTTCCATCATAACTTGATTTTTTTGTCCTAACAACGGTTGGGCTGCATAGTATGTTTTTCTAAATCCCCCAGATGCCTTTCGTTTCTTTTTAGCTACACTGTTATAAACTTCTTCATTTTTAAATAAAAATGCCAACTGTAATTTCCCCTTTTTATAAAAAAATGTCATCAGAAAATTAAAAGAAGATACCCGTTTTTTTGGTACACCAATGGGATACGGATAGGAAACCAGTGGTACACCAATGGGATACGGGCATTTCTTCAACCCCTTGCTACATAAGGGATTGAACGCTTGTAATTTTTAACATTGGTACACGAATGGAATTACATTAGTTACCATTCGACTTTTTTGGGAAACTTCTATTAATAACTAAATAACTAAAGAATAACTAAATCATAAAGATAATTATTGCAAAAGTGTCGTTATATCATTATTTGTATCATTTATTGGAAATGAAATAATGCAATACTTTTGCTTTAGGGAATTTCAATCGTTCTCCGTATTCGGAGATTTACGACCTTTCGCTTTTTCTTTCTCCTTCAGATAGTTGATAAAATCAATTGCTTGTCTGCGAGCTTCTTCAGAAAAATCAGCAGCATCTCTAAAGGCAATTTGTAAATCTGGATCATTTAAAGCAATATAAGGAGTTTTCTCCTCGCGTATAATCGGTTCAGATTCTTGATCTAACAAATAGTCAATTGTTACTTCAAAGAAATCGGCAATTTTTTTTAAGGTGTCATAATCGGGTTGCCGGTGTCCTCTTTCATAATTTGCATATGTACCTCTATGTACTCCGATTTTATTAGCCATTTCTTCTTGTGTTAGTTTTTTTGATTTTCTAAGGGTTATCAGTTTTTTATTAAACATGTGGACACACCTCTTCAAAAGCAATTATAACGTGTCAAAATGAAACATAGAAGTAATGTGTCAAAACGACGAAAAAAAGTATTGACAATGTGTCTTATCGACGATATTATAATAAACAAGTGATTCGATATGACACACAAAGGAGTTGATAATATTGAGAAAATGGTTAATTAACCGACGGGGTAAGCAAAGCCAAGAATCTGTTGCTGACAAAGTACAGCTTTCCCGTGGGGCATATGCCAATATCGAATTAGGAAAGAGAAATCCTTCGGTGCAAGTTGCTAAAAGGATTGCAAATGAGTTGGGTTTCGAATGGACGCTTTTTTTTGAAGAAGAAGTCGTCGATACGAAACAAAAATCATATACAGCATAGGAGTGAGAACATGAAACGTTACTCATTAACCGAAACGGTTCAAAACAATTTAAGCAAAATTCCTAATGGTAAGCTAACTGGCATTCTTCAAATATCCGAGCATTCCTTGCGGTTCTGAGAAAACAGGGTCCAGCAAAAGTGAACCCTGCTAACTACCTGAAACTCATTGTTAGATAAAGAAGGGCTTGTACTTGTTAAAACTGAATAAATCGCAACTCCGAATATCCTTTTGATTGATTGTATTCATCACTGGAAAAGTACCAATCCGGATCAAAAAAATCTCTTTCCACAGAGTCAGGATCAAAATAATCCATTGTTAAATCATCAGAAATCCAAGTTGTGACCAAATGATCTAAGACCATATCATGCTTAATCAAATTACTTATAGCTTTTCTGTCAGTTAAAAGATTTTCGGATTCAAAGAGTTTTTGAGCTTTGGCCTTATGAAAATTAAACCAGTAAACCATTAACTCTCTATATTTGACTGGGTGAGAGAAGAATTCGTATTTATCATCAGGCCCATTCATATATTCTTCGAACATTTTTCCATTAGGGAATTCAACTAGGGCATCTTGATAGAAATTTTCCCAACCACAAGGAATTTCTTCAATATTCAAGTCCCATAAATATTTATTCATTTTATCTACCACCTTTCATGAAGATTTTACCACATGAGAGAGTGAGAGATTTAAAAAACAGCGTAGGAGGTGTAGAAATGACTCGCAACACAATGACCGTGCAGGAAGCTGCTGAATACCTCGGTGTTCATCACGACACGATTTACACAATGGTTCGTGAAAAAGAAATTCCACACTTCCGAGTGCGCACACGCATTTTCTTCACTAAGCACAACATAGATGCGTGGATCGAAGCGCAGGAACAAGCAAATATGAAACAAGCGCAATAGCAAAGGACCTACTGAACGAAAATTTCCGTTTGGTGAATGACAACTCTATTTAGGAGGTTCATGAATGAGTCAATTGCAAAAAGTATTCAATTATCAAGATCAGCAGGTTCGGACATTTGTAAAGGATGGACAACCTTGGTTTGTCGCAAAAGACGTCTGCGAGATTCTAGGGATTAAAAATGCCACCCAAGCAGTATCAAAACTGGATAGTGACGAACGGGCTATGTTGAACATAGGACGACAAGGCAATACAAATATTGTGAACGAGCCAGGACTTTACACTTTAATTCTCGGTAGCCGCAAACCCGAAGCCAAACAGTTCAAACGCTGGATCACTCATGAAGTTATCCCGACTATCAGAAAAACGGGCGGTTACGTAGCAAATGACGAGTTATTTATCCAAACATACCTGCCGCAAGCTGATGAAAATACAAAACTGCTTTTCAAAACTACTCTTCACACTATGAAAGAGCAAAGCAAGCAAATTGAAACCATGAAACCGAAAGTGATTTTCGCTGAGGCGGTTGAATCGTCCGAGTCCTCTGTGCTTGTTGGTGAGTTAGCGAAAATCATCCAGCAAAACGGTGTAGATATCGGGCCGAACAAATTATTTCAATGGTTGCGCGACAATGGATATCTGATTCGAAAAAAGGGTGAATCATTTAACCTCCCAACCCAACGCAGTATGGATATGGGCCTGTTTGAAATCAAGAAAAGAACTGTAAGCAATCTTGACGGTTCTATCAGGACCGCACGCACACCAAAGGTAACCGGTAAAGGTCAGATTTATTTTGTAAATAAATTCATGTCGTCTCAATCGGCTTAATCGCGCTTCACTCCACAACTTTGAGGAGTGAGGTACTAATCTCCACAATTTTGGGGAGATTGAAATAGCCCTTTATGGCAAAGGGACAACCCTCATCCCTTCATTAATTAAATTTTACCAATAAATAACTTATATATCAGGAGGCAAACATATGGAGAACAACCCATACAATTTGCGGAATTTACCGCAAATCATGCGCAAAGCCCGCAAGGCAGCAGGTCTTGCACAATATCAAATCGGAATTCTAATCGGTGGAAAAGATCAGCGTTATGTCTCAGACGTTGAAAACGGTTTTAGCAGACTAACACCTGAACTGTGCATTAAGTGGTTTGAAGCCTGTGAAGCCTATGAACACATTGATCTCGTACATTACTTGTTTAAGCTACATCCAACAGCGGTTGCTCCGATTGACCCTGCATTAAATGAAAGCGCAAGCGCTGCGGTAATAAACATGGTTCATCAGCTTGAAGAAGCATTGCAGGCTACTAAACAGTTGGCTCGATGGTTGGCAAGCGATCGACCAGGTCGTTCAAATGATTTACCGATGGGAGATATTAAGCAGATCTTTGATCTGATTCCAGCAAATAAAACACTGATCTACTCATTGGTACGAAATCATGGCTTGAATATGCAGGAGCTTGCTGATAAGTGGACGCGTAAAGCGTTGATGGATCAGGTAGCCATGTCAAAACAAGAAGAAAGGAAGGCGGTTTTTGCATGAAAACTAATCAGTTTTTGAAGTCAGATGTAGATGCAGCAAAAAGAAAAATTGAATCAGCGGAAGAGCTTTCTATCATGCTTTCAGAGGCATTGCGTGATGGTGATTATGAAGAGGCAATCAGTCTCGCCGGAAGTATCAAAGTTCTTACAGAGGATATCAGCCGACTTGCTAATAAAGGTCGATTGTATGAAACAGCTATGAAAATGCAACAACGAGGTATCAATTTGGCAGTGATAAGTAGGTGTTTGGTATGAATCTCAGAAAATTTGAGCTCGCGGCAAGCTTCTTGCGACATGCAAAAAAGGCGGCATATTCAGAGGAAGATATCAAAGGAGCTGTGAGCATTCTTCATAAGGAATTTTACTCTTTAGAAAATGCGATCGACAGTCTTGCTGAACTTGCTAAAGCAAATGAAGGAGCTGAAAAAATTGAACATCGAAAATCCAATGATTTTAAACAACTGGCACGACAAGTTGACTGAGCCAGAAACACAAAAGGATTTTTTCGGGGATGAAGTTACCCCAGTCGATGATTATGTAATTGATTGCGGCGCGGTGATCTTGAGAGAGAACCTTGATCGTTATCTCAGGGAGCAGCTTGGCTTCAAATTTAAAAATGAGCAATAAAAAAGCCCACTTGGCAGAGTGGACTCAGTAAGGCGTTTTGACTTAAATAGTTATTTAATTATACCAAAACGCCTCATGAAAATCAATGGAGGTTGTTGGATGTGACTGAATCTCAATTAAAGCAAGAAAACGAGTATTTAAAACAGCAATTAGATCATATGAAAGAGGTCTATAAAGAAAACATGTCTCTTCATATGGCAGTAAAACAGGGTGAGCAGTTGAGAGCTAACTTGAACGCTTATCTGCGAGAAGATGATCGAGTTTATAGCCCCCGTTTCATAACACCCAGACAAAAGGGCTATATAGCAATGCTTTTCAAAAAACATGGTTTAGCTCCACTCAGTAAAGCGAAACGAAAAGTAGTTATGCGATTAAATGGTGGCGGTTTGCTATCAGAGCATGAAGCACATCAAGTTATACAGATGTACGAGAAGAAAGCAGGTGCTAAATAATGGCTAAAGCAGTAAAAGTAGCATTCAGCGAGCGTCCGGAGGATCAGCAACGTTTGAGACAGGTCGGCGGTTCAATTGTATTCGCCAAAAACGGTAAAGCGCAGTTTAGTTTCCCTTCAATGGATAACTACCGAGAATGGCAGCGGCTTGGTGCGGAAGAGTACAAAAGAAAGGTGGGGCTGATCTGATGCAAGCAGAGGTTTTCGCTTCGACAGCGGACATGAGTCGGGACGAATGGCTTCTTGAGCGACGGAAGGGCATAGGTGGTTCAGATGCTTCCGTAATTTTAGGAATAAACAAATGGCAAACACCGTTTGAATTGTGGTTAGACAAAACAGGCCAGGTACCTGTAAGTGAATCAGGCAGTGAAGCTGCATACTTTGGCTCACTTCTTGAAGACGTTGTTGCAAAAGAGTTCGAGATTCGTAGCGGCAAAAAAGTTAGGCGGAGAATAGCGATGCTCAGGCACCCCAAGCACGATTTTATATTGGCGAATGTTGACCGAATGATTGTTGGTGAAAAAGCCATATTGGAGTGCAAAACCACGTCGGCATACAACCTGAAAGAGTGGGAAGATGACGAGATTCCCGACAGCTATATAGTTCAGGTCCAGCACTATTTAGGAGTGCTAGGGCCTGAATATAAAAAAGCGTACTTCGCTGTCCTAATCGGCGGCAATAAATTCATTTGGAAAGAGATTGAGCGTGATGACGAGCTCATTGCGATGATCTTTCAAGCTGAGATTCAATTTTGGAATGAAAATGTATTGGGCGGACAGGCCCCTGTGCTTGATGGTTCGAGTGCAGCAGAAGAATATCTCAAGCAACGTTATGCCGAGGCAGAGGGCGGTAAAGTCGTTGAGCTCACTTCAGCGAATAAAACACGCATTCAGCAATATTTGCAGCTGAAAGATCAGATCAACGAACTCCAGTTGCAAGCGAAGGAGTTAAAAAACCAGATTAAGCACGAAATGAAGGAAGCAGAATACGGCTTCATCGGAAACTATCAAACTAGTTGGAAGTCAGTTTCAACTAACCGGATCGACTCTAAGAAACTCAAAGAGCAGTTTCCGGACGTATACGAGAAAGTCACTAAAGAAGTCCAATTTAGACGCTTTGGAATCAAGGAGGTTAGCTGAATATGGCTACAAATCAATCGCTAAAAAGCAATATCCAGAAGAAACAAAACAGTGCTCCAGCACAACAGCAAGGAACAACAATGAAAGGTCTGCTTTCTTCTCCGGCAGTCATGAATCGTTTCGAAGAAGTTCTAGGGAAAAGGGCTTCCCAATTCACAGCATCAATTCTGAGCCTTTACAACGGTGAAAAAATGCTCCAAAAGGCAGAGCCTATGAGCGTAATTTCATCGGCTATGGTGGCTGCTACGCTTGATCTGCCAGTGGATAAAAACTTGGGTTATGCCTGGATAGTTCCGTATGGCGGCCGTGCTCAATTTCAGCTTGGTTACAAAGGGTACATTCAGTTGGCTTTACGTACAGGTCAGTATAAATTCATCAATTGCATACCGGTCCATGAAGGAGAATTGCAAAAGTGGAACCCATTAACTGAGGAAATAGAAATTGATTTTGAAAAACGGGAATCAGATGCGGTTATTGGTTACGCTGCTTACTTTGAGCTTTTAAACGGTTTCCGGAAAACAGTGTATTGGACAAAGGCGCAAGTTGAAAAGCATAAAAAGAAGTTTAGTAAGTCGGACTTCGGCTGGAAAAACGATTGGGATGCAATGGCATTAAAAACTGTTTTGAAAGCGATTCTGAGCAAATGGGGTATCTTGTCAGTGGAAATGCAGAAGGCTGTCATTGAGGACGATGAGGAACGAGAGCGCATTGACATCACTGACGAAATGTCTGAGCCAGAAATCATTGATGCAGAAGTATCAGAGGAAAAACCAAGTGCGCAGGATGCTGATCCTTTTGACGGCAAACCTGTAGATATCAGTGACGATGACCTCCCATTTGATTAAGGTTAGTATCCCCTTCTGTTATAAATGGCTGGCAGAAGGGGCACCCAATCGCGCGCAGCTGTTCCGTGCTTATGTTGAAGGCTATCTCAGAACAAATGAACCTGGTTTACGTTTAGTCCGCATCAGCGGAATGACAGCACTGTGTGAAAGGAAGTAGGTGAGCGGCATGGATATGGAAGGTTGGGGTTACGTTATTGTCCCTTCTCGTCAATTTACAAACAGGCGTGAAAAGATGATTTATATGTGCTTACTCGAAGAGGCTGCTTTCGCACCATTTGGATCTCTAAAGATTGGAGAAGCGATGATCAACGTTGCTGAATTGGCGAGAGAAGCTTCCATTGACGTAAAGAAGGTGCGTTATTCGCTCAGTAAGTTAGAAGAATCAGGCTTTATCAAAACGAGGCGCTTGAAGCAGAACAAAGGGATCATTGTCACAATTGTTGATTATGTAAAGCTTCAAAACACCAAGAATTACGGGAAGAAATCGGAGCCAGTACAGGAAGAAACGCCAGCACAAGAAGAGCAGCAGGAGGATGAGAAGAAAATGAAGAGTAACGCATTTACATTTTTCGAGGATGAGGGATTCGGCCTTCTATCATCGTTCATGGCTGAGAAGCTTAATAGCTTGATAGACGATTATGGCGAAGATAAGGTGCTGGAGGCAATGAAAGAGGCAGTAACGCGGAACGCTCGCAATCTTGCCTACGTACAGCGCATTCTCCAGTCAAACAAGAACAAAAGTAAGGAGTGGCAACATGGAAAAACACAAAACGCACAGTACAGACGCGGCAATGGCAGCAATACTGAAAAAGCTCCAAGAAAGGTCAGCCCAATTTTCGGCGGGGTCGGCCGGGTCAGAAGAAAAGGCTGAATACGAATGCCCGAAATGTAAAGATCAACTTGGATACATCGAGAATAAGGACGGATATGAGGTATGGGTCCGGTGTAAATGCATAGAGCGCCGGCGGATCCGGAAGCTTATGAATTCTAGTGACATAACTGCTGAATTTGAGAAGTTGAAGTTCAAGAATTTTATAACCGAAGGAAAGCCAGCTGTCGTGAAAGACACTTACGATACTGCGGTGGAATACTACAAAGACTTTGACAGCATCCGCGGCACCCGAAGCAATAGCATTGCATTACTGGGGCAGCCGGGATCGGGGAAAACACATTTGCTGACAGCTATTTCAAACAAGCTGATCAAATCAAAGAACATCGCAGTTCAGTATTTTCCTTACGTGGAAGGCTTCAACGATCTGAAAGATGACTTTGACAAGCTGGAAGAGAAACTCAACCGCATGAAAGAGGTTGAAGTGTTGTTCATAGATGATCTGTTCAAGCCTGTTTACACAAACACCAAAGAAGGACGGATTAAGAAACCACGGGCAACCGATTGGCAGGTGGAGCAGACATACTCTGTCATCAATTATCGGTATCTGAACCATAAACCGGTTCTTATCTCAAGTGAATTAGACATCGAAGAGTTGGTTGATATAGACGAGGCACTCGGTACCCGGATTTATGAAATGTGCGCAGACTATTGCGTGATCATCAAGGGCGACAGAATGCTATTAAATCATAGATTGGCAGGGTTGCGGAATGGATGAAAAAACGAATGTTAATGGATCCATGGGAATGTATTTGTTCGGGCCTGCTGAACAAAAGGGCGGCAAGGACCTCACACCGGCTATCCGGGTGCTTGAGGAAAAAATCAGACAAATGGAGCTGATGCGAAGTGCTTAAAGCGGTGATCCTGCTGCCGGCCATCATACTGACGGCGCCGTACAAGGAAAGACAGATTCAGTACTGGGAACAAATTGACGGGAGGTAGCGGAATAATGCCAAGTGCAGAGCAAATAAAACGCTTGAACGATATTAATGATCTGATAAAGCTTATCGCAAGCATAGACAGACGTACTTTCTTCTGTAAATACAAGGATCGGGTGGCGTATTTCAGATTTAAGAAAAGACTGTTCTTCGTTGATGATTACACAGGTGATGACGTTTATCCGTATGAAATGGGATACGGGAGTCCAAACGGTTTTTCGCATGGGGGTAACATGTGGCAACTGGTTAACAGCTTTCGGAAGTTCATCATAACAGGGAAATACGGCGAACTGAGGGATTATAAAGAAATTTGGGCTTACAGCTATGAAGGATGTATGAAAATCCGTCAGAAAGCGAAGGAGATCGGTTTCATTGAAAGCGTTGATTACGCCTACAGTTTTGATGAATGGACGGAGGCATCACATGCCAGCAAATAAGTACGGCGCCAGAAAAACACAGGTGGACGGCATCACGTTCGATAGCCGGGCCGAAGTCAAATACTATGAGCAACTGAAATGGCTCAAGGTGAGCAAGCAGATAAAAGATTTTAAGCTTCAGCCACGGTTCCTGCTGCAAGAAGCATTCAAAAAGAACGGAAAAACTTTTCGGAAGATTGAATATATTGCAGACTTTGAGGTTCATAACTTGGACGGCAGCATCGAGATCATTGACATCAAGGGCGTGGAAACAAAGGAATTTGCCATCAAGCGCAAGTTGTATGAGCGGCTTTACGATACGCCACTCAAGGTGCTGGCTCTGGATAAGTCACTCGGCTTCATCGAGCTGGACGAGCTGAAAAAACTCAAAAGAAAGGCGGGAAAGTCCACTGTTAAACGTGGTAATCGCAGACGATCGGCCGTTGTGGGTGCAGGAAGAAGATAAGCTCATGGCCTGTATGACACGTTGCTCTCAGTTTAAGGCATGCGCCAGCCGAATGGGTTCTGATTGCAAGAAGCTTGGCGGCACAGAGATACCCAAAATCAATGGAGGAGGTAAATACCATGGAACAGCAAAGCATCAATCCTTACAAGCCAGGACCGGTTGAAGAATGGAAGATGACGCCGGAACAGCTGGCCGAATACGTGAAAAAACACCCGATCGTTTACCGTGAGGATCTGAAACCATCGCAGGCATTCACGATGGTCGGATGGAAACCGGATCACTATTAAACACAAAAAAAGCACCGAAGCGCGTGGCCTCAGTGCCTTGATATGAACTGGTACTTCTATCATAGCACAGGGGGCGCTAAGAATGTACAACCCAAGAGAAATTAATTTAAGCAAAGATACAACAATCGAACAGGCAATGGAGTCGGGCAAAATACAGATCATCGTTATAGACGGGAGCCAGGGCACCGCACATGTCTTGGAAGCCCCGGAGCATGGCAAAACAATCATTCAAACGGCAAAGGGCAGCTTTGCTCGAGTCGATCACGAAATAGGCTTCAAAATCAAATAGCAGGGGCTTTCCCCTGCGGGGGAGGAACGGACATGGATAAATTACAGGAAATTAAAGCGCGTGTTTCAAAACTAAAAGGATATGAAAATGCTAAGCCAACAGATCAATATTGGATGGCTAAAGAGCATATTGACTTTCTGATTGATCGGACTGAACTGTCTGTTAAGCAGCAGGAAATCATTGAGGAAAACAAGCGCCAGCAGGAAGTAACGGTACATCAATTCCGGCAGGCTCAAAAGGACATTCAGCATTTAAGCGGCGATAGGAAACGATACAAACAGGCATTAGAGAAGATCATTACCAATCTCAATTTTGCGATAACAGTTGCTCAAAATGAATTGGAGGGTGATGCGTAATGATCCCTTTACAAGTTGAGCTTCAGCGGGCAGTCAAATCCACAAAAGACGAAGCGATGACAGTTTATGAGGCGGCGGAATATTTGAAAGTGCATCCTGATTACATACCAGTGCTTGTTGCAAAGTCAGACGATCTGAAAATGATCGGAGACGAAACTATCATTGCAAAGCGTGATAAGACGAATGGCTGGCTTCTCGGTGGGATCGTGGCGGTTTTATTCTTTGCGATTGCAGTTCTGCCAGGGATAGGGGGATAGGGACTTTTTATAAAGCCCCATAAGGAAAGTGAGTTAAACAATAAAGAATGGCTGCAGCTGCTAAAACACTGAATAAAATTCCAGCCAGTGGTTTTTCAAGAACAAATCTTATGTAGTCCAAAAACTTACCTCCAAACATACTTGACTAGTTTAATAGTAACAAATGGGAGAGTGAATTTCTGTTAGATCTTCATTACAAATAGAGAGGAGAGCATTACATCAAATTAGGTAAAGTAGTACACCCGCATGCCTGCTCTCCAAAATGTTTATTGTGCAAGAGCGCTAGGATAATGAAAACAACTCAATAGTTTCTTGAAGACCAAACTATTTCATAATCTAATTCTTCCAACATATGTTCTTTTTGCATGTAATCTAATTTACCTAAAAGAATGAAGGCTCTAAGAAAATAAACAAATTCATTTTTTTCAGATGGATCAACAGTTATTTTGAAATCTAAATAATTAGCTTCGAAGACTATTTTAGGGTGTTCGTCAAAAACATATGAAAAGCTGAAATAGTTGTAGGAATCTTCGTTTTCTAAACTAATGGTAATAGTATGGTGAATTGAAAAGAAGGCTATACTAGATTCTAATACTAAGATAAATGCATTCACTAAATCAAAATAGACTTCAATCTCTTCAATCTTAGGAATTATATAATGATGCTCCATTTTATTCCGTATATAATTTAATCTTGAAATCGAAGATGAGTCAATGACTCTTGCGTTTTTTAAAAATAATACTTTTTGGTCAAAGCTAAGATTCCTCTTTTTTATTAAATTATATAGATTAATTTGATAAAAAAATGTGTCGAGTTGGCAATCTAAAGCTCTTTTTAGATGAGAAAGGCAATTAATGATATGTATAAGATTATCGTTGTTCTTATTTAAATTGTCTAATTCATTCTTCGCAAATTTCAAGAAGTCTCTAGGTAATAAGTCAAAGTCAGGGCATGGAACGGATAATCCTACCCCTCCATCGATAACCATATTATGGATGTTTTCTTTTAAAAATTCTTTTAACTCGTCTATCTTGTTCATTATAAAGCTCCTAACTCTTATTATTAGTAAAGGAAATATACTGCAAATCCAAAAGTTTGTAAATATAAGCTAAACGGATTACTTATATTCATTCTAGTCATTAATGAATGTCCAAGACGGAAAGCCTGCGGACACTGAACTTACAGCATTGCGCTGTTTGTTTGGTGTCCGTTTTTTATTTCGCAACTATCTGGATGTCTATCGCGATTACTTTTGGTGAAAGGGGTGATGATACATGAAACAGTCCAAAAAGAAGCCATCACAGAAGCAACAGGAGCGCTCAGATCGTTTCTGGCAATCAATGATGAACGCAAACATGCAAACACTCAGACGCGGCAAAGGCGGCGCTTATAAGCGTAAATAAGAGGAGGATAAACATGCAAGATTTAATCATTGAATACAAAAGAGCGTTAAAAGAAGCGAGAAAGATGTACCGGGCATTCTCAGAAACGCCAGAAAATGAAATGACAGCCGAACAAAAGAACGACAAGAAGATCATTGGCAGTATGATCAGTGATATTGAATTTACTCTCGAATGGCTACAGAACGGGAGACAACCGGGAGCACGCCGAGGAGCTGACAGAAGAGACGTTTATCAAAGAACGATTCTTGCTGATCCTCGTATCATTGATGCAATGCCAGAAGAGTATGCGATCAATCAGGAGCCAGAAGGAGAGGTAAGCGACTGGGACAAAGAAAGAATTGCTGATGCCCTTTCGGTCCTTACTGAAAGAGAAAAGGACATTTTCATCATGCATACTGTACAAAACATGTCTTTCGAAGAGATCGCCCAGCTGCTGAACATTAAAAAAGGAACAGTGCAGAAAAACATTGAGCGTTCCCGTTTGAAAATGAAAAATAGAGCAGAACACAGCCTATTCTGTTTAGCATGAATAGGTTGTTTTTTATGAGGAAAAAGGAAAAAAATTCTCCAATTTAGTTGACGTGAGTAAAGTAATCGTATATAATTAAATTATAGAAAGGAGGGAAGAAAGTGGCTGAAATAGCAGTGATACTGGGCATCATACTTACAGCACTAACTATCTTTGAAAAAGCTCTTATCATAAGAGAAAAGCTTAAAACAAAAAAGCCCAAAATCAAAAGACGCAGACGACCAAGAAAGCGCAGATGATTTTGAGCCGAGGGAGAAGGTGGATCTTCTCCCTCGGTAAAATTATAACAGAAACAAAAAATAATGAAAAATTAATACAGCCACTTTCAACAAATGGAAAAACTCAGAACGTCAACTGATATTTTTGTCCTTCTTGCTTTGGGATACATGTTATTTGTTCGACAGCATGTCGCAGCCAGTCCATTAAAGACAACTTTAGATATATGCATAATTATTTTGTTTGCTGTTTCAATTGTGGAAAAGTCAATTTCCCTTTATCAAAAATATCGAGAAAAAAGAGGGTGATGCTTGGTGTACAGCCTTAAAGAACGTGATGCAATTAAAAAGTTTTTGAATGAGGAGATCGTTAATACAAGTGAAGCAATTGAAATATTGGGCTTTACTCGTCAATATCTTAATCAGCTAATTAAAACCGGTCAACTTGAACCGGTTAAAGAAATGCCGAGGGACAGGCTTTTTATTAAAGAGGATATATTGGAATTCCAAAAGCATAGGAAGAAATGAGCACCCGTAGCTAAAGGGTGCTTTCGTTCGACAAATTTTGCAAATGGTTCCTATCCTTACAATTTCACCGATAATAAACTGGGAGGGTAAGGTATGAAATTAACAGATATTAAACCCGAAAAAATAGATACTGAACATGATTTAGACTATCTTATTTCTAAATTAAAAAGCAAAAAGAAAATAAAATCACTCTATCATTATACAAATATCTATGGAGTTGAAGGGATTTTAAAACGTCAAGAATTCTGGTTATCTGATGCAAATTTTTTAAATGATAAAAATGAACTTTGGTATACTTACAATTTGTGCGAAGAGGTAATATCAGACATTTGTGGTAAATCAAAAGACAATTTTTTAGATCATTTTAATTATGCTATAGGATCTGAGGATTTAAAAAAACCAGTCTATGTAATGTCACTTACTACAAATTCAGATTCAAATTTACTTTGGTCTAATTATACAAATAATGATGGTTATAATATTATCCTTGACCCCAAAAATTTATTCAATGAATTAAAATTGGATAATTATAATTTATTGAAATTCCCTGTTATTTACGATAAAAAAGTACAAAAGAAAATTATAGTGGAACTAATGAGTAAGTTTATTGGAGTAACCATGTTTTTTCAAAGCAAATCAGATAAGCCTGACCTTGATTTGAGTGATTTGAGTTACGAATGGGGTTTTCAGGATGGGGTTTTAGCACTTTTGGTAAAAACTTTTTCTATATTTTTTAAGGATTCATGTTTTTCTCAGGAAGAGGAGTATAGAATAGCATTAGTCCCTAAAAGTTGGAAGTCGCAATACTTAGACTATTCTTGTAGAGTTTCAAATGGTACTTTTATTCCTTATCTCACAGTGCCAATTCATGATAAAAAGGCAATTAAAGGTTTAACAATTGGTCCAAAGAATAATATGGATATAGCAAAAGACGGAATACTGAAATTTTTAGAAGTCAATGGTTATGACCATCTTGATGAAAACTCAGTTAATAAATCTAAAATACCTTATAGATATTAGTGATTCAAAGTGGTTTTTTGTCTTACGACTGCCACCTATTTATGAAGGGCGCTTTCGTTCGACAAATTTTGCAAATGGTTCCTTTGTCATACTCCTTAACCGATAATAAGGTGGGAGGTGAGAACATTGGCAGAACAAAGTGGATATTATATTTCAGATAAAAATAATGAATACTCTAAAATAATCAACACTTTAGAACATGCGTTACAAAAAGCAAAGAGTAATAATAATATTGTGTTGGGCGAATCTATCGAGAAGCTTTTGAATGAACTAAAAGAAAATCTAGGACAAAACCTTGCTCCTTGGCACTTCATTTGGATTATGCAGGTATTACTCGATTATGTCCCTGACGAAGTTAAGGGCAATTAATTAAAAGCATCCTTCGGGGTGCTTTTTTATATTCTCTGTAAACTGCTTCCGGTAAGTCTCAGGATAGACAATTGGCGGTTAACGGCTTGAGCACGGTGGTGGTTTAGAGGGAATATCTTTTCCAAAACAACTCAATTCAAAAGGGGGCGGCGGTGAATGTAGATGGCTGAGAAGCACATTCAGGCGCAGAAAGATTACGTCAAAGGTATGAAATACAAGGCCCTTGCCGAGAAATACGGGGTGTCAGTGAACACCATAAAATCGTGGAAACAGCGGCATGGTTGGGAAAGAAAAAAGGGTGCACCCACTGAAAAAAGGGTGCACACAAAAAAGGCAGGCGCACCACCCGGCAATAAGAATGCATTAGGGAACAACGGCGGCGCACCACAGAGGAATCAAAACGCTGTAACTCACGGCTTTTTCTCTAAATTCCTGCCAGAAGAAACTCTTGAGATCATGGAAGAGATTCAGGAGCGTTCGCCTGCCGATATAATATGGGATCAAATTCAGATTCAATATGCAGCCATTATCAGGGCGCAGCGAATTATGTTCGTTCAGGATAAAGATGATCTTGTGAAAGAGCTGAAAAAGGCGAAATACGTTTATCAACCTCAAGAGGACGAAGATGGCAACGAGTATTTTGAAAAGTCTATTGCTGAAGAAGAGCTTGAAATACAATTTGCTTGGGATCGTCATGCTACATTCCTGAATGCCCAATCTCGGGCAATGGGAGAGCTAAGGGGCTTGATTAAACAGTTTGACCAGCTGGCTCATGAAGCAGATGAGCGGCGCCTTAAATTGGAGCAAATGCGCTTGAATATCGAGAAGGCGAAGAAAGATATTGACGGTGATAACGGAAACTCTCAAGAAAATGAAGTTGCTGCCATGTTGCGGAAGATGGTGAAACCTCATGGAACTTAACTCCAAGCAACAAGAAGTATGGAACAGCTTTATTGAAGAGCAGCCAAAAATCTTAATATGCAGCGGGGCGAAAAGGGCAGGGAAAACATTCGTGCTCCTTTTGACGTTCCTCGGGCACATAAGCAAGTATCAAAACATGGGGCTATCCTTTATCATCGGCGGGGCAACTCAGGCTTCTATAAAGCGGAATATCTTGAACGATATGGAATTGATTCTGGGCAAAGAATTGAGGCTCGACAAGTCGAATGCCGTTGAGATATTCGGCAACCGTGTTTATTGCTTTGACGGCGCAAATGCAGACTCATGGAAAAAGGCGCGGGGTTTCACGTCAGCTGGCGCATTCTTAAACGAAGCGACGGCCCTGCATGATTCATTCGTGAAAGAAGTTATTTCCCGTTGCTCCTATAAGGGTGCAATGGTCATGATGGATACAAACCCTGAAAATCCGATGCACACTGTCAAAACGGACTATATCGACAAAGACGGGCAGCGGCTGAAAAACGGCCGGCTGAACATCCGATCTTTTCACTTCTCCTTGTTTGATAACAATTTTCTTGATCCTGAGTATGTCGAAAGTATTGTTGCTTCAACACCGAGCGGCATGTTTACAGACCGGGACATTTACGGCTATTGGGTTGCTCCGGAAGGCGTAATATACAAGGATTTCAACAAAGACAAGCACTATATCAGTTCAGACCAGTTAAAAGAGAAACAGGGCAGGTTTACAAAATACTTTGCTGGCGTTGACTGGGGATATGAGCACCCGGGTTCTATTGTCGTAATCGGACAAGATGACCAAGGGTGTTTTTATTTGCTCGAAGAACATTGCAAGCAGCACGAAGAGATTGACTATTGGGTGAAGGTAGCAAAGGACATCGAAGAGCGGTATGGCAACATTAATTTCTATTGTGATACAGCTCGGCCTGAACATATTATTCGTTTCCGACGTGAAAAACTTCGGGCCATCAATGCTGATAAAGCTGTCGTATCCGGTATAGAGGAAGTGGCACGGCTGTTCAAACAAGAACAGCTTTTTGTCGTTGCAGATAAAGTTGACCGGTTTAAAAAAGAAATCTTTATGTATGTCTGGAATCAGAAGACAGGCGAACCGGTTAAGGAATGGGACGATGTTCTGGACTCCATACGTTATGCCCTTTATACGCACAACAAACCAATGAGACGCAAAGGAAAGGGGTGATCAGGTGAATCACTTAATAGATAAGATCAGAGCTTCAGGAATTACACCTGAATTGATTGCAGAAATCATTGAAGCACATAAAAGTGATCATGATAGAATGAAAAACTTGTATGACCGTTACAAGGCGGAGGTTCAGGGTGTACCAATCCTAACCAGAGAAGCCATTGAATATGAGGATTTCGAGACAGGTCACGTTAAGCGGATAGATCATAAGGTCAATAACAAGCTTAATAACTCATTTGATTCAGACATTGTTGATACGAAGGTGGGCTATCTCTTCGGGCACCCGATCACTTATGAATTTGACGATAAGCGAGAGGCGGGCACTACTTCTGCCGGAAAACAGATGATTGATGATTTCAACACTCTGAATAATATTGCTGACGAAGATAGTGAATGGGGAAAGATGGCTACCATTTGCGGCTATGGAGCGCGGCTTGCATATATCGACCGGAACGGTAATGAAAGAGTCAAAAATATTGAACCGTGGGAAGCGGTTTTCCTCAGCGATGGGAATATTCATGAACCAGAATATGCTTTGCGTTATTACGAGACATATAACGGGCAGCAAAAAGCGGAATTTTACGATAGCAAAACGATTTATTATTTCAGTACGAAGGATAGTTCAACTTTTAACTTGGACAACAAACAGCCTCATATGTTCGATGGCTGCCCTTTATTCGGGCTGGCAAACAATAAAGAGCTCAAAGGCGATGCCGAGAAGGTATTGTCTCTTATTGATGCCTATGACCGGACACTGTCAGACGCCTCAAATGAAATTGAGCAGTACAGATTGGCGTACTTGATCCTAAAGGGACTGGGAGCCGATGAGGACACACTCCAGCAACTTAAAAAGACTGGGATTCTTGAACTCTACGATGAAAAAGACGATGTCAGCTATCTGACAAAGGATATAAACGACGCAATTATTGAAAATCATTTGAACCGTCTGGAAGAAAACATTCTCCGTTTTGCAAAGTCGGTCAATTTCTCTGATGAATCATTTGGCGGGAATGTCACTGGCGTTGCAATGAAATTTAAATTGATGGCGCTTGAGAATAAATGCATCACGATGGAACGGAAAATGACTGCTGCCCTCCGTTATCAATACAAGTTGATCTTTTCAGCTTGGGCAACGAAAAACAAAGCTAAAGCAGAAGATTATTTGAAAGTATGGTTCGGATTCAAGCGTAACCTTCCAGCCAACGTTCTTGAAGAGGCACAGACAACATCGCAGCTTAAAGGATTAATCAGCGAAGAAACACGCCTTTCTCTCTTGTCCTTTGTCGATGATGTTCAGTATGAGCTTCATAAGATGAAAGAGGAGGAAGAAGAGTACAGGAACAGCATGCCACCGTTGACTGATATCGAAACAGATACGGGCGGTGATGAAGATGAACCAGAATGATATTGATAAGTACCTGGATGACATGATCACAGAGGACGCGAAAAAGATTGATGTCGTTTTTGCTCAACGGCTGAAAGAGATCAATCAACAAATCGCGGCCCTTTATGCGAAATACAGCAGAGATGGTCAGCTATCTATGGCTGATATGAATAAATACAACAGGTTTAAAAAAGAAATGGAACGCATGACTGAGGAATCCAGTAAGGCATTCAAAACTATCCTCACAATCGTTGAGGCTTTGGCTGCTAAACAATTCCTTGAGAGTTACATGCGCTCTGCCTATTTGTACGAGATGGAAGCTGCGGTCGACTTAGGCTTCAGCATTCCTACTGTCGAAGTAATCAAGCAGGCCATATTAAACCCGATAGCTGAATTGACTCTCTCAGCCTTATATAAGCGCCACAGAGATGACTATGTGAGACAAATACAGATTTCAATTGCTCAAGGCATTCAAGCTGGTGAAGATTACTCGAAGATTGCCCGGCGTATTGAGCAAACGACCGAATTTGCCCGCAGAAAGGCTCGTGACGTGGCGAGAACAGAGACTCATAGGGTACAAGTTTCGGCGAGGATGAGAAGCGCTGAGCAGGCTTCTAAAAAGAGCAAACTCGAAAAGATGTGGAATGCAACTCTTGATCTGAAGACTCGTTCCGGTCACAGGAAGCTTGATGGCAAGACTGTTGAACGAAATGGGCTATTCAAATCAATATATGGCGGCGTCGGGCCGGCTCCGGGGCATATGAATAATGCCAAGGATGATATTAACTGCCGTTGTACGATTGCTTTCAAAGTAAACGGCGTGCTGCCGGATACAAGAAGGGCCCGTAAGCGTGGCAATGGCGCTGGCGAGACTATCCCATATCAAACCTATGAAGAGTGGTACAAATCCATTGAGAAAAAGGGGAAATGATGATGGAAAAGATCAATCATGCTGTATTACATCTAAAAAGTGGTGAAAAAGCGGTTTTAACCGCATATGTGAGTAAACAAATTTTGATGGACATGAATAAAGGTGCTCTTTCAGCTGAAGAAGGTTACATTAACGATGGAAATTACAGTTATCCTATCAGAGAAATTCAAAAAATAGAATGGGTTGGGAAGTCACTATAAAGCTGCTTTTCTATTTTGTCCTGAGCATGACGTTAAAAGGCTTATTTTTCATGCACTCATAACAGGCGCGCACTGTAGAGGGCGAAGGAGGAAGAACTGTAATGCCAACATTAGACGAAGTGAAAAAATTTCTCGAAGAAAATAAAGAGAACGAAGAAGTAAAAGCATTTGTAGGAGAACTTTCGGCCGTATCAGCAGATAAGGTGGAAGGGTTCCTTGAAACAGACGAAGGGAAACGACTTATACAGCCTCGATTGGATTCACATTTTACGAAAGGCCTTGAGACATGGAAGGCGAACAACCTCGATGCTCTGGTTGATGCAAAGGTAAAAGAGCTTTATCCGGAAGAAACAGAGGAACAAAAGCGTATCAGGAAGCTGGAAAAGGAGCTGGAAGATCAAAAGACAGCAGCACAACGTGAAAAGCTTTTAAACAAAGCTGTCTCTTATGCTTCTGAAAAGCAACTGCCGGCAGATGTAGTGGAATTCTTTATCGGCGATGATGAAGAATCAACGATGAAGAACCTCGGAGCATTCGAAGAGAAATACAATGCTGCACTTCAAAAGGCGATTGAATCCAAGTTCCAAGAGAATGGCCGTGATGTTCAGTCCGGCAGCAATGAACCGACAAATCAAAGTTTAGATATTAGCTCGCTTGCAGCTGAAGCAAGTATTAGAAAATAAGGAGGGCTATAAATATGCCAACATTTAATCCAAACAATGCATTGATGCAAGACGCAGTAAACGGGAAGGTCCCGTCCGAACAAGGAACTCTAGTTTTAAAAGAGTTTATGACTCAATCTGCTGTCACGAAACTCGCAAAATATGAAGAAATGACCAAGCCGGAGAAAGAATTCACATACTTGGCTTCTGGGCCAGGAGCATACTGGGTTGGAGAGGGCGATAGAATTCAAACGTCTAAGGCCCAATGGTTAACAGCAAAAATGATTTCAAAGAAATTGGGTGTCATCATCCCTGTTTCTAAAGAATTCTTGCGTTACTCTGTAACAGATTTCTTTACACAAATGCGTTCGTCTATCGCTGAAGCCTTTGCTATTAAATTCGATCAGGCTGCGTTATTCGGTGTCGATTCACCATTTGGTCAAGGTGTTTCTGTATTTGAAAAAATCAAGGAATCTGGTAACACTGTTGCTTTAAACTCACTTGGCAACCTATATGACGAGCTTAATGGAGTAATAGCGTTAGTTGAGGATGCGGATAAGGATGTAAACGGCTTTACAACAACACGCCGATTCCGTCAAAAACTTCGCGGTACTAAGGATGGTAACGGGCTTCCGATCTTCAACGATGCAACTGGCGGCGCAACTCAACAGGCGCTGGGTCTTCCGATCGGATATGCCGATTCTAAGTCATGGGATTACGAAAAAGCGGCATTACTTGCGGCTGACTGGAATTACACACGTTACGGCATCCCTCAAGGCATGGAATACAAAATCTCTGAGGATGCAACATTGACAACAATTGTTGATGCAGACGGAAACCCAATCAACTTGTATGAGCGTGACATGGTTGCTCTTCGTGTGACTCAGCAAGTCGGTTTCATGACATTGACTGATGATGCGTTTGCAGCTATTACTCCAGCAACGGGGGCGTAAGCGTATGGGATACACATCTAAAAACTATAAAACAAATAACGGCGACAAATTGGTGATCGGCGGCGAATTAGAGATCAAATCAGGCGCAAAAGTGACCGGCTTGCCCGGTTCAACGCCTGCTGCTAAAAGCATCACTTCTCAAATGATTGGCGACGGAGAAGTGAAAAACATCAATATTGGTGATGGTTCTGTTCAAAGTCGAAATATTGGATCCAGCAGTGTGCAAAACGCAAATATCGCTGCAAAGGCTGTTACGTTAGCTAAGCTTGGTGATGATGTAATTGCCAAACTCACTGATATTGAAAACCGCCTGAAAGCACTGGAAGGAGGAAGCGCGTGATATGAAAGCATCTAACGGTTCCAAAACAATTGAATGCACTGAAAAGGCTTTTGAGGTGGTTTACTCACATATTGGCTTTAAGAGAGTGGATGAAATCAAAAAGCCAGCTGCCGATCTTTTTGATATGACTGAGGCTCAACTGCAGAAAGTAAACAAAGATGAGATTATTGCTTTCTTGAAAGAGAATGAATATGATTTTGACCCTAAAGCGCCTAAAGATGAACTGATCAAGATTATCTTAGGTGAAGAGTAGGTGATCCAGTGGACATCGGACAAGTAAAGCGAATGACAGGGATTAAGACAGATCGGCATGACGAATATTTGTCTGAAATAGTCCCTATTTTGATTGAGTCTGCCAGTGATTTTTGTAGCAACACTTTCGATCCGGAGGCTTTACCAGCTGGCGTGAAGCTTTTTGTTGCGAAGGCTGCAGAATATAACATGAATCCTTCTGGACTCTCGGGAAGAAGCATGGGGGATGTATCGTATTCGTACAATACAGAATTTCCTCGGTACATCACAAAACACCTTACGCCATATCGAAGGCTGAGAGTTAAATGATTTATGAGGAATTCCCCCACGAAATCACGTTTCAGCGGATGGGTAAGGTGCCGGACGGCGGCGGTGGTTATGAAGAAGGTTACGTTGACTACATCACAACAGAAGCTTTAGTCAGTGGCGTCAGTTCCCGAGAATTTTATCAGGCTCAGCAGCTGCAAAACCCGATAGAATGCAACGTGTATTTCCCTTATCGGACTGATATCGAGAAGACAATGAGGATCATTTATGAAAATAAAATTCTCATTCTCAAATCAGAGCCAATTGATCAAGGCGGCATGCATGAAGTCTTGAATCTGAAATGTCAGGTATCGGGGGTGCTGGAGCCTGATGGCAAGAGTTAGCGGCAGATGGGTCAGGCAAATGCGTAGAGTTACTGAGGAGTTCAGGAGCAATGTGATTGAAGAAGCCAAACGGATAGTAACTGACACGGCCGAGCTGATTTACAGCAACGCCGTTTTAAATGCTCCAACGGCCATGATCGACGGCGGGAACTTGAAAAATTCAATAGAAATCGACTATCGTGACGGCGGCTTAACGGCCGTTATTTCTGTTGGTGCTGATTATGCGGTGAAACGTACGCCGTCCTTGTTAGTAATAACGGGGTAATAAACTGGGCAAAATCGGTGGAAAGCTTCTTATGTAGAATTACGGGGTAATAGGCGTATGTTGGTGTATAATTATCTTATAGGAGATGATTATACAAATGAGAGATCGAAACGGAAGGTTTGTAAAAGGGAATTTCAAAGATCGTTCAGGTGAAAAATACGGCAGATTAACATTTGTTTCAATAGACCATGTGCATGTATCTTCTTCAGGTGAAAGGACTCCATATTGGTATATGAAATGTGATTGTGGTGGAACAAGAATTGGAAGAGCGGCAGATGTCTTAAATGGTCACACAAAAAGCTGCGGTTGTTTACAAAAAGAGGCTATAAGTAAAGCCCGGAAAATTCATGGTGAAGCAGATACACGACTATATTATATATGGGAAAACATGAAGAAACGTTGCTATTACAAAAATAACGATAAGTATAAAAATTATGGTGAGCGTGGTATCAAAATCTGTGATGAGTGGTTAGCAAGCTACCTTAATTTTTCTGAGTGGGCTCATGCTAATGGTTATAACGATAATATGACTATTGAACGTATCGATGTTAACGGTGATTACAAACCTTCTAATTGCACATGGATTCCAGCTGCTAAACAAGCTTCAAATAAAACTTCTAGTAAGTTGGTATTGATTAATGGAAAGAAATATTCACCGTTAGATTTAGAAAAGTTGTATGGAATTCCAGTTAAAACGATCTATGCTCGTCTCTCACGTGGAGATAAAGGCGAAGATGTTATCAGGCCCCTCGGAGTTAGAAGATTCTACAAAAAGCCAACACCGAGGTAACTTGGTAGATTGCGAAAGGCTACCAAGCACCGTAGAGCGTAGGAACTGAATAAATATAATGTTCCCAAGAGTGTCCGGCAACCAGTAAAGGTTGTCTTTTTTATTGGTTGAAAATGTACGCCGAACTTGCTGGTGACAGTAAGAAGTATGGATAAAAAGCCATACGATAACAACTTGGTATGTAGAGTATGGAACAGGGATTTATAGCGAATCGGGCGGCGGCCGGCAGACTCCTTGGGTCTATTATGATACCAAGCTTAACCAGTGGGTTATGACGCGGGGGATGCGGGCCCAGCCGTTCTGGAATCCGTCTATTGAGGAAGGTATGCGGTACTTCGCCAGTCAAATGTGATAGAAAGGGGCTGTCATTATGCGGTCAGCCATGTGGCCGTTGCAGACGGCTATATTTCAAAGGCTATCAACTGATGAAGAGCTGAATGCACGCGTCACTGGTGTGCTTGATGCAGTCTCGAAAGATCAGAAAAAGCCATATGTGACAACAGGCGATGATGACGTTTCGCCATTTGAAACAAAAACGTCTAAAGGTGAAATCATCAATGTTGTTCTCCATTGCTGGAGCGACTACAACGGCAAAAAAGAAGCGATGCAGATCCTTGATTTGATGCTACAAGCAATAACGAGAGAGCCCCTAGAAATAGAGGGCTTTTCTTTATGTCGTTCTGAGATGCGCGGCATGCAGGTGATCACCGACATTGATGGTTACACCCGGCACGGCATTCTCAGGATGCGGTACACAATAAACAATTGAGAGGATGAACAAAATGTCAGATTTATTGAATGGTATTGATGAGGTTTACTTTGTTCAACCGATGAATGCTACTTCAAATGAAGGCCTATTTATTGCTTTCCAAACAGAAGGCAGTCATACAAAAGAACAAGATACAAAAGATGAATCAACAAAGTCTGGCCGAATCGTTGGTTACGGTCCTAAATCAGAGAACTTTGAGCTGACTTATTATGCTGCTACCAATGATCCAGGGCAATCTGCAATTGAAGACGCTTATGATAACGAAGAGACAGTTCAGGTATGGAAAGTAAACCTGAATAAGAACGCAAACCAAAAGCATGATTCAGAATATGGACATGCAATCATTGAGAGTTTAGAGAAAAGCGCTCCACAAGATGGATTTATTGAGGTTTCAACAACCTTGCCTGTACTCGGTAAGACTCGTAAAGGGGAACTTGATCCTCTGCCTCAAGAATTAATTGATCAGATCAGATCTTCTGCGGGTGCGAAAAAGTTCATGCAGTTTGGCGAGAACGGCAAAACAACAACTACACCCTAAGGCGCCCCAAAATCTATCGTTCACGGCTACTACTGACAGCGTGACCGTGAAATGGGATGCGGTAGATGGGGCAACGTCATACAAAGTGTATAGAGGAGCGGACAAGAAGCTTGATGCTACTGTCACAGGTACATCCCACACCTTGACAGGAATTGCAGCCGACACGAAACTGACGGTCAATGTCTCTGCTGTGAACGATGCGGGAGAATCCTCGATGACTGAAATTGTTACGCAAACACAAGCGGTTACGACCTAAAGTACCATTCCCGCACAAATAAAGAAGAAGCATAGGAGCCCGGCTGTTGCCAGGGCTCTTTTTAATACAAAATTTTGGAGGTTTTAAATATGGCTCATTTAACAATTGACGGAAAAGATTATGCTGCACGTTGTGATTTCGCTTTTGATAGAACAGCAAATGAGAAATATGCGAAAGAAGATAAAAACGGTGACAAATCAGGCGGCACATTAACGATTTACAACAGTTTACTGAACGATGATGCTGTTTATCTTTCTGCATTTTGGGATTGCGCACTTGCTCACTTGAAAAAAGGCAAACCTTCTGTCGAGCAGATTGAGGATGCTATTGCCAAGATCATCGAAGAAGATGAAACTGGCAACGCCGTTGATGAAATGGTGAAAGAAGCTTTTAAAACACTGGATTCAGCGGGTTTTTTCAAAGGAAAGATTCGTCAGCAATGGAAGATGATGAACAAGCTGGCGAAACCGAAAAAGGTCAGCCCGAACGAGACTCCAGAAATGGAAGCGAAGCGTCTGGAGGAAGACGAAATGAACAAGGACATGCTGGAGACGATGGAAGAAGCGTACAAAGAGAAGACGGGATCGACTATCTCCAAGTAATTGAAAATGCAGCTCGTTGGATGGGTGTCTATGACAACGATGTCATTATGTCATGGACTCCAAACGAGTATAAACGAAAGCTAAAAGCAGCCAAACTGCGTGAAATTGATGAGATAGAGTTACTGGCGAGAAATGCTATGTTTCATCGCTATGCATTAAACGAAAAGAGACCAAAAGAATCAAAGATGTTTGACGCTAGAAAAGCGCGCAGAGAGCTTGAGCGTTCTCTGACAAGCGAGGAAAACAAATGGCGTGAATCAGACGTAAACAAGCTTGGTCCGAGAGCAAAAGGCGTGCAGATGTTAAATGACGCTGTGCGGTCTTATTTCGGAAAACAATCCAAAGAAAAGGGGTGAGGGCATGATCGAGAGGCTTACTGCTGTTGTAGAAGCTCAGACGCAGAGATTCAACAGAAGTATGGACCGAGTCAATGACATGTTGCGGCGAATGGCTGATACTCATACTGTTGAAGTTGAAGCAGAAACCGCAAGCTTCCAAGCGCGAGTCAGACAAGCAGAGCAGCAGATCGACAACTTTATTCATCGGCATCAGAGAACTCGAGTCGATTTAGACGCAGACTCTGACGACGTACAGCGAGCGGTATCAGCGGCAAGGACAGAACTTGCATCGTTGCCCAACAGGGTTACAACCAACATTAACGGGGATACTTCAGATTTAACTCGCGCAGTCGCTACTGCACAAACTGAGACGAGATCCTTACCTAACAGAGTATGGATCTTTATTGAGGCCCGTACTGATCGATTTGAAAACTCTATGAATCGTCTGGCGAAAATCACTAACTCCGTTTCTACTGTAATAGGCCATTCACTTGCAGGGGCTTTCACCTCTGCGTTGCCTGCGATTTCTCCGGTTCTTGCCAGCATTACTGGCGCTATAGGTTCACTGGGCCCGATGCTTGGTGTGGCAGCTGGTGGAGTTATGGGACTCGGAAGTGCTTTTGCAGTAGCAGGAACAGGAGCTGCTTCATTCGGGGCGCTGGCGGTTTCTTCATTAAGTGGTGTTTTTAAAGCATCTGAGGACTTGAAAAAGCTTCAAGAAAAACTGGATGAAACCACTGACGCCAAAGAACGTGCAAAAATCATGGAGAAGATCAAGGCTATCCAGCAATCTCTCGGAAAAGAAGAGAAGAAAGCCCTTGATACTTTAGAAGATTTTAAAGCAAATTGGCAGAGCATTGCTCAATCTGTACAGAAACCGATTTTAAAAACGTTCACGAGCTCGCTGACGACGTTTAAGGGCGTTCTGAATAGTTTAAGACCTATGTTCAAAAGCGTGGCAAATGGCGGCGTTACATTAGCTAAAAGCATGAATGCGGCGTTTAAAGATACCGACATGCGGCGCTTTATAGATTACATGAACAAAAATGCTGGCCAGGCTTTCGTAACGTTTGGAAAAATAGCCGGCAACGTCCTCAGAACAGTTATGAATCTGATTGTTGCTTTTGGTCCTCTTGGGAATGACATGTCGGCCAGTTTGGAAAAGGCCACGGCTTCATGGGTGAAGTGGTCAGCCAATTTAGGTTCATCTAAGAAGTTCCAAACGTTTATAGAATATGTCAAAACAAACGGTCCTAAGTTGCTGCAGATCATCGGGAACTTATCAGTCGGTCTGACAAAGTTGTTTACCGGTTTTGCCCCGATGTCTCAGGACATGATGACATCTCTTGTTAACATGACTCAAAGGTTTAATGAATGGGCCGGCAGCGTCACGAAAACAAAAGAATTTCAGTCGTTTATTGACTACATCAAAACGAACGGTCCGACTGTTTGGAGTACGATTGGTGAAATCGCCAAAACAATCATCAATTTGCTCGTTGGTATGGCTCCGTTAGGGCAAACCATCTTACAAACGGTAAACGGGTTTTTAAAATTCACAAATGCAGCAATGCAAGCTAACCCTGCTATCGGGCAATTTATCGCGGTGGGCATTTCATTACTGGGCGCACTAAGAGCGTTAGTTCCTGCAATGGCTGCTGTTAGTGCAGTAACAAATGGATTTAAAGATTTTAAAGACGCTGCTCAATACTTGCGTGGGTTCAAAGATACAGCTGCCGGCATTAAGTTAGCCGGATTGATAGCTCAATTAAAAGGAGCCACTGCAGCTATTGGTCGATTCATTGCAAAATACACGGTCATGGCTGCTCAAGCCACAGCAAATGGCGTAAAAATGGCAGCATCTTGGACAGCTATGAAAATCTCTGCTCTTGTATCTTCCTTAAAGAGCGGCATAGTTCAAATGGGTCTGTGGATCAAGAATATGACTGTTATGGCGGCGCAGTCCATTGCACAGGCAACACGAACTGCAACGGCATGGACAATTATGAAAATAAGCTCTTTTGTCACTTCCCTTAAAGCTGGGATAGTGCAGATGGGCCTTTGGATCAAACAGATGGTTGTCATGGCTGCTCAATCTGTTGCTCAAGCTGCGAGAATGGCGGCGGCGTGGACGGCAGCA
This sequence comes from Bacillus tequilensis KCTC 13622, assembly GCF_000507145.1. GTDB lineage: Bacteria > Bacillota > Bacilli > Bacillales > Bacillaceae > Bacillus > Bacillus tequilensis. The sequence continues at coordinate 8,545 of NZ_AYTO01000010.1, read as the reverse complement.
CAAATCAGTTCATTTGCATCTATGTTGGCAGCTGGAATCACTCAAATGATCGCCTTCGGAAAACGTCTCGTGATTCTTGCGGCTCAGGCGGCTGCAAACGCAGCGAGAATGGCAGCGTCTTGGGTCATTGCTATGGGTCCTATTGGATGGATCACAGCGGCTGTAGTGGGTCTGGTTGTCCTCATCATCGCGAACTGGGATAAGATCAAGGCTTATACAGTCAAAGTCTGGGGCGCTGTTTCTAAGTGGCTTTCATCAGCGTGGACAGGCATTAAGAATGCAGCATCGAAAGTGTGGTCGGCTCTCGTCACACTTTTAAAGGCAAATTTTGAGCTGCAAAAAAAGGTAATTATGACGGTTTGGAATGCCGTTAAATCATTCGCCTCAAAAGTCTGGAATGGGATTAAAAACTCAGTTACTAAAGTTTGGAACGGTTTGAAAAGCGCCGCATCTGCAGCGTTTCTCTATATGAAAAACCAGATTGCAAACAGAATCCTAGCAACTAGAGAAAAGATACTCAGTACATGGAATGCCATAAAGAGTAAAGTGTCTTCAATATGGAATGGGTTGAAGTCAGCCGCATCTGCAGCCTTTTTGTACATGAAGAACCAAATAGCAAACCGGATTTTGGCGACACGTGAAAAAATCCTTAGCACTTGGAATGCAATTAAGAGTAAGGTTCAATCCATCTGGAACGGGATAAAATCAGCAGCGTCAAATGCCTTCCTTTACATGAAGAATCAGATCGCAAATCGCATAATTGCGACCCGAGAAAAGATAGTGAGTATCTGGAATAGCGTGATGAAGTTTTTCAAAGGAATCAACCTGAAAACCATTGGCCGCAATATTATCCAAGGCCTGATAAACGGTATCAGCGGCATGGCGGGGGCATTAGCCAGCAAAGTGAAATCGATGGCAAATGCAATCCCTAATGGCATGAAAAAACTTCTAGGAATTCACTCGCCATCAAGGGTTATGCGCGATAAGGTCGGTTATCACGTCGGCACAGGTATGGCAGCTGGTATTGATAAATCGCAGGCCAAAGTGAAATCGGCTGCAGCCAGCACGGCTAAGATTGCACAGAGAGCGGCTGCGGTGGAAGTGAACAATAAAGTAAGCAGTACAATTATTAGTTTTGAAGCCCAAAACACTGCTGTAGACACTTACAGCAAGATGCTTCAGACGATAGAAAAGAAGACAACTCTTCAAAGCTTCGATATAGGCAATACGGTTTCTACTAATATAGCAGCGGGGATTCAGTATGGGATCAATGCAGTTCAGAATGCAATAAGTACAATCAGCGATGCCATGTATATTGAGCAGAAAGATATGAATCTTGCTTACGATACATCCATATCTAGAAGCGATTTGGGCACTGTCAGAAAAGAATTGAGTGCAGATGTCAAAAACCTTGAGTTACCTGAAAGGACTATCATTGTTGAAATGGACAGCAAGAAAGTCGGACAAGGTGTAGAAAAGCCTGTGACAGACGCACAAAAAAGATCAAATGCAAGGAGGGTGAGATTTAATTGATCAACTATCAGGAGCTTTTGCCCAACCAATGGAAAATCACATTCAATGGGATCGATATTTCACCCTTCTTTTATGTGAAATCAACCACTGGCCGGGGAGTAATGAGCCGAGAGGTAAATACAGCCACGATTGGGAACCGTCCAGGCGGTTTCTATCGGGGCACCAGACTACCAATTAGAACGATAACCATAGATGTTCTTTTTGCATTCAGCAGTGAAGAAGAATTGAAGAAGAAACAAGAAGAACTGACTTATATTCTGCATGCAGACGAACCGAAACCACTCGTTTTCCATGATGAGCCAGACAGAACTTATTATGCAATATTTGAGAGTGTATCTGAAAGCGAGGAGCAGGGTGGCTTTCAACAGGCAACATTGACCTTTATCTGCCCTGATCCTAAAAAGTATGGAGCGGCTGCGGAATCAGAACTGAATGCCGGAGTGCAGGTTTTCACAAACCCGGGGTATGCGGAGATTGAACCAAAAATCGAATGTGTTTTTAAAGAAGCGGCCACTTCATATGAGGTAGCTATTTTAAATGGTGATGGATCTGTTTCTAAGAAAATAAAAGTCGTTTACAACTTCATCGCCGGTGACACTCTCATTATTGATTCATCAAAGAGAAAAGTGACATGTAGCGGCAAATTAATCATGACTGCTCTGCAAATACAATCTGAGTGGTTCACGCTGCCACCAAAAGTACCAACAAAATTGAAGTTAAGCCACGCAAGCAGCATCAAATTCGATGAGGCTTATTTGTAAGGAGGTCCGTTAATGGCTGACATGTATATTCTTTCACCAGATGATCAAGTCCTGACAGTGCTGTCCAGCGACGGACAAGAAGCGTGCAGGTTTTGGGATGCCAAATACAAAGAAGAGCTGAATAAAGGCTCTTCTTTTTCTTTTGTAGCAGATGCTTCCCATCCTGATGCGCGCTATTTGTTTGAAGAGAATCAGGTTGTTTTTAGAGATAAAGACGGCATTCTCCGATTGTTTGTGATTAAGGAACTTGATGATACAGACGAAAACTCAGAGGTTAACACTCTAGTAACATGTGAAGCTGCCATGATGGAGCTGGCAGAAACCTTTGTGAAAGACTTCCGGCCAACTGACAAAACAGCAAAATTTGTTTTAGACAACGTGCTTGCCCGTTCTCGGTGGGTTGCTGAGGTAAGTGCTGAACTCGGCACAAACTCCACCACGTTTTATAAGAAAACAGCTTTAGAGTGTATTGCCGAAGTGATAAACATCTGGGGCGGCGAGCTTCAAGATTCTATCGAGTTTGACGGAAACAAGATCACAAAGAGAATTATCAAGATATTGCCACGACGAGGAAAAGATAGCGGGAAACGCTTTGAGATAGATAAAGATACAGAGAATATTAAAAGAACGGTCATCAGCTACCCATTGACAGCTCTTTGGGGATATGGTGCCTCTATTGCTTCAACAGACGAAGACGGGGAGGAGACGGGCGGTTATTCGCGGTTTATTGACTTCTCAGAAGTAGAGTGGAAGAAATCAAAAGGTGATCCAGTTGATAAACCACTGGGTCAGGAATGGGTCGGCGATCCAGATCTATTAAAAAGGCTGGGACGCCTTAAAAACGGTGAATTGATCCACAGAGAAGGACAGTACAACAATGAAGATATAACTGATCCAGCGGAGCTTTTAAAAGCCACATACAATCATCTCATTACGACAGCATCAAAAACTGAGGTGAATTATGAGCTTTCAGTTCAGTTGCTTCAGAATGTACCAGGTTATGAGCACGAGCACGTTGAGCTGGGCGATACAACAATTGCCATAGACCGAAATTTTGCTATTCCGATAGAAACGTCGCAGCGCATTATATCAATGGAATATGACATCACAGATCCAGACAATACCTGCGTTGTGGAAATAGGGCAGTTTTTATCGGTGCTCCAAGGTGATGATCGGATTGATCAGATAGAAAATATACTCGACAAGAATCGTGGTACATGGGAAAGAAAGCCGGACGCTGGCGAAGTCACTGATGGCAGTTTCCCGGATAAAAAACCACCGGTGCCTAAAAATGTTGAAGTAAAGTCAATGTTTCAAAATATCACCTTAACATGGGACTATGATCCATCGAGCTATATTGCTGCCTATGAAATTTATGCTTCTCAGATCAAGGGGTTCACACCTCTAACAGAAAACAGGATTTTTCGTGGGAAAACAAGCGGATATGAGCATTTTACAGGCGTGAATGAAGTTTGGTATTACCGCCTTCGAGCAATCAATACAAGAGGCACAGCAAGCGATTTTACAGATGAGTTCTCGGCCACTACCCAGCGAATACTGACTGATGATATTTTATTTGGTGCAGTAACAGCAGACCGATTGGCAGACTTGGCGGTAACAGCAGATAAGCTCTCACGTGATTTTTCAGAGGCTAATATTTTGCCGGGTTCATTGCTAAGAGCAAGCGATATTACCGGTCTTAATAGTGCCAGTATATCCGTTGTGAAAAACGGCGAACACAATGAAGTAACAGCAACTAAAACAAAAACGGATAACGCCTTATTCGGAATAAGTACATCGCCAAGAAAAACACTATCTTTAGTAAAGGGTCAGACTTATACCATCTCATTTGAGCTAAAACGCGGCGATATACCTGGCATAACTTATTTAAATTTCAGATCCACTAATTCAAGCTCTGAAAATAACCTGATTAATACATCGAGTATTTCAGATCTGACTAAAAACCCTGCGGATCAATTTGTTCGTGTGGATCTGTCTTTCGAATCACCATTATCAAGCGACACTATTCATTTGTTGCTGGGTGGTAGCGTTGGAGACGTAGCTGTAGCTGGATCTTTTTCTATTCGGAAACTTCAAATCAGAAGGGGTCTTGTTAAAAAAGAATACACCTTCAGCCCTTTCGATGTACTTTTGACTGATGGTTCCGTTACATCTGATTTTATTGCAAATGCTGCTATTGGATCAGCCCACATACAAAACGCTGCCATCAATTCAGCAAAAATAGCAGATGCAGCAATTACATCGGCAAAAATCGCTGAGGCGGCAATAGGAACAGCAGCAATTCAAAATGCAGCGATAACAAAAGCACATTTAAAGACAGCGATTATTGATACTGCACATATTATTAATGGGGCTATCACCAATGCAAAGATTGGGAGTTTGTCAGCCGACAAAATTACGTCTGGGACAATCAAAGCTATTGATATTACAGGATCTCTGATTAAGGGCGGGCGCTTTGAACCGTTGAATGAATCAACCGCGTATACTTCTTATATTGAAGGCAATAAGATATACCAACGCAGAAACTATTCGACTACTTTAAAGCCTTTTGAAAGATACGACAAAATGGAGATAACGACCGGGAAAATTTCAATGATAACAGGGAGCAGAGAAGGCGGAACAGATCAACCATTGAGATTTTTGGATTTAGAAGATGCGTCCATTAAGATGTCTGGCAATACATCGCAAACAGGGTACGCCTCAATGGATTTACTTTGTAATGATAAAATTCTTGGAGGTTCCGATCCTTTTTCTAGGGTTCAGATGAACATATCAGGGAGTAAGTCTTTGAGTATATGGTCAGGTCTTAACAGTGGGAAAAAATACGCCAATTTTGATGCGCGAAACTCCGATTTTATGCAAATTCTTGGCCCTGAGATGCATATATTTGCTGATAAATCTCTTATTTTAAGAGGGCAAACTGCAATATCTATAGAAGGTGGGAATGGTGGAATATCTATACGAGGCGGTAAAAATGGCTTATCTATGTCTGACACAAGATCTATTAAAGGCCAATCTTCAAAAAGTTTAGAAGTATTTACAGATGAAGATTTGATCCTAAAGGGCGGCGGGCTTTATGGGGGTGATTTTACAATTAGAAAAGATGGCTCAGGTCCGCAAGTAGTCTCAAAAGCTATTTACAACCGAACATACTCAAGTGCTGCTAATGTTCATATCACCTCATATGGAACACTCGGCCGCGTAACGTCAGCAAGTAAATATAAGCTTGATATTGAAGAATTTCCATCTGATAAATATGATCGGGTTTTAGAGTTGATACCGAAAACGTGGTACGACAAAAATACCGTTGAAAATTATGCTGAAAATTTAGCGAACGGAAAAGGAGACACACCTGAAGAGGAAGCTCCTTATATTACAAGAATCCCTGGTTTAATTGCCGAAGATGTAGAGGCGGCAGGGCTTTCCGAATTTGTGAGCTATGGAGAACTGAACAAAGACGGAAAAAGAGAAATTGAGGGCCTTATGTACGACAGGCTCATAACTCTATTGATTCCTATTGTTAAAGGTTTAAAGCAAAAAGTTGAAAGTATCGAGGGGAGAATGAAAAATGCAGGAATCTAAAAACAATGAACAACCATTAAGTATTGAAGAACTGAAAACAACAATAGAAATAGTAAAGGAAAAAGCTTTTGTTTATCAACAAAAATGGGTACGAGCAGAAGATATAATACTTGATCTTCAATATGACAATGGTAAAAAAACTAAGAAAATAAAAGAGCTTGAGGAGCATATTGAGAAGTTAGAAAAGAACCTCAACAACTTGAAAGGTCCAGTAAAACCAAATCATCAAAAAAACTAAGCGGCGGAGAAGCGGCTTTTTTATTTTGCCTCTAAGGAGGTGATCAAACGAAATGGAGGAAACGACTGTGTTTATCAATTTTGAAACATTGGATTTAGCGAGGATCTACCTGTTCGGAGGTGTTAAATATCTCGATTTATTACTGGTCCTCAGCATTATTGACGTCATAACAGGAGTAATCAAGGCATGGAAATTTAAGAAGCTACGGAGCCGGAGCGCTTGGTTCGGTTACGTCCGGAAGATGCTCAGCTTTTTGGTGGTTATTGTGGCAAACATTATTGATACAATTCTCAACCTGAATGGTGTTCTCACATTTGGAACCGTTCTTTTTTATATCGCCAATGAAGGGCTTTCTATTACGGAGAACCTGGCACAGATCGGCGTAAAGATTCCGGCTGCAATTACGGACCGACTTCATGTAATTGAAGAAGAAAACGAACAAACAAAAAAAAAAGATGAACAAGCTGCTGGGTAATCCAGCGGCTCTTTTAATTTAAAAACAGAATAGGAGAGATACTCATGACAATTGCAGTGAAAAAGAATCTTGTATCAGAAGCAAAATACGGCTTGAAATGCCCTAATCACATGGACGCTGAATACATCACCATTCATAACACTTACAATGATGCACCTGCTGCTAATGAGGTCAGCTATATGATCGGAAATACCAATTCAACGAGTTTTCACTTTGCAGTTGATGACAAAGAGGTAAGACAGGGCATCCCGACAGATCGCAATGCATGGCACACAGGGGACGGAACAAACGGTACCGGGAACCGTAAGTCTATCGGTGTTGAAATTTGCTACAGCAAGTCGGGAGGACCTGAATACAGGGATGCCGAAAAGTTGGCTATCAAGTTTGTTGCTCAGCTGCTTAAAGAACGTGGCTGGGGTATTGATCGTGTACGGAAGCATCAAGACTGGAGCGGAAAGTATTGCCCGCATCGCATTTTAGACGAGGGACGTTGGAATGAAGTTAAAGCGGCGATTGATGCTGAATTAAAAGCGCTTGGCGGCAAAACATCAAGCAAGAAAACAACTTCATCTAAGACAGTTAAAAAATCAAGCTCAAGCAAAAAGAAATCATCCTTTAATCTGCCTTCTGGCATTTTCAAAGTGAAAAGCCCATTAATGCACAGTGCTGCCGTTGAACAGATTCAAACAGCTTTAGCTGCGTTGCATTTCTATCCGGATAAGAAAGCCAAAAACTTTGGTATCGATAGCTATTATGGACCGAAAACAGCCGATGCCGTCAGACGATTCCAGCAAATGAATGGGTTAAAAGCTGATGGTATCTACGGGCCGAAAACTAAGGCGGAAATTGAAGCGAAATTGAAGTAATATAAAAAGGCCCTCTAAAAATGGGGGCCCAACTAGCTATCTTACACAAAAGTATACAAAAAAGCACCCGTAGTTGTTTTAACAATCAGGTGCCTTATTGCACCAAGAAGGAATATTAATCTAGTCTACATATTCAGCTGTACCTATAAAATTAAGTTCATATTCATTATTGCTTACTGAATTTATAGCTCTACCGTCTTTAACATAATTGTAGTTGTAAATCAAAATAATGGTATTATACTTAGAACTTAGTTTAACATCTTTAAACTGCTTTATCAGCTGATCATCATATGAAAAATCTATTAGAAGCTCTTCTATATCATCTTCATTATCTGGTATCCAATCCTTCTCTATTAAATCTCTATCATAGTAGCCTAATTTAAAATCCTTTTCAAAAGTGGAAGGAATACTATCTCCATCTTCATCATATTTTACTTCAGTATATTTTTCTAGCTCATCAAAGTTTGGAAAGTTTCCTAACCACAAAGAAACATCATTGTTCATAACCTATTACCTCCTTAATCCTTCTGGTAAATCCATAACACCATTCTTCATTCTGTTGCTAGCCCATTCATTTAGTCTTTTAACAAAACTATCATAGTCAGGAGCAGTATCAATTATTTTTAAAATTTCATTATGAGCCTTTGTAGATCCTCGCCTTCCATGACGGCCAGGGGGATTTACAAATTCAACATCTTTAGTTAAAGACCTCATTTCTTTTATATCGTCCATACTTACGCCCCATTGTTTAAACTTTGGTGTTCTAGCAACTAGATGCCACTCATGGTAACCTCCAGGACGCCTAATCCTATCTTCTATTTTACTTCTCAATTGAGGGACACTCCACATTTCCTCGAATTCATCAACAGATAAGTTATCAAACCATTTATTAAATTCATTATTTCTCACTGAAGGAATCTGTACATCTTTAACCGTACCCTTATTGTTAGAACTTTCAGATCTTCTGAGAACACTCTCTTTTTTATCTTCCGCAATGCTTTTTAGAAGCGGAGTATTTTTCACGTTAATGGTTTTCTCAGCATCTTGAAGGATTCCTTCTAATGCAGGA
>NZ_AYTO01000009.1 GCF_000507145.1 Bacillus tequilensis KCTC 13622 | reverse complement strand
GGTGGAACCACGGGTAAATGACACACTCGTCCCTTTCAGCGGGACGGGTGTGTTTTTTTATATAAACAATTACGAAGGAGTGTTTAAAAATGAGTAAACATGTACACATTCAGCTTCCGGATGGACAGATCAAAGAATTTCGGAAAGGCGTCACAATCAAGGAAGCGGCTGGTGCTATCAGTTCCAGCCTGGAAAGGAAGGCGGCCGCGGGACGGGTCAACGGCAGGCTCGTTGATCTCAGCTTCAGGCTGGAGGAGGATGCCGAGCTTTCGATTGTCACACTTGATTCACAAGAAGGCTTACAGGTGCTTCGCCACACAACGGCGCACGTGCTGGCTCAAGCGGTGAAACGGCTTTACGGCGAAGTGTCATTGGGGGTGGGGCCTGTGATAGAAGACGGCTTCTACTATGACATGAAGCTGGAGCAAAGCTTGACATCAGGAGACTTAGAGGCCATCGAAAAAGAAATGAAGAACATTATAGCTGAGAATCTGGAAATTAAGCGAATTGAGGTTTCCTACGAAGAGGCAAAAGCGCTGTTTGCTGAAAATGGCGAGCCGTTTAAGCTGGAGATTTTGAACGATATTCCGCGCGGGGAGGATCTCACGCTGTACCAGCAGGGAGAATTCGTTGACCTGTGCCGCGGGCCGCATCTTCCTTCTACAGGAATGATCAAGGCCTTCAAACTGACAAGAGTATCAGGCGCGTATTGGCGCGGAAACAGCGAAAATGAAGTCCTCCAGCGGGTGTACGGGGCGGCGTTTCAAAAGAAAAAAGATCTCGATGCGCACCTGCATATGCTGGAAGAAGCGGCAAAACGAGACCATCGCAAGCTGGGCAAACAATTAGAGCTGTTTATGTTTTCTGAGGAAGCGCCGGGGATGCCGTTTTATTTGCCGAAAGGCCAGATTGTCCGCAATGAGCTGGAACGCTTCTCGCGCGAGCTGCAAACAAAGGCCGGCTACGATGAGGTGCGTACGCCGTTTATGATGAATCAGCGGTTATGGGAGCAGTCAGGGCACTGGGATCATTATCGCGACAATATGTACTTTTCAGAAGTGGATGATGCAAGATTCGCAATGAAGCCGATGAATTGTCCCGGCCATATGCTCATCTTTAAAAACAGTCTGTATTCTTATCGGGATCTGCCGATTCGGATGGCGGAGTTCGGCCAGGTGCATCGCCACGAATACAGCGGCGCTTTAAACGGAATGCTTCGCGTACGGACATTCTGCCAGGATGACGCCCATATCTTCGTTCGGGAGGAACAGATTGAGAGTGAGATTAAAGAAGCGATTCGGCTGATTGATGAGGTATATCGTACATTCAACTTCGACTATTCAGTTGAGCTTTCGACTCGTCCGGAGGACTCATTAGGCGATGACAGCCTTTGGGAAGCGTCGGAACGTTCCTTGGCACACGTTCTTGAGGAGCTTGGCCTGCCTTTTGAGGTGAATGAAGGTGATGGAGCGTTTTACGGGCCGAAAATTGATTTTCACATAAAAGATGCCTTGAAACGGAGCCATCAATGCGCGACAATTCAGCTTGATTTTCAAATGCCGGAAAAATTTGATTTAACATATATCAATGAACTCAATGAAAAGGTCCGTCCCGTCGTCATCCACAGAGCGGTTTTCGGCTCAATCGATCGTTTCTTCGGCATTTTGATCGAGCATTTCGGCGGGGCTTTCCCAGTCTGGCTCGCACCGGTTCAGGTTCAAGTCATACCGGTTTCACACGTTCATTTGGACTATTGCAGAAAGGTGCAGGCAGAGTTGAAACAGCTGGGGATAAGAGCAGGCGTTGATGAGCGCAATGAGAAGCTCGGCTATAAAATCAGAGAGTCGCAGGTGCAGAAAATCCCGTACGTGCTGGTGCTTGGAGATCATGAAGAGCAGGAGGGTGCGGTAAACGTCCGGCAATTCGGAAATCAGCAGAGTGAACACGTTCCTTTCCAGATTTTTAAAGATCAACTTGTCAAACAGGTGAAAAATCGAAGTATCTAGGAGAAAAGCGGTGAATTCTCATTTTGCTTTTTTGACTTTCCCTATGCGTAATCAGTAAAATAATAAGTAAATCATATCGTTCGTATGTTATGAATGCATCTCGAAATGGGGAAATTGACATGGACCATGACAAACTGGAAGCAAATTTGCTGGATCACGCACTTACAAAATATTTGAAAAGCACGAAGCAATTAGATGAAGCCACCGTTCCGAAACACGTGAATAATGTAAGAGGATTTATTCTGCGGATCATATACAGACATGGGAGCTGCACGATTAAGGATATTCTGAAGGAGGTCACACTGTCTCCCTCAGCCACAACCACCGCTCTGAATCATTTAGAGCAGGAGGGATTTATTGAGAGATCCAGAAATAACAATGACCGCCGCACTGTATGGATTACGCTTTCTGATTCGGGCCGGGGAGTGGCTAAGCAAATGATCGAAAACCGCCAGCAGCTGATTGACGGCATGTTTGAGCAGTTGACATCCGAAGAGAAAAAATCGTTATTAACGATTTTTAAGAAGCTGACCCAATAGAGATTGAAAAAGCCGGTGCGCGAAGCGCCGGCTTTATGAGAGATTATTCCATGTCGCTCAGGCGCTTGCCTGCGACGGCATAATGGTCTTTTCTCATTTCTTCTATAAATACAACAATTTTTTCTTCAGAAGCACCGGTTGTTTCCTTTACGGCTTCTGTTACTTTCTCGACCAGATTGCGTTTTTGCTCGTCTGTACGGCCTTCCAGCATTTTGACGGTTACGTATGGCATGGGTGCTGAATCCTCCTTTATCTCGTTTCCTCTCTTTAGAAAAAGAGGCTTCTTATAGTATACTGAATAAAGTAAATTCTTGCATTTTTAGAAAGAGGGATCATCTCACTTGGACAGTTTTTTATATTACCCATTATCTTTAATGCCATATCTCGTCATCACGTTAATTGTGTCGTTCACGATACACGAGCTTGCCCATGCTTATGTCGCATACAAATTCGGTGACGATACGGCCAAAAAACAAGGAAGGCTGACGCTGAATCCCATTAAACACCTAGATCCGTTCGGAACCATTTTGATTCTGGTGGCCGGCTTCGGATGGGCGCGTCCGATTCCTGTGAATCGCCGCTTCTTTAAGAAACCGCGTCTTGCCGGCGTGCTCGTATCCATCGCCGGGCCTGTCAGTAACCTGATTCTTGCGTTTATCGGTTTCTTTTTGTTAGTGTTGATGCATGCATACGGAATGGAGATGCTTGCGGCGTTCAGCACGGGGCTGGATCAGTTTTTTTCCATTTGGATACAGCTGAATCTTGTCTTGTTTTTATTTAATCTGCTGCCGCTTCCTCCGCTCGATGGTTATCGGATTATTGAAGATCTCGTTCCGCCGGGAGTGCGTGCCAAGATGACGCAGGCGGAGAGCTACGGCATTATCGTCTTTTTGGTTTTGTTTGTGACACCGCTCGGATCTTATGTGCTTTGGCCGATGCTCAATGCTGGAAGAGATCAGATTTTAAAGCTGTTTTCAGCGATATTTCAACCGCTTTTGTAGGAGGTAGAACTTATGGAAGAAAAAAAGAAAAAATCAATCGGGTTTAATATTATCAAAAGTGATCCGACAGACGGACACGGCGGTTTCGGCGTAGGGGCGCTCAGCCTCGATAATATTTCTCCTGTATTCGTCGATGTAGAGGAAAAAGAAGCGTTCGTTGACATCGGCGCCATGCACGCCCGCAGCACCGTTGAAAAAGGAATTAAATTTCTGCCGAATAAAGAGGAAGTTCCGAACGGAAAACCATACTGGCTTGTGTGGGTAACGATTGACAGAAGAGAAGAGGGGCCTTATTACGCTGGTGTGACGGCCTGTGAAATGACGGTCGACAGAAGCATCAGAAGAGGCTACAAATCGCTGCCTGAGCATGTGAATCTGATGGATAAATCCATGAAGCGGAACATTATCATCGATAAAATGGACGACAGCTCGAAGCGTGTGCTCGGCGAGTTTCTGAAAAAACACGATCAGGGCCTATGGGACCGTTCCTCAGATGAGTTAAAAGCAGGCCTGCTTCCAGAAGACAATTGATTTGTGAATTTTCTGTGAACTTTTAGAATATTTGAACTATTTTTCGCGCACTTTGAGTAAACTGGTGATACAGAAATAGGACATGGAAAATCCCGAGCCGAAACAAGACTCGGGGTTTTTCATTTTTAGGGGGATATGATGTACGAAACCATTCGAGTCGGTGACTGGGTAATAGAAGCCGACGTAGAAGAAACGAGAAAGCAGTATGAAAAAGAAATTGATAGGTGCGGATGTCTTCTCTGTGAAAATTATAGGGAAGTGATGAAAACACTGCCGCATGAGAAGGTGCAAATTTTTGAGGGGTTTGGTCTTCAGCCGTCTGTTTGTCCGGATATTAATGAATTCGGCCCTGAGGGTGACCGTCATCTTTATGTGGCCAGCTATTTTATTGTCGGACGTATGATAGAAGGGAAAAAAGAATGGGACCCGGACCGTAACTGGACGATATCATTTGAATTGCCGAGAGATGACCGCTTTATCCCCGAAGGATTCCCGAAACCGATTGTTCAGCTCGATTGCATCACTTTGCTTCCATGGATTATGAACGAACCATACGAATAACCCGGCCTCCGAGGAGCCGGGTTATTTTCAATGATTCCGCCCGAGCCATTTGTCCCACCATTTTTTCTCGGAAGCGGGCTTTTCTTTGACTGGCGGCCGGTCTTTTGTTTGTTTTGCAGGTTCCGCCCCATAGCATACGTTTGCTGGCTCTGTGCCTTTCACAAAATACGTGTAATGCTTGGCTGCGCATTCAGGTCCGGATGAGTATCCTGTTTTCGGATCAATGTAAACACCGGTTACGCCTTTTGGCGGTTTGAACGCCATTTCTGGTTCACCTTTGAGCGCATCTTCCATGAAGTCCGCCCAAATTGTTTTGGCGTAGCTTTTTTCTTCGACCGAGTCGATCGTGCTGTTTTTGTCATAGCCCGTCCAAACACCTGCGGCCAGCTTCGGATTGAAGCCGATCATCCAGCTGTCTGCGCTGGTGGTTCCTGATTTTCCCGCGTACGTTCTTGTCAGACGATTGGCGATTGTCCGTCCGGTTACCGACGTATAGCCGTTTAAATCCGTATCAAACATGCCCGTCATCATACTCGCCGTGACAAAGGCGGCTTTTTCATCAAGCACTTGTTTATGCTGATTCGGATTTTCATACAGCACATGTCCCGCCGCGTCCGTAACTCTTGAAATAAAATTCGGTTCGATTTGTTTCCCGCCATTTGCGAGCATGGCGTAGGCGTTGACCATCTCAATCGGGCGCACGGGTTCGGTGCCGAGCGCCAGGGACGGCAGCGCTTGCAGATGGGCGGTGATGCCGAATTCCTTTGCCGCTTGAACGAGTTTGTTCGTGCCCAGAAAAAGATGTGTTTTCACAGCGTAAATGTTGTCGGAAAGCGCCAGCGCCTGCAGAAGCGTTATCGGTTTGTTGGCGTAATATCCGTTATAGTTGCTTGGAGAATAGGTTTCTCCCTTTGCATCAATTTGAAATTCGGTTTCTTCGCTTTTCATCAAAGTGACAGGCGTAAATCCGCTCTGAATCGCTTTATAGTACAGCAGCGGCTTGATCGTCGAAGCAGGCTGGCGCTTCGCCTGTGTCGTCCGGTCAAACGGGCTTTTTTGATAATCCCTGCCGCCGACAAGAGCGAGAACGTTTCCTGTGCGGGGATCAATGGCTGAAAACCCGACTTGAATGTCGGAGCCGGCGTTAACCGTTTCGGTAATGGCCTCCTCGGCGATGCGCTGCATTCGTTTATCTACTGTTGTGTAGACATTTAACCCGCTCGTTTCAATTTGCTCCCGCGTCATGCCGAGCTTTTTCTCAAGCTCTCTCATCGCATTGTCATAGAAATAAGGGGCCTTTCTTTTGGAAACTTGTTTATTCAAGGGCTGATAGGAAAGTGATTCTTTGATGAGTTCATCCGCTTTCTTTTGGCTGATCATCCGTTGCTTCTCCATCATCCCCACAATCGTTTTCTGACGTTCCTTGGCTTTCGTTTCATTGACATACGGCGAATAGCCGGAAGGGCCTTTCGGGATACCCGCCAAAAGCGCCGCCTCCGCATCCGTCAGGTTTTTCGCATGCTTGCCGAAATACAGGCGGGAAGCGGCCTCAATGCCGTATGCACCGTGTCCGTAATAAATCGTATTTAAATAGCCTTCTAATATCTCGTCCTTAGAATAGTTTTGCTCCAGGCGGATCGTGTAGAACGCCTCATTCCATTTCCGTTTCCACGTTTTATCGTGTTCAAGGTATAAGTTCCTCGCATATTGCTGTGTGATGGTGCTGGCGCCCTGAACCTTGGCAAATGCCTTTAGGTCAGCAAGCGCCGCGCCGGCCATGCGTTTATAGTCAAAGCCATGGTGATCGTAGAAATTCTGGTCTTCAACCGCCACTGTCGCTTTTACAATCGTTGGATTCATGTCCTTTAAGGGGACCCAATAGCGCTTTTCGCCGTAGTTCGTTTCCCCGAGCTTTGAGCCGTCACTCGCATACAAAATCGTGGATTGCGGCACTTGCACCGAGGGAGCGCCTTGGTATTTGGCTATTAAAATGACAGTCATAAACACAGCAGCTGCCGCCAAGGCCGCCAAAGCTCCTAAAAAGATAAAGGCGCGAACGGTTTTCAGCGTCAGTCTCAGCCGTTTATTTGTCATGGCATCCACAACGGGTTCCCCCTTTTTTATGTTTCTACTATTATGAGAAAAAAAGATCGTTTTTAAACATCGCAAAACAGGACGCATCTTTACTTTTTCCCCGCCATCCTCTATACTTTTTCCTTAGGTGAAAATGAGATTTCAACCGGGAATAAAAGCTGATAAGACGCTTACAATAAATGAATACAGCCTTGAAAGGGAGATGACAATTGAGCGAACTTTGGTACACAGAGAAGCAAACAAAAAACTTTGGCATTACATTGAAGGTTAATAAAACGTTACATACAGAACAAACGGAGTTTCAGCATTTAGAAATGGTAGAAACAGAAGAGTTCGGCAACATGCTGTTTTTGGAT
This sequence comes from Bacillus tequilensis KCTC 13622, assembly GCF_000507145.1. Classification (GTDB taxonomy): domain Bacteria; phylum Bacillota; class Bacilli; order Bacillales; family Bacillaceae; genus Bacillus; species Bacillus tequilensis. The sequence goes on along the minus strand of NZ_AYTO01000009.1, from coordinate 144,733 downwards.
GGCATGGTTATGACATCTGAAAAAGACGAATTTGTTTATCACGAAATGGTGGCGCATGTCCCATTATTCACGCACCCGAATCCAGAGCACGTGCTTGTGGTCGGCGGCGGTGACGGCGGCGTCATCAGAGAAATTCTGAAGCATCCGAGCGTGAAAAAAGCGACGCTTGTTGATATTGATGGCAAGGTTATCGAATACTCTAAAAAATTCCTTCCTTCAATCGCAGGCAAATTGGATGACCCGCGCGTTGACGTGCAGGTGGATGACGGATTTATGCACATTGCGAAATCTGAAAATCAATACGACGTGATTATGGTTGATTCAACTGAACCAGTCGGACCGGCTGTAAACCTGTTTACAAAAGGATTTTACGCAGGAATCGCGAAGGCGCTGAAAGAAGACGGCATTTTCGTCGCTCAGACGGACAACCCATGGTTTACGCCTGAATTAATCACAAATGTACAGCGCGATGTGAAGGAAATCTTCCCGATTACGAAGCTGTATACGGCGAACATTCCGACATATCCAAGCGGTTTGTGGACGTTTACAATCGGTTCGAAAAAATATGATCCGCTTGCAGTGGAAGACAGCCGTTTCTTCGATATTGAGACAAAATATTACACAAAAGACATTCATAAAGCGGCATTTGTTCTGCCGAAATTTGTGAGTGACCTGATTAAATAATGACGATATAGCGCAGGAGCGAATCTTGCGCTTTTTTACAGGAAAGCGAGGGTATTATAGATGAGATTTGATGAAGCTTATTCAGGAAAAGTATTTATCGCGAGCCGGCCCGAGTGGGAAGAGGCGGACGCCATCCTTTACGGCATGCCGATGGACTGGACGGTCAGCTATCGCCCGGGCTCACGCTTTGGCCCAAACAGAATTCGCGAGGTGTCAATCGGCCTTGAGGAGTACAGCCCGTACTTAGACCGTGATCTGGCCGATCTGAACTTCTTTGACGCCGGAGACATTCCGCTGCCGTTCGGCAATCCGCAAAGAAGCCTTGATATGATTGAAGAATACGTGGACAGCATTTTAGAAAAAGGGAAATTCCCAATGGGCATGGGCGGAGAGCATCTTGTGTCCTGGCCTGTCATAAAAGCGATGTACAAGAAATATCCAGACCTTGCGATTATCCATTTTGACGCACATACAGATCTTCGTGTTGATTATGAGGGAGAGCCGCTTTCTCACTCCACGCCGATCCGCAAAGCGGCAGAATTAATCGGACCGCAAAATGTATATTCATTCGGAATCCGTTCCGGCATGAAGGAAGAGTTTGAATGGGCGAAGGAAAACGGCATGCACATCTCAAAATTTGAAGTGCTTGAACCGCTGAAGGAAGTCCTTCCGAAGCTGGCAGGCCGTCCAGTTTATGTCACAATCGACATTGACGTCTTAGACCCTGCACACGCACCGGGAACAGGAACGGTTGACGCCGGCGGCATCACATCTAAAGAACTGCTTGCATCCGTCCATGAAATCGCACGCTCTGAGGTAAACGTAAAGGGCGCCGACTTAGTGGAAGTCGCACCGGTGTACGACCACTCAGAACAAACGGCAAACACAGCCAGCAAAATCATCCGTGAGATGCTGCTTGGGTTTGTGAAATAAGAAAGTAGGCCCGTGTTGACTGATATAAGTCTTTCAATACGGGCTTGTTTTATTTTTTTAAACGTGGGATATTGAGGAAATAAGAGGTTTTTGAATTATTATGATTTCAATAAAAATCATTGAAGCAGTGTTGGCAATCATCATATCAATATGGATGAAAATTAAATTGAAAGATATTTAATTCCGTAATTTGACTTTTCAGGAGAGGAGGAAGACAATATAAAAATCTAATCCAATTCAGGAAATATGAATTGATTTCCTGAATTGGATGACAAGATTAATTAAGTGGGAATTTATATGTTATCCTTTTATTTGATTTGTTTATCAAGGAATAATAAACACATAATTTAGAAGTTATGGGATCAAAATTTTTATAATTAAAGTTTACGTCTTTACCTTTTGTCATTTTCAAACCGACATAGCCTCGTACAGTTTTCCCAGCAGGAATTGAAGTATTGAATTGATACTTTTCTGGAAGATCTAAATTATATGTCATTAAATTATAGTAGTGATCAAAGCCACCAAAAAAAAGATATTTCATTCCATCAGGCGAGAGCTGTTCCAGCGTTATTTCGTGCTTTGATGTATTTGTTATATCCAGCGGCAAAATGTATAACAATCTTCTCATATTAAGGTCCTCATCCATAAATTCAATTGGTTTTAATGGTTTGAGAACATGATAAGTAATCCCGGCACCCGTATCGATCATACGGTTTTTCGGAATGTTTGTGATATGAGGAGAGTAATTATCATTATGATTATTCAGTTTATAATAACGAAAACTACTGCCAGCAACTATAATTAAAAAAATGGTTATTAACAATATTGCTCGTTTATTCATTATCCTCACCCAGTCTACCGTTGCTTATGTGTATAACTCTGTCTACAATATTGTTTTCAGTCAGAATTTCATCATGACTTGCAACGACTATTGTAGTTCCCTTTTCTTTTTCTTTTTTCAATAAATCAGTGATTAGCTGAATTCCTTTTTTGTCCAGTGCGTTAGTCGGTTCATCTAAAAGCAGCAGTGATGGAGACTCCATTAGTGCTTGTGCCAGTCCTAACCGTTGCTTCATTCCTAAGGAATAACGTTTTACCTTACGTTTGTCTTCAGGATCTAATCCTACTTGCTCAATCATTTTTCGGATCTCTTGGTCTGAAACTTTCTTATTAATTGAAGCTAAGAATTTCAAGTTTTGATAACCGGTGTAGACAGGTATAAAACTGGGGTATTCAATTAATATCCCAGTATTTCTAGAAAAATCTGTATCTTTTCCTATAACGAGATTGTTGACAGTAATTTGCCCTTTGGTTAATTTTAAAAGCCCTGCGATTGCTCTTAAAATCATTGTTTTTCCAGAGCCGTTATGTCCTTTTAATACTACAAACTCATTTTTTTTGATAGTTAAATTAATATCATTAAGTACAAGATTTCCTTTTAACTTCTTATAAACATTTGTACATTCTATAAATGCAGTCATAATTAATAATCTCCTAAAATGTCTATTTTTTTGATGAGAAGTAATCCTATAAAACAGCATAAGGTGCAAAATAAAGTAATTACACCAATAAATATTGGAAAGTGAATGGCAGAGCCATTAGAATACATCATATTTATTGGTGAATGATCGGCGAAATACCATCTGCCTGGTATAGCTAACGAAGTAAAAAAGAATTTTGTTTGAACAAATATGGATATGATGAGATATACAATTGAAATAACTAATGAAATAATAAACGAAAAGAAATACGTTAATGTTTCAAAAACTAGAGTATAAACAACTGTCACTAAAAATTGAATTAACATTAAAGCAAGAACAGGTTTGATTTCTCCAATTACTATTGTGCCTTTGAATATTAGAAAGAAAATGAAATAGAATGAAAACCAGACAATCCAGATTATCAGGCAAAAAAAACATAAGGAAAACATCTTGCTCAACCAAAAAGCTATTTTATTGTTTAATTTAGGTATTAATAAAGTTCCTGATTTTTGAAAATCATTATATGAAAAATGCCCAATAATAAGTAAAGGGAATACCTGAAAGCAAATCCACGTAAAGGGAATTGAAAATTTATGTTGTGAATAAAGCTCATGTAATTCAAAAAAGTTTAGTGAATGAAAGACATTCATATAATTATTTAAAATATGGTGCTGGTCTAGTTGGCCAGATTTATAACTATTCCAAAAAGACACAAAATAGATTAGCAAAGCTGCCAAACTTATAAAAAGAAAAGTTGCTTTACAATCATGCAGCCTCATCATAATATCCCTTTTTAATAAATGAAAAATAGAATGCATCAGTACGTTCCTTTCTGGTCGTTAGGCTTCAAATAATCTTGTTTTTTAACTATTTGAATACATACTCCGAACAAAATAAACATCAGCCCTACTCTGAATACCAATAGATCCTTTAAAACATCAAAATCTAATAAAAATCCATTTAAGAAGAGAAGGCCATTACATTCTAGATAATCAAATAAAAATAAAACTAATTCTATTATTACAACTAATATTTGATTTGTTAAAAGGATTAAAAAAGATGTCAAAAAAGCAATAAATATATAGGCGAATACATGAGTTGAAAAATTACTAACAGTTAACAAATTATTATCGATATTATATGTAAAGCACAATATATAGATTTCTGCCATAACAATAATGCCTAGTATAGCTGAAAAAGAAATGCTTTTAAGGAAATAGTACCCTACTATCTTAAATGAATTATTCAGCCGAATCACAGCATGATCCATGAAATAATCGGAAGACACTAATAGAGTGAATACTACAATTAATGGAGCTATCAATAATACAAGGTGCTGATATGTAAAGATTTGATCGATGATATGATCACTTTGTGTCTTTATTGCTCTCTTAAAAAATATAAATATCATTATTGCATTGATAGAAAAAAGGATAGAAAATCCAAAATATTTACTAACGAATTTTTGTTTTAAAAGATTATAATAAAACACGGCGCTTTTTACCCCATAAAAATATTAAAAGTCCTAATATAATTAATGCTAAGTTTAATAAAGAAAATATTCCTAAATTAAAAAAACCGTTTTTGTTAATAATATATCTTTGAGGATTATAATCAGGATTCAAGATAGTAATGCCGATTAAGTTCACAACAAAAGGTATAATATATACAAAATAAGTTTTCTTAATGAAAAAAGAAAAAGATAGCCCTATTGTTGATAAGATAGCACCGTATAATCCATTTATAAGAATTAGGATTAACGTATAGAGCAGTGGATGTTCATAATAAATATTGGCAAGGTCACTACCATTAGAAACTACATTTTGCATGTAATTTATGATTCCATCAGGTTTAATGGATGGATAAGTCATCATAAATAAATATAAATTAATACTTAAAGGAATTATAATGATCAAAAAAGAGCATAAGAAATTAAACACGATAAGTGTGTTAAAGTATTTTCTTTTAGTTGTTTTTATTATAGTGTTTATAAAATATCCAGAATTCACATCAAATCTATATAGACTTGCAATTGGCAAGGTAGCCAAAATAGGAAGTATCATCAACCATATTATCGAAGGAATAACAGTATTACCCTGTAGTATATTCGATAAAAAAGGTGATTTGTGAACTTCGTAAGGCAGATTTGAATTATTATTAAACACCGCAATACTTAAGTACTGGTATAGCACTATGAGAGTGCTAATTAAAAGTGAAAAATATAGTGACTTGCTTTTTAAAAGCCTGTATATAAAGAAATTGGCCATGTGTCTACCTCCTGTTAATAAAATGAATAAGATAATCAATTTCATATATTACCACATTTATAACTCAACACAATGAATTTAAGGGAAATATAAACTTTAAAAAAGCGGTTTTACTTATCGTAAAACCGCTTAAAAATTATAAAGGCACAAACATTAATATTCTATGTATTTGCCTTTTGGTTTTTTACTGTCAGGACTCCAATTTGTTTTGTACGAATTATACTCAAAGCTCCATCCCCCAAATCGAACGGGAACATTTTTACCATAACTTTCAACTGCTGTGTTCACAAATAAATAAGTGTTTCCTGGCTTTACTTCTCCTTCATGTTTGTCTCCTGATACGTTTTTCCAGTTTCGTCCTTTAGAGTGGACGTTAGCATCTGCTTCAGTCCAAACATCAAAACTGTTATTCTTGTCAGAGCTTATTACTTTCATATACATAGAGCTATTGTTCTGTTTTCTGCGTGCAGTTGTATAATCATAAGGAGACCATTGTCTAAAAGTAAAATGGACAGTTGAATCAGAAATATTGGCAGCGGCATGCACAGCACTTGTGACTCCAAAAGAGGAAACAGCAAGTCCAAATATTATAAACAGTTTACTTATATGTTTTTTAACTTTAAATTTCATTTGTTATTATTCCTCCGAGTATTCTTCAATTGAAGATTTAAATAACTTAAGTCCTATATATAATAATGTATAATACAGGGAAAGTAAATGAAATTATAGGAAAAAATTCATATTTTTATACCTGTTAGTCTTCTGATATAGATTAGAGGAGTAAATTAATGAGTTTACAAGTACGTATATACATATAAAAAGGGAACTGTTAATGAAATAACAGTTCCCTTTTTATATTTTTATGCGGTTAAATCATTCCTCGCTGTGCAACTTCAATTTGGTGTGCAGGTGCATTTGCAATATTCGTTGCGATGAAAACAGTGCTTAGGGCCAGACAAGAGAGTAACAGTTTAGACTTCAATTTCATACAATCTCACTCCTCCTTGAATAAGTTGCCTTACTTGTTCCACCTTCAGGAAATAAGCAGAAGCTTTTTGAAAATTTTCACGTTCATGATAATATTTTGCCACATCGAGAGCGAAATCCTCAAGATCGGCATACAGCATTTTACTTTCGAGGAAATCAAAGAACCTTTGAATTGCTTCTTCATCAGGGCCTGATAAGTATAAAGATTTCAAAAATTCAAACTCCGATAAATAGATTGAATCTCCGGCCTTTTGAGAATAAGCCGTTCCCTTACTATGATATGCGTGTGCTTTATCCATTTTTCCTAATTTATAATGTATTTGTGTAATTAAAAAATAGGCTTGGGGCAGGGAAGGAAGAATATTAGATTCCTCAAAAACAGCTATTGCTCTTTTGAAATATGCTACGGCATCCTCATATTGGCTTTGGCTGTTTTTGCAAAGCCCGATGTTGTACAAAGTTCTCCCCATCAATTGGGGCTGATTCTCAGCTTCCGCCATAGAGTAAGCTTTTTTAAAATGTGAGATGGCATCCTCATATTGTTTCAGGTCTAAGAAATTGGTAGCAAATAAAGAGTGACACTGAAGCAATCTTATATTATACGCTTCATGTTCTTTGTATATTTCATACGCCTGCCGTGCATAGTCCATTGAAAAATACGTTTGTTTCATATAGTAATAAGATTCAGACATCTTAAAGAAAAACTCAGCCTTTTCTATCCGATCCTTCACGAATATCAACTTGCTTTCGGCTTTTTTAAAAAATTTGATAGCCGACAGGTATTCCCGCTGATCCAATTCGTACATTCCTCTGAAAAAATTAAAGTAATAATCAAGGACTCCAGTTAAACGAGCCTGTTTTTTATCAATCTCAAGCAGCAGGTCAGATAATCTCGGCTGTTCCTCAATCCGCATTTTTTCCAGTGGTTCAAGATACTCAAGCATCAGGTTGTGCCGGAATTCCATCAGTGAATAGTACAAATGAAGATCTTGGTCTTCTTCCATTTGATCCAGCTCTTGTTTGATTTCTCTTCGCAAATATTCTGCATCGGGTATGCTGAATCGGCGTATGTACATATACCATTCGTTAATCTTTTCTCCGACGGAAGAAGAAGATATGACACCTGTCACGTTTGCAAATCCCTCCCTTCATTATTCAATATATGTCATATTTTATCATCATCATTCATGTGAGAAGCGCAAAAAAACCGCAATGTTTTCTTTCGTTACACCGCATGTCTGCGGATATTATTTCAAAAATCCACTATTATCCCCGACAATTTGTACAAGCAAACAAATACACCTTCCATATTCTGTTGTATCTGCGTGAGCAGTGTATGTCTGAAAAGGAAGTGAAGATATGAGAAATAACAAGCTTTCCTTTAAAGAAAAAGCAGGAGCCGCACAAGAAGAATGTTTATGTTTTTGCGAGGAAGAAGCAAGCCGTGAAGCGATGTTTCAAGCGCCGATTGAATTGCCTGAGGGGTTTGTCGTTGATCCGGCTGAAGCTGTTGCAAACGTGACGTGGAATGCAGACAGCCTTTCTTGTGTCATTGAACGCTGTTTCATTGAGACGGGGCCTGAGCCTGATGAAATCGGTGTTCAATTCGCAGTGCGCCTGCAGGGAACTGTTACGCTTCTCGTCAGCGTCTCACCAGTGCGAAATCAATATGGACAAGGGAACGGGTCTGTTTCTGTCATCCGCAATGCAGAGATTGACCAAGTCGTCTATTATTCCGATGAGCCCGATGATTGCCCGGATGTCAGTGACATTACGATCGAGAACCTTGTTGTCGTTCCGCCATTCTATGGCAGTCCTTTATCGGTGACGGGCACGATTGTGCTTGTGCCCGAACCGGATCAGCGATCTTACGTGTTTACTGTAAACACTGGAGACAGCACGGTTTCGGTCATTGATGCTGACGTAAATACTCTTGTAAGTACCATTTCTTTATCTGATATCCCGACTGATTTGGGTGTTACCTTGAATAAAGCGTATACGTATGTTCTCCATAGGAATGCGAATCTTGTATCGATCATTAACAACGAAACATTAACGGTTACACAAACCATCCCTCTTGCAGGAGCCCCAAGAAAAATCCAGTTTGAAACTGGGGGAGAATTTGCTTATATTCTCGCAGGGGGCAGCTCCATTTATGAAATTAATATTTCCTCGCAAACCATTACCAATACAATCACGGTGTCACCCGCTGCGGACGATTTTGCCCTAGACCCTAACGGACAGTTTTTCTATACGACCAACTCTGTAATTTGGGTCGTTAATAAATATGACCTAAACACCGGACAGCTGATCGAAAGTTTAAGTAACTTTGAGACACCAAATTTAATTGTCACCCCGATAATAGGGGATTTTGCTTATCTGGAAAATGGTGAGCTAAGGCCGAATATCGTTTCTGTGATAGATTTGACAACATTTAGCGAATCTTCACGAATTAACAGACCGTTTGACGGTTTAATTACAATTGTTTTTTCTGCTGACGGGACTCGTGCGTTTTTCCTTGAGCCCTATTTTGAGGCATTCCCGGAGAATCTCACTGTCGTAGATACAGCGCAGCATACCTTTATAACAACTGCCTCTCTCCCCGGCGTCTCTGATCTCGCTGTAACACCTGATAATCAGTACATTTATGCAGCACAGCCCGACGACAATACCGTGACCGTGTACCGCACGAGCGATTATACAGCTGTGGCGGTGATCCCGGTTGGCGCGGGCCCGTCTGCGATTGCAATGTAGCGATTTCATAGATCGAGAGAAGCAGAGCTGCGATAAGACAATCGTTTATAAATAAATGAGCCGATCTGCTGGATGGCAGCCAGGATGATCAAAAAGAGCAGTTCACTTATGGTGAAACTGAGCATCCACCAGACCCCAGCTCCTGTCAGCGCTCCCGCAAGCACTTTTTTGAACAGGCTGCCATGCTGGAAAAGCTGCAGCAAGTACGTCCGCATAAAATACAATAAATACAAAATCAGTAACACCGCGAGTCCCATTGATACGGCAAGGGGCGTGTGAAAGCGGAAAGGGACGGCCTTGACGATTTCGAACATGCATCCGAATATGATGACTTGGCATAATACAGCAGCCATCACGTATGTTTGGCGGACGTTTTTATAGCTGTTACGCAGCGCTTTGACATCGTTGGCATAGCTGCTGCACAATCTATGTTGCTGGAAGTCGCAGCAGCTTTGATGAGACTGTGTGAGTTTCTGAAAAGCTGCTGTCATGTTTTTCACGGATTGGGTGACATAGTGAAGATAGAGAAAAGCGGGCAGCATCAGGACGGAAGCGATACAAGCCAGCAGACCGAGCCGCACAGCATCGTTATCAATCATTTGTACATATTGGGCAGCGGCTTCGGCGACGGTCTGAACCCAGCCGAAGGAATATGCCGCCATACCTGCAAGCATCAATAACATGGTAAAGACAGTGCCTTTTTTCATTGTCCGATCGCCTCTTTCTGAGAAACGTGAATGACCGCTTTGTTGGAGGATGCCAACGCATCAATGAGAAATAAGAAATCCTGGGTATTCATTTCGTGAATGATGCCGTACATGTCGAGAAATGAACAATTGCACCGGTCACACTCGGCTGCCCATTCGAAGCACTTACGCACATAATCGCTGTCATAGATGATGGCGTCCGTCAAAGAATCCTTGCCGTATTGAAGCCAGTCCGCAATCTGTTCTTTTCGCTGTTTGACGTAGTAGGAAGCAACATCGATATAAGCTGAAGAATGCGCTCCTTGACTGTGCAGGATCAAAAAACCGCCATCCTCATAAAGGTGAGCCTCGGCTGACAAGCGATCGATTTCCAGACGGTATGTTTGCTGAATCTCCTGAAAAAACGGTGAATCTAATTGAAATAAAATTCGAGACGCAATGTCCCAATAAAGCTTTGCCGTCAACAGATCGTTTTGCCCGGGAAGTGCGCCGATCTGCATCCCGGTCCATGTGTTTTCCATCTGCTCCTCATCACCCAGCACTATATTTTGTGAAAGAGCTGGTGGAGGGCATGCGGAGATGATTGTTCTATTTGCTATATGATCTGGACGCTTTTCTATTCGAAAGCGGGGAGGCAAAAGGTCTTCCGTGTCTTCTGAGCCTCCGAGCAAAAACAGCGTCATCCGCTGGGGCTGATAGGCGGCCTTGTAGGCTTTCTGTAAATCGCGAATGTCCAGCGCCTCAATGTCCTCGGTTCTGCCCGCGGGGAAGACGGCGGCAGGTGAGGCGGGAGAAAGCATGCTGATCAGCTGATAATGGTAAGAGAGCTGATGATTGAGGAGTGCTGTTTGAATTTCGCTTGTAATCACAGCTTTTTCCTGAGTGATCATTTTCTTATCAAATGAGTGGTTCCATAACGCATCCAGCAGGATGGGGATCGTCTGTCTGAGCCGCTCTGGCAATGAGGTAAACATGAAATTGGTATCGGTGTAGGTGGTGAACGCGTTTAAAAGCGCGCCGTGCGCAAAAAAATCACTGTACAGATTGCGGCCGTTATGCCAGAAGAGAAGATGCTCTAAAAAATGCGCTGTGCCATACGGGAGCATCGTGTCACCGCACTCTGACCGTACGCAGACATCACGGCTTCCAAAATCAATTTTCACATTACACAGCCGCAGATGGGCGCGGGGGAATTTCAATCTGAATATTTTCAGCCCGCTGTCTGTGTATTTGATATCGGTTCGTTCATCCAGATGCTGAAAAAAAGCTTTCTTGTCCATCTCTTCATCCCCTTACTACATGAGCTCCGATATAATGGATAGTCGCTATGAATTGCATTACATCACGGCATGTCACCGCCGAGATGCCGTCCACCAAGTCTTCTTTCGTGCAGGAGAAGCGGCGCAGGATCCCCATATAGGACAAAAGTCCTTCGGGAGAATCAAACTGCAGCAGCATTTCATTGCGTAAAAATTGCTTGGCTTGTTCTAGTTCCCGCTCATTCACTTGAAAATGTGAGACAGCTTCCAAAACGCGCGGGGGAATCTCCTTTTCATGAAGCTGATCCGTACATATAGAAACAAGCAGCAGATTGTTCATGACGTCATAACGGGTGATGACGTGATAGACTGCCAGGTCCTTCTCGCGGAAATGCTTGAATAAAGCGGAATGTCCATACTTTCCGAGTAATCCGTCTATCAGCTGGATTTTGATATAATCGCTGGCATTTTTCATCTCCCCGCAGTCGAATCCGAGTGTCAAGACAGAAGGGCCTGCTGCACTGCGTGTCTCTGTTTCAAAAAACTGCCGGTTCACGAGGATCCTTCCGGCTGTCAAGGAGGTGGCTTGTGCTGCTTGTTCCGGGATACCACATGCTTGTATCTGTCCCAATATGTTCAGCTGTTTATGCTGCGACAATAAATCAACGATGAAGTCAGCTGCATCTAAAAACCGGTGAGGGTGGATTGCTTGTATCCTGTCTTTTCGCCCAAACATGGCAGTGCCGTACATCGGGTTTCCGAAGGCCTCTTCCGCCAAGCGTGCTGCGGAGTAAGAGAAGGGGTCAGCGAATTTCTTTTCGATTTTGAGCAGCAGTTCATCCTTTGCCTTTTCAACAGCATCGGCTGCAAGAGAAGAAGGGAAGGACATGTCTGCAAATGTTTTTATCAGGGCATCAACATGAAGATTCTTGTCATATAACGGGTGAATCAAACGGGTTCCGCAAGTTTTCAGCTGCTGGTCAAAAAAGAGATTCGCTGAATACATGAAGCGGCTGCCGGCCGCATAACCGAAAGCGTCGATGATTTGCTGCTTCAGATGTGCGGCCGCGCCGTAAAAATAGATTGTTTCTTCTTCAGGCTCCGCCGCGCTTTCGATTGGCTTCAGAAAGCTCGCGGCGATTGAGATTGTTGAAAATTGATGAGTCTTCAGCAGGTTAACTTCCAAGCCGTTCTCTTTTGCTTGTATCAAAGAAACCACCATCCTGTTTTTGCAGGTAATAGACTATGATCAGCCCGGCAATCGGAATAACCGCCAAGGAGACAGCGGCGCCGGCTAACGTGGCTATGAATAGGGGAAGACAAAACAGATAAGACCGATATTTTGAGAAACCGCTCCAGAGCTGCTGCTCCGTCTGCCAGCTGAAGGACGGCCTTTTTTCATCCGCGGTTAACCGGATAAACGCTCCCCCCAGCAGCAATTCCATGCACTGCACAAAAGTGAGGGCCGAAATCGGCCGGCCGCTGATAAAGCCCACAATGACAGCGACAAGGAGAAATCCGCCTGCCAACAGGCCAGAATAAAAACGATATTTCGCCCAAAACATCGTTCTCGGTTTAATCGGAAGCGTGATGAGCAGCATCCGGTCGTTTTTTTCAATCGAATACAAAAGAGCGATCGGCGAGCAGATCAGCAAAAGGGCGGAAACCACAATATAAATCACTTGCTGATTGAAGATGCCGGTCTTCATCATCTGAAACGAAAAGAAGCCGCTGAACGCCGCCATCACCACGTAATTTAACAGCATCGCTTTAGAGGAGATGAATCGGTTCCATTCTCTTTTATAAAACGAAAATTCAGATCTCCGCAAAAAAGAATGCATCTTACTCTGCTGCAGAGGCGACTGCAGAAAGACAGGAAAGTCAATCATCACCGCCCACAGCATATGCACAGCGCATAGCGGGATCGTAACCGCCGGCGCAAAAGCGGTGCTGAGGCATACACAGGCGAATACCGCCGCATGCAGCAGAAACATCCAGTTCTTCTTTTTGACGATATGGTTGCTTAGCACAACTCCGAAAATAATTGAGTAAACGGTAAAAAACGAAAACCGGCCGAGCCAGAACAATGTTTGCGCCCCAGACAGCGTTCCGTTTCCAAATAAGAACAGCGGTAAAATAAAAAAGAATAACGTTCTTCTCAAACAGGTGTCGACAAACAGAACGACACTCTGAGCGAGCCAAAAGTTCCGTGAAGAAATTGGCAGCTGGCAGCTCAGCTTCATATAAGATTCCTTCCATTGTGATGTCACGGAAAGAAACACCATATACGCGTTCATCAAAAGAAGCGCAAGTATGATATACGTTTTTCCCAGCACCGATTCGTCAATGTCGGCTTGGCGGATCAGCCCAATTTCAAATACGGCCAGAATCGTAAGCCCTGCGGCAATGCGGATGACGTCCTTTTTCCCTTGCCGGCTGTACAGCTGTTTGAACAGCAGAGACATGGTGGGAAATAGGTTACTCATGGCCGATCACCTCGAAAAATTCCCGCCGCAAATCGGTGTCCTCTCCAATCGGAATGACTTTTTGGATCTGTTTGTTGTGAAGAATGGCCGCATAATCACAAAATCGCTGCACGACATCAAGCAGATGGGAAGAAAACAAAATGGTTCCGCCTGCCTCGCAGTACTCGCGCATTTTCTGATAAAAGACCTCTATCGATTCCACATCCAAACCGACGAGCGGCTCATCCAAAATAAACAGGGGAGCGCGCAGCAATAAGCCTGTCATCAACACAACCTTTTGCCTGTTCCCCAAGGACAGCTCCGAAATTCTTCTATTGATGTATGTTGAAAAATGAAAGGCCTCGGCCAAACTGGCAAACTGCTGCTCTGAAAAGTCCTTTTGATAAAGCGAATGGACGAAAGACACATAGTCCTTCGCCGTAATTTCTGTAAACAGCAGCGGATAATCGGCGGCGAAGTATCGTTGAGTCTTCAGCTGATCTGATGTTTTCTGCGGCATGCCGGCATTAGCCTCAATGCCGCACAGTGTAAAGCGCCCGCTGAAATTGCGGTTGACCCCTGTCAGCGTATTAATCAAGGTCGTTTTTCCGGCGCCGTTCACCCCAAGCAATCCGTAAACAGCGCCTTTTTCTAACTGTAAATCCACATGTTCTAAGATGACGTTGTCCCGTTCATACCAAACGGATACACCGTGTATATCCAAAATGCTCATCGCGAGTCAGCCTTCCGCGCGCGCATCCCGAAAAGAATGGCAATGGCAATGAAAATCAGCGTAAATAAATAATCGCTTTTGACAAAATAGACGACTGCGCCGATGACAAAAATAAATGATAGGATATACAGTAAAATTCTTCTTTGTGATGGTGACAAAGCGTTTCCCTCCTAAATAAGCTGGACCACGTCTTCTAATTGTTCATTTTTCGCCCAGGAGCAAATGTTTTTCCGGTGATATTTGTTAGAGTTCAGCCCTTTTAAGTAACAGCCTCCGCAATAGCCGCTGAACGGGCAGTTGTCTTTCATGCAATGCTCGCTGAACCGCGGCGCTTGCGCTTGCCACAGTTTATGGACGAGAGGGGAGTTAAAGATGCTCTCATAGGAATCATGAAAAATATTTCCCAATGAAAATTCCTTCGGAAAGAGCGCGCACGGACGTACTTCTCCAAACGGGCTGATAACGATAGACTTCCAGCCGGCGCCGCAATTGGCCGCGCGTTTTCTCTCATAAGGGATAATCGGAATCAGATCGCTAAACTCATCAATGACATGTTGCTCGTATGCCATAAACTTGCGGTGCTGCTCGGCATCTTTTGTGGGGTGGATGATATCTCTGCCTCTTCCGAAATCGTCAACCCAATTGTAAGAGAACGCCTTCGCCCCGAGATCTCGAACCTTCCGGGCCATATCATGGATTTCCCACATGTTTTTTTCGAAAACGGACATAGCGACTCTGACAAATATACCGTGGTCACTCAACAATTTTATCGTTTTACAAGTTTGGGCAAAAGAGCCTTTTCTCCCTCTAAAGGAGTCGTGGACTTCGGAATTCACACTATCGAGAGAAATGCCGACGATGATTTTTTGCTTGTACGCTTTCAAAAGCTCCAGGCTCTCTTTTCGCATGAGTGTTCCGTTCGTTAAGACAGCGACCTTTTTGAATTTTTTACACACATAGTCAAGAATCTCATTTGCATTCGGATGGACAAAAATTTCACCGCCCGTGATTTCGCAAGTCAATACACCGTTGTCAAACAGCATATCAGCCGTTTTCTTGAACTGCTCAATCGGCACGGTGCCGAGCGCTTCCGGTGAGCTTTCCAAATAACAGTGGGCGCATTTCAAATTGCAGCGGTGTGTCAGCTCAAAGGTGGCGTGCAGCGGCATCGGAAACTCATTGCTTCCGCTCGTGGTGATGGTGTGGCGGCCGGCCTGATTTCCAAGCTGGATGACCTGTTTGTTGAGGAGCATGTTGAGCATGTCGTAATACCAGTCCTTGTGGTCTTCCGGTGATTCATCGTACACCGCGCATTGCTCCGCTAAAATTTGCTCAGCCGTTTTTTGCCCATCCATTCGCATGCAAAGCTCGTAAGCCGTTTTGTTAAGATCCAAGTACTCAAAGTCTGAAATGGAGACATTATCGCGCAAGTAGTCGATTTCTAACACGCCGCCCTCAGGAAGCTGGTGAACTCTTACACTTTCATTAATAAATGGAAACATCTGCTCTATAAACAAAATACCATCCCCTATACATGTGATTCAAATGAAAAACAATTGTGTATGTATAACCAAGAGGTAGATTTTAGTTAAAAATTGTAATTTACTTAAAAAGGACATAGCAGAAATGACTATGCCCTTTTTGGAGAACCTTATCCCCAAAGACCGAATAGACCTGTTGCACCGGCAACTTCAAAATCAGGGATAGGACCGTCCACTAGACAAACGGCTCCGATCGAGCATGTTGCACAACCTTTGTTTTCTACAATAATAGCTTTTTTCATAATTGAATCCTCCCTTTTTTTGTTTTTTCTAGCAGATCTATGTTGTGCTTTTATCATAAAACTATTAAATTACCATTTCAATACATATATTTTGAAGAAAATGTGAATTCAAAATGATAGATTTCAGAAAAATGTAACATTTCCTGTGGGCAATTAGTGATATGATTTTCTCTTCTCATAAGGAACTCCTTTTTATGAGGTTTATCTTCAAATCTAATGAGCAATGATGGTAAGATAGAAGCAGTTGAAGTTTACAAACTGAATGATTATACTATTCAAGTCAAAGTGGAATGATGAAAAGGACGTGTCAAAATGAAACAAGAGACACCGATAACACTCCATGTGAAGTCTGTGATCGAGGATGACGGAAATGAGGAAGTCATCGAATTCCGTACTACCGGATTTTACTATGTAAAACAACAAAAAGTGTATCTATCTTATTATGAAGAACACGACCTAGGCAAAGTAAAAACGATTGTGAAGGTGAGCGAAGGCGAAGTCCTGATCATGAGGTCAGGCGCTGTTAAAATGAATCAGCGTTTCATAACGGGAGCTTCCACAATTGCGAAATATAAAATGTCATTTGGTGAGCTTGAGCTGGAAACAAGCACAAAATCGATTCAATCTGATCTCAGTGAAGAAAAAGGCCGAATCAGCATCGCATATGACATGCATGTCGGAGACGAGCAGCAGCATTTACATAATATGACGATCACGTATGAGGGAGGAACTCACGCATGAACATTGCGGAACAAATGAAGGACGTGCTGAAAGAAGAAATCAAAGCGGCCGTTCTGAAAGCGGGACTGGCTGAAGAAAGCCAGATTCCTAATGTCGTTTTAGAAACACCGAAAGATAAAACACACGGAGATTATTCAACAAATATGGCGATGCAGCTTGCCAGAATCGCGAAAAAAGCGCCTCGCCAAATTGCTGAAGAGATTGTCGCTTCTTTTGATAAAGGAAAGGCTTCAATCGAAAAGCTCGATATCGCCGGCCCGGGTTTTATCAATTTCTATATGAATAATCAATATTTAACGAAGCTGATTCCATCTGTATTGGAAGCTGGGGAAGCATACGGAGAAACGAACATCGGAAACGGTGAACGCGTTCAAGTCGAATTCGTATCAGCAAATCCGACGGGAGACCTTCACCTTGGCCATGCCCGCGGTGCGGCTGTCGGTGATTCTCTGTGCAATGTGCTGTCAAAAGCGGGTTACGATGTGAGCCGCGAATACTACATTAACGATGCCGGAAACCAAATCAACAACTTGGCGCTTTCTGTGGAAGTTCGTTACTTTGAAGCGCTCGGCTTGGAAAAACCGATGCCGGAGGACGGCTACCGCGGCGAGGATATCATTGCGATCGGAAAGCGTCTCGCTGAGGAATACGGCGACCGATTCGTCAACGAAGAGGAAAGCGAACGCCTCGCATTTTTCCGTGAATACGGCCTGAAATACGAACTGGAAAAGCTGCGCAAGGACTTGGAAAACTTCCGTGTGCCATTTGATGTGTGGTATTCCGAAACGTCACTGTACCAAAACGGCAAAATCGACACGGCGCTTGAAGCACTTCGAGAAACAGGCCATGTCTATGAAGAAGACGGTGCGACTTGGTTCCGCTCCACGACGTTCGGCGATGATAAAGACCGCGTATTGATCAAGAAGGACGGCACGTACACGTACCTGCTTCCTGATATCGCGTACCATAAGGACAAGCTTGACCGCGGCTTTGATAAGCTGATCAACGTATGGGGCGCCGATCACCACGGCTATATCCCGCGCATGAAAGCGGCAATCGAAGCGCTTGGTTATGAAAAAGGAACGCTTGAAGTGGAAATCATTCAGCTCGTTCACCTTTACAAAAACGGCGAGAAAATGAAAATGAGCAAACGGACGGGTAAAGCGGTAACGATGCGCGACCTGATTGAAGAAGTCGGCTTGGATGCCGTGCGTTACTTCTTCGCGATGCGCAGTGCTGATACGCACATGGATTTTGACTTGGATCTTGCTGTATCAACATCTAACGAAAACCCTGTGTATTATGCACAATACGCACATGCCCGTATTTGCAGCATGCTTCGCCAAGGAGAAGAGCAGGGGCTTAAGCCGGCGGCGGATCTTGATTTCAGCCCTATTCAATCAGAAAAAGAATATGACCTGCTGAAAACGATCGGCGGCTTCCCTGAGGCAGTGGCGGAAGCGGCGGAAAAACGAATTCCGCACCGTGTCACAAACTATATTTATGATCTGGCATCTGCTCTGCACAGCTTCTACAACGCGGAGAAAGTCATCGATCCAGAAAATGAAGAGAAAAGCCGCGCGCGCCTCGCTTTAATGAAGGCAACGCAAATTACGCTGAACAATGCGCTTCAGCTGATCGGCGTATCGGCTCCGGAAAAAATGTAATGATGACGAAAGGACAAAGTCTTCGGGCTTTGTCCTTTTTTTATGGGTAGAACGTGTGATGTATTTCACAATCCTGTTTGCCGGGTTTTTGTATGATAAGACTGATATTGAATCATTGAAAGGGGCAAGCCGAATGATCAACCGTCAACACATTCAATTATCGTTACAGTCATTAAGCTTAGTGGCAGGATTTATGGTGTGGGTGCTGATTTCATCACTCATTTCTCAAATCACATTAGATATTCATTTGAGTAAAGGCGAGATCTCTTTGGTGACGGCGATTCCCGTTATCCTCGGGTCGCTTCTCCGCATTCCTTTAGGGTATTTAACGAACAGGTTTGGCGCGCGGCTGATGTTTATGATCAGCTTCATCTTGCTTTTGTTTCCTGTGTTTTGGATCAGTATCGCAAACTCACTATTTGATTTAATCGCAGGCGGTTTTTTCTTAGGGATCGGGGGAGCGGTGTTCTCCATTGGGGTGACATCCCTTCCGAAATATTATCCGAAAGAAAAGCACGGTGTCGTCAATGGGATTTACGGAGCCGGAAACATTGGAACCGCGATTACCACATTTGCCGCGCCGGTAATCGCTCAAGCTGCGGGATGGAAAGCAACTGTCCAGATGTATCTGGTTTTGCTGGCGTTTTTCGCGTTGCTGCACGTTTTGTTCGGTGATCGGCATGAGAAGAAAGTAAATGTTTCCGTGAAAACTCAAATCAAGGCCGTTTACCGAAATCATGTGCTGTGGTTTTTGAGCCTGTTTTATTTTATTACGTTTGGCGCTTTTGTCGCCTTCACTATCTATCTGCCGAACTTTCTGGCAGAACATTTTGGGCTGAGTCCGGCGGATGCCGGTTTGCGGACAGCTGGCTTTATTGCCGTATCAACGCTGCTCAGGCCTGCAGGCGGATTTCTGGCTGATAAAATAAGCCCGCTTCGCATCCTGATGGTCGTTTTTGCGGGACTTACATTATCAGGCATTATCTTATCGTTCTCACCGACGATCGGCCTTTATACGTTTGGAACATTAACGGTGGCGGTCTGCTCAGGTATAGGAAACGGGACCGTTTTTAAACTCGTGCCTTTCTATTTTTCGAAGCAAGCGGGTATTGCAAATGGTATTGTGTCTGCCATGGGCGGATTAGGAGGATTTTTCCCTCCGCTGATTTTGGCGAGTGTATTTCAGGCAACAGGCCAATACGCGATCGGCTTTATGGCGCTTTCTGAAGTAGCGTTAGCCAGCTTTGTCCTTGTCATATGGATGTATTGGCAGCAAAAAATGAAAACGCACACGGAGAGAAACAGTCAGAGTCTTGATTCATAATGATCCATTCACAAGATTGTTAGTTTTTTCTGGGTGAGTGCAAATCAAGTCACGTTACAATAAACATACGCAACGTGACTTTCTTCGAGGTGAGCTCATGAATTTTCTCTCTGTTCGACCATCTGATAGTGATTTGATCTCCAGCGATCTCCATGAATTGCTGGAATCAATCAGCACGAAAAGAAAAATGGAAAAACACACGTATTTGTTTCGGGAAGGAATGGATGCAGAAGAGCTTTATCTGATTCAATCAGGACTCATTGAAATCGGCAAGCTGACATCTGACGGAAAAGACCTGACGCTTAGAATCTGCCAAAAGCATGATATTGTCGGTGAATTAACACTTTTCACCGAGGAGCCAAGGTATATGCTCAGTGCAAAAGTGCTGGAGGATGGCGAGGTGCTCGTCATTAATAAGAACAAGCTGGAAAAGGAATTAATCCAAAACGGTGCTTTGACATTTGAATTTATGAAATGGATGAGCTCCCACCTCCGGAAAATCCAGTCCAAAATCAGGGATCTGCTTCTTCACGGCAAAAAGGGAGCGCTCTACTCCACCCTTATCCGCTTATCAAACAGCTATGGGGTGGAACGAAGCGACGGCATTCTGATTAACATTGTGCTGACAAATCAGGATTTGGCAAAGTTCTGCGCGGCGGCAAGAGAAAGTGTAAACCGTATGCTGGGAGATCTCCGCAAACAAGGGGTCATTTCAATAGACGAATCCGGAAAAATTATTTTGCACAAGCTGGACTATTTGCGATGCGAGATCGAGTGTGAAAATTGTCCGCTGGAGATTTGCAATATTGACTAAAAAACAAGGACACCGCTGTCCTTGTTTTTTTATCTTGTGATGAACATGCACATGACGGCAAAAAAGAAGCCGGCATTCACGATTTCCAAAATGCCGATCGTTTTCGCGGGCCAATCTCTTCCATGAAAAAACCATGCCCGCAAGCTGCTTGGGATAAAAGCAAGAAATGCCCATCCTGCTCCGAGAAGAGCGGATAAAAAAGGGAGCAGCAGGTGATAGCCCCATGACCAGTATGCAAATCCTCTGTTTCTTTTCTCCCGGATGACCGACTTCACATAAAAGGAACTCCCGATAAAAAATAAAGCAGATTGAGAGAGAATAAACCAAGCCCAGCCGTCAAGAATTCCCGTCCCCAGCCAGCAGCTCGCAAGCCCGCCCGAACAAAAAAACAAGACTCCCGCAATATCATTCATCAGTGCTCGTTCGTTTTTTCGGCGGGCAAAATACATATGGATGAGGAACAGCGGCACTAAAGTAACGCCGATCCAGATGAGCGGCGGCTTATGAAAGACAGAAATCATCAAAAAGCAGCAAGCCGGAAAACCGTAAGCATATATCCACTTTTGATAGGGCTTGAGTTGTTTCCTTTTCAAGGCGAGCGTAATGGGATAAACCGCCAAGTAAAGGAAAAGCCAGCCTAGGAAGAGCGGAATATGCCAGAGAACGGGACCGCCCTTGACCATCCCGAGTAAAAATGGAATCAGCAGCATGGCCCATGCGCCGTGCTGATTCGGAATCATCACCTTCATCGAAATCCTCCTTTTGTATGTCATTATAAATGCAGTCATCCTTCCGGTAAGTGACATTCATCATATAAGCTGTGAAATATATCACTGCTGTACAGGCTCAATCGAGCTACACTAAAGCTATCCTTAGCACAGGAGGCTTTCCTATGAAACGGTGTGACTATTTATTATTTCTGAAACAACTTCCTATGTTTAAAGAAGTGCCTCTATCGATTGTGGAAACCTTGCTGAAAAACGGAACGTTTATCCGCGGCTCATCTGATCAGTCTCCATCCTTTCTTCATTCTCAATCCGTTTATATTGTATTAAAAGGCAGTGTGCGTTTTATGGACAGGAGGCTTCCTGAAGGCTCGAAAACCGTTGCGCTGTGGGAAAAAGGCGATGTGTTTCCGATAGATGAAAAAGGCGGGCTGTATTTATCGCCTTTTATCAAAGTCAATGCCACTTCAGACATTCTAATTCTTAATATCCCTTATTGCATATTTAAAAAAATGATGTCTTACCATCCCCAGCTGCAAATGAATTTTTTGGCTATGCTTCAGCAAAACGTCTTTTGTTCCTATCAATTATTTTTGCGGTATTTGCATACATCACAAGATGAAAATGCCGAGCCCGGTTCTTAAATAGAGCCGGTTTTTTTAATCGTTGAATGGACGCAGCCTTCATCAACCTGTGAAAGTCCTTCCTTCTCCTTCATGTGAAAATTTTGTGAAAAAAGCAGAGTGTGTGACATAGTTCACAAGAAAATACACTGTCTCTGTTTATAGTGAACTTAGCATCACCTGACTCGGAAGGAGTGAACTTTCATGAAGAAAAAGAAAATGAGTCCGTTGTTTAGGAGATTGAATTATTTCTCTCCTATCGAACACCATTCAAATAAACATAGCCAAACCACCCGCGAAGATCGCGATTGGGAGAATGTATACAGAAACAGATGGCAGCACGACAAAGTCGTTCGCTCCACCCACGGCGTCAACTGCACGGGGTCTTGCAGCTGGAATATTTATGTGAAAAACGGAATTGTCACGTGGGAAGGGCAAAACTTGAATTATCCATCAACAGGCCCGGATATGCCTGATTTCGAACCGAGAGGCTGTCCGCGAGGGGCCAGTTTTTCATGGTATATCTACAGCCCGCTCCGTGTGAAATACCCATACGTACGGAGTGTACTGATCAATTTGTGGCGGGAAGCATTGCAGGCGCATCAAAATCCGCTTGATGCTTGGAAATCAATCGTTGAAAACCCTGAAAAAGCGAAGTCCTATAAACAGGCAAGAGGGAAAGGCGGTTTTGTGCGCGCTGAATGGCCGGAGGTGCTGAAGCTGATTTCAGCCTCTCTGCTGTATACAGTCATGAAATACGGGCCTGACCGGAATGTCGGCTTTTCTCCGATTCCAGCTATGTCCATGATCAGCCACGCGTCAGGCTCTCGATTTATGTCGTTAATCGGCGGCCCTATGCTCAGTTTTTATGACTGGTATGCGGATCTTCCGCCAGCGTCCCCGCAAATTTGGGGCGACCAGACGGACGTTCCGGAAAGCAGTGATTGGTACAATTCAGGCTATATCATCACATGGGGTTCCAACGTTCCGTTAACGAGAACGCCTGACGCGCACTTTTTAGCGGAGGCCCGCTATAAAGGCGCCAAGGTGATTTCAATCAGTCCCGATTTTGCGGAATCCTCTAAATTCGCGGATGACTGGCTCAGTATCCGCCAAGGGACTGACGGTGCGCTTGCGATGGCCATGGGTCACGTCATTTTGCAGGAATTTTACGTGAATCAAGAGACGGAACGTTTCATGGAATACGCGAAGCAATACACGGATTTTCCATTCCTCGTCACCCTGTCAAAAGAAAATGGCGTATACACAGCGGGGCGGTTTCTGCATGCGAAGGATATCGGGCGGCAGACAAAGCATGATCAATGGAAGCCTGCGGTCTGGAATGAACAGACAAACGAATTTGCTATACCGCAAGGAACAATGGGCTCCCGCTGGGACGGGCAGCAGAAATGGAACCTGCATATGATCGATGAAGACACCGGGGAGCCGATTGAACCCCGACTCTCTGTGCTTGGAATGGAGGACGAAATCGGCTCGGTGCGCATTCCGTATTTTTCAAATGACGGAAACAAAGTGCTGGAGCGGGACCTTCCTATTAAAAAACTGGACCTGAACGGCGAAGAGGTGTGTGTCACGACCGTGTTTGACTTGATATTGGCCAACTACGGGGTGAACCGGGGCATCGGTCAGCAATCAGCTGTCTCTTATGATGATCCTGAGCCGTTTACACCTGGCTGGCAGGAACAGATGACGGGAATCAAAAAAGAGGCCGTCATTAAGATTGCGAGAGAGTTTGCTCAAAATGCGATCGATACAGACGGACGGTCCATGATTATCGTAGGAGCGGGGATTAACCACTGGTTCAATTCCGACACAATCTACCGCGCGGTGTTAAATCTTGTTTTATTGGTAGGCGCCCAAGGCGTAAACGGCGGAGGCTGGGCTCATTATGTCGGTCAGGAAAAGCTCCGTCCCGCTGAAGGGTGGCAAACGATCGCAAATGCAAAGGACTGGGAGGGTGTGCCCAAGCTGCAAAACGGGACCTCGTTTTTCTACTTTGCGACAGACCAGTGGCGTTACGAAGACCAGCCGATCAGTGACTTGGCTTCACCGATCGCTTCTTCATCCCGCTACAAGCATCACGCCGATTACAATGTGCTGGCGGCCCGATTAGGATGGCTGCCGTCCTACCCGACTTTTGATAAAAACGGCATTGACCTATACAAAGAGGCTGAAAAAGCGGGGGCGGAGACACCTGAAGACGTTGGGGCGTATGTAGCCTCACAGCTTCAAGAGAAAAAGCTGAAATTTGCGATTGAAGATCCAGACAATGAAGCCAATTTCCCGAGAAATCTCTTCGTATGGCGGGCGAATCTGATCTCCAGCTCAGGAAAAGGGCATGAATATTTTCTCAAGCATCTGCTGGGAACGACGAACGGTTTGATGAATGACGACAGCGACAGCATCCGCCCTGAAGAAATCAAATGGTGGGAGCAGGCACCGGAAGGGAAGCTCGACTTATTAATCAATCTTGATTTTCGAATGGCTGGTACGGCGCTGTATTCCGATATCGTGCTGCCGGCGGCGACATGGTATGAAAAACACGATCTCAGCAGCACGGATATGCATCCGTTCATTCATCCTTTTGCTCCGGCGATCTCGGCTCCGTGGGAATCGAAGTCAGACTGGGATATTTTCAAGGCACTGTCAAAAGCCGTTTCCGATCTGGCGGAAGAAGTCGAGATGGAGCCGGTGAAAGAAGTGGTTGCTACGCCGCTCCTCCACGACACGATGCAGGAGCTGGCCCAGCCGTTCGGCAAAATCAATGACTGGAGCAAAGGCGAATGTGAAGCCATTCCGGGAAAAACGATGCCGAACATCCAAGTCGTTGAACGGGATTACAAGCATATTTTTCATAAAATGACCGCGCTCGGACCTTACACCGGTTTAAAACCGAGCGGCACAAAAGGGATGAGCTGGTCGATAGCCGAAGAATATGAATCACTCAAAAAGAGACTTGGAGAAATCACCTCGGACAGCGTCGCAAAGGGATGTCCGGATATAAGTGAAGCGAAGCAGGCGGCGGAAGCGATTTTAACCCTATCGTCTACCTCAAATGGAAAAGTCGCCGTGAAAGCCTGGGAATCACTTGAAAACATCACAAATCTGGAGCTGAAAGACCTGGCGGAAGAACGGGAGGAAGAATGCTTTACGTTCGAACAAATTACAGCCCAGCCGAAAACGGTCATCACCTCTCCGGCCTTTACCGGCTCAGAAAAAGGAGGGCGCAGGTACTCTCCGTTTACGACGAATGTAGAAAAATTAATTCCGTGGCGGACACTGACGGGCAGACAATCTTATTATGTCGATCATGAACTGATGATGGAATTCGGTGAAACGATGGCGACATTTAAACCGATCCTCCAGCATCGTCCGTTCCTAAGCAAACGGCCCGATCAAGAGGGCAAAGAAATCGTTCTTAATTATTTGACGCCGCATAATAAATGGTCCGTCCACAGCATGTATTTTGATTCCCTGCCGATGCTGACGCTGTTCCGCGGCGGGCCGACCGTATGGATGAATAAAGATGACGCCGCGGATACGGATATCAAAGACAACGATTGGATTGAATGCTTCAACCGAAACGGCGTTGTCGTTGCGAGAGCGGTTTTGTCTCACCGGATTCCTAAAGGAATGGCGTTTATGCACCATGCCCAGGACCGTCACATCAACGTGCCCGGCACAAAACTGACAAATAACCGCGGAGGCACCCATAACAGCCCGACAAGGATTCACGTCAAGCCGACACAGATGATCGGGGGCTATGCCCAGCTCAGCTACGGCTTTAACTATTACGGTCCAACAGGGAACCAGCGCGACCTGAATGTCGTCATCCGCAAGCTGAAGGAGGTCGATTGGCTTGAAGATTAAAGCGCAAATCGGTATGGTCATGAACTTGGATAAATGCATCGGCTGCCACACGTGCAGCGTCACCTGCAAAAACACGTGGACAAACCGTTCCGGTGCGGAATATATGTATTTTAATAATGTGGAAACAAAGCCGGGCATCGGCTACCCGAAGCAATGGGAGGACCAGGACAAATATAAAGGCGGCTGGACATTGAAAAAAGGGAAGCTTGAACTGAAATCAGGCTCGAAAACAAACCGGCTTGCAGGCCTTTTCTATAACCCGAACCAGCCGACGATTGATGATTACTATGAACCTTGGAACTATGATTATGAAACATTAACAAACAGTCCGCAGAAAAAGCACCAGCCAGTGGCACGGCCGAAATCGTCCTTGACGGGTGATTTTATGAATATCGAATGGGGCCCGAACTGGGAGGATGATCTCGCTGGCGGCCACATTACAGGGCTTGAAGATCCAAACGTGCAAAAGATGGAGGAATCGATCAAAACAGAATTCGATGAAGTTTTTATGATGTATCTGCCGCGTATTTGTGAGCACTGCATCAATCCGGCGTGCGTTTCCTCCTGCCCGTCCGGCGCTATGTACAAACGCGAGGAGGACGGCATTGTGCTTGTGGATCAAAACGCGTGCCGTTCATGGAGGTATTGCGTCTCTTCCTGCCCTTATAAAAAAGTCTATTTTAACTGGCAAACGAACAAAGCGGAAAAATGCACACTTTGCTTCCCGCGATTGGAGGCCGGACTGCCGACCATCTGCTCCGAGACATGTGTCGGCAGAATCCGCTATCTCGGTGTCATGCTGTATGATGCGGACAAAGTGGAGGAAGCGGCATCTGTTGAAAATGAAAAGGATCTCTATCATTCCCAATTAGACGTTTTTCTCGATCCGAATGATCCTGAAGTTGCCAAACTGGCAAAAGAACAAGGCATCCCGGCTGAATGGATAGAGGCCGCGCAGCAATCGCCGATCTACAAAATGATCATCGACTGGAAGATTGCGCTGCCGCTTCACCCTGAGTACCGCACCCTGCCGATGGTTTGGTACATTCCGCCGCTGAGCCCGATTATGAATCTTTTTGAAGGAAAAGGCAGCCAGCAAACGGCGGAAGATATTTTCCCGGCTATCGACCAAATGAGAATTCCGATTGACTATTTGGCGCAGCTATTAACAGCTGGTGATACGGATCATATTCGATCCACGTTAAAGAAAATGTCTGTCATGCGCCAGTATATGAGAGCAGTCCAGACGAATAAATCCATCGACCCGGCCCTGATCTCCAGTGTCGGCTTAACAGAAAAGCAAATTGAAGACATGTATCGGCTGCTTGCGATCGCCAAATATGATGACCGCTTTGTGATCCCGAGCAGCCATCGAGAAGAAGTGTCTGATTTATACGCTGAACAAGGAAGCTGCGGTTTGTCATTTTCAGGCGGCCCCGGCTCTTGTTTCTAACTTTTGAAAATGAGGTGGAACAAGATGAACACCACAGACCGGCAAATCACATTCTCCGCTCTTTCCTGTCTCCTGTCTTATCCGGATGAAGAGTGGAGAGCCGAGCTTCCCGATTGGAAGGCTCTTATCCATGAAATCGGCAATCAGCAAATCCGTGAGAAACTGCTGCACTTTTTCGAGGCGTCAGCCAGGTTTTCTCGAGAAGCGCTGATTGAACACTATGTCTACACGTTCGACTTCGGGAAAAAAACGAATATGTACGTCACGTACTTTAACTCAGGCGAGCAAAGGGAGCGCGGAATTGAACTGCTGCATTTAAAAAACACCTACCAGCAATCCGGTTTCCTGCCGACAGAGAAAGAGCTGCCTGATTATCTGCCGCTTATGCTGGAATTCGCCGCGGTCGCAGAAATTGAAGCAGTGAGAAGCGTGTTTGAGAAATATTTGTCCAATGTGAGGGAGCTGGCATCCCGCCTCGAAAAAAATGACAGCCTCTATGCTGAGCTGCTGCACGTGCTGCAGGCCGCGCTGGAAAGCATCGGCGTGCGTGAATACATTGAAGAAGGGGCTGTTCAGGCATGAGCGAGCGGATCCTGTGGGGGATTATGCCGTACATTGTATTGACGATCTTTATCGGCGGGCATATTTACCGCTATCAGCATGACCAGTTTGGCTGGACGGCGAAATCAAGCGAGCTGTTAGAAAAGAAGAAACTCGCGGCGGGCAGCACACTTTTTCATTGGGGGCTGCTGTTCGTTGTCGGCGGACATGTCATGGGAATTCTGATCCCGGAAGGCGTGTATACTGCACTTGGCATTTCAGAGCATACGTATCACAAAATGGCGATCGGCGCTGGCCTGCCGGCGGGGATTGCGGCATGTACCGGACTAGTGATCCTGACGTACAGAAGGCTGTTTGACAAAAGAATCCGCAAAACCAGCTCGCCATCGGATATCCTTACGCTCATCCTGCTTCTGTTCATGATGCTGTCAGGTGTTGCGGCCACGTTTCTCAACATTGATTCGAAAGGATTTGATTACAGGGCAACGGTGGGGCCGTGGTTCAGGGAAATTGTTTTGTTCCGGCCTGACGCTTCTTTGATGGAGAGTGTCCCGCTATGGTTTAAGTTTCATATCATGATCGGATACGTCGTTTTTATCCTTTGGCCGTTTACAAGATTGGTTCACGTATTCAGCCTGCCGCTCAAGTATTTGACCCGCAGCTATGTCGTGTATCGGAAACGCTCGTGAAAATCCCCCTTGCAAGAGGGGGATTTTTTTATAAACGTGAGATATTTTCTGCCAATGAAATGGCTGGGCGGCCGCGATTCCTGTTATGTTTGATGTGGAAATAACATCAACAAAAGGAGCGTGAAGAATGAAGCGGATTTTACTCATTTTAACTGCTTGTCTGATGACAAGCGCCGGGGTCCTGACGCTCAGACATTCTCATGTGTTGACCGGCGGCACAGCCGGACTGTCACTAAGCCTGACATACTTGTTTCATTCCCCGTTTGCCATTATCTTCTTTCTGATCAATATCCCGTTTTATGTGTTTTCTTTCGTCAGAATGGGCATCAAATTCACCCTATCCACCGTTTTTGCAGTCACAGCGCTGACTTTGTTTACAAGCGCGGATCACTGGCTGCCGTCTGTCTCTTTTTCACCGCTTGCCGGGTCGATTTGCGGCGGAGCGCTGATCGGGTTCGGCCTGTCGCTCATGTTTTATCATCAGGCATCGCTCGGCGGCGCCAATATCCTCGCTTTATTTCTGCAAAAGCGCTGCGGATGGAATCCGGGCGCGGTTAATTTTCTCTTCGATTTTGGGGTAGTGCTGGCGGGCATTTTTTCCGTTGGATTGCTGAGAGGGATATTCTCCTTAGTGTCGATTGCGGTCACAGGCCTGATCGTCGGCTTCTTCAAAAATAAAATCAAAGGCAGCTACTCCCTCAAGCCGGCTTTGCTTCAGAACATCGCAAACAGCCAATCTCATGAAGCCTCATCATAAGCCTTTCCGTGCTTTGCGGAGAGGCTTTTTATGTAGAAGGTTTACAGATTAGAAAAAAGAGGTATACGGAGGTAATCGAATCAGATTGGAGAGAATCAGGATGCTGAAAAGGAGACTGGAATTTTTCTTTTTATATATCATGCTCATCGGGGCATATGTCATATGGTTTTTTCCGGTTTCCAGGCTTGAGTTTTACGGAGGATTGCTTTGCTATGTAAGTATTATTTTGTTCAGCATCTATTCGTTAATTCTAGAAAACCGCACCTCGCAGCACACACTGTTATGGATTCACATTCTTGTCTTTTTTCCGATCGCCGGCTACATGTTTTACCTGTTTTCCGGACAGCTTTATGTGAAGGGAAAGCTGTTTAAGACAAAACGAATGTACAACAGAGAAAAGCTCAGGAAGCTGTTTCAAATGGAGGAAACGCCGAAAGTGACAGGCCTGAAGGACAATCAAGAAAGGTTTTTTACATATTCCATCAGGGCAGCCCACATGAATATCAATACGAAAAGCAATATCAAAGTGCTGAAAAACGGTGAAGAAACCTTTCCGGATATCTTCAAGGCAATGAGAGAAGCGGAATCTTATATACATATTGAATACTACATGTTTAAATCAGACATGCTCGGCCGCGGAATGATGGACATTATGATGGAGAAAGCGCGCCAAGGTATCGAAGTGCGGTTTTTATATGATGCCGCAGGGAGCATCAAGCTGGCTGGAAGAGATATCATGCAAATGAAACAAGCGGGAGTGGACATCGTTCCGTTTTCTCCGCTGAAATACGGGTTTTTCAACCAGAAGCTTAATTTCAGAAATCACCGGAAGATCGTGATCGTCGATGGAAAAATCGGTTTTGTGGGCGGATTAAACGTAGGGAAGGAATATATCAGCAGAGATCCGTACATCGGCTTTTGGAGAGACACGCACCTGCGGCTGGAAGGAGAAATTGTGCAAACGCTTCACGCCATCTTTATGCTGGATTGGGAATACGTCTCCAATGAAGTGTTAATTGATCAAAAGGTGTACAATGCTCCGGTTCCCGTGGAGGGAGAGGGCATTTACCAAGTTGTCGCGACAGGTCCTGACATGAAAGAAAGCATGAGCGACCTTTATTATGAAATGATTTCTTCAGCGCAGAAATCAATATGGATCGCCACGCCCTATTTTGTCCCGAATGAGTCCATTCGCACGGCGCTGAAAGCAGCGGCGACAAAAGGCGTGGAGGTAAGGGTCATGGTGCCGGAGAGGAACGACAGCTTTTTGACGCAATACGCGTCTAGATCGTATTTTCCAGAGCTGCTTCTTGAGGGGATTGAGGTGTATTCTTATCAAAAAGGCTTTATGCATCAAAAAGTCATGATCGTTGACGGAGACCTCGCTTCTGTCGGCACCGCGAATATGGACATGCGCAGCTTCCAGCTCAACTTCGAAGTGAACGTATTCTTCACGGATGCCGAAGCGATCCGCACTCTTGAAGCCCATTTCGAAGAAGATATGCTGGACAGTGAAAAACTCAGCCCTGTCGGCTTTTATAAAAGGGGAATGGTTGATCGGACAAAAGAATCCTTTGCCCGTCTGTTTTCAGGTGTTCTGTAGGAAAGGGATTATGATGGGCAACTTTGCTGATGTACATTATTGTTCGTAAGCTTTGGCGTTCATGTTCCCATTTTGTTGTGATCATTGAAACAAAGCTGAAATAAAAAGGGATGAACCCATTCGGACAGCGGTTCAGCTCCATTATGTAAAACCATAAGAAAAAGGATAGACGAGATGTCTATCCTTTCAGCGTGTCGACAAACCCTTGCATTCGTTGTCAAGCCTGTGCGTTGGTCCTCACGAATTAGGACATTCGCTCCGCTCCAATGCTCGCCTTTCCTAGATTTCAAGGGTTTTCAATCACGCTGAAAAGATGACAAAATCCTAAAACTAAACCGTTTTAGGATTTTGTCAACAATCTGAAAGGATAGACGAGATGTCTATTCTTTTTATATGTAAGTTTAAAGCGCTTCTTTTTCAGCGGGCTCAATGATCGTTTGGAATTTTTCAATCAGCTGCGGCGCTTTTGTGCCTTCCACGACAATCAAATATTCCTTTTCATTATGAGCCATTCGGAACGTTTCAAGCTCAATTAAGTTTTTGATTTTGCACATCGTTTTCTTTGAATAGATATAAACCTCATGGCTTCCGGAATGGCACATTTTATAAAGATGAATCAAATTTCTTAAAGTAAAGGCCTGTGCGGCTACTTTCAGAGACTTGATGTTTTTCATGATCTTTCTCCTCCATCGGTTGTTGTCTTATATAGGGTATGTTCCCAGAGCGGGCGAGCCGTAAACCTGATTTTGCACATTTATGATTTCCATTGCAGTGTGCCGCCGCCAATGCGTTTGACACCGCGTATGGAGCCTAATTCATCCATCAATCGCAGAAGCGCCTTGTCTTTTTGCTTTGCTTCAATCATGAAATCAATATTTGTTCCCCATTGCCTGAAGCGTTCCAGCAGCGGCAGCAAAAAGTTCGCGTCAACATAATCGGCATGGCTGCGCAGGGCTTGCTCCGATTTTGGAGAAGACAGGTGAACCTTCGGCTGCAGGCCGATCCGCTCCCACGTTTTGATCATCCGGGGCAGTGCTTCATTTAGGTCTGCGTCGTCATCTGGATTGGCATAAAAATGATGAAAATCAAAGACAAACGGTACATCCTCTCGCTCACAAACTTGAAGCGTTTCCTCGGTCGTATATGTTTTATCATCGTTTTCCAGCGTCATCCGCTGTTTGATCTCCTGTGGCAGCTTCTTCATATTTTGATGAAATTGTGCAGTGGCGGTATCTTTATCTCCGTAAGCGCCGCCAATATGAATGTTGATAACCGAGCGGTCAGCAATGCCCATGGCTTCAAGCATGCGATAGTGATACGCCATATCGGTTACCGCATTTTTTGTGACGTTTTCCTTCGGGCTCGTAAACAGAGTGAATTGGTTGGGATGAAAGCTTGTTCTCAGGTGATGTGTTTTCACAAGCTCTCCGATCTCCCGAAACTCCTTTTGAAACGGCGTCACAAAATCCCACATCACATCGGGATGCGTGGCCAGCGGCACAATCGAACTGGAAAAACGATACAAAGGAATGCCGTGGCCGATAATATAGTGAAGGGTTCTCATCGTATTGCGCAAATTGGCTTTTGTCACAGTCAGCAGGGCTTCTTTTCTTTCATCCTTTGATAGCTTTGAATAACGCGCAAATGTTAATGTTTTAGCGGGGGACGCATCCCAAAGGCTCATCGCATTTGAAACGAACCCGAATCTGAAAATCATAGGTACTCTCCTTTATAAAAAATAAGATAATGCTCTGCCAAGCCATTCCGCCGGGCGCTGTCTGAATGTGCGTTTGCTGAAAGCCGTCTTTGTCAGCAGCTCCGACTTCTTTATATCTTCCTCAATCGTGGCATAGACTTCACGAGTAAAAGCCTCATCATCAATTTCGACATTGACCTCTTCATTTAAAAACAGGCTTCGCTTATCGAAGTTGGCTGTTCCGATGATGCTGAGATGGTCGTCTATGATGACGGCTTTTACATGATAAAACCCTTGATAGTAGCGATAAATCAGACAGCCGGCATCCAAGAGCTCCGAATAATACGTAAAAGCTGTTTCTCGTACCAGCGGATGGTCTGATTTCATCGGTACAATGATTCTCACGGATACGCCGTTTTTTCTCGCATTAAGCAGAGCTGCTTGAAGCGGTTTTGACGGAATATAATAAGGCGTGCAAATGGTAAGGCGATTCTTGGCCTGCGCGATATTGGCCAAATACTTTTTTTCAAGTGAATAGCCGTCGGTCGCATAAATCTTATGAGAGGTATTCCCTTGCGGAAGCTTTGGAAAAACATCCGAACCTAGTGCGATTCCGGTATTTCGCTTGAGATCGGAAGCAAATAGCGTTTGAAGATCGTGCACGCCTTCTCCCTTCACACGTAAGTGATAGTCCTCCCAATTCCCAAATTTCGCCTTCTTTCCAAGGTATTCCTCAGCGATGTTAAACCCGCCGATATAACCGATTTTTCCATCTATCACAGCTATTTTTCGGTGATTTCGTTTTTGCATGTGAAAAAAGAAATAAGGAAAACGAGGCTGGTTCATCACATGAACATGAACGCCGGCATTTTTCATCGTCTTGAGCGCTGTTTTTTTAATTGTCCGGCAGCCCGCCCAATCCAGAAGCAAATAAACGGAAACGCCAGCCTCGGCTTTTGTCTTCAGCAGGGTATACATCTTGTGGCTGACCTCATCGTTTTTCATAATAAAAAACATCATGTGGACAGAAGAGGCGGCCTGGCTGATATCTTTCATCATCCGTTCAACGAGGTCGGTGCCGCAGTGGATCAATTTGATGTCACTCTTCTTTTTTGAAAAAACAGGCTCGTACGCATTCTTTTTGTATCCTGCGCGGCCCATGAAGATATCAAGCAAAATCAAAGCAAAAAGAATAACCACAATGATTATTATCACGAACAATCCCTTCATCCCGGCACTCCTTTCCGTAGTAAAGGTAGTGTGCCCGAACAACAGGAATTTAATTATTGACTGAACACTCATTCATTATTTATCATAAAGATAATCTTATACGGATTCGAGAGTAGGGGGACTGCGGTCTTTATCAGTAAAAAGGGGGAATTGGAATGAGCGGCTTTCTCATCGCAAATGCATTGTTATTTCTTCTTGTAACCGCTTACGCTGTCTATTTGTTTGTCTACTTGGTCAAAACGAGACTGGCCTACATTAGACTCGGCCAGAAGGAAGAGTTTGATCAACGGTTCAAGGAACGGCTTCACGCCATATGGGTGAATGTATTCGGGCAGAAAAAACTGCTTAAGGACAAGAAAAGCGGGATCATTCACGTCATGTTTTTCTACGGATTTATATTGGTTCAATTCGGAGCCATAGACTTTATCATCAAAGGACTGGCTCCTGACAGGAATCTGCCGCTTGGACCCGTCTATCCCGCTTTCACCTTTTTTCAGGAAATTGTAACATTTCTTATTTTAATCGCTGTAGGCTGGGCATTCTACAGACGTTATATCGAAAAGCTTGTCAGGCTGAAACGCGGTTTTAAAGCAGGGCTCGTTCTCATTTTTATCGGAGGATTAATGCTGACTGTTCTGCTTGGGAACGGGATGAATCTGATCTGGCATGAGCATGGACTTTCTTGGAGTGAGCCGATTGCATCGGGCATCGCGTTTTTGCTAGGCGGTGTCGGGAAAACGGGTGCGGCGGTGATTTTCTATATCGCATGGTGGGTGCATCTTCTGTTTTTGCTAAGCTTTTTAGTGTACGTGCCTCAATCAAAGCACGCGCACTTAATCGCCGGTCCTGCCAATGTCTTCTTCAATAGAATGGAATCTGCCGGAAAGCTTGAAAAAATCGATTTTACCGACGAAACGAAAGAAAGCTACGGAGCAGGTAAAATTGAAGATTTCAGGCAGTCTCAGCTGCTTGATCTGTACGCGTGTGTCGAGTGCGGCCGCTGCACCAATATGTGCCCAGCGACAGGCACCGGAAAAATGCTGTCGCCGATGGACTTAATAGTGCGTCTAAGAGACCATTTGACGGAAAAAGGCGCCGCCGTGACTTCGCGCTCGCCATGGGTGCCGGCGGCAGCGTTCCGGCATACGAGAGGCAATCAGCTGGCGGCAGCGTCAGCGGGAAGCGGGTCCCGGGAAGCCGCCGCCGCGCTGGATTACAACCCAAGCTTGATCGGCGACGTCATCACAGAGGAAGAAATTTGGGCGTGCACCACCTGCCGGAACTGTGAGGATCAATGCCCCGTGATGAACGAGCATGTCGATAAAATCATTGACCTCCGCCGCTACCTTGTACTGACAGAAGGAAAAATGGACAGTGACGCACAGCGCGCCATGACTAGCATTGAACGGCAGGGAAATCCGTGGGGCCTTAACCGCAAGGAACGTGAAAATTGGCGTGACGCCGCACCGGATGCCGAGATTCCGACTGTAAAAGAAATGAAAAAAGAAGGAAAAGAGTTTGAGTACCTTTTCTGGGTCGGTTCCATGGGGTCTTACGACAACAGAAGCCAGAAAATCGCGATTTCCTTCGCCAGGCTGCTCAACCACGCGGGTGTGTCCTTCGCGATCCTCGGCAATAAAGAAAAAAATTCAGGAGACACGCCGCGCCGCCTCGGAAATGAATTTTTATTCCAAGAGCTGGCTGAGAAGAATATTTCTGAATTTGAAAAAAATAATGTTAAAAAAATCGTTACCATCGATCCTCATGCATACAATTTATTTAAAAATGAATATCCAGATTTCGGCTTCGAAGGCGAGGTTTATCACCATACAGAGGTGCTGGCAGAGCTGGTGAAGAACGGGAAATTAAAACCGCAGCACCCGCTTCAAGAGACGATTACCTTCCATGATTCGTGCTATTTGGGACGGTACAACGAGGTCTATGATCCGCCGAGGGAGATATTGAGAGCCATTCCGGGCGTGCAGCTGATTGAGATGGAGAGAAACCGGGAAACCGGCATGTGCTGCGGCGCCGGCGGGGGATTAATGTGGATGGAGGAAGAAACGGGCAATAGGATTAACGTCGCCAGGACAGAGCAAGCGCTCGCAGTCAGCCCATCAGTGATCAGCTCAGGCTGTCCGTACTGTCTCACAATGCTTGGAGACGGCACAAAGGCGAAGGAAGCCGAAGACCAGGTTAAAACATATGACGTCGCTGAGCTTCTGTCTCAATCCGTCTTAGGTGCTGATATGAAAATGGAGGAGAAGTCATGAATTTCTCATTATCAGAAGAACACGAAATGATACGGAAATTGGTACGGGACTTTGCCAAACATGAGGTGGGCCCGACAGCGGCAGAACGCGACGAGCAAGAACGCTTCGACCGCGAGCTTTTTCGGGAAATGGCGAATCTGGGACTGACTGGAATTCCGTGGCCTGAAGAATACGGAGGAATCGGAAGTGACTATCTGGCCTACGTCATCGCGGTGGAGGAGCTGTCAAAAGTGTGCGCATCCACCGGTGTGACGCTTTCCGCCCATATCTCTCTTTGCAGCTGGCCGCTGTTTGCCTACGGGACGGAAGAACAGAAGACAGAGTATTTAACAAAGCTGGCCCTCGGAGAGAAAATCGGCGCTTTCGCTTTGACAGAAGCAGGGTCCGGTTCTGACGCCGGCGGCATGAAAACAACCGCTGAACGAATTGGCGATGACTATGTGTTGAATGGGTCAAAGGTGTTTATCACAAACGGCGGGATCGCGGATATTTACATTGTTTTTGCAGTTACCGATCCCGAGGAAAAGAAAAAAGGGATTTCCGCTTTTATAGTAGAAAAGGATTTCGAAGGATTTTTGACAGGCAAGAAAGAAAAGAAGCTGGGCATCCGTTCGTCTCCAACTACGGAAATCATGTTCGAAGATTGTGTTGTGCCCGCAGCAAACCGTCTCGGAGAAGAGGGAGACGGTTTCAAAATCGCGATGAAGACACTTGACGGCGGCAGAAATGGCATTGCCGCTCAAGCCGTTGGCATCGCTCAAGGGGCGCTTGATGCCGCGCTTCAATACGCAAAAGAGAGAAAACAATTCGGAAAATCAATCGCCAAGCAGCAGGGCATCGCATTTAAACTCGCGGATATGGCTACAATGATAGAAGCTTCTAGGCTATTGACCTATCAGGCGGCGTGGCTTGAATTATCAGGCCTTCCATATGGAAAAGCCTCCGCCATGTCCAAACTGCTGGCGGGAGATACGGCGATGAAGGTGACGACCGAAGCCGTGCAGATCTTCGGCGGCTACGGCTATACAAAAGACTATCCGGTTGAACGGTATATGCGTGATGCAAAAATCACGCAAATCTATGAAGGCACCCAAGAAATTCAAAGACTTGTCATCTCCAGAATGCTCGCGGATTGACGCAAAACATCTATCAGTCGGATCACTCTTGTAAAATTATTTAAATTAACGCTGTTAAGGGTAGCATATTCTGTTTTATTTTGTTTATAATGAGAGGTATGGTTTGTATAAGAACGATACAAAATCGCTTTCATTATTGATAAAACAGATACATATAAGTAATAGAAAGGGAGTGTCCGACCTTGGGTATCAAACAATATTCACAGGAAGAGCTAAAGGAAATGGCTTTAGTTGAAATCGCTCACGAATTATTTGAAGAACATAAAAAACCAGTTCCATTTCAGGAGCTTTTAAATGAAATTGCGTCTTTGCTTGGCGTGACAAAAGAATCGCTTGGAGACCGCATCGTTCAATTTTATACCGATTTAAATATTGACGGCCGCTTCCTGGCGCTTTCTGACCAGACGTGGGGGCTTCGCAGCTGGTATCCGTATGATCAGCTTGATGAAGAAACTCAGCCTACAGTCAAGGCGAAAAAGAAAAAAGCGAAGAAAGCAGTCGAGGAAGATCTTGATCTTGACGAGTTTGAAGAAATTGACGAAGACGACATTGATTTAGATGAAGTTGAGGAAGAACTCGATCTTGACGCCGGCAATTTTGACGATGAAGAAGATCTTGATGAAGACGACGATGGTCTTGAAATCGAAGAAGATATTATCGATGAAGATGATGAAGATGAAGAAGACTATGATGAGGACGAAGAGGAAATCAAATAGTCAAAGAATTCATCTTCAAACGATCTTGACTTTCATAGTCGAACTATGTAGTATGTATTTTGGGCTCTTCAAAAACGAAGAGAGAACATAGTATGTTATGCTCCCTTTCAAGAAATTGAAAGGGAGCTTTCTTATTTTCACCCCTCATTTTTCTTATAAATCATTTAAAAGGCTAAATGATTTTTTATAAAACAGTACATTTTAAAAATGTAGCTAAGAGCGAAGAGAGGAGCAAACGAAATGACGAAATATATTTTTGTAACCGGGGGAGTTGTATCCTCACTTGGAAAGGGTATTGTAGCAGCTTCATTAGGACGTTTGCTGAAAAACCGCGGAATGAACGTGACGATTCAAAAATTCGATCCATACATCAACGTTGACCCGGGAACAATGAGCCCATATCAGCACGGTGAAGTATTTGTAACGGATGACGGCGCTGAAACTGATTTGGACCTTGGTCACTATGAGCGTTTTATCGACATCAACTTGAATAAATTCAGCAACGTGACAACAGGTAAAATTTATTCAACAGTTCTTAAAAAAGAACGACGCGGAGACTACCTTGGCGGAACCGTACAGGTCATTCCGCATATCACAAACGAATTGAAAGACCGTGTGTACCGCGCGGGGAAAGAAACAAACGCAGATGTTGTCATTACAGAAATCGGCGGTACTGTCGGAGATATCGAATCACTGCCATTCCTTGAAGCGATCCGCCAAATGAAGAGCGACATCGGCCGTGAAAACGTCATGTACATCCACTGTACGCTTGTACCTTACATCAAAGCTGCTGGCGAATTGAAAACAAAACCGACACAGCACAGCGTAAAAGAATTGCGCAGCTTGGGCATTCAGCCAAACATCATCGTCGTTCGTACAGAAATGCCGATTTCTCAAGATATGAAAGATAAAATCGCGCTGTTCTGCGACATCGATACAAAAGCGGTTATCGAGTGTGAAGATGCGGACAACCTATACTCCATTCCGCTTGAGCTTCAAAAACAAGGGCTTGATAAACTGGTTTGCGATCACATGAAGTTAGAATGCAAAGAGGCGGAAATGTCCGAGTGGAAAGAGCTTGTGAACAAAGTCAGCAACCTGTCTCAAACGATCACAATCGGCCTTGTCGGTAAATACGTTGAGCTTCCTGACGCATATATTTCTGTCGTTGAATCACTCCGCCATGCGGGCTATGCGTTTGACACAGATGTAAAAGTGAAATGGATCAACGCTGAAGAAGTGACCGAAAGCAACATCGAAGAGCTGACAAACGGAACGGACGGCATCATCGTGCCGGGCGGATTTGGAGACCGCGGTGTTGAAGGCAAGATCGTCGCAACAAAATACGCGCGTGAAAACAACATTCCATTCTTGGGCATTTGCTTAGGTATGCAGGTTGCATCAATTGAATACGCACGACATGTATTGGGCTTAAAAGGCGCTCACTCAGCGGAAATTGACCCGTCAACTCAATACCCGATCATTGACCTTCTTCCTGAGCAGAAGGATGTTGAGGACCTCGGAGGAACGCTGCGACTCGGCCTATATCCTTGTAAGCTTGAAGAAGGCACGAAAGCCTTTGAAGTATATCAGGATGAAGTGGTGTACGAGCGTCACCGCCACCGCTATGAATTCAACAACGAATTCAGACAGCAAATGGAAGACAAAGGCTTCGTATTCTCAGGAACAAGCCCTGACGGACGCCTAGTTGAAATCATCGAGCTGAAAGACCACCCTTGGTTCGTGGCTTCTCAGTTCCACCCAGAGTTCAAGTCAAGACCGACAAGACCTCAGCCTCTATTCAAAGGCTTCATCGGAGCGTCTGTCGAAGCTGCAAATCAGAAGTAATAAAAAAAGACTTGCCGTTTGTCAATAGCGGGCAAGTCTTTTTTATTTGTTTCCGGCAAGATACAGCATGTACAATAAGATATTATGCATACTCTTGCAGAATTTCTTTTAATGTAAACGATAAAGCATGGTAGACATACAGTGCTGTCATTAAAGAGGGAAACCCGTAACGGGTGCCGTCTTCATCGGGAACAAGCGGCATTTTTAATTTAGAATCAATATGCACATCACAATATTGTTCAACTCCAGCACTCTCTTTGGCAGCTGGCGATACGCATACGACTCCCGCGCCTTTTTCATAGAGCTCTTTCGCGAGCGCCTGCTCCTCGGCTTTGCCTGTCCCCGAGCAAAACATCAGCACTCTGTCGCTTTCTGTCACTTCCTCAGCGCTTTCGGGAAAGGCTTTAACGGATGGGAATGGCTCTCTGCTTTCGGTTGCCTCATAAAAGACGCCCTGAAGCTCATTTGCTCCGTATAAATAAATGGAATGCCCGCTGATCACCGCTTGAGCAAGCAGCCGCGCCCCATCTTCAATCGCGTCAGATTCCTTATCCTGAATGCGGGAAAAAATACCTGTTAACTGCGTCGTAAATATTTTCAACATAAGTGAATCCTCCTTTATAACGTACAATATCAGTATACAACAAAAGAGAAAATGCTCAGAAAATGTCGTAAAGTAGACTATTATAATTAAAGGAAATAGGAAAATCAAACAGAATACATACACTACTGCTTACTTTTGACGAAAATCATAATATTGGGGTGTAAAATGATGAATGAAAAAATTTTAATCGTGGATGATCAATACGGCATACGTATTTTGCTTAACGAAGTGTTCAATAAAGAAGGCTACCAGACGTTTCAGGCTGCAAACGGCCTTCAGGCGCTTGACATCGTGACAAAAGAACGGCCAGACCTTGTGCTGCTGGACATGAAAATTCCCGGCATGGACGGAATCGAAATTCTAAAACGGATGAAGGTCATTGACGAAAACATCCGGGTGATCATCATGACGGCATACGGAGAACTCGACATGATCCAGGAATCAAAGGAGCTGGGCGCTTTAACGCACTTTGCGAAGCCGTTTGATATCGACGAAATCAGAGAAGCTGTCAAAAAATATCTGCCCCTGAAGTCTAATTGACAAAAGGAAGAAACAAATGAATCATGTCATTATGTTGCCGATTTGTCGAAAAGTTGGTATTCTAGTTATGGAGAAAAAGCGATCTGGTATTTACATATGACAGCATTTAATGGGTCATGCTAGGATGGAGAGCTTTTTTCGCTAGAAGACAATCAGGCTACATAAGGAGGACGTTCGACATGCCTTTAGTTTCAATGACAGAAATGTTGAATACAGCTAAAGAAAAAGGTTATGCAGTAGGACAATTCAACTTAAACAACCTTGAGTTTACTCAAGCGATTTTACAAGCAGCTGAAGAAGAAAAATCTCCAGTGATCCTTGGTGTTTCCGAAGGTGCGGGACGCTACATGGGCGGCTTCAAAACAGTCGTAGCTATGGTAAAAGCACTTATGGAAGAGTACAAAGTGACAGTTCCTGTTGCGATCCACTTAGACCACGGTTCAAGCTTTGAATCTTGTGCGAAAGCGATTCATGCAGGTTTCACATCTGTTATGATCGACGCTTCTCACCATCCATTTGAAGAAAACGTAGCAACAACTTCTAAAGTTGTTGAGCTTGCTCATTTCCACGGAGTATCTGTAGAAGCTGAGCTTGGAACAGTAGGCGGACAAGAGGATGACGTTATCGCTGAAGGCGTAATCTACGCTGATCCTAAAGAGTGCCAAGAGCTTGTTGAGCGCACTGGCATTGACTGCCTTGCACCTGCATTAGGTTCTGTTCACGGCCCTTACAAAGGCGAACCAAACCTTGGTTTCAAAGAAATGGAAGAGATCGGAAAGTCAACTGGTCTTCCGCTAGTTCTTCACGGCGGTACTGGAATTCCGACTGATGACATCAAAAAATCAATCTCACTTGGTACAGCTAAAATCAACGTGAATACTGAAAACCAAATTTCTTCTGCAAAAGCTGTTCGCGATACATTGGCAGCTAAGCCTGACGAGTACGATCCTCGTAAATACCTTGGACCAGCTCGCGAAGCAATCAAAGAAACAGTTATCGGTAAAATGCGTGAATTTGGTTCTTCAAACCAAGCTTAATTCAATTGGAATGATATAACCGCCTGACAGCTTGACAGGCGGTTTTCTGTCTATCTTTAGAAAGCGCAATCATATTCACAGTTCAGAAAATTTCTTACTCAAGGAGGCTTTTTGTAAATGTTATTTTTTGTTGATACAGCTAA
The DNA here is from genome assembly GCF_000507145.1 of Bacillus tequilensis KCTC 13622. GTDB lineage: Bacteria > Bacillota > Bacilli > Bacillales > Bacillaceae > Bacillus > Bacillus tequilensis. Next base: position 102,609 of record NZ_AYTO01000009.1, on the reverse strand, counting down.
TATCGATGAAATCAGAGAAGCGAATGAATTAGGAATTCTCGCCGGTGTAACGACGAATCCTAGTTTAGTAGCAAAAGAAGCTAACGTATCATTCCACGACCGCCTTCGCGAGATCACAGACGTTGTGAAAGGATCTGTAAGCGCAGAGGTTATTTCTTTGAAAGCTGAGGAAATGATCGAGGAAGGAAAAGAACTGGCGAAAATCGCTCCAAACATTACGGTGAAAATCCCGATGACGCCTGACGGTTTAAAAGCGGTAAGAGCACTTACTGATTTAGGCATCAAAACAAACGTCACATTGATTTTTAATGCTAACCAGGCGCTGCTCGCTGCCAGAGCAGGGGCAACGTACGTATCACCTTTCTTGGGACGTTTAGATGACATTGGCCACAACGGACTTGACCTGATTTCAGATATCAGACGGATTTTTGACATTCATGGTCTTGATACACAAATCATTGCAGCGTCAATCCGCCATCCGCAGCACGTGACAGAAGCTGCTTTAAGAGGGGCTCATATCGGCACAATGCCGCTGAAAGTTATTCATGCGCTCACGAAACACCCGTTAACAGACAAAGGAATCGAACAATTCCTGGCAGACTGGAATAAATAATGGCAAAGGGCGGCATACAGTTTTTGCCTGTTTGCCGCGGCTTTTGTTTTTCACAGCGGACCTGCAGATGCTGACGCCGCTTTACAGAGAAGGAATCATTGGGCTGCAGAAGCTATATCGGAATGAAGGGTTTGCGTACTGCTTTTGCCAGATGACGACGATGTCTCTTGAGCCGGCGGGGCTCTGTGCAACTTTCGAAACCTGTACCCCGCAAAGCTTCGCTATTTTCTTCCTGATATTTTACATTGTATTGTATTCTTTCTCTGCGAATTGGCTAGATTTTGGACATGAGCTTTATTTGCTGAGACAGAATAAAATGACATTTTATTTAGCTCCGCAGCTATCTTCTTATGGAAGGAGACTATCATGGAAAAGTTGAATATTGCCGGCGGTGACTCGTTAAACGGTACAGTACATATCAGCGGCGCTAAAAACAGTGCTGTGGCATTAATACCTGCAACCATTTTGGCAAATTCCGAGGTGACAATTGAAGGGCTTCCAGAGATTTCAGATATCGAAACGCTGCGTGACCTGTTAAAGGAAATCGGCGGCAACGTGCATTTTGAGAATGGGGAAATGGTTGTTGACCCCGCGTCGATGATCAGCATGCCGCTTCCTAACGGGAAAGTGAAAAAGCTTCGCGCATCGTATTATTTAATGGGGGCGATGCTCGGCCGCTTCAAGCAGGCCGTCATCGGATTGCCCGGAGGCTGTCACTTAGGGCCCCGGCCGATTGACCAGCATATCAAAGGCTTTGAAGCGCTCGGGGCTGAAGTGACCAATGAACAGGGCGCCATTTATTTGCGTGCTGAAAGGCTGAGAGGAGCACGGATTTATTTAGATGTCGTAAGCGTAGGGGCAACCATTAACATTATGCTTGCTGCTGTTTTGGCAGAAGGGAAAACGATTATCGAAAATGCTGCCAAGGAGCCAGAGATCATTGATGTCGCGACTTTGCTTACCAGCATGGGCGCCAAAATCAAAGGTGCGGGAACCAATGTGATCCGAATCGACGGTGTGAAGGAACTGCACGGCTGCAAGCATACGATCATTCCGGACAGAATTGAGGCCGGGACATTTATGATTGCAGGGGCTGCGATGGGCAAGGAAGTCATTATCGATAACGTCATTCCCACTCATCTTGAATCGTTAACCGCAAAGCTGAGAGAAATGGGCTATCACATCGAAACGAGCGACGACCAGCTTCTTATCGTCAGCGGGCAGAAGGATTTAAAGCCGGTTGATGTCAAAACTCTTGTATACCCGGGCTTTCCGACTGATTTGCAGCAGCCGATGACGGCGCTCCTGACAAGGGCAAAGGGAACAAGCGTCGTCACAGACACCATTTACTCGGCAAGATTCAAGCACATTGATGAGCTGAGACGAATGGGTGCCAATATGAAAGTAGAAGGCAGATCTGCCATCATCACAGGTCCTGTCGAGCTTCAAGGAGCAAAAGTGAAGGCGAGCGATCTGCGTGCCGGGGCCTGTCTGGTGGTAGCCGGCCTGATGGCTGACGGCGTCACGGAAATTACCGGTCTGGAGCATATCGACCGCGGATACAGCAACCTTGAGAAGAAGCTTGAGGGGCTTGGAGCGACAATCTGGCGTGAACGAATGACTGACGAAGAAATAGAACAGCTTCAAAATTCATAATGGTTTCTTGTGAGAGGAGATCGTATTGAAATGGAAAGAAGTTTATCTATGGAATTGGTACGTGTGACTGAAGCTGCGGCATTGGCATCTGCAAGATGGATGGGCCGGGGAAAAAAGACGAGGCTGATGAAGCGGCGACAAGCGCAATGAGAGACGTTTTTGATACAGTTCCGATGAAAGGAACCGTTGTGATCGGTGAAGGCGAAATGGACGAAGCGCCGATGCTGTATATCGGGGAAAAACTCGGAAACGGGTACGGCCCGCGCGTCGATGTCGCAGTTGATCCTCTTGAAGGCACAAACATTCTGGCAAGCGGCGGCTGGAACGCGCTGACGGTGATCGCGGTCGCAGACCATGGCACGCTTCTTAACGCTCCTGACATGTATATGGACAAAATCGCAGTCGGTCCGGAGGCGGTGGGCTGCATTGACATTGAAGCACCTGTCATTGATAACCTTAAAGCGGTGGCAAAAGCGAAAAACAAGGACATTGAGGACGTTGTTGCCACAATCTTAAACCGTGAAAGACACGCAAAAATTATTTCTGAGCTTCGTGAGGCAGGCGCCAGAATCAAATTGATCAATGATGGCGATGTCGCAGGCGCCATCAACACGGCTTTCGACACACGGGCGTTGACATTCTGTTCGGGTCAGGCGGAGCGCCTGAGGGGGTGCTTTCCGCTGTTGCGTTAAAAGCGCTGGGCGGAGAAATTATCGGTAAACTTCTTCCGCAAAGCGAAGAAGAAATCATACGCTGTCATAACATGGGCGTTGATGTAAGCAAAGTTCTTCGTATGGAAGACCTTGTGAAGGGTGAAGACGCGATTTTTGCAGCTACAGGTGTAACTGACGGCGAGCTGCTAAAAGGCGTTCAATTCAAAGGTTCTGTCGGTACAACTGAAAGCTTAGTGATTCGTGCAAAATCAGGTACTGTCCGCTTCGTTGACGGCAGACACAGCCTCAAAAAGAAGCCGAACCTTGTCATCCGTCCATAACAATCAGAAAAAGCGGGTATGAGCCCGTTTTTCTTTTGCAGAAAAGCGTCAACTCTATCAATTCCGTGTCAAAACCTTATTTCAGTTGAATAATTTTTTGAAATAAGGTAAAAATAAAGAGTGCTGCGAAATTTACTGCGTAATTCCTTCTTTTAAGCACTAGGAAAATTTCAATTTCTACCGCATACAGACGATATAAGTATTGTTCTTCTCATGTTTTTGTCCTCGCTTCCTTCAAAACTCATTAAGACAATCCTTTTAACAAAAGCGCCGATCATGGGTGGAAGTGTTACCGATAGAAGTTCCTTTATGTTGAAAAAAGAATGTGCTTTGGCGGATGATGTGCAAAAGCAGCAGATTTACATGTGCAGAGTAAGATATTGACTATGAAAAGCGTGGTGTTTTTATGAAAGACGTATCAATTTCCTCTTTGGAAAATATGAAATTGAAAGAGCTTTATGAACTTGCAAGACATTATAAAATCTCCTATTACAGCAAACTGACAAAAAAAGAGCTCATTTTCGCCATTCTGAAAGCGAATGCAGAACAGGAAGATCTGCTGTTTATGGAAGGCGTTCTTGAGATCATCCAATCTGAAGGTTTCGGCTTCCTGAGACCGATCAACTATTCTCCAAGCTCAGAAGACATTTATATTTCAGCTTCACAAATTCGCCGTTTCGATTTACGGAACGGAGACAAAGTCTCAGGCAAGGTTCGTCCGCCAAAAGAAAATGAGCGCTACTACGGACTTTTGCACGTTGAAGCAGTAAACGGGGATGATCCTGAATCTGCAAAAGAACGTGTGCATTTCCCGGCTCTTACGCCTCTTTATCCAGACCGTCAAATGGTGCTTGAAACAAAGCCGAACTTCTTGTCTACAAGAATTATGGACATGATCGCACCAGTCGGATTTGGACAGCGCGGATTGATTGTTGCACCGCCGAAAGCAGGAAAAACGATGCTGCTGAAGGAAATTGCCAACAGTATTACAGCAAACCAGCCTGAAGCAGAGCTTATCGTGCTTCTGATCGACGAAAGACCGGAGGAAGTGACTGATATTGAGCGTTCTGTAGCTGGGGATGTCGTCAGCTCAACGTTTGATGAAGTGCCGGAAAACCATATCAAAGTGGCCGAGCTTGTCCTTGAGCGCGCGATGCGTCTTGTAGAGCACAAAAAAGACGTCATCATCCTGATGGACAGCATCACACGTCTTGCGCGTGCCTACAACTTAGTAATTCCGCCGAGCGGAAGAACGCTTTCCGGCGGGATTGACCCGGCGGCGTTCCACCGTCCGAAACGCTTCTTCGGGGCTGCGAGAAATATCGAAGAGGGCGGCAGCTTAACGATTCTTGCTACGGCTCTTGTCGATACAGGATCACGTATGGATGATGTGATTTATGAGGAATTCAAGGGAACGGGTAACATGGAGCTTCACCTTGACCGCTCTCTGGCAGAGCGCCGTATTTTCCCGGCCATCGATATCCGCCGTTCAGGAACGCGTAAGGAAGAACTGCTTGTGCCTAAAGAGCATCTTGATCGTTTATGGTCGATCCGCAAAACAATGTCTGATTCACCTGATTTCGCAGAAAAATTCATGAGAAAGATGAAAAAAACCAAAACAAACCAGGAATTTTTTGATATTCTCAATCAAGAATGGAAACAGGCAAATCTATCATCAGCAAGACGATAAATTACATTTGCAAAAGAAGTAAATTACTGATATAATTTTTTCATATGCATTTCGGACAACGTTCCGGAATAATAACTCTGTTTCCACACGGGATTCAGGGCGGAAGGAGATGGATACAATGAAAGCAGGAATTCATCCTAATTTCAAAAAAGCAACAGTTAAATGCGCTTGCGGAAATGAATTTGAAACAGGCTCAGTAAAAGAAGAGGTACGCGTTGAGATTTGCTCTGAATGCCACCCATTCTACACTGGCCGTCAAAAATTCGCTTCTGCTGATGGTCGTGTTGATCGCTTTAACAAAAAATACGGTCTTAAGTAATAATAGATTTTTCAACAGGCAGGAAGCAGTCTTGCCTGTTTTTTATATTGTCTAAAACACAGCTGGCAGAGAGAGGGGAGCGGAGCCTATGTACATAATGAAACAAAGCGGGTGGCTTGAGCTGATTTGCGGAAGCATGTTCTCAGGGAAATCTGAAGAGCTGATCAGAAGAGTAAAGAGAGCAACTTACGCCAAGCAGGAAGTCAGGGTATTTAAGCCTGTGATTGATAATCGCTACAGCGAAGATGCCGTTGTCTCCCATAATGGAACATCCATGACGAGCTATGCCATTTCTTCTGCTGAGGACATCTGGGATCACATCAGTGAGAGTACCGATGTGATTGCGGTTGATGAAGTGCAGTTTTTTGATCAGGACATTGTTGAGGTTTTATCATCACTTGCCGATAAAGGCTATCGCGTGATTGCTGCGGGCCTTGATATGGATTTCAGGGGAGAGCCGTTTGGCGTCGTGCCGGATATTATGGCGATTGCGGAGAGTGTGACGAAGCTGCAAGCCGTCTGTTCCGTCTGCGGATCACCGGCGAGCAGAACACAGCGCCTGATTGACGGCAAGCCGGCTTCTTACGATGATCCGGTCATCATGGTCGGTGCATCCGAATCGTATGAAGCAAGATGCAGGCATCATCATGAAGTCCCAGGAAAATCCAAAAAATAGTCCAAAACATGGGTATATAGATAGAAAACACCGGCCGAAACACCGGTGTTTTTTTTATATTCTGACAATACTTAATTAAAAAATTTAATTAAGTCTATTAAAAAATTAAGTAATTTTCTTCTCTTGAATTTTGATTTTGACAGGAATACAATAGCTTACGTAATGTAAATAGTTTTGAGACATTGTTCGAACAATTGTCACAAAGTCGTATAAAGAACATGATCGGTCATTTTTTAGAGGGTTATTACTTAACTTGGTTAACTATTTCAAGAAAGAAGGAGATTTGCTTGAATAACATAAAAAAAACAAAAGAAGGCCACTTAGAAACAACTCTTAGAGGAAAAGAAGTTTTATCAATTCCAACCTTAAATAAAGGCGTTGCTTTTTCAGTAGAAGAAAGACAAGAGCTTGGCTTAGAAGGACTTCTGCCGCCAACTGTACTTTCTCTTGATCAACAAGCACAACGCGCGTACGAGCAATTCCAAGCGCAGCCTGATCGCCTTCGTCAAAATGTTTACTTAAGTGATCTTGCAAACCGTAACGAAGTTCTTTTCTATAAATTGCTGAAAAACCATCTACGCGAAATGCTTCCTGTTGTGTACACACCGACAGTTGGTGAAGCGATTCAGGAATACAGCCATGAATATAGAAGACCTCAAGGTATCTACTTGTCAATCGACAACATTGACGGGATTGAAAAAGCTTTTGAAAACCTTCATGCGACAGCAGGAGATATTGATCTTATTGTTGCTACTGACTCTGAAAGCATTCTCGGTATCGGTGACTGGGGTGTAGGCGGTATTAACATTGCAATCGGTAAATTGGCTGTTTACACTGCTGCAGCTGGTATTGACCCTAGCCGTGTTATCCCGGTTGTGCTTGATGTCGGTACGAACAACGAAAAACTTCTGAATGATCCTTTATATATTGGTAACAAGCATGAACGTGTTCAAGGTGAACGCTACGAAGCTTTCATTGACGCTTATGTGAAAGCGGCATTGAAATTCTTCCCTAAAGCCCTTCTTCACTGGGAAGACCTTGGTAACAAAAATGCACGCAATATCATGAAAAAATACAACCATGAAATTCTTACATTTAATGATGATATCCAAGGTACAGGCGCGATTACACTTGCTGGTGTGCTTGCAGCGATGAAGAAAACTGGCGCTTCTATCAAAGATCAGCGTGTTGTTGTCTTCGGTGCTGGTTCTGCCGGTATCGGTATTGCTGACCAAATCCGCGACACAATGGTGCTTGCTGGATTATCTGAAGAAGAAGCTAACAAACGCTTCTATACAATTGATTACAGAGGCTTGCTGACTGAAGAAATCGAAGGCATCCTTGATTTCCAAAAACCTTACCTTCGCAATGCGGATGAAGTAAAAGGCTGGAAACGCGATGAAAAAGGCCAAATTCCATTCGATGAAGTGGTTCGCCAAGCGAAACCAACAATCTTGATTGGTACTTCAGGAGTTTCAGGTGCGTTCACAGAGGAAATTGTAAAAGAAATGGCTTCTCACGTGGACCGTCCGGTTATCATGCCGATGTCTAACCCGACTCACCTTGCTGAAGCTGTTCCAGAAGATTTGTTCAAATGGACTGACGGAAAAGTGCTTATCGCAACAGGAAGCCCATTTGACAATGTAGAATACAATGGTGTTTCTTATGAAATCGGACAATCTAACAACGCATTCGCGTTCCCTGGTCTTGGACTTGGTTCAATTGTAGCTGAAGCTCGTATCATCACGCCTGCGATGTTTGCTGCAACTGCTGATGCGATTGCTGAAATGGTTGACTTCGAAACACCTGGAGCAGGATTGCTTCCAAGCATCGATAAGCTTCAAGAAGTTTCTATTAAAGTGGCGATTGCCGTTGCTGAAGCAGCTATTAAAGAAGGCGTAGCAAATCGTCAGCCTGAAGATGTAAAACAAGCAGTTCTTGATGCAATGTGGACACCAGAATACAAAAAAGTCATCGCAAAATAATTAGCGAGTAAATTTTTTCGTCCGAGGGAAAGCTTTGTATAAAGCTAAAGTATACGGACATAGGATTTGGAGGAGAATATTTTGAGCATCTTAGATATCTTAATCCTCCTGGCACCGATCTTCTTTGTTATCGTGCTGGGTTGGTTTGCAGGACATTTTGGAAGTTATGATGCCAAGTCGGCAAAAGGGGTAAGTACGTTAGTAACGAAATACGCACTTCCAGCTCACTTTATTGCTGGTATTTTGACAACTTCCAGAAGTGAATTTTTATCACAAGTTCCATTGATGGTTTCTTTACTTATTGGGATTGTTGGTTTCTATATCATTATCCTTTTGGTTTGCAGATTTATCTTCAAGTATGATTTAACGAACTCATCTGTTTTCTCATTGAACTCTGCACAGCCAACATTTGCTTTTATGGGTATTCCGGTATTAGGAAGCTTGTTCGGAGCGAATGAAGTTGCGATTCCGATCGCGGTTACAGGTATCGTGGTAAACGCGATTCTTGATCCGCTCGCGATCATTATTGCTACTGTCGGTGAGTCTTCTAAGAAAAACGAAGAGAACGGAGACAGCTTCTGGAAGATGACAGGGAAATCAATTCTGCATGGTCTTTGTGAGCCGCTTGCTGCTGCTCCATTAATCAGTATGGTTTTAGTGTTGGTTTTCAACTTCACTCTTCCTGAGCTGGCTGTTAAAATGCTTGATCAGCTTGGAAGCACAACATCTGGTGTTGCTCTCTTTGCTGTCGGTGTTACCGTTGGTATTCGTAAAATTAAACTCAGTATGCCGGCTATCGGTATTGCGTTACTAAAAGTTGCGGTTCAGCCTGCGTTAATGTTCCTGATTGCTCTTGCAGTCGGCCTTCCAGCTGACCAAATGACAAAAGCGATCCTTCTTGTAGCATTCCCTGGCTCTGCAGTAGCAGCCATGATTGCGACTCGATTCGAGAAACAAGAAGAAGAAACTGCAACAGCGTTTGTGATCAGTGCGATTCTGTCATTGATTTCACTTCCGATTATTATCGCGCTTACTGCGTAATCAAAAAAGCTCCCTTTACGGGGAGCTTTTTGCTTTAGGTTTGAAATTTGAACAGCGACATGAGCGGTTTTTTTCTTGTTTTGGTTTTTTCGGAAGCAGCAGCGGTCTCGGGAATCGCCTGAGCGGTGAATTCTTTCATTTGTGTGGTCAGTAATTGCAGGTCTGCAAGGATGTCATCAATTTCTCTGCGATGCTGAAGCAGCTGATATGATACACCTTCATCGGCCTTGTGCTTCAGCTGGCGTTCCAGTTCCCCGATCCTTGCCAGCAGTTCGTTTTCGTCCTGCTTTTGCTGTAAAAGGGTGTCGAGTTTCTGTTCGAGCTGTTCCATTCTTCGCTCTGTGTTGCCATTTGTTTTTTGGACAAGAAAGCCCGTGCGCTTTTTAGCGCTTGGCGGCACATGAATATCCTGAATCGCTGTGCCTTCAGAGATTTGTTTTTGAACAGATTTTAGAACCTTCACGTCTTCTGCCGTAAACGAGTAGTGCCCGAGCTCATTGCGTTCGGCCGGGAGGTTCAGCTGCTTCACCCACCGCTGTACCGTTTTTGCGGAGACGCCGAGTTCACTTGCCACCATATTTGTATTCATGATCCCATACCTCCTTTTTAGCTAGGTATTCGACCGTAGAATGCAGTTCCCTTCCTGTTAGACAAAACAAGAAAGGATTCGGCAAAGAAAGTGTGTATCTCCTTTTTTTCTTCAAAAACCGTTATTGTTCATAGAGCTCTAAAGGAAGCTGGTCAGGGTCAAAAAAGAAGGTGAAACGCTTGCCGGTCAGCGGATCTGTTCTGATCGGCTCTGTTTCGATTCCTTCTTCATGAAGCCTCTGAACCGCCTCATCCAAGCTGCTGACTGTAAAGGCGAGGTGGCGCAGGCCTGCCGCTTCAGGCCGGGTTAGGCGTTGGGGCGGATCGGGAAACGAGAACAGCTCAATGATATACGAGCCGTTTAGCGACAAATCGAGCTTATAGGAGCCGCGCTCTTCACGGTACGTTTCTTGAATCACCTGAAAACCAAGCTTATGTACGTAAAAAGCTTTCGACTTTTCATAATCTGAACATATGATTGCAATATGATGTATGGATTTCAGCAACTTCATCCCTCCTTGCTTCCCAGTATAGCAGAGGAGGCATTTCCGGCAGGGATTGAAATGCTTTTGACTGGGGTTCATCACTATACTATAATGAGAATGTTACGCACAGGAAAACAGAGGTGAAGACCGTGTTAGACCGTTTAAAGTCAATCGAAGAACGATACGAAAAATTAAATGAGCTTTTAAGCGATCCAGAAGTAGTCAACGATCCGAAAAAGCTAAGAGAATATTCAAAAGAGCAATCTGATATACAAGAAACAGTTGACGTATATAGACAATACAGAGATGCGTCAGAACAGCTGGCTGATGCAAAAGCGATGCTTGAAGAGAAGCTGGACGCTGAGATGCGCGATATGGTGAAGGAAGAGATTTCCGAACTTCAGAAGGAAACGGAAACACTGTCAGAACGTCTCAAGGTGCTCCTGATCCCGAAAGACCCTAATGACGACAAAAACGTTATCATGGAAATCCGCGGAGCTGCAGGAGGCGAGGAAGCCGCTTTATTTGCGGGCAACCTGTATAGAATGTATTCCCGCTATGCCGAGCTTCAAGGCTGGAAAACAGAGGTCATGGAAGCGAGTGTAACCGGAACGGGCGGCTACAAAGAGATCATCTTTATGATTACGGGAAGCGGTGCGTACTCGAAACTCAAATACGAAAACGGCGCCCACCGCGTACAGCGTGTGCCTGAAACAGAATCAGGCGGCCGTATTCATACCTCTACTGCAACAGTAGCATGTCTTCCTGAGGCGGAAGAGGTAGAGGTTGACATTCATGAGAAGGATATCCGCGTCGATACGTTTGCATCAAGCGGACCGGGCGGACAAAGCGTTAATACAACGATGTCTGCCGTTCGTCTGACACATTTGCCGACAGGTGTTGTTGTATCATGTCAGGATGAAAAATCTCAAATCAAGAACAAAGAAAAAGCAATGAAGGTTCTCCGTGCCAGAATCTATGATAAATTTCAGCGGGAAGCCCAAGCTGAATATGATCAAACACGGAAATCAGCAGTTGGATCAGGTGACCGCTCTGAGCGTATCCGCACATACAACTTCCCGCAAAACCGTGTGACGGATCACAGAATCGGCCTGACGATTCAAAAGCTTGACCAGATCCTTGAAGGAAAACTTGATGAAGTGGTTGAAGCGCTGATCGTTGAAGATCAGGCAAGCAAGCTTCAGCAGTCGGAAGGCTAAGATGAAGACGATATTTGAAGCCCTGAAATGGGCTTCTTCTTATTTAACCGAAGCGGGAAGAGAAGAAAATGCGGCTGAGCTTCTTTTGCTTTATGATACCGAAATGGACAGAAGCAAGCTGCTCGCCAGCTTACAGGAACCGATTGGCGAAGATGAGCTGTATCGCTTTAAGCGCCATGTTGAGATGCATAAAGAAGGCGTGCCGGTTCAGTACATTATCGGCAAAGAGTTTTTTTACGGACGGGAATTTATGGTGAATGATGACGTGCTGATCCCGCGTCCGGAAACAGAAGAGGTTGTCTATCATCTGCTTGACAAATATCGGCGTGTCTTTTCTGAAGACGGCAAGCTGGAAGTCGTTGACGTCGGTACAGGGAGCGGCGCGATAGCCGTCACGCTTGCGCTTGAAAACCAAAACTTTTCTGTGTCTGCTGTGGATATTTCGAAAGAGGCGCTGCAAGTCGCCTCCGCCAATGCGGAAAAGCTCGGAGCGGATGTGCGCTTTTATCAGGGCGATCTGCTTGAGCCTTTTATTAAGGCGGGAAAAAAAACGGATATTGTTGTCTCCAACCCTCCTTATATTTCAGAAGAAGAAATGGCTGACCTATCAGAGATTGTCCGTTTTCATGAACCGCTGCACGCTCTTACCGATGGCGGAGACGGGCTGAAATTTTATAAGCGGTTTATGGAAGACATTCCGCTGGTCATGAAGGATAAAGTATTTGTCGTTTTTGAAATCGGCTGGAGACAGGGAGATGTTGTCAAAGACCTGATTCTCAAGGCGTTTAAGAGTGCGGAAGTGGAAGTGCTGAAAGATATTAACGGTAAAGACAGAACCATATGCGCTGTGATTCATAAAAATAAATAAGCAGCTTGCCGGCGAGTTGATGAATCAAGCTGTTTTAACACCAGCAAAGGGGATGTTAAAGATGAAAAAGGCCCTGACAGTAGGAATTTTGCTCATTGCGGTTGAGAGCATGGTTGGCACCATTTTTCCGGAGGCATTTTCATATGAAACGATGTTTGGCGTTGGGTCTCTCGTTTTAATTGGGCTTGCGATCATCACATCGGGTTTGGCTGTAAGCGGAAGTGATCAGCGGGCGAACTACCATTCAGAAACCAAAGAAGGCCGTACAGCCCGCTTAAAAATAGCGGCTGCTTTCTTTGTTGCAGCGATACCTTCTATTCTATGTTATTTGCTGACGGTTTTGTTCTAGTAAAAAAGGAAGCCCCTTAGGCTTCCTTTTTTTGCAATAAAACAGAATCCCATATCCAATAGACAAGCGCCGTTAATACAGCGAAAAGATAGAAAGCTGTATTTTGAAACAGAGCTTGTCCTGAAGGCTGAAGCACGCCGAAAATGACCGCGTTGGCTATAAAAGCCGCAGCAAGGTAATACAGCAGGTACAAAGGGCTGAACCGTTTCGGTTTTTTATTCATCATGAATTGAAGCGGCAGCGCGAATATCAAATAAGGAAACAGAAAATAAAATGCCATCGTGATGAGAGCGGCAATGATAAATGAATGAATATAAATAATTGAATAAAAAACCGACATCGTGAAGGCTGATAACAGCACTGTATAATTATATTTCATCTTAAACCTCCTAAAACACTATCGTACCATAAATAAGATTAACAGCTTGCTAGATTTTTTTCACCCCGTACGTTTACCGCCGGCTCTCCTTGTCCATAATAGGGCTAGAAACAAAGCACGGAGAGGAACGGTGGGGACCGATGAAAAAAACAGTAATCATTTGTATATATATCTTTCTTTTATTATCCGGAGCGCTTGTAGGGCTGGCTAAAGAAGAGACGGCACAGCAATCAGAGAATCAGCCGGTGGTCATACCGGATCAGGCGATTCGTTTGAGAATATTGGCAAACAGCGATAGTGATCAGGATCAGCAATTAAAGCGTCATATCAGAGACGCGGTGAATAAAGAAATCACAACCTGGGTAAAGGATATTACTTCTATAGAAGAAGCTCGTCGTGTGATTCGCTCAAAGCTGTCTGAAATCAAAGAAATCGCTAAGGAAACGATGAAGGAAGAAGGAGCCAGCCAATCGATATCCGTTGATTTTGACAAAATCTCATTTCCGACAAAGCTTTACGGCAACATGGTTTATCCAGCCGGTGAGTATGAAGCGATTCTGATTACGCTTGGAAACGGCGAAGGGGCCAACTGGTGGTGTGTGCTGTTCCCGCCGCTCTGCTTTCTCGATTTTTCCAACGGGGAAGCCGTCAAAGAACAAGAAGATAAAGAAGCTTCAAAAAAGCAAACAGAAAAAGTGCTTGAGGATGTAACCGCTAAAGCAGAAAAAGCCAAAAACGAAGAGAAAGAAGAAAAGGAAGACGGCACAGAAGTGAAATTCTTCTTAGTCGAATGGATTTCCGACCTTTTTTCCTAATCATCTGGTCTAAAAATAGATTTGCCTCATAGATTTGAAGAAAGAATGCAAAAACGGGGTGAACGGATGTTTTATCAACTGCGGGTGGCAAGGGAAAAGGACAGAGGCGTGCTTGAGGAATTTTTAAAACAGGCGAAAACCAATCATGAAGGCGTGAAGGAAGACTTTGCCCAATTTCTTATGCTGGAGGACGGCGAGAAAAACATTGCCGGATGTCTCGGAATTGAAAAAATAGGCTGTGATCAAGGACTGCTGCGATCACTCGTGATATCGGACAAGCTTCACCAAGGCCACATTGTGACGCTCTTTCAAAGCATGGAACTGCTGTGCGAAAAGCACCAGATCAAAACGGTATATTTAATAGCGAATCAGCATTCCTCGGCTGATTTCCTGAAGGCTATGGGATTTGAACCAGCTGAAAGCGTACCGGAAGAGCTGTTTACCTCTCATCACTTCCGTGAATCGCGGCAAACGGAAGGGGCCGTCTTGATGAAAAAAGCATCTGGATAAGTGGGGTTATACACATACTTATCCACTTCTTCATTAGCGTTGTCCACAATTTGTGGATAACGCTTGTTTTATTACAGGACATCTTTTATACTTTCAAAAGGATTACACGCGTAAAACAGTCGTTTTATTGTTGTGAATAAGGAGTTTGGTCAAAAATGAAAACGAAAAGATGGTTTGTGGATGTCATTGGCGAGTTATCCACAAATGATCCACAAATTGCACAAGCAGCTGCTTTGCTCCGGGAAAATGAGGTCGTTGCGTTCCCGACAGAAACGGTATACGGACTCGGTGCAAACGCGAAAAACACAGATGCCGTCAAAAAGATATACGAGGCAAAAGGCCGTCCGAGCGATAATCCCTTGATTGTCCACATTGCGGATATCAGCCAGCTTGACGATTTAACGGGTCCGGCGCCTGAACAGGCAAAAACATTGATGAAACGGTTTTGGCCGGGAGCTCTCACGCTCATTCTGCCTTGCAAGCCTGGTGCGCTCTCACCTCGTGTAACGGCAGGACTTGAAACGGTTGCCGTTAGAATGCCGGATCATCCGCTTGCCCTTGCGTTGATTCGTGAGTCGGGGTTGCCGATTGCCGCACCGAGCGCCAATCTATCAGGCAAGCCAAGTCCCACAAAAGCGGAACATGTCGCTCACGATCTGGACGGCCGCATAGCCGGTATTATGGACGGAGGCCCGACCGGGATCGGGGTTGAATCAACCGTGCTTTCATGTGCCGGCGACATTCCTGTTCTCCTGCGTCCGGGCGGCATTACGAAAGAACAAATTGAAGCGGAGATCGGGCCGATCCTTGTGGATAAAGGGCTCAGCGATCAAAATGAGAAGCCGATTTCTCCGGGCATGAAATATACACATTATGCGCCGACAGCGCCGCTTGCCATCTGCGAAGACGGCCCGGAGCGCATTCAGCAACTCATTCAGGAATATCAACAAGGCGGCCGACGGGTCGGTGTTCTGACGACAGAAGAAAACGCGGGTGTGTATTCCGCTGATTATGTGAAGAGCTGCGGCAGACGGGCGCGGCTTGAGACGGTTGCGGCAGGACTGTATGATGCCTTGCGCCGCTTTGATGAGAAGAAGGTGGATTTTATTATCTCGGAATCCTTTCCGGACACAGGTGTCGGTCTCGCCATTATGAACAGACTGATGAAAGCCGCCGGAGGAAGAGTGATCCGCTGAATACAGTCAGATGTTCTAACCCTTTTTGGACACGCATAGGCTAAAAAAGCGGGCGTGTCCAAGGGGGTTATTTATGTATGTCGGATTTGTTTATAGGCGAACTGATGACATTAAGCATCATGGCGTTTGCTTTAGGGATGGATGCTTTTTCTGTTGGTCTTGGAATGGGCATGGTCAAACTCAGAAAGAAGCAAATATTCAATATTGGTTTCATCATCGGCCTCTTTCACGTCATCATGCCGCTTGCAGGGATGGCGGCCGGTAACATGCTGTCAGGTCTCCTCGGCGTGTTAGCGGTTTATATCGGGGGTTCGCTGCTTTTTGTTCTTGGAGTTCAAATGCTTATGGCTTCTTTCAAACAGTCAGAAGATCGACTCATGTCGCCGGCAGGGCCAGGCTTATTGCTGTTTGCCGTCGGCGTCAGCCTTGACAGTTTTTCCGTCGGTTTGAGCTTGGGGATCTACGGATCGCATCCGCTCCTCACCATTACCCTGTTCGGGCTGTTCAGCATGATGCTGACGTGGCTGGGCCTGCTGATCGGAAAACAAGTGCAGTCGTGGCTTGGCACATACAGCGAAGCGCTCGGGGGCATCATATTAATCGCATTCGGCCTCAAGCTGCTTTTGCCAATTTAATATACCAATAAAAGAAACGAAGTCGCCGTTTCTTTTTTCTTCATATATAATAGAGAAAAATAAGGGGTGACTGACATGAATATTATTTTTGTCTGTACTGGAAATACGTGTCGCAGCCCAATGGCTGAGGCGCTTTTTAAATCAATTGCGGAAACGGAAGGGCTGAATGTCAGTGTCCGTTCGGCGGGCGTGTTTGCTTCGCCTAATGGGAGAGCGACGCCTCAAGCTGTCGAAGCGCTGTTTGAAAAACATATTGCCTTGAATCATGCGTCTTCTCCGCTAACTGAAGAGCATATGGAATCGGCTGATTTGGTTCTGACTATGACCCATCAGCATAAGCAGCTTATTGCCAGCCAATTTGCACGTTATCGTGATAAAGTGTTTACGCTGAAAGAATACGTCACAGGCAGCCATGGGGACGTCATCGATCCGTTCGGCGGCTCAATTGATATTTATAAACAAACAAGAGATGAGCTTGAAGAGCTTCTTCGGCAGCTGGCAAAACAGCTGAAAAAAGACGGCATGTAAGTTGTCAGAAAATCTGCAAACAGGTCATTTGCAAATCCTGCGTGAAGGAGTAGAATATAGTGAAAAGCACATCACATGGTGTGAATGAAAGAGCGGATAGGCAGCGCGGTCAACATAGAACATAGCGGGCGCCGCATCACACACGCTGGGAGGAAAAGCTGATGAAAGTAGCCATAGCATCGGATCATGGCGGCGTTCACATTCGAAATGAAATCAAAGAGTTAATGGACGAATTGCAAATTGAATATATTGATATGGGCTGTGACTGCGGCAGCGGATCTGTAGATTATCCGGACTATGCTTTTCCGGTGGCCGAAAAAGTGGTAAGCGGTGAAGTTGACAGAGGTATTTTAATTTGCGGGACAGGCATCGGCATGAGCATTTCCGCTAATAAAGTCAAAGGCATCCGCTGTGCGCTGGCGCACGATACATTCAGCGCCAAAGCAACGAGAGAGCATAATGACACAAACATCCTCGCGATGGGTGAACGGGTGATCGGCCCCGGCTTGGCTCGTGAAATTGCAAAAATCTGGCTGACCACTGAGTTTACCGGGGGAAGACATCAAACGCGTATTGGAAAAATCTCAGATTATGAAGAGAAAAACCTATAGGGGTGCAGTTCAATGGATGAGATCAAACAAACGTGGAGTACGATGCTGTCTGAATTTCAGGAGCAAGCGGGATTGAAACAAGATCAGCTCTTCGTCCTTGGATGCAGCACGAGCGAAGTGGCCGGCAGCCGGATCGGCACATCGGGCAGTGTAGACATCGCTGAAAGCATCTACAGCGGACTTGCTGATCTTCAGGAAAAAACGGGAATCCATCTCGCGTTTCAATGCTGCGAGCATTTGAACAGGGCGCTTGTCATAGAGGAAGAAACGGCTAAGCTGTTTATGCTTCCGACTGTTTCTGCCGTACCCGTTCCAAAAGCGGGCGGGGCGATGGCTTCTTATGCATTTAAGCAGATGAAGTCTCCCGTTCTTGTCGAAACCATTCAAGCTGACGCTGGAATAGATATAGGCGATACGTTTATCGGCATGCATCTGAAGCCGGTGGCTGTCCCTGTGCGCGTCTCTCAAAACAGTCTTGGAGCAGCGCATGTGACATTAGCGCGTACGCGGCCGAAACTGATCGGCGGAGTACGGGCGGTTTATGGGTGTGAATGAAAGGACTGCATGGCCAGTCTTTTCTTTTATTTTAAAGCGGCGGAATAAATTCCGAACTTTACTTTAAATTTAAGTCGTCAATATTCGTTTTTACCAATAAAAATTTTGATTTTTTTAAAATAATCTTTTACATCGGTCTTAAAAACCATGTACAATAGTGGTGGTAAAAACAAAGAACAGGATACGGATAGGAGAGGATCTCGCTGATGAAACATTTACCTGCGCAAGACGAACAAGTGTTTAACGCCATTAAAAATGAGCGTGAACGCCAACAGACAAAGATCGAGTTGATTGCTTCTGAGAACTTTGTAAGTGAAGCGGTGATGGAAGCACAAGGATCTGTTTTGACAAATAAATACGCTGAAGGATATCCGGGCAAACGTTACTATGGCGGATGTGAGTACGTCGATGTCGTTGAAGATATCGCTCGTGACCGCGCGAAGGAAATCTTTGGAGCGGAATATGTAAACGTTCAGCCGCATTCAGGCGCGCAAGCAAACATGGCAGTGTACTTCACGATTTTGGAACAAGGCGATACTGTACTTGGGATGAACCTCTCCCACGGCGGTCATTTAACACACGGAAGCCCAGTCAACTTCAGCGGTGTTCAATATAACTTTGTTGAGTACGGTGTAGATAAAGAAACTCAATATATTGATTACGATGACGTGCGTGAAAAAGCCCTCGCTCATAAGCCGAAGCTTATCGTAGCAGGAGCAAGTGCGTATCCTCGTGAAATCGACTTTAAGAAATTCCGTGAAATTGCTGATGAAGTCGGCGCTTATTTCATGGTGGATATGGCGCATATCGCAGGACTTGTTGCGGCAGGCCTTCATCCAAACCCTGTTCCTTACGCTGATTTCGTAACAACAACAACACATAAAACACTTCGCGGACCTCGCGGCGGTATGATCCTTTGCCGTGAAGAGTTCGGCAAGAAAATTGATAAATCCATCTTCCCAGGCATTCAAGGCGGCCCGCTAATGCACGTTATTGCCGCAAAAGCAGTTTCATTTGGTGAAGTATTGCAGGACGATTTCAAAACATATGCGCAAAACGTCATTTCCAATGCAAAACGCCTGGCTGAAGCATTAACGAAAGAGGGCGTCCAGCTCGTTTCTGGCGGAACTGACAACCACCTTATCCTTGTTGACCTGCGTTCTCTCGGATTGACAGGTAAGGTTGCTGAGCACGTGCTTGATGAAATCGGTATTACGTCTAACAAAAACGCGATTCCATACGATCCGGAAAAACCTTTCGTAACAAGCGGCATCCGTCTTGGTACAGCTGCTGTGACAAGCCGCGGTTTTGACGGAGACGCATTGGACGAAGTCGGAGCCATCATTGCGCTTGCGTTGAAAAATCACGAAGATGAAGGAAAACTTGAGGAAGCAAGACAGCGTGTAGCTGCTCTGACCGATAAGTTTCCTTTATATAAAGAATTAGACTACTAAAATCAAAAAACCCGCTCGGCTTATGGCCGGCGGGTTTTTTGACGATGTTCTTGAAACTCCATGTCTTTTTTTGTAGAATCAATAGAAGTGTGTATTTGTTGATGGGACAATAAAAAAGGAGCTGAAACACTGTATGGGAAAGGTTTATGTATTTGATCATCCTTTAATTCAGCACAAGCTGACATATATACGGAATGAAAATACAGGTACGAAGGATTTTAGAGAGCTTGTAGACGAAGTTGCAACACTCATGGCATTTGAAATCACCCGCGATCTTCCCCTGGAAGAGGTGGATATCAAAACACCGGTTCAGGCTGCGAAATCGAAAGTCATCTCAGGGAAAAAACTTGGAGTCGTTCCTATTCTCAGAGCTGGATTGGGAATGGTTGACGGCATCTTAAAGCTGATCCCTGCGGCAAAAGTGGGACATGTCGGTCTGTATCGTGATCCTGAAACCTTAAAACCCGTGGAATACTATGTCAAGCTTCCGTCCGACGTAGAAGAGCGTGAATTCATCGTGGTTGACCCGATGCTGGCCACAGGCGGTTCCGCAGTTGAAGCCATTCACAGCCTCAAAAAACGCGGTGCGAAACATATTCGTTTCATGTGTCTTGTAGCGGCTCCTGAGGGTGTGGAAGAATTGCAGAAGCATCATTCTGACGTAGATATTTACATTGCGGCACTTGATGAAAAACTAAACGAAAAAGGTTATATTGTTCCGGGGCTTGGAGATGCGGGAGACCGTATGTTTGGAACAAAATAAAAAAAGAAAACCCCTTAAAAGGGTTTTCTTTTTTATCCAGTTATTTGATATTCGGCCAGTTTGTATACAATTATAGGTGAAAATGTGAACATTCTGTGGAGGCGTACAGTATAAAAAGTTTTTTAACTTTAAACAGATTGACACTTGTTGGGGGCTATTGTATGCTAAACGAGGGTATTATGAGAAGGTTTTCATAGCTTTCAATATAGTCCTCATCCTCAATGTGAATCCTCTCAGAAAACCCGTATTATGAGGATTTATTTAAGCGAATGAAACAGCATCCCTGCAAGGCTTGCGGATGAATGATTTTTTCGAACAGGCCCGTTTTGCCGGTCAAAAAAGGTCTTCTACTAGGGTTAACCGCTGATTTTTGCCGTATCCAAGATAGACATTATTTTTTCATCAGGAGACAGATAATTGATGGACGATCCCAAGCTTACATTTAGCAGACAACGCAAATATTTATTGTTCATTTTGGCAGTGTATGTACTGGGTTATGGTTTAACAGCGTATAAACCCGTTTTTTTAGGCCTTATTCTGGGAACTGTTTTCAGTTTGTTTAATTTTTTGCTGCTCGTCAGGAGGATGAACGCTTTTGACAGAGCTGTTGAGAAAGGCAAGTCCATACGATCTCTTGGGAGCGCAGCGCGGTGGTGCAATGCGATTCTTGCTGCGGCTATCGCCTATAAAAATCCAGAGCATTTTCATATGGCAAGTACAGTTATTGGATTAATGACAATATATCCTGTCATTATGATAGATTCCTTTATCCAGCTTAAACGCTCATCAATGGAAGAGAGGTGAAAACCCTTTGAATCATGAATACAAAACTATTGAATTTCTAGGTCTTACTTTTAATCTGACAAACATTCTGATGATTACTGTGGCGAGTGTGATTGTTTTATTGATTGCTATATTGACGACAAGAACGCTTTCGATCCGTCCCGGAAAAGCCCAGAATTTTATGGAATGGGTTGTTGATTTCGTCCGTAATATTATCGGCAGTACAATGGATTTAAAAACAGGGGCTAACTTCTTGGCACTTGGTGTCACATTGCTGATGTACATATTTGTGTCGAATATGCTGGGGCTGCCGTTTTCTATTACAATCGGACATGAGCTCTGGTGGAAATCTCCGACAGCCGATCCTGCCATTACATTAACGCTAGCCGTGATGGTTGTTGCTTTAACCCATTACTATGGCGTGAAGATGAAAGGGCTCAAGGAATATTCAAAAGACTATTTAAGACCTGTTCCCTTCATGCTCCCGATGAAAATCATCGAAGAGTTTGCGAATACGCTGACTCTCGGTTTGCGGCTTTATGGTAACATTTTCGCCGGCGAGATTCTTCTCGGCCTGCTTGCGGGTCTGGCGACAAACCATTATTCGCATAGCTTCGCTCTCGGTCTTGTCGGTACAATCGGCGCCATTCTGCCGATGCTGGCATGGCAAGCGTTCAGTTTATTTATAGGTGCCATCCAAGCGTTTATCTTTACAATGCTGACGATGGTGTACATGTCTCATAAAATAAGTCATGATCATTAAAACATTATATCCAAACGGATAACATCTTAAAGGAGGAACTTTTTCATGAATTTAATAGCAGCTGCGATTGCAATTGGTTTAGGCGCACTTGGTGCAGGTATTGGTAACGGTTTGATTGTTTCACGTACGGTAGAGGGGATTGCCCGTCAGCCGGAAGCAGGTAAGGAACTTAGAACTCTTATGTTCATGGGTATCGCATTAGTTGAAGCCCTTCCTATTATCGCTGTCGTTATCGCATTCTTAGCGTTCTTTGGCTAAGCATAAAAGCCTTATATGAACTAAAAATGGCGAAGATCATTCCAAGAGAACCTTCGCCATTGCTTTATGTCTGATAAGCAACCCGCCTTGCCGGCTGAAAAGAGACAAGTGCGGCTGCTGGATCAGCAAAGAAAAACCTGCAGAAGGGAGTTGCCGTAGTAGATGTCTCAATTACCACTTGAACTAGGATTGTCGTTTAACGGCGGAGATATCCTGTTCCAACTGTTAGCTATGTTAATCTTATTAGCGCTTCTAAAGAGATACGCTTTAGGGCCGCTATTAAACATAATGAAACAGCGTGAAGACCACATCGCTGGAGAAATTACGTCTGCTGAAGAAAAAAATAAAGAAGCGCAGCAGCTGATTGAAGAGCAGCGCGTTCTTTTAAAAGAAGCAAGACAGGAATCCCAAACTCTTATCGAAAACGCAAAGAAACTGGGAGAGAAGCAAAAAGAAGAGATTGTTCAGGCTGCGCGTGCAGAATCTGAACGTCTGAAAGAAGCAGCTAGAACTGAAATCGTGAAGGAAAAAGAACAGGCGGTTTCTGCTCTCCGTGAGCAAGTAGCGTCTCTTTCTGTCATGATTGCGTCGAAAGTGATCGAAAAAGAACTGGATGAACAAGCTCAAGAGAAATTGATCCAGGACTATCTTAAAGAGGTAGGAGAGAGCCGATGAGTGGATCAGCTGTCTCGAAACGATATGCGTTAGCTCTTTTTGATATCGCCAATGAGTCCGCTCAGCTGAATCAAGTAGAAGAAGAGTTAACTGTTGTAAAACAAGTATTTCAAAATGAAAAAGCGCTTAATGATGTGTTAAACCATCCGAAGGTGCCGGCTGCGAAGAAAAAAGAGCTGATTCAGAATACATTTGGCTCTTTGTCACAGTCTGTACTCAATACGATTTTTCTTTTGATTGACCGCCATCGTGCCGCGATTGTACCTGAGCTCACAGATGAGTTCATCAAACTCGCAAATGAGGCTCGTCAAATAGAAGACGCGACCGTATATTCAGTGAAACCGCTGACGGAAGCGGAAATTTTATCATTATCACAAGTGTTTGCAACAAAAGCCGGAGTCGCTTCACTGAGAATCAGAAATGAAGTGCAGACGGATTTAATAGGCGGCATTAAAGTCCGCATTGGAAACCGGATTTTTGACGGCAGCGTAAGCGGAAAGCTTCAGCGCATTGAACGTCAGCTAGCCGGGGAAAATCGATAGAAGGGGTGAAACCTAAGTGAGCATCAAAGCTGAAGAGATTAGCACGCTGATAAAACAGCAAATACAAAATTATCAATCTGATATTGAAGTTCAAGACGTAGGTACTGTCATCCAAGTCGGTGACGGTATTGCTCGTGTACACGGCCTTGACAACTGTATGGCCGGTGAACTTGTCGAATTTTCAAACGGTGTTTTGGGTATGGCTCAAAACCTTGAAGAATCAAACGTAGGTATCGTCATCTTAGGACCTTTCAGTGAGATCCGCGAGGGAGACGAAGTAAAAAGAACAGGCCGCATCATGGAGGTTCCTGTCGGCGAAGAATTAATCGGCCGTATTGTGAACCCATTGGGACAGCCGGTAGACGGACTTGGCCCGATCCTCACAAGCAAAACACGTCCGATCGAAAGCCCTGCACCAGGCGTTATGGACCGTAAATCCGTTCATGAACCGCTTCAAACGGGTATTAAAGCGATCGATGCACTGATTCCAATCGGCCGCGGCCAGCGTGAGCTGATCATCGGTGACCGTCAAACAGGTAAAACTTCTGTTGCGATCGATTCGATCTTGAACCAAAAAGACCAAGACATGATCTGCGTATACGTTGCGATCGGTCAAAAAGAATCAACAGTCCGCGGCGTAGTAGAAACATTGCGTAAGCACGGCGCGCTTGACTATACAATCGTTGTAACGGCGTCTGCGTCACAGCCGGCACCGCTTCTGTACCTGGCTCCGTATGCTGGGGTTACAATGGCAGAAGAATTTATGTACAACGGCAAGCACGTTCTTGTTGTATACGATGATCTTTCTAAACAAGCGGCTGCTTATCGTGAGCTGTCCTTGCTTCTTCGCCGTCCGCCGGGCCGTGAAGCGTTCCCTGGGGATGTATTCTATCTTCATTCCCGTCTGCTTGAGCGTGCAGCAAAGCTTAGCGACGCGAAAGGCGCAGGATCAATTACAGCTCTGCCGTTCGTAGAAACACAAGCCGGAGATATCTCTGCTTATATTCCGACGAACGTTATTTCCATCACCGACGGACAGATCTTCCTGCAATCTGATTTGTTCTTCTCAGGCGTACGTCCAGCGATCAACGCCGGATTGTCTGTATCCCGTGTCGGCGGTTCAGCGCAAATCAAAGCGATGAAAAAAGTATCAGGAACTTTGCGTCTTGACCTTGCGTCATACCGTGAGCTGGAAGCATTCGCTCAATTCGGATCTGACCTCGACCAAGCGACTCAGGCGAAACTGAACCGCGGTGCGCGTACAGTTGAAGTGCTGAAGCAGGATCTGAACAAGCCGCTTCCGGTTGAAAAGCAAGTAGCTATTCTTTATGCGCTGACAAAAGGACATCTTGATGATATTCCTGTAGCGGATATTAGACGTTTTGAAGAAGAGTACTACATGTACCTTGACCAAAACCATAAAGACCTGCTTGACGGAATTGCGAAAACAGGAAACCTTCCTGCTGATGAAGACTTCAATGCTGCAATCGAAGGCTTCAAACGCACATTTGCACCAAGCAACTAACTCGAATGCTGATGAGAGAAAAAGGTTCTCTTTTTCTCTCTTTTTACGCAGATGAAGAGAAAAGGTGGTGAAATCTTTGGCCTCATTACGCGATATTAAGTCAAGGATCACGTCAACGAAAAAAACGAGCCAGATTACAAAAGCCATGCAGATGGTATCTGCGGCTAAGCTGAATCGTGCAGAAAATAATGCAAAATCATTTGTGCCATATATGGATAAGATTCAAGAGGTTGTGTCTAACGTCGGGAGAGTTTCCGGCAACGTGAAGCATCCGATGCTTCTCAGCAGAGAAGTGAAAAAGACGGCATATCTCGTCATTACGTCTGACCGCGGGCTTGCCGGCGCTTTTAACAGTTCGGTTTTACGAAATGCTTATCAGGCCATGCAAGAACGTCATCAATCGAAGGATGAGTATGCGGTGATCGTCATCGGAAGAGTGGGCCGTGATTTCTTTAAGAAACGTGAGATTCCGATCATTTCCGAGTTAACAGGACTTGGAGATGAAGTAACGTTTACAGAAATCAAGGATCTTGCCCGTCAAACGATTCAAATGTTTATAGACGGTGCGTTTGACGAATTGCACCTTGTTTATAACCATTTTGTCAGCGCCATTTCTCAAGAAGTGACGGAGAAAAAGCTTCTGCCGTTATCTGATTTAGGAAGCGGCGCAGGAAAGAGAACGGCATCTTACGAATTTGAACCGTCTGAAGAGGAGGTTCTGGAGGTTTTGCTTCCTCAATATGCAGAAAGCTTAATCTTCGGCGCGCTTCTTGACAGTAAAGCAAGTGAGCACGCTGCAAGAATGACGGCGATGAAAAACGCGACAGACAACGCGAAGGAACTTATCGATTCACTTTCGCTTTCTTACAACCGCGCTCGCCAAGCAGCCATCACACAAGAAATTACGGAAATTGTCGGCGGAGCAGCCGCTTTAGAATAGAAAGATTTTTGTCAGGAGGGATAGCGATGAAGAAAGGACGCGTTAGCCAGGTATTAGGACCAGTCGTCGACGTGCGTTTTGAAGACGGTCATTTGCCTGAAATTTATAATGCGATTAAAATTTCACAGCCAGCTAGTGAAAACGAAGTAGGTATTGAATTAACGCTTGAGGTCGCTCTTCATTTAGGCGATGATACAGTCCGTACAATCGCAATGGCATCTACGGATGGTGTTCAGCGCGGAATGGAAGCTGTTGATACAGGAGCGCCAATTTCTGTACCGGTTGGAAATGTAACACTTGGCCGTGTATTTAACGTACTTGGAGAAAATATTGATTTGAATGAGCCGCTTCCTGCGGATGCGAAAAAGGATCCGATTCACAGACAGGCGCCTTCATTTGATCAGCTGTCAACAGAAGTTGAAATTCTTGAAACAGGTATTAAAGTTGTTGACTTGCTTGCTCCGTACATCAAGGGCGGTAAGATCGGATTGTTCGGCGGTGCCGGTGTAGGTAAAACCGTATTAATCCAGGAATTAATCAACAACATCGCGCAAGAGCACGGCGGTATCTCTGTATTCGCCGGTGTAGGGGAGCGTACTCGTGAAGGGAACGACCTTTTCTACGAAATGAGTGACTCTGGCGTAATCAACAAAACAGCCATGGTATTCGGACAAATGAACGAGCCGCCGGGCGCACGTATGCGTGTTGCTTTGACAGGCCTTACAATGGCTGAGCACTTCCGTGATGAACAAGGACAGGATGTATTGTTCTTCATCGATAACATTTTCCGTTTCACGCAAGCGGGTTCAGAGGTTTCTGCCCTTCTTGGCCGTATGCCTTCAGCGGTTGGTTATCAGCCGACGCTTGCAACTGAAATGGGTCAGCTTCAAGAGCGTATCACATCTACAAACGTTGGATCAGTTACATCTATCCAGGCGATCTACGTGCCTGCCGATGACTACACTGACCCGGCGCCGGCAACAACGTTCGCTCACTTGGATGCGACTACAAACCTTGAGCGTAAATTAACTGAGATGGGTATTTACCCTGCGGTTGATCCGTTGGCATCTACATCACGCGCTCTCGCTCCTGAAATTGTGGGAGAAGAGCATTATGCAGTTGCCCGTGAAGTACAGTCAACGCTTCAGCGTTACAAAGAGCTTCAAGATATCATTGCGATTCTCGGTATGGATGAATTGAGTGATGAAGACAAACTTGTCGTTCAACGTGCACGCCGCATTCAGTTCTTCCTTTCTCAAAACTTCCACGTGGCTGAACAGTTCACTGGACAAAAAGGTTCTTACGTGCCTGTAAAAGAAACGGTTCAAGGTTTCAAAGAGATCTTAGCCGGCAAATACGACCATCTTCCTGAAGATGCGTTCCGTCTTGTAGGCCGTATTGAAGAAGTTATTGAGAAAGCAAAAGAAATGGGTGTAGAAGTTTAATCTGGTCCTAGGAGGGTAAAAGCATGAAGACCGTTAAAGTCAATATCGTTACTCCCGACGGCCCAGTATACGATGCGGATATTGAAATGGTGAGTGTGAGAGCCGAAAGCGGCGATCTCGGTATTTTGCCAGGTCATATTCCAACCGTGGCTCCTCTTAAAATCGGCGCTGTCCGTCTCAAAAAAGACGGACAGACTGAATTGGTTGCTGTCAGCGGCGGATTTGTAGAAGTCCGTCCTGATCATGTTACCATCCTTGCCCAGACTGCTGAGACAGCAGAAGGCATCGATAAAGAGCGCGCAGAAGCTGCACGTCAGCGGGCGCAGGAGCGTTTGAATTCTCAATCAGATGATACTGACATTCGTCGGGCTGAGCTTGCGTTACAGCGGGCTTTGAACAGATTGGATGTAGCAGGGAAATAAGAAAAAATCCTTCTCTTTACGAGAAGGATTTTTTTATGAACGCACAAGAGAGTCAAACAGAGACAGCAGCGGCTGATCCTCTTTTTGGCGCAAGTATAAACCGTCGCAGGTATTCATTGTGTGCCATGATTTGCGGTGTCTTCTGAAGCCCATTGTATATGCGCCGTCTGTATACGGATAAGGTTTTACAACCCATTCAGCATCTTCATGGTGGGCAATCACGCAATCTATAAGATAAACACTGATCATTTTCTCGAATTCTTCAATAGGAAGATTCCAATCAGCTAGCAAAAGCTCTTGTATACTTTGAAAATAAAGGTTTTCAAGCTCTTCAAGGCTTTCTCTCGTATAGGTAAGAGAAATGTTATAAAACTGACACAATTCATTCAGTTCTTCAATCTGTGACTGTCTATAATCATAATAGAATGCAATAGCTTCCCATTCCTGTTCAAAAATTGGCAGGTCCTCACCGTATTGCTTTTCAGGCTGAAAAAAAGAATGATCCATATTTGCCAGCTCCTTTCCAGTAAAGTATACCATGTAAAAGAATCGTACTTTAAGCGGGGATTAGCCCTAGATTTAGATGATTATTCCATTCTGTATAAAATGTATCATCTTTATCTGTGCTTCTTATATAATAAGAAAGGGTATGAACGCGGAGAAAGGAGTGTAATAGATGAGTGTATTGGGACAGCAGGCTGCAATCGGCATTGTCGTTCACCTGATTTTTATAGCAGTGACTTGGTGGGCGCTTCAAGCCGTCAATATAGATCCGTTAATTAAAAAAGGCAAAGTCATTCAGGCGAGACTCCTGATGATTTTACTGACAATCGCCATTGGAACGACCGCTGCGAATTTCTTTTTAGATTACCTCAATTATTCACAGCAGCTTCCCTATCTATTTTAATAGGTTTTAACTCCCATAATCACGGGAATGGTTGGGGAAGCGAATAGCTCGAGTTTTGACGAAGATTTTTACGTATGGCGCCTCTTGCCCCCGGCAAAACTGGGGATAAGGGGGAAAGATGAATATGAAGAAAAAACAAGTAAGCCACGCCATTATCATATCCGTCATGTTAAGCTTCGTCATTGCGGTTTTCCATACAATCCATGCGAGTGAGTTAACGCCGTTAGCCCAAATGGCAGAGGGGATGGAGCGCCAAGATGTGTCAATAGATAAGTGGACATTGCATGCAAAACAAAACATGTCGATGACCAAGAAAGAATTTTATCAAAAAGTGCAACGTTTAAAACTAGAGTATCGTCAATATCATTGGGTAATTGCACAGGAAGATAAAATCGTAAAGGCAATCGGCACATATACTGACAAAAAAAATCACACTTCTTTTAGACTGCAACTTGTCACAACCCTCAAAAAACATAACCCAACTTCGTATTTATTATATGAGCAAATGAGTCTTGAGACACCGGATAGCTGGAATGATACATATGAACAGTTTGAACGGGACACACTCGGGATATTCCAAGAAAAAGTAGTTATTTTTACTTGTCTAAATGGTCATGTAGATGATAATATGAATATTGTTTTGCAAAAAAAAGCAAATCAGTTATTAAACGAATTTCAAGCAAGATCTGTAGAACATGTAGTTGAGCCAAATTTCGTTTCTATTTCTGCGTTTACAGATGAGTGGGAAGAGTCCATCATGACCTCGAAACACAGAATGAATTTGCAAATTGCACTTAGAAGTGCAGGAATGGGCGGAAAACATACCGTTACGGTTGGCACACCAATCGTTACGACTGAATATTAATATAGAGAATTTAGGGACGCGGAGGGGAATACCTTGGAAAAAATCATCGTCCGCGGCGGTCAAAAGTTAAACGGCACAGTCAAAGTTGAAGGCGCTAAAAATGCCGTTTTACCTGTTATCGCTGCATCTTTGTTAGCAAGTGAAGAAAAAAGCGTAATTTGTGATGTACCTACGCTCTCCGATGTATATACAATTAATGAAGTGTTGCGTCATTTAGGAGCAGATGTGCATTTTGAAAATAATGAAGTGACTGTGAATGCTTCATACGCTTTGCAAACTGAAGCACCTTTTGAATATGTACGTAAAATGCGTGCGTCCGTGCTTGTCATGGGGCCGCTTCTTGCGCGTACAGGTCATGCAAGAGTTGCGCTTCCGGGCGGATGCGCAATTGGTTCCAGACCGATCGATCAACATCTAAAAGGTTTTGAAGCGATGGGCGCAGAAATCAAAGTCGGCAACGGCTTCATCGAAGCTGAAGTAAAAGGCCGTCTGCAAGGCGCAAAAATCTATCTGGACTTCCCAAGTGTAGGAGCTACAGAGAACCTGATTATGGCAGCCGCTCTAGCTGAAGGAACAACAACGCTGGAGAACGTGGCGAAAGAACCTGAAATCGTTGATTTAGCAAACTATATCAACGGCATGGGCGGAAAAATCCGCGGAGCGGGTACCGGCACCATCAAAATCGAAGGAGTCGAAAAGCTTCACGGTGTAAAACATCATATTATTCCTGACCGTATTGAAGCGGGCACATTTATGGTTGCCGCTGCAATCACTGAAGGAAACGTACTAGTTAAAGGAGCGGTTCCTGAACACCTCACCTCTTTAATTGCTAAAATGGAAGAGATGGGTGTAACGATTAAGGATGAAGGTGAAGGCCTGCGTGTCATCGGTCCGAAAGAACTCAAACCGATCGACATTAAAACAATGCCTCACCCGGGCTTCCCGACTGATATGCAGTCACAAATGATGGCGCTTCTGCTTCGTGCAAGCGGCACAAGCATGATTACAGAAACTGTTTTTGAAAACCGTTTTATGCATGCGGAAGAATTCCGCCGGATGAATGGTGATATCAAGATTGAAGGACGTTCTGTCATCATTAACGGCCCTGTACAACTTCAGGGAGCAGAAGTTGCAGCGACGGACTTGCGTGCGGGTGCAGCGCTGATTCTTGCGGGGTTAGTGGCTGAAGGTCATACACGTGTTACTGAACTGAAGCACTTAGACCGCGGTTACGTTGATTTCCATAAGAAGCTTGCGGCTATCGGCGCAGACATCGAACGTGTAAATGATGAGTCTGCTTCTGAGCAAGAGAACAAAGAAGTCGTTTCTGACTTAAACGCATAAACTTACTTGAAAATCAGTATGTCACTCTGGCATACTGGTTTTTTATTTTTCGTGTATTATCATCATTATGCGCAAAATAGCAAAAAAGAATACGTAAATAACAAATTAAGTTTCTGTCCAAAACGAGAGTCATATTAGCTTGTCTCTGCCCATAGATTAGACTAGAGTCGAATTCCGAGCAGGAGGCAGCTGAATATGAAACAATTCGTAATCACACTATCTGTACTATGTGCATTAATTCTCTTGATTCCCACACTTTTGGTCATCCCGTTCCAGCATAACAAAGAAGCGGGCATCAGTGCAGAATCAGGAAAGACAGCAGTCAGGACGAAACCAGCATCAAAAGGAGCGGAAACCTTGAAAGCATCACCTGTTTCTATTCCCGTCTATCGAACCGCGAATCAATCCGTAGAAAACATTCCGCTTGAAGAGTATGTGATTGGGGTCGTCGCCTCCGAAATGCCGGCCACCTTTGAATCTGAAGCGCTGAAATCCCAGGCTCTCGCCGCCAGAACGTTTATTGTCAGGCTGATGGTCTCAAATTCAGCGGTAGAGGCTCCTAAAGGCTCGCTGGTAGATGATACACAGATGTTCCAAGTGTATAAAAGCAAAGCGGAGCTGAAAAAGCAGTGGGGCGCGAGGTATGAAGCGAAGCTGAAAAAAATCACTGATGCGGTCGCCAGCACGCAAGGCAAAATCTTAACGTACAACAACAAGCCGATTGAAGCCTCTTTTTTCTCCACAAGCAACGGCTACACTGAAAATGCAGAAGCCTATTGGACAAGTGCCATCCCTTATCTAAAAAGCGTCAAAAGCGCCTGGGATAAAAAGTCGCCGAAATACTTGGCAACGAAAACCTTTACAGCGGCGGAATTTGAGCAAAAGCTTGGCGTCAAACTGGATGGATCCTCCGACGTCGGGAAAATTACCGGAGAGACACCGGGCCGCCAGGTCGCAACGGCCATTATTAACGGCAAGACGCTGAAAGGAAGAGACATACGCGAAAAGCTGGGCCTCAATTCAGCAGATTTTGAATGGAAGCGAAACGGAGACACGATCACCGTCACGACAAAAGGATTTGGACACGGTGTCGGGATGAGCCAATATGGCGCGAATTTTATGGCGAAAGAAGGCAAAACAGTTGATCAAATTGTGAAGTACTATTACAAAGGCACACAAATTTCTGACGCAGACTCGTTTTTGAATAAATATATGGCGAAAAAGTAATCAAGGACGCTCAATGGAGCGTCTTTTTCTGTTTTGCATATCTTTGGTCTAAGAACAGTTGAAAACGCTCAGATAGGCTCCTGGCAGTCTTTATGATACAAAGGGAATAGATCCCTTTTTCCTGTGGTAAAGTAATCCACATTTATCAACAGACTTCGGCAGACTCATATAACGAAAGCCGAAAGGCCGGCAATCTTCTTTTTTTATAGCGGGGTTAGGTGGAAATCACTAATAAAAATAAAGGTTTCTATGCAAAAGTAAACAACGGCAATGAGGAAGCCCGCCCTATTTATTTCTCTGTTTTTGTCGATTACGATAAGTTATGTTCAGCGTTGAACATCTGTACGCAGAAACCAAATTGTAAAGGGGTACGAACATGAAGAAAAGATTTTCACTGATCATGATGACAGGCTTGCTATTTGGATTAACTTCACCTGCTTTTGCGGCTGAAAAGAAAGAAACAGAGTCTGAAGCTCCGGCAAACGTGGCAGTCTTGCTTGATGCCAGCGGAAGTATGGCGAAAAGAATAGACGGTGTCTCTAAATTTAATTCCGCTAAAAAAGAAATTTCTAAGTTTGCAAGCTCACTGCCGGAAGGAACTCAGGTGAAAATGAGTGTGTTTGGTTCAGAAGGAAACAATAAAAACTCCGGAAAAGTTCAGTCCTGTGAAGCTATCCGCAACGTATACGGTTTCCAAAGTTTTAACGAGCAAAGCTTTCTCAATTCTCTCAATACAATTGGGCCGACTGGCTGGACGCCAATTGCCAAAGCGCTGAATGAGGCGAAGTCTTCTTTTGACCAGCTTGATGCAAAAGGAGAAAAAGTGGTGTATCTGCTGACAGACGGTGAGGAAACGTGCGGAGGAAATCCGATTAAAACAGCAAAAGAACTGCAAAAAGATAATATTACTGTGAATGTGATCGGTTTTGATTATAAAGAGGGATACAAAGGCCAGCTGAACGCGATTGCGAAAGTAGGCGGCGGTGAATACTTCCCGGCTTATACTCAAAAAGATGTTGAGAAAATTTTCACGCAGCAATCCCTGATGCTATCTAAATAAGAAAAAGAGGCTGCCAGCGGTCAGCCTCTTTTTTGTATGTAACAAAAACTTCAAAACCAATTAGCTGTCTGCCTGTCGCATAGTAGCAGATTTCCGCTTCCCTGTCATAATCAAGGCGAAAAAAGAATGAATGGCACACAATCTGTGTACGCTTTCTGGGCGGAAAAGTCTAAAAATCATCGGTATTTCAATCGATTTTGGACAGAGGGTGAAAGCGCACAAAAGGCAGCTTGCCCTATATCTTTTTGTCTTTTCATATTCTAGCATAGAGAAGAATCCAACGTATTGTTGGAAAATTTGATAAAGAAAGGAAGTAAGGTATGAAAAAATGTCTGGCTGTATGTATCATTGGATTGCTGACTGTCTCTTTTGCGTCCCCGTCTTTTGCTGCTGGGAAACAGGCTGATACAAATGTAGCTGTTTTGTTTGACGGAAGCGGTAGCATGGTTCAAAAAACAGGGGGAGAGCGCAAAATAGACATAGCCAAAAAATCAGTAAAGTCTTTTGCCGAGCTGCTTCCGAAGGATACAAATCTCATGCTTCGCGTTTTCGGGCATGCTGGAAACAATAAACTGTCCGGAAAAGCTCTTTCGTGCAGCACAACGGAAACCATTTACGCCCTTCATCCATATGAAGGAGCGCTGTTTGACAATTCATTGAGTGATATCAAGCCGACCGGCTGGACACCGATTGCCAAAGCACTTGCAGATACAAGAAAAGAATTTGAAGCATTTGACGCAAACGGTAAAAACGTGGTGTATTTAATCACTGACGGTGAAGAAACGTGCGGCGGAGACCCTGCGGCGGAAATTGAAAAGCTCCGTGAATCGAATGTGGAGACCATTGTAAACATCATTGGCTTCAACTTTGATGTCAAAGGAAATGAAGAGATGAAACAAGCGGCTGTTGCTGGAGGCGGAGAATATATTTCAGTAAACAGCGCAGATGAGTTTGAACAGGCTTGGGAAAAAGAAGCACAAAAATTTGCCGAGTAAAGAATCTAAACGCTTTAGGCGCTCCCCAGGCGCCTTTTTTCATTGGTTTAAAATCAGCTTGGGCGGGAATGATACCCTTAAAAAGGGGTTGGATATATGAAATTATTAGGATTGATTTTTCTTATTGCCGCCGTGGCATTCATATTGCTCGGTGTTTTTCTAAAGCTGGCAGCCTTCTTTTTTGTCAGCATGCTCACTTTGATCGCAGCTATTGTCCTGTTTGTGATCCTGAAAAAAAATCAGCATAATCAAACATAGAGCCCTTTATACAGAGGGCTCTCAGCGTGTCGGCAATCCTCGCGCTCGCTGACAATGCATCTGTTATAAAAGGAAGGATTGCGGCTAAATGCTTAGGCGTTGTCCTGCCTAAACACCGCCGCTATCATGTCCTGTGAAAGCCCTTTAATAGAGGGGCTTTTTTATGTCTCAGAATTCGACAAAATCTGAGGAGTGTGAAAAAATATAAAGGTAGGAACATTGCGGAGGGGAAGAGACGTTGAACGATAAAGTAACTGCGGTCAGGGATGTATGGCGCTATGAAAAAGGGGAAGTCAGCAAAATAGAAGACCGGATGGTGACGGAATACCCTTTGACAGTGATACTGAACGGGAGTGAATTTGTGACGCTTGTTTGTACGCCTGAGCATATCAAAGAGCTTGTCATCGGATTTCTCGCATCAGAGGGTGTTATACGATTTCAAAAAGAGATTAAAAGGTTTACAATAGATGAAAGTCTCGGTTTTGTTTATGTCGATCTCGTTCATCCTGAGACATTGGATCAAAAGGATTATACGAAACGGGTGATCGGTTCATGCTGCGGAAAGGGCCGTCATTTTTATTTTCAGCAGGATGTCAAAACCGCTAAAACGGCTGTCAGCCACATCAATATATCGCCTGAAGCGTGTATGTCGCTTATGAAAGAGATGCAACATAGGAGCGAGACGTTTCAGGATACGGGAGGCGTCCATAATGCGGCGCTTTGCGATACAGAGAAACTGCTGTTAATGCGAACAGATATCGGCCGGCACAACGCGCTTGATAAATTATACGGACACTGCCTTCTGAACGGAATGTCCGTCCGTGACAAACTGATTGTGTTCAGCGGCAGAATTTCATCAGAGGTCCTGTTAAAAGCGGCAAAAATCGGCGTGTCGATTGTGATTTCCAAATCGGCCCCGACGGAGCTTGCCGTTCAAATGGCGGAAGAATTAAATATCACAGCGATCGGGTTTGTCCGAAACGAATCATTTAATGTATATACACACCCTGAGAGAATCGGGGGATAGGAAGGGGCTGTAGCTATGATTACAGAATCGCGTCAGATGTTGGATAAAAGGAACAGACCGCTGAGAGACCTTCGCATTTCTGTTACAGACCGCTGCAACTTCCGATGCACGTATTGTATGCCCGCTGAATTATTCGGTCCGGATTATCCTTTTTTAAAAAAAGAGGAGCTGCTTTCATTTGAGGAGCTGGAACGGCTTGCGACGCTGTTTGTCACAAGGTTCGGCGTTGAAAAAATCCGCTTAACCGGCGGAGAGCCCCTCATGAGAAAGGATATGCCCGAGTTAATCAAAAAACTGGCCCGCATTCCGGGTGTCCGAGATATTGCCATGACGACAAACGGATCACTGCTGCCTGTTTATGCGGAGAGACTCAAGGAAGCAGGGCTGAAAAGGGTTACGATCAGCCTTGATTCGTTAGAGGACGAGCGATTTAAAAAAATAAACGGGCGCGGGGTTTCTGTCAGCAAGGTGCTGGAAGGCATTGAGGCGGCGAAGCAAGCGGGGCTAGGTGTTAAAATCAACATGGTCGTCCAAAAGGGCCTCAACGAAAAAGATATTCTGCCTATGGCCCGTTATTTTAAAGAAAAAGGGCATATTCTGAGATTCATTGAATTTATGGACGTGGGCAATACCAACCAATGGGAAAAGAAGGATGTCATGACAAAGGCGGAAATCATTGATTTAATCAATGAACACATGCCGGTTGAACCGATAGCGCCAAATTATCACGGTGAAGTGGCTTCCCGATTCCGCTACTTGGACGGATCCGGGGAAATCGGCGTCATATCATCTGTATCCGATGCGTTCTGCGGATCGTGCAACAGAGCCCGTCTTTCCGCGAGAGGCGAGCTGTTCACCTGCTTATTCGCTTCAAGCGGATTTGACCTCAGAGGGCCGGTTCGGCAGGAATTAAGCGATGACGAATTGTCGGAGATGATCGGCACTGTATGGAAAAATCGGATCGATCAGTATTCAGTCGATCGCACTCTATCAAAAGCATCAGACAAAAAGAAAGTAGAAATGTCTTATATTGGCGGTTAATATGAAGTAAAAGGCTTATCGGCGCAGTCCGGTAAGCCTTTTTTATAGAAATCAATGTGCAAAAAATACTTGTAAATACCGAAATATATAAAGATAGGCATAAGGAAGGGATCATTGTAAGAAATTTTAATTCCAAAGCCATACATTATGATAAAATATAACCAATTAGAAAATAGAAAGGGTTGGAGGGGCATGGCCGCGTACGAGATCCCGTCATCTCAAGTAGGAGTGAAAATCAATAAGTGGTATAAGCACATTTTAGCATTTCAAGTGGCTGATGCCGTTAAGCTGAAGGAAGAGATTGATCGAGACATTGAACATATGGAAGAGGATCAGTTGCTTCTGCTGTACTATCAGCTAATCAGTTACCGGCACCAAATTATGCTGGATTATGTAAAGCCCGACCTGCATGAGGAATCTAAGCTTCAATATCGTGAATTGATCCAAACGCTGGAAAGCAATCAGGACAGTATCTCCGGGTTGTCTGAGTATTATTTTCATTTGTTCAGGGGAATGTACGAATTTGAACAGAACAATTACATCTTGGCCATATCCTTTTATCGGAAAGCTGAGAAGATGCTCGCGTTTGTAGAAGATGAAATTGAGAGAGCGGAATTTCATTTTAAAGTAGCGGAAGTCTTTTATATCATGAAGCAGACGCACTTTTCCATGAATCACGCCGTACAGGCGCTTGAGACGTACAAGGCTCACGATTTTTACAGAGTCAGAAGAATTCAAACCCATTTCGTCATATCAGGAAACTATATTGACTACAGAAATTATGAAAAAGCGCTTAAGCATTTGGATGAAGCGTATCATCTGTCTTTATTGGAAGGACAGCCCCGTTTGATTGGCTCATCCCTCTACAATATGGGGAATTGCTTTGATGACAAAGGAGAGCTGGATCAAGCTGCGGAATACTTTGAAAAAGCGCTTCCTGTCTTTGAGGAGCATCAGCTGGAACAGCTTCCGAAAGCGCTCTTCAGTCTGACTCGCGTTCTTTTCAAAAAACAAGATGTCCAAGCTGCGATGCGATATTATGAAAAAGGGACGGCCATCGCTCAAACACGAAACGACCTCTTCAGCCTGGCAAAATATAAATTTTTGCAGGCGTTATATGTGGAATCTGTCAATCTGGATATGATTCAAGAAGTATTTGACTATATGGAAGAAAAAGCCCTTTACGTATACATTGAAGAATTCGCTTTGGATGCTGCCGCTTATTTCAGTCAGCGCGAATACTACAAAGAAGCGGTGTATTTTTATGAAAAAGTGGTCAGCACAAGAGAGAAAATTCAAAGGAACGATTGCCTATATCAAGTGTGAGGCGAAACCATCTGCTGCCAGATGGTTTTTTTATATGAGAAAAAAGAGAGCATCGAAACGTTTAATTTCGGGGAGAACAGGAAAAATCGCTACAGCGCTGTTTTTGAACACAAGCCGTGTTGGGATGCAGATATGCACGCATGAGGGGGAATTCGATGTTTGGTTTCAATGATATGGTGAAGTTTCTCTGGTCTTTCCTCATTGTTCTGCCGCTTGTACAGATTATACATGTTTCAGGGCACAGCTTTATGGCCTTGATTTTTGGCGGAAAAGGATCATTGGATATTGGAATGGGCAAAACGCTGTTCAAGATCGGGGTGATACGGGTCAGAGCGATCTATTTCATAGATTCCTTTTGCAGATTTGGTGAGCTGAAAACCGACAATCGGTTCTCGCGTGCACTCGTGTATGCCGGGGGCAGCCTGTTTAACCTTATCACGATTTTTGCGGTCAATTTTCTGATTACACACAGTGTATTAAAGCCGAATATGTTTTTTTATCAGTTTGTCTATTTTTCTACGTATTATGTATTTTTCGCCTTGCTGCCGGTTCGATATTCTGAGAAAAAGTCATCAGACGGACTTGCGATTTACAAGATGCTCCGCTACGGAGAGCGCTACGAAATCGATAAATAACATCCAAATGTTTATCGTCCCTCAGATCGGGAAGGTAACAAGTACACATAAACTGAAGGGAGAGAATCAACATGGGTAACGATAGTTTAAAAGATAAAATGAAAGGCGGCTTAAATAAAGCCAAAGGAGAAGCGAAGGATAAAGTCGGAGAGGTGACCGATAAAGCGGACATGCAGGCTGAAGGAAAAAAAGATAAGGCGAAAGGCGAAATCCAAAAGGATATTGGAAAAGCAAAGGATTCATTCACAAATAAAGAGTAATCATACGAAAGAGGCGGGAAACGATATGTTTCTTGCCTTTTTTGATGTAACCAAATATAACAAAAAGAATAAACGATTTGGTTAAAGTATCTAAATTTTTCAAATATTCTTTGAATCAGTGAACCTCTTCTATATAATAATGACATAAGTTGTCAACTTTTATAACATCACTTAGTGAAACCAGGAAAAGGGAGGTTCTGAATGAAAAACAAAGGGGTTGGAATACAGGCCGTTTTTTTATTGTTTCTGATCATGGTTTTGATGACGGGATGTACTGGGCCGAAAAAAGTGTCGGAAGCCAGCGGGAGTGCGAAAAAAACTGTTGATATCGACACAAGCGGGGATTCAGTGAAGGTCGGGATTCTTCACTCGTTAAGCGGAACAATGGCGATCAGCGAGGTATCTGTCCATGATGCAGAGTTAATGGCGATTCAAGAAATCAACCAAAAAGGCGGAGTTCTCGGCAAAAAGCTTGAACCCATCGTGGAAGACGGCGCTTCAGACTGGCCTACATATGCGGAAAAAATGAGAAAGCTGCTTCAGCAAGACAAAGCTGCTGCCGTTTTTGGCGGATGGACATCAGCAAGCCGCAAAGCCATGCTTCCGGTTGTGGAGCAAAACAATGGGCTGCTCTTCTATCCGGTGCAGTATGAAGGAATGGAGTCATCACCAAACATTTTTTATACCGGAGCAACGACGAATCAGCAAATTGTGCCGGCTGTCGATTGGCTGCTGAAAAACAAAGGGAAAAAGTTCTTTCTGATTGGATCAGATTACGTGTTCCCGAGAACAGCTAACAACATCATTAAAGCGCAGGTGAAAGCGGCCGGAGGAGAAATTGCCGGAGAAGAGTATACGCCGCTCGGCCACACAAATTACAGTACGCTCGTCAGCAAAATCAAAGAAAAACAGCCTGATGTCATTTTTAACACATTAAACGGTGACAGCAACGTGGCGTTTTTCAAACAGCTGAAAGATGCTGGGATATCGGCTGACGATATGCCTGTCATGTCGGCAAGTGTCGCTGAAGAAGAAATTCGGGGCATCGGTCCTGATGTGCTAACAGGACATTATGCGGTGTGGAATTATTTTCAGACAACCGATACGAACGAGAATCAAACATTCGTGAAAAATTATAAAAAAATGAACGGTGAGAGCCGGGTGACGAGCGATCCGATTGAAGCTGGCTATAATGCGGTCTACCTTTGGGCGGCGGCTGTTAAAAAAGCGAAGTCTTTTGATGTTGATAAGGTGAAGAAAGCGGCTGACGGGATTGCATTCAAGGCTCCGGGCGGCACAGTGAAAATCGACGGGGATACACAGCATCTTTACAAAACGGTCAGAATCGGGCAAATCACGGGAAATGGGCAGTTTAAAGAAGTATGGAACTCAGGTGATCCCGTAAAACCTGATCCGTATTTGAAAACATACAACTGGGCAAAGGGGTTATCTAAATAAATCAAAGCCGTTTTCGGGGGAGGGGCGAAACATGTCGGTCATCGTGACTCAATTATTTAACGGGATCAGCCTCGGCTCTATTTTGATTCTCATTGCGATTGGATTGGCTGTTACATTCGGTTTGATGAACATGATTAATATGGCGCACGGTGAGCTGATTATGGCCGGAGCCTACACGACGTATGTCGTTCAGCAGCTGTTTATAAGCTATTTGCCTGCTTCTCTGTTTTCTTACTACTTTTTCATTGCGATCATCATGGCGTTTGCGGTCGCGGCGCTTATTGGAATTGTCATTGAAAAAGTGATTGTCAGGCGGCTGTATGACCGTCCGCTTGACAGCCTTTTGGCGACGTGGGGGGTGAGCTTGATTCTGCAGCAGGCGGCCAGATCGATTTTTGGCGCGCCGAATGTTGCTGTCAGGTCACCTGAGTGGCTGACGGGAGGCGTGACGCTGTTCTCCGTTACCTTCCCGTATAAAAGGCTGTTTATTTTGGCGCTCGTTCTTTTTACGCTGGCGCTGCTCGGTTTCTATCTATTTAAAACCTCTGCGGGACGGCGGATGCAGGCTGTTACGCTGAACCGGGGCATGGCATCGTGTCTCGGCGTATCTGTGAGAAAAACCGATACATTGGCTTTCGCTCTCGGAAGCGGACTGGCCGGTATCGCGGGTAGTTCACTCACATTGCTTGGTTCGATCGGGCCCACTCTCGGCTCGTCATACCTTGTCGACGCCTTCATGATCGTCATCTTAGGCGGAATCGGAAAATTAAGAGGAACCATAATCGGCGCGGTAACAGTCGGTTTGCTAAGCACATTCGTTGAGTATTCCTCAAGCGCTACGATTGCAAAGGTTGTCGTGTTTGCATGTATTATTTTCTTTTTGCAATGGCGGCCTTCAGGTCTCGCGAGTGTCAGAACGAGATTACTTGATTAGGAGGGAACCGGATGAAGCGGTTTTCACAGTTTAGTCCGTATCTGGCGATGTTCGCCCTTTTTATCGCCGCTCCGTTCTTTCTGCAGGAGTTTCGATTAGGGCTGTTGGCAAAATATTTATGCTTCGCGATTGTAGCGGTCGGCATTTGCCTGATTTGGGGATATACAGGCATTTTGAGCTTGGGGCATGGCGTCTTTTTCGGGTTGGGTGCATACTGCATGGCGATGTATTTAAAAATAGAAGCCTCGCCGACAGGCATTCCCGATTTTATGGAATGGACCGGTGCCAATGAACTGCCATGGATCTGGGCGATATTCAGGAATCCTTTTGCAGCGATTGCCGCGGCTGTCATTGTTCCTGTCTTTTTGGCCTTTTTGCTTGGGTTCTTTACATTCCGCAACAACATAAAGGGTGTTTATTTTTCGTTGATCTCTCAGGCAGTTGTTGTGGTGGTTGTCACATTGTTCATCGGCAGCCAGGACATCACCGGCGGCACAAATGGCCTCACGAATTTTTATACCATTTTTCAATATGCTCTCGACGATCCCGCAATGAAGCAGATTTTTTATTTTGCGACAGTTTTGTTTCTCGGTGTTTCTGTCGTGTTCGCTTTGTTTCTGACGAGAAGCCGTTTTGGGCGGCTATTGCAGGCGGTGCGTGATGGAGAAAACAGAGTCCGTTTTTTCGGGTATCATTCCACTGTTTTTAAAGTGTTCATTTACTGTGTATCCGCTGCGATGGCGGGGACTGCCGGGATGCTGTTTGTGCTTCAGGACGGAATGATCTCGCCGGAA
Organism: Bacillus tequilensis KCTC 13622; assembly: GCF_000507145.1. Lineage (GTDB taxonomy): Bacteria > Bacillota > Bacilli > Bacillales > Bacillaceae > Bacillus > Bacillus tequilensis. The sequence goes on along the minus strand of NZ_AYTO01000009.1, from coordinate 61,195 downwards.
ATGATGGGCATCATCCCTTCGGTGGAAATGGTGCTGTGGGTGGCGATCGGCGGCAGGCACTCCATTATCGGAGCGGTGCTTGGCGCGCTGTTAACAAACGGCATGAAAAGCTATTTAAGCGAATATTATCCCGATATTTGGCTGTACTTCCTCGGCGCGCTGTTTATCATTGTCGTGCTTTATATGCCAAAAGGGATTGTCGGGCTGTTCGAGAAGCTTAAAACCCGGTTTTCTTCCTCAAAAAAGAAAGGAGCCGTTGCTTATGAAACCGATACTTACCTGCCGTGACGTAAAGGTTGAGTTTGACGGATTTTGGGCTTTGCAGGGCGCTGATATCAGTGTGCAGGAGTGCGATATCCATTTTCTGATCGGGCCGAACGGCGCGGGAAAAACGACGTTGCTGGACATCATTTGCGGAAAAACGAAACCGCATTCTGGCGAGGTTCTGTTTCAGGAAACGATTGAACTGACAAAAGCGCGAGAGTATCAGATCGCCAAACTGGGGGTCGCCAGAAAGTTTCAGGCCCCAAGTGTCTTTTCGCAGCTGACGGTGTTTGAAAATCTCGAGCTTGCCATGAAACAGAAAAAAACAATCCTTTCATTGCTGACAGCGCGGATGACGAAACAGCAAAGGGACAGAATCATCGGCATCCTGCGGCTGATTGGGTTAGAGGAAAAGCGGGACATCGCAGCGGGCAGCCTGTCACACGGACAGAAGCAATGGCTTGAAATCGGCATGCAGCTGGCCATGGAGCCGAAGCTTTTGCTGCTGGATGAACCGATTGCCGGCATGACGGGAAAGGAGCGGGAAAAAACGGGAGCCCTGCTTGAGAAAATTGCGAAAACGTGCTCTGTTCTGATTGTCGAGCACGATATGGATTTTGTGCGTTCGTTTTCCAGAAAAGTCACGGTGATGCATGAAGGCAAAGTGCTTTGTGAAGGATCAATGGATGACATCACAAGCAATGAAGAGGTGGCAGCGGTGTATTTAGGGAGGAGCGGTGTGTCATGATTGCCGTCAGAAATGTAACATCCGGTTATGATCAATCCATGGTTTTGCACAGCCTCAGCATGGAGGCTCGCCCGGGGCAGGTTGTCGCTGTATTAGGCCGAAACGGAGTCGGCAAATCCACTTTGCTGAAAACCATCGTCGGCCTGCTTCCGGCTAAACAAGGAGATATTTGCTTTAATCAAACGTTTGTTCAAAATGAAAAAGCGGGAAAACGGGCAAGAGCGGGGATTGCGTACGTTCCGCAGGGAAGAGACATTTTTTCTTCCTTAACTGTTCGTGACAACCTTCTGCTAGGTGAAGAGCCGCTTCCAAAGAAGAGGCGGACAGGGCAGGTCAAGGAAGAGATTTTTCAGTGGTTTCCCGTTTTGAAGGAGATGCTTGACCGCAAAGGCGGCGATTTGAGCGGGGGGCAACAGCAGCAGCTTGCGATTGCCAGAGCGCTGATGGGAAATCCGAAAATGATTTTACTTGATGAACCAATGGAAGGAATTCAGCCGTCAATTGTCGAACTAATCAGACAAGTTATTATGGAAATTTCCAGAAAAAAAGACATTTCCGTTATCTTAGTCGAGCACAGTCTGGAAAACGCGTTAACCTGTGCTGACTATCTTTATGTGATCGACAGGGGAACGGTTGTTGACCATGGCAAGGCCGATGAAGAAACGGCACGCCGCTTTGAAAGGCATCTTACCGTATGACCCCCATTCTCGAGGAGAGGGAGGTGATGTCCCGCCTGCATGCTCCACAAATTCGCAGTAACCGAATCCGCTTTAAAAGACAAAAGAAGGAGGACTACAGATGAAACTGACACCGGTTGAACAAGAGAAATTACTCATTTTTGCGGCGGGGGAATTAGCTAAACAGCGAAAGGCGCGGGGCGTTCTGCTCAACTACCCTGAGGCTGCCGCTTATATCACCTGCTTTATCATGGAAGGCGCGCGTGACGGAAAGGGAGTAGCAGAGCTGATGGAAGCCGGCCGCCATGTGTTAACGGAAAAAGATGTGATGGAGGGTGTGCCTGAGATGCTGGACAGCATTCAGGTGGAGGCCACATTTCCGGATGGAGTGAAGCTTGTTACGGTACATCAGCCGATTTCTGCGGAGGTGAAGTCATGAAGCCGGGAGCATTTCAAATTGCTGAGGGAACGATAACGATTAATGAAGGCCGTGAAACACGGGAGGTAACGGTAAAAAACACCGGATCACGCTCCATTCAAGTTGGCTCGCATTTTCATTTTGCGGAAGCAAACGGGGCTTTATTATTTGACCGTGAGCTGGCGATCGGCATGCGCCTTGATGTTCCATCTGGCACGTCGGTCCGTTTTGAGCCTGGAGAGCAGAAAACGGTCACACTTGTGGAAATCGGAGGGCGAAAGACAATTAGAGGCCTGAACGGAATGGCCGACACGTTTATCGATGAACGCGGCAAAGAAAAAACGTTAGCCAACCTAAAACAAGCCGGCTGGATGGAGGGTGTGATCCGATGAAAATGTCACGGAAGGAATATGCAGAGCTGTTTGGCCCGACAACGGGCGATAAAATCAGATTGGGTGACACCAATTTATGGATTGAAGTCGAAAAGGATTTCACTGTATACGGTGAAGAAATGATCTTTGGCGGCGGCAAAACAATCCGCGACGGCATGGGCCAAAACGGCAGAATCACAGGGAAGGACGGCGCTTTGGATTTGGTCATCACCAACGTCGTGCTATTGGACTACACAGGCATTGTCAAAGCGGATGTCGGTGTGAAAGACGGCCGGATTGTCGGCGTCGGAAAAAGCGGCAACCCTGATATCATGGACGGAGTTGATCCGCATATGGTCATCGGCGCGGGTACAGAGGTGATTTCCGGTGAAGGCAAAATCTTAACAGCCGGAGGAGTAGACACGCACATTCACTTTATTTGCCCTCAGCAGATGGAAGTTGCGCTTTCTTCAGGTGTGACGACACTTTTAGGAGGCGGGACAGGCCCGGCTACTGGAAGCAAAGCGACAACATGTACGTCTGGCGCGTGGTATATGGCAAGGATGCTGGAAGCGGCCGAGGAGTTTCCGATCAACGTCGGTTTCTTAGGAAAAGGGAATGCATCCGATAAAGCGCCGCTGATCGAGCAGGTGGAAGCGGGCGCCATCGGCCTTAAGCTTCATGAAGACTGGGGCACGACGCCAAGCGCCATTAAAACGTGTATGGAAGTTGTGGACGAGACTGATATTCAAGTCGCCATCCATACCGATACGATTAACGAAGCGGGTTTCCTGGAAAACACGCTCGATGCGATCGGGGACCGGGTCATTCACACCTATCACATTGAAGGAGCAGGCGGCGGCCACGCCCCGGATATTATGAAGCTCGCCTCTTACGCGAACATTCTGCCGTCATCCACAACGCCAACGATTCCTTACACCGTTAATACGATGGATGAGCATCTGGATATGATGATGGTCTGCCACCATTTAGATGCGAAAGTGCCTGAAGATGTGGCGTTCAGCCATTCCAGAATCAGGGCTGCGACCATTGCGGCAGAGGACATTCTCCATGATATCGGCGCGATCAGCATGACATCATCGGATTCCCAAGCGATGGGGCGTATCGGTGAAGTTATCATCCGAACATGGCAGGTAGCTGATAAAATGAAAAAGCAGCGCGGCGCTCTTGCAGGAGAAAACGGAAACGACAATGTGCGCGCAAAACGCTATGTTGCCAAATACACAATCAACCCGGCGATTACTCATGGGCTCAGCCATGAAGTCGGTTCGGTGGAAAAAGGAAAGCTCGCTGATCTCGTTCTGTGGGACCCGGTATTTTTCGGCGTAAAACCGGAACTGGTCTTAAAGGGCGGCATGATTGCACGTGCGCAAATGGGAGATCCGAATGCGTCCATCCCGACCCCTGAACCTGTATTTATGCGCCAGATGTATGCGTCTTACGGAAAAGCCAACCGCTCAACCTCTATTACATTTATGTCCCAGGCAAGCATTGAGCGGGGTGTGGCAGAAAGCTTAAGGCTGGAAAAAAGGATTTCTCCTGTCAAAAATATCAGAAAGCTGAGCAAGCTTGATATGAAATTGAACGCAGCTTTGCCGAAAATCGAGGTTGATCCAAAAACCTATCAAGTTTTCGCTGATGGAGAGGAATTGTCTTGCCAGCCCGTCGATTACGTTCCGCTCGGACAAAGATATTTCTTATTCTGATAAGAAGCGGCCGGAATGCATCCGGCCGTTTATTGACTAAAAACGTGCACAAGAACACCGTATTTAGTGTATATTAGATGTTGACAAACGAATTAAATGTAACTATTATGGTTACAACGGTGGTGAAAAACATGATTAACAGCCGTCTTGCTGTTGCCATTCATATTTTATCCCTCATTTCGATGGATGAAAAAGCATCTTCAGAAATCATCGCTGACAGCGTCAACACAAATCCGGTTGTCGTGCGAAGAATGATCAGCCTGCTGAAAAAAGCGGATATTCTTACATCACGCGCCGGGGTGGCGGGGGCAAGCCTTAAAAAAGATCCGGCTGATATTTCTCTTTTAGAAGTATATCGGGCTGTCCAAAAGCAAGAAGAACTCTTTGCGGTTCATGAAAACCCAAACCCGAAATGTCCGGTAGGGAAAAGAATTCAGAATGCCCTGGATGAAACGTTTGAAAGTGTCCAAAGAGCGATGGAAAATGAACTGGCAAGTAAGTCATTAAAAGATGTTATGAATCATCTCTTTTAATTAAAAAGAGATGACTTCTCACCACTGACATGTAACTAAAATCGTTACAAATAAGGAGGAAATGAAAATGAAAATTGGAATTATCGGTGCAAGCGGAAAAGCTGGAAAAGAGATTTTGAAAGAAGCGAAAACAAGAGGGCATGAAGTGACTGCCATTGTCCGAAACGCTTCAAAAGTGCAGGAGCAGGACATAGCGATTTTGGAGAAAGATGTGTTTGAACTGACTGCGGAAGACATCAAGCCTTTCGACGCGGTTGTAAACGCTTTTGGAGCAGCTCCTGGCCAGGAACATCTTCATGTTGAGGCAGGCAGGGCGCTAATCAGCATCTTAAAGGGCGCGAAAAACACAAGATTGCTTGTCGTCGGCGGAGCAGGAAGCCTGTTTGTCGATGAAGCCAAAACCACCCGTTTAATGGACACGCCGGAATTCCCGAAAGAATATTTGCCGACCGCATCAAATCAAGGGGAGAACCTGAAAGACTTGCAGCAGACAGACTCCATATCCTGGACGTTCCTCAGCCCTGCGGCATTTTTTGATCCGGCAGGAAAGCGGACTGGCTCTTACCAAAAAGGAAAAGACAATGTCATTGTAAACGCAAAAGGCGACAGCTATATCAGCTATGCTGATTATGCCATTGCCGTATTGGATGAGCTTGAACAGCCTGCACACAAAAACGAACGCTTCACAGTGGTAAGCGAAGCAGAATAATAAAAAACCCGGAGCCGGCTCCGGGTTTTTCTGATTAATAAGTGCTGTACGTATCATAATCGCTGAAAAGTCCGTCAGCAATCCCAAGCATGAAAAAGATGAAGACGGCGATAATCGCAAGAATGGATACAGCAATGCTGACGATTAAATAAATCCCTTGCATCTTCACAAATTTCGCGTAATTCTCCAGCATTAAGTCCTCAGACTGTCCGCTATTGTGTTCAGCCATTTGGCCTGCTTCTTTAGCTGACCGCATCAAAAAGATGCCGGCAATAATTTGCAGTACACCCGGAACGGCACCAATCAGAAAAAAGAACGCGCCTGAAAGCGCGGCAAATGCACCCATAATAATAAATAATATACCTGTTGCTTTTCCCCATTTCGAAATGCTTATGAGGGTTTTGTTCATTGTTTCAGGATTCATGAAATTGTCTCCCCTTTACAAAAAAATACTCACTTTTCTTTTATACACTATTTGTGAGAGGTTTTGTATATGGAAATTAATATTTTGGGGATTGACCCTGACGCTGCGTGATTGTTTACGATAACAGAAGAGGAGGTGTTATGTATGAAATATCAAGTTAAACAAGTGTCGGAAGTGGCGGGCGTCAGTATCCGGACGCTTCATCACTATGACGATATTCAGCTGTTGACCCCTTCAGCGCTTACTGACGCGGGGTATCGATTGTACAGTGATACAGATTTGGAAAGACTGCAGCAGATTTTGTTTTTTAAGGAAATAGGGTTTCGTCTGGATGACATAAAAGAAATGCTGGATCATCCGAATTTTGACCGGAAAGCGGCACTTCAGTCGCAAAAGGATATGTTAATGAAGAAAAAACAAAGAATGGAAGAGATGATACAGACGATTGACAGGACCCTTCAATCCATTGAGGGAGGAAAACTTATGAATAAGCGGGATTTATTTGCCGGATTAAGCATGAAAGACATTGAAGAGCACCAGCAGACATACGCTGATGAAGTCAGAAGGCTGTATGGGAGAGAGGCCGCAGAAGAAACAGAGAAAAGGACATCTGCCTATAGTGCGGACGACTGGCGTGCGATCATGACCGAATTTGATTCGATTTACAGACGAATTGCGGCAAGGATGGAACACGGGCCGGGTGATCCAGAGGTTCAGGAGGCTGTGGGGGCGTTTCGCCATCATATTTGCCAATATCATTACGATTGCACACTCGACATTTTCAGAGGGCTTGGGGAAGTGTATATCACTGACGAACGATTTACAGACTCAATCAACCAATATGGGGAAGGCCTTGCCGCTTTTTTGCGGGAGGCGATCATCACGTACTGTGACCATCAGAAAAAACCCCGGCCGTAAAGGCCGGGGTTTTGGCACATCTTATAAAATCGGCGACAAGAGCCGCGAGACGGATTCTTTCATTCGAATCCGCAAGGGGCGCTGCAGATATTCCTCATAGGTGTATTTTCTGGATACGAGCAAATCTTCTTTAAATGTAGAAACCAATTTTTTCGCTATGGTGATATCGTAAATAAATGCATTCACCTCAAAATTCAGCCTGAAGCTTCGGACATCGATGTTCGCTGTGCCGACTGATGCGATTTCGTCATCCACTACAATGGTTTTCGCGTGAATAAAGCCATTATCGTAAATATAGACGGTGGCTCCGGCTTTCAGCAGATCGCCGATGTACGACAGTGTCGCCCAGTATACAAAGGCATGATCAGGCTTGTTCGGAATCATAATGTTGACGTCAATGCCCGACAGGCACGCGATTCTTAAAGCGTCCAGCAGGCTTGCGTCCGGAATAAAATACGGCGTCTGAATCAAAATAGAACGCTTGGCATTCGAAATCATTTTAATGTAGCCGTTTTTAATTTGTTCCCATTCCGAATCAGGTCCGCTCGTGACAATCTGCATTCCGACGTTGCCTTTCGGGCTGCAGTCAGGAAAGTGATTCGGAATATATGTCAGCGTATGATGATGGGAGGCTTGGTTCCAGTCAAGGATAAAACGTGTCTGGATGGCATGCACGGCTGTTCCCTGAAGCCGGATATGCGTATCGCGCCAATAACCGAATTTTGGATTAAGCCCGAGATACTCATCTCCGACGTTAAATCCTCCGACATAACCGGTCATTCCGTCTATGATGACAAGCTTGCGGTGGTTCCGGTAATTCAGCCGCAGGTTAATCGGCCTGAGCTTTGAAGGAAAAAAGACCTCCACGTGCCCGCCAGCCTCGCGAAGCTCTTTAAAAAACTTTTTTCTCAGTGTTCTGGACCCTAGTTCATCATAGAGCACCCTGACCTGAACGCCTTCTTTCGCTTTTTGGATGAGAGCGTCCCGCAATTTTTTGCCTAATTCATCACCTTTATAAATATAATATTGTAAGTGGATATGATCCTTAGCCTTCGAAATGTCATTCAGCAGCCGCTGAAACTTATCCCGTCCGTCTGTGATTACGTCAACCGAATTATCCTCCGTAAACACGGCATGGTTATTCATGATGAGCATATAAATTAAATCTTTGTTATCAAAGGTTGCCCGGTTGTTGAACTGAAATTGCTTGTTTTCTAATTCTTCTAGCTGGTGCTTCAGCAGTCTTTCAATTCCAATCTTTTTTCGGTCTTCCCATTGAAACAAATGCTTGCGCCTGAGATTATGGCCGAATAATAAGTATAAAATAAAGCCTAAAACGGGAATAAAGAAAAGAACAAGCAGCCACGCCCAAGATGCACTGGCATCGCGCCGTTCTTTAAAAATGACAATGATGGCTAAAAGAATATTTAAAATGAAAAAAAGTGATAAAAGGATGGAAAAAATACTCACTTTGTAACCCCGCTCATTCATATTTATCAAGAAGATTGCCATTAGTATTCCATGATTAACAGCATTCTGATTCCCATTACAAATTATAACACTCACATTTTAAAAGAATAAAGCGCTGAGATCCAGATTCTTCGTGAAAATACGGGCAGATTTCTTTTAAACCAGCTTGCACCTGCGTTAAAATAAGCACATATGATAACGTTCGTGAAGGCTTGCAACATCAAATAAAGGGGGAGGATTACATGAACTTTTACAGGGTCGAACAAATGCCGGGGTTCATTAAAAAAGAAATGCAAAAAATTCAAAAGGCCGTACAGCCTTTCATGAAAAAAACGGTCATTTACCGTTTTCTTGCTATTCCGCTTGCTGCATTCTCTCTCTTTCATTTGGCTGCTTTTCTATTTCACGCTTCAGCTGACAGGGAGTCTTTGATCAGCGCTGGCATATTCGCCCTTTTAGCGGCGCTTGGGCTGGCGCTTTTCAAAGAAGCAGGCTATCAGCATAAACAAATCCAAAAAACGGTGCACATCTATATGCTGAACAGGATCAAAAAGAGCGAAATCCTTTCAGAAGAGCGGAAAAACTCCTATACACGCCAGATTAAGGAAGAACCATTTGCGATGCGGAGTTTTGTGGAATTTTTAACTGAGGAAGACAGACGCAAGAAAATGTAGTTTGTAAAAAGAGCTGAACACTAGAACTGCACCCCGACTGCTGGATCAGGGTGCAGTTTTTTATGGCTATTTCTTCTGTAGCTCTGCAAAGCGCAGAGCGTATATATATAAACTATATAGAATCCCATCTCAGCGGTGTTCCTGCTGAAATATGTTTCTTAGCTGTTCTGCCGATCATGACATCATAGAATTTTGGTTCCAAACCATAACCGGGACGAACGATCTTAATATTTTCTTTTGTGAAAGGCTCTCCGGCTTTTATATCTTTATTTACATAAATAGAACGACGGAATTTGAGCGAAGCTTTTTCCTCGTCAGTGGGTCCATACGTAATCTGCCCTACTGCTTGCCACGCCCTTTCAGTTTCAACGACAAGATCCCTTAGTTCGGATGGCTCCAGTGAAAAGGCGGAATCTACGCCGCCGTCAGCTCTTGATAAAGTGAAATGTTTTTCAATCACAGTTGCGCCTAGGGCGACACTAGCGACAGCCACTCCTGTTCCCATGGTGTGATCTGATAAGCCGACTTGGCAGTTAAATAAATTTTTCATATGAGGGATCGTGGCAATATTGGTGTTTTCCGGTGATGCCGGGTAGGTACTGGTGCATTTTAGAAGTATGACCTCTTTACAGCCGGCGTCTTTGGCGGCCCTTATGGATTCATCAATTTCTGCTACTGTAGCCATCCCAGTGGAAATGATAATAGGCTTACCGGTAGCAGCGGCCTTTTTGATAAGAGGGATATCAGTATTTTCAAATGAAGCGATTTTATATATAGGAACACCCAGGTTCTCCAGAAAGTCGACAGATGTTTCATCAAATGGCGTACTCAAAGGGATCATTCCAAGTTCCCGGCATTTATCAAAGATTGGCTTATGCCATTCCCATGGAGTGTACGCTTGTTGGTATAATGTATAGAGTGTTCTGCCGGACCAAAGACTATTCTTATCCTCAATTTTAAAATCTTTTGTATTCATATTTAATGTCATTGTGTCAGCGGTATATGTTTGTATTTTCAAAGCGTGTGCACCTGCTTTAGCCGCTTCTTCTATAATATGAAAGGCGCGCTCTAATGATTGATTATGGTTTCCAGACATTTCAGCAATAATAAACGGAGGATGATGCGGCCCGATTTTTCTTCCTTCTATATTGATTTCGTTCATTTTTGCACCTCCTTTTATTTACAGGAATACCGACCATAAAAGCCAAAGGGCATAAAACATCATTCAAGTCATGTTATGAAAATTTGTATCAATATCTTTTCCATCTATTCCTCTTGCAGCTAATTTCTTCATTACTTTTGGCTTTGCTGCTTCCCATTCTTCCTTTAAAAGACCGTATCGGATCACATCAAGATAGTTGTTATTCCTTACGATATGGTTTCGAAAGTGACCCTCTTTGCTAAAACCGAATGATTGGTGATAGGACAAACTTTTTTCGTTATTCGACAGGACTTCTCCATATACTTTCTCAATCTCCAGCTGTTGAAACGCCCATTCTAATGCTAAAAACCCCATGACAGAACCGGACCCTTTTGGACTCTGGGCCTCTCCGATATAAAAACCCCAATAGCAATGGCGATTTTTATGGTCAACATCTTTAAAACTGACAAAGCCGATGTCAGTATGATTTATTGTAAAGATAAAATAATGTTCTGTTTTCGAGGAATTCACTTTCTCGAACCATTGATGGTGCTGTTTTTCCGTAATGATTTGGTCGTTATACATTGATTGTCTGATTCTATCATCGTTCCGCCAATGGAGGACTGTGTCTAAGTCTTTTTCTTTTAATGTCCTAAGGGAATATTTGAACACAGATTTATCCCTTCCTTACGTTAAAATTTCCAATAAAAGATTTTGGCGATTATCAATATTTCCTTCTAGCAGCATGCGGGCTTTTTGTGACATTTGTATTAATGATGAGGGATTATTTAGCATTTCGTTCATAGCGGAGACGATATCTGATTCCTTGACGTATTCTTTAGGCCCCAGATATTGAATGGCGCCTAATTGATCAAGCGTTTCAGCAATCCGTTCTTGATTTTCAGCAACGGTGATTACGATGGCTGGAAGGCCGAGAAAACAACGCTCCCAAGCGGAAGTCCCGCCCGCACCTATTGCGAGGTCGGCATTGTACATCAATTCTGCAATATGATTCACTTGGCAATGAAAGCTGCAAAAGTCATGTTTTTTGCAAATGGATTCAATGTCATTCTTATGGATATTGGTATTTCCAATGACGATATCCAGCTCAATATCATGGAGGTTAAGCTGCTTAAAGGCGTGAATAACCTTTTTCGTTTCATTGGTGGGATCAGTGCCCCCAAAAAAGACAAAAATCTTTTTTATACTGCCGTCACAGTTTTTGTTATTGGGTTGAAATGAATAAAATTCATCTCGCAATAAGACGTATTTCGGCCCTAAAAATTGTTTGCAGCTTTTGGGAACCAGGTTGGCATAACGCTCTTTATAATGAGGATAAAGATTTTGGTCTAATAAAATATCACAATGATGTAAACGATCAGCAAGGTCATCAATCACCATTATTTTTTTTGCATCTTTTTTTACCTCCATCTCCCAATTGATATCAATTGCGTAGTGATCAATGATAAGAAGGGAGATTTCCTTGTTCATGTCTTGAATGGCACGGCTGGTTTCAGCTGAGTCCACATGCCAAGGGACACCGAGCCAATCAGAATGGAGAGTTGTTTTAGGGATCAAAACATTCTTTTTAGGCGCTGGGAGCATAATGAGATCAAACTGCTGTTCGCGAATCACCTCAGCTAGATGGCCTTGTAAGCTTCGGCAAACAAATGTAATGTTAGCTCCCTTTTTACGCAATGCATGAGCAAGCGTAAGGCACCTCATGACATGACCCGTGCCTATTTCAATTGAAGCATCTGTTCTGAAAAGAATGTTCATAACAGCACCTCATCATCATTTGAACTAGTCATTGTTGTCTTGTAAGATTTCTTTTTGTTCTATTCGGGCGTTAAGTAAAGACCACTCCGGAAATGCGTTCAATAATGCTAAAGTATCTTCTAAGCTAAAGTCAGGATTCGTTGGATATAGTTTTTCTATGATTTTTTTGATTAACAAAAAGTCCTCAGGTGTGTCCACAGTCCACCTATGCTGATTCTGATTTTCGTCATAGGTGATATTAGCCAACTTGAACCTGCCGGGATTCAGGAAAATAAAGGGTGTTACGTGTTCCCGTTCATGTTCAAGACTGGACTCGGCATGAGCCTTTTCTAATGCTGAAACTGAAAAAACCTCTATATCCATTCCGCGGGGATACGTTCTATCTAGAGTGTTAGATACATAATCATATTGGCCATTTGAATCTAGATAAAATTTGACTGCTTTGTCGATGACACGATGATCGATAATAGGGCAGTCAGAGGTTAAGCGGATGACCGTTTCCGCTTTGTTGATTTTTGCTGCTTCGTAATATCTTGATAAGACATCGTTTTCCGACCCGCAATAATAAGTAAGAGACAATCTCTTACTTAACTCGACAATTGGTTTATCATTCTCATTTGTCGTTGTGGCTATCACAATATCATCAATAAGCGCAGCTCTTTTTATTCTTTCAATTTGATATTCCAGCAGAGGTTTATTCAAAACTTTTTTTAATACTTTGCCTGGCAATCTGCTGGACCCCATCCGTGCTTGGATTATAGCCGTTACTTTCAACTCATCACCTCCTACGAATAATAATCCACTACTTTTTTTAATGCTTTGATCACGTCGTCTGCATCTTTTTCGTTCATTGATTGAAACAGAGGTAAGGTGATGATTCCTTTATATAGATTTTCTGCATGTGGACATAGGCCCGCTGGATATCCTAAACGTTGATAGTAAGGGTGTAAATAAACGGGTATATAGTGAACGTTAACCCCTATATTTTCTTTTTGCATAGCGTTAAAAATATCATCGCGGTTTCCTTTTAGCTGATCCAGCTTTAATTGAATAATATAAAGGTGCCAGCTTGAAGTTGAGGCTGCATCTTGTATTGGCAGTTGAATGTGGGAGATGGTTTTTAGTTTTTCGTTATAAATCCCGGCAAGGTGGTGCCGTTTTTTAATAAAATCATCTAATTTTTGCAATTGGCTGATTCCTAATGAAGCTTGGATATCTGTCATCCGGTAATTGAAACCAAGGAAGTGCATTTCATAGTACCACGAGCCGTGGTTTTGAGTTAACTTTTTAGGATCACGGGTTATCCCGTGACTGCGGAATTGAAGCAGTTTCTCATAATATGTTCTATTATTCGTTGTTATCATTCCGCCTTCGCCCGTTGTAATATGTTTTACGGGGTGAAAACTAAACATTGTCATATCACTGATTGAACCGACTTTTTTCCCTTTATATGAAGCGCCTAATGCATGTGCAGCATCTTCAATGACGATTAAGTTATTGTCTTTTGCGATTTTTTGAATCTGATCGTGATTCACTGGCTGTCCCGTGAAGTCTACTGGTATAATGGCCTTTGTTTTTGGAGTGATCAGCTTTTCGACAGAATCAGGGTCAATATTGTATGTGAGCGGGTCAATATCAGCGAAAACGGGTTTGGCGCCCATGTATAAAATACAATTGGCACTTGCCGCAAATGTGACGGGTGTAGTAATGACTTCGTCACCCTGTGAGATACCAGCAGCAAAGCAAGCTGCATGCAAAGCAGCTGTTCCGCTGGAAAAGGCAACGGCATAGCTGCTGCCAGCATATTCAGCGACTTTTTCTTCGAATAACGCAATTGTTGGTCCTGTCGTCAAATAGTCTCCTCTTAAAATATCGACTACGGATTGTATATCTTCTTCATCGAGCGATTGCCTGCCGTAAGGAAGATAAGAATCTCTGACAGGCTTGCCGCCTGTAATGGCCAATTTATTCTCACTTGTCATGTTCAATTCTCCTATTAAATAAGATTCGTGCCCTTAATCCATTCCTCTGTTTTTCTTATTCCTTCCTCCAAACTGACCTGCGGGCTCCAGTTGAGGATTTTCTTTGCTTTTTCGTAGTTGCACAGCAATTTTGGAATTTCACTTTGAGGATGTATATGCTCTACATGGCGAATGCTTTGTTTATCGCCTGCAATTAATTCTGCCAAATCATTAATAGAGATATCTTTTCCGAGGCCTGCGTTTATAATTTCACCATTTGCTTTTTGGGAATAACCCGCCTGCACGACAAAATTAGCGCAATCCTCTACATATAAAAGATCACGGGTTTGAGTGCCATCACCATATATATGCAGCTTTTTACCGTCCAATTTATTTTTTATAAAAATAGCGACTACTCCGCCTTCACCACCTGTTTTCTGGAAAGGCCCATACGTATTGAACGGACGGATAACCACCGCTGGCAGACCATACGCATGGTAATAGGAGAGCACCATGTTTTCAGCTGCGATCTTTGCTCCTGCATAAGGGGAAGCGGGTTTAATAGGATCTGTTTCTTTAATGCCTTCAGCAAATGCAGCTTTGTCGTACACCATACAGGTACTCATGAAAACAACTTTCACATTATGCTTTTTGCATAATTCTAAAATGTTAAAAGTACCGATTGTGTCGTTTTCAAATGTGGTTTTCGGATCATCAATGCTGTCTTGTACGTTTATGCTTGCGCCCAAATGATAGCAAATGTCAAATTGTTTCAGGAAAAGATTTTCTAATGTTTTTTGATCTTTTATATCTCCTTTCATAAACTCAATAAAACCTGGGGCGTTTTTCAATTCTTCTAGATTTTCTAAACGGCCGTTCGACAAATCATCCAGCACCCATACTTGATGACCGTCTTCTAATAGCTTTTTCACAACCCATCTGCCGATAAAACCTGCTCCACCGGTAACGAGAATATTCATGATCATCTTCCTTCTCAGATTAAATTAGGTTTTGCGATTTTAATAATGTAAGGACTTCTCCTTTTGAAATTTGCTCTTGATCATTTGAACTATAGGTTCCTTCAGCTGCTTTTTTTGCTTGAGCGTAGTGATCTCTTTTCCCATATGTTGAAGGGATCACAAACATTTCAGGCAGATCAAAAGCCATTGTCGATTCATCATACGTCATAAGTTCTTCATACATTTTTTCTCCGGGGCGCAGCCCGATCTCTTGTATTTCAATTTCATCCACATTCAAATTGTGTTTTTTGCATGTTTCTTCAACAACAACTGTCACTAAGTCGCGCAGTGAGATAACCGGCATCTTTAATATGAAAATTTCGCCGCCTTGAGATTCTTTAAGCGCACTCATTAATAATGATGTTGCCTGATCCAGGGTCATCATAAAGCGGTTCATGTTTAAATCCGTAACAGTCACTTTTTTTTGCGTTAAGATTTGTTCTGTAAACAATGGAACCACGGAACCTCTTGACCCCATTACATTTCCAAACCGAACACAAGAAAAAACCGTCTCGGCTTTTCCTTTGCTGTATTCTGCTGCGGAAATTAATCTTTCAGCTGTGAGTTTTGTTGCTCCATATGCATTCGTTGGAGATATTGCCTTATCCGAACTTGTGAAAGCGACCTTTTTCACGTTTTGAGCAACTGCTGCTTTAATGACATTATTGGTTCCTATAATATTTGTCAGGACCGCTTCATAGGGATTGTATTCGCAAGCGGGCACATGCTTCATGGCAGCTGTATGGAAGACGTAGTCAATGCTGTCCATTGCATTTAACACCCGGTCATAATCTCGCACATCGCCTATTAAAAATCTAATATCCCTTCTGGGTCCGATTTCGTTTTCTAGCATAAATTGTTTATATTCATCCCTGCTGAATATTCGAACAACCTTTGGCTGATCTTTAAGGATTTGTTTTAGAAGGCTTTTTCCAATCGTGCCTGTTCCGCCAATGATGAGTATTTTTTTATCTTTGAAAAACACAAGTATACTCACTTCCTTCTTTCTTGAATTGATAAAATAATGTCGGTTATTGGAGTATATGCTTGTAAGAAAACTCTGTGTTTGCTCTAGCCTATCTGATTCACCTATAATTTTGTCCATTCATTGAAATAGGAGAGGCTGGCTGTAACTGTGGATCCTGCGGGGCGGGGGAGAGTGAATAATACAGAGAAGCATCATAAAAAGGCATGAGTCTGGTCGATACCTAACTCATGCCTCTGCTATTTTTGTCTATCTTTTTGATTTATTCAAACACCGGATCATCCTCATAATAATAGGAGTCGGGATCTTCATGCGTATCTGTGCTTTCATAGGCGGCAATGCCGATAATCACCAGCATAAAAACGACTATTATGATCCCAATCAGGCCAGTGACGATACTGGATGCGGCGTAAAACAGCTGCATCTTAATAAACTTCCCGTAATTCTCAAGCATGCTTTCTCCGGCACTGCCGGCAAGATTTCCTTCGGCTTCCGCGGCAGCTTTTGCAGAACGCATCAGAAAGACGCCTGAAATAATGAGCAGGACGCCAGGGATAGCGCCGAGCACTGTCATCAAAGCAGACAGTGACACAAGCGATCCTGTAATGATCAGCAAAATGCCTGAAATTTTGCCCCACTTCGCAATGTCTGACAGTGACTTGACAGCAGAGGCGCTCAGCTGATGGCTCTCAGTTTCCGCAGGTGTGATCTCCTGTTCAGCGGGGCTATGTTCTTCATTATGATTTTCAATCTCTTTTTCATCCTTATCCAGACTAATCATGACAGTTCTCTCCCTAAAATTTTTAAATCGTATCTTTTGCCATCCATTTCGGCAATGCCCGGGAATCGTCCCCATTCTGAAAATCCGTGCTTTTCAAATAGCTTCAGGCTAGGTTTATTATGACCGAAAATGAAGGCCATTAGTGAGCGGATGCCAAGCTCCGGCGCAATGCGAAGCGCTTCCTGGAGCAAATACGATCCAACGCCTTTGCCGCGGCATGCTTCGTCAATGTATATGCTGACCTCCGCTGTTTTATTATAGGCCGGCCTTCCGTAAAATGTTTCAAAACTGACCCAGGCAGCGACGTTCCCATTTTCGTCCTCGGCCACATAGAGCGGACGTGATTCTGTATGTCCCAAAAACCACTCCATCCGGTCTTCGGGTGTTACCGGTTCTGTATCGGCTGTTACCATTCGAGAAGCAATCGTTGAATTGTAAATCGCAACAACAGCCTCAAGATCTTTATTTTCAGCAAGACGCAATGTCATGTTCATACGTTTGTGGCACTCCTCTCAAAAAAATGACATATTTTCGTATCAGTCTGCGCAAACTACATCTAAAAAGTTTTTTTGGTTAAGTGTATATATTTTCAGAAAAGTGTTCAGAATGTTGCTGAGGTGATGAAACAATGAGAGAGGAAGAAAAGAAAACTTCTCAAGTCAAAAAACTTCAGCAGTTTTTTCGTAAACGCTGGGTGTTCCCTGCAATCTACTTAGTCAGTGCGGCCGTCATTTTAACAGCTGTCCTTTGGTATCAATCTGTATCAAATGATGAGGTAAAGGATCAGTTGGCTGATAACGGCGGAAACTCCGCATATGACAACAACGACGATGCAGTTGAAGTAGGAAAGTCAATGGAAAATGTCGCAATGCCGGTTGTTGATTCTGAAAACGTTTCTGTTGTGAAAAAGTTCTATGAAACCGATGCCGCAAAAGAAGAAAAAGAAGCAGCACTCGTTACCTATAATAACACGTACAGCTTAAGCAAAGGAATTGACTTAGCTGAGAAAGACGGAAAAGATTTCGATGTTTCTGCTTCTCTGAGCGGTACGGTTGTTAAAGCTGAAAAAGACCCAGTGCTGGGATATGTTGTGGAAGTAGAACATGCCGACGGATTATCGACTGTGTATCAATCTCTTTCTGAAGTGAGTGTTGAACAAGGCGACAAGGTAAAACAAAACCAAGTCATCGGGAAGTCTGGCAAGAACCTTTACAGCGAAGACAGCGGAAACCACGTGCATTTTGAAATCCGTAAAGACGGAGTCGCAATGAACCCGCTGAACTTTATGGACAAGCCGGTTTCTTCTATTGAAAAAGCAGCAGCTGCTGAAGAAAAAGCTGCCACTCAAGAAACAGAAGAATCCATTCAGCAATCTTCCGAGAAAAAGGGCGGAGGACCAACTGAAAAAGGAACAGAGGAAAAATCCGGTGAGAAAAAGGATGGTTCATCTGACAAATCTGGTTCTAAAGAAAGCAGCACAACAGAAGACACTGAGCAGTCTTAATCAAGAAAACGTCTATCCGTGTGATGGGCGTTTTTTTCTGTTACTGTAGTTATACATAGGCATGTTCGCTATAAAGGAGGTTATGTCATGAACCGTCTATTGCTCGCAGGCTGGATCTTTTTTATTCTGCTTTCTGTCAGTACGGAAAGCTTCAGCGGCATGGTCGTATCGCAAACGGTAGCTTTTCATTTTCAGCCGCATCCTGACCTGTCTCAGTTTTTAGTGATGGATTTTACTGAGCTTACTGTACCTGAAGCGTTTATTCAAAAAATTGGGCACGCGTTTTCCTTCTTTGTGCTGACTTATTTGCTGTGGAAACAGCTGGACAGCATAAAATCGGCGGCAGCCGGCTCATTCGCGTTTGCTTTTTTCACAGAAGTTCTTCAGCTCTTCTTCAGCAGGAACGGCTGTATCCGGGATGTGCTGATCGATGCTGCTGGAATTGGATTGTTTTATGGTTTGTTTGTGCTGGTGAAGCGGAGAAAACATGAGATGTATGAAAAATATTAAAGCCGGCTGTCTTGGTTTCAGACGCCGGCTTTTGTCTTTCTTAGAAGTTTTGATCGGTTGGTTTTTTCGTCAGTTTATGAATGATGCCTTCATAGATTCTCACAATCAAATCGACGAACGGGCGAAGCAAATTTGAAAATCTGAAGAAAACAAACCCGATAATGATGGCGACAACGAGGCTGCCCAATACATCAACCGGATAGTGATGCCCTACCCAAATTCTCGAAAAGCCTGTCAAAAGCCCGAAAATAACAAGCGGCCAGCCGATTTTGCGGTTTCTGAAAAGCATCGCAATCGAAATCGCTAACGCACCAGTCGTGTGGTCACTTGGAAATGAAGCATCCGCAGCATGCGGAATCAGTGTATGAACCGTGTGCTCAACAAACGGGCGCGGTTCGATATAAACTTTCGTAATCAAAAAGTTGATGACAAGACCGACAACGCCTGTAATCCCCGCGTAAAGCACATTTTTTCTGCTTTCCGTGTTTCCGAACACCCAGATTGCCAATAGGATAAGAGCATAGGCGACAATCGCATATTCCGTTATGAAGACCATGATAGAATCGAGAACCGAATTGTGATGAGATAGTCCATTGATTGCTTTAAAAATTTCGTAATTCAAATAATCACCTTTTACATTTTTATTATTAGACTCATTATACTCATAAAAAGTTTCAAATCAAAAAAAGAATTCAAAAATGCGGGGCGCTTGAAGAGAATTCGAAAGGATACACTGTTTTTTGGGGTTTTTCTATGCGCAAAAAAAAGAGATTCTAAAATTCCGAATCTCTTCAAAACGATTACAGTGCTTCGGGTCCTTCCTCACCGGTCCGTATGTTGATCGTATTGCCGATTTCATAGACAAATATTTTGCCGTCACCCGGTGATCCTGTTTTCAGAACCCTTTTAGCAGTCTCAGTCACTTGCTCAACAGGAACCTTGCTGACCACGATTTCGATTTTTAAACGTTCATATACATTGCTTTCTATTTTTACCCCTCGATAAAGCTCCGTATGTGCTTTTTGAAGGCCGCAGCCGTGAACATTGGAAAAGGTCAGAGAAGTGACTCCGATTTTTCCGAGTTCCTGCTTCAGCTTTTCAAAATTTGCCGGACGCGTTACAATTTCTACCTTGAACATTTGACCGCTCATAGCGTCACTCCTCACATAGAATCTTGATATGCTTTTTCCCCGTGCATCGTTAAGTCAAGCCCAAGTGACTCTTCTTCTTCGGTTGCGCGAAGGGGAAGGAAGAGGCTTACAATTTTAATAATAACGAAAGTGACAATAAATACAAAAACATAAGTAGCAGCGATGGCAACGATTTGTTTCCAGATTAAGCTTGCATCACCATAGAATAATCCGTCCGCGCCTGCTGAGTTAACAGAGGTTGTCGCAAATAATCCTGTTGCGATGCCTCCCCATGTGCCGCCGATGCCGTGCAGGCCAAAGGCGTCGAGTGCGTCATCGTATCCGAATTTCTTTTTAAGCGAGAATACACCCCAGAAACAAACGGCTCCGCCTATGATGCCGATAATAATAGAAGCGAACGGTGTGACAAATCCGGCTCCCGGGGTGATTGCCACAAGCCCGGCGATTGCGCCGGATACTGCTCCGAGCATCGTCGGTTTTTTGTTAATGATCCACTCAACTAAGATCCAGCCGGCAATCCCGGCTGCTGCCGCGGTGTTTGTATTGATGAAGGCGTACATGGCCACACCATCTAAGGTCAAGGCGCTGCCGACATTAAAACCGAACCAGCCGAACCAAATCAAAGCCCCTCCCAGGAAGGTGTAAATGAGATTGTGCGGAGAAGACACTGTGCCGTCTTTCCGTTTGCCGAGCACAATAGCGAGAACAAGGCCTGCCACACCTGAGGAAATATGAACAACATTGCCGCCGGCGAAATCGAGCGCCCCAAGCTGGCCAATCCAGCCCCCGCCCCATACCCAGTGCGCAACCGGTGTGTAAACCAAGGAAGCCCATAAAACCGAGAATAAAAGAAAAGCGCCGAATCGCATCCGTTCTGCGAAAGCCCCGGAAATAATGGCTGTAGTCAGAACAGCGAACGTCATTTGGAACATCATAAATAATGAGTGGGGAATGGTATCACTGTAGGCGCCGGGATCAAATCCAACTCCTTTCAGACCGGCCCACTCCAGTCCGCCAATGATTGAATTGCCTGGTGCGAAGGCAAGCGTATATCCGAATAGAACCCAAATGATGGAAACGATAGCAATGGAAGAGAAACTGTGCATGGCAGTGCTCAGCACATTTTTGCTTTTTACCATTCCTCCATAAAATAACGCTAACCCCGGGGTCATCAGCCACACGAGTAAAGCGCAAAAGAACATAAAAACTGTATCGCCCATTTGCATGTCTCATTCCTCCGTATTTTTCAGAATAAAAAGTAATTATTATATTTCTTCATTATAGAGAAAAAAGAATGATAAAACATTTTCATGTGAGATTTGCTGACATGGTTTTTTTGGAATGTTACCGAGGGATGGAAAGAAAGGAGAAAAGCATTTTTTGTGATACAAGACTTTATATCTATAAAAGAATCTGTTTATATGAGCGGAAAAGGGAATTGACATTGATTAGAAAGTTCTATACTGTATTAAGTGTACTATATCAAATAATACACTTAGGGGGATGTATGATGAATAAAGGCGGCAGGTTGAGGAGAGCGGTACGCAAGTCGATTCCCGCGACGTTCCGATTGTTTTTAGCCTTTAATTTTTTCGTGTACGGTTTGGCGAAAGTGGTGATTGGCCAGTTTGGCGAGGTGACGCCTGAAATCGAGGCGGCTGCCGGGAAGGGGTTTACCATCGCGTGGACGTTTTTCGGTTATTCTCATGTCTATGAACTGTTTATAGGTTTTGGTGAAATTCTAGCAGCTGTTTTATTACTGATTCCGCGAACGGCTGCATTAGGGACAGTTATTTTTATGCCCATTATAGTGAACATCGTCTTGATTAACTATTGTTTTGATATTGGCGTGCAGGATCTTAGCACGATATTAATGGTTATGTGTCTCATCCTGCTTTGGATGGATCGCCGAAAATTCATAGGCATTTTCAGGCAGGAACCGATAGACGGCAGGCAGGTGATGAAGCGATGACGTCTCTTATGATTACAGTGCTTGCCGGTTTGTTTGTATGCACAACCGGTTACTATTACATAAAAGAAAAATCATGAGAAAAGCGCTTCTTCTGAGAGTTTCACAAGCATAATAAAAGAACTTAGTCAGAGTAAAGAGTAAAATATGCAATGTGAGAAACACTAACAGCATCAGGAGGAGACGTATAATGAACACACTTAACATTGATTTTCAAAAAACAGCATTGGTTATCATTGATTTGCAAAAAGGGATTGCGCCGTTAGATCAAAGCGGTCAGGTTGTCCCAAATGCGAAAAAACTGATCGATGAATTTCGGAAACATAACGGGTTTATCAGCTTTGTGAATGTAGCATTTCATGACGGAGCAGATGCGCTGAAGCCGCAAACAGATGAGCCTGAGCAGGGAGGTTCTCGGGAAATGCCGGCGGACTGGGCCGAATTTGTTCCGGAAATCGGTGTGCAGGATGGAGATTACACTGTAACAAAACGGCAGTGGGGGGCTTTTTTCGGCACGGATTTGGATTTGCAGCTGAGACGCCGCGGCATTGATACGATTGTCTTGTGCGGCATCGCGACGAACATCGGGGTGGAAAGCACGGCTCGCGAGGCGTTCCAGCTTGGCTATCAGCAGATTTTCATTACAGACGCAATGTCTACGTTCAGCGAGGAAGAGCATGAAGCCACACTGCGCTTTATTTTCCCGAGAATCGGTAAATCGCGGACAACGGAAGAATTTCTGGCACAAATAAAATGATGATATCGAAAAAAAGCCGGGCTGTTTTTTTAACAGCGGTGGCTTCGGGAACGATGCTGAATCCGCTGAACTCGTCTATGATCTCTCTTGCGCTCCATAGCATCCAGCATGAGTTTCATCTGTCGTTTACAACGGTTTCCTGGCTGATTTCCTCGTTTTACCTGGCGAGTGCCGTGGCTCAGCCTGTAACGGGAAAGCTCGGTGATTTGATCGGGCGGAAACGTTTGTTTTTATTCGGGCTCATTCTTGTTGCAGTTTCTGCCATCGGGGCGCCGTTTGCACCGACATTTATGACATTATTGGTCATGCGTTTGTTTCAATCGGTAGGGAGCAGCGCGATTTATCCATCAGGAGTCGGACTGATTCGTAATCATATTCATGAGCGGCAGGCGTCAGCTTTGGCGGTGCTCTCTATTTTTGCGTCTGCCATGACGGCGCTCGGACCGACAGTTGGCGGTTTTTTGATTGTATGGGGCGGCTGGCCGGCGATTTTTATCGTCAATTTGCCGTTTATTATCCTCAGCTTCTTATTAGGTATATATATGTTCCCGAAAGATCAGAAAAAAGGAGCCGGGATCAAAACGATCATTCGGCAGCTTGATATCCTTGGAATCGTTTTATTTGCCGGAGGAATCATTTTTCTCCTATCCTTCCTGCTGTCGTTCAGTTCGTCGCCGCATGCGGCTGAAGGTGTGCTTGGCGTGCTTCTGCTCGGTGCATTTGTATGGCATGAGCTGAAAACGGATAAGCCGTTCATTGATGTCCGTCTGTTTAAAACGCAGCGAAACTTATCGGCCGTATATGTTCAGTTCATTTTGCTGAATGTTTTCTTCTATTGTTTATTTTTCGGGCTGCCGAGTTATTTTCAGGATGAAATGCATCTTTCTGTTCAAACGAGCGGTCTGTTTATGCTGTTTATGTCAGGGATGAGCATTGTTGTGTCACCCATTACGGGGAAATGGATCGACCGTTCAGGCGTCGTCAAGCCGATCTTTGCGGGCGCTCTTCTGATGACGGTTGGAGCGGTCATCTTAACCCTCTTTTTTATCAATGTCCAGACCATCGGAAAGGGCTTCATTCTATCGCTCTTGGGTGTAGGCTACGGCCTTGGAAATGTCGCGCTTCAGGCGGCGATGCTGAAAACGAGTCCTTCCAATATGGTAGGTACCACTTCTGGTCTGTTTCAAACCTGCCGTTACTTAGGTTCGATTTTGTCTTCAGTGATCCTTGGTCTTCTTTTTGGGAAAGAAATCACGGCAGCCCACTTTGATATGATGGGAACCATCATGATCATAACGGGCGGAGCAAGCCTGTTAATGGCTGTGAGATTTGCGGCATTAATGAAAACTGCATCATGAAAAAAGGGACAGGCGCTGAGTCTGTCTCTTTTTCTTGTTTAGACTGTTCAAATAGAAACAGGAAAATTGTATAACATAGCCAATGTTATTGTCTGGCTTTTCAGTTATATTAAGTGACATCCGATGTCAGAAAACTGAACATACGACAATAGTGAAAGGGGAGCCGGCTATGAAATTAAAAGAGAGCCAGCATCAATCCAACAGACTGAGCAATGAAGACCTGCTGCCTTTGGGGCAGGGAAAGCGGACGTGGAAGGCAATGAACTTTGCCTCCATTTGGATGGGGTGTATACATAATATACCGACCTACGCGACGGTGGGCGGGTTAATCGCGATCGGCCTTTCGCCTTGGCAGGTGCTGGCGATCATTATTACGGCATCCCTCATCTTGTTTGGCGCTCTTGCTTTAAACGGCCACGCAGGGACAAAATACGGGCTGCCGTTTCCGGTGATCATCAGGGCTTCTTACGGAATATACGGCGCTAATATCCCTGCGCTTCTAAGGGCTTTTACTGCCATCATGTGGCTCGGCATTCAAACCTTTGCAGGAAGCACGGCGCTGAACATCTTGCTTTTAAATATATGGCCTGGCTGGGGACAAGTTGGCGGCGGGTGGAATATTCTCGGCATTCACTTGCCCGGTTTGCTTTCTTTTGTGTTCTTTTGGGCCATTCATTTACTCGTATTGCACCACGGCATGGAGTCGATTAAGCGTTTTGAGGTGTGGGCGGGGCCTTTAGTGTATGTCGTCTTTGGCGGCATGGTATGGTGGGCCGTCGATATTGCCGGAGGACTGGGGCCGATCTATTCTCAGCCAGGAAAATTTCATACGTTTTCAGAAACATTCTGGCCGTTTGCTGCCGGGGTTACCGGGATCATTGGCATCTGGGCGACTTTGATCTTAAATATCCCTGATTTCACACGGTTTGCTGAAACACAAAAAGAGCAAATCAAAGGGCAGTTTTACGGCTTGCCGGGAACCTTTGCGCTGTTTGCGTTCGCCAGTATTACCGTGACTTCCGGTTCGCAGGTCGCTTTCGGCGAGCCGATTTGGGACGTTGTCGATATTTTGGCGAGGTTTGATAACCCTTATGTCATCGCGTTGTCCGTGATTACGCTCTGCATCGCCACGATCTCTGTAAACGTCGCGGCGAACATCGTATCCCCCGCTTATGATATTGCGAATGCCCTGCCGAAATATATTAATTTCAAACGAGGCAGTTTTATCACGGCATTGCTTGCTTTATTTACGGTTCCGTGGAAGCTGATGGAGAGTGCGACAAGCGTATATGCGTTTCTCGGATTAATAGGCGGCATGCTTGGTCCGGTGGCAGGCGTGATGATGGCTGATTACTTTATCATTCGCAAACGGGAGCTCTCGGTAGATGATCTGTATTCTGAAACAGGGCGTTATGTTTATTTTAAAGGCTACAATTACCGTGCGTTTGCAGCCACGAGTTTGGGTGCGCTTATCTCGCTGATTGGCATGTATGTTCCCGCATTGAAGAGCTTATACGACATTTCCTGGTTTGTCGGTGTGCTGATTTCATTTCTTTTCTATATTGTTCTGATGCGCGTTCACCCGCCGGCGTCATCGGCGATTGAAACATTTGAATCTGGAGAGGTTCGTCAGGCTGAATAAGGTATGTGCCGGTATATTTTCATATTTTTGAAATGGTTTTCCATAAATAGAACATTTATAATGGTTTTAAAATCTAAAACGAAATGGGAATCGAATATGAGAAAATGGTATTTTATTCTTTTGGCGGGTGTTTTAACGTCTGTCATCCTCGCTGTCGTTTATGACAAGACGAAAGCGAATGAAGAAGAGCCTGGGGCTTACCTATATGTTTCGCCAAATGGCAGTGATCAAAATGAAGGGACAAAAGAAAAGCCGTTTCGTACACTGGCGCATGCTTCAGAGGAGGCTGCCGCCGGTACAACCGTCATGATTCGGGAAGGCACATATCATGAAATTCTTGAAGTAAAACACAGCGGTACGGACGGAAAGCCTATCACGTTCCGAAACTATGAAAATGAAAAAGTCGTGATTAGCGGAGAATCCGTTGCGGACGCAAAATATGAAACGCCGCTCATTCATATTCACGATAAACATAACATTGTCATCAGCGGTTTAACGATTCAAGATCTTTCTGTTTCATCTGAGGGAGCAACTGCTATGGGAATTTATGTAGCAGGCTCCAGCAGCCATATTGCCATCAAGAACAATCATGTCCGGGATATTAAGACAAAAGCAGATGACGGAAATGCCCACGGAATCGCAGTCTATGGGACTGGCAGCATGAAAGATATACAAATCGAGGACAATACGGTTGAGAATCTGACGCTTGGAGCGAGTGAAGCGGTTGTGCTAAACGGAAATATTGACGGCTTTACGATTGCAGGCAATGTGGTCCGCAACAATAACAACATCGGGATCGACCTTATCGGTTATGAGGGAACCGCGGACAAAAACGATTACGTGCGAAACGGAGTCGTAGAAAACAATACGGTTTATCAAAACTCGACTTATGGAAACCCTGCATATGGAGATGATTACTCAGCGGGCGGAATTTATGTCGACGGAGGACACAGTATCGAGATTAAGAAAAACACAGTTCACGATAACGATATTGGAATTGAAGCAACGTCTGAACACAAAGGCAAATATGCGAATGCTATTCAGATAACAGACAACAAAGTGTACAACAATGCGTACACCGGTATTTCAATCGGAGGATATGACAAAAAGCGGGGCGGCACCAGCAATTCTCTGATTTCCCGCAACATTATGTACCGGAATGACACAAAGGGCCTGTATGGCGGACAGCTGCTGTTGCAGTACGATACGAAAAACAATACAATCGAAAAGAATATTTTGACCGCTGGTGATTCCAGATTATTTATCGGAAACGATTTTACAGAAAATGAAGGCAATACGGTCAATCATAACGTGTATCATAAGGAAGCGGATCAAGACGGCGTATGGATGTGGAAAAAGAATGAATACGATTCATTTGCGTCATATCAAAAAGCAACAAATAACGATTCGAAATCCATTTATGCCGATCCGATGTATCGTGATGAAGATTCCTATGATTTTACGTTAGATCCAGATTCACCTGCGCGGCCTGTCATTGAATAATTGCGATAAGCGGCGTTCTCTAAGAGAGCGCCGCTTTTTAAATGAAAAAAAGACTGCCGGAAAATCCCGGCAGTCTTACATTATTCTGCAATAGACACTTTTCCTTCGGACTCAGCAGGTTTTTTTTGGCTCCACGCGTAAAGAAGCAGAGCAATCAGAACGAACAGCCCGGCTGATAAATAAATGACAGAGAAGCCGGCAGACGCTACAAACAATCCGAATACATATGATCCTACAGCAATTCCGCTGTCAAAGAAGGTAAAGAACGTTGCCGTCGCAAAACCTGAGCGGTGTGCCGGAGATTTCTGGATCGCTAATGTTTGCATGCAAGGAACGATTGACCCGTATCCGAGCCCGATCACCGCTCCTGAAAGCAGAAGCATTAGGCCGCTGTGTGTGAAGGACAGCATGCAGAGCCCCACTGAGAAAATCAAGATTGACGGGTAAATGACAATGCCCGGTCCGACTTTGTCGAACAATTTCCCTGTGAACGGGCGCGCAACCATCATAGTCACCGCGAAGCAGACAAAGAAATATCCGCTGATATCTGAAAGGTCAACTGATTTGGCGAATACAGACAAATACGCTGTGACAGTTGAATAACAGAAAGAAATAAATAAACCGACCGTCGCAATCTTAAGTGCGCCTTTTTCAAACATATCCGAGAACGCAAAACGAAATACTGTCGTGCCGCTGTCTTGGTTTTGGGGCACCTTGATCAAGAACGAAACAAGCAAGCCTGCAACCATAAACAGCGCAAAGGCTGTAAAGAATACAGAGAAGCTGACGACCTTCATCAAATTCAGTCCAAGGAAAGGCCCGATTGCCATAGCGAGGTTCATAGACATGGCAAAATATCCAAGCCCTTCACCGCGGCGTTTGGACGGAATAATGTCGGCTGCAATTGCACCTGTAACAGTCGTTAAAATGCTGAACCAAATCCCTTGGAAGAACCGCAAGCCAAGCAGCAGGTAAAAGTTATGAATCGGCATATACAGAAAAGACGAAAGCGCAAATAACGCCATTGAGACAATCGCCATTCTTTTTTTGCCGAAACGCTCAACGATGGCTCCTGAGAAAGGCCGTGTAATAATCGCTGACAAAAGGAACAGGCTGATTAAAAGCCCGCCTTGTGATTCTGTGCCGCCAAGCTCTTGAAGCGTATAGATTGGCAGTACAGTTAAAAATGTATAAAAGAACACAAACACAAATAAATTGACAAGCAGGACCATAATAAAATCCTTGGTCCATATCGCATCCGATTTTTTCAAATGTATGTCACTTCCTTATTTTCATTGATGTAAAAACATGCGAAATAACTGAGAAAAAGCTTCCTTATCTTCCTTACGAAAATCTGCAAGCAGTTCTTCCTCGAATTTGAGCATTTTTACATTGATTTCTTCGTATTTTTTCTCGGCTTCTTTTGTGAGGACAACAAGTTTTTCCCGTTTGTCTTCACCTTGCCGTCTCTGGACCCAGCCGTTCTCCTCCAGGCGTTTGATCGTCCGTGTTACAGTCGGCGCTTCCACATTTAAATAGGACCAAATCTCTTTTTGAGTCATTGGTCCGATCGTACGCAAACAATATAAAACTGACCATTGTGATGAATAAAGGCCGAATGGCTCCAGCTGTTCGTTGGCTTTCTTGGCAATCAGGCGGGCGCTTTGGTTGATTTGATGAATGAGGTGTCTGTTGACGTAGGTCATGTCGGTCTCCTTCTAAAAAACTTACCTAAGTAACTAATTGCTTTTTTTATTTTACAGGAGCGCTGAATGGATGTAAAGATAAAAGTTTAGTGACGCGAAATAGTTGGCCGAAGCTCAAAAAGTTCGTTTCACCCCTTGTCCTTATTGAGTTTTTAGCATATTCCCAAAAGAATGCTAATACACTGTTACAAACCTAACAAAGAGAGTGTTTGAGGTGAGGGATCGTGGGCATATTTCATAAACTTACTTTTAAAACCATACAACGAAGAAGCGGCATAATGAACGACTCTTTACAGAATACGGATCTCATTTCACACTTCTCACATCCATTTTAGGGAGGTCGAGTGGTGTGCACGATTACATCAAAGAGCGAACAATCAAGATAGGGAAGTACATCGTGGAGACAAAGAAAACCGTTCGTGTCATTGCGAAGGAATTTGGTGTTTCCAAAAGTACAGTACACAAGGATTTAACAGAGCGTCTGCCTGAAATAAATCCTGACTTGGCAAACGAAGTGAAAGAAATACTCGATTATCATAAATCAATCAGGCATTTAAGAGGGGGAGAAGCAACAAAACTGAAATATAAAAAAGATGAAATACTCGAAGGGGAGCCTGTTCAGCAGTCATAATGGTCTGCTGTCAACCGTTGGGATTGTCTTCCATGAAATCGTTCATAAAACATCCGCAAAAATTTGTAAAGAACTTAATGCGCTGCCAACTATTTTTCTATATTTTATGATAATATATATAATTAGGGCACAATGTGGATATTTACTGTGAAACAGATTTTCAAGGAGGATATAAATAGATGTTTGCAAGGGATATTGGTATTGACCTCGGTACTGCAAATGTACTGATCCATGTTAAAGGTAAAGGAATTGTTCTGAATGAACCTTCCGTAGTTGCACTTGATAAAAACAGCGGCAAAGTGCTGGCGGTTGGCGAAGAGGCAAGACGAATGGTTGGACGTACACCTGGGAATATTGTTGCGATTCGCCCGCTGAAAGACGGAGTTATTGCTGACTTTGAAGTAACAGAAGCAATGCTGAAGCATTTTATTAACAAGCTGAATGTAAAAGGCCTGTTCTCAAAACCGCGCATGCTCATTTGCTGCCCGACGAATATTACATCCGTTGAGCAAAAAGCAATCAAAGAAGCTGCAGAAAAAAGCGGCGGTAAACATGTGTATCTTGAAGAAGAACCTAAAGTTGCCGCTATCGGCGCGGGTATGGAAATATTCCAGCCAAGCGGTAACATGGTTGTAGACATCGGAGGCGGGACGACGGATATCGCGGTTATTTCAATGGGCGATATTGTCACCTCCTCTTCTATTAAAATGGCTGGGGACAAGTTTGATATGGAAATCTTAAATTATATCAAACGCGAGTACAAGCTGCTGATCGGCGAACGTACTGCGGAAGATATTAAGATTAAAGTCGCAACGGTTTTCCCAGACGCACGTCACGAAGAAATTTCCATTCGCGGACGGGACATGGTTTCCGGTCTTCCAAGAACAATTACAGTAAACAGTAAAGAAGTTGAAGAAGCCCTTCGTGAATCTGTAGCTGTTATTGTGCAGGCTGCGAAGCAAGTGCTTGAAAGAACGCCGCCTGAGCTTTCCGCTGATATCATTGACCGCGGCGTTATCATTACCGGCGGAGGCGCGCTCTTAAACGGCCTCGACCAGCTGCTTGCTGAGGAGCTGAAGGTACCGGTTCTCGTCGCTGAAAATCCGATGGACTGCGTAGCCATTGGTACAGGTGTCATGCTTGACAATATGGACAAGCTTCCTAAACGCAAACTAAGCTGATTTCACAAACCTCATTCTGAAAAAGAATGGGGTTTTTTTATGAAAAGCCTTCACGAATGGATGATATATGACGATAATAGGATAAAATACTGATTTTTATTATAGAACGAACGTTCCTATATGACAACTGGAAAAAATGCCATTTTAGAGGTGGGAAATTTGTTAAAAGGTTTATATACAGCAACATCCGCAATGATTGCCCAGCAGCGAAGAACGGAATTGCTTTCAAATAATATCGCAAACGCAAATACGTCCGGATATAAAGCAGATCAAGGCTCTTTGCGCGCGTTCCCTGAGATGCTGCTCAGCAGAATAGAATCAAAATCTCCGGCCGGAACATCAAGGACAGAGATTGGCTCCGTGAATACCGGTGTGTACATGCAGGAGCTTAAGCCTCTTTTCACACAGGGAAGCTTGAAGCCCACAGACCAGCCTACAGACATTACATTGGTTGAAAACCAAGTGCCGGTTAATGCGGAAACCAAGGAAAACGCGGCACTTTTTTATCCGGTTCAGACAGCAGACGGAATCCGATATTCAAAAAGCAGCACTTTTTCACTAAATGAGAATAATCAGCTGACGATCAATGGGCGCCCAGTTTTATCAACGGGTGGCCAGCCAATCACTGTCGATAATGAGAATTTCAAAGTGTCTGAAAACGGTACTGTGACAACGAACGGGCGGACAGCCGGCAAAATTGATGTCAGAATGGCGGAGGATGTCCGCAATCTGAAACGGGACGGAAATGACTTGTACAGTACGACGGACGGAAATGATCTGCCAAGCGCATCCGGAAATAATCAGGTTTCCTACTCATTAAAGCAAGGCGTTTCTGAGCTTTCAAACGTAGATGTGACAAGCGCCTATACAGAAATGACTGAAGCGTACAGATCGTTTGAGGCCAATCAGAAGGTTATTCAGGCTTACGATAAAAGTATGGATAAAGCAGCCAATGAAATTGGAAAAATCTAAGATAACGGAAGAAAAAACGGGGGACATCAACTATGCTCAGGTCAATGCTAACGGCATCAACAACCTTAAACCAGCTGCAGCAGCAGATTGATACAATCAGTAACAACCTTTCAAACAGCAACACAACCGGCTATAAGGCAAAAGATACGAATTTTTCTGAGCTAGTCAGACAGCAATTCGATCAGGTTGATGAAAAAAATGAGGAAGTGGCAAAAGCCCGCAAAACACCGCCCGGCTTGCGCCTTGGCGTTGGAGCGATGATGAATTCACGCCTTGTGTCTGATCAAGGAAGCGTTCAGAAGACGGATCGCGATCTTGATATCGCGTTTACGTCTCCATACCAATATCTTCAGGTGAATGTAAATGGAAACCGCCAGTATACGAGAGACGGAGCATTATATGTAACGCCTTCAGCCAATAATGCCAACCAGCTTCAGCTCGTTACTGGAAATGGGTATCCGGTGCTTGATGAAAACGGTAATACAGTGAATATCGACAGCTCTATGAAGCATATCGCGATTAATAAAAACGGCACCTTAACTGCATCTGACGGAAACGCAGTTCAGCGGTTTGATCTCGGAGTTGTCGAAGTGAATAACCCTCAAGAGCTGAAATCTGAAGGGAATAACCTTTTCTCAATTGGTAATGCGGCAGCTTTTGAAGAGCTGAATGGCGCGAATAGACAAAACATCGGCATGCAGCAGGGCTCGCTTGAAATGTCCAATGTCGACATTTCAGAACAAATGACAGATTTGATCACGTCCCAGCGTTCATATCAGCTGAACAGCAGAACGATTACAATGGGAGATCAAATGCTCGGTTTAATCAATTCAGTCAGATAATAAGAAATGGGCGTTTTCAATCAGCCGCGCATGATAAAAAAAGCGGCTTTTTCGAAATCGTCCTTTTTTTTGTAGTAGTCCGTGATGTCTTCTAACAGTACTTCTAAATCGACCCACGCTTCAATCTTTTCTAATTCAAGGACATATTCGAGCAGCTGATCATAGGGGTCTTCACTTGATGTGTAGAGCGCTTCAAGCGTTTTTAATTTTAAGTAAATGGTTTGAATGTCTACCTTTTCACATAACTCTTTTCCTTTTTCCAGAACGGCTTTTGCTTCTGTGATCTTTCCTGTTTTAAAAAGCGCTCTGACAGACTCATACACACAGTGCAGATACGAGACTGGGGAATTCATTTCAAATTCTTGGTTCTTTAATACTTTTTTAAAGTACAGAAGCGCTTCCTGGTCTTTGTTTTCGGTCGCTTTTAAAAAGCCAAGGTTATAATAAGCGTGGCACAGCAAGTTTTCGTCATGTAATTGCTGGGTTTTCGTAATGATTTCTTTGAAAAGCTGTTCAGCCTTTTCGTATTGCTGTTGATCAATATAATTAACGGCGAGCAACAGTTTGCAGGTGATCACCTTTTTAATATAGCCGAATTGGTGCAAGTAGATGTGTAATGCTTTTTGGACGTATTGGATGGAAAGCGGCGGTGATTTCATCAAGTAATAGGCGCCGGCGGTTTGATAATATAAATCAGCGGCTTCAAACGTGTTTTGAATAGCGGCCAGATACTGTTCAGCTTTTTTAAAATGATTCACTGCATGTTTCGGAGCTGTTTTGACCATTTCGTATAATCCTGAGAAAAAATACAAATAATATTTCAATTCATCATCCATTTTGTCTTCCTGATCGTATAAATCATCGAAGATAGAATCAAGCCCGTTCTGGTTTTCAAAAAGCAGCTGATGGCGGGTCTGAAACAATTGATAACGCATCCAAAGTTTTGTGTTCTTTTTGAGCTTCGGAAGGTGCTGGTCAATTTTCTCTTTCAGTGTGCAAACGTGGTCCATCTTTCGTTTACTCATTACGGAATACCACTCGTCTAACATGTTTTGCATCCTTTTTTCAATAAACTTCGAAATCATTTTCCTACCTCTTTGCTATTGGTAAAATCTATAATTATCATATCATAAGTTTTGACGGCTCTCATTGACAGTAGGTTACATATTAGCGCAGTTGAAAAAGAGATTAATTCATAATATACTTTTCAAATGTACAGATTTGATCTTTAATGATGACTATACATACTAATGCAGATGAAGGAGATGTCAAGAGAATGCTTGATACTCAGCAAATTAAAGAAATTATTCCTCACCGTTATCCATTTTTGCTTGTAGACCGGATTACGGAAGTTGAAGAGGGCAAACGTGCAAAAGGCTATAAAAATGTAACTGCAAATGAAGAGTTCTTTAACGGACATTTTCCTCAGTATCCGGTCATGCCCGGCGTATTAATCGTAGAAGCGCTTGCTCAAGTCGGAGCTGTTGCGATGCTGATTAAAGAAGAAAACCGCGGCAGACTGGCGTTTTTTGCAGGCATTGACAATTGCCGGTTTAAAAAACAAGTCAAGCCTGGTGACCAGCTTCATCTTGAGGTTGAAATCACTCGTGCGCGCGGCACAATCGGACGCGGAAAAGGCGTTGCCACAGTTGATGATGAAATCGTTTGCGAAGTTGAATTGACTTTTGCTCTCGGTGAATAATTGAAAAAAGGCAGATGGGCAACGGCACATTTGTCTTTTTTTCTTTTAAAAATATGAAAAATAGCAGGTGATTGTATGTGGAAAGAATTTAAAGCCTTTGCCATGCGCGGAAATATCGTTGACCTTGCAATCGGTGTTGTAATTGGCGGGGCATTCGGCAAGATCGTCACATCTCTGGTTAATGATATCATCATGCCTTTGGTAGGTTTGCTGCTGGGAGGGCTTGATTTTTCAGGCCTGTCGTTTACGTTTGGTGATGCTGTAGTGAAGTACGGCAGCTTTATCCAGACGATCGTGAATTTTTTAATCATATCGTTTTCCATTTTTATCGTCATTCGGATATTGAATGGATTGAGACGCAAAAAAGAAGCAGAGGAAGAAGAGGCGGCGGAGGAAGCGGCAGATGCGCAAGAGGAGCTGCTGAAGGAAATCAGAGATCTGCTGAAGCAGCAGACAAAGTCACCGGAATAAAAAAAGACCGTCGTTCGGAAACGGCGGTCTTTTTTATTCAGAAAAATGTCCATGGCGGTGCTTTTCGCTTCTGTTTCGATTCCATCAATGTTCGTGAAACTGTACGCCGCGTGCCCGGTTTTGATAATGCCGGCATACCAGCGGGATGCCGAAGCCAGCTTTTTACGTTTTCATGAAAAATAGACATTTTTTCCTTTATATATAACGGAGAGATTTGGAGAGTGCAGTTTAGCCTTGACAATTTCGCCGCTGATGTCTTCGTTGGCGAAATGTTTATTAGATCCCGTAAGATAAAAGTGCTGTCATGACTGCTTTTTCGTATTTCCGTTTATTGACCTTCTGCAGGTGTCTGCAAATTAGAGTGTCTTGAGGAGAGCAGCGCTGATAAGTGATAAAAAGACTGCTTACTCCATCTCTCCGCCTCAGCATCTGAGAGGGGACGTGTTCCTCTCACTTTTTATATGTTTTGCTTAAACGCTTCAATCAGTTTCGTTCCTGTATAACCCTCTTTTACAAGGGACTCGAGAATGGTTTCAGTGCCCTGCTGCTTTCTTGTGACCATTTGTCCGTAGAGTAAAACCTGTATGCTTTCTTCCAGCTTGACGATATTTTTCACTGCCGCTGTCAGCTGGGCGGGGCGATTGCTTTTTTTCGTGATCGTTACAAATACTTTGGCTTCAGATTGGCTGTTTTGAAGCTGTTCAAAAAAAGACAGATGTTCTTTCTGTACAAGCGCCTCAATCAGCCAATGATTTTCACCGTCTTCTTTATTTATAATCAGTCCGTCAATAAGGGGAAACTGTTCAATTGATTGTTCTTCCTTGTCCACTCGTTCCACATTCAGGTCAACCAGTTTAAAGGTTTTCATTTCTTCTCACCCCGATTACTTCCAAAGTTTTCTTGCCTTCCATTATAACATAAACGTTTTGGAGGAAAAAATGCTGCAATGCCGGTGATAAAGAATTTTGTATTGGTGAAATATTTAATAATTTCATTTTTTTCATTATACTGTAACTGACTATAGAATACGGAGAGATGTGTATGAATCAATTGCATTTAAAAGAAATTTATATTGACGGCACTCCTTCTGAAGACCGTTGGATCCAAAAGGATGAAGCATATATATTAAGCCGTAAAGACGTGTTTGAGGTCCATTTGAACAAAAAAGGGAGGATGAGTTTTTTATACGAAACACATGATGGCATGGAGCAGTATAAAATCGAGCTGTCTATGCCGGAAAAAAAACTGAGCTTTCAGTGGTTTGCATGGGATGGTTCTTCCTACGTGTGTATGAACACGCAGAATTGGCTGACAAAGCAAATATTTTTTCGGTTTTTAAAAAATACATATTTCTTTAAAGGGAAAAAACAAAAGATGTTTTTAGCTGAAGGAAAAATGAAAACGAGGGATAAAAACAGAGGCTGAAAATCTTTTTTGAGCATTTTTCTTTTCTCATTGTATCATCTACAATACATATAACCGCAAGGAGAGGAGGAATCACATGTTCAATCAGGTCATGCTTGTCGGACGTCTAACAAAAGATCCTGAGCTTCGCTACACTTCCGCTGGTGCGGCAGTTGCGCACGTTACGCTTGCGGTAAACCGCAGCTTCAAAAACGCTTCAGGGGAAACCGAGGCCGATTACGTCAATTGCACGCTTTGGAGAAAAACAGCTGAAAACACGGCGTTGTATTGCCAAAAAGGTTCTCTCGTCGGCGTAAGCGGAAGAATTCAGACAAGGAGCTATGAAAATGCAGAAGGTGTTAACGTCTATGTAACAGAAGTGCTGGCTGACACTGTTCGTTTTATGGACCCTAAACCCCGGGAAAAAGCTGCCGATTGACATCCCCTTGATCCTCCCGTTTTCTATTCATTCACGATTATCAGAAGCTCCGCATCATCCCCTCAAAATTGACCAGTCGACCAGACTGGTTCTTTCTTTTTGTCATTTAATGGTTCTTATGATGCATTTTTGCTTAAAATCACTTAATAATATTGAATAAAACTGAATTAAAACTTATAATTACTTAAAGATAATGGATAAGAAAAGGAATGAGAGCGTGTACCAAGAAGAAAGATTAGTAGCAATTTTGGATTTTTTAAAACAGCATAATCGAATTACAACAGAGCAGATCTGTACGCTCCTTCATGTATCAAGGGACACAGCGAGACGGGATCTTGTGAGGCTGGAGGAACAAAATGCCATCATCCGCACAAGAGGCGGTGCCATTTTGCCGACTGTGCATCAGAAAATTCAAAGCTATTCCGGCCGCTTGAAAACAGTGTCCGAGGAAAAAAACAAGATCGGCAGGCTTGCCGCATCGCTCATACATGATGGAGACCGGGTGATTTTAGACGCCTCTACAACCGTTCAGGCATGCGCAAAGCATTTGACTGCGGATTGTACGGTGATTACCAACTCGATTAATCTCGCGGAAGTGCTGTCCGATAAAGAGGGAATTGAAATCTATCTGCTCGGAGGCAAGCTGGAAAAGGAGCACCGGTTTCTGTACGGCGCCTCTGTGATTGAAAAGCTTTCAAGCTATCACGTCGATAAAGCGCTGATCGGTGTGGTTGGCATTTCCGAGCATGGCATTACGATTGCGCATGAAGAAGATGGCATGGTGAAGCGAAAAATGATTCAGCAGGCAAAGCAGGTAATCGCACTTGCAGATCATTCGAAACTCGGAAGCACTAGTTTTTATCAGTATGCGGAGCTGAGTGAAATCGATCTCTTGATCACAGACAGGCTGCCGAATCAGGCGTTTTGTGACTTGCTTGACCGCAATGGTGTGGAACTTCTTGTGACAGAGCAGAATGAAGGAAAGGGCTGACAAACGTGAAATTAATTGCGATTGACTTAGATGGAACCTTACTCAACAGTAAGCATCGGGTAAGCTTGGAAAATGAAAACGCTCTGCGGCAGGCCCAGCAAGACGGCATTGAAGTAGTCGTGTCTACCGGGCGCGCTTATTTTGATGTCGTGTCGATCTTTGAGCCGCTTGGAATCAAAACGTGGGTCATCAGCGCAAACGGCGCCGTTATTCACGATCCTGACGGCAGGCTTTATCATCAGGAAACCATTGAGAAACAACGGGCGTATGAGATTCTCTCATGGCTTGAGTCGGAAAACTATTACTATGAAGTATTCACGGGGTCAGCTATTTATACGCCTCAGCAAGGAAGAGAGCTGCTTGAGATTGAGCTGGATCGATTCAAAAGCGCGAATCCGGAAGCGGATCTTGTCGTCCTTAAGCAGGCAGCCGAGGTGCAATACACCCAATCCGGCTTCGCTTACATCGACTCGTTTCAAGAGCTGTTTGAGCCTTGCCGGCAGCTTGATTTTTATAACATTCTCGGTTTTTCTTTCTTCAAAGAGAAGCTTGAAGCAGGCTGGAAAAGATATGAGCATGCTGATGATTTAACGCTTGTCAGTTCGGCTGAGCATAACTTTGAGCTTACTGCCCGCAAAGCTTCCAAGGGGCAGGCGCTGAAGAAGCTTGCGGCACGGCTGAATATTCCGATCGAAGAAACCGCGGCTGTAGGTGACAGCTTAAATGACAAATCGATGCTGGAGGCTGCGGGAAAAGGTGTGGCGATGGGTAATGCGCGGGAAGATATCAAAGTAATCGCCGACGCCGTCACCTTGACCAATGATGAACACGGCGTCGCCCATATGATGAAGAACTTATTGTAGGTTTATAGACTAAACCAAAAGTGCATCCTGTTGATAACCGGCGTAACGGATTCTTTGAAAATTCGGCGTGACGGCTATGAACGGAAAAAGCTGGCTCCTGAAAGAGCCAGCTTTTTTATAGTCATCATCGCGCTGAAGCGCTTAATGTAAACAAATCCTCAAGTTCCTGTGTGGAAAGCTCGGTAATCCATTTTTCACTTTGGATAATTTGATCGTTTAACGTTTGCTTCGATTCGAGCATCATATCGATTTTTTCTTCAATTGTGCCCGTTGTAATCATTTTATGAACGTGGACAAAGCGCTCTTGACCTATGCGGTATGCCCGGTCAGTGGCTTGGTTTTCAACCGCCGGGTTCCACCATCTGTCATAATGGATGACGTGATTGGCGGCGGTCAAATTAAGCCCGGTGCCTCCGGCTTTGAGCGAAAGAATGAGTGTCGGGTATTCTTTTTTCTGAAACTTCTCCACGAGGGTATCCCGCTCTTGCTTCGTGAGACTCCCGTTTAGAAATTGCACAGGCTCACCGAATGTTTTTTCAAGCAGCCGCTTCATCATGTTCCCCATCTGAATGTATTGCGTGAAAATCAGGCAGCTTTCGTTTTGGGCGCGGATCGCTGTCATGAGCTCCAGCAATTTTTCGAGCTTGACTGATCTGCCGGCCAGCAGCTCGGATTGATCTTCTTTTAAATAGAGCGCGGGATGATCGCATATTTGCTTGAGCCGTCCGAGCATGCTGAGGATCAGCGCTTTTCGCTGCATGCCGGTCAGTGATGTCATGTGGTCAAATGTGTCTTTGACAAGCTGCTCATAAAGTGACGCCTGTTCGGCTGACAGCGGGATAAACTCTTTTTCTTCGAGCTTCTCAGGAAGGTTAAGCGCGACCTCCTCATCCCGTTTTGTCCGCCGCAGAAGGAACGGCCGGATTAACTGCTGAAGCTGTCCGATTCTCTTTTCGTCCCGGTCTTTTTCGATCGGCAGCACATAGCGTTTGTGGAAGCCCGTCAAACTGCCGAGGTAGCCTTTATTCATGAAGTCAAAAATCGACCACAGCTCAGTTAAACGATTTTCCATCGGTGTGCCGCTCAGCGCGATATGGTGAAGTCCTTTCAGCTTTCTGATGGCCCGCGATTGCTTCGTATGCGCGTTTTTAATATTTTGCGCCTCATCAAGGCAGATCGTACTCCATGTCACAGAAGACAGCTCTTCCGAATCAGCATGAGACAAACCGTATGAAGTGAGCACCACGTCTGCGTTTTCGTAATACGCAGTGAAATCATCACCCTTTGGACGGCGCGGTCCATAATGCAGCGCGACAGACAGATCAGGGGCAAAGGTTTGAAGTTCCCGCTGCCAGTTGCCGAGTACAGATGTCGGCGCGATAATCAAATGCGGCGTTTCTTGCCGTCCGCTTTCCTTCACATGAAGGAAATAAGCGATCATTTGAATCGTTTTCCCAAGCCCCATATCGTCAGCCAGACAGGCGCCAAAACCGCTTTCCCGCAGAAACAGCAGCCAGTTCATGCCGTATTTCTGATAGGGGCGGAGCGTTCCTTGGAAAGAAGGGCTGACGTCGTGCTCCGGCAGATTTTCCGCTGCCGTAAGCTTCCGAATCAGTGACCTGAGCTGTTTGGACAGATCAAATTGAATGCCGGCAAAAGCGGACGCATCGATCAGATCTGCATCCTCAAGCCCGCCTTCCCCCTGATCCATTAGTTCGCGAGCCAAAATGTCAGACATGTGGAGTCCTTCCGATTCCGCTTTTTCCATCAGGCGTTTCATCTGTTTGATAAACTGCGGATCAATTTTTACCCATTGCCCGCGGATGTTCACAAGGCGTCTGTTGCTGGCGACCAGCTCATTAAATTCAGCTTCAGTCAGCTCAATGCCATTTGTCGCAAACCGCCAATTGAAATCAAGCAGCGCATTCATGCCGACAAACGATTCGCCGCGCGGGGCGGATGACACCTTTGCCTTCAGCATCATGTTGCTGTCTCTGACAATCTGCCACCAGGACGGCAAAAGAATTTCAACGCCCATATCGACAAGCGTCTCACTCGCCTCTGACAGGAAGATCCAAGCTTCTTCCTCTGAGATCAGCGTTGTTCCGGAATCAAATGAGAGCCACGGCACTGTTCTGTGAAAACGATCCTGCTCACGCGCGATTTTATCGCTGTGCGCCTGCCACGATTTCTTAAGACTCTTCAGCCCGTCAAAGAATTCTACAGTGCCGCTTTTTTTATCGCGTAGAAACATTTCAATTTTCCAATCGTCTCCGTCAAAATCCGGTTCATTTAAGCGCAGGCCGACTGTAAATGGTGATTGATCATCAATCCAGCCGATCCCTTCGAGAAAATCCTCTTCATCGAGAAAATGTCCGCGGAATGTCGTGACCGCAGGCGATTTCTCCTTGATGTGTTCCCATTTCTCCCGCAGGTCATCATCGTATTGGATGTAATCCTGCACGGCAGCGGAAAACCAATCCGAAGTAAAGCCCTCCAGTATATTGTCCCGGTCCTTCCAGCGAAAAACACCGTTTGTCCATGCTTCATAATCAGGCAGAAAATCGCCGTCTGCGATAAATTCATAGATGGTCGAAGCCGCTTCAATCAGCGGCTCCGTTTCTTCTGTAAGCTGCACGGAGCTGAATGAGTTGAACGAGTTTTTGCCGAGAAGCTCTACAGTCATCCATGGAGAAAGCAAGACAGCGGTTGTCCCGATGAAGCTGACATCCTCGAGAAAGGTTCCGTAAAATGAGGATTCGTGCCATTGGAACAAATGCTTTTTCATATGGCTGTAGGGAAGAGGCTGCTCATTCTCATCAAAGGCTGAGAGTGTAAATGATCCATCTTCCATTTGTTCAACGTGGATGAGAATTTCTTTAAGACTCGCCATCAATCAACTTTCCTTTCTGCAGTTCTTCTTGAAGTGCGCGCAGGCGCTTATAATGTGAGCTCAGCTGCTGAATATAACGCTCCCACACCTTCAGTTTCTTCGCTTTTCTGTATAGGGTGCGCAGTTTTTTCAAATACCGGGCGGCTTCCTTGTATGAGCTGCGGTTTTTCTGATCGATGAAAAAGGCCACTTCTCTGTGATAAGCCGGTATCAGCGCCTCAGGATCGCTCGCTGCAATCTCTTTCAGCATCATTTTATCCATTTCATAGATGGAAAAGCCGACAAGGCTGTGAATTTCGATCCATTCGGCATATCGTTTTTTCTCATACAAATGATGGCTGTATTCTGTGAACGTATACGGCAGACAGCCTGCGGCATAGCGTTCAAACAGCGCTTGGTCATTGGTTTGCTTCACATAGGCATTCAGCAGAAGGAACAGCTCGCCGATCACGTCGCGAATCTCTTTAAACGGCTTATCCAGCTTCGTATAACCCATCGCAATCGGTTCAATCCGCTGATACCATGTTTTCAGCCGTTTCCAATCCTTTTTGGCAGTGATTTCACTCAGCCACTGAAACGTATACGGCAGTGCTTCCGGCGGAAATTGATCAGCTTCTTCAAAAATAACGTCATCATTTTTTAGCAGGAATTCCAAATGCAGGCGCCCAAATTGCAATTCAGGAGAAAAACGCCGTCCTGCTTCTTTTTTTAAAATCTCCTGTTCGCGTGCCACCCATTTTGGCCGCGACAGCAGCGCGCTCCAAATTTCACCAAAGATGCGGATCCGTTCATATTGAAAAATATCTTCTTTCAACAGCAACTTTCGGATAACATCCGGTGTTTTTTCCAAAAACGGATCAAGCGCAAAAGACAAGGCGTATGTTTTCAATTTATCAATAGAGCTGTAGATCGTATCCATCAGCTGTTCAACATACGGATTGAGGGAATAAAAGTCTTTCTCAGGGTTCAGTTTGCCCGCTTCAATCAATGCGAACATCCGAAGCCACACGGCAATCGCGGAATGAATCTGATACAGGCTTTTCAGCTCTGGCTTATTCGGCGTGTGCTTTTTTAATGCGGACAGGTAGCCGTAATAGAGGCCTTGCATGTTTTGACTGCCCTCCGGCGTGCGCGCCTGCCAGAGAGAAAACTCAGAATCAAAAAAAGCGAGCCAGCTTGAAAGCGATTCTTCATCAGGCAGCACCTTTTCCTGAAATTGGCGGCGGACGAGCTCCTTGCTTTCCTCAAGCTTTTCCCTCTCCAGCCAATACTCTGTAAAAGTACCCACTCGCCCGAACATTGCATATACATATAAAAAAACAGCCAGCATATGGCGGCAGATTCTTCCGGACGGACATGAACAGCCGCTTTTGACTATGACAAACAAGTTCAATGTGACCCGCACAGGCACAACATCCTGCACGTAAGCCGTAACTTCCGTCGGACTCACTGCTTGTAAACGATAGACTGAATCCTGCCGATATAAAATAAGGGCTTTTTTGATCAGCTGAACATTTTCCTCATTGTAAGGAAGAAGTTCTTTCAACTTTTCAGCAGATGCCAGCACATCGTCTTTGGAAATCATATTCTGAAGCATGATTATCGCTCCTAACCGAGTCACGTAATAAAAAGATCCAATTTCTCTATTATATCGCAACACATCGGCCTGAAAAAGTTTTTCCTAAAAAAGGACATAAAAAGTGGAATGTGTCGAATGATGTATTAGAGATTGCAAATTGATAACCGGCATCATATAATAATCGTGTTTTCAACTCAATGGAAGCTGAAAGGAACAAAAAGATGAGTGAAAAGAAATTAAATCAAGAGGAATTTCTGAAAATTTTGATGCATGCACATGAAATTGGTGAGCAGTCATCTGAGATGACGACGAAGGAAATGCTTGAAAATTTGATTTCTCATATTAAAAATGGATATGCAACATAAGAATCCCGCACGCCTTTTGCGGGATTTTTTTATGTGCGGTGACGTGACGGCCTGAATAGGGGAAAAGAGACGGCTGTGTCAAGATAATTAATAGAGCGCTTACATAAATGGTCGCACCACAGCTTTTTGTAAAAATGTCGAATGTTGTCACGTGAAAATCTGGAGAAATGTGGTTTCTGCGTTGTATAATCGTAAATGTAAAAGGATGCTTTAAGAGATTTGGAGGTATCATGAGGGAATCTACTAGTTTGAAAGAGATATTATCAACGTTAACAAAACGCTTACTTTTGATTGTGATTGTGACTGCAGCTGCCACTGCTGCCGGCGGACTCATCAGTTTCTTCGCACTTACACCCGTCTA
The DNA here is from genome assembly GCF_000507145.1 of Bacillus tequilensis KCTC 13622. GTDB lineage: Bacteria > Bacillota > Bacilli > Bacillales > Bacillaceae > Bacillus > Bacillus tequilensis. The sequence continues at coordinate 17,802 of NZ_AYTO01000009.1, read as the reverse complement.
CGAAAATTCAACTCAGATTCTGGTCAATCAATCAAAAAATGATCGAAAAGAAGTCCAATTTAACGATGTCCAAACCAACCTTCAGTTAATCAATACGTACAACGTCATCATTAAGAGCCCTGCCATATTAGACGAAGTCATTAAAGAAATGGGCCTGCCGATGACATGGCAAGAGCTGAATGACAAAATTTCCGTATCCAGCGAACAGGACTCCCAAGTGGTCAACATATCAGTCAGGGATGAAAACGCGGAAACAGCGGCTCATATTGCCAATACGATCGCATCTGTCTTTAAAACCAACATCACATCTATTATGAATGTTGACAATGTCAGTATTCTGTCAAAAGCCGAGGTTTTAGAACATCCGTCACCTGTATCACCAAAGCCGCTTCTTAACATTGCCATCGCGTTTGCGGCCGGATTGGCGGGAAGCATCGGACTGGCTTTCCTGCTTGAGCATTTAGATAATACGATCAAATCGGAAGAGCAGCTCGAAACATTGCTGGACATTCCGGTTTTAGGGACGGTTTCCACGATAGCGAATGATCGGAAAACAGGGAAGAGTCTGCACGGTATCCAATCTGAAAAGGCGGGAAGTGGACATTTTGGCGTTTAGGAAAAGCAGGGGCTCTTGGATGCGCGGGAATGTCATTGCGATGACAGAGCCGAAATCCTTGAACTCTGAACAATATAGGACGATTCGGACGAATATAGAATTTGCTTCAGTGGACAGGCCGATGAAATCAGTGATGATCACATCGGCCTGTCCCGGAGAAGGAAAATCAACGACGGCCGCCAATCTGGCTGTCGTATTTGCCCAGCAGGGAAAAAAAGTGCTCCTGATTGATGCTTATTTGCGAAAACCAACCGTACATACGGCCTTTCATCTTGAGAATATGAGTGGCTTAACATCTGTTTTATTAAAGAAAAGCTCACTGAGGCAGACTGTACAAGCCTCGAGTGAAAAACGGCTTGACGTGCTGACGAGCGGTCCGATCCCGCCAAACCCGGCTGAACTCCTCTCCTCGATGTGGATGAAGGAGCTTGCAGACGAAGCGTGTACGGCATATGATATGGTCATTTTTGATACGCCGCCGATTCTCGCCGTAGCAGATGCGCAGATTGTAGGCAGCGTGGCAGACGGTTCTGTATTGGTCATTTCAAGCGGGAAAACAGAAAAAGAACAAGCCGCAAAAGCGAAAGAGGTGCTCGAATCATGCAGCAGGAAGCTCCTTGGGGCAATTATGAATGGCAAAAAGCTCTCGAAGCGCTCTGAATACAGATACTACGGAAACAAGGATAATTTCATACAAAATAAATAACGTGCGTCTTGCCCGTTATTTATTTTTGCGAAAAAAGGGAGGCTAAGACATGATAGATATTCACTGTCACATTCTTCCGGCAATGGATGACGGGGCAGGCGATTCAGCCGACAGCATAGAAATGGCAAGAGCCGCTGGCCGTCAGGGAATCAGGAGCATCATTGCGACACCGCATCATAAGAACGGTGTGTACGAAAACGAGCCAGCCGCAGTCAGAGAAGCGGCAGATCAGTTAAACAAACGTTTGATTAAAGAAAACATCCCATTAACCGTGCTTCCGGGTCAGGAAATTCGAATCTACGGCGGTTTGGAACAGGACCTATCTGATCGGCAGCTGCTTTCGCTGAATGATACGAAATACATCCTGATTGAATTTCCATTTGATCACGTTCCCCGATATGCGGAGCAGCTTTTTTATGATTTGCAGCTGAAAGGATATATACCAGTTATCGCCCATCCAGAACGCAACAGGGAATTTCGCGAAAACCCGTCCTTGCTGTATCACCTTGTGGAAAAAGGCGCGTCATCTCAGATTACTTCAGGAAGTCTTGCAGGGACTTTCGGAAAACAGCTGAAAGCATTTTCTCTTCGGCTGACTGAAGCCCATTTGGTTCATTTCGTAGCCTCAGATGCTCATAATCTGAAAACAAGAGACTTTCATTACCAGAAAGCCCTTCATGTTCTTGAGAAAGAATTCGGTTCGGAATGCCCTTATATGCTGACGGAAAACGCCGAGCTTCTTCTGCAAAACCAGACGATCACTAGACGGCCTCCGCAGCGGGTCAAAAGAAGAAAATTATTTGGGCTCTTTTAAACACCCGGTTTTCATTTCACCACTTTCTTTATGAGAGCGATATAATAGTATATTGTATGATTGAATCACATTTCAGAAATCTGTACAGGCTGTACCCGACAGGCTGCGCTGGAGATCATCCGCATGCATGATAGGATGCTCTCATACGATAATACGAAAGCTGCAAAGCAGCAATTTAACTGTTGGAGGGAAACAGATGAATATAACAGTCATCGGAACAGGCTATGTCGGTCTTGTGACAGGTGTTTCTCTTTCTGAGATTGGACATCATGTAACCTGCATTGATATTGACGCTCACAAGATTGATGAGATGAGAAAGGGCATTTCCCCTATATTTGAACCGGGTCTTGAAGAGCTGATGAGAAAAAATACAGCTGATGGACGGCTGGACTTTGAAACGAGCTATGAGAAAGGCCTGACACAGGCAGACATTATTTTTATAGCGGTCGGCACGCCCCAGAAAAGCGACGGGCACGCGGATTTGGCGCATATTACAGATGTGGCCAAATGCATCGCTCGACATGTCAAAAAGGACACCATCGTGGTAACGAAAAGCACAGTGCCAGTCGGGACAAACGATTTGATTGATGGACTGATCACTGAACATCTATCGGAGCCTGTCAGCATTTCAGTGGCATCCAACCCGGAATTTTTACGTGAAGGGTCGGCGATCTATGACACCTTTCATGGCGACAGGATCGTGATTGGAACAGCGGATCAGAAAACCGCCAAGACGCTTGAGGAGCTTTTCAGCCCGTTTCAAATCCCGATTTATCAAACGGATATCAGAAGCGCCGAGATGATCAAATATGCCTCGAATGCTTTTCTGGCCACTAAGATTAGTTTTATAAATGAAATTTCGAATATATGTGAAAAGGTCGGCGCCGATATTGAAGCAGTCGCGTACGGCATGGGACAGGATAAGCGGATCGGGAGCCAGTTTTTAAAAGCGGGCATAGGCTACGGCGGCTCCTGTTTTCCGAAGGACACAAACGCCCTCGTGCAAATTGCAGGCAATGTCGAGCATAATTTTGAACTGCTGAAATCGGTCATTAAGGTCAACAACAATCAGCAGGCGATGCTGGTCGATAAAGCGCTGAACAGGCTCGGCGGGGTGACGGGAAAAACGATTGCTCTTTTAGGACTGTCATTTAAACCGAATACAGATGATATGAGGGAAGCGCCGTCGATTGTCATTGCGGACCGCCTCGCTGCGCTCGACGCCCATATTAACGCATACGATCCCATTGCCGCCGGCCATGCGAAGCGTGTTTTGCCAGAAGCTGTTGAATACAAAGAGACGATCGAGGAAGCAGTCAAAGGGGCCGACGCCGTCATGATTTTAACCGACTGGGCCGACATTAAACAATTTCCGTTAACAGCTTATCAGGATCTAATGGAAACGCCGCTCATATTTGACGGCAGAAACTGCTATACATTGGATGAAGCTGCGGCCGCTGGGGTAGAGTATTATTCTGTGGGACGGAAGGCGGTTGTTCCTTCTGGCGCAATTTAATAGTTGTCAAAGCAAAGACTGGCTGAGCGCCAGTCTTTTTTTTCGTCTATTGCGGATGAATGAAGTGGCTGAAAACGGCTTCGGTCATAAAATCGGCGGATACGCTTCTTTTACTAAGGATGATCCGCGGGAAACCCACCATCATTCTTTTGCAAATGGATTGAGACGATGATATTGATTCATGTGGAGTGACCTCGGTTAAGGAAAAAAGATTTTTCAAACGTTTTGTACAACTGGGACTGCAGCTAATATAAGCTTTTGATCCAAAGGGTCACTCCTGATGCCAATAGGGTCAGAAGCGGAAATAATATAAGCCAAAAGACAAAATCAGACGCGGCCGAATCGATGCAGAACATAAACATAATCAATAAGCTCAGCACCGTAAGAGGCATTGACCAAAGACCATGTTTTGGAAACAGCAATGTGCCTGCAATACCGAAAACAAAGAAGGACAGAAAAGGAAAGACAACAAAAAATTACATCATCGGCCTGGATACACTCATTATCGCCATCTTTACAGTAATTACAACAAAATAAGAAGCGGCAGATCAATAGCATCTGTCGCTTTCAAGTGCCTTTTTAACTATGACTTTAGGTGTTTTCATTTTGCGAAACGTTTTCATTAGCTGTATAACGAACAAAAACAAGCTCGTAGACCTACCTTTTGAGAGCATTATACGCCTAAATTAAGCCGTTTACCCTATTTAAGCCGCCTTCTGGCTATTTTAAAATATAATATATGGAAATAAAGTATGGAAAAGTCTATCTTCATCAGCCCCTCCATACGACTTTTTGAGTATTAAGAGGTGATTCAGATGGGTTATGAAAGTATGCTGGCGGATATCAAAAGTTCGCTCAACGGAAAAATTTCCGACGTGGAAGACAAGATCGAAAAACTGAAAAAAGCAAAAAAAGACATAGACACCCTGCAAGAAGAGGCCATTACTGAAATCAAAGAAATTGTGAAACCGGAATTGGGCAAGCACTGGACGGGAACAAAAGCGGATGATTTCGACAAAGGCAGAGAAGAGGCGAAATCGGAAGCATCTAAGATTGTGAATGATAAATATAACCATTATATGGCTTCGATTCAAAGCAAAATACTTAGGCTTGAAGCAGAGAAATTTGAGCTGAATTTGACAAAAAGCGCAGCGAATACCGCAGGCGATCTTCTTGCTAAGGGAGAAGATTTCTTAGAAGAAGCAGGAAAACAAATTAGCAAACTAAAATGGTGGTGATCTTTTTTTATGTCAGAAATTAAGCTGAAGTACGACACAGTCATCAAAACATTGGATTCTGTCAAAGATGCGCTTGCTGATGTATCAATCGGCGCCGCCGGGTCTAATGGAAAAAACAAACTCGATTATACGAAAAAATATCATGAGCGTGAGGAGAACATCAAAACCATGCTCGGAGACTATAAAAAAGCGGTACAGAAAAATATCGAGGATACAAAGGATAACGTAGATTCACTCAAAGAACAGGACGAGGCGATAGCGGTAAAATAGAACAGAAAGGGCAGTGCGATGAGTAAAGTATTTGAATCAAAATCTTTAATCGAAGAAGCGAAGAGCAGAAAAAAGCAATATGAGACGCTGGAAGAGCAGCTGAACACGCTGAAAAAAGCGTTTCAGGAAGTGGCAGATTTAGGCGACAATTTTAAAGGGAAAGGCGCGGACAATATTAAAGATTTCTTTCAGGGGCAGGCGGAAATCGTCGAAAGCTGGCTGACGCTTGTCTCTGCTCAAATTGCGTTTTTAAATGGCATCTCGGGAGATATTAAAGATCAAGAACTCAGTGATTCATACGTGGAGACTTCATTTTTGGATCATGAGCTGCCCAACGGAGACTTGAAAGCCTCTGAGATTGTCTCCGCTCATAAAGAAGAAATCGATTCTATTTTGTCTGGCATCAGCGATATTATTGATCTCGACATGTACACGCTTGAAGACTATGCAGATAAGATGGGCGATGCCCAAAAAATCAGACGTGACACAATCACGGCAGTCGATAAGCTTGACGAATCCCTCACTACTGAATATCAAAATTTAGAATCTCTGGACAACGCGGTGCTCAGCAAATATTCCGTTCTCATGCAAGCCACCAGCAACGGGAAAAGCGCATCCCCTATGTATTACGACAAAAAAGCTTTCCAAAGCAATGAAATCTACAAAAGCGTCATTGAAGCAGAAAAACAGGGAACGACCTATATTGATGCAAAAACCCAGCAAGCAGAAGCAAGGCGGCTCCAGGAAAAAGCCGAGGAAGAAGCGAACAAACCGTGGTACGAAAAAACATGGGATGGAGTTTGCAACTTTACTGGAGAAGTCACTGGCTATTATGATTATAAAAGGGCAACCGAAGGCGTTGATCCGGTTACCGGAGAAAAACTCTCCGCCGCAGAACGTGTGACAGCGGGAGCGATGGCCGCAGCCGGATTTATACCGGTCGTCGGCTGGGCAGGCCGCGCCTTTAAAGGCGGAAAAGCCATCTACAAAACTGGAAAAGCGGCAATTGCCGCAGAACACGCTTTAGACGCCTACAAAACTGGAAAATCCCTAGACATTCTCAAAATGACAGAAATGGGCGCATACGGCCTCGTGGCATCAAACGGATTCTCAGAAGCTGTCACAGGGAAAGATATGTTTGGAAACAAAGTGTCTGAGGAGAAGCGGAAGCAAGGGGCGCTGGAAGCGGCTTTGAGTTTAGTTGGAATTAGTTCAGCTAGATATGTTGATAAATTGCAAAAAGCTAATGCTCCTTATCATAATGCATCAATTCCTAAGTCAAAAAAGGTGGATATTTCTCAAAAACCTAGCCGAATTGATTACTTACGAAATAAATACGGTGAAATATCAAAAGAGGAACTTCACCAAAGAATTAATTTAAGAGGAGAAGTACATCAAGAACTAAATAAATTGATTAGTAAAGGAGTAGGGAAGAAGCAAAGAGGGCCTGCATTTGCTGGTGTTCTTGATAAGAAAACTGGTAAATACTTCTTTGGTATCAATGAATCTAAGGGTTACTCTCCTGAAGTGCAACATGACATTATAAAAAATAGAATAAACAATATGCCGTATGATTTAAAAACAGGTTATGAAAAAACTTTGGGTGCCGGCTCTCATGCTGAAGTGTATGCTTTAAATGAGGCATTATTGTCGAGGGCAGATGCAAAGCTAGACGAATTTATGGTATATGTAATAAGTGCAAGGAAAATTAATAAATTCATGCCCCAAGGGTCCCCAATGCCAAGATGCCCACACTGTGAATACATTACAGATGGAGCTCATTATATACCAGAGGTGCTTAATTATGGAAGAAAAGGATAAGTATACAAAGGATTTTGTCCTGAAAAATGGTGTGAATTTTGATGATTTGTGGTTTACTTCATATAGTGACGAGATTCTTGATAACCCAGAAGATGAAGGTGGAAAACCTTTTACAGGATTAGCATTCGAGCTGTTTGAAAACGGGAATCTAATGTATTTTTGTTTCTATAAAGATGGATTAGCTCATGGTTTAAATCGCGAGTTTTATGAAAGTGGAAAAATAAAATGTGAAGAGTACTTTAAATATGGATTAGTTAATGGAAAAAGTATTTATTGGCATGAAAACGGAATTGTTAAATCAACAAGTGAAGTTGAGTTATCAGTTAAATTGAGCTATAAAGAATGGGATGAAAATGGAAAACTTATAATTGAAAAAGAATTAGAACAAGATAAAGAAAACGCGCAATATGTCACTTTATTAAAAAGAAGAGAGATAAATCGCAACTTAGGCAGGAAAAAATAAAAATTTCGATTTGAACTATGGTGTGACAAAAAATCTGTTTGAAGTTTAAGGATTGTACTAACCATAGAAGAGGAATGGGATTATATATGTTTGTATTTACTAAGAATTCACGAACATATATATCATAATTGCAGTTCTTTTCAGGTAGTATCCTTTAAAACTCTGCCTGTAAAAACTTGCGACATAGTTCGCAAGTTTTTTTAGTTATTGAATTTATCTTAGGTACTCATTAATAGAAATCAAGAGATGCTAAATGAATTATTGATTTATTGGTACGAAAGTACAAACTTTGAAAGGCGTGTATCAGTCATACCAAACTTGAAGGTATATGAGTTTGCGAATATCCAGTGTATTACGTACGTTAAACTTTGTTAAAGTAATAATAATGGGGGAGCGATTTTAATGCATGTAGAACAAATACACCACTTCAACCTAAACAAAAAAGAAGAATTTATAAAAACACAACAATCCCTTCAACCCAAAATCAACCTATCACCCACCATCCCTCCAAACTCCATCAACACCTGCGCAGGCGTCGATCTCGCCTATTGGGAACAGGACGGGGAACCGTACGGGGTGTGCAGTATCATCGTCATTGACGCTGATACGAAAGAAGTCATTGAAAAGGTGCACAGCATGGGGAAAATCAGCGTGCCGTATGTGTCTGGTTTTCTCGCGTTTCGCGAGCTGCCTTTGATCATCGAAGCGGCGAAAAAGCTGGAGGCGGAGCCGGATGTGTTTTTGTTTGATGGCAACGGGTATCTGCATTACAATCATATGGGCGTTGCCACCCATGCGGCTTTTTTTCTCAATAAGCCGACGATAGGGATTGCGAAAACCTATCTCAAAATCAAAGGCTGCGATTTCGTCATGCCTGAAAATGAAGTCGGTGCATATACCGATATTATCATTGACGGCGAGGTATATGGCCGGGCGCTGCGGACGCGGCGGGACGTGAAGCCTATCTTTTTGTCTTGCGGAAATGACATTGATTTAGAAAGCAGCTATCAGATCACGATGAGCCTGATCAATCAAGAAAGCAGGCTGCCGATCCCTGTACGCTTGGCTGATCTTGAAACGCACGTTTTGCGAACATTTTATCAGAAAAATCACGTGTAACACTTGAGGCTCTAAGCCATCAAGTGTTTTTTTGTATGCTTGGTGTCTGCTTTATCAAAAACCTTGTCGTCCTTGCAGATAAGATTTTTATTTGAGTGTTTTTCGCGTCAAATCGATAAAAGCCTTTAATGGCGCAGACATCCACTTGTCCTTATGCCATGCTAATTGAGTGAAAACGGGGCAATCACTCTGCCAGTTGAGTTCTTTCATCCGTCCTTCGGCAATATCGTCTTTTACTGTCATTTCAGGCAATAGCCCAATTCCAAGTCCGGCCATCACGCATTGTTTGATGGCTTCTATGCTGACAAATTCTAATTTGTTAGGGTAGACTCCGGCGTCATGTAAAGTGTTCTCAAAGAGCGTGCGGTATGAGCACCCATCCTCTGTCAACAGAAGGGTTTCGTTTTGAAGATCCTTCAAGGTTGCTGGTGAGTCTGCTGGAAAAGGATGGTCATTGGCGGCTACCATTTTGATTTCATCCTGAATCAGAGATTCAACGTGCAGTGCGTCTTCCGTTCGGTTCACATCCAAAATAAAGGTGATATCAAGCTGGCCCTGTAAGAGCTGTTCTTTCGCTTGTTCGTTGGAAATATACGGTTTGAATATCAGCTTTACTTGAGGAAAAGTCTGTTTGAATTCTTTTATGATAGGCGGAAGGCGGTATGTGCATTGGCTTTCCGTCGCCCCGATTTTCAAGGTTCCGGTTGTTTCTCTTACTTGATTTGCGGCCATTTTTGCTTCTTCTGTTAACGCAATGATCTTCTCCGCATAGGATTTGAACGTTTTACCGGCTTCTGTCAGGATAAGCCGCTTGCCAAGCCGTTCAAACAAAGGAGTTCCAATTTCTTCTTCAAGTGATTTGATCTGAGAGGTAACGCTTGATTGTGCATAGTTAAGCATCTTGGCGGTTAAGGTGAAGTTTACATGTTCTGCTGCGGTAATAAAGGTGATCAGCTGCTTCATTTCCATTTGTTCTCGCCCTTTCTAAATCGGTTTCATCGATTGGAATAATCGAAATAATCATCTGTATTGATTGATGAATCCATTATATGATGAAGAAAAACATTCGTAAACAAAGGAGCAGATGCATCATGAAAATTGCGGTTATTAATGGCGGAACTCGGTCTGGCGGAAATACGGATACTCTTGCGGAGAAGGCTGTTCAAGGATTCGATGCGGAGCACATTTATTTGCGGAAATATCGAATCCAGCCAATTGAAGATCTGCGTCACGCCCATGGCGGCTTTCGCCCTGTTCAAGATGACTACGATTCTATTATTGAGCGGATAATGCCGTGCGATATTCTTGTATTCGCCACCCCAATTTATTGGTTTGGCATGTCAGGGCCATTAAAGCTGTTTATTGATCGCTGGTCACAGACGTTAAGAGATCCGAGATTTCCTGATTTTAAACAGCAAATGTCAGCGAAGCAGGCATATGTAACAGCAGTGGGCGGAGATAATCCAAAAATAAAGGGGCTGCCGATGATTCAGCAATTTGAACATATTTTTGATTTTATAGGGATGCCCTTTAAAGGCTATGTGCTGGGAGAAGGCAATCGTCCCGGTGATATTCTTCATGATCATCAGGCGCTGTCCGCTGCGAGCCGCTTACTGAAAAGAAGCGATGCGATATGAAGTGTTTGCTGTCGGTCATGGCTGGCATGCTGATTCTTGCATTCTTTTTATTTTGGAAGGTCCAGCCTCCTGTTTGGATACATGTTGAAACCAATTCGCGTCAGGTTCAGCAATCTGTGAGAATGGCAGGCACAACGCTGCAAGTCAAGCAAATCATCAAGAGTGATGCAGGAGAAGAAACAGTAGTCATATCAAACGGCATTTCCGGGCCAAAATAAAAAAGCACCTGTCCAGGTGCTTTTTTCTATAAATGAGGGATGACAAGGCCCCCATATAAAAACGCCGCGATAATCAGAAAGGCCGGATGCATCTTGAATTTTGTCATGGCGAGGAGAGCAATTCCCGCAATCACAATAGATTGGATCCAGCCGATTGCTTTGATGCCATCTGCGCCGATTTGCCAGGTAAGAATGAGCATCATGACCGCGATGACAGGCTGAACGGACAGCGTCATGCCTTTGATGATGGGGGATTGGCGGAAGCGCTGAATGATGCGCAGCAGGACGATCAAGGCGAGCGCTGACGGCACGATGGTTGCGATCAGCGCAATCAGGAAGCCGGGCCACCCGCCTGCGCTGTAGCCGACGTACGCGGCGATTTTGGTTGCGATCGGGCCCGGCAATGCGTTCGCAAGGGCGAGCATGTTTGAGAATTGGTCGTTTGACAGCCAGCTGTATCTATTGACGACTTCTTCAAACATTAACGGGATAGACGCAGGTCCGCCGCCATACCCGAGTACGTTTGCGATAAAAAACGCCATAAATAGATAAATCATAATCATGAGGCCGACATTCCTTTGTCTTTTGATTGTTTATTAGTGATTTTGTCCTTCAGTTTAAAATGAAACGCACCGTACGCTAAGAAAATGATAATGACAAGGCCTGGATTAATCTGTAACGTTTGCAGGCCGATAAAAGCGATGATAAAAAACAGGATGCCGGTGACCCAGCCGAAACCTTTTAGCGCTTTTTGGCCAAACTCGTACGCCATGATGCCGAGCATGACGGCGATCACCGGTGTTACGGCGCCAATCATGCCGGCAACAACTGCTGAGTGGCTTAAGACATTTACAGCGGCAAACAAGCCTACCATAGCAAGGCATGTAGGCAGAATGTGGGCGAGGGTTGCCACGATTGCGCCTAACGTGCCTTTTAGCTTAAAGCCCAGATACGCCGCCATTTTTGTGGCAATCGGTCCGGGAAGCGCATTAGCGATTGCTAATATTTCTCCGAATTCATCATCATCAATCCATTTATATTTATTGACCGCTTCATGGCGGATCAGCGGAATCACGGAAGGTCCGCCGCCGAACCCCAATATGCCGGTGCGCACCATTGCGGCCGTCATATCCCGATAAGGATGGTTTTTCATTCGTTTCTCTCCTTTACAGCTTCATTCCCATACGGCTTTTGTATCGTTTGATCAGCATCTGGCAATCAACACTGACGACGCCTTGCAGGGGATACAGCCGTTTTGTTAAAAACTCTTCCATTTCTTGATCGTTGGCAAAAATCCCATGCATATGCAGCTTGCTCGGACCTGTCATGTGATAGAGGCTGGTGACCGCAGGCTCTTCTTCAAGCTTAAGAGCGACCTCTTCTAAAAACTGCGGTTCGACCTCGACATTGAAAAACACGGATACATGGATGCCGATTTTAGCGGGATTGATGACCGCAGTGAATTTTTCGATAACCCCGGCTTCGATTAATTGATTAATTCGAGCTTGGACAGCAACCCGTGACAAATCGACTCTTTTGCCAAGATCCGTATAAGATATCCTGCCTTCCTCGTGCAAAATGCTGAGAATTTGTTTGTCGATCTCATCAAGAACAAGGTTGGGGATTTGATAATCATGACTCAATTGCTTCACCTGCTTTCATTGCCTTTTAGAGATCATTTTATCACAAAAGTTACGTTTCGAAAGATCAATTTTATATTTGTTTTCAAAATGAATAAAATACTGTTTTGTTGTTTTCGAAAAGAAGAAAGTTCGTCAGTTTTTCTGCCGTACCAGTAGATGTGGGAAATCAGGCTTCCTATACTGAAGAAAATTTCTAAAAAAAAGGGGACTTGTGATGAACAAATCTGTGATCGGTACAAAGCAAATGGTCGTCAGCCCTCATTATCTCGCTTCTCAAGCCGGAAACCGCATACTGGATAAGGGAGGAAACGCGTTTGACGCCGCTGTTGCTGTGAGTGCATGTCTGGCTGTTGTGTATCCGCATATGACGGGGCTTGGCGGGGATTCCTTTTGGCTGGCCTTTCATCAGGAATCAAATGCAGTAAGAGTCTACAATGGCAGCGGCCGTTCTGGGAAAAATGTAACGAGAGATGTATATAAGGGAAAAAGCGCGATTCCGCTGCGGGGAATCGACAGTGCCATTACCGTGCCGGGGATGGTTGATAGCTGGGATGCCGTATTGAAGGAGTATGGGCGTATGTCTCTAGCAGACGTGTTGGAGCCCGCACGCGACTATGCCCAAAATGGGTTTCCAGTATCAGCCGATCAGTGCCGTCACACAGAAATGAATCTTGAACTGCTGGCCTCCACACCTTACACAGCCGACATCTTCACGAGAAGCGGCAAAGCGCCTGCCCCGGGAGAGCGCTTTGTGCAAAAAGAGCTTGCCGAGTGCTTGAACATGATTGCTGAAAAAGGAAGAAGCGCATTCTATGAAGGTGATATTGCTCAGCGGATTGTCTCGTATTTACAACACAACGGCAGCTGCATGACACTTGATGATTTTAAAGCGCACCGGGGCGAATGGACGGAGCCTGTATTAAGTGATTACCGAGGTTATAGTGTGTATCAGGCACCGCCGAATTCACAAGGTTTTACCGGTTTATTAACACTGAACATTCTGGAAAACTATCATTTCAACAAAATCGAACACGGTTCATTTGAGTATTATCATGTGCTTGTGGAGGCATTGAAAAAGAGTTTCCTGGATCGAAATGCTGTCTTGACTGATCCGGCTTTTGCGGACATTCCGCTTGAAAGGCTTTTAGACAAAAAATACGCGAAACAATTGGCGGAAGACATCGGCTATCTGGCAAAACCGGCAGAAAGCAGGCCGGTTGGAAGTGATACGGCATATGCGGCCGTCATCGATGTGGATGGCAACGCAGTGTCTTTCATTCAAAGCTTGTACTTTGAATTTGGCTCGGCTGTCACTGCTGGTGATACGGGCATATTACTGCAAAACCGCGGATCATTTTTCTCATTGGATCAAGATCATGTCAACACGCTTGAACCGAAAAAGCGCACCTTCCATACGCTTATGCCGGCTATGGTCTGCAAAGATGGAAAACCGAAAATCCTGTACGGCACACAAGGCGGCGAGGGCCAGCCGCAGACCCAGACGGCCATTATTACCCGAATGCTGGACTATGGAATGCATCCACAGCAGGCAATCAGCGAACCGCGCTGGGTATGGGGAAGAACATGGGGAGAGGAATATGAGGGGCTGAGAGTCGAGGGCAGATTCTCAGAGGAAATCATTGAAAAGCTGAAAGACAGCGGACATCTCGTGGAGATAGTCGGTGACTATGATCCGCTGATGGGACACGCAGCAGCAATCAAAGTGGATGATGAGGGCTTTCTCCAAGGCGGAGCCGACCCGCGGGGAGATGGGGCGGCTGTGGGGATTTGAATAACTAGAGGATACAAATATAAATCAAAAGCGCAAACATGAGACCTCAATGAAGTGGTACATATACTGTTTGCCTTCAGCCTATCATTCCGTTCCCTAAAATACGCAGTGAGTCAATCACAATCAGCCGGATTTACCAATACCAAATTTTTTCTTAATTAAAAAACGATCATCATTGAAATCCAAAAGCTTGTCATTCCAATCCACGCTGGAAAAGGATAAAAGAACACCCGAAGCTTTCTCCGGGTGTTCTTTTTTAAAGGCTGCAAGTTGTCATCACAAGGTCTTTTTGACTAGTTTCTTCTATTTAAATAGTCCTTTTGTTCAGCTGGGACGAATCAGTGTAAATTCTTCGCCGAGCTTCGCATAGTGGTTTCCTGCCAATCTTGAGACAGCCTGTAATTCATCTGTCAAAACATATCCTTTTTCTGCATCATACACCTTTTCATCGAGGTGGAAGCAGACGACTCTGCCGATGAGCAGATCCGCTGTGGTCACGCCCTGGTCATTGTCAAATGTGATATGCCGCTCTAACGTGCATTCGAACCGAATGCGGGCTTCCTTAATGCCGGGAACTGAAACAGATTTGCTTTCGACGGGATGAAGCGAGGTGCGTATGAGCTCGCTTTCCTCCGGCTCTAAGCTCGCTGCCGTTTCATTGATGTCTTCAATGATGGACTCATCACTGACATGAACGACAAATTCTCCGTTTTCCACTGTGTTTCGGGCTGTATCTTTTTGGCGTCCTTCGGTTCTGTTAACCGAAACACTGAGAAGCGGAGGGTCTGAACTGACAACGTTATAAAAACTGAAAGGCGCGGCATTTACCGCTCCGCTTGAAGAAAGTGTTGTTACAAATGCAATGGGACGGGGGATGACTGCACCCGACAATAGCTTGTATGTGTCTTTGGAACTAAGCTGATCAGCTTGAAATATGTACATAGCAGCAACCGCCTTTATCGTTAGGATATCTTAATTATAACGAACTGGTTTTAAGGAAACCAAATGATGCGTGTTGCATATGTTATGTCATGACATATATCTATATAAAGAAAATGTAAAAATAGGCTTCCGTACATCCGCCGGCAGCCTATGAAATGGTGAAATGTTAAGTTTATTTGTATTTCTTTTTAACTACCCAGCAATTGCCGTCTTTCCAGAATTCTTTTTTGCTGTGGTAATCGTCTTGTTTGTAGTAATCGTGGTGCGATTTTTTCTTATCGGGACGATATGATGTTTTATGCGTGCGGTATGACTTCTTGTAGCTGCGTGATTTCTTTTTGTAAGAGCAGTACGACTTTTTATAGCTGCGTGATTTCTTCTTGTGAGAACAGTACGACTTTTTGTAGCTGCGTGATTTTTTCTTGTGAGAACGGTACGACTTTTTGTAGCTGCGTGATTTCTTGTGAGAGCTGTAAGATTTCTTGTGGCTGCGTGATTTCTTGTGAGAGCTGTAAGACTTTTTATAGCTGCGTGATTTCTTGTGAGAGCTGTAAGATTTTTTATGGCTACGTGATTTTTTGTGAGAGCTGTAAGATTTCTTGTGGCTGCGTGATTTTTTGTGAGAGCTGTAAGATTTCTTTTGGCTGCGCGATTTTTTGTGAGAGCGGTGTGATTTTTTATGGCTGCGTTCCTTTCCATGAGGCTCTTGGTATAAATAATCTTTTAAACCTTCTTTTTTTGCGGATTTCACCGCTTCTTCGATGTCAATATGGGAATAGTGGCCCAATTCGAAATCCTCCTTTTGTAAAAATAATGTTAAGGATGAAGATCCTTACTACCCTCATAGTACGCGCGGTTTTAAAAAGTGTATAAGTGTTCCGCTGAGATCTCATAAAAATAAAAGCCTAAAATTTATAAGGGGGATTATGGATGAAGAATCAATCCAGATTGCCGCTTTATCAGCTGTTTGTTCATCCAAAAGATTTGCGTGAATTAAAAAAGGATATATGGGACGATGATCCGGTGCCCGCTGTGATGAAGGTAAATCAAAAAAGGCTGGATATTGATATCGCTTACCGGGGATCACATATCAGAGACTTTAAAAAGAAGTCATACCATATTTCTTTTTATCAGCCGAAAACATTCCGCGGTGCACGAGAAATTCACTTAAATGCGGAGTATAAAGATCCTTCCATGATGAGAAACAAATTGTCTTTGGATTTTTTCTCGGAGCTTGGAACGCTGTCTCCACAGGCAGAGTTCGTGTTTTTAAAGGTGAACGGGAAGAATGAAGGGGTTTATCTAGAACTTGAATCCGTCGATGAATATTATTTAGCAAAAAGGAAGCTGGCGGACGGGGCGGTTTTTTACGCGGTTGATGATGATGCTAACTTTTCTCTGATGAGCGATTTGGAAAGAGAAACGAAGACCTCGCTGGAGCTTGGATATGAAAAGAAGACAGGGACTAAGGAAGACGATTTTTATTTACAGGATATGATATTTAAAATTAATACTGTCCCTAAAGCCCAGTTTAAATCAGAAGTGACAAAGCATGTGGATGTTGATAAGTATTTGCGCTGGCTCGCCGGCATTGTATTCACCTCAAACTATGACGGGTTTGTCCACAATTACGCGCTGTACAGAAGCAGTGAAACCGGATTATTTGAGGTGCTTCCTTGGGATTATGATGCGACCTGGGGCAGGGATATCCATGGAGAGCGGATGGCTGCCGATTATGTAAGAATTCAAGGATTCAATACACTAACCGCCCGGATATTGGATGAACCCGAATTTCGCAAGTCCTACAAGCGCCTGTTAGAAAAAACGCTCCAATCTCTTTTTACAATAGAATATTTGAAACCGAAAATCATGGCGATGTATGAACAAATTAGGCCGTTTGTTCTGATGGACCCATACAAAAAGAATGATATTGAGCGTTTTGACCGTGAGCCGGCTGTAATTTGTGAGTATATTAAAAACCGATCGCAATACCTCAAGAATCATTTAAATATTTTGTAAATGCATCATATAGGTATTCGCTGAAAAACAGACAATTAGGCTATTGAATTAGTTCAACAAATAAATGTGACACGTATATATGCAGTATGTTTATCATCTATGTATAAGTGACTAGGAGGAATTTGAATGAGCAAGAGGAGAATGAAATATCATTCAAATAATAATGAAATATCTTATTATAACTTTTTGCACTCAATGAAAGATAAAATTGTTACTGTGTATCGTGGAGGCCCGGAATCTAAACAAGGAAAATTAGCAGCTGTAAAATCAGATTATATTGCTTTACAAGTTGAAAAAAAAATAATTTATTACCAATTGGAACATGTGAAAAGTATTACTGAGGATACCAATAACAACACTACAACACTTGAGACTGAGGAAATGGCCGATGCTGATGATTTTCATAGCTTAATCGGACAATTGACGAACCAATTCGTTCAATTAAATCAAGGGGGACCGGAATCCAAAAAAGGTTGTTTGGTCTGGCTGGGAGATGATTACGCTGCATTAAACACAAACGAGGATGGAGTAGTGTATTTTAATATTCATCACATCAAAAGTATAAGTAAACATGAGCCCGATTTGAAAATGGAAGAACAGACGCCCGCAGATGTTTTGGAAGCTGATTATTTAAGCGAAGTGTTTAAGAGCCTAACTCATAAATGGGTTTCCATTAATCGCGGAGGTCCGGAAGCAATTGAAGGTATCCTTGTAGATAATGCCGACGGTCATTATACGTTAGTGAAAAATCAAGAGGTGCTTCGCATCTATCCTTTTCACATCAAAAGCATCAGCTTAGGCCCAAAAGGATCGTACAAAAAAGAAGATAAAAAAAAAGAACATGATGATCAAGAAGACAATAAAGATTCAGACCAAAAACAAGAAGAAGTGTACAGCAGTTCGTTACGATCTTCAAAACCATATCGTTCATCAAAATCATCTAAACGATCACCGGGGTCTTCAGGTCATCAATCGTCAAAATCCCACC
>NZ_AYTO01000008.1 GCF_000507145.1 Bacillus tequilensis KCTC 13622 | reverse complement strand
GTAAAGAAACAGCACAAAACAAAAAAGCTTGTAGAAAAAACACCGTTTTCTCTACAAGCTGAGTTCCGTTATATGCGGAACTCTTTTTTTATCTGTTCACAATCCGGATATACTCTCGGGGGCCAAACGGCAGATCCTTTGATTCCATTTCACTCATTCTGGCTGACAAGTGGTGCTCCATTAAATACAGTTCCCACTCCTCACCGGCCGCCGCACCGCTGCGCCCGTCATATTGATTCAAAATGAATGCCCCTGCAAATACTGAGCAGAATAAACCTGAGCACATCAGTACCTTTCTCTTCATATGACCAGCTCCTTACATTCAGCTTGATCCGGATTGATTTTAAATATACAAATGATCTTATTTTTGTTAGAATTAATTTCGAGGTCAAAAGAACTTGTAAAATTCTATTGCAGCAGTTCGAAGCATGGCGGCTTCCAAAAAAGTGCGATATAATTTGGACTAGGTCGTTTGACCGTATATTTGATACATAGCGATTTTTCAATTGAGAACGAGAAAAAGGAGGTCTTATCTTTGCAGCTCTTACATTTTGCTATTTTAGCGCCTTTTTTATTTGCTTTTATCATTCCTTTCTTGGCAAAATACGCAAAAAGAGTGCACACGGGCTGGTTTGTGTTGATCCTGCCCCTCTTGCTGTTTATATACTTTCTCTCAATGATCAGGATGACACAATCTGGAGAAACACTGCGGTCGGTATTGGAGTGGATCCCTTCACTTGGCATTAACTTTACTGTTTATATAGACGGTCTCGGATTGTTATTTGCCTTGCTGATCACAGGCATCGGTTCTTTGGTCACTCTTTACAGCATTTTTTATTTATCGAAAGAAAAAGAACAGCTTGGACCCTTCTATGTCTATTTATTGATGTTCATGGGTGCGATGCTCGGTGTCGTTTTAGTAGACAATGTGATGGTTCTCTACATGTTTTGGGAGCTGACAAGCCTTTCATCCTTCTTGCTGATCGGCTATTGGTACAAGCGTGAAAAATCGCGCTACGGCGCCGCCAAATCCCTTTTGATTACAGTCAGCGGCGGTCTGTGCATGCTCGGCGGATTTATTCTCCTTTATCTGATCACAGATTCCTTCAGTATTAGAGAGATGATTCATCAGGTTCAATTAATTGCCGGCCACGACTTGTTTATCCCGGCTATGATTCTCATTTTATTAGGGGCTTTTACGAAATCCGCGCAATTCCCTTTTTATATCTGGCTGCCTGATGCGATGGAAGCTCCGACACCTGTCAGCGCTTATCTCCATTCAGCAACTATGGTGAAAGCCGGCATTTATGTGATTGCGAGATTCAGTCCGATTTTCGCCTTTTCAGCCCAGTGGTTTTGGATCGTTTCCCTCGTCGGTCTCTTTACGATGGTTTGGGGCTCATTCCATGCCGTGAAACAAACGGATTTAAAATCGATTTTGGCGTTTTCAACCGTCAGCCAGCTCGGTATGATTATCTCCATGCTCGGGGTCAGTGCTGCGGCGCTTCATTACGGCCATACAGAATATTATACAGCTGCCGCCATGGCTGCCATTTTTCATTTAATCAACCACGCTACATTTAAAGGGAGCTTGTTTATGGCAGTCGGGATTATCGATCACGAAACAGGCACACGGGATATCCGGAAGCTCGGCGGATTGATGGCGATTATGCCGATTACCTTTACCATTTCCTTAATCGGGACGTTTTCAATGGCCGGCCTTCCGCCGTTTAACGGATTTTTGAGTAAAGAGATGTTTTTCACAAGCATGCTTCGCGTGACACATTTCGATCTGTTTAACGTGCAGACATGGGGCGCTTTATTCCCTATTCTCGCTTGGGTCGGGAGCGTGTTTACATTTATCTACAGCATGAAGTTGCTGTTTAAGACTTTCAGAGGAAGTGACAAGCCTGAGCAGCTTGAAAAACAGGCTCATGAGGCACCAGTTGGCATGCTCGTGTCACCTGTCATTCTGGTGGCGTTCGCAGTCAGCCTCTTCTTTTTCCCGAATATCCTGTCCTACAGCCTGATAGAGCCTGCAATGAACTCAATCTATCCGACACTGCTGGACAGCCATGAGAAATTCCACGTTCACATTTCACAGTGGCATGGTCTTACAACGGAAGTGCTCATGACTTTAGGAATTATTGTTCTCGGCACGATCGGTTATTTGACGATGGATAAGTGGAAAGGAATCTATAAGCTGTTTCCATCGAAGCTCACACTCAACCGGTTATACGACAAGCTCGTGACGATGATGGAGAAAGGTTCCTACCGGGTCACAAGACAATATATGACTGGGTTTTTAAGAGATTATTTGCTGTATATCTTCGCTGGTTTCATCATTCTGATGGGAGGCGCTTTTGTCATTAAAGGCGGGTTTTCCTTTACGACGGAAGGCATGGCTAAAATCGGCGTATACGAAATCATTTTGACGCTTGTCATGATCAGCGCCACAGCGGCGACTGTTTTTGCCAGATCAAGACTGACGGCGATTATCTCACTAGGTGTTGTCGGTTATACGCTCGCATTGTTTTTTGTGATCTTCAGAGCGCCGGACTTGGCATTGACTCAGCTTGTCATTGAAACGATTTCTGTCGCACTGTTTCTGCTTTGTTTCTACCATTTGCCGAAACTGCGGCTGAAAAAGAGAACGAGAACGTTTCGGATGACGAACCTTATTATTTCTTTAGGCGTCGGTATTATCGTCACTCTGCTCGGCATCGCGTCTTCTAGCCAGCGCACCAAAGACAGCATTGCATCCTTCTTCACAAAACACAGCCACGATCTCGGCGGTGGGGATAATGTCGTCAATGTCATCCTCGTTGATTTCAGGGGCTTTGATACGATGTTTGAAATCACGGTGCTGACGATTGCCGCTCTTGGCATTTACAGCATGGTTAAAACAAAAGTAAAAGAGGAGGGGAAGAGCGGTGAATGAACAAAAAACAAATGACATCATACTTCAAACCGTGACAAAGCTTGTATCCTTTATCATTTTGCTTTTCTCTTTCTATTTATTTTTATCGGGGCATAACGCGCCTGGAGGAGGATTTGTCGGCGGGCTGATCACATCCTCTTCCATCGTTCTCTTGCTCCTGGCATATGATTTAAAAACCGTGCGTTCGATTTTGCCGGTTAATTTCATTTATGTCGCGGGAGCCGGCCTTCTGCTCGCTGTATTAACCGGCGTTGGCTCCTTTGTATTCGGGACTCCTTTTTTAACCCACACATTCGGATACTTTCAGCTGCCGATCCTTGGGAAAACGGAGCTCGCCACGGCGACGATATTTGATTTAGGCGTTTATCTTGTTGTCGTAGGCATTACGATGACCATTATTCAAACGATTGGAGAGGAAGAATAATGGAAATCTTAATGGCTGTTTTAGCCGGTTTTATTTTTATGGCCGCTACGTATTTGCTGCTGTCTAAAAGCCTGCTTCGCGTCATTATCGGAACAGCACTGTTAAGCCATGGCGTCCATTTAATGCTTTTAACTATGGGAGGATTAAAGAAAGGCGCCGCTCCGATTTTGAGCGAGCATGCCAAATCATTTGTCGATCCGCTTCCGCAAGCCCTGATTTTGACGGCAATTGTCATTTCATTTGGCGTTACATCATTCATCCTCGTCATGGCCTTTCGGGCTTATCAGGAATTGAAAACGGACGATATGGATCAAATGAGGGGAAATGATCAACATGAATAATTTTGTTATTTTGCCAATCCTGATCCCGCTCCTGTCGGCCATTTTGCTGATTTTCATGACGAAGAATCTGATGCTCATGCGAATTTTCAGCACTGCGGCGTCAGCAGTCGGGATTGTGATCGGCGGCATACTTGTACAGACTGTCTTTACTAAGGGGATCCAGACACTCAATTTAGGCGGCTGGAAAGCCCCGTACGGCATTGTGCTGGCCGCAGACCAATTCGCCAGCCTGCTCGTTCTGACAACAGCGGTAATCGGTTTATTGGTTGGGCTTTATTCCTTCCGTTCCGTCGGTGAAAAACGCGAGCATTCCTTTTATTACTCCGGTGTGCAGTTTTTGCTTGCTGGGGTCAGCGGAGCGTTTTTAACAGGCGATTTATTTAATATGTACGTATTTTTTGAGCTGCTGCTTATCGCTTCCTATATGCTGATTGTATTAGGCGGCACAAAAATTCAGCTGCGGGAGTCCATTAAATATATTGTGTTTAATATCGTGTCGTCGGCCATGTTTGTCATCGGCGTCGGCTTTTTATACGCGGTAACTGGTACGTTAAATATGGCGGACTTAAGCGCCAAAATCAGCGAATCCGGGCAAACCGGGCTGATTACTGTCATCGGTGTCCTGCTGCTGATTGTATTCGGCATGAAGGGCGGAATCTTCCCCCTTTACTTTTGGCTTCCTGGCTCTTATTATGCGCCTCCGGCGGCCATCTCCGCGCTGTTCGGCGCTTTGCTGACAAAAGTCGGTTTATACGCGATCACGAGAGTTTTCACATTGATTTTCATTCACGATACAGCCTTTACCCATCAGCTGATGATTTGGCTGGCGGCGCTGACTGTGATTTTCGGTGTGATCGGTTCACTCGCTTATTCGGATGTCATGAAAATTGTGATCTACAATATTATCACCGCAGTAGGCGTGATTTTGTTTGGGGTGGCAGTCCATACTCCCGCATCTATTCAAGGCGCGATTTACTATCTGATTCACGATATGCTGATTAAAGGCGCTTTATTTATGCTGGCAGGAACGCTGATCACATTGACTGGAACAGCGAGCCTGCATAAAATGGGCGGGCTGATCAAACGCTACCCTGTTCTTGGATGGATGTTTTTCATTTCAGCTATTTCTCTTGCGGGCATCCCGCCTCTCAGCGGATTTGTAGGCAAGTTAAAAATTGCAGAGGGCGGCTTCGCGGAAGGTGAATTTACTATTTCCATGCTGATTCTGCTGTCGAGTCTGCTCGTACTATACTCTGTGCTGAGGATCTTTATACATGCGTTTTGGGGCGAAGAAAAAGAAACACCAAAACCAAATCATCGAACCGCTAAAGGTCTTCTTTATCCGGCAGCTCTTTTTCTCTTGCTGTCTCTGCTCTTCGGATTGGGTACAGAATGGGTGTCACCTTACGTTGATCAAGCGGCCGAGACGCTGCTGAATCCGGAAAAATATATTGAAGCTGTTTTGAAGGAGTAGATCGCATGGCATTTCAAATTTTATTAAATGTGTTTCTCGCTTTTTGCTGGATGTTCTTGAGCAATAATCCAAGCGCCACAGGATTTCTCGCAGGCTATATTCTGGGAATGCTCACGCTCTTTTTCTTCCGGCGCTTTTTCACACGCCAGTTTTATCTATGGAAAATGTTTTCTATCATCAAGCTCTTTTTGATTTTTCTAAAGGAGCTGTACCTTGCCAATGTCAGTGTGCTGAAAACAGTCCTATCGCCGAAACTGAATATCAGACCGGGCATTTTCGCTTTTAAAACAGAGCTGACGAAGGATTGGGAAATCACCCTGCTGTCACTGCTCATTACCTTAACGCCGGGAACCTTGGTGATGGATATTTCCGATGACAGGACGATTCTTTATATTCACGCGATGGATATTGAGGATGCGGAAAAAGCTATTTTTGATATCCGGGAGTCATTTGAGAAAGCGATACAGGAGGTGAGCCGCTGATGTTTACGCTGATTCTGCAAATCGCGCTCGGCATCATGGCAGTGTCTACCTTTTTGTATGTCATTCGTGTCATTAAAGGGCCGACTGTGCCTGACCGGGTCGTGGCTCTGGATGCAATCGGCATCAACCTGATTGCGATCACGGCGCTTGTCTCCATTTTGCTGAAAACAAGTGCGTTTCTGGATATTATTTTGCTGCTGG
The DNA here is from genome assembly GCF_000507145.1 of Bacillus tequilensis KCTC 13622. GTDB lineage: Bacteria > Bacillota > Bacilli > Bacillales > Bacillaceae > Bacillus > Bacillus tequilensis. The sequence goes on along the minus strand of NZ_AYTO01000008.1, from coordinate 350,728 downwards.
GGATTTTATCGTTTATCGGAACGATCGCATTTTCCAAGTTCCTGGAGAAAGGAGAGATTATCGAAAATGATCGAAATCGCTAAAGTCGTCGTGGCTGTATTCATTCTCCTCGGCTCTCTTGTATGCCTTACCGCTTCATTTGGGACGCTTCGTCTTCCTGATATGTATACACGCTCACACGCTGCTTCAAAAGGCTCAACGTTAGGCGTCAATATGGTACTGCTCGGTGTCTTCTTCTTTTTGTGGTTTATAACCGGAGAACTATCAGCTAAAATCCTCCTTGGGATTTTCTTTATCTTTATGACGTCGCCTATCGGGGGACATTTGATCTGCCGTGCTGCGTACAACTCCGGCGTCAAGCTTGATGAGAAAAGCGTACAGGATGACTACAAGGGGATCAGAAACTTTGTGATTAAACGGAAAGAGGATTCCTACTTATAAAATAAGCAGCCGGACAGGCAGAGTTCCGGCTGTTTTTTTATTTCTTGATGACAGCCAGCGTGCATCTGGATATACAGATCAGCCTCTCTTGCTCGTCATAAATGTGAACTTGATAGACAATCGTCGTTCTGCCTATATGAACGGGTTCGGCCACCGCCTTTACCGTTCCTTCCTTTACGGATTTTACATGGTTGGCGTTGATCTCTAAACCGACACAGGCCTGTGTTGTGTGATCAATCAAGTTCTGCGCGCCCACACTCGCTGCAGTTTCCGCCAGAGCCACTGAAGCGCCTCCATGCAAATACCCGAACGGCTGCACCGTCCGATGATCCACCGGCATGACCGCAACGCATCGTTCCGCTGTGTTTTCAACAATCTCAATTCCAAGCGCTTCAAGCAATGTGTGTTTCGTATCCATCATATACACCCCCTTATTTACAGTACACCATCTGACTTCGCAATCAAAACCGCTTCCGTCCGGGAACCGACATTCAGCTTATTGAAAATCGATGTCAGGCTGTATTCAATGGACCGCTTGCTTAAATGCAGTGCATCTGCGATTTCTTGGTTTGTAAATCCCTTTTCAACTTCTTGAAGAATCAGGCATTCTCTAGGTGTGAGCACATCTTGTTCTTTTTGAGAGGAAGGAGCCGGCTTTGTTTTTTGCTGCGTCATCAGCTGTTTAAAATAAGCAAAATCGACTAAAATTTCTCCGTTGAGTACGTGGTATATGTATTGGGTGATTTTTTCTTTAGATTCGGTTTTGCTAATGGCACCGTGCAGACCCGCACGAATTGCTTCCTCAAAATAATCCTCGACCTCATAACCGGTATAGACGATAATTTTGCAATGAGGACACTCTTGTAAAATCAGTTTAGAAAGCTCCATCCCATTGACCTCGCCGCCTAAATTCAGGTCCATTAATATAAGATCATACGACGAGAAATCGTGCTGCTTGATAAACTGTTCACTCGGTTCGGGACTGAGACAATCAACAGACAGATTCGAATCCGTTTCCAAAATTGTCTTGGTGCCTTCCATGACAGCCGGATGGTCATCAATCACTAGTATCTTTTTCATGTTTTCCTCCCTTTTACTCACTCTTTTTCATTTTATAAAAAAGACTTGGCTTGTGCCAAGTCTTTTCCGTTATAAAACCATTACAATTCAATTTCAATATCAGCCTTAAAGCCCTTTCCTTCACTTGTTTCAATCCGAAGGCGTCCATCTAAAGCCCTGACTCTCTCCTTAATGCCAGAAAGCCCCATACTCAGGGAATGTTCATTATTTTTTTCTTGGTCAAACCCTACGCCATCGTCCTCATAATGAAGAACGATTTTGTTTTGAATACTGATAAGCATAATCAGCACATCCGTCGCCTGAGAGTGCTTGACCGCATTAGACAGAAACTCTTGAATGATCCGGTACAAATTCAGCTGCGAATCCAGATCAAGTGAAGCCGTAAATCTGCCCGTATTTAAACGGATATGAAACGGCACCCGCTCCTGCTGCTGCGCCACCAGCTTGGACAGCGCCTTCACCAGCCCAAGATCATACAGAAGCTGCGGCCGCAGCTCATGACACGTCTCCCTCGTCATCGAAATCACATCAGACATCTGTTCATTCATCTGAACAAGCTTGTCCTGCACATCTTCCCGGCACGGATTATCGTCCTTCTTAAATTCAGCCAAAAACAGCTCACACTGTCGTTTTAAAGAAATCAGATCCTGAAGGACGGAATCGTGAAGATCGCGGGCGAGATCAGAGCGTTGTTTTTCTTCGATGGTGTACATGAGTTTTTTGAGCCAGACGGGGTTTGATTCTTGTTGTTTTAAATCCTCAAGATGCACCATCAACTCTTCGATTTTCATTACGTTTTCCAATGAGACATTTGTATAGAACGCTAATGTTTGAAGCCATGCAATTTCATCTCTTGTTAATTTAAAAGTATTATAACTTGAGAAACAGAGTACTAAAAACGATCTGTCTCCTCGTTCACCTATTTTAATAATAAAACCTTGTTTAAACTCTTTAATTTTACCGATATCACCAGAAAAGCTTTTCACATATTGCTCATAATTCTTATAAGTGAGATCTTTAAAGTTATTCTTGCTAAGGAGGATGATTTCCCCTTTAGAATTATCATACACGCAAGCATTATCTATGTTTAATACTTCTAGGATTGTATTTTTAAAGTGATCAAGTACTTGATCTACCGATGATGCTTGCTTAATTAATTGAGTAAATTTAAAAATTCCATCTTGATAATTAAATTTCTCTGTAAATCTTTTCAACTTGAAACGAAAATCAATAATCTCTTTAAAGTAAAAGACAGCAAACATAAGCAAATATATAACAACTGTTAGTTTAACAGAATAAAAGTTATCTTTTGGTTTTTGAATGTAATTAAATATGGTGACCACAATAACAGTAGGTGTAATTGCTAAAAAACCATAGTATTTAAGCCGTCCTACAACAAAGTCAATATTATAAAGTCTATTTGTCATAAATTGATACACTAAAGAAAAAGGTATAACAAGTGTAAAAGCTGCCAAACTAAAGGGTGAAAGATACTTATCAAACAACACATATGGAATAACAAAAAAGATAATAAAGGGACTAAAAGACAGGATATTTATATAAGCAAGGATTTTTAAAATTGACTTTTGCTCATTTTGTTTGATTTTTCTAATCCCTTGATGGATAAGGATAGATACAGTAAGGACTAGGACAAAAAAGGAAATCAAGTTCAAGTTAGACAAAAAAGCCGAAGAATTTAATCTATTACTCAAAACAGCTTCTAGTAACAGGTTTACGAGTGGAAGTATATACATTATGATTAAAATCTTCTTTTTGAATAACTTAGTGCCCAATTCCGCAAAGTATTTATATATGAAATGTATATATAAAATTGGACAACTTACTAAAGTAAGGACAAGCAGGTAAGTGCTAACCTCTTCACCTCTTCTTGCCCCGCAGACACTTACATATGCTACTGATACAAATAACAAAAATAAGATTAAAACAAAAGCAGAAGATGATTTTCTTACTTTATTTATTCTGTAAACAAAAAATATACAAAATAAACAGATTGAATAAGATATGAGTGGAATGAGATACATAAATAAATTTTCTTCACTTATTAGGCTTACATTTTGCAAATGAAATGATTTATTATCTCTCTCAACAGTTAAGCTTTCTACGTTGACCAATCTTCCGCTCTCTAACTGGATTTCGCTTCCTTTTTGCCCATTCACTTCAAGAATGATGTCACCTTTTTTTACACCTGAATAATATTCATAATCCACAACTTTGGTAACCTCTAACTTACCCTGTTCATTAATCTTCACATCCGCACCTACAAAGATATTAAAAACAGAAATATAAGAGAGGTAGATCACATAAACAAAACTTAAAATGATAAAACCTAGAGACAAATATTTATAGACGTTATTATTTATGTGCATCTCATCATCCCATAATTAAATAAAACTTTTTCTTTTATCATCCTCAAAAAAATTACTGATAGCTTCAATTGGAGGCCAATTGCTTGTTCTCGGTGCCTCTCCTTCTTCAAACGCATATAATATTGCTTTCTTTTCTTTTTCATTTATATTTAGCAAGGTTAAGTTCCCCTTCTTAAATTGATCAAACGCTTCCGGGTTGTTTGCTAGATGGCTTATAATTTTGTCAATATGTTTCAATTTATATTCCCCCTTAATAATTGAACAAATAGTTTATTCTTATTTTGTTCATCTAATCTCAGTTTTTTGAATGATTCTTTAAAGTTTTCCAATGCTATATTTTTAATAACATTCAAATATTGTATTACACCTGATTCTCGCAGCTTCTTTTTCAATTCGTCCATATTATTTATCTGATTATTTTCTTGCGCATAAAAATTTAATAAGTCAATCGATGATTGGTTATATTTATTTTTAAGATAGTAGAAGGCTAGATTGTGTCTAGTTTTTATGTCATTATTGTCAGGATAATATAACCCATGGTGATCATTCGCAATTTGCTCGACTATGCCCAAATAATGTGAATACTCATCGACTGTTTCATTAAATTCACCAGTTGCCAAATATACACCTAGTACATTAGGCAATGTTACAAGAGAACCTGACTTAAGTTTAATCATTTCAATAAACTCTGATTCTGAAGAGCTTGTTACATTTAAATCTGCATGTTGCCCTTGTAAAGATTGAAGTGAATATTGTAAAGTCAGACGTAAATGTTGTGGATTGTTAGAAACTAAACTTATCACTTGCAAACTTAATGTATAAAGTGCGGTAGCTGCGTTAATCACTATCGAAGGATCTATTTTCATCCAAGAAGCCTGAAGATTGTCCTTATCCTCTATATCGTCAAAAATGTCAGCAGATAAAATTAAAAGTTCTATACCAGAAGCCAACAACTCAATTGCTGTATCATCTTTTCCGTCAAATGCTATGTAATGGTGATAAGCTAATTCTGCGAATGAAAATTGTTTTTTTTCTTCAATAAAAGAAATAAGTTTTGTTTTTAAGTCTTCATTCGAAATATTTTCATGTACAATCTCCTTCATTTTCTCCTTTATCCGGACAGAATCTAAACATATCTGCTCAATAATGACTTCCCCCCTCCCATTCCATTTTACTAAATGGAACATTTAAAGGACAGCAGGTTTTTCGTTTTTTAACAATCATATAATACTTTATCCATAATTTGTATGGATAGAACAAAAAAAAAGACTTGTTTCCAAGTCTTTTTCACGAAATTTTCATTGCATAATTGTATTTATCGAGCTGATCAATGCTTTTGTTAATGTTTCGTAATGAATCTGTCGTTTCTTTAATATCAAGTTCGAGTCGGAATAACAATTGTTTTACTTCTTCAAGTTTCTTTTCCATCGTTTCCACACTCCTTTTTTTGAAAGATCAATGAATTGTGTATGGTGAACGAGTCCTAGGTATTTGATCTGTTACTAATAGTGTATCTGCTTTTGGCTTATTTTTCACCGAAAAGTATACAAAAAAGTCCTGCGTGACACCGCAAATATCAATAGATCTTTATACCTAATGCAATCAAATGGAGAACAGGACTATTTTTCTATTCTTAAGAGCGTATCTTTCTGCTGAAATTGAGAAAGATTCTTAATTCCCTTGATTTTAAGGTGTTTCGTCTTTTTATTAAGTGAGACTATAGTCCTCATTGCCGCATTTTCAAAATTGAATAGGCGATTTTTGGCGTATCCTGACCGACAAACACCGAAAAAGACCGCAACGTTATAATTGAGGCCTTTTCGCTTTGTCATATTCGGCAATTAGCGCTCTATACATATAGAAACATCCCTTTTGTGTGAGGTGCTCCCATGAGATACCGTTATCCCTGGTTTTACGCCTATCCGTATGAGATTCGCCGCCCGCCAGCTTCTCCTGCCAATACAGATATCTTTATCCGTTCAGCGAAGCAGGCCGCAGGGCTGTTCGCCGATGCCCAGCTCGTTCTAAGCCGCATTGCGGGCTCTGGGGAGCTCTCGCGCCGCATCCTGACTGCAGCCGAGCAATCGGATAAACAAACTGTAAAGCGTCTGATCAAACAAATGGGCGTCAGGCATGAAGTGGATGCGGGCTTTAATCCCGATGGCATCTACATCAGCCTCATCGGAACGCAAAGCCGAATGATTCTTGCGTTGCGATGGTCAGAAAACCGCAATCATTTTGCGTCCATAAGCTTATGACACCACTCGAGAGCCTCAAGATAACATTCATACGCTTCTTCTTTATCCAGTTCTTTGCCTAATTCTGTGCATGTGTCCCAGTTGTTGCTTTCGATTAATTTCACAAGCTCAAGCATTTGGTAGTAGTCGTTTTGATGGCCTAACAATGCTTGCCCGACCTCATCTTTTAAAGGCAGTTCTTGGAGAATCTCCTCTATTTCTCTATGCAGCAGGGTGTCTATAAGAGAAAACATTCCGATCAGCATATAAGAAGCGGGCTGCGGCCGGGCTGTTTTTTTCGCCAGCAGTTCACAAAGCTTTGCTCTCATCAAAGAAATCTTTATGATCTCGTGCTTGCTGGAATTCCCTTTTCTGCTTAAATCCTTAAAGGAAAGGATATATATCCACCGTTTGATTTCATTAAACCCCAGAAGCATAATGGCCTGCTGGATGCTTTCAATTTTCTGGGTCAAACGGCTGTGGGATGAGTTTAAAAATTTCAAGATTTGATAGGACAGTGATAAATCCCGCTCTATGTATTCTGTCACATGCTTTATGTTAGGCTGCTCTTTGCTCAATTCATTAAGCAGTTCATAGTATGAATAAAAATGAGTCGACAGATCATGCCCGCTGATGATGCGCGGCTCGCTGAAAAAGTAGCCTTGGAATAATTGAAAGCCGTCTTGGACCGCCTGTTTATATTCTTTTCGGGTCTCTACTTTTTCCGCCAAAAAAATCAAGCCGTTACAGCTGTAGGCTTGCAAAATTTTTCTGCGTTCCATTCGTGTTGTTTTGAGAAAATCAATTTTCAATATATCAATATAGCTCATGAGTTTTTCCAATAAGTCTTCATTTTGCGGGTTTATTGCATAAAAGTCATCGAGCGCCAGCATATATCCCATTTTTTTCAACTCTTTGCATCTAGAAATGAGGGCCGGCGTGACCGGTATATCTTCAAGGATTTCAATGACAAGCTGTTTCGGATTGAAGGAGGTGGGAAGGTCTGAATACATCAGGCTTTCCGTAAAATTAACAAAACAGCGTTTTCCTTCCGTCAGCTTCTCAATACCGATGTTTAAAAAGCTGTTGATCACCAAATCTGTTGTTGCCTGATCGCCGTCTTTAGCGCTATATACATTCTCTTCGCTTTCTCTATACAGCAGTTCATAAGCAACAACCTGTTCTTTTCTATTAAAAATAGGCTGTCTTGCAACAAACACCCTCATTGGTTTATCCCCCTTACAATACGCGCGGCTTTCACCCTAAGTATATCAAATAATTTGTAGAAAATTGTCTAAACATGAAAAATAATATATTCATAAAAAAACTGGCCTCCTCGCGAACGAAAGGCCAGTTTTCTTTATTCTTCCTCAAGCTCTTCATCAAGTCTGCTTTTCACTTCGTGAATCCGCTGCATTTTATTGCTCCAGCAGTCCTCACTTAAATCAACCGGATATTCCTCCGGCTTGCTGATTCTCTTATATTCCTCCCACAGCAGGCTGAGGTTATCCTGCACATATTGCTGTATGTCTGAAATCTCGGGGTTTTGGTAGCAAAGAATGCCTTTTTCAAAAATCAGCTCATGAAGATCCTTTGCATAAAAATTCGTAACAAATTTACTGATGAATGTATGAACCGGGTGGAACATTCTGAGCCGCTTCTGATCATTCACCTGCTCATCATAAAGCGCAATGTAGTCGCCTTCAGAATGATGATTGGACTGATTGATAATACGGTACACTTTCTTTCTGCCCGGTGTTGTCACTTTTTCAGGATTGGATGAAATTTTGATCGTATCGACCATTTTCCCGTCTTCTTCGATGGCCACGAGCTTGTAAACCGCGCCGAGAGCCGGCTGGTCATAGGCTGTAATCAGCTTCGTACCGACCCCCCAGACATCAATGCGCGCTCCCTGGGCCTTTAAATTCATAATGGTATGTTCATCTAAGTCGCTTGAAGCAATGACTTTCGCATCTGTAAACCCTGCTTCATCAAGCATTTTCCGGGCTTTTTTTGACAGGTACGCCAAATCTCCGCTGTCGAGGCGGATGCCGATGAAATTGATGCGGTCACCGAATTCCTTGGCAACCTTAATCGCATTCGGCATGCCCGAACGAAGCGTGTCATACGTGTCGACTAAGAAGACGCAATCCTTGTGCGTTTCCGCGTATTTTTTGAAAGCTGTATATTCATCGCGGTAAGCCTGCACCAGCGCATGCGCATGTGTGCCGGATACCGGGATATTAAAGCGCTTTCCGGCTCTTACATTACTCGTTGCGCTGAAGCCGCCGATTAAGGCTGCTCTCGCTCCCCACATGGCCGCATCCATTTCATGCGCCCGTCTTGTTCCAAATTCAAGTGCGACTTCATCGCCGATAACGCCTTTAATCCGGGCTGCCTTTGTGGCGATTAATGTTTGGTAGTTCACAATGTTCAGCAAAGCGGTTTCAATCAGCTGCGCTTCTACCAGCGGAGCCTCCACCCTCATAATCGGCTCATTGTTAAATACAAGCTCTCCTTCTTTCATGGAATAAAGTGAACCTGTAAACGTTAAGCCGCGCAAATATTCAATAAAATCTTCATGATACCCGAGTTCATCCTGTAAATAATCCAGGTCGCTGTCCGTAAACTTAAAATTTTCCAAGTATTCGATGGCTTTTTCCAAGCCCGCAAATACCGCATAGCCATTTTCAAACGGAAGCCTTCTGAAAAAAAGCTCAAAAATCGCTTTCTTTTCATGAATGCCATCTCTCCAGTAGGTTTCCGCCATGTTGATTTGATAAAGGTCTGTATGTAATGACAGGCTGTCATCTTTAAATCCATACTCTAACACTGTTTTTCCCCTTCCTTACTCTGCCACTTGCGCTCCGATGCTGTTTGCAAAATGGGAAAGAGCCCATGTGTGCCCCTCCTGATTAAAGCTGGCAACAGCCTGTTTGTGCACAACAATCCGGAAACCTTTGTTGTATGCGTCAACCGCTGTATGCAATACACAAATATCTGTGCAGACACCGGCAAGATGCACTTCGCCAATCTGCCGCTCTCTGAGTTTGAGCTCTAAATCAGTTCCCGCAAAAGCAGAATATCTCGTTTTTTCCATGTAGTAAACATTTGGTTCATGTTCATGTTTCTGATATAGAGGCAAAAGCTTTCCGTACAGATCTTTTCCTTCCGTACCGTTTATATTATGCGGAGGAAAAAGACGGGTTTCAGGATGATATTGATCCCTTTCATCATGAGAATCAACTGCTAATACGACGTAATCACCGTTTGTGATGAATGCTTCGGTCAGATTGACGATCGCCTCTTCAATCATTCTGCCGGGCTCCCCGCAGGTCAATTTTCCGTCACTCGCCACAAAATCATTCGTATAATCAATACAAATAAGTGCTTTTTTCATAGCCGGCCTCCCCGCCATCAGTATGAAAACATTATAGCTTATCTCCAGTTGTAAGTGAATTGCCATGAATAAAAAGACAAACGATCCGTTTGTCTCTTAAGATTTCAGCACTGACCGGTTAAACATGTCGTCCTGAACATATATCAATTCACGATTCACAGCGAGGTCAGACGCAATGACAAGGCCTAAAGGCGTATGAAACTGAAGATCGGATACGATTTTGAAGTGCACGCCGTTCCGGTTCGCCATTTGGATATAGGGAGAGTAAGACTGATACTGAAGCTCTCCATTAATTAAAAGAGTAAGGTTTTTGCTGCTTTTGAGCTCGTGCTCCGCTTCTTCATACGGCTTGCTTCTGAGCACCTGTCCTTTTGTCAGTGCCAATAGCACTCTTTCCCTTAATGAGCCTAAAAACAAATGGCGTTCGTCAGGCTTTGTCTCCAGAGGCCCGTACATTCCTTGCTGCAAATAGAGATCCATTTTTTCTTCACTCAAAAGCTCGTCCTCCCGGCTTGTTTGTCTTCATTATCACCTGATCAGGCAGGAGCTAAACTTTCAACGGCGTTTTACATTTCTGTTACCCAATGAATGATTTTTTTTGCCAGCTCACCAGCCGGATCTTCCTCTGTATGCCGGCGCAGCGAGGCTTCCAGCCGTTCAGGCAGAGACGTTTTATCTTCTTCATAGGAGATGATCGTGCTCCACTCCAGCTGCGGAACCGCTACAAGCGTGCGCAGTTCTTTTCTGTTTTCATGCAGATACACGTCTGTGATCATTCCGGTTTCCGTCGTGATATTCGCTTTTCTAATTTTCATAACATGACCTCTCTATTTAAAGATTAACCATATTATACAATAAAAAAGCAACAGCCTCTCATGAAAAGGCTGTTACCCGTTAAACGAGACTGTTTCATCAATGATATCGGCATCTTTGAAAGATGTTTTACTCGTTTGGTTATTAATTTTCACAAAATCACCGAGCTGAAAGGTGCCTGACCCCGCCCCAGAGTGAGCGACGCTTTTGGGCGAAATCGCAAACACATCTCCAAAGCTTGCCGCGGCACTACCCGTAACTGACATAATATAAATCGGACCCACAATCGCAGGCATTTCCCCACCTCCGCATTAATTTACACCATCATATGCGGAGATGCGCAAATGGTGCCCGCCTATTCAGCAGACTCTGCGTTTTCTTCCAGACGTGACCGCTGGCGCAGTTTGATTAAACGGACAATATTCAAGAAGAACGCCTTCACTACCGCATAGACCGGCACCGCTAAAATCATGCCGAGAATGCCGCCGAAGCTTCCCGCCCCGATCAACAGCAAAATAATCGTAAGCGGATGCGTATTCAGCCGCTTTCCGATGACAAGAGGAGAAAGCAGATTCCCGTCGAGCTGCTGAACGACGACAACGACAATAATCGCAAACAGCGCTTTGGCCGGCGAGTCCATAAAGCCGATAATGACAGCTGGAGCAGCGCCGAGAAAAGGCCCGACATAAGGAATGATATTGGTAATCGCCATGACAATCCCAAGAATCAAGGCATACGGCAGCCCGGCAATGGAATAGCCGATAAAACACGCTGTTCCGACAAAAAGACAAATTAACAGCTGTCCCTGAAAATAAGCCGCAAGCGTATCGGATAAATCTTTAAAAATCTTCAAGCCTTCCTTCCGATAAGAAGCGGGGAGAATTTTGACTGCCAGGTTCGGAAAGCGGTGTCCGTCCTTCAGCATATAAAAAAGGATAAATGGAACAGTAATAATAACAAGCGTGATGTTTGTTACGACGCCAAACACCGCAGATAAACTGGACGTAATATTTTGCGGCAGGTTTTGGAGAAAGCTTGTCAGCGACTGTTCAATTTTTGATATGGATATATAATCCTGATTCATCATCCAGGTAAACCATTGGGAATGGGACAAATCTTTTGTCAGCCCCTGAATTTGTTTTATATAATCAGGAAGATTGTTGAACAGCCCGGTCACTTGCGATGTAATGATAGGTCCGACCGACGCTGAAACGAAGGCCAGCAAACCGATAAACAGTAAATAGATCAATAGAATGGATAATGTCCGCGGAATTTTTTTCTCAAGGAGGCGGACGACCGGATTAAAAATGAAATACAAAATTCCCGCAATCAGCATCGGGAAAAACAATGTCGAGATAAACACAATAAACGGCTGAAACACAAATGAAACCTTTGTTGATACGTAAATAATCAGCAAAACAAATAAAATCTGCAATGTCCAAAAATGGACTTTTGATTTCAACAAGCTTTGTTCCTCCTAGTTTTTCTTTGTCTGTCAGATAAAAGGACTAATACCCCATTATTGTAACAAAAATGAACCCATATCAGAACTCTTAATATAATGAAGGGATATTGGTGATGAATGATTGTATCCTGCTCGGCCAAGACGGCAAAATCACAGGATTCGAATGTGTTAGTGAGACAGCACGGCTCTGCGCCCCGTTTGCCGGGAAATCCCGATGATATGTAAAAGATGCGGACGGCTTTCAATTTCGTGTCCGTCAATATATTTCAACCCGTTCCAGCTATACAGTGTGCGGTGTCACTTTTTCTCAGATGGCGGTCTTCAGGAATTTGCCGGTTTTGATGTTGACGAATCGATGGATCACAATCCGTTTTTGCAGCGCTTAACCGAAAAATAGGACGTCACGGTGTACGCCTATTTTTCACGCGCAAGCACTGTTACACCCGCTCACTGTAATCTGGCGTAACGGAAATCATGTGCTGGATTCTGATCAAACAAACAGCATTTCGTGCTCCTTCAATTATGATATGGTCAGGTTTTACATCGATCAGTCTGCCTCTGACCGTATCTCGTACTGTCTGTATAACGAACCTTGAGCCAATAAGCTTTTTAATGGTCTGATAGACATAAGGATCGACTAAAGAGACCAGTTGCGGACTACCTTGGTTGACCATACTTCAATCCCCTTTTTATGTTTTATCTCAGTTTATGCCGCAATGATGGTTAATGACACAGGCTTACCTGATAAAACGAGGGCTGCTGGGCCTTTGGGGGAATATGTGTGGAAGCGGGTGTATAGAGGAAAAGGTGATGAAGCGAAACAGCGAAGAAAGCTGGCGCTGTTCCGTGTAAAAGCGGGACTTATACAGGCTTTATTATAGATGACAGGGCTTGGTCGATTAATTGGTCCAGCTTTACTATTTTTTCACGTGCTGTTGAAGGATCGATTTGGCGGTAATGATGGTGGCCGCCCGGCTCTTCATCAAGTTCGTCTGCTTTTTTGACAATCTGCTGCAGCGTATTTTTATCTAATTCACCTTCAGGCAGATAGGAGTCGGTATGAAGCAAAATGGCAAGGGCAATCTCTTTTGCGGCTTTCGGTTCCTCACCAAGCCGAATCAAAAGCTTATGCGCCCGTTCCGCTCCTTTGATGGCATGAATGTCATTTCTTTTGTATTTCTCATAATCCCACTTGCCGTCTGTATACCATTCATAATGGCCGATGTCATGCAATAGCGCAGCTTTTGCAGCTAAATCAGGGTTGATGTCAGCCTTTACAGACAGCCTGTATGCATGATAAGCGCAGGCAATCGCATGGGCCACGCCGGAACGCTGCAAATATTTTTGTGCAATTGGATGGGTGAAAACATCCATTAATGTAACCTTTCTCATGGAAACCCCTCCTTAAGATATTTTTAGAATCCTAACATAATTTGAAGAGAAACTCAATCCTTATGTCACATCATTGTTATACCCTAAAAACAGGGTTTCAGTCAGTATATGCGGCTGTTCAACAAATTGCGCGGACTGTTGTCTTTTTTATAAAGGCTCTTTAAAATTTAATGTTGATAATTCCAAATATTAAGAGGAACCCATTATTTATGGATTCCCCTTGTACTGTCGAGTATTGCCTTATCATATTTATTACAATATATATTTTGGAGTGAAAGATTTTTCAGCCATTCCAATGATAAATGATTTGCACAACCCCAGAGGAAAATGTTCTTGTATTAATCATTTTTAAATTTATCCTCTGTTTTAAATCAATAAACAACGGTTTTCCCTCTCCCAAAACAACAGGATGAATAGATAATCTAAATTCATCAACAAGCCCCAAATTTATAAATGTTGTAATGAGACTCGCTCCACCATATAGCCAGATGTCTTTACCAGACGTTTTCTTCAATTTATTTACTTCTTCAAGAATATTATCTTTTATAAATATAGCTTGATTATCAATCTCATTTTGTGTTCTGGAAAAAACATATTTCTTTTTACTATGAACCAATTTCCAAATTTCCTTTTCGGTATCAGGGTCTTCATTTTTTGGAGTGTATTGTCCCCATAAATCGTAGCTTTTTCTCCCATATAAAATAGTATCAACTTGATGTAAGAAATCAGCAAACCCCATCTCAGGGTCCATAATGCACCAATCAACTTCTCCATTTTTCCCTTCAATAAAACCATCTAAAGTAACTGCTAAATCTAAAATGATTCTTCTCTGTTTTAAGTTATTTGTCATACCGATTCATCCTTTTCCCATTCAGATGTTGATTCTTCTGTCCCGTTGAATAAGAATGACACAACGAATTTAGATAATCGCAGACTATTATCAGTATCTAGGCTCTCCAAGCATCTGCGACAAGCACCTTTTCGTGGTTTTCGTTCAGTAATACACCGTTGACCTTTTTGAGAATACAGGAAATAGATCTCGTCAATTTCAACGATACCATCAAAATGCTCAAAATCTATTTGTTTTAAGGCATTTAGCAGTTTGTGCTTTTCGATAAAAAACCTAATCCAAATAACCCCTACGATTTTAGCCGATTTTCTCAGGGAATATCCCTTGAACATACAGTCATTTCCTTTGACGCCACAGGACGGTATTCGGTGTGTCAGTGAAAGTTTTGCCACAGCATTTACAGTGATACCGTTGCCGACCATTATACTTTCCAAATCGAACAACGTGTTCTGATGAACAATGGGACACTCAATTCTATCCTTGAAGCGAGTTCTCTCATTTCATTGATTAATCTACCATCAGCAGAGAAAGAAGGTCCAATATAGCGTTTAACCCATTGATAAATCTGTTCTTTTTGTGTATGTGGCAATTTGTCGATATACTTGAACAAGTTGCTAAACGCTTAGCTCACCTTGATAATAAACCGAACATTAGTTCCTTTTTTGATCATATCAAGAATTCGGATAAATATCAACTTTTACCTTTAACAGAGCCTTTATAAAAAAAAGAGCAGAAAATATCTGCTCTACAAAAACTCTTTCATATCGTAAATGCGGCCGTTTTCCGCGCCTGTTTCTAATAAAGAAAGCAGCGTGCCGGCAATAAAGGCCGGGCTTCGAAAACTTCCTGTTTCATTTAACTTCTGGAATCGTTCGATGTCGTGGAAATCCTTTTTCGATGAAGAACGGATGACAGCCTGCATCTCTGTGTCCATCACTCCTGGCGAGAACGAAATCATGTTCACCGGCAGCTCCTCATCCTCCTGTTCAAATCCGAATGTTCTTGTAAACATGTCAAGGCCGGCTTTTGAGCTGCAATACGCGCTCCATCCCTTGTATGGATTTTTGGCGGCGCCTGACGTAATGTTGACTATCGTCTTTTTGCCGCTGTATGAAGCAAACCGTTTTGTAAACAGCTGGCTCAAAAGCACAGGCGCAGTCAGATTCAGCTGATAATGGAGCTGCAGCTCGGCAAGAGACGCTTCGCCGGCGCGTTTGATCGGCGTTACCATTCCGGCGTTATTGATCAGGGTAATGCCTGAATATCGTTCTGCGTTGATTGATGAAAGCAATGCTTCAAATTGCTGTTCAGCTTCTTCGAGATTGATGAGGTCTATTTGATGCTGCGTCAGTTTTTCATGAGAGACATCCGTTTTCGTTCTTGATAAGGCATGGACTTCATGGCCCTTCTCTAAAGCCTGCAATGCAATGGCTTTACCCAATCCCTTTGACGCTCCTGTGATGATATAAAGTTCCATTGGAAACCTCCTCCTTCCGTTCCTATTGTACGTACCGCTTTTATCCAACACAAGCCACGGGGCCTATGCCTTTTTGTTCTCCTGCGCTGTCACTTTTGGGATGAGGAAGACAATGCCCGCAATTCCGAGCAGGATCAGCACGACATAGATAATCGGAAGCAGCAGTGAGGATGTTCCTTGTTCTTCTTTTGTTTCTGTGGATGACGCCTTTGTGATTGGTTTTTTTGCAAAGGTAATTCCGAGCTGTTTCGATTGGGCCTTAATGGTGTTGGATTTCTCAGGATCTGTTGATGTAAACAACTCTTTTATCAGCTCGGTGTCTTTGTCCTTCGGCTTATCAAAGGTGATGTCCTTCTGTTCCTCAGGCAGTTCTGTTTTCTCTTCATAGTAGGTATCTTCATGCAAATAATTCGTATCGATTTCAATGTCTTTTTTCTCGTATTGGTTTGGCGCGACATCTGTATTTTTTTCGGTTTCGGCAGCAGTGGCAGAGGGGATGAAAAGGGAAAAGGAGAGCATACAAATCATGATCCCCTTTTCCATGCTGCGATTATGCTTCATACGTTTCATCGCTTTCTGCTGATTTTTCTGCCATCAGCCGGATAATAAGCGGCAGAGCCGCGGCTATCACCGTAATGATCAGCAGAACCGATATTCCCATTGCAAACAAATGCCCAGTGCCGTACTGGATGTCGATATATACTTTCGATACCGGATCTTCAAAGGTAAAGTTCGGCATAATCAAATCAATAAGCGGTGCGACGTAGAATAGAATCATTGCCGCTGAAGCAACCCATCCAGGGATCGATCCGAATCTGAATGCCGTCCGGATGAAGGCAGAGCTTGCGACCAGCAATAGAATCGTAAACACTGACCACTTAATCGTCTGATCGTCCGGCAGTGAATAAATATTCAAACCGAACAAGCTGATCATGAGTCCGACAAGGATATTCAGAATTCCGAATAACGCTCCTTTGACGAGAAGCGGCGCGTTTTGGTAATACGAGCTGAAATAGCCGATTAACAGACTGCTGATCAATATAATGACAAGGATGACAACCGGCGGCACCGTCTGAGTTTTCTCTTCCGGAACCTCTCCGCTGATTTTAAGCGGATTCGCCAAGTAATCATATACATAGCCGTTGTTTTGCCCGTCTACTAAAGTATTTCCTAATATACCGTATACGTCATTGCGAATGAGTTTCGTGGAGGCGACATTTTTCCCCCAGTTGTTGTTTAAGGTATCCGCTTTCGACTGAACATCATTGACGCTTTGCTGCATGTTGGTCGTGTAATCAATAATGCCTGACTGGCGATCAGACAATGAACCCATCATGTCTGACATTTGCAGCACTTCCTGGCCGACCGTATCCTGGACATTCAGCGCCATTGTGCCTGACAGCCCGTCGTTACTGAACGTGGCAGATTCCTGCGTTGCGCCCGTTACCAGCTGTTCTGACGCTTTTGCGGCACTGTCAGAGATTTTCGTCAGTTCGTCAAGAACCCCTGCTTGAGAGTCACGGATAAACCCGCTGTATTCGTCCGCAAATTTGGTCATGCCGTCGATGAAGCTGTTAATGTCTTCATCAGTTTGCATCGTGTTGTTTTTGAGAGCTTCCCAGCTGGCTGATTCTTCAGGTGTGAGAGCCAGGATGGATTTGACGTTGCCCTGCTGGCCGTTAATGGCGCCGGCTTTTGCAGCATTGTCTATCGTACCGGATAATACAGAGTCATAAACAGATAAATATTTATAGTATCTCATTAAAGCGGAGATTCTTTCTGTATTGATTTCTCCTGAGAATTGAAGCTGATTTTTATTTTCCAGCTCGCGAATCGCGCTGTAAATTCCTTCGAACTCCCGCTGGCGTTTCGCTTCGAGTCTATTGAGTTTATCTTCGAGCGTTTTCACTTGGCCTTTGAGATCATCTATTTCATCGTTGAGACCATCCATTTGCTCTTTTAGTTCTTCTAGTTTCTTTTTCAGCTCTTCATTATGAGCCGTTTCTTTTTCTTTGAGCTCTTCTTCGATCTGTTTGATTCGCTCAGACGCTTTTCTGAGCTGTTCTTTTGCTTTTGCAATATCCGAAACCTCACCGTCATCTCCAGGCTGAGTCGCGCCGCCGTCGCCTCCAGTATCTCCTGAATCTCCGGTTCCGTCTTCATTTGCCAGCTTGATCAATTGAAGGGCTGAATCAGATGATGCAGTCTGTTCGGCAGATGTACCCGTTTCGGTTTGTCCGCTGTCGGACGCACCATCAGAGGCATTGCCGTTCTGCTCCTGACCGTCTGTTCCCTTCTGCTGGTCCTGATCCTGAGTATTGCCGTCCGTTTGTCCGTCATTACCGGTATCATCGTTTCCGGTGTTTCCCTTTGTATCATCGGGATTTGTGCTGCCCCCGTCATCTGGATGTTCCGGATTGTCAGTGGACGGATCGTCTGGTTCAGTACCCGGGTCCTCCGGTGTTGGGTTTTCTTTTTCAGGCTCCTTCAGATTGTCTGAAATATCTTGAATATCAGCAGCGATGGTTTTCAGTTCTTCACGCTGTTTTTCAAGATCGATTTTTAGTTCTTCAGGATTTTCTTCTTTCGGGTCTTTATCTTGATCATCGTTGTCAGAGCCGTCGTCTTCAACTGGGTCGTCCCCTTTCACAACTGTCAGTGCCTGACGTGCCGGGACAAGCAGTTCATAAACCTGGTTTAATGCAGCCTGTTTTGAAGCGGCTTGATATTGATTGATTAAATCGCTTTGGATTTTTGCCATGCCAAATTCCTGCTGAGGCACTTGTCCTTCCCTGACTCTCTGGGCGTCTGCCAGCACATTGCTGGTTTGCCCAAGCTGTGTTTTCGCTTGGCTGATCCCTGTTGCCAGTCCGCTCATGCGTTCGCTGAACTGATTCGCCTTTTGCTGAGCTTGGATGGTGTCCAAACCTGTGCGGATTTGCTGCTGGGTTGAATCCTGGGCTTCCAAAAGCAGTTTTTTCTGGTTTTCTTGATATTCTTTGTATCGTTCAACTGTATCAACGAATTCTTTCAGCGTGTTTTTGGCTTCCTCCGCTGTTGAAGCTTTTTCTTTTGTCGTGCCCTGTGCTTCATTCATTGATTTCTTTAGCTCATCGATTAAATCTTTTTGCTGTTTGATTTCACCTGCTAAATCGTTAGAGCTTGGTTTGTAAAAGTTGTACATGACATTCTGGAATTCAGATTCTTTATTGACGATGTTGTCAAATTCTCCTCTGATGTTGTCCACTTTTTGTGACACAAAGTTCCAGTATAAGGCTGACATTTTTTTGTTCATCGTCTTTTGGGCATCCTCAAGCTCACGCTGAACTTTTTCTTTGTTGACCGCATTCAGGTTATCTTGAATGCTGAATTCGAGCGTTGCTTTTTGGGGATGATCTTTATCATAGCTCAAAATGTTTTTGGAGAAGTCTGACGGAATGTAAACGATCGCATCGTATTTCTTTGACGCGAGACCGGTCTCGGCCGCGCTTCGGTTTACGACCGTCCATGAATAATCGGGACGTTCACCCAAAGCGGCGGCAACTTCCTTGCCGAACTGGGCTGATTTGTCCTCTTCGTCAGACTTCACCTCATCACTCAATACGCCTGTGTCTTCATTCACCACTGCGATTTGCCGAGTGGAATTGACTGCTTTTTTCGTCGGATCGTCTCCGATAAAACGGAAAAACAAAACCGGCAGCAGCAAAATGATGATGACGGCGGATATTAACTTGATCAAGCTTTTTCGTTGTTCTGTCATCTAGCACTCTCCCTTTCAGCAGAACATAAAGGAATTTGAACTTTTTGCTCCTTCCCGTTTTCCACAACATATCCGAAGCCCGGCTGAATCTCAGGCTCCTGTCTTTGGTACGGGAGAGGAATGACATTTTGCTCAGATTTTTTCATCAGCAGAATCGCGTGGCGGATCTGCTTCATTTCTGTCGTCAAGGAGTCATAGCCTTTTGAGAATTCGCTGTGGTTCCCGCCCGGGATAAAGCTGAAGCCGAGATGCGCGTATGATTTCATGAAGTTTGCCAGACGGTCTTGTATTCTCGTATCTATCGTCTGCTGGAATCTCGTAATCCCGTCAATCATCAGCACCACTTGTGAGAATCGCAAATTCTGCACATCTCCCTGACGGACGGCTTCTACATACATGGCTTCTCTTGTTTTAAAAATGTCTTCCGCTGTTTCGATCCACTGCTCAATATCTTCTTTCGTTTCCAAATATGAGACATCTGATTCTTTCGCATATCGGGACAAGCCGCGGTCAATCGAGTCAAACAAGCCGATCATTTCGGTTTCATCATCAATCAGATGTTCAAGCATGACTTTTAAGACGTTTGTTTTCCCGCGCTGGGTCTGGCCTAAAATCAGGCAGTGCTTATGCTTGCCCAAATCAAAATAGACTGGGCTGACGGTTTCTTCATGAAGCCCGATAGGTACAGATAAAGGCTTGCGTTCCAGCTTGAAGCGCAGAGAAAACTCTCTCGTCGACAGGCTTTCAGGCAGCATCGGAATCGGTGCCGGCTGCTCCTTTGAAGCAAAGCGCTCTTGGAGTTTCTGAACGTCTGATTTCAGTCCGTTGAACATGCCGATATCATCATCAGCGTCAACAGGCAGGAACATTTGCGCGAAATAAAGCTCTTCCTTTTGAATGATGACGCGACCCGGGATCGGTTCAAGATTGAATTTTGGCCGTCCGTAAATGGAATATCCCTCAGATTGGTCCATGAGATAATGGACAACCTTCGTTTTCAGGTTATTTAACAATGATTGGCGGACAGCATTTACACGCGTCGCCGTCAGCATGAAGTAGATCCCTAAGCTCTGTCCGTCTCTGGAAAGCTGGACAAATTCCGATTCAAGCTCATGCATCTCATCCTTGACGATGTCAAAGTTGTCAATGGTGATGAAAATGAACGGAAGCTCTTCTTCGCTAAGCGCATTGTACATTTTGATGTGGCTGATTTCTTTTTCCCTGAACAGACGTTTACGGCGGTCAATTTCTTCTTTGATGCGAATCATGAACTTTTCTATTTTTCTTGACTGGTCCATCAGGAAGTAATCCGCGGTATGCGGGAGCTTCGCTAATGGCAGCAGCGTTCCGTTTCCAAAATCAAAGATATAGACATGAAGCTCTTCTGGTGTGTACACATCAGCAAAGCTCATCAGGAACGTTGCGGCCGCGATCGATTTTCCGTAGCCGGAAGAGCCGAATATGCCGATATTTCCGTCTTCCATCATCTTATAAGCAATCGGCTCCTGTCTTTGCAGATCAGGTTCGTCGACATAAGCGAAGTGGAAATGGTCTTTTTCGTCTGAAGAGAAAAGAGTGCGCGGGATACGTTCCGCGAGCGGCGGCAGCCAAGGGCTTGGCAGCTTATCAATTCCCAGATCAGCTTGGATGCGTTCAATTTCGTCAACGACAGCTTCGATTTCTGTTTGAACGTCTTTTTTTCCGATATCTTCGGTATCAACTTCAGAAAGCGGGATCAAGCCCGTATCTGTGACGATCGCGATTTCATCCTCTGTTCCGTAGACTTCCTCTAAGTAAGGCGCCCCGCTCCAAGCCGATTGGAACAGCTCGTACACTTCATTGTTGCCGACCTGCAAATAACCGCGTCCTGTCACGGTAATGTTTGCCGCATCGCTGTTTTTCAAAATTTCTTTACTGTCGGTAGCGTCCTGAACCTTCAGCGCTACTTTAAAGCGCGAGTTACTCCAGATCTGGTCGTCGATGATGCCGCCCGGCTTTTGTGTCGCCAAAATCAAATGCACGCCAAGGCTTCGGCCGATACGCGCGGCACTGACAAGCTCCCTGATAAAATCAGGCTCCTCGCTTTTCAGCTCGGCGAACTCATCAGAAATTAAGAACAAGTGAGGCATCGCCACTTCTGCTTTGCCTTGCTTGTACAGCTTTGTATAGTCATTGATGTGATTGACTTGATATTGGTCAAACAGGCGCTGCCTTTTTTTCAGCTCGCTTTTAATGGAAGCAAGCGCACGCATACTGAAGTTTTTGCTGCCTTCAATATTTGTGATCGTGCCGAGCAGATGGGGAATATTTCGAAACGGCTGCGCCATCCCCCCGCCCTTATAGTCAATTAATAAGAAAGCCGCTTCATGCGGATGAAAATGAACCGCAAGTGACAAAATGTAGGTCTGAAGAAATTCACTTTTCCCTGACCCCGTTGTCCCCGCAAGCAACCCATGCGGCCCGTGTGCTTTTTCGTGAAGGTTCAGATACACAATGTCATCTTTCCCTTTATAGCCGATCGGCACTGAGAGTGACTTCGCCGATTCGCTCGTCAGCCATCTTTGCTGAATGCCGATTTCTTTTACTTCCTTCGCATGGAAAAGCTCCAGGAACGACACCGTTTCCGGAATGGAATTCGTAATGCCGACCTGGTGATTCAGCGTCCGCAGCGTGCGTGAGAACCGTTCGTTGTCTCCGCGCTGATGATGATCAAGGCGGAACGGGATTCTTACCGCTTTTTTCTTCTGTATTAAAATGTCGCCTTCATGCTCATTGATGTAGCGGACAAGGGTCGTAATGTTTTCCGACAAGCTTTCCTTTGTTTCCGCAGCGACAATTGTAGAGATGCCCAGATGCTCATGCTGTCCTTCTAAATATTCGAGAATGACATGCTCTGAGATCAGCTGCTGATTCGTGATGACAAATACAAAATGCGGTTTGAACTGCAGTTTTTCTTTGTCATCTTCGAGATCGCGCTCTCTGATCAATTCGTAAAGTGAGGACAGAAGCTGGTCTCGGGTTTGCTCATTATATATAAAACCTTTTGCATAAATATGGGGCATTTGAAATTGCGGAAGCCACTTCATCCACTCCCAGTCTTTATACTCTTCTTCATGAAAAATAAAAACGAAACGCAAATCGTGATAGCTGTTAAAGAACGACAGCTGTCCGATCAGCTGGTGAATCTCATTTTTCACAATTTGTGATTTACCGACAAGCCCCATCGGACCTTCCGCCAAATCGACCGTAACCGGCGCATTGCGGATATCTTTATAGACACGCTGCATGTGCTGTGATTTCTCCATGAGGTCATCGATATCACGATTCGCCAAGTCTCCGCCGCTCATATTGATTTCATAGCTTGACGGAACTGTTCCAGTCCCAAGCCGCAGCTGAAGATAATCCTTGCTTTCCAGTGATTTTTCCCAGATCCGGTCACTGATTTCACTTGTTAAGTATTTCATTTGTTCAAACGAAGGGAAATGAAATTCAAGAACCTGCTTTTGCTTTTCAGCAAGCTCCTGAAGCTCTTTCCGCTTATTGTCTAGGTAAAGCTTATACACGCGCTCCCGTTTTTCCTCGCGTTTTTTCCGCTGGTTTTTATCCCGGAAATATTGCACTGTCGAGGTAATGAGGGTCATCATAAACATCGCGAGAGAAACGAGTATGAATATGCCCCGCGGCTGAATGATGGCAACAACGCCCATCACAATCAGCATCACTAGCGGCGGCAGGATGACGAGCCACAGCCCTCTATTGGTTTGATCGCTCTCCTGAGAGGGAAAACTGAAGGACACGCGGTCTTCTGGCAGATCGTACACCATTCGCGGCGTTCTTCTGTACTGCGGATATTTTTTCTGCATCTCTGTGGTCGGTTTGACCGTTTCTGTTAATGCTGTTTTAAATGAGGCAAAATGTACAATTTCTAAAAGGTCTTGTTCCGTCACTCTCATTTGCGTGAAGTTCCAGAAGATTTCATCCCCAGGCTGAAGCCGTGTATTGCCGATGATCTTCTCTCCATTCAAAAAGACCGTCCCGCTTTCAGGACGAACCGACCAGCTTTCACCGACACGCAGCAAAGAGAACGTGCTTTGTTCAGCAAAAGCAAAATCTTGCGGATTCAGATAGATATCAGCATCCGTTTTTTCTGAAGAACATACGATTCCATCCGGATTCCCTGTGAAATAAACCGATTTCTTGGGCTCACTGCCCATCAAAATAAAGCGTATATCCTGCTCGTCCGTTTGGAGAGAAAAGGAGGTATTCGGCTCAATCGTACCGAGACAATCATTTCCCAGGAAAACTTCGTATTGGCCGCCAGATTCCTTTCTTTGAAGAGAAATCGCTCCGCTTGTAAACGGAATGGCGCCGATCGTAATGGAATCCTTCACATCAGGCCCTATAGTCACCGGATGGGACGACGGGAGGTCAGACAATTTCAGTTTTTGAACGTTATTTTGGTAAAAAACCCATAATAGACTCAAATGGCGAACCTCCTAACGGCCAAATGACAGCATACGATGACCTGCGCTTCATGTCTTACGTTATTTGTCATCTTTTTTCTCATCTTTCTTTTCTGATTCTTTTTCTTTCTTTGCTTGTTCTGCTTTTTTCGCTTTTTCCTCGGCTGCAGCTTTTTCTTCAGCTTGTTGTTTTTCTTTGTCTGATTGTTCTTCAGCAGTTTGGCTGGTTGCATCAGTTCCTGATGTGTCAGACAACTCTTGTTCTTTTTGTTCCTCAATTTGTTTTTTTATTTGGTCGATCTCGCTCTGCACAGAGTCTAATTCTTTTTGCTTTTCGTCATCTTTCATACTTTCATCTGCTAGTATTTCAGCCTTATATCTGATCAGGCCCAATCCAATATATGGATTATATTCAAGCTTTCTTCCGATGCTAACGGCTTCTTTATTGTTTCCTCTCCCTAAATCTATCCAATAAAGGAAGTGCTGCGGATCTGACTGCAGTGTGACTAAATTATTTTCCACTTTTTTCTTTTCATCACCGTCTATACTTTCAACCTCAACATAAGACGTTGCCAGCTGATACTGCACCGATTCAGGCAGGCTTTCAGCATCGTACTTGGACAGTTTGCTGATAACCTCACTGTACTGCTTGTTGAGGAAAGCGCGGTTGCTGTCGACTATCGCCTGGTGCTTTGGCTGTGCGAAAAACAAGACGTACATCGAATAAACAAGGGACGGCACAAGCAAAACAATGAGCCCCAGGCCGATGTACCGCTGGATGTTCCACTTCTTTCTCGGGATATGTATGTATGTTTTCGCTTTGGCTTCGAGCTCATCGATATGGGTTTGAATCAGCTCGAGCAGGTCATCATAGGACGCTGCATCCAATATCGCCTTGGCCTCTGCGGAAAATGTCAGCGTTTCATTAAATTTCAGGTAGTCTTCAAACGCAAAAGCGCCGTCAACCGCCAAAGCCGCTGACGCTTTCAGCTCCCGCCACACTCTTTCCTCATCCTGCTCGTAAGGAGGAATGCTCTCTTTTACTCCATAATGGAGAAAATAAGGCGTCAGGCCTTTATCGAATACAATGTTTTCAGGAGCGACAATCAAATTCAGCCTCGACAGATTGTGCTGCTGTACAGCCTTGACAAGCTGATAGGCGAACTGCCATTTGCTTTTTTTATCTTTAGCTTTCATGAAGCGGAATGCTTTATAGGAGGGAGGAGGCTGGATTGTGATGATCACTTCATCATCCGTCACATCGATCTCTTTATGAAAAAATGGATTTACATCTTTGATCACGTTGGCTTCGAGACCGTCCAGAAGCTTTATTTTTTCCCGCTGAAAGGTAAATGTATAGCCGGCATCTGTTTTCTCGGCAACAGCTTCTAATTGGTTTTCTACATATGATTTTTGTTTATCCGACATTCAACCAGATCCTTTCATAATATTTCAAGCCGGTCTCCGTTTGTAATGCCGCAATCAGACAGCTTGCATTCTCCGGAAAACACCGTATCCTTATTAACCACTCTGATCCAGTGCCCTTCGCGCGGAGGTATGGCTACACTCTGGGCTTGCCAAGCAATATCAATTACTTTTTTCACCGGGTGGTAATCTGACAATCTGAGATCAAAGACACTGCCGTTATAATGTTTCAAATCTATTGTAATATCAATATACATATATTGGATCACCCTTACATAGAAAGAGCGCCGTCTTCTCGTGAATCAGGCGCTCCTTCCCTTTCATACTGTTATCCGCGGATTTGGTTTGCGATGTCTTGGTCAGTAGACTCAAGTGTATTTGCTGTTTGATCAAGCTGCTGGTTCACATCTTGAAGCAAATCTGACATTTTGATAAATGAAGGTTTGAGCTGCTCGTATTGATCTGCGAACGCTTCGCTTGAAGCACCTTCCCACATGCTCTTCAAATCAGAAATCATTCGGTTTAAACGATCAACCTGATTCAATACTTCTTGGCTTTCAACGCCGTATTGCTTCGCCATTGCTCTTAGCTCTTCGGGTGTGACACGAATTAATCCTGCCATATTCCTCATTACCTCCTGTGCCATCAGCCTAAATATGGGCTAATTCACTTATTTTTAGAACGTCATTATTATAAAAACAGTTTTTCGGCACAGTCAAACAAATATGTTTTAATTTTACAAAATGAGTCTAATGGTTTACCCTAATTCACTGCAAAATGACATATTTTGTTAAACAAATAGGTTTATTTCCTCAATCTCCTCTTCATCCTCCGAATAATCCAAAAGACCCAAATCATTCCCCAACTCCCAAAAAAAACCTTCCAGAACATTTGATGCTGCAGCACCGATTCTGAAAGGTTCCGTTTTTTCTTTCCTTAATAGTCTCGCCCCCGATGACTTACTTAGAAGAATAATAGAATAAGCTTTCGTATCATATAAGGAATAAAACTGTACTGTAAAAAGGCGATTACGCCGCTAATCATCTATAAAACATTTCTCTCATATGCCATGTCATTGTTTTTTCGGCTTCCATTCTTTGTTGTTGATTTTCACAAACATCAACAATCATAATAAAAGGAAGGGGCTGAGATGTCAAAGAGAAATCAAGCTTGAAAAGTAGGGAGATTTATGCCATGCCGAATGATCCGTTTAAATACAGTTTTGACAGACTTGAAGATGTGGCTGATCATATCAGCGACGTCCTGCGGTGCCCGATCACCATAGAGGATGTTAACCACAAGCTGCTGGCCTACAGCACACACAGCGACTGCACGGACCCTGCCCGGACGTCTACAATCATTGGCAGAAGAGTGCCGGAGAAGGTCATTAACAAGCTGTGGAAGGATGGGACGATTCCAGCTCTTTTAAATACGGACCAGCCGATCAGAGTCAAGCAAATAGATGAAGTCGGACTGAGCAATCGCGTTGCCATCTCCATTTGGAAAAACAACCAGGTTCTTGGATTCATATGGGCGCTTGAGATTCAAAAAACATTGTCTGACGATGATCTGGTGACATTGCAAATGGCAGCAAAAGCAGTGAGAAACCAGCTGCTCAAACTCCAAATCCGAAAAACGAAAAATGAAGAACGCAGCCAAGAGTTTTTCTGGAAAATGCTGACTGGACACATTCATCAGGAGCATGACATGGCGGCTGGATTCCACAAGCTTGGAATGGCCGCTCCTTCTGAGTTTTCCGTGATGATCATCCGGATAAACGGTGAGCTGACTGAAAAAATCGAGCAGCAGCTGCAATATTTGCAGGAAACGACCCAGCAGGTTCACGTACTGCTGACGACCGTAGATTCCAATGAACTCATTATTTTAACCGCACCCAAAACAGATCACCCATTTCAAGATGCAAAGCAATTTGCTTTCAGTACGCAAAAACAGCTGAAGGAGCGGTATAAATTAGAAGACGTTTCGATCGCTTTTGGCGGAATATACCATTCTATTTCTTTTGTCTCCCGCTCCTATCAGGAGGCATTATCCGTCTTAAAAGCGAAAGAACGCTTCGCTGAAGAAACAAAACATCTGTTTAGTTTTTCTGAATTAGGCATTTATCAATACTTGGACGTCTTAGATGAAAAACGGAAACAGACGGGATATTTTAATTATTCACTTTCCAAGCTGGAGCAGTATGACCGGGATCACCAGTCAAATATGGTAGAAACGCTAGAGCGTTTTATTGAAGCTGACAGCAACGTGAACACAGCCTCCAAGGTGTTAAATATACACGTCAATACGTTGAATTACCGTCTCAAGCGTATCAGCCAGATCGCTGAAATCGATTTAAAAAATATCAATCAAAAATTCACCATCTATTTAGATATCAAACTTCGGCACATGGATTTGTGAAATTTCACAAATCCATGTTTTTTTATTTTCTTATTCAAACAAAGAATTTTCAAAAATATCAAGCTACACTAAAAATATCACAGATACAGGAGGAGACAGATATGATCATAGGGGTTCCTAAAGAGATAAAAAACAATGAAAACCGTGTCGCATTAACACCCGGGGGCGTTTCACAGCTCATTTCAAACGGGCACCGGGTGCTGGTTGAAACAGGCGCGGGCCTTGGAAGCGGATTTGAAAATGAAGCCTATGAGTCAGCAGGAGCGGAAATCATTGCTGAACCGAAACAGGTGTGGGACGCCGAAATGGTCATGAAGGTAAAAGAACCGCTTCCGGAAGAATATGTTTATTTCCGCAAAGGACTTGTGCTGTTTACGTACCTTCATTTAGCGGCTGAGCCTGAGCTTGCACAGGCCTTGAAGGACAAAGGAGTAACTGCTATTGCATACGAAACGGTCAGTGAAGAACGGACATTGCCCCTGCTGACACCAATGTCAGAGGTTGCAGGCCGAATGGCAGCGCAAATCGGAGCTCAATTCTTAGAGAAGCCTAAAGGCGGAAAAGGCATTCTGCTTGCCGGAGTGCCAGGCGTTTCCCGCGGAAAAGTAACAATTATCGGAGGCGGCGCTGTCGGCACAAACGCGGCGAAAATGGCTGTCGGCCTCGGTGCAGATGTGACCATCATCGACTTAAATGCAGACCGCCTGCGCCAGCTTGATGATATCTTCGGCCATCAAATTAAAACGTTAATATCTAATCCGGTCAACATTGCAGATGCTGTCGCAGAAGCGGATCTTCTCATTTGCGCGGTCTTAATTCCGGGGGCTAAAGCACCGACTCTTGTCACTGAGGAAATGGTAAAACAAATGAATCCCGGTTCGGTGATTGTCGATGTTGCGATCGACCAAGGCGGCATCGTCGAGACTGTCAACCATATCACTACACATGATCAGCCGACATATGAAAAACACGGTGTCGTCCACTACGCTGTGGCGAACATGCCGGGCGCAGTCCCTCGCACATCAACAATCGCCCTGACTAATGTTACTGTTCCATACGCGCTGCAAATCGCAAACAAAGGGGCAGCGAAAGCGCTCGCAGACAATGCGGCACTGAGAGCCGGTTTAAACACAGCAAACGGACATGTGACCTATGAGGCTGTGGCAAAGGATTTAGGATATGAGTATGTTCCTGCCGAAAAAGCTTTACAGGACGAGTCCTCCGTGGCCGGTGCTTAATTCACAATGAGCTTGCAGAAAGATTTCTGCAGGCTTTTTTTTATCTTTTCAAAGGAAAAAAGAGACCCTTTCACGAATTAAATTATGAAGTTGATCATAAAGGAGGATTCATATGGCTGTTCAGCAATATGGCGTGTTAAAAGGCATTGTCTTAGACATGAAGCGGGAAACCGATGATGACAGTCCTCATTTCCAAGTCAAAGTGCTCGGTGAAGAGAATACGTATTACAGGTGCGCCATCAACGTGATGTCCAGCTCTGAGGAATCTGAAGTATTGTATTTAGCTGACGATCAGTTTGATTCGAGCTCAATTACCATCCTTCCGAATATGCCGTATGGATATACAAAGATCAATGAAGCAAACCGTGAAGTGGCGCTGGATTATGTGCGTGGCAATTTGTTTGCCCCGGCAGAAATGAAGCCTTTGCCGCATGAAATCACCGGTCCTGATAATGATTTGAATGATTTTATTGAAACGTATATGAAGAAAGCGCAAGCAGAGAAAGCGCCGGTTTACATTTTCGGCTCAAAATTTGGGCCGGAACAGGCTGCAGATAAAATATTTGGTTTTACCCCGACCAACGGTATGCACAATATCCATATGAATCAAGGAAATGCAATGGATACCCGCTGGAAAAAAGACAACGGCTCGTGGCATGACGGTGGCATTCTGATTCAATTTAGCGATCAGTGGGCAGCTGTGTTTTTAGCGTTTTTATCCCAATCGTGGTGTACAGATGAAAACGGAAACCCGGTCAGAGATTGTGATCATACCCAAACGTCTGCATAAAATAGAAAAAGAGACTGCCGCGAGCAGTCTCTTTTTTATGCGATTATACATTTTCAACAGGCTTTAGGCTGTTTGGCCTCATATCGCTCCAATGCGATTGGATATAGTCCAGACAAGCTTCACGCCCTTTTTGCTCATGAACGACTGTCCAGCCGCCCGGCACATCTATAAAAGCGGGCCATAGGGAATACTGGCCCTCATCATTGATCAGCACTAGATATGTGCCATCCGCATTTTCAAAAGGATTTGTCATCTATTGCTTCTCCCCCTTCTTTATTCATCTCTTCCAATTTGACAGCTAGAACCTTGCCGATTAAAGCAAGCGGCTCCGGCTGACAAAGGTCTTTATGACGGCAGTCAATATCAATTTGTTCAATTTTTCCGTGAATATAAGGCTTCCACGCATCAGGTTCAATCGGATCAAACCATTCAGGAATGATTGTTGATCTGAAAAACAAGACATTTCCATTGAAGGTTTTAGGCTTATACGAGCCTAGAATGCCGACAGAATTGACATACGTATTCTTCAGATTTAAAATGATTGATTCATCCAAACTCGCAAGCGCGCTTCCGTCACGGCGAAGAATCTCGATCGCCGTTTCAAAATCAAGCGGTTTGTCCCCTAAGCTGTCCGGGTCGTACCCGCCTAACGCCAGAAGGGCAATCAGCGCTTCCTCATCATCCGGCGCCTCTTTTATAGGAAGGAAGTGGTTCGGATAGGCGTCAAGCATCACCAATAGGGATACTTCTTCTCCTTGATTTTGCAGCTGGGTGGCCATTGCTTGAACGACATTTCCGCCCAAGGACCAGCCTAGCAAATGGTAAGGGCCTTTCGGCTGGATTGTTCTGATTTGTTCAATGTAATCGGCAGCCATATCGTCAAGTGTTTTCGGAAGCTCTTCACACTGTCCGATTCCCCGTGCCTGCAAGCCATAGATCGGATAATCCGTTCCTATATTTGTCATCAAACCGGCATAGCACCAGCTGAGTCCGCCTGCCGGATGCACGCAGAATAAAGGAGGTTTGTCTCCGCTTGTTCGGAGCGGCAGCAAAACGTCAAGTGCGCTTTGGCTTGAACCCATTTCAAGTCTTTCTGCAAGCCCGGCAACAGTCGGCGCTTCGAATAGGCTGCCAATGGTGAGTTCAACGCCGAGCGCTTCACGAATGCGGCTCATCAGCTGAACAGCAAGCAAGGAATGCCCGCCTAAATCAAAGAAACGGTCATCAATTCCGACACGAGGCAAATGGAGCACCTCCATAAACAGCTCACAGAGGATTTCTTCCTGCGGCGTTCTCGGCCCGCGTCCTGTCACTGCCGCTGCAAAATCCGGAGCGGGCAGCGCTTTACGATCGAGCTTTCCATTCGGTGTCAGCGGCAATTCTTTCATCATCACAAAAGCTGAAGGCACCATGTAATCCGGCAGCCTCTCAGCAGCATATTTGCGCAGCTCCGCCGTATCAAACGTTTCTTCCGAAGAAGGTATGACATAAGCCGCCAACCGTTTATCTCCCGGCTGATCCTCGCGTACAATGACTGCCGCATCTTCAAGCTGCGGATGCTGAACAAGCGCGGCTTCAATTTCTCCCAACTCAATCCGGAAGCCCCGAATTTTCACTTGATGATCGGCACGCCCGACATAGTCGAGAGAACCGTCAGCGCGAAAGCGGGCCACATCCCCAGTGCGGTACATCCGGCTGCCCGGGGGACCGAACGGATCAGCTATGAAGCGTTCTGCTGTCAATCCAGCACGGCCTAAATAGCCTCTTGCCAACCCTGCTCCTGATACATACAGCTCGCCGGCAACACCAGGCGGAACCGGCTGCAGGCGCTCATCCAGCACATAGACACCAAGATCGGGAATGCCGCAGCCGATCAAGCTGTTTGCCCGTAAAGCTGCCATGCTTCGGTCTAATTCGATATAGCTCACATGCACCGTCGTTTCTGTAATCCCATACATATTGATCAGCTGCGGTCTATTTTCAGGGTGGCGGTTATACCAATCCTCTAGACGGCTGAGTTCCAGTGCTTCTCCGCCAAAAATGACATAGCGCAGACTGAGCGCCTGTCCAAGATCAGACTGCTCCCGTTCCGCCTGCATCAGCTGATAGAAAGCGGACGGTGTCTGATTCAGTACGGTCACACCCTCTTTGACCAGCAGGCGCAGAAACGCTTCCGGCGATCTGCTGACGTGATGAGGCACGATCACAAGACGGCCTCCATGCAGCAAAGGACCCCAAATCTCCCACACGGAAAAGTCGAACGCGTAGGAATGGAACATGGTCCAGATATCGTCTGAGCTGAAATGGAACCAGTGATCAGTTGCTGCAAATAAACGCGTTACGTTTTGGTGAGGAATCATCACACCTTTTGGAACACCTGTCGAGCCGGAGGTATAAATGACATATGCCGTATTCAAAGGAGAAAGCGGCTGAATCCGGTCCGTATTCTTTGGATTCTCAGCAGTGTACGTGTTTAGTTTCTCTGCCAGTTCGGGATCATCCAGCACGATTTTCGGCACGTTTTCCGCTGGCGGAATGCTTTCTGCAGCTTTTGTGTTCGTCATGATAAACACAGGCTGCGCATCTTTCAGCATAAAAGCAATTCGCTCAGCCGGATAATCCGGATCGAGAGGCAGATAAGCCGCCCCGGCTTTCAGCACCGCCAATAGCCCGACAGCCATTTCTAATGACCGAGGCAGTGCCAACGCCACAAATTGCTCCGGTCCAATTCCTTCACTGATCAGCATTCGGGCAAGCCGATTCGCTCTTTCATTCAGCTCTGCATAGCTCAGTGATTGATCTTCATAAACCACGGCAATGGCATCAGGACTCAAAGCAGCCTGCTTCTCAAACTGCTCCGGTAAACATGCATGCGGAATCTTTTCAGATACACTTGGCCAATCTGCCGCCATGCTGCTGTGCTCCTCCGGTGCAAGAATATCCAGATTTCCGATTTGCTGGTCAGGATCAGACTCGGCAGCCTCCAGCAAGCGCATTAGACGGTCAGCAAGAGCCTGAGCGGTTTCCCGCTTGAAAAGATCAGTGCTGTATTCTAGCAGCCCTTCCATTCCGTTTGGAGTCCCGTCAGCAAGACGATTTTCACTGATTTCCAGCGTTAAATCAAACTTGGCAGAACCAACGCTGTGAATCCGCAGGCTGCTTTCCACGTCAGGAAGATACAGTTCAGCATCCGGTGTGTTTTGGAACGCGAGCATGACTTGGAATAAAGGATGCGTCGCCCGCGAGCGAGCCGGATTCAGCACCTCTACGAGTCTCTCAAACGGCATATCCTGATTTTCATAGGCTGCCAGATTCACTTCCCGCACACGGTCAAGAAGTTCACGGAAGCTTGGATCACCGGACGTATCGGTTCTGAGCACCAATGTATTGATAAACAGACCTACAAGATCGCCTAGCGCCTCATCATTCCGCCCCGCGATCGGACTGCCGATCGGAATATCAGTTCCCGCGCCAAGTCTTGTCAATAAAGCGGCGAGACCGGCTTGAAGCACCATAAACAAGCTCACTCTATTTGCGCGGGCCAGCTCCTGCAATCGCCTGTGCAGTTCAGGCGCCATGCGGAATTGAATCGTATCCCCATTATGGCTCGGTTCAGCCGGACGTGAATAGTCAGTCGGCAGTTCAAGCTGATCAGGCAGATTCTTCAAGGTTTCTTTCCAGAAAGCAAGCTGTCCGGCAATCAAACGATTTGAATCATCCCCGCCCTCAAGCAGTTGTTGCTGCCAGAGCGCATAGTCTGCATACTGCAAAGCAAGAGGTGCCCATTCGGGAGCGTTTCCATGACTGCGAGCAACATAAGCCGCCCCAAGATCGCGGGTCAGCGGCGTCAATGACCAGCCGTCCCCTACGATATGATGAACGAGGAGAAGCAGCACATATTCGTCAGGACCGATGGTAAATAGCTCGGCACGAAAAGCAGGTTCAGCCGCGAGATCAAAGCTGTAGCGAACAGCTCCAGCCAGTCGCTCAGAAAGCTCATGTTCGGCAATTTCAGTAACATGTAAATCAGGCCGTGCTTGTTCAGCGTCTAAAATGTGCTGGTAGGATGCCCCTTTTGATTCAGGAAAGATTGTCCGAAGGCTTTCATGGCGGCAGACGAGATCATAAAGTGCCGTTTGCAGCACTCCTAGGTCCAGTTCACCCGACAGACGGACAGCAACCGGAATATTATAAGTAGGGCTCGGCCCTTCAAGACAATGGAGGAACCATAGCCGGCGCTGAGCAAAAGAAAGCGGAATCCTTTCAGGGCGCTCGGCTCTCTGCAATGCGGGACGTGCACGCTGCGCCTGATCAAGATGGACAGCGAGTCCGGCTACTGTCGGTTCGTCAAAGAGCTTGGCGATACCGAGTTCGGCACCCATTACCTCGCGAATGCGGCTCATCAGACGGGCTGCAAGAAGAGAGTGACCGCCCAGCTCGAAGAAACTGTCATCGATGCCGACGCGTGCCAAACCGAGAACCTCGGCAAATAAATCACACAATATCTGTTCTTGAGGCGTACGCGGTCCCCGTTCGCTGACAGATGTGCTAAAATCAGGCGCCGGCAGTGCTTTCCGATCGAGCTTGCCATTAGGTGTTAATGGCAGTTCGTCCATCTCTACAAATGCGGCAGGCAGCATATAATCTGGCAGACCGGCACCCATATAACGGCGAAGCTCGGCAGTATCAATAGCTGAAGCAGTCACTATATATGCCACCAATCGTTTGTCTCCCGGCTGATCTTCCCGAACAACAACCGCGGCCTGGTCAATATCCGGATGCTTGGCAAGCACGGCATCAATTTCTCCAAGTTCAATTCGGAATCCGCGAATTTTAATTTGATGATCCGCCCGCCCGATATAATCCAAGGACCCATCAGTGCGCCAGCGAGCCTGGTCTCCGGTCCGATACATCCGAGTCCCAGGCGGTCCGTATGGATCTGCAACAAAACGCTCAGCCGTTAGATCAGGGCGGCGGAAATAACCTCTAGCCAAGCCGGTTCCCGCGATATAAAGCTCGCCGACAACTCCCGGCGGCACCGGCTGCAAACCGTTATCAAGCACATACACCTGCGTATTCCAAATCGGCTTGCCAATCGGCGGAATGCCCTTCCGCCCCTCTTCAAGAAAAGCTGCTGCAGACCAAATCGTTGTTTCAGTCGGGCCGTATAAATTCGTGACTGGACAATGAAGCTCATGAAGCGCCTGCAAAAGACCGCTCGGCAGCGCTTCTCCTCCGACAAGCACTCTGAGCCCCCGAAGTTTCTCAGGTTCATTCGTGACCAAAGCATGCCATAGTGTAGGTGTCGCCTGCATAATATTAATATCGAAAGATTCAATCATTTGGGCTAATGCCTGTGGCTCGCGGATTGTTTCTTTCTTGGCGATTACAATTTGTGCCCCGCTGATCAGCGGAAGATATAACTCCAATGCTGAAATATCAAAAGCGACGGTCGTCACAGCCAACAGCCTGTCTTCTTCTCCCAGAGAAAATGTCTCCTGCATGGACATCAGAAAATTGCTTAAGCTTTTTAGTGTAACAACGACACCCTTCGGCCTTCCCGTTGATCCCGAGGTGTAAATGATATACGCGGGATGGGCAAGAGAAACCGATACATTGGGATTAACAGGCGAATAGCGTTTGACAGCCTCCTGTGTAACAGCCTGATCAAGCACAAGCTGCGGCACTGCCCTATTATCAGGCAGACGGGCTGCTATTTCCTTTGTCGTTATGATGCATGAAGGTTTCGCATCCTCCAGCATATAAGAAATGCGATCGGCCGGAAACTCCGGATCAAGCGGAAGATACGCCGCACCAGCCTTTAGTACAGCAAGCATCGACGCCACCATCTCTGGAGAACGCGGCAGCGCCAAAGCGACAAATTGCTCCGGGCCAAGGCCTTTTTCGATCAACAGATGCGCGAGACGGTTTGCCTGTTCATTCAGTTCTTGATAGTTTACTTGAACGTCATCACATATGAGAGCGATACGTTCTGGCGTAAGGATGGCCTGCTTTTCAAACATATCCTGAAGGCTGACCAGCTTCTCGGGTTTGGCTGTCTCATTCCATTCACGAATGACTTGTTCTTTCTCTCCTGGCAATAGAAGCTCCATTTGACCAATCAGCATGTCTTCCCCTTCAGAAGCCGTTTGCAGCAGCTGTAAGATCCGCTGCAGATGAAGTTTAATATCAGACTCGCTGTATACTTCAGGATTCGCATCAACATCAATTCGCAGTCCGCTGCCGTCCGTTCTGTCATATACATTGATTGAGAGATCATCAACAGGACCCGCTGAAAGATTGTGCGTTATGCCCCGGGCGCCGGCAAAGTCGAGACCGTAATCAAACGGCATGAGATTGATCTGCGGGCCAAATAATCTATGGTTATCCCCTATCAATTTCAAATCGCGGCGAAGCTCTTCATGGCGATACTTATGATGCCGCCGAATACTGCGGATTTCCCGGGAAATTTGCTGAATCAGTTCAGAAAAGCTCATCGAAGAGCTTACAGACAGCCGAAGCGGAAGAAGGTTCATTACCATAGCCGGCACATTCAGTGATGCGGACCCGATCCGTCCCATCATGGGCAGACCGAGCACAACATCCTCAGAGCCTGTCATCCGGTGCACATAAACAGCTGACACCGCAATCACGACTTCATGCCAGCTTCCTGAGAAATAACGCGCCGCATCTTTTAACGCGCTCACATCAGATAGAGGCAGATACGCCGTTTGACGACGAAAACCGTTAGATGTTCTTGGCGCCCGATCAGCCAAACTCACAACTTCAGGTCCATCAGCAAAACGATCCAGCCAGAATTGGCGATCCTTCTCATATTGATCTGATGCGCGATAATCTAAATCCTCCTCCAAAACGGCCTGTAGCGATCCAAAGGAACCTGTTGCAGCTGATTGTCCTTTCATCAGTGCGGTATACGTACTTGCTACACGCTGGGCAATCAGAGAAAAACCGAAGCCGTCGATCGCTATATGGTGAATGCGCTGATACCAAAAGAAACGATCAGAACCGGCAATAAACAGAGCTTCATTGAACAAAGGGTCATATCCTAAATCGACCGGCTTTGCCAAATCTGCCTTCATCCAGTGTAACGCTGTTTTTTCCGGATCAGGCTCAGAGCTGACATCAATGACGTGCAGCTGTACATCCGGAGACGGGTTTATCATCTGCCAAGGTCCGTCCATATTTTCACCGAAGCGGACATGCAGCGATTCAGCTTCCTTTATCACGTGCTGCAAAGCTTCTTCAAAAAGAGCAATATTGATTGGTCCATTGATTTCTATATATTCCGCTGTATTGTATATTGGATTGTCCGGATCAAGCTGCTGAGCAAACCATATGCCGGTTTGCGCCCCGGTCAAAGCATATTGAATGTCTTTTGTATCAGGCATCCGTTTGTTTACCCTCCTTTTATAAATAATCCGCGTTTGGCAGCACTTGCCGGCTGCGGGTAGTGAGCAATTTCTGCCAGTCTTCGATCGTCGGGCGTTCAGCCAGTTCCACGAATGTCACCTCGGCTCCTTCACGTCGCCATTGTTCTACCAATGTCATGATCCTTACCGAATCAAGTCCCCGTTCAAGCAAATCCTCTTGATCCGTAATATCTTCAGGTGTTTCTTGAAGAAGCTCAACAATTTGTTTACGGATCTTTTCATATGTAAACACCTCTTTCCCAGTGTTTGCTGACGTTTTTGGAGTGTCTGCCGGCGCATTCTTCAGCTGATCGAGAAGACTGTCAGTCATCACGGTAAACGCACAGCGCCCAGCTGCATAATCCAGCGCCATTTGATGTTTTTCTAATGAAAAGTCAGCCACTGCATCTCCCACAAAAAACGCTTCAATATCCTCCATAAAGGCTTCACATGCTGTAACGAGACAGCCGATATGGGCGTAAATTCCCGAAATGATTAGCTGATCGCGTCCCTCTTTGCGCATCATCTCAAGCAAATTCGTTCTCTTAAACGCGCTGTATCTCCATTTTGTCAGCACAAGATCATCATCATCCGGTGCCAGCTCGGTGATAATTTTCTCCTCATAAGGGCCGCTGTTTAATCCCGGGCCCCAAAAGTCTGTCAGCAACGCCCGGTCAGCGGGATTTTGGCTTCCCGGCTGTGCGGTATAGACTACAGGTATCCCAAGCTGGGCACATTGATCCTTCAGCGTGCGGATATTTGCTGAAAGCTCTGTTACCGGAGAGGCTCCCGCTGTAAAGGCATCGACAAAATAGTTTTGCATATCGTGGATTAACAGGACTGCCCGATTTGGATCAGGCACCCATGAAACTTTGTTTTGCGGCATATCAGACGCTGTCGGCATTTGATATGGCTGAATGGCAGGTATAGCCATTTGAACACTCCCTCTCAAATTGTTGTTTATGTTATTTTTTTGATCCTGCAAGAAGCTTCTCGGCAATCGCTTCACGAAGCGCTTTTTTGCTGACCTTACCAACCCCTGTCTGCGGGAAGGAATCGACAAATTCAATCCGGTCAGGGATTTTGTATGCCGCCAGTCCGCGCTCTCTCAAAAACGCTTTGAGCTCGGCGGCTTTCGGGGTTTCATCCCGGGGGATAATGAACACACAAGATCTTTCGCCAAGAAATTGGTCAGGCATGGAGACCATTGCCGCATCATGGACAGCCGGATGCGCCAGCAAATGATTTTCCACCTCTTCTGCCGCCACTTTTTCTCCCCCGCGGTTAATTTGATCCTTCGCCCGGCCTTCAACGACAATATAGCCATCTGATGTCAGCCTGACGATATCCCCCGTGCGGTAAAAACCGTCCTCAGTAAAAGAAGCGGCATTATGCTCATCTGCCTTATAGTAACCTCGAATCGTATACGGCCCCCGCGTCAGCAGATGTCCTGTTTCACCGGGTTTCACGTCGCGATTCTGATCATCCCGCACGCGTATTTCATCGTATGGAGACATCGGTTTTCCTTGGGTGTTGACAATCACTTCCTCAGAGTCATCCAGTCTCGTATAATTGACGAGACCCTCTGCCATTCCGAACACCTGCTGCAGGGTGCAGCCGAAAACAGCTTTCACCTTGCGCGCGGCTTCAGCACTGAACTTTGCGCCGCCGACCTGCAGGACTTGAAGGCTGGAAAGATCGTCACGGCGTGAGGAGACCGCATCCATCCAAACCATCGCAAGAGGCGGAACAAGAGCGGTAAACGTCACTTGTTCCTGTTCAATCAATGGAAATGCGTCATCAGGACTTGGAGAAGGAGATAATACCACTCTTCCTCCGGCGTATAATACGCCGAGAACCCCAGGCGAGCTCAGCGGATAATTGTGTGCCATCGGCAGCGCTGCCAAGTACACCGTGCTGTGGTCGAGCCAGCAGACCTCCACACTCCGCTTCAGACTATAAATGTAGTCATCGTGAGTCCGCGGGATCAGTTTCGATAGGCCGGTGCTTCCGCCGGAAAGCTGAAGGAACGCTACATCCGAAGATTTGACTTCAGGCAGTTTTGCAGGTTCTGTATGCAAAGCCTCCAGCTCCAAAAATTCCTCCGCCTCACCTGCGACAATAACGTGCTTCAAAGACGGCAGTTTGCTTTGAACCTGTCTGGCGAGTGAACGGTAGTCAAAGCCTGAGTAAGAGTCGGGAATGATATAAGCTGCCGCTTCCGCAAACTCGCAAAAATATGTAATTTCACTGCTTCGATGCGAAGGCAGTGCGAAGACTGGGAGCGCTCCCAGACGGAAAAGCGCGAAAATGACTTCAAAAAACTCTGCGATATTCGGCAGCTGCACCACGACACGATCCATCTTTTGAATGCCGAGCTTTTGAAAGCCTGCAGCCAGACGATCAGCCCTTATGTCAAGCTCTCGATAGCTCCAATGAGTGTTCCCGCATGTAATTGCGATGCGATCGCCATATTTCGCAGCCCGGTCTCTTAACAAATCTCCAAACGTCTCGCCGGCCCAGCAGCCGTTTTTCCGATATGTCTCAGCTACCTCTTCAGGCCAAGGAGTAAATCCATTCAGCATGTTGTATCCCTCCAGCAATTCATTCTGATCATATGTGCTTCACGCCCATTGCCCGAAGCATTGTCCGAAACTTCGCGGATGTCTCCTGAAGCTCGTCCTCTGGTTTTGATCCGGCAACAACACCGGCTCCTGCATACAGACGGAGTGAGCGTTCTTCTGCCTCTGCACAGCGGATTGTGACGATCCATTCTCCATCACCCGCATCGTCACACCAGCCGACCATACCGGTAAAGAAACCGCGGTCAAACGGTTCAATGCTGAGAATCGCTTCTCTTGCAAGGTCTGTCGGTGTTCCGCAGACGGCCGGGGTCGGGTGGAGCGCGGCCGCCAATTCAAGTGCGGTTACAGATGGATCGGAGAGCTCTCCCTTAATCACGCTGGACAGGTGCCACATTGTCTCCGTTTTGATCAATGAAGGCTTTTCCGGAACATCCAGCGTCCGGCAGAAAGGACGCAGCGCCGCCGCAACCGCGTCAGCCACAACAGCATGCTCATGGAGATCCTTAGCAGAAGAAAGCAATTCAGCAGCCCGGCGCTGATCTTCAGCAGGATCATCACTGCGAGGCCTTGAGCCGGCTAATGGATTGGAAACAACCTGAGTTCCCATTCTTGAAACGAGAAGCTCCGGACTTGCACCGAGCAATGTTCGGCTAGAGGACGTTTCCGCTTCGCTGGACACGTCCGCAGCAAACGTGTAGCCGTGCGTGTTATGCCGCGCCAGATGGTGAAGCAGTTCATCCGTCTGAATCGGTTCAGACGATGTCAAATGCAGAGATCTGGACAGGACGATCTTGCTGAGAATCCCATCGGCAATATGTGCAAGCCCTTGTTCCACACCGTATTTGTAATCCTCTGGTGCAGGAACAGGCTCTATGTGGTATGTATACTCAGTCTGCAGTTCCTTCTCCGCGTGATCAAATTGAAGCGGTCCTGACCAGCTTACTTCTTCAGGAACAACGAGCCTGGCTGCTTTTACATGATCAAAAGGAACAGCTCCGACAACAAGCGGACGGCTTTGCCCCGATTGCTTTGCTTGATTCAGCGTCTCTGCAATACGGCCGGAAAGGGTTTCTATTTGGTTTTGCCCGTCTGCCTCCGGTACAATTTCTCGTACACCTTTTGCCAACAGTACACGATGAGGAGAAGCTAAGAAAAAAGCACCCGCCCGATACTCATGAAGCAAATGCTCCGCTTTTGTTTGTGATAAAACGTTTTGTTCCAACATTCTCATGTACCTCCTTTAAAATGAGTTATACGCCTAAAG
This sequence comes from Bacillus tequilensis KCTC 13622, assembly GCF_000507145.1. Classification (GTDB taxonomy): domain Bacteria; phylum Bacillota; class Bacilli; order Bacillales; family Bacillaceae; genus Bacillus; species Bacillus tequilensis. The sequence goes on along the minus strand of NZ_AYTO01000008.1, from coordinate 309,813 downwards.
TCGCGCCGCCATCCACGCATAAATTATGCATCGTAATATGCCCTGCCTGACCGGAAACCAAAAAGAGCACGGCATCTGCAATATCCGAAGGCTGAGCCAGTTTTTTGAGCGGGATTCCTGTCTTAAATGTCTCTAGTGAACCTTTTATGACTTGCTCAGCTCCATTGTCATCGGCCCATAATGACCACTGCATGTCTGTTTCCGTTGATCCGGGAGACACAATATTGCAGCGGATATTATACTCTGCAAGCTCAAGGCCAAGACATTTCGTAAACATCACAGCCGCAGCCTTAGAGGAGGCATACGCCGCCATAGATGTCCTCGGCACACCAGCGGCATTCGAGCCGACTGTTACAATGGAACCTGATCTGCGGTCCATCATATATTTGCTGACTGAGCGCGAGGCGTTAAATACGCCGGTCGAATTCACTGAGAACGTAGCCTCCCATTCTTCATCGCTAAGCGAATGAATCAGTCCCGGGCGAAGGACCCCCGCTACATTTACCAAAATATCGATCGGCCCCATTTCACGCTCGATGCGCGCCGTGATCTCGTCAATCGCCGCGCTGTCTCTTACATCCGCCGGAAAGGCTTTTGCCTGACTGCCTTCCGCTTTGAGGCTGCTCACAGCCTTTTCCAGCTTTTCTGGATTATAATCAACAGCCGCAATGTGTGCGCCTTGGCCGGCAAGCGTCCGCGCAACTGCTTCACCTATCCCCTGCGCAGCTCCTGTTATTAAAGCGATTTTTCCCTTTATTCCCATTGTATTCATGTCATCAATTCCTTTCTTCACTTGAGATGCCGAATGGAGATCCAGTGAAAAAGACTCTTGCGCCTTACACCTTTTATTGATAATGATAATGATTATCATTATCAATTATAAAAATAATCATATCCAAATGTCATGAGACAGTCAAATATAATTTCAATGACGTTTATTTTTTTAGAAGCAAGGCTGAGAATGTCTCAGCCCATTGACATATGCGGTCCGTCAGGGTGAAGCGCAAAACGCAGCGCCCGGCTCACCAATACAGGAAGAACTGAAATATGTCCTTCTCCTGAAAACTCGCAAAATTCTGCCCGGATGCCTTGTTCAGATAAAGCGGCCAGCCGCTCGTAAAGCTCCCTCGCATTATCGTTCATCCGGCTTTTATGATGCTGCTCCAATTCTCCTGCGGCAAGCAGGATATTGATAGGCTGATTATTTTTCTTGAAGCAAGAGGCGAAATGGCCCGCTTTCTCAAGAATAAACGGTTTATTCCAATGAATGGACGGACTTCCCGCGACATACGTTTGAAACGCATCCGGCTTTGATAACAGCACATGCAGCACGAACAGCCCGCCAAGCGAGTGCCCAAAAATCGTTTGTCTGTTTCTGTCAATCTGATAATCTCGTTCTATTTCCGGTTTCAGATCCTCCTCAATAAATCTGAAAAAGCCCTCCGCTCCGCCATGCTCAGGCCATTCTCTGCCGTCAGGCCTTTCTGGCAGCTTCGATTTGGCTGTCGGCATTGTAAAATCCCGGAGGCGCGCTGAGGAGAACGGTTCTGCTGTTCCATAGCCGATGCCGACGATGACAGCAGGAATCACCCCGGTTTTTTCAGGACGGCGCCCCTGAACTCGGACGGCTTCCGTCATCGTTCCGAAGACAGAATTGGCATCCAGCAAATAAATGACAGGATAACCAGCGGACGGCGGCGGTGTATTCGGTTTCGAGATAAAAATTTGATAGGCACGGTTTTCATTGCGTGAAGTCATCATACGCACTTCCGTACCAGGAATAGTAAATGCGTTTTGCGTCCCGCCTTTCACCCGGTCTGTTGTATTCTCATTCATGCAGTACGACATTCCTCTCCTTATGCTAAACCACAACATATGATAATGATTTTCACTATCAACTAGACACCTCAAATAATAGGTTTTCTTCCAAAGAAAGTCAACTTTTTCCTTAATAAAAAAGGCACCTTTATCAAATAAGGTACCTTAAGACTATCAATATGGAAATGAAAACCGGCAAAAGACGCAGATGGTCCTGCTAAAAATAGAACCTTAATCCCATGTAAACCTTTGATTTTGCCAAGGGTCGCCTCTCATGTGATAGCCGTTCTGCTCCCAAAAACCGGGGTGATTTTCTTTCGTAAATTGGATGCCGCGCAGCCACTTGGCGCTTTTCCAAAAATACAGATGCGGAAACACGCCCCGCAGCGGGAAGCCGTGTTCAGGCGTTAAAGGCTCGCCATGATGCGCATAAGCCAAAAGTGAGGTTTCAGCCAAAAAGTCATCAAGCGGCAGATTGGTCGTCCAGCCCTCTTCCGCATGTAAAATGACGTAGCCCGCTTCTTCTTGTACACCCGCTTTTTCCGCGATATCACGTGCCCGCACACCTTGCCACACATTATCAAGCCTTGACCAGCCTGTGACGCAATGGATATCATTTTTCGATTCGTGCTGAGGGAAGGCTTTGACATCTTCAAAGCTTAGCAGCATTGGATGGTCAACCAATCCGTATACTTGAAGATTCCATCTCGTCATATCTTCGTAATATGGAACATTTCCCGTATGAAGCACAGGAAACGAGGTTGTAACGTTTTGATTTGGCGGCACTCTCCCAGATTGATCCGATTGTTTTGTTTTTCCAAAATACATACTGAACCCTCCTTTTGTTAACCTTAATTCGATTTATGTTGACAATATTGCCATTCTTTATTACTCTATGATTGTGTATGCAAATCTAAGGGGGACAACTATGAAACAACGTAAACTTCGCGCAGGCGATATGGCGCTGATCGGAATGTTCGCCGCACTTATGGCTGTCGGCGCCAACCTTACATCAGTAGCACCCTTTTTACAAGTAGCCGGCATTCCGCTGTCGATGCAGCCGTTTTTCTGTCTTTTGGCGGCCTTGCTGCTTGGCAGCAGACGGGCAGCGATTGCCATGGTCATCTATGCGCTTGTCGGATTAGCCGGAGCGCCTGTGTTTGCTCAATTTTCAGCGGGATTCGCGCCGTTTGCAGGGAAAAGCGGCGGATTTATTATCTCATACATCCCGGCGGCTTTTGCAGCTGGATGGTTTTTAGAACGCAAACTCCAGCCAAGCAAAGTCCGATTTCTGATTGCTTCTTTTATCGGGACGGCGATCATGTATATCATCGGCACAACCTATATGTATCTTGCACTGAAGCTGTGGATTCATGCGCCGGTGAACTACGGCACGGCTTGGGGCTTCATGACTTGGTTTATGGTAAAAGACGCAGCGCTGGCTGTGATACTGGCGTTTATTGCACCTGCGATCTACCGCTCTATTCATAAAGCAACCGGATTTAACAGAAATCACATATCGCCGACGTAAAAACCGTTCTATTGGACGGTTTTTTTATCATAACGAGAAAAGGCTCCCCAGTAAAGGGGAGCCTTTTTCCTTATAAAACAAGCGCTGCAATCCAGCCAAAGATGACAAGCGGGATATTATAAAATATAAATGTCGGCACACATGTGTCCCAAATGTGGTGATGCTGTCCGTCCGCACTCAACCCTGAAGTCGGTCCAAGCGTACTGTCGCTTGCAGGCGAACCGGCATCGCCAAGCGCAGCTGCAGCCCCGATAATCGCAATTGTTGCCATTGGACTGAATCCAAGCTGCATACATAGCGGCACGAAGATGGTTGTGATAACCGGAATCGTCGCAAAAGAAGATCCAATTCCCATTGTAATTAATAAGCCGACAAGCAACATCAAAACGGCGCCAAGTGATTGGCTGTGACCGATAAAACCAGCAGACGCTTTGACAAGCGAAGCCACGTCTCCCGTTTTGTTCAATACATTGGAGAAACCTGCTGCAACGAGCATGACAAAGCCGATAAATGCCATTAAAACCATTCCGTCAGTAATTAGTGAGTCCGCTTCATCACGCTTCATCACACCGCTGACAAACAGAACAATCAGACCTGCCAGCGCCCCCATAATCATTCCTTCTACTCCCAAAGTCTGAGATAAGTAAAGCTGAACGCCAAGTGACACGACAATGGCGAGAACCGCGATGCCAATGCTTTTTCTCGTATATGGGGATGCTTTTGCACCTGAAATGTCTTTTGTTTCGTATTGTTTTGGTTTACGGTATACGATCACTGATAAAATAAGGCCGACAACCATGCCCGCAACCGGGATGATGAGTGCATACGGAATGTCACCGAGCGGAACGTTTAATCCGGCATCCGCCATGTTGTCCCTCAGCATGCCTTGGAAGATTTGGCCGAAGCCAACCGGTAAAACAATATAAGGAGCCGTTAAACCGAATGTAATCACACATGCTAACAAACGGCGGTCCATTTCGAGTTCATTAAAGATTTTCAAAAGCGGCGGGATCAGCACCGGGATAAACGCGATGTGAACCGGTACCACGTTTTGCGAAAAACAAGATACAATTAATATAATCAGCACAATCAGCACTTTAGACAGTGCCTTTTTGCGAGAATCTTCTTTATTACCAATTAATTTAACAGAGGCTTCCACCATTGCATCCGGAAGGCCCGTTTTCGTTAAAGCCGCAGCAAACGCGCCAAGCATGGCGTAGCTGACTGCCACGGTGGCATTTCCGCCGAGTCCGTCCGTAAAGGCTTTAACCGTTTCGCCAAGACCGAGCCCGCCTGTCAGCCCGCCGGCCAGAGCGCCTAAGATTAATGCGATAACAATATTGACACGCAGCAGGCTTAAAACAAGCATAAGCAGCACTGCGATAACGACTGCATTCATGATACCCCTCCAAAAATCCTTTAGTTTGCTAATGTAGTAGATAAATAAAGTACGAACGTATCGTATCATAATCAATATACTTTAGTCAACTAAAGATTTCGGAAGAAAAAATCCCCGCCGCATACTGCGGCAGGGGATTTATCATGATTCACTTTGATCTTTTTCCAATGCAAATCGTTCCGCCAGTGTGGCCAGTGTTCTGGCCATCACGCCGGTGGCTCCGGACGGCCCGAAGCATGTTGCTTTATTAGAAGTCGCCGTGCCCGCAATATCTAGATGAACCCAAGGTGTCGATTCAGCAAATTCACCAAGAAACGTTCCTGCCATAATCGCATGTCCTTCGCGTCCCGGCGAATTGCTGAGGTCCGCCATTTGGCTGCTTTTCACACGCTTTTTATCCTTTTCAGTGATCGGCAACTGCCAGATTGCCTCGCCGCACTCTTTTGCTGCATCAGCTACCTGCTGATAAAAACGTTGATCATTTGTCATAGCGCCGGTCGTTTCTTTTCCTAATGCCACGACGACGCCGCCGGTAAGCGTAGCCACATCAACAAGAACTGACGCGCCATGCTGTTTGGCGTATGTAATGCCATCCGCAAGCACAAGTCTTCCTTCAGCATCCGTATTGAGGATTTCAATGGTTTTTCCGCTTAATGATACGATGACATCATCAGGCTTCATCGCCCCGCCGGAGATCATATTATCGGTTGACGGTATAACAGCAAGCACATTTTGTTCTGGCCGAAGCTCTCCGATCATTTCCATTGCGCCGAGAACCGCAGCTGCTCCCCCCATATCAGACTTCATGCCGACAATGCCGGATTTCGTTTTAATGGAGTAGCCGCCTGTATCAAAGGTAATTCCTTTGCCGACAAGTCCGACGACGTCTTCCCAATCCTTTTTGCCCTGATACCTCAAAACAATCATTTTCGGCGGTTCGGCAGAGCCTTGGTTTACCGCAAGTATTCCACCCATGCCGAGCTCTTCCATTTCTGATTTCTCCAATATTTCACACTCAAAATCATATTTTGCCGCAAGCTCTTCTGCATAAGAAGCCAGATCCGTCGCTGTCAGCATGTTTCCCGGCATATTCACAAGCGTTCTAGCCGAATTTGTCCCTTGACCGTATGCCTGGCCGACGTGAAGTCCCGCCTGCACTTCCTGTGTGTCTTCGTCTGTGACGGCATACACGGCCTCAATTTGTTTGTCCGGCTCATTTGATTTGTGCTTATAATCCTGCACCTCATAGGAAGCAAGCAGGCAGCTCTCAGCTAAAGCATGAGCGGCATCAGCTGCCGGCACGTCTTCCGACATAAACGTGTCAAGCAGGACAGCTGCTTCTTGTTTTCGATCTTTGTGAATCGCTTGAAAAACATGCGCAAAACATTCCTTTGCCTGTTCAAACGAATAATTTGCCTCTCTCCCCAGACCAACGAAATAAATCCGTTTCATACCCGCAGAAGATGGAGGGAATACTTTTGATACTTGATTCGGTTTTGAAGAGACATCACCATCTTTCAATAGCTGTGTCAGATGGCCTTCAAGCAATTCATCAATGTCCAACGCTTTGCCTGTAAGCCGGCTTTTTTGAAAAAGCCCGACCACAAGTGTATCTGTGTGCTCTAATTGCTGAACCGCATAAAACATGGGGCTTACACTCCTAACGTAATGGGTATTTGTAATGAACAATGGTATAATAGGAAAAACATTCTTTCCATTACACTTATTTTATCAAACAACAGTCAAGACTTGCTTTTTTCTTTTGAAACACGAAGGATTTTTCAAATAGAAAGGATGTCGCCGATGGAACTTTTAACGAATTTCCCTTTATTATCAAGCCTGGCCGCGATTATTTTTGCTCAGGTCATCAAAGTGCCCATACAGTTTATCGTGTCCAGAAGACTGGACTGGTCGCTGGTCACAAGCACAGGCGGCATGCCGAGCTCCCACTCCGCAGCGGTCACCGCGCTTTCTACAGGCGTAGCCTTGGAGCACGGGTTAGGCTCCTCTCTCTTTGCGGTTTCCGCTATTTTCGCCGTCATTACCATGTTTGACGCAACTGGCGTCAGACGTCACGCCGGTGAACAGGCAACAGTTCTCAATAAGCTTGTCATTGATTTTAACCGCTTCGTAAATGAAGCAAAGGACTTCCCGAAAGCCGAAGATAAAGAAAAGCAAAAAAAGCTGAAGGAGCTTCTCGGACATCAGCCGATCGAGGTCTTTTTCGGAGGCTTAACAGGTATTTTACTGACATTCATACTCGCTTACTTTTTTCTGTAATAAAACGCTCCAGCATTCGCTGGAGCGTTTTATTCTTTCACAGTTTTATATTGATTTCTGAACACCTGCAGCGATTTTGTTTCATTGAGCTTCTCAAGCTCATCCTCGGTAACCTTTCCCGTTCCCTTTTTAATCACATATACATCAAGGGTTTTTTTGCCCCATTCATTGTACACATCTTTGACGGTTTCAAAGTAGAGATCAAGGCGGTTTCCCTTAATCGCTGATCCTGTGTCAGCCACAACTCCGAGACCGTAGTTCGGGATGAATAAAATCGTGCCGATCGGAAAAACGGACGGATCAGCGGCAACGGTGGAATATAAATCCCGTTTCACTTTCACGCCTGAATATGTAAGCCCGTATAATGGATCGCCGGGATTTTTCCCCGTCGATTCAGCTCCTGCTGTGTACCCTGTTGCTGTTACTCTTTGGACCGGATAATCGTCCCAGTCAAATGCTTCTTCTAACAGTTTTGTTTTATCATTGGCCGCGGACATGGTTTGTGTTTTTTTCTGCTGCAGCGCTTTTAATGTCAGTCCTGCATGCTTCAAGTGCTTTTCTTGTTGTTCCTGCACCCATTTTGACAAGTCCTTCGCTTCGATTCCTGACACTGACAAAAATGTCGTGCCAAATGCAAGCAGAAATAAACAGGTCATCAGCAAACGTCTGATCATAGTCAACATCATTCACCTCTCCTCCGAATCATTGTTCCCAATTGGAGAAAGCAATATTCAAAATGGTGAATGGGCAGAAAACAAAAAAAAGCTTTCTATAGAAGAAAGCGGCAGTTAAAACATTTGATATCCTCTTTTTCTGAGCATGTTGATCGCTATACCGGACACGATCGCGCCAGCCAAACCGCTGGCTAAAATCAGCACATCGGCAGCTGCTAATGACACGATTCGATGAAACAGGCCGGCAAAGGATTCTCCCGGCGACTGGACATAGCTGATCAGCTTTTCCTTGCTGATAATGAATAGGCATACAATCGGATAAATCACAGCCATTATCCAAGACATTCTCAGCAGCATGTTTAATAAGAAACCGATTCCAAAAAACAAGACAAAAAACAAAACAATTGAGATGATTACGACTGGCAGACTAATCAACCTATCCCACCCCCTGCGTTGTTTTCAGTGTAACGCGAGGGCTGAATTAAAGTCAACGGCTGGAAAAAGAATGCCTGTCTTTTCCTGTTCCCCGGCATGACGGACAAGTCTCTGAACCGCCGAGGATCAATTGAAAATATCCTTTCCCTGAGCAAAATGGGCATGCATGTGAAGTGGTTGTCTTTGCAGTTTTCATCTGATCATCACCCTTTTTCCTAATTTTCTGATAATATACCATATCAAGCTGTCAACAAAAAAACCCGCGGAAAGCGGGTTTTTAGAAAAACTTAAACTTGCCTTTTTTCAGCGTCAGTCCCAGGCCGCCGATCAAAAACAGCGAGCGGTTATCGATGACTTTTTTCATAAACGAAGCCGGCGTTCCTTTCAGCTTTCTGCCATAAACGACCCCAACCGCGTTATGCTCGCCAAGAGATGCCACCGTTCCTTTAATGTCCGGCTTGAATTGCTCAAGCTCTCCGCCTTTAATGAGTCTGCTTAGGTTCTTAGCAACCGTGATCCCCTGCTGCATCGCAATTTGCGCAGTCGGCGGATACGGGCGCTCTGTATCTTCGTTCATAAACAGTGAGCTGTCGCCGAGAATGAAGACGTTATCATATCCAGGTGCGCGAAGATCAGGATTGACTTTGACCCGGCCGCGCATATTTTCAAAACCGGCTTCTTCCACAATCGGATGGCCGCGGACACCTGCCGCCCATACAACGGTTTGCGATTTGATCTGCTCTGGTTCTTCATCTTTTTTCCCGACTCTGACTCCTTCCGGTGTACATTCTTGTACAGCCGTGCCGATCTTAAATTCAACTCCGTTTTCCTCAAGATAATGAACCGCATAATCGACAAGCTCAGGATCAAAGCCAGGCAGCACGGTCGGTGCCGCTTCCACGCAAATGATGCGGACAAGGCTCCTGTCAATGTCATACTCCTTACAGAGCTCAGGCACGCGGGCCGCCAGTTCTCCGAGAAATTCAATTCCCGTAAATCCGGCTCCGCCCACAACAATTGTTAACCTGTCCGGCCGTTTTTCCGCTTCCGTATTGTAAGTCGCAAACTGCAGCTCAATATGTTCCCGCAGCAGGCGCGATGTGTTAATATTGGCGATCGGAAATGCATGTTCCTTCAAACCTGTAATGCCAAACGTCTCAGGCACTGCGCCGAGCCCGATGACTAAATAATCGTACTGCAGCTCTCCATTCGCAAGCACAACTTTTTTCTCTTCAATGTTGATTGCCTTTACGGTATCCTGTACAAAATTGACCCGCGACTGGTTGATGACATCCTTTATCTGATAACGGCAGCGGTCATGATGGAGCGTACCCGCACTCGCTTCATGCATCCATGTCGTTTCATAATGATAATTGTGTTTATTCACAAGCGTAATATCAGCATCATTCGGCCCGACAAACTTTGTCAGCCTTGTTACCGTCATCAATCCGCCATATCCTGCACCTAAAATCACGATTTTGGGCTTATTCAATGCCATCACATCCACCTTCTCTTTTTTTTGCTTTTGTTAGACGCATAATAAAATGATCATTTGTGTTAGCTTCAGCTTATTGGCGGGATTTTATGAGATATATTAAAAAGTTTTTTGTGAAGTCCACACCCAGAACACTACTATCATATCTATCCGGCTGGCCCAGGAAAAATTCAGAAAAAGATCAAATCATTTGGTTATCATCGTATCGGCCTGAGGAAATATTTTCAAGAATGGATGCGCACGCTATTACACTTACGTTTTTTTCGGCTGACTCGTCAATTTAAACAGCAATATGGTATAATTAATAACAATTTTCATTTAGGAGGCCATTTTCGTATGCGAGAGGATACAAAGGTTTATGATATTACAATTATAGGCGGAGGACCGGTCGGCTTATTCACCGCTTTTTACGGAGGCATGAGACAGGCAAGCGTCAAAATGATCGAAAGCCTGCCTCAGCTCGGCGGACAGCTTAGCGCCCTTTATCCTGAAAAATATATATACGATGTAGCGGGATTCCCGAAAATCCGCGCCCAAGAGCTGATCAATAACCTGAAAGAGCAAATGGCGAAATTCGATCAAACCATTTGTCTGGAGCAAGCAGTTGAATCTGTAGAGAAACAAGCGGACGGCGTGTTTAAGCTTGTGACAAATGAAGAAACCCACTACTCCAAAACAGTCATCATTACTGCAGGAAACGGCGCATTTAAACCGAGAAAGCTGGAGCTAGAAAATGCCGAGCAGTATGAAGGCAAAAATCTTCACTACTTCGTTGACGATTTGCAAAAATTCGCCGGCAGACGCGTTGCGATCCTTGGCGGAGGGGATTCTGCGGTTGACTGGGCGCTTATGCTTGAGCCGATTGCAAAAGAAGTATCCATCATTCACCGCCGTGATAAGTTCCGCGCGCACGAGCACAGTGTGGAAAACCTTCACGCGTCTAAAGTAAATGTCTTGACACCATTCGTCCCTGCGGAGCTGATCGGGGAAGACAAAATTGAGCAGCTTGTGCTTGAAGAAGTGAAAGGCGACCGCAAAGAGATTTTAGAAATTGATGACTTAATCGTCAACTACGGTTTCGTTTCATCTCTTGGCCCGATCAAAAACTGGGGTCTGGACATCGAGAAAAATTCCATCGTCGTCAAATCAACAATGGAAACAAACATCGAAGGCTTCTTTGCAGCAGGTGACATTTGTACATACGAAGGAAAAGTCAACCTGATCGCAAGCGGCTTCGGCGAGGCACCGACAGCAGTAAACAACGCCAAGGCTTACATGGATCCGAAAGCCCGCGTACAGCCTCTTCACTCAACAAGTCTGTTTGAAAATAAATAACAAAAAAAGGAGCTTGTGTCAGCGACACAGCTCCTTTTTTATTTGAAGATATTCATATAATTCAATACAGTTCCCAGAACCAGCGCAATCACAAGAGCTGCGACGATCCAGATCATTGCCATAATAATACGGTCTTGGACCTTTTGGGACTTCGGTGTTTTTTCTTCGTTTTGCGTCATTTCTGCCGCTCCTTTCACTTGTTTATGTCATAAAGATAAAGAAAGCCTGGTGCTGAACGACCAAGCTTTGCTGAACGTATATGATTCGCATTTCGATCCGCTCTTTAAGACCATTCGTTAAAACTATCATACCCAAACTCACTGTGCATGACAAGCTTCGGCACTTGAACATCCCTGCTAACAAATAAAACGTTTGACATCATAAATAAAACAGAGTACATTATACAAGGCGAACATTTCATATATTATTATTTTAAATATTCGTTTTTAGGAGTGAAAATGATGGAAAACGTATTTGATTACGAAGATATTCAATTAATTCCTGCAAAATGCATTGTGAACAGCCGTTCAGAATGTGATACCTCCGTACGTTTAGGCGGACGTACATTTAAATTGCCCGTCGTTCCTGCCAACATGCAGACGATTATAGATGAAAAGCTAGCCATTCAATTAGCCGAAAACGGTTACTTTTATGTGATGCATCGATTTGAACCTGAAACACGAATTGATTTTATTAAAGAAATGAACGCACGCGGATTATTCTCTTCTATCAGCGTGGGGGTCAAAGATGAGGAGTACGGCTTTGTGCGCCAGCTGGCGGAAGAAAATCTCACTCCCGAGTATGTGACAATTGACATTGCGCACGGACATTCAAATGCTGTCATTGAGATGATTCAGCACCTCAAAAAGCATTTGCCGGACACCTTTGTCATTGCCGGCAATGTCGGCACGCCTGAAGCGGTCAGAGAGCTTGAAAACGCTGGAGCGGATGCCACTAAAGTCGGCATCGGACCGGGAAAAGTTTGCATTACAAAAATTAAAACCGGCTTCGGCACAGGCGGCTGGCAATTAGCGGCGCTGCGCTGGTGTGCCAAAGCTGCCAGCAAGCCGATTATCGCTGATGGCGGCATCCGCACACATGGCGACATCGCAAAATCAATCCGCTTCGGCGCCACAATGGTTATGATTGGCTCACTGTTTGCCGGACATGAAGAATCACCAGGCCAAACAATTGAAAAAGACGGAAAGCTCCACAAGGAATACTTCGGCTCAGCCTCCGAATTCCAAAAAGGCGAAAAGAAAAATGTAGAAGGCAAAAAAATGCACGTGCCGCATAAAGGCTCAATCAAGGATACGCTGATCGAAATGGAACAGGATCTTCAATCTTCCATTTCTTACGCAGGCGGAACAAAGCTTGACGCGATCCGCAATGTGGATTATGTGATTGTGAAGAATTCAATCTTTAATGGAGACAAATACTAAAAAATAAAAAACGCCAAGACTGCGGTTCTCCGCTTGACTTGGCGTTTTCTGTCGTGAAAACTCTTCAGGCGCACATCCATGCCAAAGAATGTTCTTGAGCGAAACCTTAGATTATAAGCAGCCATCCATTTCTCAAACAAGTTACTTGAGAGTTTTAGCCATGATAAAGTCCGTTTGTTCTTCATCACCCATATCAAAAGAGTGGGCGCCGGTTTGAACAAAACCCATTTTCTTATAAAAAGCAATGGCATTTTCGTTTTTTTCCCATACGCCCAGCCAAATTTTCTTTTTTTTACGTTTTATCGCCATTTCAATCGCTTTATTTAACAGGTATTTGCCAAGACCATGTTTTTGAAAATGGCTCTTTACATAAATCCTCTCAATTTCAAGTGATTCATCACCCATTTCTTCAGACTGCGCATCATTGGTGTTGACCTTTAGATATCCAGCGATTTCATGATGAAAGTACACTAAAAAGAACTGCGAATATACATTGGATAATTCCTTTTCCAGCTGGTTCAAGTTGAATGCACTTTCTAAATAGGCTTTCATATTTTCTGGCGAATTCTGATCTTTAAACGTATCGTTGAATGTTTCAATACTGATTTCTTGAAGTATTTTTGTATCTTCACGGCTGCACTTTTTGATATTTATGGTCATCTATATATTCGCTCCTTATATCATGAATGATTTATCGTATTTTTAAAATGTCCTGTCCTTTTCTATTATTTTATAAACGGAAATACATTTTCCTGTGGAAAAAAGTATTTTGTTCGATCTACTATTTCATTTCGGCTAACAGATATTGCCCTTGCTGCTACTCCACTTTCATGAATTTCCTTCTCCATCAACACCCCAAACGTAAGTTTCATTGTAAATACAACGAAACATCTTGCGCTAAATATACCTCATCTTTGTTGTAATTACAACAAAGATGAGGATAAAGGAGATCAAGTATAGTGAATTTTTTCCTCTTCTGTTCTTATTTTACGCCATAAAAAAAACGCCTCCCTTAACGATGATTTATCGCTAAGAAAAGCGTCATGAACAAGCTTACGGTTATTGGCGGAATGCAATCACGCAATCCTCCGAAACTGGTGAGATCACAATTCATATCTCAACATATCGGGTAGCGTCTAGCATTCTTCAGGCGTACCTGTATTCGTCGCTGTTCTGAAAGAAGAACCGCAGCCGCATGAAGCGATGGCGTTTGGATTGTCGATGGTGAAGCCGCCGCCGAGCATGGATTGCTTGTAATCAATCACGGTGCCGTTCATGATGTCAAGGCTTTCTTTGTCAACAAGCACAGTGATGCCATGCTGATCAAACATGCTGTCTTTTTCGCCCTTTTCATGCTCAAAGCCCATGCCGTAAGAAAGGCCGCTGCAGCCGCCGCCTTTGACGCCGACACGCAGAAACGCGTTTTCTTCCTCATGCTCTTTCATCATATCTTTTATATGCAAAGCTGCTGCTTCTGTAATGGTTACCGGGTTGCTCATCTTTGTGAACCTCCTTTTAAAAACCGGATGCTGTCTTTTATTATAAACTTGATCGATTCAATTCTCAAACAAGGTGTTTTACAAAAAATAAACACCCTCACATACGGTTTCAGCCGGCCCTGTCATCATGACATGGCCGTTGTCCTTCCAGTTAATCACCAAATCTCCGCCCGCTAAATGCACTGTGATGTCTTGATTTCGTTTTGATATGCCGTTTAACACAGATGCGACCGCCGCTGCACACGCTCCTGTCCCGCATGCCTGCGTAATCCCTGATCCCCGTTCCCAAACGCGGAAATGCAGTTCGTGTTCATTCACGATTTCGACGAATTCCACATTGATGCCTTCCGGAAACCTCGGATCTTTTTCAATCACCGGCCCAAGCGTTGTCAAGGGTGCCTGTTCAATGTCAGCGATCGGAAAGACAATATGCGGATTCCCCATCGAAACGGCTGTGCCTGTCAGCTCGGCTTCGCCAAACGTCATCGTTTCATTGATCGTATGCTCTTTTCCGCCGCCTAGCATTGGAAGCTCAGCCTTTGTCAGGCGCGGTTCACCCATATCGACAGTGACAACATTCACTTTCCCGTTTTCAGTTTGAACCTCCGCTTTCACGAGCCCGGAGAGGGTTTCAATCAGAAAAGATGTTTCCTCAACCAGCTTATGCTCATACGCGTATTTTGCGACGCAGCGCAGGCCGTTGCCGCAGTTTTTCCCTTCAGACCCGTCATTATTAAAAATCCGCATTTTGACAGGCGCTTTGTCTGAAGGACATATCAGGATCATTCCGTCGGAACCGATCCCTGTATAAACAGAAGAAACTTGGATGGCAATCTCAGACAGTTTTTCTTCCGGAAGCTGTTCTTCAAATTGATTCACATAGATATAGCTGTTTCCCAAGCCGTGCATTTTGGTAAATCGAAATGAGTTCATAGGTGCCTCCAACTTTTTTTCTTTTACTTAGTATAAAAGCTATTATAAACGGACACAATACCATTATCCCCCGTTTTTCATACATAAAAGCTCCTTGCGCTGACGCAAGGAGCTTTTATTGTTTATAGAAACATGCCGGCAATGGCTGCGCTGAGCAGATTGGCTAATGTTCCCGCAAGAACAGCCTTCAGGCCCAGGCGCGCGATATCCGAACGGCGGCTGGGCGCTAATCCCCCTAGCGTACCGAGCATAATCGCAATTGATGAAAAATTGGCGAAACCGCATAACGCGAAACTGATAATCGTAGCGGTTTTCTTAGAAAACTCGCCGATGTGCGGACCGAAGTTAGAATAAGCGACAAACTCATTCAGCACTAATTTTTGGCCGATATAACTTCCCGCCTGCAACGCTTCATGCCAAGGCACACCAATCAAAAAGGCGATTGGAGAAAACACATAGCCGAGAATGGATTCTAATGTGACGCCTTTTAAGCCGAATAAGCCGAAAACTCCGCCGAGAACTCCGTTTACTACAGCGATTAACGCAACGAACGCGAGCAGCATCGCACCAACATTTAAGGCAATTTGCAGGCCTGTTGACGCTCCCTTTGCGGCTGCGTCAATCACATTGGCTGCGCCTTCGCCTTCATCCATTTTAAAATCGCTTTTTACGGTTTGCGGCTTTTCCGTTTCGGGAATAATCAATTTACCAAAGACAAGTCCCGCGGGAGCTGCCATAAAGCTGGCCGCAAGCAAATATTCAATCGGAATACCGAGAAGCGCGTATCCAAACAAGGTTGAACCCGCAACAGCCGATAGACCGCTCGTCATAATCGTGAACAACTCAGAGCGCGTCAGCCCCGCAATAAGAGGTCTGATTACTAATGGAGATTCAGATTGTCCTACAAAAATATTAGCAGCAGCTGCTAGAGATTCCGTTTTGCTTGTCCCAAGAAGCTTCGACAATCCGCCGCCAATAACACGGAAAATAAGCTGCATGATTTTTAAATGATATAAAACTGCGATCAGTGCAGAGAAGAAAATGATAACGGGCAGTACACTTAATGCAAAAGCCGGACTGTCACCGACTTTTAGAAGCGGCCCAAAAATAAAACTGATGCCTTCATTTGCATAATCAATCAGAAGCTGTACACGGCTTGAAAACCATAAAAAAACAGCGCGTCCCGCTTCCCATTTCAACACGATGTATCCAAACGCCACCTGTGTACATAAACCAACAATGACGGTTCTTATCTTAATATGGCTTTTCTTTTCTGAAAATAAAAACGCGATAGCAACGATCGCAACTGCGCCCAGCAGTCCCCACAGAACACTCATGAATACTCGTACACCTCTTACATTTTATTTTGAAAAATATCTTTTATACGATAACAATAATATTTTTTGATGTCTACACATTTTTTAGTTCTTTTGGACGGCAAAATAAAAAAGGGCCTGTCTAGGCCCTTTTCTTCAAAACATTGGATTTTCTTCAATAAAGGTGTATATATTCTCAACAAGCTCAGCAGGCGTTTCACCCTTGACGACTTCTCCGTTGACCAGAGCGAAAAGCGATTCCATACATATCCCGCAGTAGCTTAAACAGCCATATTCAAGGACATCCAAATTAGGATCCTTCTCCAAAATCGCCCGGGCTTCCTGAGAGCCGTGAGCCAAATTGCTGACACAAAATTCAATCATTGGATTCATGCGGTTTCACCTCACATATGTCCATTATCGCCAATTTTTCATCATTCGTCAAAAACAACGGACGATACAAAATTTATTATCGTAACATATCATTACTCGAATAACGTTTTACTAATTTGTGTTTTTAGGCTAATTTGTAGGTTATTTTGAAACTATTATTGTGATTTTAGATCAAATTCGATATAATTCTAGATGTTATTTTACATAGTTCGTAGTTTTTTTCTTCAATGTGTCTATCATACTCTTCGGATTAAAGGGGAATTCAAATGAAAAAATTGGTCTTGATCGGCGGAGGTTACGGGAACATGCGTGTTCTTCATCGCTTATTGCCAAACCAGCTGCCAGATGATGTTTCAATCACGTTAATTGACAGAAATCCTTATCACTGCTTGAAAACAGAATATTATGCCCTTGCCGCAGGGACAATTTCTGACCATCATATCAGAGTGACATTTCCAGAGCACCCTCGCTTAGATGTCCAATACGGTGATATCTCATCAATTGATATTGCACAAAAACAAGTGCTGTTCCAAGATCGTGAACCGATTTCTTACGATGACGCCGTGATCGGGCTCGGCTGTGAGGATAAGTATCACAACGTGCCGGGAGCGCCTGAATTCACCTACAGCATTCAAACCATCGATCAGTCCCGCGAAACCTATCAAAAGCTGAATAACCTTAGCGCTAATGCCACTGTTGCCATTGTCGGAGCGGGCTTAAGCGGCGTTGAGCTTGCAAGTGAATTGAGAGAAAGCCGTGACGACCTGAACATTATTTTATTCGACCGGGGCGATCTTATTTTATCAAGCTTTCCAGAGCGTTTGAGCAAATATGTGCAAAATTGGTTCGAAGAGCACGGTGTCCGCATTATTAACAGGGCAAATATCACAAAAGTAGAAGAAGGCGTTGTGTATAACCACGATGATCCGGTTTCTGCAGACGTCATCGTGTGGACAGCCGGCATACAGCCGAACAAAGTCGTCAGAGACTTAGATGTGGAAAAAGACGCACAAGGGCGTGTCGTATTAACGCCTCATCACAATCTTCCTGGTGATGAACATCTGTATGTTGTCGGCGATTGTGCCAGCCTTCCTCATGCACCGAGCGCCCAGCTGGCAGAGGCTCAGGCAGAGCAGATTGTCCAAATCTTGCAAAAACGCTGGAACGGAGAAGCCCTTCCAGAATCAATGCCGCAGTTTAAGCTGAAAGGTGTTCTCGGTTCACTCGGGAAAAAAGCAGGCTTTGGCTTAGTTGCTGACCGCCCGCTGATCGGCCGAGTTCCGCGTTTGCTGAAATCAGGCTTGCTGTGGATGTACAAACACCATAACGGTTAATGATAGAAATGAACCGCTGATTTTATCAGCGGTTTTCTGTATACCCATGCTTCTCCATTTCCTCATACACGTCTTTTAATTTTGGATTGCCTTCACCGACAATTTTGTTTTCTACGAGCACAAGCGGATAAAAATACTCGTCATTTCTGATTTTTTCCGCAAGCTCTTGCGCATGTTCATTGTCTGGCGGCTCATAAATATCGATATATTGCATCGCAAAAGGCTGATTTGGATATTTTCTTTTCAGCGCAGCCTCAAGCCACTCGTATGTATCCTTGGCCGTCGGCATATTGACACAGCTCGCACAAACGGTTTCCGCCCCATACACACTGAGCTTGACAGGTTTTGTCACTGATAAACGCCTCCTTCTCCCTATGTAAGTCCTTTCTTTCAGTATACAGAGCCAAAAGACGTTTTTATAGAAAAAAACCGTTTTTGTGTTCAAGTTCCAATGTGCTATAATAGGGAAAGCAACTTTGCAAACCAAACAATAGATTTTTATTGTTGCACTGAATATAATGGTTTTATGACGACGAAAGGAGCGAATGTCATGACTGAAGTTGAAATGAAAGAACAGGTGCAGGAAGTACTGGACAAACTTCGTCCGTTTTTACTTCGTGACGGCGGTGACTGTGAGCTTGTAGACGTAGATGAAGGTATTGTTAAGCTTCGCCTTCTCGGCGCATGCGGCAGCTGCCCAAGTTCAACAATTACGCTGAAAGCCGGAATTGAACGCGCTCTTCTTGAAGAAGTGCCGGGTGTCGTTGAAGTAGAACAAGTCTTTTAATAAAGCAGCCGGGCTGATATTTGATCAGCCCGGCTTTTTTATTAAAGATATTGGTCAAACCATGAACTGATGTAATTCAGACGCTTGATCCGCTGTCCCGGGTGTCCGCTGCGTGACAAATTATGCGACGCTTTCGGAAAACGGACGAGCCTGGTTTCCTTGCCCATTTTTTTCAAAGCGATAAATAGCTGCTCCGCCTGCTCAATCGGACACCGGTCATCTCGCTCACCATGCAGAATCAAAAGCGGCGTCTCTACGTTTGCCGCGTATTTTAAAGGGGAACGATCCCAGAGCTTTTCTGTGTCTGCAAACATGTCATGCTCAAGCTGCCAGTCTGTGAAGAAATAGCCGATATCACTGACGCCGTGAAAGCTGATCCAGTTTGAAATCGAGCGCTGGGTGACGGCGGCTCTAAAGCGGTTTGTCTGTCCGACGATCCAATTGGTCATAAAGCCTCCGTAGCTTCCGCCTGTGACACCGAGCCGTTTTGGATCAATCTGCGGATCTCGTTTGATCGCCTCATCCACAGCCTGCATCACATCCCCATAATCCTTTCCTCCATAATCTCCTCTGACGGCATTTACAAATTCCTGCCCGTAGCCATGGCTTCCTCTCGGATTGATATAAACAACCGCGTATCCTTTCGCCGCCAGCACTTGAAATTCATGAAAATATGTATGCCCATACATCATGTGCGGTCCGCCGTGTATGTTGAGAATCAGAGGATATGACGAGTCTCCCGCCTGTGCAGGCTTCATCAGCCAGCCGTTCACCGTCACGCCGTCTTCTGTGACAAATTGAATATCTTCAGGTATTGAAATGGTATGCTCGCCTACAAACTTGTCATTCACGCCAGTCAGCCTCTTCCCTTCCTGTCCAAGCGGGATGCTGTAAAGCTCGCTCGGTCTGTCTGGTTTTGCCACACTGGCAATAAAGTGCTGTTCGTCAGGTGAAATGGAAAAACTATTGATATACTCTTTTTCGAGACGAATCGGATACACAAGACCTTCAATCGAAATATAATAGATTCCCGTGCTGCCTTGATCTGTGCCGATCACATAGAACCCTTGGCTGTCCTTCGTCCAAACTGGCCGCTGCTCGCCCCCTCCGATCAATGAATCTCCAATCATCGCATCCGCTAAATGAACATCAAGCATTTCAGTCAGACATGTGAGACGGTCTTGTTCGATATCATAAAGCCACGCCTTTTCGAGTGTTGCATTTTGATATTCCTGTTCGTGCCCAAGCAAAGCAAGATACCTTCCATCCGGTGAAAATGAGCTTGGTCCAAATGAGCCGCGATGGGACGTAATTTGCTTGATATCTCCAGTCTCCAGCGACATCATACAGACATCATGCGGCTTGCTGGCATCATCTGTTTCAGTCAAATCCGCTGAGAAAACAAGCCATTTTCCATCAGAAGAAAAAGCAGGGTCGTCATGATCAGCCTTGTGATTTGTCAGCTGCTTCACCTCGCCAGACTTCACGCTGACAAGCACAAGCTGGGCATAAGCGCCTCTCGTCAGCCCTTTTCCGTCCCGTTTATAGGCTAGACCTTGCACTTCAATAGGTTCAAAGCTGTCCAGCTCCTTTTTCTCTCGGTCATCAATCCTTTCTCCCTCTCCCAAACTGACAGTGACAAGCACCGATTCGCCATCAGGGGACCATATTGGCTTTGAGACGCCATACGGGATATCAGTCAGTTTTCTCGCTTCTCCGCCTTCAGCGCCCATGATATACAGCTGCGCTGCATCGCCTTCACGATCAGAAATAAAGGCAAGCGTACGCCCGTCCGGAGACCACCTTGGATCTGTGCTTTGCTTTTCTCCGTGTGTCCAAGGAACAGAATCGCCGCTTTTCGTTTCATAGACCCATATATTAGATGTATACGAGTCTTGCTCTCGATTCACTTGCGACTGCACATATGCGGCGCGGCTGCCGTCCGGGGCGTACTGGGGATCGGTCACAGAGACAATCGCTGTGATGTCTTCTGCGGTCATCAGCTTTTTCATATTCATCTCCTCCTTTTTACATGTATTTCGTTTTCTAAATAAAAACTCCTTTATCTCGGGCAGAAAAAAAGCGTCCTCTGCTGACGCTGAGGAACGCTTGGCATGATCTATACACTTTTGACTTGATACAAAGGATTTCGCTCTATTATACTTCCCTCTTTCGGAACGGTCAAAGCGTCGACTTCACAATGAGGAAAATGAAGCGCGAGCTGTTCTTTCAGCTCTTCTCCCTTTCCTTTTTCAGTCATAACGAGAATCGTCGGGCCTGCCCCGCTGAGAGCCGTTCCATATGCGCCCTTCATCTCGGCGACGTGCTCTACCTTGGACAATTCAGAGACAAGCATCGCACGATACGGCTGATGGAACATATCCTTCTTCATGATTTTCCCGACGAGCGGCCAATCCTTTGACATGATCGCAGCAATGAGGATATTGCTGACGGCGCTTGCTTTTACTGCGTCCGCATACGGAAACTCTTTCGGCAGCACATCTCTTGCGTCTCTTGTCAGCACCTCGTAAAAAGGAATGACTACGACAACATCAATGTCAGCATCAGGGACGCGGATCAATTGTGTCTCGTCATCCTCATGCAAGCCGATGACAAGTCCGCCAACGAGGGAAGCACCCGCATTATCCGGGTGTCCTTCTTCAAGGCTGGCTAAATGCAGCTTGTCCGCCTCTGAGAGCTGTAAGCCGCATAATTCATCAGCCAGTTCAATCGCCGCTACAATCGCCGCGGCGCTGCTTCCAAGGCCGCGGGCGAGCGGGATGTCGCTCCACACCTTCACATGGACAGGCGGCATTTCTTTACCGTACAAATCTGCTGTCCGTTTCGCCACTTGATAGATCAGATTATCTGTGCCCGCCGGGATTCCGGCGACTGTTTCTGTTTCAGGTTCAAAAGACCATTTGTCGCTTTCAAAGACGGTCAGCTTTAAGTAGCGGCTAAGCGCCATCCCGACTGAATCAAAGCCGGGGCCTAAGTTAGCCGTGCTTCCGGGAACAGTGACAGTGAACAGCATGTCGGCTTCGTTCATACATGGGCCGCTCCTTTTATATATTCAAGAATGCTGTCTTCATCAGTCGGCAATGTGACCGGCTTGATTTCGGAAATATCGACAGCTGTGTTCGGATCTTTCAGTCCGTTTCCAGTTAATACAGCCACAACCTTGCTGCCTTTTGGAATTTCTCCGGATTTTACTTGTTTCAAAACGCCGGCGATGGACGCGCAAGAACCAGGTTCTGCAAACACGCCTTCTTCACGGGCGATCAGCTGATAGGCGTGAAGAATTTCTTCATCTGTGACTTCGTCAATTTTCCCGTTGGATTCCTCAGCTGCTTTTACAGCTTTGTCCCAGCTCGCAGGGTTTCCGATACGAATCGCCGTCGCTATTGTTTCCGGATTTTCAATCACTTTATTGCGAACGATTGCCGCCGCGCCTTCCGCTTCAAAGCCGCGCATTTTCGGCAGGCCTGTGCCGTTTTTCTCATGATATTCCTTGAAGCCCTTCCAGTACGCAGTGATGTTTCCCGCGTTTCCGACCGGGATCGCCAAGACATCCGGCGCTTCTCCCAGCTGTTCGCACACTTCGAAGGCTGCTGTTTTTTGGCCTTCGATGCGGTAAGGGTTGACTGAGTTGACGAGAGCGATCGGCGATTTCTCACAGATGGAACGGACAATTTTAAGCGCATCGTCAAAGTTTCCGTCGATTGCGATAATCTCGGCTCCGTACATGACAGCCTGAGCAAGTTTTCCGAACGCGATTTTGCCGTTCGGGATGATGACGATGCATTTCATGTTGGCGCGGGCTGCGTATGCAGCCGCGGCAGCGGAAGTGTTTCCTGTTGACGCACACATAATCGTGTCATTTCCTTCTTCTTTTGCCTTCGCCACAGCCATGACCATGCCGCGGTCTTTAAACGATCCCGTAGGATTAACGCCTTCCGTCTTAACATGAAGTTCAATTCCGAGCTGTTCAGACAGCTTCGGCAGATGAATAAGGGGTGTGTTTCCTTCATGTAACGTAAGCGCAGGTGTTTGATCTGTTACAGGTAAAAATTCTTTATATTGATGGATGAGTCCTTTCCACATTAGCTCCAACCGTTCCCTTCTACTCGATATGTGCTTTTCACTTCTTGAACGACTTCCAAATCATTTAAGTTTTGCAGGATATCACTGAAATCAGCTTCTGATGTATGGTGTGTGACAATCACGATTTCTGCCAGCTCATCGTGTCCTTTAATTGGAAGCTGAAGGATCTTTTCAAAGCTTACACCCCGTTCCGAGAACACAGACGTAATTTTCGAGAATGAACCGACCTGATCTTTGACGTGAATTCTTAAAAATTGCTGTGCGTAAATGTCAGACGGCGACTTCATGTTTTTCTCATACTGCGGCGCAACAAAGCTGTTTCCGGTTACGCCGAGACGCATATTTTTCATGACAGCGACAAGGTCAGAAACAACAGAAGTCGCAGTCGGCATGCTTCCGGCTCCCGGCCCGTAGAACATCGTCTCGCCAACAGCCTCGCCGTATACATAAACGGCGTTAAATTCATTATGCACGGCAGAAAGCGGATGATGGTCAGGAAGCAGTGTCGGCTGTACACTGACTTCAATTTTGCCGCCGTCACGCTGCGCGATCCCGATCAGCTTCATCGTATAGCCGAGGCGTTTGCTGAAGCTGATGTCTTCGTCTGTAATTTGGGAGATTCCTTTTACTTTGACGTCTTCCAGATCCACGTTCATCGAGAAGCCGAGACGCGCCAATATCGCCATTTTCCGTGCGGCGTCAAGCCCTTCCACGTCCGAAGTCGGATCTGCTTCGGCAAAGCCGAGATCCTGCGCTTCCTTGAGCACTTCCTCGTAAGGGCTTTTTTCTTTAATCATTTTTGTTAAGATGAAGTTCGTTGTGCCGTTCACAATTCCCATCATCTTTGTAATCCGGTCTGATGAGAGGCCTTCTTCTAACGTGCGCAGAATCGGAATCCCGCCGGCAACACTGGCTTCAAAGAAGATATCGCAGCCATTTTCCTTCGCTTCCGCAAGCAGCTCGGAGCCGTACACAGCCATTAAATCCTTGTTTGCTGTGACTACATGCTTTTTCGATCTGAGCGCGTCGACCAAATATTGTTTTGTCTGCTCAACTCCGCCGATTACCTCGATGACGACATCAACATCCGGATCATCGATGACATCATATACTTCTGTCGTAAGCACTTCCTTCGGCAAATCTACTTCTCTCTTTTTCTCTACATCTTTCACAAGCACTTTTTTTATCGTAATGGGACAGCCAACCTGATGCATCAGCTTATCCTGATGGTCTTGAATAATTTTAACGACACCGCTTCCGACGGTACCTAAACCTAAAAGCCCTACACGAATCGCTTTCAAAAAAACTCCACCTTTCTTTTAATTGTCCTCTTCAAAAGGACAATTGTTAACTCAACACAGACATATAAGTTACAAACATTATATAAGCCCGCTCCTGTTTTGACAAGACAGCAATCGGCTGAATTTTATGAATGTAAACGCTTAACACATTGATATGACAAGATTCATTATTTTCTAATTATTTTTGTCAGATTTTCTCCTCACCCTGGACTTCCTTTGCCGAGCCAGTTCACGCGTGGAACAAACAGCTTCTGTGCACGCATATTCATGAATTCCTGCGCTGTATTGAGAAATTGCTCATAGCGGCCGCAGTCGTCAAGAATGAAGTCAAGCTGCTCTTCATAATAATGCTTTTCTGATTCTGGTGACATGTAGTAGCTTTCCACGATTTCAAAATAATGAAGCGGAAAGAGCAGACGGCTGTACAGAAGACGTTTTGAAAACGAAGACAGCGGCGTGATTTGCTCGTATTCCTGTAAAAAGTGAAAGCCCTGCTGATGAAAATCTTGTCTGTGATGCAAAAACGTATGCCTCATATATTCAGCCAGATCGCGTGAGGCATGGTCAAATACCCAATCAGCCGGAATCCTGATCAAAGATTCGGGTGACCATGTATGTCTTTCCATCCGCTGATGGCATATCGTTCCTGAATCAACGGCTTGAGGCTTGTCATCCAGCTCAGTGTCCACTAAATATTGTATCGCGTTTTCTGACAGCCCCACATAATATGGAAAAGACTCAATCATTTTTTTATCGAATGGCTCGTATGGAGGCGTATGAACCTTTCGCTGCAAAAACACCTCCAGCTGATCAATACGTTTCCCCCACAGGTCCTTCCACTGGCCGATTCTTCCGGCTGCCTTCACTTCATACGGATATCCGCGGCCTTTTCGGTGAAATTCCGCAAGCTCCTGTCCAATGGAAAACGCCCGGCTTGAATAAGGAGGTGCCGCCTTCAGCAAAGCATATGTTTTTTCTTCATGTTCAAATGTAAGCTCACCTTCTTTTGTAAAGATAAAAACAGAAACGTATGGGTCACTTTGTTCTTGTAAATACTGACTCATGTAATAAAGCTCCGACAGTTCGGTATCAGAGAATTGGGAAACGGGGACAATCAGAAAGAATGAATTTGGCGTCTGAAAGCATTGATATGTGTGCTGGTACATGGAAAGCTGCCTGATGTGAATACCGTATTTTTCTTTTATTGTACCTTTCACATAGATCACCTGCCTGTAGAATTAGGGCTCATCACATCGTAGTCATACACAGCCGGAATTATGAATACATATTTCATCCGACGAAGCGCAAGAAAAAGTCGTAAACATCTCAAACATTTTGTATAAACTAGTAAAAAAGATTGGGTGAAGCTGATGTCAGAAAACGAACAAATCAGTCAGATGGAAGCAAAAGCAAGAGCACGGATGAAGGAGCGCGGCGTTGAGGTATCAGACATTGCCGAGCTTGTCTTTTTTCTGCAGAAAAAATATCATCCGGATTTAACCATTGATGAATGCACGCTGAACGTCAATCGTGTTCTCGCAAAACGTGAGGTGCAAAACGCGATTTTAACAGGCATTGAGTTGGATGTCCTCGCCGAGCAGAAAAAACTGTCTGAACCGCTGCAAACGATACTGGAAACAGATGAAAGCCTATATGGAGTAGATGAGATTCTGGCATTTTCCATCGTGAACATTTACGGATCGATCGGGTTTACGAACTACGGTTACATCGACAAAGAAAAACCCGGAATCCTTAACCATTTGAATGATAAATCAACAGGCGAATGCCACACCTTTTTAGATGATATTGTCGGAGCGATTTCCGCCGCAGCCTCAAGCAGGCTCGCACACCGCGCACGGCATACAGAATAAGGGCACCCTTTTGGGGCGCCCTTATTTTATATGTATGGAATCCATTCAGTCAGCGAGTCAATCGCATGAGTCGGTTTTTCCATGTCGTCTGTCATATGCTCTCTTTTCGTTACGCCTGTGTGAACGAGCAGCGTATCCATACCGGCGTTAATGCCGGCCATAATGTCCGTCGCGTAGTTGTCGCCGACCATGAGTGTTTCCGACACATCCGTGCCGAGAACGCGCATCGCCTGCTCCATGATAATCGATTCCGGCTTGCCGATAAATACCGGCTGTACGCCTGTCGATACGGTTAAAACAGATGTCAGTGAACCGTTTCCAGGCAGAAGGCCTCTTTCAGTCGGTATCGCAATATCTCCGTTAGTGGAAATAAAACGGGCGCCATTTCTGATTGCCAGGCAGCCGACAGCAAATTTTTCGTATGTAATGGAACGGTCAATCCCAACTACGACAAAATCCGCGTTTTCGCCGCCAAACGCCAGGCCGTTTTCTTCAATTGCCTGGCGGATGCCTTCTTCCCCGATCACATATACAGACGCATCTTTTTTCTGCTGGGCGATATGCTGGGCAGTCGCCATGCTGGTCGTGAAGACCTGCTCTTCTGTTGCCGGAATATCAAAAGACACGAGCTTGTCCGCCACCTGCTTCGGTGTGCGCGAAGAATTGTTTGTCACGAAAAGATAAGGAACGCCGCGATCTTTCAGCGTCCTGACAAATTCACAAGCTTCCTCGATTTTTTCCGTGCCATTGTACATCGTTCCGTCTAAATCAATTAAGTACCCTTTATATGTTTTCAATTCCAACACTCCTGTGGGTTTCCAGTTTTTATTTAAACGCGGAAACAGGGCCAAGCTCTGTTTCTAAGTAGCTTCTGATCCGTTGCGGGAAGTCCTGAAGAGCTGTCTGATGCGCTTTGATCAGCCTGTAAAGCTCAGCGCTGTCAGCGAGAAGGTACTGCTGAACCAATGTTTTGCGGTAGGCAATCAACTTCTTGAGCTCTGTCCCCTCTTGTTCCGTGACAACTTTTTCATCAACTAGTATGTCCATAATGTCATCATAGCTGCCCGGGTCCCGCATAATAAAACCGTCAATCATGTCATTTCCTGTATCCAGAATGCATTCGATTAGCAAATGGCCTATACGCTGAAGCGCCAGTCCCCCGATTTCAGACTGCCAGTCTGTTTGTGAGTTAAATAGCGCCAGCTGGTGCTCAAAGAACCCGAGTGTTTGCTCGATCTTGTTTCTGTCAACAAAATACATGACAGCATCCCCTTTGTGTATGTTTATTTTCTGATCCGTTTCAAGACAAAATACGCACAGCCGAAATTGCAGTATTCGTAAATGTATTCATCTAATGTACTGATTTTCGTTTCGAAGGTTGCCTTTTGATTCTGGTCGTCAAAGAAGCCCTTGAGCCTGAGCTGACTGTATCCCCAGTCCCCCACAATATAATCGTATTTATTTAAAATATCGGAATAGCGGGCTTTAAAAGCCTCTTCGTTGAAGCCGTCTTTAAAATTGTGCACCAATTCAAATTCGGCATTTTGAATAAGAATCATGATCTCACCTCTTTTTCACTCATTCCTATCATAATTCATTGCCCCGTCCCCATCAATTGCTAAAGAATAAATCATGCGATTTGGCTACCCTACACATGAGGAGGGATTGATAAATGAAACGAACTGCTGTCAGCCTCTGCCTGCTGGCCGGGCTTTTATCCGGGTGCGGAAGCGCTGGATTTGATGATGCCCAAAATGTCCGGAATCAGACGCAGAATCAAACCAAGCCCATTCATGTTTCTGACCGCAACGAGGCTTTTAACAGGCATGATGAGAACGGACAATTTGGCTATGTCCGCTATCAAAAAGAACAATTTGACGGCGAACAGCAAAAAACACCGGTGATGAACCGGGAAGAAACCGCTCACATGATATCAAGTGTAACGGTTCAGCTCCCCCATATTCAAGAAGCTGCAACATTGGTGACCGACCGGGAAGCGCTTGTCGTATACAAAACCGATTCCAGCAACCGCAGCCTGACCGCCGATCAAGTGAAGAAAACAGCGGCTTCTGTGATCCCGCGATACTATCATGTGTATATTTCAGATAACCCAAACCATATGCAGTCGATCGAAAATTACAGCAATCTCGGCACCGGTTCAAGGGATATCAGAGAGATTATGTCGGGGACGATTCAAGAAATGAAAACCTCCCCGCAAGGAAGCCCTGTCTCAGAGAACGAAAATGCCAATGGGGAAACCCGTCAGGACATCAATAGGAATGACAAAAACGCCAGATGATCTGGCGTTTTGGCATTATGCTTGTGCTTGGCGCTTTTTAGATGCTTCGTTCACCTGTTCATCCGCATGGTAAGAGGAACGGACAAGCGGGCCGGCTTCGCAGTGGCTGAAGCCCTTTTGCATCGCAATTTCCTTTAATTCTGCAAATTCATCAGGGTGATAGTATTTTTGGACTTTCAAGTGTTTTTTCGTCGGCTGCAGATATTGGCCGATCGCCATAATATCCACGTTGTTTGCCAAGAGGTCGTCCATCACTTCAATAATTTCTTCTTTCGTTTCGCCGAGTCCGATCATGATGCTTGATTTTGTCGGGATGTCAGGCTGCATTTCCTTCGCACGGCGCAAAAATTCAAGCGAACGGTCGTACGTCGCGCGCGCGCGGACTCTTGGCGTCAAGCGGCGAACCGTTTCGATATTGTGATTCAGGATGTCTGGGCGTGTATCCATTAAGGTTTTCAGGTTATCATAGTTACCGCCCATGTCAGACGGCAGCACCTCAATTGTTGTGAACGGGCTTTTTCTGCGGATCGCTCGGACAGTTTCCGCGAAAATGCCTGCCCCTCCGTCTTTCTGGTCGTCACGCGCAACAGCCGTGATGACCGCGTGTTTTAGATTCATAAGTGCAACAGAATCCGCTACGCGTTCAGGCTCTTGCAGGTCAAGCTCAGTTGGAAGGCCTGTTTTGACAGCACAGAAACGGCACGCTCTTGTACAAACAGAACCTAAAATCATAAATGTCGCTGTACGTCTGACCGCCCAGCATTCATGAATATTCGGACATTTTGCTTCTTCGCATACGGTATGCAGGTTATTTTCCCGCATGAGTTTTTTGAGCCCTGTATAGTTTTCATTTGTATTTAATTTGATTTTGAGCCATTCGGGCTTTCTGAGGTGTTCGTCTTTCTTTGCCAATTCCCATCATCTCCAATATCCAATATACTCAATTTCTGACACGAAACATTCTGAAAACGAGAAAGGTATTTCTGCAATAAAAATAATGTTTTTCTAACTAAAGAAAGTCTTTTCTTTAGACACTTTAACATAGGAAAAATTTCTCGACAAGGGAAGATCATTACTGACATTTTTAAGCCGGCTTGCCGCAAACTATGTGTATTCAATATGAAAGGAGATTATTTTGTGAAAGTTTTGTTATCCGCTCTTCTTCTCCTTTTGTTTGCGTTTGAGCCTTATGCGTCTGGAAAAGAGCTTTCAGATCCAGTGCTGTCGAAACGGATGGAATTATATCATAAAATCGAGGCTGTGACGCAGATTCCCTGGTACGCTCTCGCCGCAGTAGATCAATACGAGGAAAATGTGCGGAGCAACCGAAAAGATCTGCCTGACAAGGCTGGAATCATCAGCATCTATATACCGGATGAAGTCTGGAGCGGGCCTGAAAACCCGAATCCGAAGGACGATGCGCCGTTAAGCATTAAAGTGTTTGACGGTATCGGCATGGATGGTGATGGAGACGGGAAAGCCGAGGTCAGCAATGATGAAGATATTTTGTATACGTTCAGCCAATACTTGCTTTCGTATGGCACAGACGAAGACAACATTCGCATCGGACTTTGGAATTATTACCGGCGTGATCAGACAGTGGGGATCATATCTGAATTCATGAAGCTGTTTAAAGCCTACGGCCATATTGATTTAGGCGAGCATGCGTTTCCGCTTCCGATCAGAACCGATTACAGCTATCGCAGCACATGGGGAGATGCACGCGGCTTCGGGGGAAGGCGCATTCATGAAGGCACGGATATCTTTGCCCATTACGGCCTTCCTGTCAAATCCACCTGCTACGGCGTAGTTGAAATGAAGGGCTGGAACCGCTTCGGAGGATGGAGAATCGGCATTAGAGACATCAACAATACGTATCATTATTTTGCCCATCTCAATGGGTTTGCCAAAGGGATTAAAACAGGACAAATCGTTGAGCCCGGCCAAGTGATCGGTTCCGTCGGCAGCTCCGGATACGGACCGCCGGGAACCGCTGGGAAGTTCCCGCCGCATCTTCACTACGGGATGTACAAAGATAACGGGAAAACCGAATGGTCGTTTGATCCATACCCGCATTTGAGGGCGTGGGAGCGGTATGAATATAAAAAAAAGAAATAACGAAAAAGCCGCCTCTTCGACAGGCGGCTTATTTGCTGCTTTTTTCATTTTTTGAATTGGCGCTGTCCTCTTCTTTGCCGCTCGGAAGCTGGACAGAAGGCGTGACACCTGAACCGCCGCTTCCGTTATAAAACTGCGGCACTTCGCCCTGAACGGCTTTAATCGATACAGGAACATTATTTGTGACGACAGCGGTTTTGCTTGCGAACGGAATGATAACCTTCACTTTAATTTCAACAAAGATGCTGATATCGATAAGTGCATTATTTATGCCATACGGCTTGATTTTGGTTTTGACATCTGTAAAAGCGTCTCCGATTAAATTGAACCGAACCGGAATTTTCGGCCCGAGGTTTCCAAGGAGACTGTTCCCTGTCACCTGTCCCAGCGGAATATTGATCATAATATTTTCACTGGCGCCGCTGTGTCCGGTATGGGTTTCCAACTCTTTCAGATGAGCCTGGAGCTGTTTTGTCACTTTTGTTTTCACGCTGTTTACAACCTGTGTATTAAAATCGATTGTCGTTAAATTTCCGTTTTCATCAGAATTCATTTGAAACATATCTTTCATATTTTCACTGTCAGACATATAATCCTCTATCGAATCCTGGATCACCTCTGTCGCCACACGCTTCGTTTCCATCTCGCCGATGCTCATTAAAACAGGTTTAATCGAGCCATTGATCATCCAAAGGCTGACTGTAGTTGACAGGATAAAAAAGACAGCTGACAAGAGCAGCACGTAACGGAAAGGCAAAGGTCCTCTCTTGCGAAAAGGGCCGCGATATCTTGGCAAGAAAATCCCCCCTTACATATCACAATGTATGCTTGTAAGAGAGGACATAGTAATAGCCGGGCCAAATTATTTTATTTCACCATTTTCAAAAGCGCGTCTCTGCCGCTCATGCCGGCATGAATGCCGAGATCTTCCGCGGCGTATGTGACGGATTCTAAAGGTGCGTCTAACAGCTGGTCAATGGTGCGCACACCGACTGCGCGACCCGCAACAATGCCCCGTTCCTTTAATTTTTCATTCAGCAGCGCCACATCAAGCGCACCGCACATAATGTATCCGTGATCATTTGCGACAGCCATAAAATTCGTTTTCGGAAGCTTCACTGTCACTGCTGTAAAAGGCTGTCCTTCTATCATGATTGGTGTCAGATTTACCACGTCAACCACTCCCTTCCTTCATCACTTTATGATGAAGGGCAGAGTTGTTGTGGGCTGACCTCATTATTGCGCAAGCTTCCAAGCAAGCAGATCCCGCAAAAACTCCGGCATGAAATATTCTTTTTCCGCGGCGTCGCGGATGATCGGAAACATCCTGCCGAGTGTAAACATGTCTAGCACCGCAACGGAGTATTGCTTATGTTTTTCAATCTCTTCCCCGTTCAGCGTAATCCGTGTGACATGCGTGATTCCGTCATCCAGCCGTTTCGTTTCGACATCTACACCCGCATACACCATTTTTCCCATTACTTCTCCGCGGAAGCCGAGCCCTTTGATGCGGAGCTGTTCGATTTTTTCGGAAGCGGCATGAACAATGGTCTCTTTCAGTTCTTCTCCCGTCAGGCAAACCGCCACCGGATTAATCGGATGAGGACAGATGCGATGCAGATCCAGCTTCGTCACGGGACCCGCTTTCAGCGGACCGAGAATGACACCTGAATTGACCATACTGATATCCGTCCCGCACCATTCCTTTAACGCGTACGCCAACAGCAAAGGCAGCTCTGATTCTTCAAACCACTTTACCTCAGCATCTTGAGCAAGCTCGGCAACGGCATCGGACAGCTTCTCCTCGGCTTCATGTTCTTTTTCATTGAGAAATGCTTTTGTTTCTGCGGATTCCCCTGTCCATTCCGCCATGTTCTGCACAGATGCTGTTTTGCTGATAATGCTTCGCTGAATGCTGTCCACCGTGATTTCTACACAGCCGACATAATGCCCGTATTTTTCAGCGCTGGCAAGTAAAACACCGTTAACCACTTGTCCGTCTTCAAGCAAATGATGGGTGTGCGATTCGAGAATGACATCAATTTCAGGCACCGCTTCAGCCATTTCCTGATCATCAAGAATGCCTAAATGCGACAGCAAAACGATGATGTCAGCCTGCCCTTTCACTTCCTGAATGGTTTCCTTCACGCTCTCAAAAGCATCGGTTACTGTCCACCCCAGCTTGTCATAAACGGGATAATACGGCACAGTTACGCCTAAGAAAGCAATGGTCATGCCGTTTTTCAATGTTCTGATATGGTAAGGAACCGCCCAGGACGGACGGTTTCCGTTTTTGTCATACAGATTGGAGACGATTACGGGAAATTCTGCATGATCATATAAGGCTGCGAGTTCTTCATGCGGAAGCGTAATCCCTTCGTTATTGCCGATTGCCGCTCCATCAATGTGAAGACGGTTTAAGAGATCGACATTCGCTTTTCCGAAAGTCGCCTCTGTCACGAATTGAAAACGATCAAGATGATCGCCAATATCAAAAACGAGCGTCTCTTCGCTGTCTGACTGATGCTCTTTTCGTTTCTGCTCGATATAATCTACAATTTTCGGCCAGTTTTCAAAATGGCTGTGCAAATCATTTGTATGATATAAGCGGAGCTTCTCCTTCATATTATCTCTCCCTAATCGTTCAGCTGAATATGCCTTCGTAAATGAGCTGGCAGCCGATCAAAATCAGTACGATCCGCATGATCATCACGATCGTTTTCGTCTGCATTTTTCTGTTGATGGCGGCGCCAAGCTTTCCGCCGAACCAAGCGCCGGGCACAAGCGCGAGGGCGTACAGCCAATTGACGTGCCCGGAAATAATATGTGAAACAGACCCTGTCATAGAGGACAGGAAAATGATAAACATGGACGTTGCCACCGCAACCTTTGGCGGGAACAGGAATAACAGCATCATTGCAGGAACCATCAGCGATCCGCCGCCTATTCCGAAAAGCCCGCCTAAAAAGCCGACAACAAAGGCGATCGCAATGCCGACAGGAGCCTGATATGAATACGTATAAGGCTCACCGGCATCATCCTGAAATGTCCGGATAATGCCTTTGTGCGCTTTGTTGATCGGCCGGGCTTTCGCTTTCAGCATTAAGGATAATGAAATCAGGATCATAAAAATGCCAAACCAAACGGAAAACGAGCTTGAATTGAACAGCTTTGACACGTAAGCCCCGATCATGCTGCCGGGGCCTGAGCCGATAAAGAAAATGAGCCCGCTCTTATAATCAACGGTTTTATATTTAATATAGGCCAAAGTTGAAGAAAGACCCGTAAAAATAATGACCAAAAGCGAAGTTCCAATCGCGACCTGGGGCGTCACATCCTGAAACAGCGGCGTCACTGTGCTTAAAAACATCAGAGACGGCACGATGACAATTCCGCCGCCAAGCCCAATCAGACTTCCTACCGTACCTGCGATTAATCCCAGTACGGCCAAAATCACAAACGACATCAGTAAAAACCTCTTTTCTAAAATAAATCGAGCTGTCTCGGCCCAAGTCCGCTGTACTCGATATCAAGCAGTTCAAGCATCTGCTTGCCGTTATCCGCGGCGTCTCCGCCGGAATTGTTGTTGAACAGGACAAAAACATCCTTACATTGCTGCTGCAGCTCATTCAGGTGCTTTTTCCAAGCTGTCAGCTCCTGCTGATTGTAGCGGTATAAGTACCTGACCTCACGCCAGTTTTTCCCGCCATCAGGCTTCATCCAGCCCTGCTTGTTGCGCCCGTGAAACCTGACGAGCGTTTTGTTTTCATCGGTGGCGCGCAGCACAGTCGGAACGCTGCCTTCTCCGATTTGCGGTTCATCACAAACACTGTGAATCCAGCCTTCCGCCTTCATAAACGAAAGCGTCTGCTCGTAAAATGGCGGCGAAAACCAGGAACGATTTCTGAATTCAAGCGCACATGGAATATCTCCCATTTGGTGTTTGCACCATCTCAAATAAGCGACATTCTCCTTCTTGCAGTCAAACCACGGCGGAAATTGGAACAGCACCATGGCGAGCTTATTGCTATGTAAATATGGCGTTAACGACACCTTAAACGCGTCAAACATCTCCTCTTTTGAGTCAAAGGGGATTTCGCCGCGCTGATGCCCCGTCATGCCCTGATACGCTTTCACGATAAATTGGAAGGTTTCCGGCGTTTCCTTCACCCACTTTTCATTATTGCGCGCCGGCTGAATCGCGTAAAAGCTCGCGTCTAACTCCACGATCGGAAAATGGGAGGAATAGGCCTGCAATTTTTTCTGGCTGGCCGTTTTCGGCGGATAGATGCTGTCATGATCCCCCCATCCCGTCAGTCCGATATAAATCACAATCATTCACCTCTCTTCCAGTTTATCACACGTGTTTTCAGGTTTCCTCGGAAATGCTGTTCATATGGCGGGAAAATGCTGAACGAAGATGCTGGTATTGTTCCTCATTTGTATCTAAAAACGCCTCTTCTCTTGAGGAAGGAATATGCAGGTATTCAATCGGCGCCTGAAACTGTTCACTCGTAAAGTCATAGATCACACCGTTGATGCAGTTATAAAAATGCCAGCTCTCACCGACCTTTGTTTTAAAAATGGCGCCGCCGAGTTGATCCTGAATCACCAATGCCGTCACACCGCATTGGCCGCATGACGGGCATTCTTCCGTCCATTTAGAACTCGTATGGCGCGACCAGGATTGCTTCAGTATGTATTTAACATGTTCCATTGCCTCCGCCTCCTTTTTAAAAAAGATACCACGTTGATAAAATTTTAAAAACAAGAACGGCGGAAATCAAAAAAACCGGCGGTTAAAAATCGCCGGGATTACGAAGGAACGACCAGCGCTCCGTCAATGCCTATTTCTGCTTTCTCTCCGCCACTGTACACACACCGGCCTTTGCTGTAAGTGGCCGAAATGCGGCAGGGAAATGTATGCCCTTCGTAAAGGCTTAGCTTATGCTTTGCAAACATCGATTCTCTTGTGACAGTGTACGGCTCCATGCTGACGAGAACAAAATCCGCATCACACCCCGCTTCCAGCCGCCCTTTTTTGTGAAGGCCGAATCGTTTCGCAGGTGCCGCCGCTGTCCATTCAGCGATGGTTTCAAACGGAATCTGGTGTTCAAGCGCGAGTTCAAGCATGCCTAATAAAGTGAACTGCCCGCCGCTGATTCCGCCCCATGATAAAAACAGGTTATCCTCCCGCTTCAAGGATGGGCGGCAAGGGGAATGGTCTGAGGAAACCATGTCAATGTCCCCGGCAATGAGCGTCTCGATCAAGGCTTCCTGCGACTCCCGCGGCCGAAGCGGAGGCGCGCATTTCGCGACAGAACCCTTTTCCCGTAAATCGTCATGGCTGAACAAGACATAATGCGGGCATGTTTCGACCGAAACATCAAGCCCCTCCTGTTTCGCCTCTCTGATCAGCCGAACCGCTTTCGCCGTACTGATATGAACAAAATGCACCGGGCACCCTGTCACCCTCGCATACTGAAGCGTGCGATACACCGCTTCAGCTTCTGCTTCCTCCGGGCGGGAGGCGGCGTACGCATCCGCATTCACCTTTCCTTTATTGGCCAAAACCATTTGCAAATAGCTTGTGATCGCGTCGCTCTCGGCGTGAAGAGCGAGGATTTTCCCTGCAGCTGCGATTTCCGCCATGCCTTTGAGCAAGGTTCGTTCATCAACAGAGCGGAACTCATCTGTGCCTGATCTTGATAAAAATGCTTTAAATCCGATCGCCCCCGCTTCTGTCATTGGGCGGATGTCATCGATATGGCCGGGCACAAGTCCGCCCCATAGCGCAAAATCCACGACTGATTTTTGCCTGCCCAGTTCAGCTTTTGCGAGAAGATGCTCTGCCGTCACGGTCGATGGAATGCAATTGAGCGGCATATCAAAATAAGTGGTGCAGCCGCCTGCCGCCATCATCTGCGAACCTGTTTCAATCCCCTCCCAGTCCTCTCTGCCCGGTTCATTGAAATGAACATGGCAGTCTATCGCACCGGGAAACACGTATTTTCCGTCTGCCTTGACCATCGTCGCCCCGCTTGCTTCAATGGCCGAACCAATCTCGGCAATGATGCCGTTTTGGACTGCAATATCAGATTCTTTCACACCATCTGGCGTAACTGCCTTCGCACCTTTTATCACCATATCGTAAGCCATTATGATACCCCCATGTCAGGTTGACGATTTTTCATGTCAGTTTATGTAACACAATTCATTCTATTTTCAACAGTTTACTGCTACTATGATCGTATTACATCAGCAAAACCGCTAGAATTCCTATTGAAAATTATTCATCTTAACCAATGTTTTTATAGAAAAGGAGAATGCGCTATGAATATTTTTGATGTGATGAAAATACCGGCTTTTGAAAACGCCCATTTAATCGCTGGAAAAGCAGGAGGGGAAAGAGAGGTTCAGCATGTCAATATGATGGACGCTCCGGATATCGCAGACTTCCTGCATAAGAATGAATTGCTCGTCACCACCGCGTATCACCTGAAGGATCACCCGCACCAGTTATCTGAATTGATTCGGCAAATGGCAAAACGCGGCTGCGCGGGCCTCGGCATTAAAACAAAGCGCTACTTGGAGGATATCCCGAAAGAAATCATCGAACTGGCCGATTCATACGCGTTTCCGATCATTGAGCTGCCGGAGCACATCCGCCTCGGGGATATTGTGAATGCAACACTCAGCCACATTCTCGATATGCGGTCTAACGAGCTGCAGCAAGCCATTTACGCGCACAAAAAATTCACAAACCATATTATGAGCGGCAAAGGGCTGCAATCTCTCCTCAAAAAGGTCTCAGACCTCCTTCAGCTACCTGTGCTGCTGCTTGACCAGCATGCCAAAATGCTGTCTGCGTCGCATCAGATTTCATTTGAGACCGAAAAGCTGAAAAGCACTCTGAATACCGTATCCGGTCCGTTTTTCACTTGTTTCTGTACGATTCCGGATCAGAAAACGTATTCCGTCCTTCCTATTTATAATCACGAAAAAAATTGCGGCTATCTGCTGATACCGGACATGGTGCAGGCCGGCGACAAAGGATTGATTCTCACGATTGAGCAAGCGGCCAACGTGATTTCCTTTGAACTGCTGAAAGAAAATGCGCTGAAGCAATTCAGCAGGCGTGCGCGCAATGAGTTTTTCAGCAATTTTATTGAGCGCTCATTTTCTTCAAACGATGAAATCAAAAACCGGGCGAAGGAATTCAAGCTGCGCTGGGATCAAAAATACATGTGCATCGCCGGCAAACTCGACCGGAATGACGAATCAATCAGCTTTACAGAAAATCAGCTCGCCTCCGACGGCGTATTTGAATTTCTTGAAGGCGAATTATCAGCCTTCCCGTTTCCTCCCCATCTTTTTATAAAAGGAAATGTCGGTATTATTCTGATCGAGGCGACAGACAGCTGGAGTGAAATGCACGCATCGGTGATCAGCTTTTTAGAGCAGTTTCAATCACAGATCAGAGCTCAATTTAAACGGACGGTGTCCTTTGGCATCAGCAATATATGCCAAAAGCTCATTGACGTTCCCGACGCGTTCACCGAAGCTTCAGACGCTTTGCAATCAGGGCATTTGTCTAGAAGCACCGCGTTTATCCAAGTGTATCACGCAAAAGATGTGCCTGAGCTCCTCCGCCTGCTCCCGGTTGAGGATTTGAAGAAATTTTACAACTCCACGCTTCAAAGCCTCGCTGAAAAACAGCAGGAGGATCAAAGCCTGCTTCATACGCTGTCCGTCTATTTAGAGACACACTGCCAAATTTCCGAGACGGCAAAGCGTCTGTACGTTCATCGCAATACGGTCATCTACCGCCTTGAAAAATGTGAGGAGCTGCTGGGCAAAAGCTTAAAAGACCCTGAAACGACAATGCGTTTGCGGCTTGCTTTACGGATGCAGCGGTTAATCAGCTAACATCCGTCACATAATCTTACGAATTAAATCGTTTTTCGTCACTTCCAGCAATAACACCTGTCTTTTTCAGCTACAGTAGCCAATGACACCCGACAGTTCGCACGCTATCATGTTACTAAAGTTCACATGAAAAGGAGGGACTATGGTGAAACAACGATCGTTTGCGGTGTTTTCTCTTGGCCTTCAGCATGTGCTGGCCATGTATGCAGGTGCGATTTTAGTGCCCCTGCTTGTCGGCAGGGCGCTGAATGTAACCTCTGAACAGCTGTCTTACCTGTTAGCGATTGACCTGTTAACGTGCGGCATCGCGACGCTTTTGCAAACCCTTCGCGGCGCATACATCGGCATCGGTCTTCCCGTCATGCTCGGCAGTTCATTTGTGGCCGTCACCCCGATGATTTCAATCGGCGCGAATTACGGCATTCACGCCATTTACGGCTCCATCATCGCTGCTGGTGTGTTTATCTTTCTCTTTGCGCGATTTTTCGGCAGGCTGACCGTGTTATTTCCTCCTGTCGTAACAGGAACCGTTGTCACCTTAATCGGCCTTTCACTTGTTCCGACAGGTGTGAAAAATATGGCTGGCGGCGAAAAAATAAACGGCGGCGCCAACCCCGAATATGGTTCGCTCGAAAACCTTCTCCTCTCTGTCGGCGTCCTTGTCCTGATCTTAGTTCTCAACCGCTTTCTCAAAGGATTTGCCCGAACGTTGTCCGTTCTGATCGGAATCACCGCCGGGACAGCGGCAGCAGCGATCATGGGAAAAGTCAGTTTTTCTGCTGTCGCTGAAGCCCCGTTCTTCCAAATCCCGAGGCCGTTTTACTTCGGAGCCCCTTCATTTGAAATCGGCCCGATCTTAACGATGCTGATCGTCGGAATGGTCATTATCGTCGAATCGACCGGCGTTTTCTATGCGATCGGTAAGATATGCGGCAGATCTTTAACCGAAAAAGATCTTGTCAAAGGCTACCGGGCGGAAGGAATCGCCATTCTCATCGGCGGACTGTTCAACGCCTTCCCTTATAACACCTTTGCGCAAAACGCCGGCTTATTGCAGCTGACGAAAGTCAAAACAAGAAACATCGTCGTTACCGCAGGCTGTATCCTTGTCTGTCTCGGACTGATTCCGAAGATCGCCGCCCTTGCTTCTGCCGTTCCTGCTGCTGTACTTGGCGGCGCGACCGTTGTCATGTTCGGCATGGTGATTGCCTCAGGCGTCAAAATGCTCAGCGCAGCGGATCTCAAAAACCAATACCACCTCTTGACCATCGCCTGCTCAATCGCACTCGGCATCGGCGCCAGCACGGTCCCCGGGATTTTTGCTGAATTCCCCGCTCCAATCAGAATTCTCGTCAGTGACGGCACCATCACCGGCAGTCTGACCGCCATCTTTTTGAATCTATTTTTCAGCCTGCGCGGCAAAAAAGAAAAAACAACACAGAAAACTGAACTTCCGGCATTAGATCATACACTCGCATTAGAAAAAGAGGTGTAAAAAAGATGAAGGAATATCGCAATGCCTTTCAGCTGATGATGCTCGGGCTTCAGCATATGCTTGCCATGTATGCGGGAGCCATTCTTGTTCCGCTGATCGTCGGAGCGGCGATCGGGCTGAATCCGGGTCAGCTCACGTATTTAATCGCGATCGATTTGTTCATGTGCGGGGCGGCGACTCTTTTGCAGCTATGGAAAAATCGGTTTTTCGGCATCGGCCTCCCTGTTGTGCTCGGATGTACGTTTACCGCAGTCGGCCCGATGATTTCCATCGGCGGCACATACGGTGTCTCAGCCATATACGGTGCCATTATCGTCGCAGGGCTGATTATCGTCTTAGCCGCGGGCTTCTTTGGAAAGCTTGTCCGTTTTTTTCCGCCTGTTGTGACCGGCTCAGTCGTCATGATTATCGGCATCAGCCTGATTCCGACAGCAATGAATAACCTGGCCGGAGGCGATGGAAGCAAAGACTTCGGGTCATTGGACAACGTGCTTCTCGGATTTGGCGTCACGGCTTTTATCTTATTGCTGTTTTATTTCTTTAAAGGCTTTATCCGCTCCATTGCGGTTTTGCTCGGCCTTATCGCAGGTACAGCGGCCGCATTCTTCATGGGAAAGGCCGATTTTTCTGATGTCATGGAGGCGTCCTGGCTTCATGTTCCGTCTCTGTTTTATTTCGGACCACCTACCTTCGAGCTGCCGGCTGTTGTGACGATGCTGCTCGTTGCGATTGTCAGTCTGGTCGAATCGACAGGTGTTTACTTTGCGCTTGCCGATATCACAAACCGCAGGCTGTCGGAGCAGGATCTGGAAAAGGGCTACCGGGCGGAGGGCTTTGCAATTATGCTTGGCGGCTTATTTAACGCGTTTCCCTATACCGCTTTCTCGCAAAATGTCGGTATTGTCCAGCTATCAAAAATGAAAAGTGTTAACGTCATCGCCGTCACGGGGATGATGCTGATGGCAATCGGACTGGTTCCAAAAGCAGCTGCACTGACAACAGTGATTCCAAACCCAGTTCTCGGCGGCGCGATGATCGTCATGTTCGGCATGGTCATTTCTTACGGGATCAAAATGCTTTCTAGCGTTGATCTCGACTCGCAAGGCAATCTGCTGATTATTGCCGCTTCCGTCAGCTTAGGGCTTGGCGCAACGACAGTTCCCGCGTTGTTTTCCTCTCTTCCGGGAGCGGCTTCAGTCTTGGCAGGAAGCGGAATTGTGATCGGCAGTTTGACGGCAATTGCATTGCACGCTTTTTTTCAAACCAAGCAGCCGGATCGACGCTGAAATAAAAACGTAAAGGAAGATGCCAATGTTCACTATGAATGACCTGAATCAAATGGACAGACACACACTGACAGACACGCTGGGATCTATTTTCGAACACTCTTCATGGATTGCGGAGGAAGCGGCGGAATTACGCCCGTTTTCTTCTCTTTCTGATCTTCACCGCAAAATGGCCGGCATTTTAAAAGCCGCGGACCGCCAGACGCAGCTTAATTTAATCAACAAGCATCCCAGACTCGGAACAAAGAACATAATGAGTGATGCCTCAGTAAGCGAGCAGCGAAACGCAGGGCTAAGCAAACTTGAACAAGAGGAATACGAGGAATTTCTCAAGCTGAATGAACATTATGATGAACGCTTCGGTTTTCCTTTTATTTTAGCGGTAAAGGGAAAAACGAAACAGGACATTCACCGAGCCCTAGTGAAAAGGCTCGAGAACGAACAGGAAACCGAGTTCCAGCAAGCCCTTATCGAAATTTACCGCATCGCCCGCTTTCGGCTGGCGGACATCATAACTGAAAAAGGAGAGACGCAAATGAAAAGAAC
This sequence comes from Bacillus tequilensis KCTC 13622, assembly GCF_000507145.1. GTDB lineage: Bacteria > Bacillota > Bacilli > Bacillales > Bacillaceae > Bacillus > Bacillus tequilensis. The sequence goes on along the minus strand of NZ_AYTO01000008.1, from coordinate 268,193 downwards.
TATGTCTTACGGCAAAGGAAATGTATTTGCATACCGAACGTTTTTAAAGCCGCTCACAGGAGTAAAGCAAATCCCAGAGTCATCTTTTTCAGGGAGAGACAATACCGTTGTCGGCGTTGATGTGACATGTGAAATTGGCGGAGACGCCTTCCTGCCGTCATTTATAGACGGGGATAACACCCTCGTTGTGGCTACAGACTCAATGAAAAACTTTATTCAGCGCCATCTCGCTTCCTATGAAGGGACAACAATTGAGGGGTTCTTACACGATGTGGCTCACCGATTTTTAAATACGTATTCTCATATGGACACGATTACTCTGACAGGCGAAGAGATTCCATTTGAAGCAATGCCCGTATACGATGCGCAAGAGCTCCGCACAAGCCAGCTCGTTTTCAGAAGATCGCGCAATGAACGGGCTCGGTCTGTGCTGAAAGCGGAACGAACCGGGGATACCATAACGATTAAGGAGCAATACAGTGAAATCATAGATCTCCAGCTCGTCAAGGTGAGCGGCAACTCTTTCGTCGGCTTTATTCGCGACGAATATACGACTCTCCCCGAAGACGGCAACCGCCCGCTGTTTGTCCATCTAAACATCGGCTGGCATTACGAAAACACAAATGACGCATACGCTTCAGATCCCGCCCGCTACGTCGCGGCTGAACAGGTCCGCGACTTGGCAAGCGCCGTGTTTCACGAACTTGAAACCCCTTCAATCCAAAATTTAATCTATCATATCGGTTGCAGAATTTTAACGAGATTCCCGCAGCTCACCGACGTCACCTTCCAATCTCAAAATCACACATGGGACACAGTCGTTGAGGAAATCCCGGGGTCCAAAGGAAAAGTCTACACCGAACCGCGCCCGCCATTCGGCTTCCAGCGCTTTACCGTGACAAGAGAAGACGCCGAGAAAGAAAAACAGAAAGCTACTGAAGAATTTCGGAGCCTGAAGGCCTGATGGGAAAGCTGACAACCCATATCTTGGATTTAACCTGCGGCAAACCCGCCGCGAACGTAAAAATTGAATTGAAGCGGCTGTACGGCGGAAGCCTTTTGACAGAGGCATTCACCAACGCTGACGGCCGAGTCGATGCGCCGCTTCTCGCAGGGGAAGAGCTGGTGCCCGGAGAATATGTCATAGAATTTCATGCAGGAGAGTATTTTGCGAGCAAAAACATAAATACAGCCGATCAGCCGTTTTTAACCATCGTCACCGTCCGCTTTCAGCTTGCAGATTCAGATGCGAATTATCATATCCCGCTTTTGCTGTCGCCTTTTGGTTATCAGGTGTATAGGGGGAGTTAAGAAGGAAGCCCGCCGGTGAGGCGGGCTTCTCCATGGCAGCTTTAACGTTTGATTATAGTCAGATGAAAAGTATGTCTTATACTCTTTTCACTTGGCAGCATACACAGCTACAAGGAAAGAGATGTATTCACTGCTGTTTGAGCATGGATGAAAGCTGTATCAAATAATGGCACTTCAGAGTCCTCTGGTTTTACTAGTAATCCAATTTCAGTACATCCAAGAATAATCCCTTCTGCACCTCGATCCACCAAATGATTGATGATCTTCTTATACATGTGTTTAGACGACTGTTTGATTTCGCCTAAACACAGCTCCTGATAAATAATATGATTGATTACTTCTCTTTCCTCATCAGCAGGCACAATGACATTGATATTGTGAGACTCAATACGTGATTTATAAAAATCTTGTTCCATCGTATACTTCGTTCCAAGTAAACCTACTTAACGAATACCTTGTCTCGTGATTTGATCGGCAGTTGCATCTGCAATATGTAAAATAGGGATAGTGATCATTTGCTGGATATAGCCAATCACTTTATGCATAGTATTTGTACATATGACGATAAAGTCTGCGCCTGCTTTTTCTAATGATCTCGCAGCTTTCCCTAAAGCCGCACCTGCTTTATCCCAAGCCCCTTCTGACTGATAGTGTTCAATCTCCTTAAAATCGACACTGTACAAAACGCATTTTGCAGAATGCAGCCCTCCTAGTTTCTTTTTTATCTCCTCATTGATCATTCGATAATACTCAGCCGAAGATTCCCAACTCATTCCGCCAATAAGGCCGATCGTTTTCATAAGTCCACCCCTGAATCTTTTCAGAATATAATCAATTATTCTAAAGTATAGATTAATCTAATGAAATGATTTATTTTTCAGAAAATTGCCTGCGAGGAAATATCCCGAAGTCTTCTAGATACTAAAAGTCCGCTTGTCATGCACGCATTGGCAAGCTTCCCGTCAATTAGGATGGCGCATGCTCCGCAGCGGCCGATTCTGCAGGAAACCTTTGTTCCGGTCAGCTGAATTTCCTTTCTAAGCAGGTCACTTAGACGAGTCGCGGGAATGGCTTCCATCTCACGCTCCTGACCATTTACGGTCATTCGGAATTGTTTCTGTTTCATAGGAAATCATTCAGCTGCTTTTACGTCCATTGCTTCAGCCCCTTTCTATCGCAGTTCTTCGCTTGAAATGAACGGCTTGTTTACCTAGCAGCAGACCCCATCATGCACAGCTTTACAATTCCATGTCGTGTGTGCCAAACTGTTAGTGTCTTTTGATATAAAAACTCCTCCGTATGTTGATATTTTGGTTGGCGAACCAAAAAGCACTCGGGGGGAGTTTTCTTCATACAACGCTGAAAGCTTTTTTGGAACCCTAGGCCTCGCATAGGGTTTTCTTTTTCACAATAAAAACCTCCATTTTCAAAGGAGGTTCAGAGTAATATTTTCAAGTTTGAAGACGATCTGAAGCAAGATGAATTGTGTTTTGAGTTTGGTTCTCTGTAAAGTCGGTACCGAAACCACATAGGAAAACAAATGACAAACCCAGGATAATGCTCAACCTCTTTTTAAAAGTCATACAGGCATTCTCCCCTTTGAATTTGTGTTTGAGTCTCAACCATTTTCTGATGATAAACATAGGATGTTTCAAATTCTTTTGAGTTTGCAAAAGCAGCTGCGGTCTCACAGGCAATGTCTTCAACATACGAATAGTTCTTATTCTTTTCTAAGTATTCTATGGTCTGATTAACTCCATGTTGATCCACCGCATCAACGTAAAGAGCTTTTAAATAACCCTGTAATTTTGCGAAGAGCTCATCACCTTGATAAAGAGCTGCTGACAAACCTTTCTTACTTACTTGGATAGCTTCATTCATTTTTCCTTGTTTGAAAAGGATTTTTGCATAAGAAAATAAAGAATGTGGCAAGTTTGTGAGCTTTTCTTTTTCTGTTATTTCCACAGCTTGCTTCATGAATACTTCCGCTTGCTCGTAATCACCACTGTCAGCAAAATTTGTGCCTAAATTATATAACGCAGAACTAATCAACCTCTTGTTATTCAATTCCCTAGATAACTCTAATGCTTTTTCAAGATGCGGCTGACTTTTTTCATAACGTTTAAAATCAATATAATTCCCTGAAATAACAAACATACATTGGACTTTTCGCACCTTATAAAGTTCATATTGATTATAAATATCCAATGCTTGTTTAACGTGATGCATAGACACATGACTTTGCTTCATACCATAATATGCTTCAGCTAACTTAAAATGAAACTCTGCCCTTTCGATCTCATCAGGGACATGTATAAGCTGCTTTTCGGCTTCTCTATAATAGTAAATAGCTTTCATGTATTGCTTCTTATCAAACTCGTACATCCCTCTGAAAAACAGAGAATAATACGACAACAGGCCAGATATGCCTTTATTTGAAGCCTCAATTTTTTCAAGAAGTTCCTCAATAGTTGGTCTTATACGTGTTGTTACAGGTTCCAAATAATCTAACATGAGCTGATGACGGAATTTCATTAATGAGAAATAAATCAGCAAATATTCATCCTCTTCCATCTGATTGATTTCTTGCTCCACCTCAGCCTTTAAAATCTCTGCATCCGGGACACTAAATTGACGAATCATCTTATACCATTCATTGATTTTGACGCCAACTTCCGACGAAGGTAAAACCGGATTCACAGGATCCCTCCTTTTTATGTAATATTATAACATTACCAAAAATATGTAAGACCGCAAAAAAACCGCAAACTTTTTCTTTTGTTAGTTTCGTAACGTCATCATCTATATTTTTTAAAAAACATAATAATGACTCTTGAAATCCACATCTGCTTATCGATTACACTAGAGGAAAGCCTAAAAAGAAAGGTTGATGGGTTTGAACTTATATTTAGTAGCAGCACTTGCCATATCAGTATTGTTAAATGTGATTTTATGTATTCAGCTGGGAAAGTTCAGAACAAGCCGGAATTTCAAATGGAAAGAAGGCGTGGGAATCAACACGCCATTCGCTGCGTTAGTCTGGGCTTTCCTTGCGATCACCATTTTTTTGAGTCTTATCGGTTTATTGGCTGGTGTTAGTGATTTATAAGAAGAAATGATTGCGAGATCAAGTGTCTCGTATTGGCGTCGAGAACATAAACGAATGTCCCTTAATCGTCCAATTGCAAAAATCAATTTTTCACACGAGTGAAGTCCGACTTTAAAAATCGGACTTCACTTTTCCTCTGTTCAACTCTTTTCTTATCCTGCAGGCCGACCGTATAATTCCGCCGTAACCGGTACATCTGCACAAATTCCCTGCCAGTCCTTCTTCTATGTCTTCATCTGTGGGATGCGGGTTTTCTTCGAACAATGCTTTAAGCGCAATGATCATTCCCGGCGTACAGTAGCCGCATTGGAAGCCGCCTTCTTCCAAGAAAGCGGTTTGGCACATATCCAGCTCTTCTTTTTGAAGCCCCTCGATGGTTGTGATGGAGTGGCCGTCTGCTTGATAGGCCATCGTCATGCACGCATTGGCCAGCCTTCCGTCAATTAGGATGGAGCATGCTCCGCAGCGGCCGATTCCGCAGGACACCTTTGTCCCGGTCAGCTGACATTCCTTTCTAAGCAGGTCACTTAGACGAGCCGTGGGAATGGCTGTCACCTCACGCTCCTGCCCATTTACGGTCATTCGGTACTGTCCCTTTTTTACAGGAAGTAAGCCAGCTTCTTTTACGTCCATTGCTTCAGCCCCTTTCTGTCTATCGCTTCCAGCAGCTCTTCTCTCGAAATCGGCAGTTTGTTTATCCAGCAGCCGACCGCATCATGGACAGCCTTTACAATAGCGGGAGTGATAGCGATCGTTCCAATTTCGCCAACTCCCCGCGGTCCGTATGCGTCTCCCTTCATCAGTTCTTCTATTGCGATCACCTTCATGCAAGGAACATCTTTGACGACTGGGATCAAATAGTGATCGAGATTTCCCGCAGCATAACGGCCGTCCGTCATTTTCGCTTCCTCCATCAGCGTATAGCCGAGCGCCATGGCGGCACCGCCTTCAATTTGGCCCCGGTAACCCTGCGGACTGACAACCGGACCTGCCGCAATGGCGTGCTCACAATCTATCACTTTGACCTCGCCTGTTAATAGATCCACCTCCACTTCAACGGCGGCTGCTCCAAATGAGTAGAGAAAATGTCCGCCATCCACAGGATCAGGCGTTGTTGGAAAGTCAAATGCCGTTTCCTCTGCCAAAGGGCCTTTTTCAGCCAGCTCCTTATACGTCACCATGAGTGCCTCTGTGTTTTTGTCACGCAAACCTGCGGCGCCGAGAATAAGATTTTCGGCTGAACTGCCGCTCCATTCTGCCGCCCGTTTTTTCAAGCGAGAAAGAAACGGCTTCTTCAAACGCTGAATTGCGTGCCACGCCATGCTTGTGCCGCGGGATGCTGTGGAGGAGCCTGACTTCGGCACCTTTGCGGTATCTCCGATCACAATGGAAATATCCTCTGCGGCACAGCCAAGCTCCTCTGTGACGATATGTTCAATCGCTGCCAGAATGCCCTGTCCGCATTCTTCAAATCCGAACGAAGCTGTGATTTTGCCGTCACTTGAAAGGGACAAACGGCCTCCCGCCGCATCCATTCGGCCATACCCCAGCCCGCCGCCGTGCATCGTTATTGCCGCTCCCGTGCCGCTCCGTATATACCCGGAGTACCGGCGTTTTCTTGTCAGAATGGGAGATTCAGAAATGGCATTCAACACCTGTGCCGCTCCGTCAGTCGGTGCAATCCGATGCTCCAGCGGCCCTAAGTCATACGGTTTTCTGATATTTTTTCTTCTCAGCTCCAGCGGGTCGATACCGAGCCTATCACTGAGACGGTCGAGATGGGTTTCGAGGGCAAATGTGATTTGATTGCCGCCAAAGCCCCGAAATTCTCCCGCCACTCCGTTGTTCGTAAACACAGATATTCCTTCCGTCCGGATATTCGGAATACGGTACGACCCCGCGGCATGCTCGACAGAAAAATCAAGAACCGCGGGTCCAAGCGTGGCGTAAGCACCTGTGTCCGCCACAATTTTCACGTCATGAGCCAAAAGCTTTCCTGTTTGATCAGCTCCCGTTTTTATTGTCACCTTCATCGGATGGCGCTTAATGCCAGAACGTACAGATTCCTTTCTCGTCTGATGGATTTTGACAGGGCGTCCGCTTTTCAGGGCCAAAAGCGCGGCATACGGCTGGATATTCAGCTCATCCTTTCCTCCGAACGAGCCGCCCATCGGACTCGACACAACCCTGATCTTCTCTTCAGGAATCTCAAATATGCGTGAAAGCTGGAAACGGTCTTTATAGCCGTGCTGTGTTCCTGCATACATCGTAAAGCCCCCATCATCCTCCGGAACGGCTGTGCCTCCTTCCGTTTCCATATACGTATGCATCTGCCGGGGCAGCTCATAGGTTTCTTCAAGAACTGTATCAGATGTTTGAAATCCTTCCTCCACATCGCCGTTTGAAAAAAACGCGCGGTGCAGGATATTCCCGTCCTCATGCAGCTTGGGCGCGTCCGGCCGAAGCGCTTTTTCCGGTGAATCAATGACCTCCAGCTCTCTATACTCAACACGAATCAGCTCCAGCGCAGCCTCCGCGATTTCCTGCGTTTCCGCAGCCACGGCGGCAATCGCATCCCCGACATACCGTACTCTGTTCTCGCATAAAACCGGCTGATCAGGGATGACTATGCCAAATCGGTTTAATCCGGGAACATCTTTATGAGTGACGACAGCCCGCACACCTTCCATTTCTTCAGCTTTCATGGTGCAAATCGACACAATCTCCGCATGAGGATAAGCGCTTCTTAACACCTTGCCATGCAGCATTCCGCGAAAGCTGAGATCGGTCATATATTTCAGTTCCCCTGTGACCTTTTCTCTTCCATCCGGCCTGACTCTTGACAGTTTGTTGATGATCATTTATTCCCCCCCCTCTGCCATCAGCTCTGACATGATGACGTTGGCAGCGGCTTTTTTTCTGTATGCCGCTGACATAAAAGCATCTGCGGAAAATGGCAGCTCATGGAGAAGCGTTTCGTACAGCTCGTGCGGATCCCATCCTGACACCATCCACTTCGCTTCACTTTCCAATAATCTTTCAGGTGTAATATCGGCATGGCCAGCGGCGAGGCGAATGCCGCCGTCTTTCAAAAAACGTCCAGCCGCTACAGCAGCCGCTCCTGTAAAAGCCTGGCGCCTCCCAAGCTTGCGGTAAAACACACGCTCTCCCTCCGCACGCGGGATGATGACATGCGTGACGATAGCATTTCCATCGTTTTCATCTGCGAGCCAATCGCCAAGCGGCAGCCTGACCAGCTCCTTTTGATACACGACAAGCTCCGCATCAAGCACGAGCAAGAGCGGAAGCAAATCGCCGATTTTACTCGCGATATTTCCGCCAATTGTGGCCCGGCTGCGGATACCCGGTGCGGCGACGGCGGAAGCAGCATCGCTGAAACAGCGAAGCGCCCTCTTGATGAAAGGATGCTTTCTGCATTCATTCAGTGTCGTGAGCGCTCCGATCGACACGTGGGTGTCACTGACGCTGATCCCCCTCATCTCTTCAATTCCTTCAAGACTGACAAGGTGCTGTTTCGGAAGAATTCCCTTATCCCACTGAAGCTGAAGCAGTGTGCTGCCCGATGCGGCACACACATTCGGGGCAAACTGCTCTAGAAGCGAATAGGCTTCATCAAGCGCTGCCGGTTTCCATACTTGAATATTCACCCTCGCTGTTGGCTCTTGCCTGTTCACACCATCGCCCTCCTTACCATCTCGTATTCCTCCGGTGTATCAATATCGTTCAGCTCCGCGCCTTCCTTTGCCTCCAAAACGGCTCCTCTTCCAAGCTGTCCGTTTTTCAGAAGTCTGCGGGCCCCCTCATCTCCCTTTAGCTTCTTTATATAAGGAAAACACGCTGCTGAGAAATAAATTGGCGGGGTGAGCGCGCCTGAAAACGAAGATACGGCAAACGACTCAGGTGCCATCGCCACAAGGGCATTGAGATGATCAACGGAAAGCTGCGGCTGGTCGGCTAACAAAATGACAACGCCGTCCGCTCCCATGCTTTCCGCTTTTCTCACCCCGCCGCTGACTGAATGCCCTTGACCTTTTTCTGCGTCTCGACACACGTGCAGACTCCAGCGTTTTCGAAAAGGCGGAGCGTGATAGGGCGTTCCCATCCATTCAAGGGAAGCATGTTTTGTCCGCTCGACGATCAGCACGTGATCAAGGCCGGACAGAAGAGCCGTTTTCAAGGAAAGCGATCCGATGGTTTCTCCTTTCAGCGGCAAAGCAAGCTTGTTTCGGCCCATTCTTTTGCTTTTGCCGGCAGCGAGAAACACGCCGATCAGATAGGGGACTCTCATACAGCCGCCAACCGTTTTCTTGTTTGAATGATTTCCGCAACAACGCTGACGGCGATTTCCTCGGGACCTTCCGCACCGATTGACAGCCCGACCGGACTGTAAAAGTGAGCCGGCGGCTGTTTTCCGTTCAGCAGCCGCTTCGTACGGTTTGCCGAACCTAACAAACCGATATAATGAAGCTGTTGAGAAAATAAGAAAGCGATGATCTCTTGATCGTGCTGAAAATGGTGGGTTGCCACAACGGCTGCATCCTGCGGCAAAAACTGAAATTCACTGAGCATTTGTTCCGGAAAAGCGGTGATCAGCTGATCCGCTTTTGGGAATAGAGAGGATGTGCAATAAGCGGGACGCCAATCCGTCACAATCACAGAAAATCCAGTATCAGCCGCCAAATTGGCAAGCGGCACAATATCCGGTCCCGCTCCGAACAGAATGAGGCGCGGCTTCGGTTCAATCCGCTGAATAAACAGGTTGGCAGATGGATCAAAATGCGGCAAATGAAGCGTAGAAACGGTACGTTGTATGTCTTGCAGAGGCGCGTCCGGCCAATTCCCGAAATGCCCATTTTCCGTCAGAAATAAAGAACGGGAGGCGTCAACCTGCGTAACGGCTGTTACTGCTTTGCCAGCATGAAGGCAGTCTCTCACTCTTTCATAGTGCCGTCTTTTTTCCTGAGTGATTGCTTCTATATAAATATGAATCATGCCGTTGCATCCGGCTCCCATGCCCCAGGAAAGATCGTCCTCCGCCCGCATATCATAAGAAATCAGCGCTGACGTCAGCTGATCACCCAGCTCACTGATTCTTTGGAATAAATCTTCTTCCACACATCCGCCGCTCAGCAGGCCGACCCTATCCCCATTTTTCTTAAAGAGCATAGAGGCGCCTGCTTTTCGATACGCGGAGCCTTCAACCTGAACAATGGTCGCCAGCACAGCCTCCTCCCGATCTTCCAGAAGCGTATCTACCATCATGTGCAAATTTCCCAATGCTGTATCCCCCTCTCTTACATTGCTGTGAGAATCAACAAGTTCAGCGTGATTTTATAGGTAACTTGTATAAAGAATAGATGATGGAAGAAAAAATGACTCTTGCTTCGTCAGAAAATACAACACGGAGAAAGAAGATTTGTAAAAAGAGTCAAACGGAGAAAAACGGATTGGAGAAATAGCACATCATATGACTAAAAAAGCTTGCGGAGATTCCGCAAGCTTCCTTTATACCGCCGCCTGACGGCCAGCGTTTTCATACACGTCAAGCGCCGCTTGGAGCGCTTTTCCAGCTTCGATCGCTGCGCCATGTCTGAGCAGCACAGCCTCTAACCCAGCAAGCACGAACAGCACGTTTTCTTTTCTGCAGCTGTAGCCCATCGTGCCGATTCTCCAGATCTTTCCCGCCAGCGGTCCGAATGAGCTGGCAATTTCGATGCCGAATTGCGCCAGCAGCATGTGACGGACAGACTCGCCGTCAATGCCGTCCGGAATTTCTACACAGGTGACAACAGGCATTTTACAGCTGTCATCTCCAAACAGCTTCAGCCCCATCGCCTTAATCCCTGCCGCTAATGCGGTCTCATGGTGACGATGCCGCTCAAATCGGGCTTCAAGGCCTTCTTCAAGCACCAGCCTGACACCTTCACGTAAGGCATACAGCATCGTCGTCGCTTCAGTATGATGATTGAGCCGTCTTTCACTCCAATAATCCTCAAGCTGACTTAAATCAAAATAGTTGCTTGTGATCGGCCGGTTTCCTGAAAGCGCTGCCCTGTCCGCTTGTGTCGCAATCCCGCGCTCCACCTTTTTACGAGCCGCAATCACATCCGCCACCCGCTCATTATATGTAATCGGCGCCATCCCCGACGGGACAGACAAGCATTTTTGCGTGCCGCCGATGGCTGCGTCAATCTTCCAATCATCGACTTTGACCTCGCAGCCTCCGATCGTCGCAACTGCATCGACGATAAACAATGCATTCTGTGCGCGGCAGGCTTCGCCGATTGCTTTCAGCGGGTGAATCCGCCCTGTCGATGTTTCGCCGTGCACCATCGCGACGATTTTCGGCTTCACTTTTGTTATTTCCCGTATGATGTCCTCCGGGTCAAAAACCGTTCCCCACTCGCACTCAAGCGTATGAACATTTGCCCCGTACCGCTCGGCAATTTCAGTCAGCAAATAACCGAAGCGCCCGTAAATGGGGATGAGCACATCATCTTCAGGTTCAATCACACTTGCCAGCACCGCTTCGATTCCCGCCCGTGATGTGCCGTCAATTGGGTAGGCCCAGCGATTTTTTGTTTGAAACAGCTCTCGAAGCATTTCCATCGTTTCATTCATGATATCTGTAAACGCCGGATCAAATTGGCCGACTACCGGGGTGCTCATCACTCTTAATACACGCGGATCAACCTCAACAGGGCCCGGCGTCATAATCGTTCTTAACGGTGTGCATAATTCTTTTCTGCCTGACACAGCCATTCCTCCTTATCAGTAAGCCAGTTTGTATAATAAATCAGTCAGTGCGCGGACGCCGATCTCAAGCTGTCTGGCTGAGGTATATTCTTTCGGTGAGTGGCTGATGCCGCTTCGGCTTGGCACAAACAGCATACAAGCCGGATGGCGCCGTCCGATCATTTGCGCGTCATGCCCTGCTCCGCTTACCATTTCTTCACAGCTGTTGCCGTTTTCTGCCGCTGTTTCAAGAGCCGCAGCCTTCAGCCTTTCGTCCATCGGCACAGGCTCTATCTTCATATATTCATCAATCACGGCGTGAATTCCTTTTTGATGGCAAACGCGGTTGATCAAAGCAGCCATGTCTTCATGGAACTGTTCTAGCACATGCTGATGCTGATGGCGAATATCGATTGAAAACTGCACGCGGCCAGGGATGACATTGGCTACATTGGGTTCTGCCGTTATTTTGCCGCATGTCAGACGGAGCTCATCCGGCTGCTCTTCCGCGCGCAGCAGCAGTTCATGAATGATCCGGCTGCCGGCCGCAAGCGGGTCCTTACGCCATTTCATGGAAGTGGTTCCCGCGTGATTGCATTCCCCCTCCAGCGTGATGAGATACCGCCTCTGCCCCGCAATACTTGTCACAATGCCAAGATCCCGGCCTGACATTTCCAACGTCTGCCCCTGTTCAATATGAAGCTCAACAAATGCGCTGATATCTGTCCGATATGCTGCCTGAAACACCCCTTTGCCAAAACCGTTCTCATACATCGCTGTTTGCAGAGAGACCCCTGACTCGTCTCTTGGCTCTATTGCATCCTGTCCTGAAAATACACCCGTCATATTCCCTGATCCCCAATAGGTCATTGGAAAACGGCTGCCCTCTTCCTCACACAAGGAGACCGCCTCGAGCGTTTTTTTCGGCGCTCCGTATGTTTCCTTGAGCTGCTTTAACGCAAGCATTGCCGCCAGAACGCCATAAGCACCGTCATATTTTCCTCCATTGATGACCGTATCGATATGTGAACCGGTTACAATCACTTCATCCGGAGACTCGGTGCCCAAGAGCCTTCCAAAAACATTGCCGACGTCATCGAATCTTGTTTCAAGCCCGAATGAAGACATTTCCGTCTTCACGGCGAGCTGCGCATCCATCCACTCTTTTGTGTACAAGAGCCTCGTTACGCCGCCATCCGCAGACGCACCGTATTGGGCGAGCCATTCAATATAATCTGTGATGCTGTTTTTCACTGAAAGCTTCTGCTTTTCCATGCACTCCCCCCTCTGGGCGTTATGGTGACTTCATTATAGAAGGAGGAACACGACAGTTCATTGGCAGATTAACCAAAAAAACGTTTATTTTTTGGTCACAGTATCTATCCTAAGATCAGAAAATCGAAGGGTATGGACTAAAAGCAATGGGCAGCGAGGCAGCCGAAAACAGGTCATCATGAATGCGGAACTGCGTAATGATGTGTTCGGACATACCAATTCAATTGAAAAAAGAGCAGGCCACGCCCCCTCCCAGCTGGAGCAAAAACAGGGCCAAAAGATATTAAAACAGCGGATTTCCGCCTCCACCAAAGGAACCAATTTACAAATTTAATGAAAAATATACAAAATGACACTTTTATCCTTTATTTCAATTTTAGATAATAGACATGATCTGATAAAAGGAGGGCAAGTGATGACAAAAAAAGCAAGGTTTCTGCCGCTCGTCTGTGTATTACTGATTTCAGGATGGTTCGCGCCCGCGGCTTCAGCAAGCGCGCAAACCGCATTCAGCTTGAATGACCGATTGGCGTCTTCCACCTCAGGGACCGGGGGCCTTCTCACGTTAGCCGCTCCCGCTGCACCCTACGCTGACACTGATACCTATTATGAAGGGGCTGAAGGAAAAACAGGAAAATCGCTAAAAAGCGCCCTGCACCGTATCATCAGCGGACACACGATGCTGTCCTACAGCGAAGTATGGAACGCGCTGAAAGAAACCGATAAAGATCTGGCAAACCCAAATAACGTCATCCTGCTCTATACGAATGAATCGCGGTCGAAAAACCTGAACGGCGGCAATGCCGGAGATTGGAACCGCGAGCACGTCTGGGCGAAATCTCATGGCGATTTTGGTACGAGCAAAGGGCCCGGCACAGACATTCACCATTTGCGCCCGGCTGATGTCCAAGTCAACAGCGCCAGAGGAAATATGGATTTTGACAATGGCGGCACAGAATATACGAAAGCGCCCGGCAATTATTACGACGGAGATTCATGGGAGCCCCGTGATGAAGTGAAAGGCGATATCGCCCGCATGCTGTTTTACATGGCTGTCCGTTACGAAGGTGATGACGGCTACCCTGACCTTGAGCTTAATCATAAGACCGGCAACGGTTCAGCTCCTTATATTGGCAAACAATCTGTCCTGCTCGACTGGAATAAACAGGACCCGGTTGACGATCGTGAGCGAAAAAGAAATGAAATCATTTATGAGAAATATCAGCACAACCGCAATCCATTTATCGACCATCCCGAATGGGCGGACGAGATTTGGCCGTAAGAAAAAGGTGCTCCTTGTGAGGAGCACCCTTAGATAACTTTGGTAAACATATTCTGAGCAAAAGGGATACTCGTTTAAGATAATTATACACACACAATACAAAATCATTCTTAGGAGGAGCTTTTAAAATACAAGACAAACAAAAAATAGACTAATTAGAAATTAAAATAACCGGTAGTTTTTAAGATTAATATCTTTCGAATATGAGCTTATTCGTAGGATACCAAAGAAAGTACGAAGTACCGGATTTATTGTGCAAAAGAGCTCTTACCTATTCCTTTAGAAGGACTGGCCCCTACCACTTGGATAGGTGTAACGAACGAATGAGATGCATTTGACAAGTTTTAGACATGGGAGCGAAAAGCTACAAGGGTTGCGTAGAGAATACGTACGATACATGGAAACTATTGGCGTTATTACTACCTTAAAATTCTTGTACTGTGGATAAGCGCTTGGCATCCAGCTCCAGCGCCTAGCCCCTCGAGGTCATAAGCGACTCATGAATTGAAGGTAAAGAGCACCTTCTATTCATGAGCGTCTTAATTGCCCGAGGCTGATCAAGGCGCTTGCGCTTTTGTTCTTTCCTTTATATTTAAAAGTATAGAAAATATCTTAGTAAACTAATAGTTATCATTCCTGCCACTACAGCACCTAGTAAACTCTTAGTTAATAAAACAACTAAAAAAGTTGGTATGATTCCTAATAACTCATGACTATTTGAGAGAGGTGAAAAATTATTCTCTTCAAAAAGAAGTTCTTGACCCAACAAAGCAGTCATAACAGTAACCGGTACAAAACTTAGCCAACTCAAAAACCATTTAGGCAACTCTATTTTACTTAAAAAAAGGAGTGGGATTACTCTAGGTAATAATGTAACAATACCTGTACCTAAAACAATGAGTAAAATATCTAATCTCAATTCCATTTCTTAATCACCATCCCGACTGTTGAAGCAATAATAGTTGTCACCATGACGGCCCACATACCTGGCATTAAATAGTTAACAGCGATCAAACAAAAAATTGTAAAGATAGCTATTGATATTTCGAGAGCTTTATTGGTCTTACTCAAAATCTGTAGAACCAATAGGCCAGCGAACATCGCAGGTAAAGCAAAGTCCATCCCTATAGACTCTGTATCTGTTACTAAACCTCCAAAGATACCTCCTAGGACATTAGCAAGTAACCAATTGATATATGCTGTTATATTTAATCCGAGTAGCCAAGAAAAATTCGCTTCCTTCCTATTTTCTAGATGATTGGATGCAACACCAAATGTTTCGTCCGTAATTTGCGAACCAATAACAAAGTTTTTCCAAGCGGAAAATTTACGACAATAAGGCGCTAAAGAAGCACTAAATAGCAAATGTCGCAGATTTACTAAAAAGATTGAAAAGAGAATGGAAGTAATTGTACTTCCAGCCAAAATCATACCAGCTGTTACAAATTGTCCTGAACCTGCATAAAGGAATAGGGATAACAATGCAATTTCTAGAACACTTAGACCAGCTGTCTTTGCAACTACCCCTGCTGCAAAACCAATACTGAGATAACCAAACACAGTCGGCAAGCAAGCTTTCACACCATCCATAAAAGTATCTTGGCTTTGTACTGAACGTTTAAGTTGAAGAGCACTGTCTGACATACGAATTCCTCCTTTTTATAATTTTCAAAATAAGTTATATTGTATGGTATGACCCTAATATAAACCAATAATTAGAATAACAGTAAACATAACACTATAACACCTTGATGGTTTTACGGAGGAATTAAATTTGAAAATTGAATTGAACAGAAATAGCAGAATATCCCTTGTCCAACAAATATACGAAAATCTATCCGACAGAATACGGTCAGGGATATTAAATGAGGAGGAGTGTCTACCTTCAATTAGGGAAATGTCCAAAAATTTAGAGGTGAGTTTTCTTACAGTTGTGAAAGCTTATGATCTACTTGAACAAAATAACCTTGTCAAAAGAGTACAAGGAAAAGGAACTTTTGTTAAATCGCATTCCATAAAGTGTGAAAAATCAAAAAACATGGGGAGTCCATACAAGTGGCAACTTTCAATACAAGATTATCTTCCAAGAACACATTTTGATACACATTACAATTCGTCAGATCATAGTTTACAATTTTCATTAGCAGCTATTGCTCCCTCTCTCTTGCCAAATAGATATCTAGAAAACGAGATTCATATAATGTTAGAAAAAAATCCTCTTATCTTATCAGAATATGGACCGATTCAGGGAGACTTAGATTTAAGAATAGCTATGAAACGAGTTTTAAAGAAACAAAAAATTAATGTTAGCGAAAAGGATATTTTAGTTACAAACGGTACACAACAGGGAATAGACTTAGTAGCAAGGACATTTATTGGTCCAGGAGATGTAGTTATAGCAGAAGCGCCTACTTATCCAGCAGCATTAGACATATTCCGTTCGCGAGGAGCCTCAATTTTACCCGTTCCAATAGATAAAAATGGAATAAGAACAGACATATTAATTAAACTATGTGAAACAAAAAATCCTAAATTAATATATACAATCCCTAATTTCCACAATCCCACAGGAATAGTTCTTAGTAACGATAGAAGAGAACAACTGTTAACAATTGCTCAAGAATTTCAAATAATAATTATTGAAGATGATCCTTGGAGTGAAATTTATTACAATGAAAAACCACCAAATCCAATTAAAAGTTTGGATACTAAGGGGAATGTTATATATTTAAAAGGATTAAGTAAAACACTAATTCCTGGTTGTAGAATAGGATTACTAACTGCAGATGGGACTATTTTTAATCGTTTGGTATCATCAAAAATGAATGCTGACCTTGGAAGTCCTTTATTAACACAAAAAGCTTTATATCCACTCTTTCAATCTAAAAGAATGGAAGATCATATAAAAAAATTAAGAACTGCATTAAAAATAAGAAGAGATTTAGTAATTAAGTTGTTAAAGAAACATATGCCTGAAGGTGTTGAGTGGATAGAACCAAAAGGAGGATTAAATATTTGGATATCCATTCCTGAAAAGTGGGATACCAAACAGTTATTATTAGAATGTCAAAAGAAAAACCTATCTTTTCTACCAGGTTTTGTATGTTTTTCTGGTGAACCAGAAACAAATCATTTAAGATTAAGCTTTTCATATCTAAACGATAATGTTTTAGAGACAGGAATTATAGAATTATGTAGAATCTTAAAAGAATTTTTATCAGTTACTCCTCCAGAGAATAGTCGACTAATATTATAAAATAGATATTTTAGTAACCTATTATCAAAAAAAGAGTGAATATTAAAAATGTTCACTCAGGCTGTCGAGAAAATCTCGACAGCCTTTATTTTTCCTTAAAATATCCATCTCCTGTAATAAAATAAAAGAAAGACTAAAAAGGACGGTGTCTTTCTCATGTTCCACACAAGAAACTCTTCTCAAAACAGAGCCGAATTTGTTCTGCTTGACCAACTCGTCGAAGAGGATCATCTGCTTCGTAAAATTGATAAACACATAGACTTCTCTTCATCTTGAAAAGGTGAAACCTTATTACAGCGAAAACAAAGGCCGCCCCTCACTCGATCCGCTTGTTTCATTGGCTGTACATGCAGTGAGGCTTAAAAAAGCAGCTATGATGATGAGAGTGCAGACTCTTTTTCGCTTCATCAGAATGGCCACCTTCCTTCACAGATTAAATACCCACTATTTTTATATGATTATATGCATTTAAAGATGTAACGTCAATCCTGTAAAGGAAATGATTTGGGAAAAACACAAAAAAAGACCTGATGGGGTCTTTTTTAAAACAGTCTGACTCTATAAGGATGGTGAAACCGTGTCGCTCCGTTTAATGTAACGGCAAGTGAAAGACTTAAAATCAGCAGGGCAGCTGTGATTACGGGATAATTAATTTGCTGAAAAGGACGGCCGCTGTACCACGTCCTTTATTAAGGATTTCTTCTCTTAAAACTCTTCATGCTCTTAACCGTTTATGGGTACGTCCGGGCGGGTAAGCGAATGATGATCTTCATGTCGTTTTCTTCAGAGATATTTACAAGCAGGCTGTCTAGCGGTGCTGATTTTGGAATAGAGACAGCACCGGGCTAGATATGCCAGCGTAGGATCACTTAGAAATTGTTTTATGATGCTTTTCTGCAATTTGCTCAAGCTGAAGATGCCTTTTCAGGAGCACTTTTCCTAATACACAGCCTCTTCCGTCTCCGCATCGAAAAAGACGATGTGATTCATTTTCACTGCCAGCTGGACCGAATCGCCTGCGGCGATTCGCGTGTTTCCGTCCAGGCGGACCTTGAGGCGCTCGTCCCCGCTTGTGACATGGACAATCAGCTCTGATCCCAGATTTTCATTGACTTCCACCTTCGCTTTACACGCTGAATCAAACAGCTGATCATTTCCCGTTAATTGTGTGATATGCTCCGGCCGGACGCCTGCAATCATCTGTTCTCCGGCGTATCCCTTCTCCTTCAGCCGCTTCGCTTTTCCTTCAGGAATATGAAGCCGGATCGAAGGAGTTGTGAAAAACAGCTCGCCATGCTGCTCTTCAATCATGCCTTTCAAAAAGTTCATTCCGGGTGAGCCAATGAAGCCTGCGACAAACAGATTTGCCGGGTAATGATAAATGTCATGAGGCTTCGCCACCTGCTGGATTTCCCCTTCATTCATCACGACAATCCGATCACCCATTGTCATCGCCTCGGTCTGGTCATGCGTGACATAAATAATGGTGGCCTCTAAACGCTGGTGCAGCTTGCTGATTTCTGTCCGCATCGCCACTCTCAGCTTCGCGTCCAGATTGGAAAGCGGCTCGTCCATTAAAAAGACCTTTGGCTCCCTCACAATCGATCTGCCAAGCGCCACCCTTTGCCGCTGCCCGCCGGAGAGCGCCTTTGGTTTTCTCTTCAGCAAATGCTCAATCTCTAAAATTCGAGCTGCCGCTTGAACCCGCTCGGTGATTTCC
Source organism: Bacillus tequilensis KCTC 13622 (assembly GCF_000507145.1). Classification (GTDB taxonomy): domain Bacteria; phylum Bacillota; class Bacilli; order Bacillales; family Bacillaceae; genus Bacillus; species Bacillus tequilensis. Next base: position 249,484 of record NZ_AYTO01000008.1, on the reverse strand, counting down.
TGTTTCGACATCTTTCTGAGCTTTAATCCAAACGCCATATTATCAAAAACCGTCATATGCGGATAAAGCGCATAGTTTTGGAATACCATCGCGATGTCACGTTCTTTCGGGGGGAGATCATTGACTCGCTCCCCATCAATAAGAAGGGTTCCTTCAGAAATGCTTTCCAGTCCCGCCACCATCCGCAGCGTGGTCGATTTTCCGCATCCTGACGGCCCCACCAGCACCAAAAGCTCCTTATCCTTTACATCTAAATCAAAGTCCTTCACCGTTAATTGTGAGTGATATGATTTTTTGACATGTTCAAATGTTAATGAAGCCATCAGAATCCCCCTATCTTTTGATCTGTTATTTCGTCACTGGAAACAACTCGGTCTTTCTGTTATTTTTAGAGTAATCGATTCCCATTTTTGCTATATTTCTAAAATAAAATGTAAATTTGTATTATAACGTCATAATACATTATAATATGAATAATAGGTTAAAAGGAGGCTACCCTTTGTTAAACAACGGAAGTTCTACACCTTTATACATTCAGCTAAAACAAATCATCACTGATGACATCAAAAAGGGCGTGTATTCCCCAACCGCCAAACTGCCTACCGAAAACGAGCTTTGCAGCAAGTATAATGTCAGCCGCATTACCGTCAGAAAAGCCATTCTCGATTTAGTTGAAGAAGGCTATCTGATCAGGCAGCAGGGAAAAGGAACGTTCGTTAAAAGCCCCAAATTAAAACGAGAGCTGATCGCAGTAAACGGCTACTCGGAGTTTATGGAATCAACCGGCAAAAAACCGAAGCATCGTGTGCTGTCTCATGAGATCATTCCGGCGGCAAAACCCATTGCCGAAAAACTGCAAATCAATCCCGAGTGCCCTGTCGTTGAATTAAAACGGATTTTATATAATGATGATCAGCCGCTCACCTTTGAAGTGACACATTATCCGCTGGATTTGTTTCCCGCTATTGATACCTTTATTGCTGACGGCGTGTCTATGCATGATATTTTAAGACAGCAATACCAAGTTGTTCCGACTCACAATACGAAGCTATTAAATGTCGTATATGCCCAGCAGGAGGAAAGCAAATACCTGGATTGCGATATCGGGGACGCACTGTTTGAAATTGATAAAACGGCTTTTACATCAAATGACCAGCCAATCTACTGCTCACTGTTTTTGATGCACACAAACCGTGTCACTTTTACCATCAACAGTCCCTACACATAACAGGTATAAAAAACGAGACACTGCTTATAGTATTCTCGTTTTTTCACTGCTTCCCCCGTCCTCAAAACGAAAAGGATGGCCATAGCCGAAAGCCCCGTACACGCCGCATGTTTTCGCAGCCGTTTCCGCCGCTTGGCGCAAAGCGGACATTATGTCCTGCTTCCCACAAAAGGCAGTCAGAAAACCAGCTATAAAAGAATCTCCCGCTCCAAGTGTGTCTATTATATCAGTTTCCACAATCGGCTGATGATAGATTCGGTCACCCGCAGACAGGATTGCTCCCTCGCCCCCGCGAGTCAGACAAACGAATTTCGCTCCATACCCATGAGCTTTTTCAGCAAGCTCGCCGCACTCCGACTCGTTCAGATCGCTTCCTGAAAAAAACGCATACGTCACATAAGGACAGACCTTCCTCAAATAATCATCCTCCCGATTAGTTGAAAAATCAAAGGAGACCGGGATCAGCCCGCACAACTGCGGAAGATCGTTTTCAAGCCGGCTGTACACACTCGTATGCAGCAGATCATGCCCGCTGATAAAGGCCAGATCTTTCTCCTGAAACACGAGGCGGAGCCGGGACTGAATACCGCCTTTATTTGATCTGACAAAAATACGATCCCCTTGTTCATCAAGGGTGACAATGGCCATCCCGTTTTCTCCGTGCGCTTGGCGGATATACTCAGCATTAACCTGCTCCAATTTCAGTACGTTCAAAAGATGTGCCGCTGCTTCGTCATTGCCGACGATTCCGATATATGAAGCCTCATGCCCGAGCCGCTTGGCGAGCACAGCGACATTCAAGGCATTTCCTCCCGGATAGAACGTTTCTTGGTCCTGATAGTAATCGACAACGTTATCTCCAACCGCTATCAATTTCATTTCGCTTCCTCCTTTATCCTTTTACACTTCCGCTTGCAATCCCGCGGACAAAGTATTTCTGCATCAATAAAAATAGAATAATAATCGGCGCGGCTGAAATCGTTAATCCCGCCAGCAGGACGCCCCAATCTGTCTGCAGCGCGTCTCTGAACTGCATCAGTCCGGCTGGAATGGTCCGCAAATTCTCATCATCTATGAAAATAATCGCAAACATAAACTCATTCCACGTATGGTAAGCCGTCAAAATGCCGGAGGTTACCAGAATCGGCACACTCATTGGTAAGAAAATTCTGAAAAATACTCCGAAACTCGTACACCCATCTAAATAAGCCGCCTCCTCCAATTCTTTGGAAATAGAAAGAAAATAAGAGCGGATCAAAATGATGGTGAATGGAATCCGGTAAGCCGCATACGGCAATATCAACGCCCAATACGTATTGTACAAGCCAAGCGACTGAATAATAGAATAAAGCGGCACAAGACTGACCTGCGGCGTCAGCATCAATCCGCCAAGACAAAGCACCAAAAAGAATCCTTTTCCTTTAAACTCAAACCGGGAAAGTCCATACGCCGCCCATGCACTGATAAAGACAGTGATCACACACGTCAGCGCCGTGACAATGACACTGTTCATAAAATAAGAAGAAATCCCCTGATTCCAGGCGGACACAAAGTTCTCCGGATGCCACGAAGACGGCAGCGACCAGCTGTGCTCAAAAATATCATCTGAGTTTTTAAAAGCGCTCATCACCATCCATAGAAGCGGATAGGCGATCGCAATCAGATAAAGAAACAGAAACAGCCACACAGACGTTTCTCCAATGTACCATTTTCGGATAGGCTTTCTTTTCTCCTCAATGTGCCGGTCAGGCACAGGCTCCAGTCTGAACGAATCTGTCTTCTTCTGAGGCAGCATCTGTTACTCCTCCTTTCCGGTTTTGAAAAACTTCATTTGCATGAGCGACAATGCGAGGGTAATGATTAACACAACGGTAGCAATCGCTGAGGCATAGCCCATCATATCCTTTGTAAAGGCGCTTTTATATAAAAACGTGCTTAAAACTTCTGAAGCGTTGCCCGGCCCGCCGCCTGTCAAGATGTACGGCTCATTAAATACCGTAAATGCGCCGGTCAGCGTCATGACGACCGCAACAAATGATATCTCTTTCGTCTGGGGAACGGTAATGTGAAAAAACTGCTGAATTTTCCCCGCGCCGTCAAGCCGGGCCGCTTCATACAGTTCATCCGGTATTTTTTGAATTGACACAATGTACAGCATCGCAATATAACCGACAGATTGCCATTGGGACACAAAAATAACAGAAAGCATAGCCGTGCTGTCCTCCCCAAGCCAAGCCCTCGTCAGCTGATCAAGACCTACCGCTTGAAGCAGCTGATTCAAAAGCCCCGTCTCAGGGTTGTAAATAAAATCAAACAAAAGCGCGATCACCGTCATAGAGATGACGACCGGCAAAAAGAAAACGATGCGAAAAAACGGCGACCATTTTCTGACCAGCTTATCCTCAAGCACCGCCGCCAAAATCAAACCGCCAAATACCTGGCATACAATGGAGATCACGGCGTAAAGCACATTATTGGAAAGCGCCTGGTAGAAGACAGGATCGTGAAACAGTTCCACATAGTTTTTCAAGCCGATAAACGTTTTTTCGGGAGAAAAAGAGCTCCACTGAAACAAGCTGAGGAAGACATTCTCAAAAATCGGGATATAAACGAAAAGTAAAAAAACGAGAGCGGGCACCAAAAACAAATAGGGGGTTATTTTATTCTGATTGACCAAGGATATCTCATCTCCTTTTTCAAAAGAAAAGGTGCAAGCTTCACCTTTTCTTTGATTTATTCAGCTTGCGCCCTCACTTGCTTCGCTGCTTTTTGAACGGCCTTCATCACCTGCTCCGGTGTCATGTCGCCGCCAAGCATTTGCTGGACGCTCGTCAAGTACGCATCTGCGACTTCAACATCGACATCCATATCAAACCACGGAACCATTGATTTGGCATCAACAATATGCTGAACGGCTTCACGCTGGACGGCTGTAGAGTTTTCTTCAGTTGCCGTTCCTTGCACCGCACTGTATTTTCCGACATCTTTGACGAGCTTTTCACCCATTTTTTTCGACGTCAGAAACTGCAAAAATTCCATCGCTTCCTTTGGATGTTTTGTTTTTGAGGAGATCATGAACCCTTCCGGCGCTCCCGTTAACGCTTCTGAAGATCCTTTTTGCCCGCTGATTTCAGGGAATGGGAACATCCCCAGATTCACCGGTTCAACCAGCTTGATTTCCGCTGTTTCCGCATAGATCATCGCCGACTTTCCGCTCTTAAATTGCTGTCTTACATATTCGTGGTCGACGGAGTTTACATGTTTATTGAAGTAAGGCATCAGCTCCTGAAGCTTTTCAAGTGCTTTTACATAGCCTTCATCGGTAAATTCACCCGTTTTGGCGTTATAGTCCTTTTCCCGGGTTTTTTCATCGACCATCCGCTGATTGAGCGTGCCGATATAGTGCGAGATTGTCCAAGTCGCCTTTGTTCCAAAGCTGATCGGTGTGTAGCCATTTTCTTTCAGCTTCTTTGACACATCGATTAATTCATCCCATGTCTTCGGCGGAGCAAGGTTCAGCTTTTGAAAAATGTCTTTATTATAGAAGAATGATTTAGCGTCCATTTGCCACGGCACGCCATATTGTTTGTTTTCATAAGTAAATGGTGTAATTTGCGATTGAACGAGCTGTGATGACCAATCTGTATCATCTTTGTAGTAGGATGAGAGATCAAGTGCTTTATTCCCTCTGATGAATTTAAAAGCAAACTCGTCGCTCCAAGAGAAGTAAATGTCTGGAGGGCTGGTGGTTCCCAGCATAACCTTAATTTTGTCTTTATAGGAATCATTCAAAACGGCTTCAATTTGAATGTCGATATCCGGATGCTCTTTTTCAAATTCCTTCACAACCGCTTCAAAATAACTTTTTTCCGGCTCCTTCGGCCATCTGTGGAACAATTTCAATGTCACCTTTCCATCCGCTGAACTGCTCTGGCTCGAACAGCCCGCAATGGTGAGCATACTGACAGCTGCAATGATCAAAAACAACAACATTTTCTTCAAAGGGTTGGCCTCCTCTGGACATTAGACTATAATGTTATATAACATTATAGTCTAATGCATAATGGTTCCTCGTTTTCAGATCAATATTCAACTTTCCACATATATCTTCTATGCGATAAAGGATGATTTCTCGCCTCTGCCAGCTCGTCCGCATAGCGTCTCAGCACACGGTTAAGAACGAGCGGGGCAAGGTAGCCTTTAACTGAATCGTCAATTGCAGTGAAATCGTAAGATGCGGCATCAAGCACAGTGAGTTTTTTGCCATACTTTTTCGAGAAGGTAAGCGCCCGCTCTTCAAGAGGTCTTGTTTCGTCTAAGCCGAGCAGGATAATAAACGGCACGGATTCATCAATGATTTCGAACGGTCCGTGAAAATATTCTCCGGCATGAATGGCGTGGGAATGAATCCATTGCATTTCCATGAGAATGCAGATGCTGTAGGAGTAAGCGACACCGTAGTTTGCACCGCTTGCCATTGTGTAAATGATGCTTTCTTTTTCATGAGCTTTTGCAAATTGCTTTGCGTTGTCAGCTTCCTGCTTAAGGGCTTCTTCATACACAGCCTGTAGTTGGTCTAAGCCTTCAATGGCCTGCTCAAATTTCGTGTTGTTTTCTAAAACTTGCAGGATGCCGAAAACGATTTGATACAGTACGCCATAGTTCGTATTGATCGCAAGCGCCTCATCACCCCAATCATACTGGGCAACATATTGCCCTTCCTGTGCTAAAGGAGACTCCGGTTTATACGTCATCGCAATCGTAAGTGCGCCTTTGCCCCTCGCAAACGAAGCAGCTTTAACTGTTTCCGGGGTATTTCCCGAATGCGAGCACAAAATAACAAGCGACTTTTCACCAAGCTGAACAGGGTTGCGCTGGATAAATTCGTTGGCGCTGTAAAGGTCTGAGCTGATTGATTTTGACTCCCTGTCAAACACATATTTACTCGGATACATAATGGCCGAAGACCCTCCGCATGCGACAAAGAATACATGGTCAATGGTTTTCCCTTTCAAATCCTGCAAGAAAGCTTGAACCTCGCGATTTACTTTTGCTGTAGCCTGACTCAAATCCTTCACTCCTTATTTTTATTATATAACGTTATATAACATTATATATTGTTATATTAAGGTCCGCAGCGATGATTGTCAATATTATTTTCAGAAATTTCTAAAATGTAAAACGAGATCGTCTTAATTCCCACACTCTCTTGACCTGCCCCTTAGAGACACGTTTAGAATGAAAAGCAGGGAGTGATACAGAATGAATATAAAAGAAGCTGCCCGGCAGACGGGTCTCACGAAAAAAGCCATCAAATATTATGAGCAGGAAGGTTTAATTACTGTCAGCAAAAACCCTGATAACGGATACCGTGAGTATTCCGCAAAGGACGTAAATACACTGAAAATGATTGCCGCCCTCCGAATGCTGGCACTATCCGTAAGCGATATTAAAGCGTTCCTCTTAGAGGGCAGCAGCCTGCATGAGATACTGCAGCAGCAGCATCAAAAGCTCAGCCGGCAGATTGAAGGGCTTGAGCAGGAACGGAAACTCACCGAACTGCTGCTCAAACGCGTGGAGGGTGCAGAAAATGTCGATTCCATTTTACATGACATCGGCGAAGTCCAAATAGACGAACCGAAGTATATGGGGCTTCAGCTGAAAAAACTGTTCCCGGGAGATTTCGGAAAATTTATCGCCGCGCTGTTTGAACCGTTCCTCGACTTTTCTATTGATACAGATGAGAAAAAAACGACATGGGCGGAGCTTATTAAAGTATTGGATGATATGGAAGAAGTGCCGGCCGCACACCCGATTATGCAGCTGGTCGGCAGGGAGGATCCTGCTCAGCTCCAGCAGCACAAAGCCCAGCATGACCAATTCATCGAGCGGATGTTGGAGAGAGACCCCGCTACTTGGGACACTCATAAAAACACAATCATTCAGCTCGTAAAAAGAGTGCAGACAGATGAAGAATACAGAGAAAACCTGATCAAGGTCGGGGAATCCGCTTCTGATCTGCCGGCGCTTAAGGCGGGTTCGCCTTTCAGCAATCTCCTTCAAAAGCTCAGTCCGACATATGACAAATACGTGCGACTTCAGCTTGAACTGAAAAAAGAAGCCGACAAGGAGCTCGGCTTTGATTCAGAGGCATATTTAAAAGAGATGCTGCAAATAAAAAAACGCTAAGGCCGATTTCATTAGCGTTTCTTCCTTCAGCTTCAGTGCTGCGCATTAATGCGGTCCACGACATTAGCGATGAGCTGCTCTTTGCCTAAATCAAAATCTTCTTCGGCGGCTGCCGCGTTTACACATACTCATAAGCGACAGCATTAGAAAAACACTGAAAAATAAACTTTTTTACACTAAAATACTATTATATGTAAAAAAGGAGTGTTCATATGTTTTTGATGAATGATAAGGTGCTGTGGGGAGCGGTGGCTCTCGCCTTTATTCTGTCGATTGTGTTTTATCCGTTGCTTCCTGCTGATATGGCCATTCACTATGACGTGTCGAACCGTCCGAATACAGCTATCAATAAAACGGCCGGCGTTCTGATTTTTCCCGTGCTTATGGTTGTCTGTATGTTATTCAGAAAACGGGTCGTCCAGTTATTCCTCGTTGTATACTTTCTGCTGATCGTACACATCGCGGTGCTGTGGCTGGCACTGTAACAACAATAAAACCGGAGCCTTGAGGGCTCCGGTTTTCCTTATTTATAAAATACTTTCTCAATGTTGTATTTCGACTGAAGGGTATTGATCGCATACGTTTCGTAAATCTCTCTTTCCATTGGATCATCAACGACACATACTTCAATTTTATATACTTCGTCTCTATGATGCTTGATCGGTGAGACATTGTCTTCAAAATGCTTCTTAATTCTCTGTCTTAGCTTTCTCGCTTTCCCAACAAACAGCAGCTCGTCATGAATGTTGTAAAACATAAAAATGCCGCCTTTATCCCTTGGGATCTGGTGAAAGTCGATGAAGCCGTAAATCGCCTTTATTTTCGGCTCGTTCTCATTTGCTGACTGCTGTCGTTCGGTGATGGTGACATTCGGTGCGGGTATATCAATTTTTATCAAAATAAGTTCACGTCCTCTTTTTCATTAAGATTAATGCTAACACAGACAGAAAAGAAAAGCTAGAACAGCTTTATACTATTTGTTTGTTATGCTTTTACTTATTATGCAAGCGCTCCGGCTGGATCATACGGGCTAAGGTCGATTTCAGTCTGCTTTCCGAGAACGAGCTTTGCGAGCTCTGAACCCAGGAACGGCCCCATCGTTAATCCCGAGGCGCCTAAACCATTAGCGGCAAAAAGGCCTCCAACGCCTGGTACAGCCCCTGCAACCGGCAGAAACCCCGGTGTAAATGGCCTAAAGCCCACTCTTGCTTCAATCACAGCACTGTCTGCAAGCCCCGGTGCTGCGGTTAGCGCTTTGCTCAATACCTCGTGCTGCCCTCCGGCCGTCACACGCAAATCATCAAGATCGGCATCGTTTTCGTGTGTGGCGCCGGCTACAATCCTGCCGTTATCAAATGAAAGAATGTACTGATCGTTTGGCGGAATCACAACCGGCCATGATCCTGTGTCCGCATCCGTCCTTTCAAAATGCATAATCTGCGCCTTCTGAAAGGACACTTGAAAGTGAATGCCAAGAGGCTTCATGATCTCATTGGCCCATGCCCCCGCAGTCACAATCACCGCGTCCGCCGCAAACCGCTGTGTGTCTGTTTGCACACCGGTAACCGTTCCATTTTCAAAAAGCAAGGACGCGTTTCCTTTGATGATCTCTGCGCCTCGTTTCTTAGCAGCGCTTAAAAGCGACCGGCACAGCGCTCTTCCGTTCACCCGGGCGGCACCGCTGATATGAACCGATTCATAGCCATCAGCTAAAATCGGAAACAGCTTTTTCGTTTCACTCGCGGACAAGCGGGTAATCTCACCGATTTCCGGCGCGTCCTCCCGCCTCTTATACGCCCGCTCCTCCATCTTATCGAGCTTCACCGCATCCGTATGAATGCTGATCGCACCGACACGCTTGTATCCCGTATCTGTTTCGCCGTCCTCTTCCAATTGATGGATTAAATCCGTATAGTACCGTGCTCCTCCCTTAGCAAGCTGATACCAATCCTGATTGCGGCGCTGCGACAGCCAAGGACAGACGATTCCGGCCGCCGCATCGGTCGCTTGTCCAGGTTCCTTCCGGTCGATCACCGTGACCCTGGCACCCCGTTTGACAAGATGGTAAGCAGTCGACGCGCCGAGAATCCCTGCGCCGACGATGATGTACGATTTCATATAAAAACACCTTTTCTATTATAATGTCTATTCATTTTACCAAATCGAGTGCTTTACTTCGACCCATTGCCTCAATATGAAAAAAACGCGAAGTTCGTCCAATCTCTTTACTCTCCTATCGAATATTCTGTCACTATCAATAGAGAAAGGATGATACCATGAGCGAAAATAATCATGAAAATGAAGAAAACAGACGCGATGCGGCAGGCGCAAGAGTCCAAAACAGCGGCAATTCAAGTGTCGTCGTCAACGTGAACACAGATCAGGATCAGGCACAGACTCAGACTCAGACACAAGACGGGGAAGAGTAATGAACGAAAACATCATTCCTATCAACAGACACACTCAAGAGATACCCGCTACTGAATCCGTGATCAAAAACAGCGGCAACTCAGAGGTCCATATCGACATCCACATTGATACAATGCCAATCGCCTTTGCCATTTTGTGCTCTGCCTTAGCCGCAAAGCAGATGACAAAAGAGGAATTTGACACGGCTTATACGCGATTACGAGAGATGAACAATGGGTATCACAATGGCACATCTGTAAAGCAAGTCATCAATCCGGAGAATGAAGAGTAAAAACCGCGCGCCCCTCGGCCTGCGGTTTTTCTTCTGCATACAAAAAGGACGCAACTGAAAACCAGTCACGTCCTTTTTTATGAAAAATTAACCGATTGAACCTTAATTAATCGTAAATAATACAGTTATAATTTTTGATTATAACTCACCAATAAATCGTTTAGAAATATGGTTATTTCATGCATTGATTACTCCTGTACAATTTGAATAAGGCGGCTACCGCATGTATCGTCGAAGACAGCTATTGTGACTTGGCCCAAATAACCCAGCCCATCCTAAAAAAGATAAGTCCTGAGAATACTAGTTAATAGTTGTAAAAATTCGAACATGCAAAGTATCAGTTACTTATTTAATCTCCAATATTTCCTTCATATACTTTTTAAACGCTTCATTCTTCCAGAATCCCAGACGAATCCCGTCAATTCCTCTAGTCATCAAAATATAGTAAATGTTCAACACAAATAAGGTAAACTCTTGTGCATTTTTAGGGCTTTCATCGTCTTTTGAGAACTTGCCGTTTGCATTATGAAAATTCTCTGGATTGCCGAATAACCGACCCTTTGCGTCGACTTGCAGATCATTGCCGATTAAAACACCGACTTTATTCAAATCGATTCCCTGAACTGCGAAGACAGAGCCAATCTGATCTTCGGCATCGGCATCCTCTGAAAAAACCCAATTTTCTTGAGTAGAATTCCATCTTCGTTTGATATTCCCTTCATGCCAATGAGTGATTGACTGGTCTTTGCCATCAGCCTGCTTCCAAGGTTCAACTAATCCACCTAGCACGCGGTTTATGTGTTCAGGATTGAAATTTCTGTCTTCTTCTACCCAATCAATCAAATTCTTTAAAGGTTCTGTTTCAAAATATCCAAAATAAGCATCTGCATCATTATCATGAAAAACCGCTCTGTTAAAATTCGGGTTAAAATTCGTTTCTTCTTGTTCTAATAGACCTGTATCCTTATACAAAAGATATTTTATGCCATTTACGAAATCCTCTGATGTATAGTTCTTGCCTTTTGGAGCTTGAATTCTAAATTGCGTTGTTAAGTATCTCTTTTCAAAATCTATGGTTGCTTCCTTAAATTGCGAACGTGTCATATTGGCTGGGCGAATAGCTTGCAATACATCATACATTAACACAATTTGACGACCTAATTTTTTTAAGCACTCTAAGTGGTTCTCATCCTGTGCAAATCTTCCTTTATACACACTATTAAAAGATGCCATTTGCTTTGAAAATTTTCTGGAAAGCTTATGAGATTCGTCAACAATTACAATATCATAATTTTCATCGTCATTAATCAACTTTGTCGAAGTAGCAAGTGTCAGGTTACTGTTGTTCATTCCATATACTCTAAAAATTTGCTTTGCCGTTTTAATCCAGTTAGGCTGCAAAACAACTGCTATTCTATGATTAGGTTTATCATTCAACAGCTTAGCGACCAAATGAGTCAGCAGCACGGTTTTGCCAGTACCTGCATCACCATTAATCACAAAGCTTATATCAGGATTTGATTCAATCTCATCAAGAATGTCCATTTGCTGTTCTGTTATTACTTTGATTGGGCTATATTTGACCAGTGCTTCATTGCGCAACTTCTTTAAAGTCGGTGTGCTTACCCATCCATTAGGGTATAGCTCGTTTTCCCAAAAAGGCAAAACAACTTCTGAAGCAACCTTTTCTTGGTCTCGGTAGGCATTGACGCTGATACCCTTATTTCCATTAATAATGTCCTCATTGTCATAATGAACCAGTTGCTTTCTAGAGTTTGAATTCTCCGCCTTAAAGTATGTGATTAGCTGGCTTTCGACATCATATAAAGCTGTACCACCATCTAAATAGACTGAACAAAGAATAATCACTTGGTCGAAATCTGCATTATTAAATCTTTTATCTTCACCATTGTAGTGTTGCTTATTCCGCACAGTAAATTGTTTCGTTTGTCCAATGTAAATCTTTTTCGACTTCGACCCTTTATAGATATAAACGACATTGCCATTTTTAAGGATATTTTGTTCAGGCTGACGAAGTCTATCGATACCATCCAATTCTCCATTTTTCACTTTCAATGTTATACATTTGTACTTAGCCATTGCTTAATCCACCTCATCCAGTTCATTATATTTCTTTTTTTGACCAAAGCTTTTGGGAACTGGATATTTTCGGGCATTTTTATTTAATTTTTCGGCGATGATTTCATCAATATCAAATCCTAGATTATCAGCCATCATATAAGAGTAAATCAGCACATCTGCCAGTTCTTCCTTAAGTCGCTCAGGATTTCCCTTGGTTTCCTCTGGTGTTTTCCATTGAAATAATTCCAATAATTCATTCGCTTCTAAAGAGATGGAAATGGCCAGATCTTTTTCATTATGAAATTGCCGCCAGTTGCGCTCATCTCTAAATTGATTAATCCGCTGCATTGTTTCACTCATAATAATTCCCTTTCATCCCTTCCAGAAAATGTTTCCTTATCTCTTAATTATTGAACCAGATATAGGTTTTTTTCTAGCAATCCTTCCATATTTATGTACATATTTAGTTTATGTTACAAACCTTTCTCCTTCAACTATCCTGCCCCGTTAATTCAATATAAAGAGCAGCTACATTAAATAGCTGTAATAGAACAGAACTACCATAAAGCTTCGGGGGTCGAATATAGGGACTTACCTGCTTTCAGACACACACTGTCTTGGTGCTTAATATCAGGTGCATCCCTTCCCTGCTTTATGTATCGAAAAGATTGGGGCATAAAAACAACAAGTGAAACCATCATGTAATGAAAAAAATCGAACAGGATAAACTTGCAAAATTCGCATCTTACATGTCAAGATAATAAAAGCTTGGCAAAAAGTTGGCATGACAGAAACTTGGCACGTATCAAAAATAAGAAAAACCCTTGATAAACAAGGGTTAATCGTTAGTTATCCTATTGAACCTTCCATTTCGAACTTAATCAAACGGTTCATTTCAACTGCGTATTCCATCGGGAGTTCTTTTGTGAATGGCTCGATGAAGCCCATTACGATCATTTCAGTCGCTTCTTCTTCGGAAATACCGCGGCTCATCAAGTAGAAGAGCTGCTCTTCAGATACTTTAGACACTTTCGCTTCGTGCTCCAATGAAATGTTATCATTTAAGATTTCATTGTAAGGAATGGTGTCTGAAGTTGATTTGTTATCCATAATGAGCGTATCGCACTCGATGTTAGAGCGGGCGCCTTCCGCTTTGCGTCCGAAGTGGACGATTCCGCGGTACGTTACTTTTCCGCCTTGTTTTGAAATCGATTTTGATACGATTGTGGATGATGTGTTTGGTGCAAGGTGAATCATTTTCGCACCCGCATCCTGATGCTGGCCTTTACCCGCAAGAGCGATAGAAAGCGTCATACCGCGCGCGCCTTCGCCTTTTAGGATACAAGCCGGATATTTCATTGTCAGTTTAGAACCGATGTTGCCGTCGATCCATTCCATTGTTGCGTTTTCTTCACAAATCGTACGCTTTGTGACAAGGTTGTAAACGTTGTTTGCCCAGTTTTGGATCGTTGTATAACGGCAATAGCCGCCTTTTTTGACGATGATCTCAACAACCGCACTGTGAAGTGAGTTTGTTGTGTAAACAGGCGCAGTACAGCCTTCCACGTAATGAACGCTTGCTTCTTCGTCAACGATAATCAGCGTACGTTCGAACTGACCCATGTTTTCAGAGTTGATACGGAAGTAAGCTTGAAGCGGTGTTTCAACCTTTACGCCTTTAGGCACGTAGATGAAAGATCCGCCGGACCAAACAGCTGAGTTAAGCGCCGCAAACTTGTTATCAGTCGGCGGGATCACTTTTGCCCAGTGCTCACGGAAAATATCTTCGTTTTCTTTCAGCGCGCTGTCAGTGTCTTTAAAGACGATGCCTTGCGCTTCAAGGTCTTCTTTCATGTTGTGGTATACAACCTCAGATTCGTACTGAGCAGAAACACCCGCGAGGTATTTTTGTTCAGCTTCTGGAATACCGAGCTTGTCGAATGTTTGCTTAATTTCTTCAGGAACTTCATCCCAAGAACGCTCTGAACGCTCAGACGGTTTTACGTAGTACGTAATTTCGTCAAAGTTCAGTGAGTTTAAATCTCCGCCCCATTGAGGCATCGGCATATTGTAGAAATGCTCAAGTGATTTCAAGCGGAAATCAAGCATCCATTGAGGCTCTTCTTTCATGCGAGAAATTTCTTCTACGATTTCTTTTGTCAATCCGCGCTCTGAACGGAAAATGGAAACGTCTTTGTCGTGAAAACCATACTTGTATTCACCAATATCAGGCATTTTTTTAGCCATCCATTTTCACTCCAATCCTTTTAATTGCCGCCTTCTTCTTTTGCGACTCCTTTTTCAAGTGCTTTCCATGACAGGGTTGCACATTTGATACGGGCTGGGAATTTTGAAACGCCTTGAAGGGCTTCAATATCCCCGAGATCTATAGAATCATCATAATCTTTCCCTTGCATCATATCCGAGAAAATCTTAGACATGGATAGGGCTGTTTCGATATCTTTCCCTTTAATCGCCTGAGTCATCATCGAAGCGGATGCCATTGAAATGGAACAGCCTTCTCCTTCAAATTTCGCATCTTCCACGATGTCTTCGTCAAGCTTCATTGTCAGTCTGATGCGGTCGCCGCATGTCGGATTGTTCATATCCACGACGATGCTGTCATTCAAAACCCCTTTGTTGCGCGGGTTTTTGTAATGATCCATAATCACCTGTCTGTACAATGTATCTAAATTTGCATTAAAAGACATTTGTAAAATACTCCTTTGTCTTTTGAAGAGCTTCCACAAGCTTATCAATCTCTTCCTCTGTATTATACAGATAAAAGCTTGCTCTCGCAGTAGCAGTTACATCCAGCCATTTCATCAGCGGCTGCGCGCAATGATGGCCGGCTCTGACTGCGATTCCTTCCGCATCAAGTACGGTTGCCACATCGTGAGGATGAACATCATCAAGGTTAAATGTGACAAGCCCGGCACGCTCTTCAGGGCCGTAAATTGTTACGCCGTCAAGCTGGCGGAAGCGCTCAAGCGCATAAGCTGCAAGCTTGTGCTCGTGGCGGGAAATCTCATCAAGACCGATTTCTTCGAGAAAATCAATGGCGGCACCGAGACCGATTGCTCCTGCAATAATCGGCGTACCCGCTTCGAATTTCCACGGAAGCTCTTTCCAAGTTGATTCATAAAGCCCGACAAAGTCGATCATTTCACCGCCGAATTCGGCAGGCTCCATGTTTTCCAGCAGGGCTTTCTTTCCGTACAGCACACCAACGCCGGTGGGCCCGCACATTTTATGGGAAGAAAGCGCGAAGAAGTCGCAATCGAGATCCTGCACGTCAATTTTCATGTGAGGCGTGCTTTGCGCACCGTCCACCACAATAACAGCCCCGTTGTCATGAGCGATTTTTGCCATGTCTTTAATCGGGTTGATCGTGCCGAGGACGTTAGATACATGGGACACGGCAACAATTTTTGTGTTGCTTGTGACCGTTTCTCTGACGTCGTCTAAAGAAATCGTTCCGTCTTTCTGCAGCGGAATATATTTTAATGTGGCGCCAGTCGCTTTGACAGCCTGCTGCCACGGAATGATATTCGCATGATGCTCCATGTAGGTGATGACCACTTCATCACCCGGTTTCAGGTTGGCGCGCGCATAGCTTAACGCCACCATATTCAGTGATGTGGTCGTGCCTTTTGTGAAAATAATCTCAGCCATTGACTTCGCGTTAATAAACTTGCGGACTTTTTCACGCGCTCCTTCATAACCGTCTGTCGCTCTGGTTCCAAGTGTATGGACGCCCCGGTGAACATTGGAATTGTATTGGTTATAATACTTATCCAGTGTTTCAATGACAGCGCGCGGCTTCTGGGAAGTCGCCGCGCTGTCGAGATAAACGAGATCATGTCCGTTCACTTGCTGATGAAGGATCGGGAACTGTTCACGAATATCTGTGATATTCATTACTTCACTTTCCTTTCGATAACAGAAACCAATTGTTTCTTAACGCCTTCAATCGGAAGTTCATTTACTACCGGCGCCAGGAATCCGTAGATGACTAAGCGTTCTGCTTCTTCTTTCGCAATTCCGCGGCTCATCAGGTAGTAAAGCTGAATAGGGTCCACACGGCCGACAGATGCCGCATGTCCTGCAGTTACATCGTCTTCGTCAATTAAAAGAATAGGGTTTGCGTCTCCGCGTGCTTTTTCACTAAGCATCAGCACACGTGATTCTTGCTCCGCATTCGCTTTAGAAGCGCCATGTTCGATTTTGCCGATTCCGTTAAAGATAGAAGAAGCGGCATCTTTCATCACACCGTGCTTCAAGATATAGCCTTCTGAAGCTTTACCGAAATGGATGATTTGTGTTGTGAAGTTTTCTGTTTGCTCTCCTCTTCCGACAACAACCGTTTTCGTATCGCCGTATGTGCCGTCACCGTAAAGGTTTGTTGTGTTTTCGGAAATCGTGTCGCCGTCGTTCATCAGGCCGAGAGCCCACTCGATTTTGCTGTCGCGTCCGCGCGCAGCGCCGCGGCGGTTCACATACGTTGTCACACCGCTTGACAGATTATCAACTGCACCGTATGTCACGCTGGCATTATCACCTGTGATGACCTCACTGATAATATTGAAGACAGCGTCTTTCGGGTTTACAGTGCTGATGTAGTTTTCTACATATGTGACAGAGCTGTGGTCTTCAGCCACAATCAGCACGTGGTTGAACAGAGCTGTATCATTGCTTTCGTGGACATAAACAGCTTGAACCGGTGTCTCCACCTGAACATTTTTCGGAACATAAAGGAATGCTCCACCGTTAACAAGAGCCGCGTGAAGTGCAGTTAATTTATGCTCATCAACCTTCACGCCGTCCTTCATAAAGTATTTCTCCACCAAGTCGCTGTGCTCGCGTGCGGCAGTCAAAATATCAGTGAAGATAACACCCTTGTCTTTCAATTCTTGAGAAAGAGAAAGATAAGCCGGCGTCTGATCACGCTGTACGTATAATGTTTTATCTTCGTTTTCCACATCGATCAGCGCTTTTGCTTCATCAGTCAAATCTTCTAATGAAGAAAGCGGTTCGTTATCAACTGTATGCTTCGCGAAATTCGTGAAGTTCCAATTTGTGATTTTTGTTTTATCAGGCTTCGGCATCGGCAAATCCTCAGCTTGTTCAAGAGCCTGTAAGCGCAGGTTTTTCAGCCAGGCAGGTTCTTGATGCTTTTCGGAAAAGCTTTTGAGATACTCCTGATCTACGGATAGTTTTGTATCTAGTGTCATATTAATCCCCCTAACGCTTACGCTTCTTGGCCTACAGTTTCGTCTTCAATGCCAAGTTCTTGTTTGATCCAGTCATAACCTTCTGCTTCTAGACGCTGTGCAAGCTCTGCACCGCCGGATTTGACAACGCGGCCTTGCATCATCACGTGGACAACGTCCGGAGTGATGTAGTTCAACAGGCGCTGATAGTGAGTGATCATCAGGCAGCCGAAGTTTTCGCTGCGCATTTTGTTGATCCCTTTAGATACAACTTTCAGAGCGTCAATATCAAGACCTGAGTCGATTTCATCAAGGATGGCGATTTTAGGTTCAATCATCATTAACTGAAGGATTTCGTTGCGTTTTTTCTCCCCGCCTGAGAAGCCTTCGTTAAGATAGCGCTGAGCCATTTCAGGGTCCATTTCAAGGAACTCCATGTTTTCGTCCATTTTGCGGATGAATTTCATAAGAGAAATTTCATCGCCTTCTTCTCTGCGCGCGTTGATTGCTGAACGAAGGAAGTCGGCATTTGTCACACCGCTGATTTCACTTGGGTACTGCATCGCAAGGAATAAGCCCGCCTGCGCACGCTCGTCCACTTCCATCTCCAGTACGTCTTTACCGTCAAGCGTGATGCTGCCTTTTGTTACTTCATATTTAGGATGCCCCATAATAGCAGCTGACAGAGTGGATTTACCAGTCCCGTTCGGTCCCATTACCGCGTGGAACTCTCCGCCTTTTATTTCAAGGTTTACACCCTTTAAGATCTCTTTCCCTTCGATTTCAACGTGAAGATCTTTGATCGTTAATGTTGAAGCAGCCATATCTATACCTCCAAAATATATAATCATTATTCTCAAATTATTCTCATTCTAATTTTATAACAAATGAAAAGTAAATACAACTTTTTATCGTGCCTTGCACATTCCTCAAGTTTAACAAAGATCGGCACTTTATTAAAGCGATTGAAAAAGAAAAAGAGTGGATTCCCACCCTTTTTTAAAAGATTGATTTTCTCAATAAGCACCCGCAGAAATCCGCTTGCTTTTTTCATAATCAAGCTCTCTCTGCCGCTCTACTTTCAGTCTTGTTTCCAGCCGGCGTCCGTACTCCTCGTATCCAATTCCGTGAGACAGCTGCATCGCTTTTTCCATTTCTGACGTATAATCGAGGTTCAGTCTGTCCTGGCTGCTGCAAATAATGAATCAATCCTTTCACATATTTGCTTCTATTGTATCAGCGCTGCGATGGAGGCCGCAAAAAGGATATGGCTTGAAATAACGGCCGTTGGAACGAAAGCACCCTTTTAGATCAAATGAGAATGGTTTTTCGGAAAATTCCTTCTCTTAATGCGTAGTGTTTCCGAATTCCTCTATGCACTGCTGAACAACTGTCACACCTTGGCTGAGTGCCGCGCCGCCTCCAAATGCCGCTGCCACACTGACCGCTTCGAGAATGTTTTCTTCTGTTGCTCCCTCATCAAGACAGCCCTTCGTATGATAGATCATGCAATATTCATCTTGGGCATTGATGGCGATTCCGAGTGCAATCAGCTGCTTTTCTCTTTCAGTCAGAGAATTGCCGGCAAAGCATTGTTCAGTAAATTCGTTATACTTTCTTCCCATCAGAGGCATCTTTTGTTCAAATGTGCCTAAACCTAATTTATACTGTTTTAGCGCGTCCTGCATGCTTCCTCTGTCTTGATTCAAAGAGATTCCCTCCATCTGTTTAACATTCCTTTTTATTATGAACAGCTTTTAGGAAAATACCCGAAAAAAACCCCGGATTTCTCATCCGGGGTTTCAACGTGTCAGCAAACCCTCGCATTCGTTGTCAGACCTGCGCGTTGGTGCTCACGAATTAAAACATTCGCTCCGCTCCAATGCTCGGCCTTCCTAGACTTCAAGGGTTTTCATTCACGCTGAAAAGATAACAAAGCCCTAAAACTTAGTTTTAGGGCTTTGTCAATAATCGAACCCCGGATTTCTCATCCGGGGTTTCAAGCTTATTCAGATACAGGAAGCACAGCTCCGTCGTATTTTTTCTCGATGAAGTCTTTGATCTTTTTAGAGTGAAGAACTTCCATCAGCGCTTTGATTTTAGCAGAGTCTTCGTCGCCTTTTCTAACGGCGACGATGTTAGCGTATGGGTTGTTTTTCGTTGATTCTACTTCAATCGCGTCTTTTTTAGGATTTAATTTATTTTGGATCGCATAGTTCACATTAATGAAGGCCGCGTCTCCTTCTTTGTTTTCATATGCTTTTGCCGTTAATTCAGGCGCTACTTTTTTGAATTCAAGATTTTTCGGGTTTTTCTTAATGTCTTTCAATGTTGCGTCAACTGTTTCCACTTTAGAATCAAGCGTGATTAATCCTGCGTTTTCAAGCATTGCAAGCATCCGGCCTTGTTCAGCGACGTTGTTTGTCAGGATAATTGTCGCTCCGTTTGGAAGATCTTTTAGCGATTTGTATGTTTTAGAGTAAATACCAAATGGCTCTAGGTGAACAGCGCCGGCATTCACAAGTTTGTAATCTGTGTTTTCTTTCATTTCTTGCTCAAGGTAAGGAATGTGCTGGAAGTAGTTCGCATCCACTTCTTTATCAGCTAAAGCTTTGTTGTACATCTTGTAATCACTAAGCACTTTCACTTTCAGCGTGTAGCCTTTTTCTTTCAACAATGGTTCAGCTTCTTTTAAAATTTCCGCATGCGGTGTTTTTGTCGCCGCAACGACAATGTCTTTCTTGCCGGATTCAGCGCCGTTATTCGAACCGCAGGCAGCCAGAACTCCTGCAAATACAAGCAGTAATGCACCTAAAAATAGCTTTTTCAATGTAAATCCTCCCTTATCGTTTATCTATAATATTTGTTATTACATCACCGATGATTTGAATAATAAACACGATGATTAAAATAAACACAGTAGCAACGAAGGTCACATCAGCATTATTAGACTGATATCCTTCTACATACGCAAGGTTTCCAAGGCCGCCTGAACCGATGGCTCCGGCAATAGCCGTTGAGCCGATCAAAGCGATGGCCGTAACCGTGATGCCTGAAATAAGAGCCGGCATAGACTCCGGAAGCAGCACTTTGAAAATAATCGTAGACGTTTTAGCGCCCATTGATTTAGCGGCTTCAATCACACCTTTGTCAACCTCGCGCAATGCGATTTCAGCAAGGCGCGCGTAAAATGGTGCCGAGCCGATCACCAGCGCCGGCAATGCGGCGTTTGGCCCTAAGATCGTGCCCACTAAAAATTTCGTAAAACCTAATAATAAAATAATTAAAATGAGGAATGGAATCGATCTGAATATATTGACAATGGCTGCAATTACAGAGTTGACAGCTTTATTCTGCCAGAGGCTCCCTTTGCTTGTCAGGAAAAGCAGCAAGCCGAGGATCACCCCGATGACAAAAGCAAACACCAATGAAATCAGCGTCATATACAGTGTTTCATATGTCGCGTTCCACAATTCAGTTAAATCAACATTCGGGAAATACTTTTCAAACATTCGTGATCACCTCTGCTTTTACCTGTTTGTCATTAATGAACCGGATCACGTTTTGCACTTCTTCCTCGTCTCCGTCAATGTGGATGAATAATGAACCGTAAGCTCCATCCTTCGTCTGCGTGATTTTCCCCTGCAGAATATTGACACTGACATTGAAGTTTCTGATCATTTCTGTAATCAGAGGCTGTTCAGCCGAATCACCGACAAATGTGAGCTGAACCGTTTTTCCTGATGCTGTTTCATCAAGAAGATGCTGAAGCGTTTCTTTCGTTTCTTCCGGCTCTGTCACCTGCTGAACAAATCGTTTTGTCATGTCTTCTTTCGGATTTTTGAAGACGTCGAGAACTTCGCCTTCTTCTACAACCCTTCCGTTTTCCATGACGGCGACTCTGTTGCAGATTTTGCGGATGACATGCATTTCGTGTGTAATCAGCACAATCGTCAAGCCGAGTCTTTCATTAATATCGGACAATAAATCCAAAATTGAATCTGTCGTTTGTGGATCTAACGCTGATGTCGCTTCATCACAAAGGAGAACCTTCGGATTGTTTGCAAGCGCTCGGGCGATGCCGACACGCTGCTTTTGCCCGCCGCTCAGCTGAGACGGATATGTTTTTTCTTTTCCTTCTAAACCTACCAGTTTAATCAGTTCATTGGCACGCTTAATCCGTTCGCTCTTTTTGATCCCGGCAATTTCTAAAGGAAACATGATATTCTCTCTGACGGTCCGCGACCAAAGCAAGTTGAAATGCTGGAAAATCATGCTGATTTCATGGCGTGCTTTTCTTAAACCGCGTCCGTTTACTTCATTAATTTTAGTTCCCGCCACTTCCACGGTTCCTGAGGTTGGTTTCTCAAGGCCGTTCAGCAGACGGATTAAGGAACTTTTACCAGCTCCGCTATATCCTATAATTCCAAAAATCTCACCTTTTTTAATGGAAAGCGAGACATTTTGGACAGCATTGACATCTCCATGTTTCGACTTGTAAACTTTTGAAACATCTTGAAGATTGATCAAAGCAATCACCTGCCTTAACACTATTCTAAGAAATCTTCCGGGTTTTTCTGCAAAAGAAAAGCCTTTCTGCACATGTGAGCAGAAAGGCTTATATAAAACGCCTTTCTCTCATCTTTCAAAGCTGAACGCTTCGTGTGAATTGGCACCATTTCAACAGTGTTGATGGTTGCCGGGCTTCATAGGGCACTTCCCTCCACCTCTCTTGATAAGAGAAATATATAGTCTTTTTCGTCCGGAAATTCTTAATGTAGAATAGCACGGCGAATCAGCAAATGTCAATAAAATAAATGATGTCAACTTTTACTATTATAATAATTTTTTATTTTTCAATTCTTCAAAATCCTCTGAAAAAATCCGTTCGTCAGCCAGAGAATGGCCTCGAGTTTCAGCAGGGCTCTGAATGACCCCTTTACTTTAAGGCTTCCCCTCTGGATCAAGTGCTGGAGGGAAATGTCTCCGTGCAATAAATGAATGATTTCCGCTTGGTTTCCGTAAAAGGTCAGGTTGGACGTTTGAGGCGGAGAAATTTTTTTCATTTCTCCCTGTTCGTTTATTGAGACGGTTAAGGCTTCTGTTTCTCCTTGGAAGGTAATGAGCAATGCTGAAGCATTCAAAAGGGGTTTTAAAAACAGATGCTGGTACTCATCTTCTAAAACTTCCGCTTTCTCCATATGTACAACCTCCTATTTGTTGGTCATACATACACATTTCTCTTTCTGCGCAAGAACCCCTTTATAAAACGAACGACAATTTCATTGGAATACGTCGAGAAATATGTCATAAATGGGATGCGGAAGATGATTTTTGTTTAATCAGCTCATATAAATAAGAAACAGAATGAAACGCGTATCCTCTTTCAACCACTTTTCCGCCTTTAAACAGCAGAAAGCAAGGGACGCTCTCAATTTGATACGCTTTTGCAAATGTCGGAGAATAATTGACATTGTTTTGATAGAAGGCGACATCAGGCAGCATCTCTTTCACCACTGTCAGCATTTTGCTTGCAAGCTGGCAGGTGCCGCAAAACGGAGTATATAAATATAGGAGATACACATCATCTGCGATGTGCTCTAGCTCATGTTCTTGAAGTTCTTTCATGCTATACACCTCGGGACTTTCTTTCAAGAAAAATAGTATGGACATTCAGATTTGCGCGGAGCAGCACAGAAGCGACATGGTGTCTCGGTGCAGCCTCTACTTCCTTATAGGCTCTGTCGATATGCAAATGGCAGGCGTCATTAAATTCTCTTTTCAGCTGTTTTCTTAATTTCTCGCCTGATTCATCAGCATCAACTAATATATAGACGTCTTTATCGTAAAGCTCATCAGCCAATTCCTCAAGCTTCAGCTGGCTGATTGTTCCGTTTGTGCAGATGATGCGCACTGGTTCATTCAGCACACTTTCAACTTTCTCTTTATCTGATTTCCCTTCGACAATCATCACCTTTTCCTGCTCATCCATTTTCATCACCTGCTGCGCCAAATTTGAAACGTTCAGATTGTAAAAAGAAGGCAGTGAAATTCACCGCCAACATTAACACCAGCCGTTTTCATAGTCACAATCCACGTATTTTTCATCGTTTCCTGAGACCACATCGGCTGTTTTATAAAATTTCTCATTTTCAAAGGAATAACCGGATTTAAGCTCATATTCATCCATGCTTGTCATTTGCCCGATCATCTCATTATCATGATATAACGAGAGCCGGCCATTTTGAAAGCGGCCTGTCACATCATTGGTGACATCGAGCTTTTGTTTGCTGAAAGCCATATTGGACACCTCCTACACCGTTAGCGTGTCCAATTGCCTTCACAGCTATCCTATTTTAGTCTTCTTGTGTCATCTCTTCGTATTGCTCTGCTGTCATCAGTTTTTCAATTTCAGAAGCGTCAGACGGCTCAATGACGATCATCCATGCTTTTTCGTACGGAGATTCGTTGACGAATTCCGGACTGTCATCAAGATCTTCGTTTACTTCCACAACAGTTCCGTTAATCGGTGCATAAAGCTCAGATACCGTTTTAACGGATTCAACACTGCCGAATGGCTCGTCCGCTTTGATTTCAGCGCCAACTTCAGGAAGCTCGACAAACACGATGTCGCCTAGCTCGGACTGGGCAAAATGCGTAATTCCGATTCTGGCTTTTTCTCCCTCAACTTTAACCCACTCGTGTTCTCCTGAGTAACGCAAATCTTTAGGTATGCTCAATTGAATCCCTCCATTTTTTACAGCACTACAATAAGAAGATACCACACTTTTCAAAAAAAATTGACATTAAGCCCAGTTTTCTTCAAATTGGTCTTCTTTAAAACCGACTGTCACTTTTTCGCCGTCTGTTGTAAGAGGGCGTTTGATCAGCATTCCGTCTGAAGCCAGCAGTTCAAGCTGTTCGTCCTCTGACATGTGATACAGCTTTTCCTTTAGATTCAGTTCGCGGTATTTCATGCCGCTCGTGTTGAAAAATTTCTTGAGATCCAGCCCGCTTTTTTCATAAAGCGCTTTTAGTTCTTCTTTGCTTGGAGGCTGCTCTGCAATATGTATTTCGTTGATTTCTTTTCCATGCTCTTCAAGCCATTTCTTTGCTTTGCGGCACGTTCCGCATTTAGGGTACCAGTAAAAAGTTAACGACATCTTCTTCCCCCTCAATAAAATAATCGAGGTTATTTTAACACAGTTTGTTTTAAAAGCCTAAAACTGTGCTCCTTAAAAAAGCTCCGCGCATGCGGAGCTTTTGGACAATCAGACAATATATTTTTCAGCCTCAAAAACGCCCGCTGCCGCTTCGCGTTTTTTCTGAATGACGTTTTTAGGCGTTACGCGCGTCAGCTTGCGAAGAGCGGAAAGCATCATGCGGAGTGAATCTCCTTCTTCTATTGCGATAAGGGATTCCTTCGCGTGCGCTTCAATTTCGTTAAAAGCTTCCTGAACGAAAATTTCAGTATACAGCACCTTTTGCGCCGCTTTTTCTTCTCCTTGGGCGGCAATGGCCTTTTCCGTTCTGAGTACGGCGGATTCCATTGCGTATACATTGCTGACGATATCCGCGACGTTGACGAGAATTTCTTGTTCGCGATCGATGGCTTTTCCGTATTTTTGCGCGGCGAGACCGGCGGCGAACAGCGCGATTTTTTTGGCTTGCTTGACGATATATTTCTCCTGCTCTAAAACGCCGCTGCCCGGCTCTTCCGGCATAAGCATCATGAGTTCTTCTTGGAGCGCCTTCGCTTTTTCGAATAGAGGCAGCTCGCCTTTTAACGCTTTTTTCAGGAAAGTGCTTGGCACGATTAACCGGTTGATTTCGTTTGTGCCTTCAAAAATCCGATTGATCCTTGAATCCCGATAGGCTCTCTCTACTTCGTATTCCTGCATAAAACCGTAGCCGCCATGAATCTGCACGCCTTCATCTACGATATAATCAAGCGTCTCGGATCCGAATACTTTATTCAGAGAGCATTCGATGGCGTATTCTGCAATTGACTTGGCGATTTGCCGGCCGTCCTTGAGGTCTTCGGCCGTAAACTGGCTCATATTGTCTTCAAACAGCCCGACGGTTCTGTACACAGAGCTTTCCATCGCGTAAAGCCTTGATGCCATTGTCGCGATTTTTTCCTGTGTCAGCGAAAAGCCCGCAATCGGCGTTTTAAATTGGCGGCGCTGATTTGCGTATGCTGCAGACAGCTCAATCACCCGCTTAGATGCTCCAATCGTGCCAACCGCCAGCTTATAGCGGCCGATATTCAAAATATTAAAGGCGATGACATGCCCTTTGCCGATTTCTCCGAGCAGGTTTTCTTTTGGCACTTCAGCCTGATCTAAAATAAGGGTTCTTGTCGATGATCCTTTGATCCCCATTTTCTTTTCTTCCGGACCTGTGGATACGCCCGGGAAATCTTTTTCTACAATAAAGGCTGAGAATTTGTCGCCGTCCACCTTCGCGTAAACGACAAATACATCAGCAAAGGCAGAGTTGGTAATCCACTGTTTTTCACCGGTTAATACGTAATGCGTCCCCGCTTCATTCAGCACGGCTGTTGTTTTTGCTCCCAGCGCATCAGACCCGGATCCGGGTTCAGTCAACGCATAAGCCGCGATCTTTTCGCCTGAAGCAAGCCCGGGCAAATACGTTTTCTTTTGCTCTTCTGATCCGAAAAAGACGATCGGCAAGGAACCGATGCCGACATGCGCGCCATAAGAAAGCGAAAAGCTTCCCGCACGCGAAAATTTTTCCGTAATGAGTGCGGAGCTGATTTTATCAAGGCCGAGCCCTCCGTATTCCTCTGGCACATCAGCGCCAAGCAGCCCTAGTTCGCCGGCCTTCTTCAACAGTCTGACAGAATGCTCGAATTGGTGGTTTTCGATTTCATCTATATGAGGGAGAACATCTTGCTCGATGTAATCCTCTGTTGTTTTTGCAATCATTTTATGCTCGTCAGTGAAATCCTCCGGTGTATACATTTGATCGTATGTGACATCGTCGATTAAAAATCCGCCGCCTTTTTGTACTTCAGCCGCTTTTTTCACCATTTGTTTTTCCCCCTTTAGCATAATTCAAATACACCGGCCGCTCCCATCCCGCCGCCAATACACATTGTGACGACTCCAAACTGCTCGTTTCTCCGCTTCATTTCATGAATGAGTGAAAGTGTAAGCTTTGTGCCCGTACAGCCAAGCGGGTGCCCAAGCGCGATGGCGCCCCCGTTGACATTCACTTTTCCTTCATCAATTCCCAGTTCCCTGATCACTTGAATGGCCTGTGATGCGAAAGCTTCGTTCAGTTCAAACAAGCCGATATCCTGCAGCTGCAGCCCGGCAAGCTTTAAGGCGCGCGGAATGGCTTCCACCGGTCCGATGCCCATCACCTCCGGCGGCACGCCGCCTACCGTAAAGGAGCGGAATTTCACAAGCGGCGCCAAGCCAAGCGCATCAGCTTTTTCCCGATCCATCAGCATGACAGCTGCCGCTCCGTCACTCGTTTGCGAGGAATTGCCGGCAGTAACTGTTCCATCAACAGAAAAAGCCGGACGCAATGTCGCTAAAACCTCTGTGGTCGTTTGCGGGCGAACACCTTCATCCTGAGAAAACACAAATTGTTTTTCCTGCGGCTTATGATTTTCTCCGATTTCTGTCACCGTCACTTCGACAGGTACTATCTCATCTTTAAATTTCCCTTCTGCAAGGGCTTTGGCCGCATTCTGGTGGCTGCGAACGGCAAATGCGTCCTGATCCTCACGTGAGACGCCGTATTTTTTCGCGACCTGCTCAGCTGTATGTCCCATGCTCATATAATATTCCGGCGCCTGTTCTGCCAACGCTAGGTTCGGACGGGTGACATGCCCCATCATCGGAACCTGTGACATGGATTCTGCTCCCCCGGCAATCGCTGTATCGTAGGCACCAAGCATAATTTTTTCTGCCGCATATGCGATGGACTGAAGACCTGAAGAGCAGTAGCGATTGACTGTAATCGCCGGAACCGTATACGGCAGTCCCGCGAGCGCGCCGATGTTTCTCGCCATATTGAGCCCCTGTTCCGCTTCAGGTGTTGCACAGCCGATAATCAAGTCGTCAATATTGCCTTCGTAGCCGCCTGCCCGCTTCAGTGTTTCCTTCACGCAAATCGCTCCTAAATCATCCGGACGAACGGCGGCCAGCGATCCTTTTTTGGCTTTCCCAACCGGTGTCCTTGCACCTGACACAATGACTGCTTCTTTCATAAGCTCCCTCCTAATTCCGTAAAGGTTTACCTTTCACAAGCATATGCTGCATTCTCGCTTGAGATTTCGCCTCTCCTGCCAAACTCAAAAACGCTTCTCTCTCGATTTCCAATAAATACTCTTCATCAACCTCTGTGCCAAACGGCACTTTTCCGCCGGCTATGACATAAGCGAGTTTTTTCGCGATGTTGAAATCATGCTCAGATATATAGCCGGACAGTTTCATCTGCTCAGCGCCAAGCAAGAGTGCCGCATAACCGGTTTCTCCCGGCACCTTGACCTTTTCTTTTACAGGCGTGCGCCAGCCGGTATCGTATAAAGATGCGGCAAGCTGCTTCGCATCGTACAGCAGGTGATCCTGATTCACGCTGATATGGTCCGTTTCTTTTAAGATGTTCATCTCACGGGCCTCTTGGGCGGAAGCGGACACTTTCGCCATTGCAATCGTTTCAAATGTTTTCATTGCCGCATTCATCGGATCAAGACCGCGGCGTAGATGGTTGATGTACAGCTCTTTGTTTCCTCCTCCGCCAGGGATGAGGCCGACACCCGCTTCCACAAGGCCCATATAGGCTTCGCTTGCTGCTTGAATACGAGCGGCCGGCAGGCATACTTCCGTTCCTCCGCCGAGCGTCATGCCAAATGGCGCAGCGACAACCGGTTTTGCGCTGTATTTGATTTTCATCATCGTCTCCTGAAAACGGCGTATCACGAAGTCAACTTCCAAAAAGTTGTCATCCTGGACTTCCATTAAGATCATGGCGAGATTCGCGCCGACACAGAAATTTTTTCCTTGGTTGCCGATGACAAGCCCTTTATAGTTCCGCTCTGTTTCCTCTAACGCCTTGTTGATCATTTGGATGATGTCGAGGCCGATGGCATTGCTTTTTGAATGAAATTCAAGCAGGGCCACATCATCTCCAAGGTCGATCAGGCTTGCTCCGCTGTTTTTTTCAATCACGCTGTTTGTTTCCTTGAGCGCTTGTAAATGAATCCGTTTTTTGTTTTCTTTCACGGCTCTGTATTCGCCGCGGTCATAATAAAATACCGTTCCGTTCTCTCTGATGTAAAAGGTTTCATTTCCTTTGTCCAGCATGTCTTTAATCCAGCCGGGCATTTCAGCTCCAAGCTTTTCCGCCGACTGCTTGAGGCCGATGGCATCCCACATTTCAAACGGGCCCAGCTCCCAGCCGAATCCCCACTTCATGGCTTGGTCAATCGCATGAATATCATCGGCAATCTCGCCAAGCAGCTCGGCTGAGTAAAGCAAGGTTTGAGATGTGATATTCCACAGCAGTCTGCCGGCTCTGTCATCGGAATAAATAAGCGCTTTCAATTTGGCTTTTGTCCCTTTTACCTGTTTTGCCGCTTCAAGCGCCGGTGATTTCATTTTTGTCCGCTCGCCATAAGTAAGCGTCAATGGATCAAGCTCATAAATCGTTTTTCCTTCTTTTTTATAAAAGCCTTGTCCGGCCTTGCTTCCGATCCATCCTTTCTGAAGCATATCGTTCATGAAGCTTGGCAAGCGGAACATATCTTTTTCTTTTCCGTCCGCTTTGTCATACACATTTCGGGCCACGTGAGCGAATGTATCGAGTCCGACCACATCAAGCGTTCTGAAGGTCGCGCTTTTCGGTCTGCCGATCAGCGGACCTGTGATCGAATCGACTTCCCCAACCTGATAGCCGCCTTTCAGCATTTCTTGAACTGTGACGAGAAGCCCGTACGTGCCGATGCGATTCGCGATAAAGTTCGGTGTGTCCTTTGCTGTGACAACACCTTTTCCGAGGACATTTTCACCAAACGCCGTCATAAACTTCAAAATATCAGGGTCCGTTTCCTGAATCGGAATGATCTCCAGCAGTTTTAAATAACGGGCAGGATTAAAAAAGTGCGTTCCGAGAAAATGGGCTTTAAAATCATCCGACCGGCCCTCAGCCATTTCCTGAACTGATATGCCGGATGTATTGCTTGAGACAATGCTTCCTGGCTTCCGGTATTCATCCACAAGCGTAAAAATTTGCTTTTTGACTTCAAGGTTTTCGACAACGACTTCAATAATCCAATCTGCTTCTTTCAGCTTTGCTGCATCATCCTCCAGATTGCCTGGCGTGATATAGGACGTATTTTTCGCTGATGTGAGGGGAGCGGGTTTTTGTTTCAGCAGTTTTTTCAACGCCTGCCGGCTCAGCCTGCTGCGAACCTCCGGACTGTCCTTTGTCAGTCCCCTTTTTTCCTCTTCCTTTGTCAAATCGTTCGGCACAATATCAAGCAGCAGGACAGGAATTCCGATATTAGCCAAATGCGCCGCAATCCCGGAACCCATTACCCCCGATCCTAAAACGGCTGCCTTCCGAATGTGTTTGTGCATGAGATATCCCCCTTGAACATTGAATGAATAATCATTCATTTTTTGACCAAAAAAAATGAAACCCGTTTCTTCTTTCATCTTAAAAGATTTCCGGTTCGACTTCAATAGCTAATTTGTTATTTTTTTGAATGAAGCCTATAAAAGACGGGCAACTTAAATCCGGAGGTGAAGGGAATGGTGCGAGAGAAAAAAAATCCGTCTTCAGCGGCAGTCAGCGCGGCGAGCGTAAAAGGAGACGCCGGTCCGACCCAGCATTACGGCGGCGGAAAACGGACAAGTCAAAATCAGCAGTATAAAAAACAGAACATGGAACAATCATAATGCAGCTGCTCCTTCGCGGCTGCTTTCACTTTTTCAAGATCCCTTTTAGCACAAACGCTGCATTGGCGGGCCGTTCGGCAATCCTTCTCATAAAGTAGCTGAACCAGTCCGTTCCATATGGGACATACACACGCATTCTGTACCCTTCCTTGGCAAGTTCCTTCTGGCGCTCCGGCCTGATGCCGTATAGCATTTGAAACTCAAATTGCGACGCGGGGATTTGATGCTCGGCGACAAGCTGTTTCGTACATGCAATGATGTCATCGTCATGTGTGGCGACAGCCGTGTAGTTCCCGCTTAACAGCTGCAGCTTGATTAAGTTTTGAAAATGAAGGTCTGTTCCTTTTTTGTCGGGAAACGCTACAGCCGCAGATTCTTTATACGCGCCTTTCACAAGTCTGAGATTCGGCTTTATGTCACACATGTTTCTAATGTCTTCTGCCGCCCGGTACAGATACGCCTGTATGACCGTGCCGAGCTTCTCAAATTCCTGTTTGCATTTCCTGTAAATAGAAAGTGTCTGTTCATAATGAGAATAGTCTTCCATATCAATGGTCACAGCAACATCATATTGCTTCGCAACGGAAAGAATGTCGCGCAAATGAGTAAGAGCGAGTTCTTCTGAAAGATCAAGCCCGATCGAGGTCAGTTTTAATGAAAGCTCTGAATCCAATTGGTATTCGGCAATGGCTCGAATGGCTTTCTTGCATTCCTCGGCGACTTGATTTGCTTCTTTTTCCGAAGCTGCATACTCGCCTAAATAATCAATCGTTGCGCATAAACCAGATCTGTTTAGCCTTTTGACGGCCTTAACCGCCGAGTCAATTGTTTCCCCTGCGACAAATCTTTGTGCGCCGAACCGCGTTCCGTATGCTTTTGCGAACTTGGTAAGTGTTTTATTTTGAGAAAAAAATAAAAACACATGTCTTAACATCCGACTCCCTCCCGCCGTCATCTTCAAAACACCTGTATATAACTCCCAGACTGAAGGAAACTATAAAATGAACAGAAATCAAAGGAGGATCACAATGGACAATCAGCAGCAAGCTCAAATGCCGCCTTCCGTTATTTCGACAAAGGATCATTTGTATCTCAATGACATGCTGAACTGGAATTTGCTCGCGATGAAAAAAGCGCATTTCATGGCGCAGCAGTGCCAGGATCAAACATTAAAGCAAGAACTCGACCGTGTCGGACACATGCACCATGATCACTATCAAAGAATTGTAAAGCACCTGCAGCCGGACCAGCAGCAGTCCGGTTATATCCAATAAGGAGGCGCCAGAATGAATCAGCAAAATCAGAAAATCAGCAACCCGCAGACACCCGTACCGACAACTTCGGAGATGAATGACAGAGATTTCGTCAATGAACTGCTGTCAACGGAAAAATACATGACAACAGCTTATTGCACAGCCTTGCACGAATTCAGCCACGAGTCTCTTTATCAGGATATTCAATCCATTTTTGATGAGTCACAAAAAGCGCAAAGAAAACTATATGACCTCATGTTCCAATATGGATGGTATTCTGTTGAAGCGGAGGATGCCCAAAAGCTGCAGCAGTCCTATCAAAAGTTCCAGCAGACCATTCAGCAGCAGTCTCCTTACCAGCAATAACAGCATCAGCAAAAAGGATACGATGCGCGTTCGGGCATCTATCCTTTTTTTATGGGGAAAAAACAGTTGACTTTTCATTTATGCTTATTTATATTTAATAAGCATTAACTATTTTGTCATCAAAATATATATACAGTGTATGTAATAGAGGGGAAATGAACATGAAGAGTGCGGATCGGTTAATGTCCGATATTCAACTATCGCTTCAGGCGCTCTTTCAAAAGATACAGCCTGAAATGCTGGAAAGTATGGAGAAACAAGGTATTACCCCAGCGCAGCTGTTTGTGCTGGCCAGCCTGAAAAAACACGGAAGCCTTAAAATTTCTGAAATTGCCGAGCGCATGGAGGTTAAGCCAAGCGCGGTGACATTAATGGCAGATCGACTTGAGCAAAAAAATCTCATCGCCAGAACGCACAACACGAAAGACAGGCGAGTGATTGATCTCAGTCTTACTGATGAAGGAGACAGAAAGTTCGAGGAGGTTTTGGCGGGCAGAAAAGCCATAATGGCGCGATATCTCTCTTTCTTGACGGAGGAGGAAATGCTTCAGGCGGCGCATATTACAGAAAAGCTCGCACAGGCAGCAGCGGAAACTGATGAAAAGCACAACACGAAAAGAGGAAACGAATGAAATGAGTAATGAAGACAAACAGCAATCAAAACGAACATTATTAATAACAGGCTTAATTATTGCCATGTTTTTTTCAGCGCTTGACGGTACCATTGTCGGAACGGCCATGCCGAAAATCGTCGGTGATCTGGGCGGTTTGAGCATGATGACCTGGCTGACAACAGCTTATTTGTTAACATCCACAACTGTTGTTCCAATTGCCGGTAAACTGGCCGATTTATTGGGACGCCGCATTGTCTATGTATCAGGTTTGATCATTTTTATGGCAGCTTCTGCTTTGTGCGGAATGGCCAACAATATGACAGAATTGATTATCTTCCGAGGGCTTCAAGGAATCGGCGGAGGCATTATGATGCCGATGGCGATGATTGTCATCGGTGACTTATTCACAGGTAAACAGCGTGCTAAATTCCAAGGGGTCTTTGGCGCAATTTACGGGCTGGCTTCAGTGATTGGGCCGCAAATCGGCGGCTGGATTGTAGACTCTTTAAACTGGAAATGGGTTTTCTATATTAATCTCCCAGTCGGAATCATTGCTGTTATTTTTATTGCCAGAGGATTGCAGGGCCGCCGGCAGACTGGCCCGATCAACTTCGATATCGCTGGTATTTTCACGATGATTGTCGGGGTTGTCAGCCTCCTCCTCGCCTTAAGCTTTGGCGGGAAAGATTACGCGTGGGGTTCATGGCAGATTCTTGGCCTGTTCGCACTCGCACTGATCGGCATTGTCAGCTTTATTATCGTAGAATCAAAAGCAAAAGAGCCTATCCTGCCAATGTATCTGTTTAAAAACAGAACGTTTACATTTCTAAACCTGATCGGCTTCTTTATGAGTATCGGCATGTTTGGTGCCATTACGTTTGTTCCTTTCTTTATGCAGGGAATTGTTGGCGTAAGCGCGTCTGAATCAGGCACGATTATGACTCCGATGATGATCTCTATGATCATTACAAGTATTATCGGCGGCCAGCTTGTTTACAAAATCGGCATTAAACCGCAAATCATTACAGGTATGCTGGTGATGGCCGGCGGATTCCTGTTGTTGACGACTTTGGATCTTGATACGAGCAAGCTTGTCGCTACATCGTATATGGCGATCATCGGTCTGGGAATGGGTCTGGTTATGCCGATTCTGACACTTGCTTTACAGGAAAGCTTCTCGAAGGAAGAGCTTGGGGTTGTCACTTCATCCAGCCAATTCTTCCGTTCTATCGGAGGGACATTCGGTATTACTATGCTTGGCGCTGTGATGAATGCGAGATCAGGAAGTTTATTAACAGATAAACTGGTGCCGTACTTAGACTCACTTCCGGCACAGGCAAGCTCGTTTGCCTCACAGCTAAAAGGGATGATTGACACAAATCCGCAGGGACTTCTGCAATCATTGTTCAGCCCGGAAGCCCTGAAACAAATTCCTGCTGCTTTCTCATCTCACATTTTGCCAATTTTAAAAACATCGTTAATGGATTCACTCCACAGCGTGTTTTATACCGGCCTGATCTTTATCGCAGTCGGAGCCGTATTTACTTTGTTCTTAAAGCCTATCAAGCTATCGAACAAGAAAACGGGAGAAGAAGTAAAAGAGAAAACGGCACAAACCGTTGAATCACCTTCCCATTAATAGAGCACCCCGCGGGTCCCAAATCCGCGGGGTTTTCTTATTCGATCATCTGAGCCCTGCCATTTCCGAAGGACCAATCCTCATCCTGATTTCCAGCCAGCATGATAAACACATCTTCTTTTCTTACACCAAGCTTGGTATGAATCCGACTTGCGATTGACCGGTAAAGCGCTTTTTTCTGGTCAGTTGTTCTTGAATGTTTCAACGTAAAATGAATGTATATCAGCTCATCGGTACGCTCGACCTGCAGATAAGACGGATCATAAAAAAATTCGCTGTTTTCATATTGCCTGATGACTTGAAAATAGTCATCTTCCGGCACATTGATTTCTTCAGTCATTGATTGATGAATGGTCCTGCTTAGTTTTTGAAGCCACGCTTCGCTTCTCCCCGCCCGTAAATGAATTTGTACAAATGGCATCCCCGCATCTCCTCTCTTACAGCGTCTGTCCGCTGTCAATTGTGATGATTTGACCTGTGAGCGATTCCTGTTCAACAAGCGAACAAATCAATTTGGCGACATCATCCGGTTCAGCAATACGCTGCAGCAACAAAGTGCCGATCATACTTTTCATTTTTTCTTCCCGGCCGGCCCACCATCTCGTTGCGACAGCTCCCGGTGCTACACCGCTCACTCTGATTTCAGGCGCTAAGGCGTGCGCCAAAGATTTCGTTAAGCCGTGTACCGCCGATTTTGACACTGCGTAAGGCATAGATGAACCCGCACCGGTTACCCCTGCGATGCTGCCGACATTTACGATCGCCCCGGCCTTGCTTTTTTTCATGAAAGGAACCGCTGCCCGCGCGCAAAAAAACATCCCTTTCACATTGACAGCGTAAAGCTCATCCCAGATGTCTTCTGTCGCAGCTTCAAGGTCCTCCATTGGAATATGCCTTGTAATGCTGGCATTGTTGATTAAAATATCAATGGTGCCGTATGTTTTCACAATCGATTGAACCATATCCTGCACTTCGCTGTTTTTGGATACATTCGCTTGGATGGCAAAAGCTTGCCCGCGATCTTTTTTAATCATTTCTACTGTTTCCTCCGCTTCGGATTGCGAGCGTGAATAATTCACCGCAACAATCGCTCCGCGTTTTGCCAATTCCATGCTGGCTGCTCTTCCGATTCCTGTGCCGCCCCCTGTTACGAGAGCTATTTTGTTCATGACATTCATTGCCGCCACTCCTTGCCGTTTATGAAATTTTCTTGCTGATTCCATTGTAATCCAGGTTTGGTGTTACGTATAATGATTGTTAAAGATACTTGCTATCACTTAGATTGATAGCAAACGAACGGAGGAATGCAAAATGGAAAGCGGAGATTTACGTGTGTTTCAAATGGTAGCCCGCGAAGGCTCCATTACAAAAGCGGCCCGGCAGCTTGGCTATGTGCAATCGAATGTCACGGCCAGAATTCAGCAATTGGAAGCTGAGCTGGGCACCATGCTGTTTTTGCGCCATAATCGGGGCATGACGCTTTCCGCAAGCGGAAAGCTGCTGCTGGACTACACCAATAAAATTATCGGTCTGCTGGATGAAGCGTCTAAAGCACTCTCATCCTCCGTCGAACCAAGCGGACCGCTTATGATCGGCTCCACTCAGACAACCGCCGCAGTAAGGCTTCCGAAGCTTCTGGCTTCTTATTATGCAGAGCACCCAAACGTCCAGCTGTCTTTAACAACAGGACATACACAATTTCTCCTTGATCAGGTTCTTCGCTATGAATTGGATGGCGCCTTTATCGGATGCGAATGCAATCATCCTGAGCTCGAATCCTATCCTGCATTTGAGGAAGAGCCGGTAATGGTTTCGGCTGCTTCCGTCTCTAGTGAAGAGGACGCCATTACAAAACCGATTCTCGTTTACAGCACAGGCTGTTCGTATCGCGAGACACTTGAAAAATGGCTGCGCTCTGTCGGTGTCACACAGCCAGTCATTATGGAATTTGGAACGCTTGAAGCGATTATCGGCGGGGTTACAGCAGGTCTTGGCATCTCGCTGCTGCCGAGAACGGTTGTGCAGAAACACGCGGCTGAAGGGACGATTCGATTGTACCCGCTGCCTGAAGCTCTCAGACAGATGAAAACAGAATTTATTGTCCGAAAAGATTCGTTTATCAGCAGCGCGCTGCGGACATTTATGGATTCCTTCTTGCCCGAAAAAACGTCAGCATCACAAAAAAGCAGTCTGCTGTGATTGGCAGACTGCTTTTTTAGCTATTGTTTGTTTCGATGCGCTTCATTTAATTCCTTAATATGCTGAATGATATCTTTAATGCCCTGCTTCCCGTCAGGATATGTTGCATTCCAATGCTTGGCGAGCGGGGGCATGCTTTTGGCGATATGCGTGTATAAAACCCATTGCTTTACTTCTTCTTTTAGCTCATTGCTTGTTTCACCAAGCAGAAGCTCAGTATACTTCTCCAGCAATCCATCCAGCTGCTCCTGAAGTTTTTGTTCCATTTTCCATCTTCCTTTCAAAAAACAGCAAGGAGCTTTCTACAGTGAAAGCTCCTTCGCTGACGTATTATCCATGTGATGTAAGAGCCGCTTCCTGGACAATGCATCTGCCCCTGCCATGAGGGATGCAAAGAGGCGTTCCGAACAGCGGGTCCTGTGTGACCTGACAGTTCATCGAAAACACATTTTGCACAAGGTCACAAGTAATGACCTCTTCCGGACGGCCTTCAGCATAAATACGTTTATCTTTTATAGCCACAAGATGATGCGCATAGCGGCACGCCAAGTTTAAGTCATGGAGAACCATGACAATCGTCCGCTCTTCCGTCTCATTCAGCTCAAACAGCAAATCAAGAATTTCGATTTGGTGCGTCATGTCCAAATACGTTGTCGGTTCATCCAGAAGGATAATATCCGTTTCCTGCGCAAGCGTCATCGCGATCCAAGCCCGCTGGCGCTGTCCGCCTGACAAAGAATCGACGGCGCGGTCAGCCAGGTCTTCAAGTTTTGTTGCTTTAAGCGCTCTCTCAACCGCTGCCTCATCCTCTTTTGACCACTGTTTCAGCCAATTTTGGTAAGGATATCTTCCTTGCTTTACAAGCTGATGCACGGTCAGCCCCTCTGGAGCCGAAGGCCCCTGCGGCAAGATGGCGAGCTCTTTTGCGACTTCCTTCGTCGGAAGCTTGGCAATCGCTCTTCCTTCCAGGAGCACTGAACCGCCTCTCGGCTTCATCAGACGCGCTAATGAACGTAAAAGTGTCGATTTTCCGCAGCCGTTGCTGCCAATAAATACGGTAATTTCACCTTT
The DNA here is from genome assembly GCF_000507145.1 of Bacillus tequilensis KCTC 13622. Taxonomy (GTDB): domain Bacteria; phylum Bacillota; class Bacilli; order Bacillales; family Bacillaceae; genus Bacillus; species Bacillus tequilensis. The sequence goes on along the minus strand of NZ_AYTO01000008.1, from coordinate 211,991 downwards.
GGGAATTGTTAAATTCAACTCATCAATAATAACGGCATCCCCGTATCCTAAGCTCAGCGTTTCTGTAGAAATTGCACTCATACCCATAACCGCTCCTTTTTGCTGGCTTTAGCAGCACTATGTATTGCACGTTTTCTATATACATGCGTCGTTTAAAGTCAATTGTCATCAATGCAAGTGATTCAGCCATTTGATATGGTTATATATCCCTCATTGTAGCAGAAAACACTGACTTTGAAAATCATTTTCAATTAGTATTTTGGACATCATTGGCGTTTATGGTTTTTAATCACATGGTTATTTCTTGATTTCTCTCACCGAACCGTTTTTCAGCTTCAGCTTTAAGTCGATATGATCAAAATGGCTGTCCAGATTAAACGCTGCCAGCACACTGTGAATCACTTCTGTTTCAGCCATTTGGTCATTCACGGAAAGCTCGCTCAGGATCATTTTCATCTCATCTAATGCTTCTTCTCCCTCCTGAGTTATGCCAGAGAGTTTATCCTGGATTTCCGCTGTTTCCTGAGTCCCGTTTTTTGTATAGATTCCTTCATACCGATTATGCTCACCATCCCCGTAGCTCACACGAAGCGAGAAATTGCTGTAAGGAACGGACTTCAGTTGAGTGACGGCTGAATGTTCTCCTTCTGCCTGCTGTTGTTCTTCATTGAGACGGCAGCCCGCAATCAGAACCACTGCGAGACAAACAGCCCCGGCTGCTCTGATCAAATGCATATGTTTCCCCCCTGTAGGATTCCATTTGTTTTAGGTATATCCAGAGAATGAAATCCTCATTCAGGGAAGAATTTAAAAAGCCGAGGCATATAACGCCACGGCTTATCTTTAAGATTCTGTCATTTGCAAAAAGGCTTCCGCATCACGAACGGCCAGCTTGATGGCATTTTCCCAGAAATCGCGCTTCGTAATATCAGCGCCCAAATGCTTCATCGCCAAATCTTCCACAGTCATAGAAGCTGTATCCCGCAACAGTGCAATATACTTCTCTTCAAACGCGTTTTTTTCCTCAAGCGCCATTGCGTAAATACCGAGAGAAAACAGGTAGCCGAACGTATAAGGAAAATTGTAAAACGGCACCCTCGTGATGTGAAAGTGAAGCTTTGACGCCCAAAAGAGCGGATGGTATTCTCCTAACGCATTGCAATATGCTTCTTTTTGCGCCTCTTCCATCAGCTCATTCAAACGGCCGGCCGGAACCACTCCACGCTTTCGTTCTTCATAAAATCTCGTTTCGAATAAGAATCTTGCATGGATATTCATGAAAAACGCAACGCTTCTTTGCACTTTATCTTCAAGAAGGACGAGCTTTTCTTCCTTCGTCTCCGCCTGCTGGACAGCCGCATCCGCCACAATCATCTCTGCAAACGTTGAAGCCGTTTCTGCGACATTCATGGCATAGGACCGATTTAACGGCCTGACATTGAGCATTGATTCCTGATGGAATGCGTGCCCAAGCTCATGTGCAAGCGTTGAGACATTTGAGGCACTTCCCGAAAATGTCATGAAAATCCGCGATTCTCCGCTGTCAGGAAAGCTCGTGCAAAAGCCGCCGACTCTTTTTCCGCTCCTGTCTTCCGCTTCTATCCAACGGTCCCGAAACGCTTTTTCAGTGAAAGAGGACAGCTTTTTGCCAAACGTTGAAAACTGGCTGATGATGACATTTGCGGCTTCATCATAAGTATAGGCTTTTCCGTCAGACCCGATCGGCGCCTCAACATCGTACCAGCTGAGTTTTTCAAGGCCGAGCATCGAGGCTTTCCGGTTCAGAAACTGAACGAACGGCTGCTTGTTTTCAGTGATGACCTGCCACATCATATCAAGTGTTTCTTTTTTCATCCTGTTGATCTGCAGCGGCTCCTTCAAGACGTTCTCCCAGCCCCGCGCTTTATAGGTTTCAAGCCGGAATCCCGCCAAATGATTAAGCGTGCTGCTGAACACATCCTGCTTGCTTTCCCAAGCTTGATGCAAACGTTCATATATTGTTTTTCTGACAGCGCGGTCTTGATGATCCATCACATTTTCAGCCTGGCCGACAGACAACTGCTTGTTCACACCGTTTTCCTCATACGGGATCGTCATTTTTCCGACAACCATATTGTATAAGTCGCTCCAAGCGTGGTATCCGTCCACCGCGAGGTTTCCAATCAGCTTTTCTTTATCCGGGCTGAGCTTTTCGGCAACCCGCTGTCTTCTTTCATTTAATATGTATGATACATCGCGTAATCCCGGTTTTGTTAACAATTCATTCCACACATCTTGATCAATGGCCACAAGTTTATGATCTAATGTAACGAGTGACGATTGAAAATCTGCGGAAAGCCGGTTCATAAGTGACTGATGCTCTATAGCCTTCTGATCATTGATATTCTGGGCCTGAAGGCAAGCGACAAAAGCGCCGGCCTGCTGAAGCATGACAGATGTCTGTTCGAATACAGCAAGCAATGCCGTCAGCCCTTCAGCCTCTTCGGGCGATTCTGGCGCCTGAAACGCATCAGTCCTATCTTGAAATGCAGAGAGACTTTGTGACAGCTCCTCAATATATCTCTTGAATTCTTCTGAGTGGCTCCCGCCCTTAAAAAATGAATCCAGATCCCACCTCTGGTCTACCCCTTGCAGCGCCATAACACAAAACCCCTTTCCTTCTTTCGTTTTATTATAGAACAATTCTGAATTATTGTATAAAAATTTCTTTTATAGGCGTCTTTTTCCGTATATGAATGTACAATAGCTGTAACAGATCATTTAGGAGGTATATGATGCATAAAAAAATCGCAATCGTAACTGGAGCGTCAAAAGGCTTTGGTCAGCTGGCGGCAGTAAAGCTCGCCAAGTCATTTTTCGTGATTGCCACAACAAGACAGCCTGAGAAAGCTGAACAGCTGCGGGAATTGGCCGCAGCACACAATGTGTCAGATTCTATTCACATAACCGCTCTCGACGTCACAGATGAACAATCCATTGCCTTATTCGGGAAAGCTATGAGTGCTTACGCTCCCATTGATCTTCTCGTCAACAACGCCGGAACGGCTTACGGCGGATTTGTCGAGGATGTGCCGATGGAACATTTCAGACAGCAATTTGAAACGAATGTCTTTGGAGTCATCCATGTGACAAAAACTGTGCTGCCTTACATAAGAAAGCACGGCGGCGCAAAGATTATAAACGTGAGCAGCATCAGCGGACTGACCGGATTCCCTGCGCTGTCGCCTTATGCGGCGTCCAAGCATGCATTAGAGGGTTTTTCTGAAAGCCTGCGTATCGAGCTGCTTCCATTCGGTATCGAAACCGCTTTAATCGAACCGGGCTCATACAAGACATCGATCTGGTCAACCTCATTATCAAATTATATGTCGGTGCCTGCAGACGATTCAGCCTATCATCAATACTATAAAAAAATTCTTTCCTACGTCGAAAAAAACGCCGATGAAAGCGGGGACCCCCAAGAGGTTGCCGACCTCATTTATCATTTGGCAACAAAACAGCACGTAAAGAAATTCCGTTACCCAATCGGAAAAGGCATCAAGCTCACCCTGTTATTCCGGTCGCTATTCCCTTGGTCTGCGTGGGAGTCTATCCTGAAGAAAAAACTATTCAACTAACCTAAATTATAATTATTATAATTTAGTATTGATTTTTAATTAATATATGGTATAATTATATTAACAGATCACAAGGAGGACGTTATCTTATGAAAACTGAAAACGCAAAAACAAACCAAACATTAGTTGAGAATTCAATGAACACGCAATTATCAAACTGGTTTCTTTTATACGCTAAGCTCCACCGCTTTCACTGGTATGTGAAAGGACCGCATTTCTTTACATTGCACGAGAAATTTGAAGAACTGTATGACCATGCAGCGGAAACAGTCGATACCATCGCAGAGCGCCTGCTGGCGATCGGCGGGCAGCCTGTTGCCACAATGAAAGAATACATTGAGCATGCATCTATCACAGACGGCGGAAATGAAACGTCAGCGTCAGAAATGGTACAAGCATTGGTAAACGACTACAAACAAATCAGCAGCGAATCTAAATTCGTGATCGGCCTAGCTGAAGAAAATCAAGACAATGCAACAGCGGACTTGTTTGTCGGATTAATTGATGAAGTGGACAAACAAGTATGGATGCTTTCCGCCTACTTAGGATAAAAAAAGCTGAACCCTTTTCGGGTTCAGCTTTTTATTTTCTTATTAGCTTGTGCTGCTTTCTGTCTGTTTGGTCAATGTCACATTCAATGTTTTCGTTTTTCCGTTTCTCAGCACTTGGATTGTCGTTTGATCTCCGACTTTCAAGTCTTTGTAAAGGATCTGACGGATATCCGCACTGCTTTTCACGTCTTTGCCGTTTAGTTTGACAATGACATCCTCAGATTTGATGCCGGCTTTTGCTGCTGGTGAATTCCCTTGAACTTCTTTTACATAAACACCTTTGCCCAATTGATCGCCAAACAGGCCAAGTGTATTTTCCTGATACGTTTCAGGAACTTGCGACATATCAATCATTTGCACGCCTAAAAATGGTCGATCTACTTTCCCTTTTGCCAGCAGCTGGTCAACAATCGGCTCGACATCATTGCTTGGGATCGCAAATCCAAGTGACTCCACGCCGCTTTCGCTCACCTTCAAACTGTTGATGCCGATGACCTGACCGCTTGCATTGATTAACGGGCCTCCGCTGTTCCCCGGATTGATCGCTGCGTCAGTTTGCAGCACGTTCATTTCCACCGTGCCTTGTGTTGTATCCACATCAATCGTCCGGTTGAGTCCGCTGATAATGCCTTGTGTTACCGTGCCGGAAAACTGCTGACCGAGCGGATTTCCGATGGCGATGACCTTTTCACCCGTACGCAGCTGTGAAGAGTCGCCGAAGCTCGCCACTTTTTTGATGTTCTTGCTGTTGATTTCCAGAACAGCCAAATCAGTAATCGTATCACTGCCGACAAGCTTGGCAGTCTCCGTTTCCCCATTGTATAACGTGACAGTCAGCTTATTAGCGCCTTCAACGACATGGTTGTTTGTGATGACATACGCCTTATTGCTGTCTTTTTTGAAAATGACGCCTGACCCGGTTCCGCTTTCACTTTCTGAACTGGAGCCGCCACCCGTGCCGAATGTGTTATTTTGAGAGGTTTGGATATTTGAGATGCCGACAATCGTCGGCTCTAAATCCTCTACCATATCAGCAACGTTTGAAGCGTTCGTTATCGGTGTCGTTGAAAAATTATTAGATTGCACCTGTTTATTGGCGGAAGCCGTCTCGATCGCCTGATTTTGGTCTGACGGAAGATAAGGAGCGACACCGAGCATCAGGCCCCCGCCGATAATCCCGCCTAAAATCGGACTCAGCCATGCGGCTCTCCGTTTCTTTTCCTTTTTCACAGCCGTTTCTTTCTTTTCCATTTCTAACGCAGAAGCTGTTTCCTGCTTTCCCGCTTCATATGAAACAGGCGCGTCAAGCAATTCCTGTTCAGGATGTTCAATCAGCTGCCGGTTTTCTATGTTCGAATGTTCTGTATGTGAAGATTCTGTTTGATGTTGATCGTTTTGGTCATCACGTCGATAATCCATGGTTCTTACACTCCTTTAACGATTTTTCATTTATCGTTACATATTCATCGCATGTACAAGTTCAATTGTCCCAATAATGAGGAGAAAAGCAAAGCACCAAAATAGAATATGTTTCATCATCCTACATCTTCCTCGCTCTTTTTCTTCCTTCCTTCCCTTAAACATATCATAAACAAACATTGTGGGATAAAAATGAAAAGAATATGTGAAATTATGAAAATGTCCTGCCGTATGTTAAAACTAGTTTATAATGACGTTGAAAGGATGTGAAGAGCCTTGTCATACACCATTTATCTAGTTGAAGATGAGGATAACCTGAATGAACTGCTCACGAAGTATTTAGAGAATGAGGGCTGGAACATTACATCTTTTACGAAAGGTGAAGACGCCAGAAAGAAAATGACGCCGTCTCCCCACCTGTGGATTCTCGATATCATGCTGCCGGATACCGACGGCTATACATTAATAAAAGAAATCAAAGCGAAAGATCCTGACGTGCCGGTCATTTTTATTTCCGCCCGAGATGCAGATATTGACAGAGTGCTTGGCTTAGAGCTTGGCAGCAATGACTACATTTCAAAGCCGTTTCTGCCGCGGGAGCTGATTATCCGTGTGCAAAAGCTGCTGCAGCTCGTTTATAAAGATGCTCCGCCTGTCCAAAAAAATGAAATCGCCGTCTCTTCGTACCGGGTCGCTGAAGATGCCCGCGAAGTCTATGATGAAAACGGAAATATCATCAATTTGACGTCGAAGGAATTTGATCTGCTGCTATTATTTATCCATCATAAAGGGCATCCATACTCTCGTGAGGATATTCTCGTTAACGTATGGGGGCATGATTATTTCGGAACGGACCGTGTTGTTGATGACCTTGTCCGGAGACTGCGCAAAAAGATGCCTGAATTGAAGGTGGAGACGATTTACGGGTTCGGCTACAGGATGATGACATCATGAAAAACAAACCGCTCTCGTTTCAAATATGGGTTGTCATATCCGGCATCCTGTTAGCGATATCCCTTTTACTGCTTGTCTTATTTTCAAACACGCTGCGCGATTTCTTTACGAATGAAACGTATACGACAATTGAAAATGAGCAGCATGTTCTGACGGAGTACCGCCTGCCGGGTTCAATTGAAAGGCGTTATTACAGTGAAGAAGCCACCGCGCCGACCACCGTCCGCTCCGTACAGCACGTGCTCCTGCCAGAAAATGAAGAAGCTTCTTCAGACAAGGATTTAAGCATTCTGTCGTCTTCGTTTATCCATAAGGTGTACAAGCTGGCCGATAAGCAGGAGGCCAAAAAGAAACGGTACAGCGCCGATATCAATGGAGAGAAAGTGTTTTTTGTCATTAAAAAGGGGCTCTCCGTTAATGGACAATCAGCAATGATGCTCTCTTACGCGCTTGATTCTTATCGGGACGACCTGGCCTTTACCCTATTCAAACAGCTTCTGTTTATTATAGCTGTTGTCATTTTATTAAGCTGGATTCCGGCCATTTGGCTTGCGAAGTACCTATCAAGGCCTCTCGTGGCATTTGAAAAGCACGTCAAACGGATTTCCGAACAGGATTGGGATGACCCAGTGAAAGTGGACCGGAAAGATGAGATCGGCAAATTGGGCCATACCATTGAAGAGATGCGCCAAAAGCTTGTGCAAAAGGACGAAACTGAAAGAACCCTCTTGCAAAATATCTCTCACGATTTAAAAACGCCGGTCATGGTCATCAGAGGCTATACGCAATCGATTAAAGACGGGATTTTCCCTAAAGGAAATCTTGAAAATACAGTAGATGTCATTGAAGGCGAGGCCCTTAAACTGGAGAAAAAAATAAAGGATTTATTATATTTAACGAAGCTGGATTATTTAGCAAAGCAAAAAGTGGAGTACGATATGTTCAGTATCGCGGAAGTGACGGAAGAAGTCATCGAAAGACTGAAATGGGCGCGGAAAGAATTATCGTGGAGAATTAATGTAGAAGAAGACATTCTGATGATGGGCGATCCGGAGCAATGGAACAAACTCCTCGAAAATATTCTGGAAAATCAAATCCGCTATGCTGACACAAAAATAGAAATCAGCATGAAACAAGATGATCGGAATATCGTGATCACCATTAAAAATGACGGCCCGCATATTGAAGATGAGATGCTCTCCAGCCTATATGAGCCATTTAATAAAGGGAAGAAAGGCGAATTCGGCATTGGTCTCAGCATCGTAAAACGAATTTTAACTCTTCATAAGGCGTCTATCTCAATTGAAAATGACAAAACGGGTGTAACTTACCGCATAGCAGTGCCAAAATAGACTGTACATGTTTTTGCAGTCTATTTTTTTATGTGAAAGAATAGCCGTTAAAATCTCTGTAATTTGCTTTGAGCGGCTGTTTGCATTGATGAACCCATTTTTTCTCTGACAAGGTCTGTTTCGGATATTTGACTTTCTCCACTTTGATTCCTCTGTTTCGCAAGCGGCTGATCATTTCGTCCAATTCTTTCATTTTAGATTCACCCTTTCGCTTGAGCTTTGACCATTCGGTCATCTCAATATATAATATAAATAATACATGATAAAAAAACAAGTTACAATAAGGTTAATTTTATAATAGAAGGTGTGACTATATGGTCATATCCTAATGAGGCCTTCGGGCTCTGAAAGGGTGGAACCATTGAAGGAAAAAGAAAAGCTGATTATTGAAACAGCCTTAAAACTATTTGCGCAAAAAGGATACAACTCAACTTCAGTTCAGGAAATCGCAAAAGAATGCAAAATATCTAAAGGCGCTTTTTATATTTATTTTCCTTCGAAAGAAGCGCTTCTTCTGTCTATGCTGAACTACTATTATGATAAAACGTTTACCCGAATTTTAAATATTAAAACGAAGGGCGACAGCCCGAGAACGGCTTACCGCAAACAGCTGACCGTACTCTATGAAAATATCCTTGAACATAAGGATTTTATCAGCATGCAAATGAAGGAAGGTTCCCTGCCTTACACAGAAGAAGTGGAGCAATGCGCAAAAAAAATCCGCCAGTCCTCACTTCAATTTCATATTGACAGCCTGCTGAACATTTACGGAAAAGCAGCGGAGCCGTACACTGCAGAGCTTTGTTTCTTAATTGAGGGGATCAGCCAGATTTATCTGGAATGCATGATTTTGCTCGATTACAGTGTGAAGCCGGATCAATTAGCCGACATCATTATGAATCGAATTGATGATATGGTAAAAGGCATGTCTGAACGACACGATAAGCCTTTCATCACATTGGAAGAGGCAAGCTCTTTATTTGGGCCTCTTACACACGGACGGCCTGACCCGCTGACTGAATCGATTGTGAAAAGCCTTCGTGACAAAATTAACAGCTTACACACAAACTCCTCTCTTGAATTATCGGAGAGCTTAGACATACTTGAAGCAGAAATGAAGAAAAAAACACCGAAGCTGGCGATCATAAAAGGAATGATCCATAATCTGACGGAGTCTGAAGCTCTCGCCAAAGATGCGGAGCAGCTTAAATACCTATTAAAACAGCAACATATTTAGAAGAACGGCTGCTTAAAAAGCAGCCGTTTTTTCTTTCTATTACGCCTTTGGCTTTACCATCTCTTCAGGCTTAACCATTTCGTTAAATTGCTCCTCTGTCAGCAATTCAAGCTTCAAAGCAGCTTCTTTCAGCGTTAATCCCTCTTTATGAGCGAGCTTGGCGATTTTCGCCGCGTTTTCATATCCGATATGCGGGTTCAGCGCCGTAACAAGCATTAATGAATTTGACAGGTTTTCCTCAATCGTTTCTTTGTCAGGCTCAATACCGACAGCACATTTATCATGGAATGAATTCATGCCGTCACTAAGCAGCTGCACAGATTGCAGGAAATTGTAAATAATCACAGGCTTAAACACGTTCAGTTCAAAGTTCCCCTGACTTGCCGCAAAGCCGATTGTTGCATCGTTCCCCATGATTTGCGCTGCGATCATTGTTAATGCTTCACTTTGTGTCGGGTTGACTTTACCAGGCATAATGGAGCTGCCCGGCTCATTTTCAGGAATGACGATCTCCCCGATGCCGCAGCGAGGTCCGCTTGCAAGCCATCTGACATCGTTGGCGATTTTCATTAAGTCAGCCGCAAGCGCTTTTAATGCGCCATGCGCATAAGTGATTTCGTCATGGCTTGTTAGCGCGTGGAATTTATTCGGCGAGCTGCTGAACGTTTGGCCGGTCAGTTTTGTGATCTCTTCTGAGACAAGCTCTCCAAACTCTGGGTGAGCGTTGATTCCGGTTCCGACAGCCGTTCCTCCGATTGCAAGGGCACGCATTTTATCTGTCGCTTCCAAAATCATTTCCTTCGAACGGTCCAGCATGTAAACCCATCCGCTGATTTCCTGTCCGAGCGTCAAAGGCGTAGCATCTTGAAGATGCGTGCGTCCAATTTTGACAATATCGTTGTATGCTTTCGCTTTTTCATCCAATGTATTGCGAAGCTGATCAAGCGCAGGCACAAGCTGCTCATAAACAGCCAAAACAGCGGCAACATGCATCGCAGTCGGGAATGTGTCGTTTGAGCTTTGGCTGCGGTTTACATCATCATTTGGATGAATCGTTTGGTCAGAGTTCTTTTCTTTTAATAAAGCAGTCGCGCGGTTGGCTACCACTTCGTTCATGTTCATATTGCTTTGAGTGCCGCTGCCGGTCTGCCATACGACGAGCGGGAAGTTGTCATCGTATTTGCCTTTGAGCACATCATCACAAACCGCTGCAATCGCTTCTGCTTTTTCCGCATCCAGATTGCCGAGGCGTTTATTAGCGAGCGCCGTGCTTCGTTTTAATATTGCAAACGCCTTCACAACACGCATCGGCATTTTTTCAGAACCGATCTTGAAGTTCTCCTTGCTTCGCTGTGTTTGGGCGCCCCAAAATTTATCAGCAGGAACCTTTACTTCTCCCATGGTGTCTCGTTCAATTCTGTATTCCATTTATGTATCCCTCCATAACGGTTGCTTCATTAGATCATAATTCGCCAGTGAAATAAAAAATCCTCTTTATTTTTCAATCTTGGCAGATTTTAATTTTAATTCAAGATATACGCGGGAATCCTTTGAATATTTGTACTTTGGATTCGTTCTGCCATACTCCTTTGATGTATAAGACACATCATAGTGCTTCTCAAATGACCTGATGAGCTGTTCTATTTCTTCTTGTTTTCCAGCAAGCCTTACCTGTGCCACTTTGTCTCCTCCGCTTTCATAAAAAACTCACATCATGAAATACTCTAACACAGTATATCATTTTTTTAACAGGAAAAGATAACCTCTAATAAGGACTGGGATAAGAGGTGACTTCCTTGGAACACACGTTTAAGGAATATATACATGATAATTTAGCATTGGTGCTTCCAAAATTAAAAGAAAATGATGATCTGGTCAAAAACAAAAAAATGCTGGCGAACGGACTGGTTTTTTACTATCTCTATTTCAGTGAATTGAATGACGAGCATAAAGTGTCAGAATCCATTAAAACCTTAATCAAAGACGAGGAGACCTTAACGCTTGATCAGATCAAAAAACGCCTTGATCAGCTTGACGCAAGACCCGTTGAGACCGCGGAAAAAACGGTGGAGTCGATTCTCAACGGCAATTGTGCCGTGTTTGTCAACGGACTGGACAAAGCCTATATCCTGACCACAGGACAGAAAAAAACAAGAAGCCTGGCAGAGCCGACAACTGAAAAAGTCGTTCGCGGCCCAAAAGTTGCATTTGTAGAAGATCTCAATACAAATCTCGCTTTGATCAGACAAAGAACCTCTCATCCGGAATTAACCACCAAAAAAATCATGATCGGCAAAAACAAACTGAAGCCGGCGGCCATTATGTACATTGAAGGCAAAGCAAAAAAGTCCATCATAAAGGATGTAAAAGCGCGGCTGAAAAATATCCAGCTGGAGGATATCCAAGACAGCGGAACGCTTGAGGAGCTCATTGAAGATAATAAATATTCACCGTTTCCGCAGATTCAAAGTACAGAAAGACCAGACAAAGTATCGTCGGCCCTGTTTAACGGCCGAGTGGCCATTTTGATCGACAGTTCACCTTTTGTGCTGCTGGTCCCGGTTTCTCTCGGCATCCTGATGCAATCCCCGGATGATTACTATGAACGCTGGATTTCAGCGTCTCTTATCCGGCTGCTGCGCTTTGCTAGTATCTTTATTACCTTGTTTTTGTCATCAATTTATATCGCACTCGTTTCCTTCCATCAAGGGCTGCTGCCGACCGCACTCGCCGTCACGATTTCGGCAAACAGGGAAAATGTGCCGTTTCCGCCGATATTTGAAGCTCTGCTGATGGAAGTAACCATCGAGCTGTTGAGAGAAGCCGGTCTCCGCCTGCCCAACCCGCTCGGCCAGACAATCGGTCTTGTTGGAGGCGTTGTCATCGGACAGGCTGCTGTAGAAGCGAATCTCGTCAGTTCGATTATGGTTATCGTTGTCAGCGTCATCGCTCTCGCATCCTTTACCGTTCCCCAATATGGAATGGGGCTGTCTTTCCGGGTGCTGCGTTTTATTTCGATGTTTTCCGCCGCTATTCTCGGGCTGTACGGGATTATCTTATTTATGCTTGTGATTTATAGTCACCTAGCGAGACAAACGAGCTTTGGATCTCCGTATTTTTCGCCAACCGGATTTTTCAGCATGAAAAATACGGACGATTCCATTATCCGTCTCCCAATTAAAAACAAAACAAAAGAGGCGAATAATCCAAATGAGCCAAAAACAGACTCAAATCAAACTTAATACCTTCCAGGGGGTTTCTATCATTGCAAATACGATGCTGGGAGCCGGTCTGTTAACATTACCGAGAGCGCTGACCGGGAAAGCAAACACTCCTGACGGCTGGATTGCGCTGATTTTGGAAGGCTTTGTATTCATTTTATTCATCTATTTAAATACGCTTATTCAGAAAAAACATCAGTATCCTTCTCTGTTTGAATATTTACAGGAAGGGCTTGGCAAATGGATCGGCAGCTTCCTCGGCCTTTTGATCTGCTGCTATTTTATCGCGGTAGCCAGCTTTGAAACCCGGGCCATGGCGGACATAGTGAAGTTTTTTCTGCTGGAGAGAACGCCGATTCAGGTGATTGTTTTAGCGTTTATCGGCTGCGGCATTTATTTAATCGTTGGAGGATTAAATGATATATCGCGTCTTTTTCCTTTTTATCTGGTCATTACGATCATTATTTTGCTGGTTTTATTCGCTATCAGCTTTAAGATTTTTGACCTTGATAATTTGCGGCCCGTTTTAGGTGAAGGTCTCGGTCCTGTCGCGAACTCGCTTACGGTTGTTTCGATCTCTTTTTTGGGCATGGAAATTATGCTGTTTCTGCCTGAGCATATGAAGAAAAAGAAAAAGACATTCAGATACGCGTCTTTCGGGTTTCTGATTCCGATTCTTTTGTACATCCTGACATACATCATCGTGGTTGGCGCGTTGACTGCTCCTGAGGTCAAAACACTGATATGGCCAACCATTTCTCTCTTTCAGTCCTTTGAACTGAAAGGCATATTCATTGAACGGTTTGAATCTTTTCTGCTGGTCGTCTGGATCATTCAATTTTTCACTACGTTTGTCATTTACGGATATTTTGCAGCTAAAGGGCTGAAGAAAACGATTGGATTATCAACGAAGAAAAGCCTGATTCTCATCGGTGCGGCAACCTATTATTTTTCTCTGTGGCCGGATGATGCCAATAAGGTTATGATGTACAGCGATTATCTCGGTTATATTTTCATCTTTCTGTTTTTGCTTCCTTACGTTATCTTTTTTATTGTCGCGGTCAAAAGGAGGATTACAGCAAAATGAACGTTCGCATGATATGTATCTTGATGTGCACCATTTTGCTGTCCGGATGCTGGGACAGCCAAAATATTGAGGAATTAAGCTTGGTGATCGGTGTGGGCATAGACAAGTCTGATGATAAAAATTTAGAGCTGACTCAGCAAATTCTCGTGCCGAAAAAAATCAGCTCAAAAGAAGGATCTTCAGCTGATCCGACTAAGATTGTTTTCACAAAGGGCGAAACAGTGCATCAAATGATGAGAACGGCAGCATTAAAGAATAATCCCACGTTTTCTCAGCATTTGCGTGTCATCCTCTTTTCTAAAGACGTTATTGCTGATCATGTCGGAATGGATGCAATCATTAATCAGTTTGTCAGAGACAACGGAACAAGAAGAAGCTCGTTTGTATTCGTTAATGATGGCCGCACAAAAGATATATTGAAAATGAATGATGAAGGTGATCCGGCGTCTAATGTGATTTATGATCTGACTGAGAACAATAAAGTGACGATCCGAATGATGAAGCCTGTTACACTGGGAGAAATTTCGGAACACTTAACCTCTGACGATTCGTTTCTTATCCCTCATGTCGGAGAGGAAAACGGAAGGCTTGCCATCAATGGTGCTTCTATCATTAAAAATAAATTTTGGCTGCGGGATTTAACTCCGGGCGAGGTGCAAAATATTAATTTATTCACAGGCACTGTCCAAGGCGGCGTCATTGATATGAGACATCACGGCAAACTTTTTTCTTATGAAGTGTATTCCGCCAATCGCAAGATCAAAACAGACTACAAAGACGGCAAGTTCAAGTTTACCGTAACACGCAATATTGAGGGTCGGTTATCCGAGGACTGGAATCCTAAGGAAGACTCTTTTAAGGATTCCTATATAAAAGGGATCGAAAAAACCGTGGAAAAACAATTGCGTGAAACAGTGACCGCGTTCGTGGGCAAACTGCAAAAAGATATCAAGGCGGATGTAACCGGGCTGGGAAACGAGGTCAGAATTCATTATCCTCAAAAGTGGAAAAAAATCGCAAGAAAATGGGATGATGATTATTTCAGCACGGCGGAAATAGACTATCGCGTCAATGTGGTTGTGAGAGACTTCGGGACAAAAGGCGCGTCCGATTAACGGCCGCCTATTTCACAAGATGATTCCGGTGTGCATACACCGCGGCCTGCGTCCGGTCACTGACACCCAGTTTTGATAAAATATTGGTGATATGGGTTTTAACTGTTTTAATGGTGATAAAGAGTTCCTCGCCTAATTCTTTGTTTGTTTTTCCTTCTGCGATCAGGCAGAGAATTTCAAGCTCCCGCTTTGTCAGTGATTCATGCGGGAGCGCATTTTCACCTGAGTGGCGCAGCCGGGATAATACTTTTCCCGCCACTTTTGATTCCAACTTTGGCTCTCCCTTGCTTGCAGCGCGGATGGCATCGGCGATTTCAGCCGCTTTTGAGGTTTTCAATAGGTAGCTGAGCGCGCCCGCTTCAATGACCGGGTACACTTTGTCATCATCTATGAAGCTTGTGAGCACAATAATTTTCGGATCGGGAAGCTCCCGGCAAATTTGCTTTGTTGCTTCAATCCCATCCATGCCCTCCATGACAAGGTCCATTAAAATGACATCAGGCGACAATTCCGCAGCAAGCCGCACGCCTTCGCTGCCGTCAGACGCTTCTCCGACGACCTCAATATCGGCCTGAGCCTCTAAAAAAGCCGCGAGCCCCATTCTGACCATTTCATGATCATCAATCAATAATACTCGAATCACGTTCGTTCTCTCCTTTTTCTTCCGGGAAAATCGGAACCTTCACTTCGATTTGTGTGCCTTTTCCTTCTACTGAAATCACTTCGGCGACCCCGCCAATTTCGCTTGCACGCTCTTTCATAGAGTTCAAGCCATATGAGGATGCTTTCACCTCATCCATTTTAAAGCCTTTTCCATTATCAATCACCTTCAGCCGGAGCTGATTGTTTTTTATGCCCAAAATGACCGATACTTTAGAGGCTTTTGAATGTCTAAACACGTTTGAAAGGGCCTCCTGAACGATTCTGAACAAATGATCCTCCATACCCTTGGATATCGCCGTGTCCTGAATATCCCACTCAATATCAAGCGGCTGTTTCTTGCGGAACTCATCCAAAAGCTCTGTAAGTCCTTCTTTTAGTCCTTTTCCTTCAAGGGTAACAGGCCTTAAATGGAGCAATAGCGCCCTCATTTCATTCTGGGCTTCACCTGCCATATGCTCGACCAGCTTGATCCGCTTGACTGTTTTATCATCTGCATCCTTGACGTGTTCCAATACGGCTGCTGTCATCATCGATATGGCAAAGAGCTGCTGGCTGACCGCATCATGAAGGTCTCTTGCCAACCGCTGGCGCTCTTCGGAGATGACTGACTTCTTCATTTGCGCCTGCCATTCCGCACGTTCATTTGAAAGTTTTTGCAAGGAAGCGACTTGAAGCTCCACACGCTTCGCCATTTCATTCAGCTGATCGGCGGCCAGGCCGATTTCATCATCTCCAAGCGGCGGTATCCGATAAGCGAAATTGCCGTTTTCAAAGGTTAAAATGGATTCAATTAATGTATCAATCCTTGTCTTCAGCCGATTGCCGTACATATACCCTGAGGCAAAGCCGACCGTGACGCTGATCAGCAGCAATATCAGGATAAACGGAATTCCGAACCAGCTTGATGACAGCAAAACAAGCGGATCGAGCCGATAATAAAACATCATAAAGGAAATCAAGCAGGCAAAAAGGAGCAGGCTGATTCCCGTTGTCATGCGGATGGCGCGCCATTGGAGACTCGCAAGCAGTTTTTTTCTCATACGTACTTCACATCCACATCACCGATAAATAAGGAAACAGACACTTTGACACGGCGCTTCGACTCGCTGAAATCGGATGACGCGGCATAGACTTTTGTGCTTAATCCGCTTTTCTTCGAGCCGATCAGATTGATATCACCGATAAAAACAGCCGAGCTGACAGCCACTTCAAGGTCTGATGGGACATAAATATCAACATTTCCAATGACTCCGCTAATGACGATTGTGCTTTCTCCCTCGGGAATCATTGCTTTAGATAAATCGATTTTAATATCGCCGATAAAACCAGAAATAGTTAAATCATTCAGGTCAAACGGCTGCTTCATCATCTGAAGCTCTCCGATAAAAAAGCTGCGCATGTCGGGATGTTTTACATCTTTCGGCGGCTCATGATGTTCTTTTTTATTGAGGTTGACCTGTTTTTCATTCGGTTCAAATATCGGCTTCCCTTTGACAAGCCTGTAGCCGGCGTAAATCAGAAATGCGGCAAACGCATAGCCGAATAAATTGAAGGTGATGCTGAAGAGGTTTTTCAAAAATAGAAACGCGGCAAAGATGTACATGACGGAGCCAAGCCAATCACGGGAATATTTTTTTAAGAAATAGCCGGCAATCAGAAAAAAGAGCGGCCAAAACAGCAGATCGCCTATTCCGATAATTTGCAAAAACATGCTGATGCCGAATAATGCAATGATCAATCCGAGAAGCTGTTTTTTTGTCATTCCTGGTGTCCGCCTCCTTTCTTCTGCCTGATGCTACCGTATTGTTACATCCCCGCTGTCCGTTTTCATAACGATCGGATGCCGGCCGCTTCCTTGCGAGCCTGTGATTTGATGTTCTTCTTTATGTGCTGGTTCAGCAAATGAATATGGCGAACTGACGTCACCGCTCGATGATTTCGCGTTGACTGTAAAGCTGCCGTTTTTGGGAAGGCTCAGATCTGCATCACCGCTTGTCAGTGAGACAGATACAGGGCCCGTTACCTTTTTCAGTGCGGCAACAAGGTTTCCTGAAGTCATCTGCACATCAAGAGAGCCTGATACATCAGCCAGATTTGTGTCTCCTGAAGCTAGGTCAATGCCGGCTGTTTTGGTGTTGGTATTTGAAATGGTGACATCGCCGGATGATCCCTTTACCTTCAAATCTTGAAGGCGGACGTCCGTCACTCTTATATTTCCGCTCGCAGATACTGCGTTCAGCTCGGAAAGCACAAGATGATGATTGCCGTGCACAGACACGTCACCGCTTGAGGTTCGCACCGTCAGGTCACCCTTATAATCATATGGAACACGGACGACAAGGGAAGAACGGGTAGCCCCATTCAAAAATTGAAATTCTTTTTCCTTTGCGGTCAGCTCCAGTTTTTTTCTGTTTTCAGTAACAAATAACTTTCCTGAGTCTCTTGAAATGCCTGCCGAAATGTCATTTCGCTCTTCCGCTATGATCCGGACATTCTTGCCGTCCGACTCAATGACCACACTGTCAATGTCCCGAGGCGATGCGCTGGCAGAATCGGCTTCCGTGCCGTTTACGAAACTCAAGCCAGCAGCAAACACGTCTTTTACGACGACGGCGAAAAATATAAGAATACCGGCAGTGATCAGCAGTTTGCCCAGCATTTTTTTCATTCGATTTCATCCTTCTCAGTCATTCTATTATAAAGGAAAAGCTTGTGAATTGATACGCGCGGAAGGGAAGGAATTGTCCGCAAATCCTTCCCTGTTCCGCTTATTCATTTGCTGCTTGTGATGCCTGATCTGATTTTTGCAGCGAGAGGGCCCGCATTTTTTCAATCTCCGCTTCCACATCGTCTGAGAATTCTTTGCGTGTGAGTTCTGTGCCGGCTTCCGCTGACTTTGAATAATTCGCGCGGATTTCCATTTCTTCAATACGGTTTTCAATACGCAAAAACTCGCGATACGCGCTTTCGCTGTCAATTTTGTCAAAGGTCGTATTCATATGCTCTTTTGCTTTCGCCGCATTTGCACGGGCAATCAGCGCCTGTTTTTTATCCTTTACGTCCTGAAGCTTTGTTTCAAGTGCAGCCAGCTGTTCTTTCAGCTCAGCAAGCTGACTGTCTGCTTGTTCATAGGACGCTTGATGCTCAGCAGCCTTCCCTTCTAAATACTTCATTTCAGTCAGCGCCTTTTTCGCCAGCTCTTCTTCGCCTGCGTCAAATGCGAGCTGTGCCTGATTTTTGCGTTTGCCTGCCGCTTCAGCTGCTTCTTCATATTTTTTCTTAAATTGATAGGCAATTGTGTGCTGTTTCACAATGGTTTGTTTTGCTTTTGCAATGTCGCTTTCCATATCACGGACATATTGATTCAGCATCACCTTTGGGTTCTCCAGTTTATCAAGGCCTTCATGAACTGACGCAACAAACATGTCTCTCATTCTCTTTAATACCATACTTGATTCCTCCTAATATGCTGATATTATTTTTTCTTCAAAAATTCTTCCCATTCGTCATCAAAGTGAGATTGGTATGCAGCCGAAGCCGGTTCAGGATCAAAAGATGCTACACCGTTATCCGCTGATCCGTTTTTCATCAGCTTCCAGCCGTAATACACCATAGCGGCCGCCAGCGCGATTCCGACGACAAACGGAAGTGAGCAGATGAGCATGATCACTCCGATACCGCCCAAGATGATTCCCGTGATGGTTTTTCCTGCGGCAAACCTTTTGATTCCTGCGTATGTCATCAAGCTCCCGATTGCGAGCGGGATGATAAAGCCGAAGCTTCCTCCTCCAAAAAAGACGGAGATCCCAAATACAATGAATAAGAATCCGCCTATCGTTTTCATGTTTATCTTCATGCAGATCCTCCTTTCGTTTTCCTTGTCTTCATCTTAAACAAATTGGCTTTTGCGCAAAACGAATCAGAGGTTGATTTTTACATAAGACCGGAGTCGTATCTTGTGCCGGACCCATAGGCACAAAAAAACGCCATGCACGAGGCATGGCGTTTCAAAATCCTTTTACAGATGAATACTTGCTTCCCTTTCTTTAATCAGGTCGGATTGTTCTGCTTTAGCCAGCTTAGTGAACAGCAAAATTCCGATACCCGCAATAATTTCAACAACCCCTCCGACAGCGATCACTGTTCCCGAACCAAAAGCATTCGCGGCATATCCGCAAATAACAGCTCCGGCAGGTATAGATATATTTGAGATCATATGTATAACGGCGTAGACCTGCGGCTGATCCTCATTATCCACAGAGGTTTGGATAATCGTGTATTCTGGAACATTAACAGCACTGACTGCGGCGCCAAAGGTGAATGCAGCAAAAAAGACGAGCGGCAAAAAGGTATTCATCCCGGTAACAAAGAAAGCAAACCCTTCAATAATGCCGGCCGTTACGAATAGCAGGCCGTACCTGTTCACTTTGACTTTTGCCAAGACAAATCCCAATAAAAACGCGCCTCCGGCAGTGGCGGCCTTTAAAAGTGAATACACGATCGGCTGGCCGTTTAAATCTTCCGCAACGTAAACGGCTGAGAGTGCTTCCCAAGGAGCGGCCGCAAAATTCATAAAGATACAATAAATAGCGAGCGGATATAAAATCTGATGTCTTCTGACAAGCGTAAAACCGCGTTTCAGTCTGCCGATATATGTGCCTCTCTGCGCAACAGCAGCTGACTCTGATTGAGATTCAACCGCAGTGTGCTTAATAAAAAGGACGAGAAAGCCAGAAACCAGATAGAGAACTAGTGCGATAAGCATTGTATAAGAAGGACTGATAAATGTCAGAAAAGCACCGCATAACGTGACAGCTCCGAGCCGGACAATTTGAGCGGAGGATTGCAGTACAGCGTTTGCTTTTTGAATGCCCTGTTCATTTACGATTTGGGGAATTAAGGCTATGGAGGCGGGATTGTAGGCAGCCCCTGTAGCAGAATGCACAATCATAAGAGTCATGACAAACCACAGCGGAGAAAAGCCTGCAAAATGGCAAAGAGGAATAATCAAGACAATCGCAGCCCTTGTCAGATCTGAAAAGTACATCCAAAATTTCAGCGTGTTCTGTTTCATGAAAGGACCCGTCACAGGCGCCAGAACAGCTTCCGGCAAAAAGGTGACAGCAATCAATAAAGCGGTCCCGATCGCACCTTTGCCGTCATAAATTAAAAACCATAATATTGAATTAAATGCGAACATATCGCCGGATATCTTGACTATTCTTGAGAAAAAAAGATAATTGAAATTTCTCTTCCAGATGCTATTACCTTCAATTAATTTCACCATCTATCAGAGCCCTCACTTCCTATTTTTTACATACATTTGTTACAATATCTCATTTTTCCATTTTAAGGTCAATAATTCATAAGGTTCATTTTTTGTCGTAAAATGGGATAGTGACAGAATGAAAAACAAAAAAAGCCGGCATGCATTTGAACACGCCGGCTTTCGTTTTCTTTTTTTATGATTCACTGCTGTTTCGGTCCCGAAACACAATAGCACTTCTTTCATATTCCACATCGTCAATGCCGCTTCTCACATTCACAACCCGCGCGGCTGCAAAGAAATAGTCGGACAGGCGATTCAGATAACGCAGCACTGTTTCATGGATCTCCTCTGATTTCATCAGCGCCGTCACTCGGCGCTCCGCCCGCCTTGTAATGGTTCGTGCCGCATGGAGAAGCGAAGCCCCCTTCGATCCGCCTGGAAGAATAAATTTCTTCAGCTCTGGCGCCTCTGCTGTGTAGGCATCAATCCGCATTTCTAGAAAGGAAACGGATTCTTCTGTTAGTTTATAGTCTTTGCTTTCTGTGACTATCGCCAGATCGCCTCCGCAGTCAAACAGCTCATGCTGGATGTTCAGCAGCTCGGCTGTCAAATCTTCAAAGCCGGGCTGCCCGGAAAGCTCTGCCAAAGCAAGTCCGACAAAGCTGTTCAGCTCGTCAATCGTGCCATAGCTTTCGACGCGTAGGCTGTCCTTGTCCGTTCTGCCTCCGACTAGGCTCGTTTGTCCTTTATCGCCTGTTTTTGTATATAGTTTCATCCATATGTCTCCTTTACAGACTTATTCAAACAGCTCTGCAGCCTCTTTTACACATTCAGCTGTCCCTTTCTGTATCAATTGATTCAGCCGCCGTTCTGTGTTTTCGGATTGCTGAGTTTGCGTCGCGGCGATGAGAATATCCCCCTCTGCCCGTCGGTCTCCCAGCGCTTTCACTCGTTCTGCCTCGGCGTTCATCA
This sequence comes from Bacillus tequilensis KCTC 13622, assembly GCF_000507145.1. Lineage (GTDB taxonomy): Bacteria > Bacillota > Bacilli > Bacillales > Bacillaceae > Bacillus > Bacillus tequilensis. The sequence goes on along the minus strand of NZ_AYTO01000008.1, from coordinate 190,534 downwards.
GAGCTTTGACGAAGAATTGATCTGCGGCATAACCATTGATCAAAATCCATATTGAAAAGCCGCTCATGACGCAGATGAAAACGGATAAATCTCCATCTTCATATGTTCGATATACATAACGGTCAAGCCGTCCCGGAGAAGCCATAGCACACGTTTCCTGCAGACGAAAACCGTTTTCAGATAAATAGCCCGTCAGCCCTTCTATCGGATCCGACTGGGGTGGCAGCTGTTTATGAATCAGCGCCCTGCTCCATGAAAACCCTGCACCGAGAGGCGCTGAGGACAGGGTGCGAAGCGGGGTTTCCGTTTGCAGGAGAATATTATCGCACCCAGCTTGCAGCAATGCTTCAAATAAGATAGGCCGCGGCTGTACGCTGTCTTTTTCAGGCTGAATCACAATCATCGGTTTAGATGAGCTCTGATGAACCAATGCGGTGACATCTGTATCGTACACCGCCTTTATATGATGCTCGGTGACAGCATATTCCGGTTTTTGCTTAGGCCCGGCTGTACCGTTTTTCATAAACAGGAGCTCATCACAGTACAGGCTGGCTGTGTTCAGATCATGAAAAACACTGACAGCTGCCATTCCGTTTTCTCTTGTCAGGCGTCTGATGAGGTCAAGCAGGTCTTTTTGATAAGCCAGGTCAAGAAAATTGGTCGGCTCGTCCAAAAATAAAATATGCGGCTGCTGCGCCAATGCTTGGGCCAAATACACCCGCTGCTGCTCCCCTCCGCTTAGTTCACGGATCGATTTTTGCGCAAAAGCGGCTACTCCTGTTTGCTCCATTGCTTCCTGTACAATGGCTTCATCTTTTTTAGTATGCTGTCTGAATAATCCTGTTTGGAATGGATATCTCCCGAAGGCTACAGTTTCTTTGACGGTAAAGGTAAAGGCTTGATCCGTTTTTTGCGGCAGAACGGCCATGATTTGCGCCAGTTTTTTCGGTTTATAGTCCGCAAGCGGTCTGCCAGCCAAATAAACGCTGCCTTCCTTGGCTGGCAGCGTCCCTGTCAGCAGGTGCAAAAGCGTGGTCTTTCCGCTTCCATTAGGGCCGAGAATACCGAGGAATTCTCCCTTCTCCACTGTGAAACTGACATTGTTGATCAGCTTGCTGTCTCCATATCCTCCCGACAGCCCTTCTGCCTTCATCATAATCGTTTCCCCCCGCGGTGCTGCCGAATTAAAATAAGGGCGAAAACTGGCGCCCCCGCCAAGGACGTAATAATTCCAATCGGCAGTTCAATCGGCTCAATGATCGTTCTGGAAAGCAAATCGGCTAAAACGAGAAAGCCTGCTCCGAGCAAGGCGGACAGCGGCAGTAAATGCCGATGGTCCGTTCCCCACAAAAGTCTTGTGATATGCGGAATCACAAGGCCGACAAAACCGATTGTGCCCGACACAGCCACAGCGCTTCCCGTCAAAAGAGAGCCGGCTATTAAAATCAGCACTTTTCTCTGCTGAACGCTGACTCCGAGAAGTTTTGCTTTGTCTTCTCCATATGTCATCACATTCAGCTCTCGGCCGTTTATGATCAATACAATGGTTCCCAAAAGAAAAAACGGGAGAAACAAAACCACATAGCTCCAGCCCCGCATGGAGACGCTGCCAAGCAGCCAATGCACAATCGGCAGCAGGTTGTCACCTGTCAGGGCGATGATAAGAGAAATCAATGCGCCCAAAAATGAGTTGATGATAACCCCTGTTAAAATGAGGGTCGAAACAGACATTGAAGCATGAACGAGACGGCTGAAGGAAAGCACCGCAGCAATTGTGACAAGTGCCGCGGCCACGCTCACAACCGGGAGTGTAAATCCTCCGATCACAGGAAGCCTCAGGCCAAAGAACAAGGTCACAACCGCTCCGACGGAAGCACCGGATGAAACACCGATCGTATATGGATCAGCAAGCGGATTTTTCAGCAGCCCCTGAAAAGCGGTCCCTGCGATAGAAAGAGCCGCCCCCACAAGGGCGGCCAGCATAACTCTCGGCAGTCTGATATTCATCATAATATTGGTGTACATCGGGTCATCAGAGCCGATAGAGCCGCCGAAGCCTTCATGCCAAAAGACACGAAAGATAGCGGGGATGGGAATTTGCAGGCTTCCGCAAGAAATGCCTAAGACGATGCTTACAGCTAAAAATGAAATACTGATGAAATATGCGGCGTAACGATTATTCCTTAAATGTATCCGGGTAAATGCTTTCCGCAAGTTCTTCGACCCCTTCGATCAGACGGGGACCGGAACGTGTCACAAGATCAGGATCCACATCATACACACGATGATGTTTCACAGCATTGATTTCGCTCCAGCCATCGCGTTTTTCCACTGCTTTCGCTTTCACTCCGTCTGTCGTCACGATAGCATCAGGATTATGTTTTACGATCGCCTCGTCTGTCATTTGCACCCAGCCTGTTTGGTCCGCTGCTGCGTTTTTAGCATGGATGACATTCAGCATTTCATTCATAAACGTGTCTTTTCCGGTTGTGTAAATGTCAGGGTCCGGAGAAACCTCGATAAATACGCTTTTCTCCTCGTTTTTTGAAATGGTTTTCGCTTTTTCTTGAATATCCCGCAAATCTGATTTCATGTTTTTCACGAGCTGATCGGCTTTTTTCTCTGCACCGGCAGCTTCTCCGATCATTTCGATTGATTTGTACACCTCGGAAAATGATTGTGCGTCATTGACAGTCAGCACGGTAATGCCCGCATCCTTCAGCTGTTTGATGGCGTCCGCTGACGCTGCCATGGAAGACTCATGGGCAAGGACGAGATCCGGCTTTAGAGAAATGACTTTTTCAACGTTTACATTCATGTCTCCGACTTTCTCAACCTTTTTGACTTCCTTTGGATATGTATCGTTTGAGGTGACGCCGACCACTTTGTCACCGAGACCGAGAGCGTATGTAATTTCTGTGTTGCTCGGCATTAATGAAACAATCTTTTTCGGCTCCTTTTTGATGGTCACATCTTGATTGGACGCATCATCAATCGTGACAGGGAACGCTCCTGTCTTTTGCTTTGCCTTGGAATCCTTTTGATCCGCAGTATTTCCGCAGCCTGCCAGCATAACAGCAGCGAGCAAAAGCGCAGTCCATATTCGGGCTGATTTTTTCATAACCTTTCCTCCTAAGTGAATTAAAAAAAGCATCTCTACGACGGTAAAGATGCTGTAAACAACACAAAAAAGCCTATTGTTTACACATCATCTGTCCTCGCAGACTTCGTGCTGATCAAACAGGCAGGTATCCTGGCTCTTGGCGCTATAGCCAATTACAGTGGCGGGACCGCACCGGCTTTTACCGGTTTCCCTATTAAGCCGGCTGTTGTTCACGGACCGGCACCTATTTGACATTGGTATCCTTTTTTCGGAGTAATTATACTATATGACCGACAGGCTTGTATATGCGTTCCGAACGGCTTTCCCCTTGAGGTGTGTATGAAAGCAAAATCCTCGTAAACACTAAATTTGATCTTGTATACTTATATCATCATCTAGAAAAAGGAATGATTCTTATGGATTTACAGCTAAGAGACAAACTCGTCTTAATCACAGGCTCAACTTCAGGTATCGGGAAAGCCGCAGCAAAAAGCTTTCTGCAAGAAGGTGCGGCAGTCATTGTCAACGGACGCAAACAGGAAACTGTCAATCGCGCAGTTGAAGAGCTTTCTTCATATGGAACGGTGCACGGCGCGGCTGCCGATTTGTCAAAAACAGATGAAGCCGCGGCTGTTATTGAAAAAGTCAATGAAATCGGTGATATCGATATCCTTGTCAACAACCTTGGTTTCTTCGAGGTAAAAGACTTTGCCGATGTGACAGATGAGGAGTGGAATCAATATTTTGAAGTGAATGTGATGAGTGCGGTTCGGACAAGCCGTCACTTCCTTCCCAAAATGCTTGCCAAAAACAGCGGCCGCATTTTAAACATTGCAAGCGAAGCAGGTGTCAAACCGCTACCAACAATGATTCCATACTCAATGACAAAAACGGCGCTGATCAGCCTTTCAAGAGGAATGGCAGAAATGACGAAAGGCACAAATGTGACGGTAAACTCAGTGCTTCCAGGGCCTACTTGGACAGAGGGCGTGGCATCCTATATGGAAGGCGCGGCACAAGCTGCAGGACAGGATACAGATACATTCATCAAAGACTATTTTAAAGTCAATGAACCGACTTCTCTTATTCAGCGATATGCGACAGCAGAAGAAGTCGCCAACACGATCGTATTTCTCGCGTCTGACGCTGCATCTGCCATTAACGGCACGGCACAGCGCGTCGAAGGCGGCATTATTCGTTCTCTGTAATATGCAAAAAACGCATCCGTCTTTCGGATGCGTTTTTTTATACTTCTCCAGCGAATGGAACAGGCTGATATCCGCCTGTTGCCAGTTTTGCTGAAAACAATCCTCCCGCGTGAGGCTGCTCGTATCTTTCTGTTTCTGTCATTTGTTCCGTTGCCGTTGTGATATAAAGAGTTTTTAAGTCTTTGCCGCCGAACGCGCAGCACGTGACATATTTGGCCGGCACACTGATTGAATCGATTTCTTTTTTCTGAAACGGGTCTATCTGAACGACGCGGCCGCCCCCAAACAGCGCCACCCACAGCATGCCATTTTGGTCGATGGTCATGCCGTCCGGCAGTCCGTCAGTTTGATCAAAACGATAGACGGATTCTGGATGTGAGACATCCCCGCTTTCAGGATCATAGCTGTAGCGGACAATTTCCTGCGTCGGCGTGTCGATGTAATACATTAAATCCCGCTCGCGATCCCAATCCAAACCGTTCGAGGTCGAGACTTGATCTTTCATTTTGATCAGTCTGCCGTCAGGATCTAAACGGTATAGCGAGGCCTGATTTTCCTCGCCTTCCATGCTTGTCGTCCCCGCCCAGAGCCTTCCGTACGGGTCGCATTTTGCGTCATTAAAACGCAGGCTCTCATGCAAATCCTTCGGCTGTTTGATTTTTTCTAAGCTGTCATCTTGAAGATGATACAGATAAAACCCGTCCTTCATCGTCATAATCAGCTCATCCTTTGAATATTTCGCAAGCGCCGTCACAAAGGATTTGAATTTGACGGACCGGTTGATTTTTTCTGCAGGGTCAAAGATGTGGAGCTCGCTCCCTAAAATATCGACCCAATATAAACGGGCGTTTTCTTCATCCCATAGCGGACCCTCACCAATTACTGCCCGCGTGTCTGCTTCCAATACTGCATCCATGTATGTTACACCTCTTTAGCTTAAGTCTATACATTGTTATTCCCGCCGAAGAGGTATCCAAACCACATGTTTATTGTTTTTTAAATAGAATGGTAATGACCGACCCAATGTTTATTCTGCTGTTTACATGAATCGTCCCGTTATGAAGGTGGACAAGCTCCTTGGCTATCGCAAGGCCGAGGCCCGTTCCGGCAGCGGAATCTTTCGTGTTCGTCCCTCTGTAGTAACGGTTAAATAAATTGGTGATCGTTTCTTCATCCATTCCTTTCCCATTGTCCTTTACTTTTAAAGAAATATGGTTTTTTGTTTGTTCGAGAATGACCTGAATCTCCGTCCCTTTATCGTTGTGCTTCACGGCATTTCCAAGCAGATTTTCTAATATGCGCCTGAACCATGCTTCATCGAGCGCAAATTCAATAAGCGCTTCTTTGGACACAAAGGAGATGTCATACCCTTCAGAAAACGGATTTTTCTTAAAATCCTCAATAACATTTCTGAAAAAAGGGATCAGGCTTGTAAGCTTTCTTTCAATTGGAAGAGCGTCATTTTTCAGACGGTATGTTAAATTTAAGTCCTCAATCAGCTTGGACATGTATTCAGATTTTTCTCTGACAACCTGACCCATTTCTTTCACTTCTTCCGGTGACCAGTCATACTGCTTCGACTCAAGCATCATGCTGTAACCGTAAATGCTGCTGAGCGGTGTTTTTAAGTCGTGCGACAAACCCGCAATCCATTCTTCTCTTGTCGCCTGAATTTTTTCTCTGTTTCGTTTATCCCGCCTCAGCGTGTCAGTCAGCTGATCCATTGATTCAAAAATCTCACCGAAGAAGCGGTACGGCTGTTTGATTTTCCCTTTTTTGTTTTTACTGATCGGACGGCCTTCGCGGTTTTTCGGTTCCTCAAGTTTCCCTTTCGAAAGATTAACGAGCCATTTGATCGTGTGAAAAATCGGAAGCCCGAACCGGAACATATACCAAACAGTCATCCAAATGATATACATGAACAAAACGGCCAAAACGAGGAACATCGCCTTTAATACAACCTTCAGAAACGATTTGTTAAACTCCTGATCGGTTACATAGACGGGGTTCGGCACCGTAGCGACCATCCATCTGTCTTCACTAAGGATCTTAACGGAAATCTCCCGCTTATAGTTCCACGGTTTTGAGCTGTATTTAAGCAGCTCCAGCTGGTTCAGCATTTTACTTTCACTTTTTGTGCCATTAATGCTGTCCAGCATGTTTCCATTGCTGTCTAGAAGATAAACGGCGCCTTTCTCCCGCTTAATAGAGTCGATGGTACTGGACTTATAATGTGCGAAAGCGTCTATTTTTTGTTCGTGCTTTTCAATGTCAGTCAGCATCTGTTCGCTCTTTAATTTCCAGCCCGATAACAGGAGATACGACTTGTCTTCAATATCGATGGCCCAATAATTCACCCTATAATGATGAAACTTTTTCGTTTTATAAATAGATAATAGCTCTTTCTTAGTAAAGGATTCGGGCACGTCTTTCGGCACGCTGTAGGAATAAGCAGTTTTCCCTTTCGAATCAATGATTTGCATCCAGCCGTCCTGCTTATCGACAGATTTCTTAAGAAAATCATCCACTTCCCATGTCCCGTCTTCATCTACATCGAGATATGCCTCAAGTGTATCGGTCGTTGCCTTTGTCAGCCCTGAATTGGATTCCGCATCGCTAAATCGCGAGTCTAAATAGAAAAAAGAAGCGACAAGCATAACTGTGAGCAGCAAAATCACAATCAGCATCTGCCCGAAAAAGTGAAACAAAAACTTCCATCTTAATCTCATGACCGCTTGCCTTCGGGATTCGGGATAAAACGGTAACCAAGACCGCGAACGGTTACGATATACTCAGGATTGCTCGGATCGCGCTCGATTTTTTCCCTCAGTTTGCGAATATGAACCATGACGGTGTTGTTGTCACCGTAGGACGGATAGCCCCAAACTTTTTCATAGATTTGATCTTTGGAAAGCACAACATTAGGATGTTCACAAAAATACTGCAAAAGCTGCAAAAGCTGCGCTGAACAAGCGACAGCTTCCCCGCCTACAATCAGCTCAGCATTTTGCGGAGAAAATGTAAAATAATCATATGTATATGTTTTATTTGAATTCGTTTCTTTCGACTGATATGTCCGCTTGAGATGCGCCCTGATCCGCGCCGCTAATTCAAGCGGATTAAATGGCTTTGTGATATAGTCATCAGCTCCAACCGCAAAGCCCGACAATTTGTCCGCTTCGGATGATCTTGCAGTCAGAAAAAAGATCGGCGCCTCTGAATATTCTCTGATCAGCGTGCAGGCTTCAAAACCTGACATTCCGCCCATCATGACATCCAGCACGATTAAATCAACCTTATTGGCCTTCACAACCGGAATCGCTTCTTCTGCGCTTGCCGCATCCAATATATTTCGATAACCTTCTTTTTCGAGAACGCGTTTGATCATATCCACAATCGCTTTCTCATCGTCTACGATTAAAATTGACGCATTTTCCACTTTTATGTTCCTTTCTGTCACTGTTTTTTTCATCTTATCATTATATCGTTTATTTTTGGTACATTTTTGAATGGGAAAGCCGGACAAACAGAAAACGGGAACCCAGAAGATTCCCGTTTTTCGTATTTTAGATGATAAATGGTTATGAGTTCTCGTCCGCCATGTGCAATATAAACTCCCAAAACCCCGGAACATCCTGGCATAAAAGCATATGAGCCTTTTCAAACATTTTGATCTTCAGCTCTTGCTCTAAATCTTCTCTTTCTTGATAGGAGGTATTGCTGAGTTTTTTTCTGATCATCGGTGAAAAGCATGCAATCAGATGTTCAATGTCATACATGTCGTCTCTTTGTTTCTTTTGTTCAAACTGTCTGTTCACAGCTTACTTTTCCCCCTTTTTTCGCGCCGCCAGCTGCTTTCTGATATTCTCAAGCCCCTTTTTATGAATGTTGGAAATGTTTTGCCGGGACTCCCCTAATGAATCTGCAATCTCCTGCATCGTAGCACCGTGAAGATAGACTCTCGTCAGCACGCTTTTTTGTTTGTCAGTCAGATTTTGGATCGCTTGATAGAGCTGATAATCCTGAACATGCTGGCTCAAATCATCCTGCTGGTCCAAAAATGCTTCAAATGCATCGCTTCCCGCTTCGGAAGGAAGCCGTTCTCCTGCTTCCGGATGATCCACTGTCAGCGGATACCGTTTTTGGTTTTTGCGAACCCGCTTATCAAAATCGATAGAAAAGATCCGAATCATTGAATTCATATACTTGACGAGGCGAATTTCCTTATAAAATTGCTTGAATTGCTCGTCCAGCGATTTTGCATCTTTTTCGTTCGGGCTTTCCATTACGCTTTTGAACAAACGGTAATGCTGAGGATTGCTCAAAAAATGCTTCACGATGGGATGCTTCATTATCTCCTTACATTTCGACCGCAAAAGACCTTGATAGTCCATCAAACCGCCTCCCTACTAAATTAAATGAAGGAAAGCAAAAAAAAGTAAACTACTACTTTCTGACTAGCGTTTGCCTTACATACTCCAGCCGCAGTTTACGTTTTCTTAGATTTCCTTCACTTATATACATGACTGTAAAAAAGAAGGGAGGTATTTTCCCATGGATCAGGTTTTCATAGAGGAAGTGGTAAAACAGATCGGCAATCTAGGCTTTCCTGCGCTGATTGCCATGTACCTGCTGACCCGATTTGAGAGAAAGTTTGATCAGCTCATAGAACTGATGACAGAACTGAAAGATCATAAAGCAAAAAATTAATTTCCAACCGAAGTTGACTTTTCGCTGTTTTTTTTCACTTAACAAGACAGAAGGGAAAACGAAAGGCCTTTCACCTTCTCTTTCTGCTCACACATTTCATTTTTCAAGGAGGAGACAGTTTTATGAAAAAACAAAACGGCATTCCGCAGCCAATCAGAGGAGACAAAGGAGCAACGGTAAAAATTCCGCGCAATATTGAAAGAGACCGCCAAAATCCTGATATGCTCGTTCCGCCGGAAACGGATCATGGCACCGTCAGCAATATGAAATTCTCGTTCTCTGACACTCATAACCGATTAGAAAAAGGCGGATACGCCCGTGAGGTCACCGTGCGTGAGCTGCCGATTTCAGAAAACCTCGCATCTGTAAATATGCGGCTGAAGCCAGGCGCCATTCGCGAGCTGCATTGGCATAAAGAAGCTGAATGGGCTTATATGATTTACGGAAGTGCAAGAGTCACAATTGTGGACGAAAAAGGGCGCAGCTTTATCGATGATGTAGGCGAAGGAGATCTTTGGTACTTCCCGTCAGGCCTGCCGCACTCCATTCAAGCCCTGGATGAAGGAGCTGAGTTCCTGCTCGTGTTTGATGATGGATCATTCTCTGAAAACAGCACGTTCCAGCTGACAGACTGGCTTGCCCACACCCCTAAAGAAGTGATTGCTGCGAACTTTGGTGTAACAAAAGAAGAAATCGCCAATTTGCCTGGCAAAGAAAAATATATATTTGAAAATCAACTCCCAGGCAGTTTAAAAGATGACATTGTGGAAGGGCCGAACGGCGAAGTGCCTTACCCATTTACTTATCGCCTTCTGGAACAGGAGCCGATTGAATCAGAGGGCGGAAAAGTATACATTGCAGATTCAACAAACTTTACAGTGTCTAAAACAATCGCATCCGCGCTCGTAACGGTGGAACCCGGTGCCATGAGAGAGCTGCATTGGCATCCGAATACTCATGAATGGCAATACTACATCTCCGGCAAGGCAAGAATGACCGTTTTTGCATCTGACGGCCATGCCAGAACGTTTAACTACCAAGCCGGGGATGTCGGATATGTTCCATTTGCAATGGGCCATTACGTTGAAAATCTTGGGGATGAACCGCTTGTCTTTTTAGAAATCTTCAAAGACGATCATTATGCCGATGTTTCCTTAAACCAATGGCTTGCTATGCTTCCTGAAAAATTTGTTCAAGCGCACCTTGAATTAGGCAAAGACTTTACCGATATTCTTTCAAAAGAAAAGCATCCGGTTGTAAAAAAGAAATGCAGTAAATAAAAGACTCACAGCTTGCAGAGATCACTCGTTCTCTGCAAGCCTTACTTCATAAGGAGCTGAACCAGTGAAACTTCAAACTTCTACAAAACGTCTATTGCGGCTCTCCGCACAGTACGTGATGGCCGCCGCCGCAGTGGTATTGACCTATTATACAGTCATTTTCATTTTGTTTTTTTTAGCGGGAACAAGCTACCGCTCAACGGCTCATGTCCTGCTTTTTGCCGTGCTATTCCTTATCCTCGGGTTATTCTTTGAACCTTTTGAACGTCTGATCATACATAGTTTTACATTTTTCAGGACGGGAAAACGCTTATTCATTTTTCTTGCCGGCATCGTACAGCTGCTGTTTTTGTGGATGACTGCTTACACGACAGACCAATTGATGAGCGACATCTGGCTGTCCACTACAGAAGAAATGATCGTCGCAGCCGTTTTTTTGATTTTAGACAAATGCAACTCAGCCCTTCCAAGCTAAAAAAGAACGCATTCCAAATGGATGCGTTCTTTTTATTCATAGCGAAGCGCGTCTACAGGCTGAAGTTTAGATGCCTTGATGGACGGAAGCAAGCCGAAAATAATGCCGACTGCCATTGAAAAGATGAGTGCTCCCGCAACAGCCGGAACGGAGACGATAAAAGGCATCGGAAAAACGACCGTCAGCAGCTTAGCGATGCCGCAGCCCGCCAGGACACCGAGTATTCCGCCAATGCTTGTCAGCACAACAGCCTCGGTTAAAAACTGAAATAAAATCACCCGCCGCTTAGCACCGAGCGCTTTCTTAATCCCGATTTCCCTCGTGCGCTCCGTAACGGAAACGAGCATAATGTTCATAACGCCGATACCGCCGACCAAAAGTGAAATACTAGCGATTCCGCCAAGCAGCAACGCAAAGGACCGGTTAAAGGATTCCATTTCCTGTGCAATCTCCTGAAGATCTACTACGCTGTACTCTGCTTTTTCCAGCTCGGCATCAGACAGTCCTTGGTTTAAAAGATCAGCAGCCATTACACCCGCTTCTTGAATATGCTCAGACGAATCAGCCTGGACGGCAATCTGAGTTGGCGCATCAAAGCCTTCAATGAGCGGCCACACTTTTTTCGGCGTGTACAAAACAGGGTTCGCGTAGTCGCCTTCAAACATACTGTCCTGCTGATTTTTTTCTTTAAACACACCGGCAACCTTAAACGGCACACCATTCATCTCAATGTTTTGATGCAGAGCGTCTCCGTCTGGAAACAGTTCATCTCTGGCGGCCTCATTGATCATCACCGCTTGGCGTGTGCTGTTTAATTCGTTTTCCGTCAGCTTTCTTCCTTCGATTATACGGATTGGGAACATATCAAAATAATCAGCGTCAACTCCGTACACTTGAGGATATGAAACGTTTGTTAAATGAAAAACGCTCGCGTCTTCAGACAAATAGTATAAGGATAATCCTCTGATTATAGGATCGGATTTGATCGCCTTTACTGTTTCTTCCGCTACAGGCGGCGCGGACGTATACGACACCTGAGAAGAGCCGCTGCCCTGCTCTTCCCCGCCCGATGGCTGATAGACAACATTAATCGCGTTATTCCCCATGCCGATCATGCTCTGCTTTAATTGTTCACTTTGGCCCTTCAGCATCGAAACAATCGCGATAATTGCCGCTATGCCGATAATGACACCGAGCATTGTCAAAATCGATCTTAATTTATGAGAAAAGATAGACTGAAAAGAGATTCGAATATGTTCAAGCATGGCTGATATCCCCTCTCTCATCTAAAACCAACTCACCGTCTCTGATAAATACGGTTCTGTCAGCTTTTTTAGCGACGTCCGGGTCGTGGGTAATCATAATAATGGTCTTGCCTTCCTGATGGAGCTCAGAAAACAGCGACAAAATTTGTTCGCTTGATTTCGTATCAAGCGCCCCGGTCGGTTCATCAGCTAAAATAAACCTCGGCTGATTGACAAGGGCCCTCGCTATCGCCACCCGCTGCTTTTGTCCTCCTGACAGCTTCGGAGGCTTGTAAGAGACTCTGTCTTTTAACCCGACCTTTTCCAGTGCCTCATAGGCTCTTTGTCTTCTTTCTTTTTTCTTCACTTTATTGTAGATCATCGGCAGTTCGACATTTTGCAGCGCGGTAAGACGCGGCAGCAAATGAAAGGTTTGAAATACAAACCCGATTGATTCATTGCGGATTTCGGCTAAAGCGCCGTCCTTCCCTTTCAAAATATCTATCTGGTCAAGCGTATACGTTCCGGAGGTTGGCCTGTCCAAACAGCCGATGATATTCATTAACGTTGATTTTCCAGAACCGGAAGGCCCCATAATCGCCAGAAACTCCCCCGCCTGGACAGTCAGATTAATATGCTTCAAGATTGGAACTTCTTCTTTTCCCAGCCTGTACGATTTCGAAATATTATTCAGTGTCAGCATTGACTGTAACCTGCTTTCCTTCCTTGACCGCGGGATCAGGATAGATCACATAATCTTCCGGCGTCAGGCCGTTCTTAATTTCCACCATGTCATTTTTATCAGTATCCCCGAGTTCCACAGGCTGTTTGACCGCTTTCTGCTTCTCATCCGCTTTCCACACGTATGGTTCGCCGTCATCCTGAATGACCATGTCGGACGGCAGTTTAATGGTGTCCGCATCAGCCTCATCACCCATCACTTCGATGTTGACATGATAGCCGACTTCGAGACCCTTATGGCTGTCTAATATAATAGTGAACGGATAGTTAGAGGATTGAGGGTTCATTTCTTCCTCAGCAAAACTTTCTGATTCCTCACCCTCGCCTGCTCCCGCTGGAAGCTTGCCGATCGAGGCGACCTTTCCTTTCCACTCGCCTTCACCGCCTGTTTTCAGCGTGACTCTGACTTTGCTGCCTTTTTTAATTGTGTCCATTAACAGCTCGTTGATTTGGCTTTTGACCAGGTACTTCCCCGTCGAAACAATCTGGATATACGGACCTGCCGCCTGATCGCCTGTTGCTCCGTCAGCGATATCCTGATTGACGCTTTGAACGATCCCGTCATGCTTGCTTGTCATGACATTGGAACCTTTGTTTTTTGTCAGGGCAGCCAGCTCTTTTTGATGCTGCTTCAGCTCAAGCTGGCTCGTTTTCAAATCGAAATTGGCCTGATCAAGCTCATCTTGAAGCTGTGATTTCTCCTCTTTTCCGGCCGCCTTCAGCTTCTTTTCCGTTTCCGTTATTGATGTTTGCAAACGGCTGATTTGCAGATTTGTCATTTCGATTTGCAAATTGGCTTGCTCAGTCTCGTCGGAATGATCCTCACCCTCATACTCAAAAAGCTTATCGCCCTTTTTAACCTGGTCGCCTTCTTTGACATATGTTTTTTTAATGCTGCCTTTTTCTGAATCAATATATACCTTCTGCTGTTTCTCCGGCTCAACCTTTCCGGAAAACGTTTGGCCAGATTCTGATTCTCCTCCCATGTACACAGCTACCGACTCGGCATAAGGCTCCGATGTTACGGCAACTTGGTTCATGTGAGTAAAAAAGGTAAAACCGACGGCTCCGATCCCAGCCAATACAAGCACACCGGCACATATTGCACCGCCAATAAGCCATTTTTTCTTCTTGGACACCACGATCTCCTCTTTCTGTAAAATATGTAATATTTACGAAACATTCTACCGATATTATCTATTAATTCAAAAAGACTTTCAATCTATTTCTTGAAATAATGGAACCAAATAGTAAAATTGTATTTTTGCAGACAAAAATAAAAAAATCCCGGCTCTGAACCGGGATTTTTCTTACACAGAAACTAGCGTTTTGTCATTTTTAATCAGGTCATAAGTCAAACATACAGGTTTATTTGTACGCGGATCAGTCACAATCTCGGCATCAATCTGAAATACCTGCTTCAGAATGTCCGGTGTCATGACCTCCAGTGCGGTGCCTTCCTTGATGACCGTGCCTTTTTTGAGTGCGATCATATAATGAGAAAAACGGGCCGCATGGTTAAGGTCATGAATGACCATTAATATCGTCCGCCCCTGCTCTTTGTTGAGTCTGTCAAGCAGCTGCAGAATTTCAAGCTGGTGGGCGAGATCAAGATACGTTGTAGGTTCATCCAGCAACAGCAGCTCCGTCCCTTGCGCAAGCGCCATGGCTATCCATACACGCTGACGCTGTCCACCTGAAAGTGCCTCAATCGGCCGTTCAGCGAATTCAGCCATGCCTGTTTCTTCAAGCGCCCATTTGATAATCCGGCGGTCTTCATCATGTAATCTGCCAAATCCTGATTGATGCGGAAACCTGCCGTACGACACCAATTCAGACACCGTTAAACCGTTCGGCGCTTCAGGTGTCTGCGGAAGAATCGCCATATCTTTCGCAATGTCCTTTGTAGACATTTTATGAATGGCTTTGCCGTTTAAATAGACGGCGCCTGTATGCGAACGCATGATTCTCGACATTGTTTTTAAAATCGTTGATTTCCCGCAGCCGTTCGGGCCAATTAAGGTGGTGATTTTCCCTTTAGGAATCGAAATATTTAAATCCTCAACAATCACCCTGTCGCCATAACCAATTCCAAGCTGATCGGTTGTTAATGAATGCATATTCGGCCCCCTCCTCTAATTCGTTTTCATCAATAAATATATAAAGTAAGGCGCACCTAACACGGAAATGACAAGCCCGACCGGAATTTCTGACGGTGCCAATACATTCCTCGCAAGCGTATCAGCGAGCAAAAACAGAAATGCGCCGATGAAGGCGGAGACCGGTATCAGCGTCTGGTGACGAGGTCCAGTAAGCCTTCTTGCCACGTGGGGCGCAATCAATCCTAGAAACGCGATGCCCCCTGCAGCTGCCACACATGAAGCTGCAAGAGTGACCGCTGCCAGAAGAAGAATCCGTCTTTCCCTTTCAACAGCAGTGCCCAGCCCTGTCGCTAATTGGTCTCCAAGCTGCAAAATATTCAAATAGTGTGCCTTATATAAAGTAAACGGCAGCAAGATCACAATCCAAGGGAGAATCGCCCAGATTATATTCCAGTTTGCCCCCCAGATCGAGCCGGATAGCCAAACCGCAGCTTGCATAAAATCATGAGGGTCCATCTTGAGCTGAAAAATCAGCAGCAGGGCGTTAAATCCGGCATTCACCCCAATGCCGACTAGAATCAGCCGAATCGGTGTCACGCCTTTCTTCCAAGCCAGAAGATAGATCAGAAATGCGGCGAGGATTGCGCCTGCCAAAGCACTGAATGGCAGCATCAATGTTCCGAAAAAACCGAGATCTGAAGCTGATCCTTGAAAAAAGTAAATGAAAAGCACAACTGCTAGTGAGCCGCCGGCGTTAATTCCGAGAATACCCGGTTCAGCCAGATCATTTTGAGACACGCTTTGCAAAATGGCTCCGGCAACAGCGATCCCTGCCCCAACGAGCAAGGAAAGGATGATTCGGGGCAGCCTGAACTCAAATAAAACCAGTTCATCACGCGCCGTTCCTTGGCCGAAGAAGACCTGAAGCGTTTTAAGCGGCGCAATTTTGATGACGCCGGCATTCAAGCTGATAAAAAAGACCAGCACGATGAGCAGAAAGGTTACAGCCATCACAACGAGCGGTTTTTTTGTTTTTGTTTTCATTACAGCCCTCTCCTTTCACGGCGTGCCAAATAAAAGAAAAAGGGAACGCCGATGAGAGAGGTCAGCGCGCCGACAGGCGTTTCAAAGGGCGCGTTTACAAGTCTTGCCGCAATATCAGCAAACACAAGCAGAACAGCGCCAAGCACCGCCGAGCAAGGAATGATCCAGCGATAATCCACACCGACTAAAAACCGGGTAATATGGGGAATGATCAGTCCGATAAATGCGATGGTGCCGGCAATTGATACCGCAGCTCCCGTCAAAATCACAACGACAAGCATGCCAACTGCCTTCACCGCTGATGTATATTGTCCAAGCCCTTTCGCCAGCTCGTCACCGAGACTCAGCACTGTCACCGACCGGGCGATGATAAAAGCAAGCGTTAAACCGACAGCCCCTGCGAGAAGCAAAAGGTGGACACCCGACCATTTCACACCCGCTACACCGCCTGCGTACCAAAAGCTGATATCCTGAGCGACATCAAAGCGAATTGCGACAGCGGTTGAAACCCCCGTAAAGAAATAAGTGACTGCTGTTCCCGCGAGCGCAAGCTTTACAGGCGTAAGTCCGCCTCTTGCAAACATGCCGATGCCCATTACCGTTGATGCCCCCAGCCCAGCTCCTGCAAAGGACCATAGTACAAGCCCCATCGCAGAAAGCCCTGGAAAAAAGGCAAATGCAATCGAGATGGCAAACGCGGAGCCAGATGTAACGCCCATAATCGAAGGCTCTGCCAAAGGATTTCTCGTCATCCCCTGCATAATCGCCCCCGACACTGCTAATAAAGCGCCGACAAGCGCGGCTGCAGCCGTTCTCGGCAGCCGAAGGTCGTGTATGATTTGGTGGGACGTTTCAGTCGGCTGAAAATGAAAAATGGCGTCCCATATGGTGCGCAAATGAATATCTGCTGCACCGAGAGATATGGATAAAAGCGCGCCAAAGCCTAGCAAGCATATCCCTGCAATAAGGACGATGACCGCGCTATATGACCTTGACGTCCATTGGATGTCTTCTGATGTAGTCTGGCTATATTTCTTATGACTCAACAGCCGTACTTCCTTTCCGATAATGATAATGATTATCAATTGTTGTTCCAGTATATCACTTTTTTCTGCTGATGTAATAGATCGTTTTGAACAAAAATGAGAATATCATTGCAAAAATATCATGCCAACTAACACTTGTGATGGTATAATCACATTGATAATGATTCTCTTTATCATCATTTTTTCAGAAAGAAGGTATGAGATATGACCCCTATATACAAGAAAATCGGAGCCGCGTTTTTTGCCCTGCTATTGATTGCAGCGCTGGCAGCCTGCGGGAATAACTCAGAAAGCAAAGGCTCTACCTCTAGCTCAAAAGGCGAAGAAACCTTTACATACAAGGCTGAAAACGGGAATGTAAAAATCCCTAAGCATCCTAAACGGGTGGTTGTCATGGCGGACGGCTACTACGGCTACTTCAAAACACTGGGCATCAACGTCGTCGGTGCACCTGAGAATGTATTTAAAAATCCTTACTATAAAGGAAAAACAGACGGTGTCACAAACATCGGAGACGGCACTTCCGTTGAAAAAGTCATTGATTTGAACCCTGATTTGATTATCGTCTGGACAACGCAAGGCGCTGATATTAAAAAGCTTGAAAAGATCGCGCCGACCGTCGCTGTAAAATACGATAAGCTCAACAACATCGAACAGCTGAAAGAATTCGCAAAAATGACGGGAACCGAAGATAAAGCCGAAAAATGGCTGGCTGAATGGGATAAAAAAGTTACGGCAGCAAAAACAAACATCAAAAAAGCCGTCGGTGACAAAACCATTTCCATCATGCAATCGAACGGAAAAGACATTTACGTATTCGGTAAAGATTTCGGAAGAGGCGGAAGCATCATTTACAAAGATCTCGGCCTGCAGGCCACAAAGCTCACAAAAGAAAAAGCCATTGACCAGGGCCCTGGATATACAAGTATTTCATTAGAAAAGCTCCCTGACTTCGCCGGGGATTATATTTTCGCAGGCCCATGGCAATCAGGCGGTGATGATGGCGGCGTATTTGACAGCTCTATTTGGAAGAACCTTAGCGCCGTTAAAAATGGCCATGTCTATAAGATTGACCCGATTGGCTTTTATTTCACAGACCCGATTTCATTAGAAGGCCAACTGAAGTTTATTACGGAAAGCTTAACAAAATAAACCGAAAAGCCGCATAGACTATTTTATGGAGCTGTCCCATCAGCAGATCGATACATGATTCATCTTAGCGCTCGTTCTGTTTGATTTGCTGGAAAGGCTGAAAAAACATTTTTGCGTATGCGATTATCTATTTCAGCTTTTCTGTCAGCCATTGTTATTTCAACAAAAAAGACACCTGGCAAAGCTCAGGTGTCTTTTTTGTTTTATGCTTGTTTTTCTTTCTGGAACTTTTTAATCACAAATGGATAAACGATCAAGCCGACAAAGAATAAACCGATGCCGAGAATAAATGTTGTTAAATCCGCTGTGCCTGTTACGATAACAAACAAGGAGTATACACATGCTAAAATCGCAATCAATCCGTCTTTTAGACGGGAGCCTTTCAGCTGGTCATACGTTTCGCCCTTGATCACAAGCTTCAAGCTGTAGATCGCTGATACCAAATACGGAATGAGATACGCAAGCGTTGCCGCTGTCGTTAAAAATGTAAATGCGTCACTTATTGTCCGGGAAATAACCGAGAAAATGAAGACCTGTGACATCACATTTGTAATCACTAATGCGTTAACCGGGCTTCCTTTTTTATTCGTTTTCGCAAAGAATGCCGGGAAATCTCCTGCTTTAGCAGCTTGGTATGGAACCTCAGAGCCAAGCAAAATCCAGCCGAGCATCGTTCCGAATAAGCAAAGGATAGCCAAAAGCGCCATAATTACGCTTCCCGCGTTTCCAACAATCGCATACAGTACATCAACGAACGGTTTTTCAGAGCCGACAAGCTTATCATGCGGCAGAACACCCATCGTAATTAAAGTGACAATAATATAAATGCTTAAGGCAATCAACAGCCCGGTAATTGTCGCACGTTTCACATCACGCTGGGAACGCGCACGGCCGGACAGGATTACCGCCGATTCAATTCCGACAAACGCCCACAGTGTAGAAATCGCGGCGTTATGCACCTGGCCGCCAATTCCAATGCTTGTGCCGTTTTCTCCTTGAATCGGGAAATAAAAATGACCGAATAATGCCGTTTGAAACACAAACAACCCAGCAACGATAAAGAAGACAAAGCCTAGTACTTTAGAAAGCGTTGTGACAAAGTTCAATTTACTTGCACCGTTAATGCTTGCAACAAGAATCGTGTGCGTTCCCCATAACAAGATCGTACATACTGCAAACGTCAGCAATTGGCCGAGTGTCACCTCTTGCCCGCCGATCGAAAACATTTCACGTTTATCAACCAAAATCGGGAAGAACGAAGTCAAGTAACCGGCGAGACTCGTAATGATCGCCACGTTACTGATCCAGCTCGCCACCCAGTAGCCCCACACCATTGTGAAACCGGCAGCGTTCCCTTTCTTCGGATCAGCGAACAGCGCTCTTGCATAACTTTGCGGCCCCGCTGTCAGCTCAGGCTTGCGAATGGACAAATGCCCGAAAACAAGTGCAATCATCAGCACGCCGGCACCTGTCAAAAGCCAGGCGGATATAGCGCCGAACGGACTCGCGATTGAAGCAAGCGAGCTCGGCAAGGAGAAAATTCCTGATCCAACCATATTTCCAACGACAAACGCCGTTAATAACCAAAAACCCCATTTTTTCGTCTGTTCCATTTCAGTACCTCCATGATTCTTTGTACGGACCAGACCCCGAGATCATATAAACGCAAAAAAAGCCTGAACAAAAGTCCATGCTTAAAGAAACACACACCCTTGATCTCCGGATAGCCCTCCGCGAAAAAGCACGCGGCAGTCCTGCACTTATTCAGATACAGTCCCAGCATAGAGAAGGATCGGCTTTCTCCACACTTCGGCGCTGATGCCTTTTACACATGTTTAACAGCTCCTGTCAGCCTGGCATGTGTGACTCATCATCCGCGCAACCTCTACCTCACTGAGAAAGAGTGAGGATTTAAATATTCAGTTACTCCCAGAAGGTTATCAAAGAAAGAATGATCTGTCAAAGGGAACAGATGGAAAATACGGATAGAGCAAGGCCCTATCCGCATGTGGTTATCGATTATTTTTCTTTTTTTGCACAGCTTCTTGAAGCGGATCATCTTTTAGGGCTGAACCAGCATCTTCAAGAGCTCCTTGGATTACGTTTTTTTCTTTATCAGAACGTTTTCCTTTTTCTTTATTAAAGAAACCCATTCGAATCACCTCTTTTAGAAAATAGGTACATGTTTAAGATGCCTTTTTCCTTTAAAAATTATGCACGACATTTTTATCATCAAAAGTCCTGTTGATCAAACATACATTCTCTTGATATATTTGTAATTCAGAGATTTTTGCAAAAGATAAAAGGAGAAGCGTGAAATGACTGGAAAAACACACATCATGGGAGGCATCGCTTCTTGTACGGCAGCGGCTTATTATTATGGATTTGATCCAGTGCTTATGGCTGCGTCAGGCGCGGTTGGGGCTTTGATACCCGATATCTGCCATACGCAAAGCAAAATAGGGAGAAGATTTCCTATTTTATCGAAAGTGGTCAGCTCTGTTTTTGGCCACCGAACTTTTACACACAGCCTGCTGTTTCTGCTCATTATGTTTTTGATCACAACAACATATATTCCAAATCAAAACATATCCACCGGGCTGATGATCGGAATGGCGAGCCATTTGATTCTCGACGCTTGGACGGTGAACGGCATTAAATTATTGTTCCCTTCAACGATCCGCGTACGGCTCCCCTTATATATGAAGACAGGCAGTTTTTCTGAGCAGCTGGTGCTGGCCGGCCTGACAATCGCTTCATGTTATTATTTTTATATGCTGTTCCATGCACGCATGTTTTAAACATGAATGCGAATACTTGTCTGAACGGGCTGTTTTTAGTAGGTTTACATAAGAAGCATTTCATGCAGATGATCAAGAAACGTGAGGGGTCATATTGATGAAAGGAACCTTTTTTCATAATCAGCGGTTTTTATGTTTTTCGATCGTATTTATGTGGATTAAAACATATGCGATCTATAAACTCGGCTTTGATTTGCAGACCGATTCTCCGTTAGAAGAAGTGATGCTGCTGATCAATCCGCTCAGCTTTATCCTTCCTTTATTCGGGATCGGCCTGCTTTTGAAAGAAAACAAGCAGCGGGTCTTTTTGCTGATTGCCAATTTGGTTCTGACGGTCATCTTGATCTCCAACACGATTTTTTACGGCTTTTATATCGATTTTATCACCATCCCGGTTTTGTTTCAGGCCAGTAATATGAGCGATATGGGCAGCAGTGTAAAAGAGCTGTTCAATCCTCTGTTTATCGCCCTGTTTACGGATTTGTTTTTTCTTTTATGGCTTGCCCGAAAAGAGAGACACCCGCGGACAAAAGCCGCCCCCCGCACGATCAAACGGTATTATGCAGTTTCCTGCGGCATGATTTTATGCACTTTGGCACTTGCTGAAGTACAGCAGCCGAAGCTTTTGGCACATTCCTTCGACAGGGAAATGCTCGTCAAAAGCATCGGTCTGTTTCAGTTCCATCTCTACGATACGATTTCTCAGACTGTTAATATGAGCGCGAAAGCATTCGCAGATGAAGACAGCATGACTGCGGTTAAAAACTACACAGAGGCCGATTACAGCAAGCCTGACCAAAGCAAATTCGGGCTGGCAAAGGGGCGCAATGTCATCTTTGTGACGCTTGAATCGACCCAAAGCTTTGTCCTGAATGAAAAGGTAAACGGAAAAGAAATTACCCCGTTTATGAACGATCTGATCAAAAAAAGCTATTTCTTTGATCATTTCTATCAGCAAACTGAACAAGGCAAAACATCTGATTCAGAATTCATCGTCGCTAACTCGCTGTATCCTTCCCTTAGCGGAGCCGTCTTTTTCACGAAAAGCGACCATCAATTTCACACGATGTACAAATCGCTCAAGCAACATGATTATTATTCAGCCGTCTTTCACGCCAACCATAAAACATTTTGGAACAGAGATGTAATGTACGATACATTTGGGATTGACCGTTTTTTTGATGTTGATGATTTCCATGTCACTCCCGGCACATCGACAAACTGGGGCTTAAAGGATAAGGAATTTTTAGAGCAGGCCGCCGGAAAGCTGAAAAGCCTGCCGCAGCCGTTCTACAGCAGTTTCATCACGTTAACGAATCATTTTCCGTTTGAGATTGATGAAAAGGATCAGCTCATAGATGAATTTGATTCAAGCAGCAACCTGTTAAACCGCTATGTGACCACGGTGCGCTACGAAGATGAGGCATTGAAGCATTTCATCAAAAAACTGAAGGACGAAGGCTTATACGACAATTCGATGATTGTATTTATGGGAGATCATTACGGGATTTCAGAAGCCCATAACGAGGCGATGGCCGAGTTTTTAGGAAAAAAAGAAATCACGCCGTATGACAACATTCAGCTCCAGCGCGTGCCGTTGATTATACATATCCCGGGAATAACAGATCAAAAGCCGGAAATCATCTCTGATGCCGGAGGACAGGTCGATGTCAGGCCGACACTGATGCATCTGCTCGGCATTGATACAAAAGGCGATGTTCAATTCGGCAATGATTTGCTGTCAAATGACCGCACCCCATTCGCCGTGCTGAGAAACGGCAGCTTTATTACGAACGACTATGTATACACAAAAAACACGTGCTACAGCCAAAAAACAGGCGAAGTGCTGAGAGATCAGGATGCGTGTATTCCTTTTAAGGAGAAAGCAAACGAAGAACTGTCTCTCTCTGATAAAATTTTAAACGGTGACCTGTTTAGGTTTTCTGAATAAAAAAATCCCTCGTTCCAGAGGGATTTTTTACGTTTCCAGCAGCACTTTGCCTGTCAGCCTTGTTTGATAGCCATTTAAATGAGACAGATTCGCTTTATATTCCTCGGAGTTCAAGATCTCCTTCACAGCCTTCAGCAGCTGTTCATGTTTTTTCAAAACGACGATATCATATTGTTCATCAATGAGCGGGATAAAATCTACACTGCCCATATGTGCAGCGTGCTGCGCTCCAATACCCGCGTCAGCCTGTCCGCTTGAGACTTGTGAGGCGACAGCGTAATGATCGGCCACAATGTCGCTGTATCCCATTACATCAGCCGAATTCACACCAAGCAAGCCAAGCTGTTCATCAAGGAGCACTCTTGCACCAGAACCTTTTTCTCTGTTGATGATTCGGATATCAGTTCTTTTTAAGTCTTCCCAGCCTTGAATGTTTTTCGGATTCCCTTTTTGCACATACAGTCCTGCTTTGCGAAGAACGGCGTTGATGAGACAAAATGGTTCGCCTGACAAAATCCGTTTTACATAAGGTGCATTATATTGGCCCGTTTCCGCATCGTACAAATGCAGGCTGACAATGTCGCATCTGCCTTGAAACATATCAATCAGGCTGTTTAAGCTTCCTTTATATTTGCGGAGCGGCGTCTCCTGAATGGCATTCTCCAAATGCTTGCTGAGCAGATCCATCGAAATGTCCTGTCCGCTGATCATGATATTCGATCTACCGTCTGTCTCCGCCTCCTGCCGCTTTCTCGGCTCTTCAGCAGCAGCAATAGGCTGAGACATTCTCATATTCGTCTTATATTGCTTTAAATCTTCGTCGTCCACACGCATTTGCCTGCCGACACGGTAAGCAGGCAGCACGCCTTTTTTAATCAGATCATAAACAGTCAGCTTTGATACCTTCAGCAAACCTGCAACTTCTTCTATCGTATAGGAAGAGGTTTCATTCATCATCATCACTCTCCTATTTCATTATACCTTTTCAATGCAAAAGAACCCACATAAACCAAACATAATCAGTTATAATTAGTTATAACTAATTATAAGGGGTGCAATCATGTTTAAAAAGTATTCCATGTTAACAGCAGCCTTAACCGCTTTTCTGCTTGCAGCAGGCTGCTCTGCAAACCAATCCTCAACAGACAGCGAGAAACAAGTAACGTTAACCATCTCAGCTGCCGCCAGCGCCCAAGATGCGCTTGAGGAAATCCAAAAGAATTTTGAAAAAGAACATCAAAACATGACAATCCAAGACAACTATGGCTCATCCGGCGCCTTGCAAAAGCAGATTTCACAAGGAGCAGGAGCAGATCTGTTCTTCTCAGCCGCTGAGGATAAATTTCAAAAGCTGGTGGATGACGGGGATATCGCAAAAAAAGACAGCACTGATTTAGTCGGCAATGAAATTGTGCTTGTCGTACCGAAAAACGAAGATTCGCCTGTTACTGGCTTCAGCAATCTGGCTGATTCAGAAAAAATCGCCCTCGGCACACCGGAATCCGTACCGGCGGGGGCCTACGGGAAAGAATCGCTGACAAAGCTGTCTCTATGGGACAAAGTGAAGGATAAGATCGTTTACGGAAAAGACGTTCGCCAAGTTCTTTCGTATGTTGAAACCGGCAATGTAGACGCAGGCGTTGTTTATAAAACAGATGCTCTGATCTCTAAAAAAGTAAAAATCGTTGATGAGGCAAAAGCAGATACACACAGCCCGATTGTCTATCCGTTAGGAATTGTAAAAGATACAAAACACCGTAAGGAAGCGAAGGAATTTTACGATTACCTGCAATCAGATGAAGCAATGAAAGTATTTGAGAAATATGGCTTTACTGCCAAGTAGCATAAGCGCTTCAGAGTTTTTCACACCTGTTATGCTTTCCTTTCAGGTGGCGGCAGTTGCCGGTATTGCTGTCATTATTCTCGGCACATTGGCTGGAGCATGGATGTCCCAGGCATCATTTTTCGGAAAAACGGTGCTCGAAACATTTTTTATGCTTCCGCTCGTTCTTCCGCCTACAGTTGTCGGTTTTATCTTGATTGTTATATTCGGAAAGCACAGTTTCATCGGACAAGCGATTGAATGGCTCTTTCAGCAGCCTGTCATTTTCACTTGGTGGGCCGCTGTGATCGCCTCGGCTGTTGTGGCTTTTCCGCTTATGTATCAATCAGCCAAAACCGGATTTGCTGACATTGATCCCGATATACAGGGCGCGGCCATGGTAGACGGCGCAAACAGGTGGAAGGTATTTATCTATATTTCCGTCCCGCTCGCCTATCCTTCATTGCTGACCGGAAGCATCCTCAGCCTCGCGCGGGCGCTCGGAGAATTTGGCGCAACACTGATGTTTGCAGGGAACATCCCCGGTGTTACGCAAACGCTGCCGACGGCTATTTACGTCGCATTGGATTCCGGCAACAATACCCTTGCCTGGGCGTGGGTCGTCTGTATTGTTGTCATATCCTTTGTGATGCTGTTATTTATTCAGAAAAAGACACACTAAAAAAACTCCCCTGTACGGGGAGTTTTTAATTAAAACAAGAGTTCGTCCGGATCTGGACCGACACGCTCATCTTTATTTAACGCGTCGATTTTGTCCATGTCTTCCTGAGACAATTCGAAATCAAAAATATCAGCGTTTTCGATAATGCGGTGTTCTTTAATGGATTTTGGAATTGTGATCACTTCGTGCTGAAGATCCCAACGCAAGATGACTTGAGCCACAGATTTATTGTATTTTTCTGCAATCTGTGCAATCACTTCGTTATCCAAAAGCTGTCCCTGCATAAGCGGAGACCATGCTTCCATTTGGATGCCGTTCGCTTTGCAGTAATCTCTTACTTCTTTTTGTGTGAGACGAGGGTGAAATTCCACTTGGTTCACCATCGGTTTGATTTCAGCATCCTTCAACAGCTCTTCCAAATGATGAACCTGGAAGTTGCTGACACCGATGGCGCGGATTTTGCCGTCTTTATACAGCTTTTCTAGCGCGCGCCACGTATCTTTATATTTATCCTTGCCAGGCCAGTGAATTAAATAGAGATCTAAGTAATCAAGCTGAAGTCTTTCCAGGCTTTTTTCAAAGGCAGCAAGCGTTGTTTCATAGCCTTGATCTTCATTCCATACTTTTGATGTAATGAACAGCTCTTCTCTTGCCACACCGGATTCTTTAATCCCGATGCCAACGCCTTCTTCATTTTGGTAGACAGCCGCTGTATCGATGCTGCGATAGCCGTTTTTAATCGCCGCTTTCACTGATTCAGTCGCTTCACTTCCGTTTTCTACTTTAAAAACACCAAGGCCGAACCAAGGCATTTCCACTCCGTTATGTAGCTTTACAGTATCTTTTAAACTTTTTGGCACTTGAACATCCACCCTTTCATTGAAATGTAAGCATTTTATATTATCTCACACTCCTTCAAGCCGATACCAATAATACGCTTAAAGCCCTCTTGTGCTGCTTTTTTCACAGCACATGCAAACCGACGTACTATTTTTTTCCTATTTTAACAAAATTGAGATTAAGAAGAAAATAAGCAGGGTAATCGATGGGTGTAACCAAAAAAACAAAGGAGGAAACAACTTGAAACGTATTCGTATCCCAATGACACTTGCGCTTGGTGCCGCTTTGACCATTGCCCCTTTATCCTTTGCTTCCGCTGAAGAAAAACCAGCTCCAAAGATCTCGCAGACCACAACAGCCCGAGCATCTGCGTCTGAGGTCGGTCTCAATGTAGACCTTGATGTGCTTGGCATCGCCAATCAGATTTCCGACGCCATTAAATCCGCACAGAACCGAGATGGGTTTGTGAAAAACCTCATGGAGTCTTCCTTCTACGCGTCCGGCCAAAAATACAACGTCATGGTGTTTAATTTGAGCCAGGAATATGAGGATCACTTAAACGGTGTGCAATTTTACGGCTCAGCCGTTTATGACGGCATTACGTACGGCATTTGGGTATTTGAAGACGGAACCTTTACAAACAAAGGGGATGGCGGCTGGATCAACTGGGCCTTCAGAGGCTGGTTCGACCGGGATGGCAGCACCGTCGAATTTCATCGTCCTTAATAAGAAAAAAGCTGGCGTTTTGGCGCCAGCTTTTTTCCTGCATCTATTCGCCGCCTTCAAGCATGGCGGCTTCTACATCATTAATGTATTGGCGAAGCTCATGGGAGATGTCCCTGGATATTTCCCGCTCCTCAAAGAGCGTTTGAATTTCGTTTCTGATCGCCTGTACAGCCTTCAGCTTCACTTCCAGCTTCTGATTTTCAAAATGGGCGTTTGATTTCAGCTCATGATAGCTGTGCTCCAGCCTGAAAATTAACTGTCTATAAAACGAAATGGCAGATACAAACACTTCTTTATGTTCTTCCGTCTTATGTTTTTCCAAGTATTCTATCGCTGCTTTCGCCGTTTTCACTCTCGTTGCCCGTATCAATCCAACTTCATTTAAAATCGACATCTCCGGCTTTTTATGTTCGCCGAAGAAGATCCAATACATCAGCCGCTTGAGCCTTGTTTTTGATAATCCGACTTTAAACGGGTTGGCATACAAAAGTTCCAATTCATTAAATCGTTCTTGCAGCGCATTTGCCGTTTCTTCCGGAATATCTCCCCGCTCCAGCATTTTCATCAGTGCCTCTTGCTCAGCCTTAACCCCTTGCGCACGAATCTTTCGCTCATGTTTTTTGATACGATTAGTCGATGTATATTGCTGAAAACGAAGATTTTTCATTTTTTCATTGTATTCAGCTATGACCGCAAGAGAGGCCGTTTTGTTTGTCTCATTCATATCCTCTTTAATCGTTTGGAGAGCTGTTTTGATCAATTTACGTCTCGCCGTCAGCAGCTTCTTATTTCGTTCCTCGTCCTCTTCTTCTTTTTCAGTCAGAATCGGCAGGACAACGGCGGCAATGACAAGCGTGCATAAAATGACGCCGGCTGCTAAAAAGAGAATCAGATTTCTTTCCGGAAACGGTGTGCCGTCTTCCAGAAAATACGGAATAGAGAAAGAACCCGCAAGCGTTACTGCTCCACGCACACCGGAAATCGAAATTAACAGCGTCGAACGAAGCCCCGGTTTATAGATGTTTTGATCCTTATTAAAGAACCATTTGCCGTTCCAGAAGAACAGCACCCACAGAAATCTGAGGAGCATTAACGTAAATGTAATGACTAGGATATAACCGATCACCTTCATGTTGCTGATGGCGGTGTCGTTAAAAATGACAGAAATGACGTCCGGAATCTGCGTCCCGAGGATTACGAAAACCAGACCATTCAAAATAAATAAAATAATGTTCCACGTACTTGAAGAGACGATTTGCAGTTTGACCATCGTTGATTCCAGACGATCCTGTTCAACCGCATGGGTAATCCCTCCAGCCACAACGGCTAAAATGCCCGAAACGCCAATTTCTTCCGCTCCCAAATAAATCACGAACGGTGTCAGAATTTGAATCAGCATATGCATCGTGACATCCTGCATACCAAGACGGCGCAGTAAGAGACGAAAACGAATAATCAAGAACGAAATGACAACCCCGCACAGCAAGCCTCCGAGAGAAATAAAGACAAAGCTGACGGCCGCATGCGCTAATGAAAATGCACCGGTCACAGCTGCCGCAATCGCAAATTTAAAGGCCACCAGACCTGATGCGTCATTCATCAGCCCCTCCCCTTCAAGCAGGCGAAGAATTCCTTTTGGCATTTTCACTCTTCCTGATAATGCGCTGACAGCGACGACATCAGTCGGTGAAAGAATGGCCGCAAGTCCAAATGCCGCTGCCAGCGGAATACCAGGAATCATCCAGTGAATCGTGTAGCCTCCAACAATCACAGTCGCAAATACAAGACCGAGTGCAAGCAATAAAATCGGGGCTCTTAAATTCCAAAGCTCCGCCCGCGGTGTCCTCTTTCCATCATTAAATAGAAGAGGCGCGATAAACAGAACAAAAAACAATTCGGTGTTTAATTCAAAATGAAGCCCCTGTGGAAACGAGGCTGCTACTATTCCAAGCGCCACTTGAATCAGAGGCACCGGAATAAATGGAATAAAACGGTTCACGATATTGGATATCGCAATAATCGTTAATAAAACGAGAACAACTAAAAATATGTCCAAATGCATGACCTCCTTCGTTGTTGTGTTTGTAGTGCCCATGGATCTGCTTGTGTAAAAGAAGCGGAGGCTGGGATGGCCTTTCATGCCGAATGTGATTCGCTATACTTATCTTCTTTTATAGTACCCTTTTTAGGGTATTATTTCTCATGATATGCTCATAGTGAACTTTTTTGCCGCAGAGCAAATTACAGAAAAAAAAGACAGGGAGCTATTCCCTGCCTCGCGACTTACTGTATCAATTATGAAAATTCGTGCCATCAGTCGTTGCTTTCATGATACCGGCGCGGATGACAAAGTCACCGAAGTGCTCGCCTTCCTCACGTTCTTTCGCATAGCGGGAAAGAAGGACGCGCAGCTCGCTTAAAATCTCTGCTTCACCGATGTTTTCACGGTACATTTTGCTTAAACGGCTTCCATCAAATGCCGCGCCTAGATACATGTTATATTTGCCCGGCGCCTTTCCGATAAATCCGATCTCACCGAGCGCATGGCGTGCACACCCGTTCGGGCACCCTGTCATGCGAATGGTGATTTCCTGTTCACGAAGGCCGTTTTCGTCAATAATCTCTTCAATCTTATCCAAAAGGGTCGGCAAATAACGTTCCGCTTCAGCCATTGCCAATCCGCAGGTCGGAAGAGCGACGCACGCCATAGAGCTGCGGCGGAGCGCTGAATGATGCTTTCCGTCAGTTAGTCCGTATTGCTCGATTAACGCGCTGATTTCAGCTTTTTTCTCACTTGAGACGTTCGCGATAATCAAGTTCTGATTGGCTGTCAGACGGAACTCACCTGTATGAACTTTGGCGATTTCCCGCAAACCTGTCATCAGCTTATAATCATCGTAATCCGTTATACGGCCGCCTTCGACAAACAGCGTGAAATGCCATTTATCCTCAATGCCTTCCACCCAGCCGTAGCGGTCGCCGTTATGATCGAAATGATACGGCTTCGCTTCTTCCAGGCTCCAGCCGAGACGGTTTTCCAATTCTTCTTTTACGGTATCTAAACCGAGGCGGTCAACCGTGTATTTAAACCGCGCATTTTTGCGGACAGAACGGTTTCCGTAATCGCGCTGAATCGTAATCGTTTTTTCAGCAACGTCATACATTTGCTCAGGCCGGCAGAATCCGATGACCTTGGCTAATTGCGGGTAAGTCGCTGTGTCGCCATGCGTCATGCCCATACCGCCGCCGATGGCCACGTTAAAACCGATCAGTTTGCCATTTTCGACAATCGCAATGAATCCGAGATCTTGTGAAAAGACGTCAATATCATTAGACGGCGGAACGGCAATACCGATTTTAAATTTCCGAGGCAGATAGAGCGGTCCGTACATTGGCTCGACTTCTTCCTCAGGCGTGCCGGCCACTCTTTCCTCATCAAGCCAAATTTCATGATATGCTCTCGTCCGCGGCAGCAGATCATCACTTAATTTTTTAGACCACTCGTATACCTCTGAATGAATTTCAGACTGATAAGGATTTGATGCGCACATGACGTTGCGGTTTACGTCTCCGCAGGCTGCGATCGTATCTAAAAGAGCTGAGTGGATCGTCTGAATGGTTTTTTTCATGTTCCATTTCAGAATGCCGTGCATTTGGAACGTTTCACGTGTCGTCAATTTTAGTGTGCCGTTCCCATATTTCTGAGAAAGGTCATCCATGACAAGCCATTGCTCAGGCGTTGAAACCCCTCCTGGCATACGCACGCGCAGCATGAACTGATATGCCGGTTCAAGCTTTTGCTTTTGGCGTTCATTGCGGAGGTCGCGGTCATCCTGCAAATAACTGCCGTGGTGTTTCATCAGACGGTTGTCATCATCCGGAATTCCGGAACTGATCCGATCCTGCATGACTTCTTTCAGTGTGCCTCGCAAATAATCACTTTCTTCTTTAATGCGTTCAACATCACTTGGAGGGCCGTCCGGTGCTTTTAAGATTTTGGTCACCATGTTGAAAAACTCCTTTCAAGTCAAATCAGTATACATCACGCTGATAGCGTTTTTGCTGCTGCATATCGGCAAGATAAGCTTCCGCTTCTTCGCGGCTCATATTGCCTTCCTTCTCTATAATGTCAAGCAATGTGTTGTGGACGTCATGCGCCATATGCTTTTCATCACCGCAAATATATACAGCCGCACCGTCTTGAAGCCATTCGAACAATTCTGCGCTCTGTTCAAGCATGCGGTGCTGCACATACACTTTTTCTTCCGTATCACGTGAGAACGCTACATCCATTTTTGTCAGCACACCGTCTTTGAGCCACTTCTGCCACTCTGTCTGGTAAAGAAAATCCGTGACAAAGTGCTGATCGCCAAAGAACATCCATGCTTTTCCTTCCGCTCCAGACTCCTCCCGCTCCTGCATAAAGGAACGGAACGGCGCGACGCCTGTCCCTGGGCCGACCATGATAATCGGTGTTTCTGGATCTTTCGGAAGCTTAAAGTTTTGATTGTGCTGAACATAAACCGGAAGTGTATCTCCAGGCTGCAGACGTTCCGCGCATAAAATCGAGCAGACGCCTTTTCGTTCACGGCCGTGCGCATCGTAGCGGACTGCGCCGATCGTTACATGCACCTCATCCGGATTTGCTGATAAACTGCTCGCAATCGAATAGAGGCGTGCCGGCATTTTTCGCAAAATCGAGACAAACTCCTGCGCCGATACGCTGAATGGTCCGTAATCACGAATAAGGTCAAGCACATCGCGTCCTTCCATATATGCTTTTACATGATCCTCGTTCCCCGGGGCTAAAAGCTCTCTAAGCTCAGCGCTTCCCGTCAGCTGGGCCGCCTGTTCAAGAAGCGGTTTTGTGAGAACGGTAATCTCATAGTAAGAAATCAGCGCTTCTTTCAGCGGACGGACATCGCCTTGCTTATTAAGCGT
Organism: Bacillus tequilensis KCTC 13622; assembly: GCF_000507145.1. Taxonomy (GTDB): domain Bacteria; phylum Bacillota; class Bacilli; order Bacillales; family Bacillaceae; genus Bacillus; species Bacillus tequilensis. The sequence goes on along the minus strand of NZ_AYTO01000008.1, from coordinate 158,666 downwards.
TACAATTTCTTCAGGGTCCCAATTCATTTCCTTAAGCAGCAGCTCGACAAGCTCCGGATCGTTTTCCGGATAGACGCCGAGGCTGTCACCAGGCTCGTATGTCAGGCCAGATCCTTCAAGAGACAGCTCCACATGGCGTGTTTCTTTATTTGATCCGCGGCCGTTCAAATTCAGATTTTCTAACACTTCAGCCCGAAACGGGTTTGTTCTGGAATAGGAAGACTCACCGGTTTGAGGTGCAGCTGCCGGCGCAGGCGCGGCGTTGCCGCCCCCCGCTTTACTTAAACCCTCAAGTACGCTCTCAAGCCATTCGGCTGCCGGTTCATCGTAGTCGAGATCGCAATCAACGCGCGGAGAAATCCGTGTTCCCCCGAGTTCTTCTAAGCGCTGATCAAATTCTTTTCCTGTCTGGCAGAAAAATTCGTATGAGCTGTCACCAAGCGCCAAAACGGAAAAACGAAGATCTTCAAGCTTAGGCGCCCTTCTTCCATGAAGAAATTCATGAAACGACAGCGCGTTATCAGGAGGATCACCTTCACCGTGCGTACTGACGACGATCAAAAGATTGTTGACTTTCTTCAGCTGATTCGGTTTAAAATCGCTCATGGATGAGACATTCACTTGAAAACCGCGCTGTTCAAGCTGCTTGCCGGCATTCTCTGCAAGACCCTGCGCGTTTCCTGTCTGTGAACCGTAAAGAACGGTCACTTCTTTTGAAACGGACGGTGCCGCTGCTTCTGAAGACACAGCCGATGTCACCCCCACAGTTTCTTGGGCGGAAACTGATTGCGCGGATAAATATCCGCTCAGCCAGATTTTCTGAGATTCGGTCAAGGTTGGCAGAAGGCGGTTAAGGAGCTCTGCCTGCTCCTGATTAAACGGACTGTTCATTACCTGAAGTTGCAACGTATCCACCTCACAAAGTTATAAACTGATCGAAAATTGCATCTAATTGAACTTTACCGGAATACTAGGTTTAAGTAAAATATATTTACATGATGATAACTATTAATAATCCTAATGATAAAACCGCAAAGTTTCACCTAAATAGAAAAAAGAGAAGGAATCCCTTCTCTTCAATCCGCATTTTGATATAAATGAGGCGGCACAGCCGCTGCAAACGGACTTGCCTTACCTGTATAAAACATTGTCAGCGTATGCATCGCACGGGTGCAGGCAGTGTATAACAGCCTGCGGTCGTGCTCTGTTTGATAATGTTCTTCTGCCACATCATAGACAAGTACTGCGTCAAACTCAATACCCTTTGCTAAATACACCGGGATGACACAAACTCCCTTTTGGAATGTTTGATTTTCTTTATGGATCAGCCGAACATCTATATATTCGCTTATGTGAGCATGCGCCTGTATGCACTGCCGCGCCGTCTTGCAAATGACAGCTATCGTTTCATGCCCCTGCTGCTTGAGCCGCTCAATTTCTTTCACAAGCTTTTGACAAAGGTCCTCACGCCCTTCAGTTTGAAAAACGCGAGGGACTTCCCCGTTCCTGTTAAAAGGTTCAATGTCCGCTCCGTCCTGAAGCATCGCTTTTGTTAACTCGACAATCTGTCTTGTCGATCTGTACGTTCTCTTCAAGCGAACATATTCAGCCGGCTCACCTTCAAAAGAAGCATCCATACGCTTTGCGCCATCTATGGCATGGGCATAGATCGACTGATTGATATCACCGAGCACTGTCATGCTGGCAGCCGGAAAAATGCTTCTCATGTACGCCATCTGAAACGGCGAATAGTCCTGAGCTTCGTCGATAAAAAGATGTTTGATCTTCGTATTTTTCTTTCTGCCTTCGATCAAATCCTGCATATAAAGAAACGGCGCCGCATCCTCATAGAGCAATTGATTTTCCGCAAATGCCGATCGGGTCTGCTCTCCTATTTCCGCCGTCTTCTCATGCTGGAATTTCCCTCCCCAGCCAGAAAACAATTGCAGATACAGCTGTTTCATATCAAGAAAAGCAAGAAATTTGACCGCCTGTTTGAGCGGTGTGAAAGCCTTTTTTACAATGATTGACGCAAGCAGCTGCTGCTCTCTTTGATAATCGTTAAAGGTACTCTCACTGAACCGTTTCCTATCCTGAAGCTTTTTGTACACGTCCAGGTAATCCTCTTTGTCGAGCAGCTCAGCTTCTTGGACAACCCAATCCTTGCGCCGTTCCTTTTTCTCAAGCTTATTCAGCTCATTCAGCAGTAGCCTCGCCGTTTGCTCCATCCGATTTGGAATAGATTGGCCTTGATCCAGTGAGTAAAAATAGGATTGAATTTGTTCCTTTGTGATCAGTTTTTGTCCGCGGAAAACGATATTTTTAAAGATCATCCCTCCAGAGGACAGCCGCGTGACGTATTCATCAATGAATTGCTGAAAAGATAAGCCCGCCTTCCATGTAATTCCCGCAAGCCTTGTTGAAAAACCGTCATCTTTTGTTTCAGCCAGGCAGTATTCAAGCTGGTCAAAGGGGCTTTCACATTGGAACTTACGGCCAAGCCGAAGCTCAATATATTCCTGAAACGTCGCCTGCTCCATGTTCTCTTCTCCTAACTCTGGCAAAACAGAGGAGACATAACTGTTAAATAAAAAGTTGGGAGAAAATAAAACGATTTGTCCGGCATCAATGACGCCGCGGTGCCTGTATAACAAATAAGCGACACGCTGAAGCGCTGCCGATGTTTTTCCGCTGCCAGCCGCTCCCTGCACGATCAGGAATTTGCTTTTTTCATTACGTATAATCTGATTTTGTTCTTTCTGAATCGTAGACACGATGTTTTTCATTTGGGTATTAGAGTGATGGCTTAATACCTCCTGCAACATTTCATCGCCGATCGTCATATCAGTATTAAACATCGCCTTGAGAGCGCCGTTTTTGATGATAAATTGACGTTTCAGCACCATTTCTCCTTCTATCGTTTCACCGGGCACTTCGTACTCTGCTTTTCCTGGGGAATAATTATAGTACATACTTGATATCGGCGCCCTCCAGTCATAGATCAGAAAGTGTTCCTCCTTCTCATCCATACAAGAAGCTAAACCAATGTAAATTCGCTCTGCCTGCTTGTCGCCGTTTTCAATAAAATCAATCCGTCCGAAATAAGGCGATGCTTTTAATTGATGAATTCGTTTGAGCTGCTGATCCATACGCCGATGATTCCGTTCCCGATCAGACAGCATCTCTGCCTGCTGCTTAATGCTCGCCATCGTTTCAACCGCTTCATGAGCATCATCAACATTAACCGTAACATCCTCCCAAAAGCTTTTTCTTAATCCGATAATATCTTGCTTTAACCCGCCCGCAGACGTTTCCAGAAACCGCTCTTTTTTACCGAGCTCGTGCAGCACCTCATCTATTCTTGACTGCTCTTCCTTCCATTCCTTATCCTGCTGATTCATGAACGGCACCTCCAGAAAATAGTTGACAAACACAGACGAAATACTGTAGAATATAATTGGATACATATAATCAATATATGTTAAAATAGGCAAATGCAATTTATCTTAGCACATTCACCCAATATCAATCAAGATTTGGGTTATTTATATGCAAAAAAACCGATTTCGATTTGAAATCGGTTTTTTTAATATTAGTTATCTAAACGAAAAGAACGGTTTGGCAGCTTCCACTTAAACATATAAGAACAAACGCGGCACACAACGAGCACGAAAAACAGAACGTACAAGCCAAACGAGTTTCCAAGCCAGCCCAAGCCGACGATTAATCCGCCGAGAGCCGCCCAGACCGCATAAATTTCTGCTTTCAGCACAAGCGGCTTTCGTCCGGCAAGAAGATCGCGGATGATCCCGCCGCCGCTTCCGGTCAGCACCGCAGCTACGATGACAGCGCTAAGCGGATGTCCCATTTTGACGGCATACAGCGCGCCTTGGATAGCGAAGGCTGCGAGACCGATCGCATCAGATAAATTGCCCCACTTGTTCCAATGCTTTAATAGCAGCTTCGGAAACAGAAACACAATCGTAATGGAGACGAGGGCGATTTGAAAGTACGCGCCCTGCTCCCATAATGCTGACACGGGAACACCGATCAGCAAATTGCGGATCGCTCCTCCACCAAAAGCTGTGACAATCCCTAATATATAAACTCCTAAAATATCATATTCCTCTTCCATCGCAACAATTGCGCCGCTGACCGCAAACGCAATGATGCCAATCACACTGAGCAGCTCCCAAGCCATTCTGATGACTCCCTTTTTGTTTGTTAAATTTTCTGACGACCTCTAGATTTTATAATCGCTCAAGTGTAAAATCAATAACATTTTCACGATAAAAAAAGATAAATTTTGAGGGAGTGCACCAAACGCTATTAAGCATGGAGATTACAAAAAGCGCCCGGCATACGCGGGCGCTTTTTAGTTATTCAGATTTTTCGCCTTTCAGCAGACACATAAAAATGATAATCAGGATAAAAGCAATCAGGGCCAGAAATGGAATGGTTATAAAACCAAACCAGTTAATATATTGGCCTGAGCATGGCACGCCGCTTACACACGGCTTAATGCCGGTAAAGCCGGGCACTTTTTGCTCTAAGTAGTGCATTGTTGAAATAAATGCTCCGATAATCGCCATCGGAAGCACATATTTTTTTACGCGTGTGTCTCCTTGAAAGGTGGCGATGCCTAAAATCAGAACGAGCGGATACATGAGAATGCGCTGATACCAGCACAGTTCACAGGGGATGAACTTTCTGATTTCACTGAAATACAGGCTGCCAAGCATAGCGACAAGAGCGACAACCCAGGAAGCATATAAAAATACGATTCTATTTTTCATATGATTACTTCCCTTTCAACTCTTTTTCTATTGTTTCTTTGATTTCATTATAATCCGCAAAATGTTTGATCACTTTATCATTTACGTAAATCGTCGGGGTTGCGTTCACATTCATTTTTTGATTAAGGTTCGTGTCCTTTTCCACTTGAGAAGCGAATGTCTCCTTATCAAGATTGTCCTTGAGTGTCTCAGGTTTTACCTTTGTGGTGCTTTTGGCAAGATCACCGAGAACCGCTGGGGTTACCCATTCCTGTTCTGTGTCCGGCTGTTTTTCGAACAGCTTTTCATGGAATGCCCAGAAAGAGTCGGGGTCTTCCTTCCATACTTCTTCTGATGCAAGAGCCGCTAATCTTGAACCTTTTCCATGTAACATGACGTTCACGAATGAAAATTTCACATCGCCCTTATCAATAAAGTCTTTTTGGATCTTTGGGAAGATGTCACTGTTAAACATCTTACAAGACGGACATTTGTAATCTCCGAATTCTACTACAGTTACCGGCGCATCATCCTTGCCGAGCACAGGCTGGCCTTTAATAGACGGCTGTTCGGAAACCGCTTCATTGCCTTGTTCCGTTTTGTTATTAATGATGACAATGGCTGCTAGCAAGACAACGACCACAACCGTAAGGATAACCGCGAATTTCACAGAAGACTGCTGTTTCTTTTTCACTCCGACACCTCATCGTTTTAAAATTAAAAAAGAAGCGGGTCACAATTGACCAACTTCTTTATTTTAACAAGACAAGCGACGATAAGAAAACCCCGAAAAAATGAATTCTCTCCGACAATTTATTCGTTTTTGATACGCATGACGCGCATGGCGTTCGCCACTGCGAGCAGGGTAACGCCGACATCTGAGAAGACCGCTTCCCACATAGTCGCAATTCCGAATGCCCCGAGAATGAGAAAGATCGCTTTTACACCTAAAGCAAAGCTGATGTTTTGCCATACAATTCGCCGTGTCCGTTTCGCAATTCGAATTGCTTCAGCTACTTTTGATGGCTGATCTGTCATCAGCACGACGTCTGCAGCTTCTACCGCGGCGTCTGAGCCAAGGCCTCCCATGGCAGCTCCGATATCCGCGCGCGCAAGCACCGGCGTATCATTGATGCCGTCACCGACAAAAATGAGTTTTTCATTTGGCAAAAGCTTGGCTTCCAATGCTTCGACCCGTGCGACCTTATCCTGCGGCAGCAGCTCCGCATATACATCGTCAATGCCAAGCTGTTTTCCGACAGCTTCCCCCGTTTGTTTCGCATCGCCAGTCAGCATAACTGTCTGTTTGATTCCAAGCGACTTCAGATCAGCCATCGCCTGTGCCGCGTCTTCCTTTACTTCATCCGCTATGACGATTGCTCCGGCATAGCGTTGATCAACAGCAACGTGTACAATTGTTCCGGCATTTTCATCCAGAACACCCTCAATCTGCTCTCTTTCCATGAGCTTTTTATTCCCGGCAAGAATGGCTGTGCCGTTTACTTTTGCAATAATGCCGTGGCCGGATATTTCCTCATATGACTCAATCGCGTCTGAGGAAAGCATTTTCCCGTAAGCTTTACGCACAGATTCGGCAATTGGATGCTGGGAATGAAGCTCAGCATATGCCGCCGCTTCAAGTAATCTGTCCTTTGTAAATCCTTCCGCAGGTTTGATTTCCGTCACTTCAAAGCTGCCTTTTGTTAATGTTCCTGTTTTATCAAACACCGCGTATTTGACTTGATTTAAGGCCTCTAAATAATTGCTTCCCTTCACAAGCACGCCAGCCTTTGAGGCTGCGCCGATTCCGCCGAAGAAACCGAGCGGTATAGAAACAACGAGCGCACACGGACAGGAAATCACTAAGAAAATAAGCGCCCGATAGACCCAATCGGAAAGTGCGGCGCCAGAAATCATAAGCGGCGGGACAAACGCCAGCAACACCGCGATGATGACAACAGCAGGTGTATAATACTTCGCAAACTTCGTGATAAAGTTTTCCGTACGGGCTTTGCGGCTGCTCGCATTCTGAACCAAATCTAATATTTTCGATACTGCCGATTCCTGATAGCCTTTGGTAACTTCAATATGCAAAACGCCGTTTTGATTGATAAAGCCTGACATAACCTCTTGTCCTTCTGCAGCTTTTCGCGGCACGGATTCACCTGTCAAAGCAGACGTATCAACCATCGCTGAACCCTGGATAACCTTTCCGTCCAGCGGTATGCTTTCTCCCGGATTGACCACAATGATGTCTCCAATCTGTACGTCCTCCGGAGAAACCAGTTCAATGCCGTTCTCTGTTTTCACATTGGCGTAATCAGGCCGTATATCCATTAACGCACTGATTGATTTTCTGGACCGGCTGACCGCCGCTCCTTGAAAAAGCTCACCAATTTGATAAAAGAGCATAACGGCAACGCCCTCAGGGTATTGCTGAATCAGAAAAGCGCCGATTGTGGCAAGAGCCATTAAGAAATGCTCGTCAAACACCTGACCGCGGCTGATGTTTTTGACTGCACGGATGACAATGTCACCGCCGATGATCAAGTAAGCAACGAAGAAAAGCAAAAATTCCACGGTTCCGGAATGAACGAAATATGCCGCTGCTCCGAGAATGACAGCCGCCGCCATTCTGATCAGCATATTGATCATTCTTTTGCGATAGCCGTCATCAGCTGATTTCTTTTTATGCTTTTGACGAACTGTTACATGGGGATCAATCGATTTCACTTTTTTCTCCACCTTATCGGTGACCCATTGCTCTTCTTTTCCATCGGCTGAGACAGTCAGGGTGCTTGCCGCAAAGTTAACCGCGCATCCGTCAATGCCTTTTATGCCTTTGACTCCATTTTCGATTTTTTGGGCACAATTGCTGCAATCCAAACCGTCCAGAACGTATTCCTGTTTCACTAGTCTCACCTTTCCTTCCGATTTAGGGTTCCCTCTTCAAAGCGTATCAATGAATGATGTAGTGGATTTTTATATATGAGCACATACTCATATATCAGTTACGTTTATTATATGCCGTTTTCCAATAAAGTGTCAATGCAAAACAAAAACCGGCATATGGCCGGTTTTTTATTTTACTTTCTGCAAACGGAGCGCGTTTAGCACAACGGAAACGGAGCTGAATGCCATTGCTGCTCCCGCGATCCATGGCGCTAAAAATCCGAGCGCTGCGATTGGGATGCCAAGGCTGTTATAGCCAAGCGCCCAAAATAAGTTTTGTTTAATGTTTTTCATTGTCAGTCTGCTCATGCGAATGGCGTCGGCAATGCTGTTTAGATCGCCGCGAATCAGCGTAATGTCAGCTGTTTCCATGGCAATGTCCGTGCCTGTTCCAATCGCCATGCCGATATCGGCTGTGGCAAGTGCCGGTGCATCGTTAATTCCGTCGCCTACCATGGCTGTTTGGCGGCCTTCTTTTTGCAGGCGGGCAATTTCTGCCGCCTTTTGTTCTGGAAGGACTTCCGCAATGACACTTGTAATTCCCGCTTCCTTCGCGATGGCTTCTGCGGTTCTCCGGTTGTCTCCCGTCATCATGATGACATCCAGGCCCAGTTCTTTCAAACGGGCCACTGCCGCCCGTGACGTGTCTTTTATCGTATCGGCAACCGCTACCAGCCCTGCCGCTTCACCATCAATGGATACCAGCATAACCGTTTTCCCTTCTGCCTCAAGCTCTTCCATTTGGGCAAGAAGAGCTTCATGCTCAACCTGTTCGCTCTCCATTAACTTTCTTGTGCCGACGAGAATGGTTTTGCCTCCGGCTTCAGCTAAAATGCCTGCGCCGATTTTTGCCTCAAAGCGGGTCAGCTTCGGTATCTCAAGCCCTTTTTCTTTCACGCCGGAAACAATCGCTTCGCCGAGCGGATGCTCCGAGCCCGTTTCGGCTGCCGCCGCAAATCGAAGCAGATCTGTTTCTTCATAACGACCGAACGGAATGGCATCTGTCAGACGCGGCTTGCCGTTTGTGACAGTTCCGGTTTTATCGAGAACAATCGTATCGAGACGATGTGTTTTTTCTAAATGCTCGCCGCCTTTAAAGAGAATCCCGAATTCGGCAGCACGCCCAGATCCAGCCATAATGCTCGTTGGAGTGGCGAGGCCGAGGGCACAGGGACAAGCAATGACAAGAACCGCGATGAACTTGCTGATCGCTTCGGCAAAATCGCCGGGAGCCGCCCAAAGATACCAAATGAGGAAAGTGAGAACGGCAATTCCCAACACGATAGGCACAAAAATCCCGGAAATTTGATCAGCGAGACGCTGGATCGGCGCTTTTGACCCTTGCGCTTCCTCAACGATTTTGATGATATGAGAAAGCGCCGTATCCTTACCGACATTGACCGCTTTGATTTTCAGAAAACCGTTTGCGTTCACGGTGGCACCTGTCACACTGTCACCTGGATTTTTATCCACAGGAAGACTTTCTCCTGTAATCATCGATTCATCAACTGCCGAGCGGCCTTCTATTACTTCTCCGTCGACAGGAATTCGTTCGCCCGGTTTGACGTAAACCACGTCATCGACAAGCACTTCGTCTATCGGAATGATTTGCTCCTGTCCGTCTCTGACGACAGTCGCTGTTTTCGCTTGAAGCTTCATCAGCTTTTTAATGGCATCTGATGAACGGCCCTTTGCTTTTGTTTCAAATAGCTTGCCTAATAAAATCAGTGTCAGCAAAATCGCGCTTGTTTCATAGTAAAGGCCGTCTGTATGCCCGTGGGAACCGAGGCTTTGGATCGTAAGATAAAGGCTGTAAGCGTAAGCAGCCGTCGTTCCGAGCGCGACCAATACATCCATATTGGCGCTTTTGTTTCTGAGTGCCTTATACGCACCCGCATAAAACGGCCAGCCGATCAGAAACTGGACTGGCGTCGCCAGCGCAAACTGCATCCACGGATTGAGGAAAATATCCGGCACCCAAATGAACGATGTAAACGTAAAATGGCTTTCCATCGCCCAAAGCAATGGAAATGACAGAACCGCTGAAAAGATCAGTCTTGCCGTTTGCTTCCGTTCTTCTTTCTTTTTAGAAGCTGCTGCTTCACTGTCCTCATCGCCCTTTAGCTTAAGCTTATATCCCAGCTTATCTACTGCTTCTTTCAAATCGCCGACAGCCGCTTCTTTTGGATTGTACTCGACCGTAACTGTTTCTAAAGCGAAGTTTACGGGAGCGTTTGCGACGCCTTCTATTTTGTTAAGCCGCTTTTCAATCCGATTGGCGCAGGCCGCACAGGTCATGCCTTCGATATCGAATTCAGCTTTTTCCGTTACGACGTGATAGCCCAGCTTTTCTATTTTTTCCTGAATCGCTGCAGCCCCTGTTTCAGCGGGATCGCAGGTCACATTTGACGTTTCTGTTGCCAGATTGACATTGGCATCCGTGACACCCGGCATCCGCTTGAGGCCTTTTTCAATTCTGGATGCACAGGCCGCACAGGTCATGCCAGACACCTGCATTGCGATTTCCTTTTGTTCACTCAACATACTCACTCCTTTATATACACCCGGGGGGTATATGAAAATGAAAGAAATATCGCGCCTTCTTAAAGGCGCGATATTTTGAATCACTCGGCTACATCATAGCCCTGATCTTCTATCGCATCTGCAATATCTTTGACTGATACTTTGTCAGCATCAAACGAAACATCGACTTTTCCCGCTTCCAGATTGACATGAACCGCACTGACGCCGTCCAATTCTCCTACGCTCGTTTCCACCGCTTTGACGCAGTGCTGACAAGACATACCCTCAACTTGCAATGTTTTTTGTTCCATTTGAATTCCTCCTGTTTTGTTCTTTCTGTTTTCATCCTACCATACCCCCGTAGGGTATTACAATAAAAAAAGCCTTTATGATTTTGTGAACTTTTTAAATACGTCTAAAAGCTCAGAAATGGCTTGTTCTCCGTCTCCGCTTTTGATGGCATCCGCTACACAATGATGGGCATGATCCTCAAGCAAATGAAGCGCCACATTTTTCATTGCAGCCTGAACAGCTGAAATTTGTACAAGAATGTCCACACAATATCTATCGTTTTCCACCATGTTTTGAATGCCTCTGACCTGGCCTTCTATCCGTTTCAGGCGGTTTGTGATTTGATCCTTTTCTTTCGAGCTTTTATGGTTTAATGCTTTATGGTCGTTATGTTTCTCCATCGGTACACCTCTGTTCCTTATATTAATTCCCATTATACTGATTGTCCAAACTGTTGTCTAAGCTTGCCTCGGCAAAAAATGAATCAGTTAGGTTTTACCATTTGATCAGAAGGGTATATACTTCTTGCGAAAACGCTTTTAAAGGGGAGAAGAAAAGTGGATACGATAAAGGTTGGGATGTTAGGGTACGGACTGTCTGGCTCTGTTTTTCACGCGCCGCTGCTTGCTGTTTTAGATGAGTTTTCCATCAGCAAGGTCATGACATCGCGGACGGAAGAAGTGAAACGGGATTTTCCGGATGCTGAAGTTGTGCATGAGCTTGATCAAATCATAAATGACCCGGACATTGAGCTTGTCATTGTCACCACGCCGAGCGGTCTTCATTACGAGCACGCCATGGCATGCATTCAGGCTGGAAAACACGTCGTGATTGAAAAACCGATGACAGCCACTGCTGAAGAAGGAGAAGCATTACAAAAGGCCGCCAAAGAAAAAGACATATTGTTAAGTGTATATCATAACAGACGCTGGGATAATGACTTCTTAACGATTAAAAAGCTAATTGAGGACAAATCACTTGAAGAAATCAATACATATCTAGTCTCCTATAACCGCTACAGACCCGAAGTTCAAGAGCGATGGCGTGAAAAAGAAGGCACTGCCACCGGTACGCTGTATGATCTCGGCTCCCATATCATAGACCAAACTCTCCATTTGTTTGGGATGCCAAAAGCTGTCACTGCAAATGTGATGGTCCAGCGTCACAATGCCGAAGCTGTTGACTATTTTCATATCATGCTGGATTACGGCAAGCTCCAAGCGATTCTGCATGGAGGATCAATCGTTCCGGCAAACGGCCCGCGTTATCAAATTCACGGACAGCAATCCAGCTTTATCAAATACGGAATCGACGGACAGGAAGACGCACTCAGAGCAGGGAGAAAACCTGAGGATGACAGCTGGGGTGCGGATGATCCGCAGTTTTACGGACAACTGACAACCGTTCACGGCACGAACAAGAAAACAGAAACGATCCCTTCGGTAAACGGCTCCTATCTCACCTATTACCGCAAATTAGCGGAAAGCATACGGAAAGGCGCAGCGCTCCCTGTCACCGCTGAGGAAGGAATTGATGTTATCCTCATCATTGAAGCCGCGATGAAAAGCAGTGAGGAGAAACGAACAATTACGCTGGAACAATAAACAAAAGCCTCCCCTTTTAACAGGGGAGGCTTTTTCATTAAAATGTTTTTCCTGCTTCTTTCGCACGCGCAATCGCGTCTTCTTTGATTTGCTGTGCTTTATCAGGCTCCGCATTTTGTCCCTCTACGAAAATGCCATCGAAGGATGGAACGCCGAAGAAGTTCATCATGATGCCGATGTAGCGGTGGCCCATTTCCATTTCAGCCGCAGGGCCTTCTGAGTAGTAGCCGCCGCGCGCTTGGATATGAATTGCTTTTTTGTCAGTCAACAAGCCGACAGGGCCTTGTTCAGTGTATTTGAATGATTTTCCTGCAACTGCAACAGAATCAAGATACGCTTTCATTACTGGCGGGAATGAGAAGTTCCATAAAGGAGTAACGAATACGTATTTATCAGCAGATGCAAATTGATCGCTAAGCTCTCCCAAACGGCCGACTTTCGCTTTTTCGCTTTCAGAAAGCTCTTCAAAACCTGTGCCTGACTGCAGCTTGCCCCAGCCGCTGAATACATCCGCATCAATGTGCGGGATGTTTTCATTGTACAAATCAATATGTACAACCTCATCATTTGGGTTCGCTTCTTTGTAAGATTCGATGAACGCTTTACCTGTTGCCATACTGTAAGAAGTTGCTTCATCATGAGGGTGAGCAGTGATATACAATACTTTTGCCATTTTTACCAGCCCTTTCGTTTTTAAAAATCACACATCAATTATTATCATACAGATGCTTTATGATTATTCTTTCTCTCTTTGACTTTATTATAGGGGCACTTAAAATTACTTTCAAGCAAAACATCTCGAATTAAAGATTATTTTACTTTTCAAAAGCTGTCCGCAAGCCAAAATACAGTGCGGACAGCTCTTTGCTGATCCGCGGATAGCAAGAAACATGCGGCACTTGTATGTCTGCCGGCGCCTTTTTCATCAAAGCGGACTGCTCAGCTTGTTCAAAAAAAGCTCGTATCCGGTTCATCTCTTCTTCGGAAAACGGAGCAGACGGACGATGATGAGCTTGGGCTGAGAGCAAATAATACCCTAGGTGCTGAGCACCGGAAACGGCAGGCCAGAGCGCATCCGCATAAGTATTGGGAAATTCACCAAGCGTCTGATCATACGCATCCCGAAGCCTGACAAGGCTCCCCCTTAGCTTGTGTTCGTCTGCTGTCTGCGCGGTTAACAGTTTCTCCATAAACTGCCCTTCCAGCCGGATCACCTCCCGCATCAGTTCGGGCAGCCGCTTCTTGGAAAAACGCCTCCACAGCAGCATCGTTCCCAATAGCCCGATCACACTGCCGACAGCTACATCCGTCAGCCTCGCTATCATAAAATAACCGATGTCCGAGCCGCCATGCATGCTTTCTGTGATGACAAGCGCGTTTGCGGTCAAAAAAGGAACCGCCAGCGCATAATTTCGGACAATCAGCATCTCAAGAAGACATTGCAGCGCTGCAATACATAACGCAATATAAACACCGCCCGGCTTTAAAAACAGGATAGCGCCTGCCAGCCCAACACCGATCACGGTTCCGGCCGAACGCTGAATGGCCCTGTGAAGCGTAAAGACAACAGTCGTGCCAAGCATGACCGCTGCTGCCGAAAGCGGAATCCAGTAGGAGCGTGCAAAACCAAATGTGAGGGCAAACAGATCTGCGGCAAACAGCACAATTCCGTACTTTAACGCCCGTATCAAAACCGGCGACTGCCAGTCAAAGGCATTTCTCAAATCGTAAAATGAGTTTGGCAGACGGCTCGGCTCCCCGTCCAGCTTATCAAACTCTCCTGAAGCGATATGCAAAGCCTCATTGATTTCTTCAAACAGCTTCCGGCTTGGCTCTGAATTATTCTCCTTCATCTGAAACGGACTGAAAGCACGATCATGCCCCAGCATATCTCCGGCTTGACGGAGTGCTTTTTCAATCTGTGCCGTCTTTCCATCTGGTGTTTCAGCTGAAAAATGAATAATGGCGAGAAATATGTCGTCAGCTTTTTCGAGCAGGCGGAAAAAACGTTCATCATGCAGTGATTTTTTCCGCCTGTTTCCCTTGCCGAGAACTGTTTGACGGGCTGTTCTGAGCATAAGCACTGTCTGATGCTGCGCGTTCTGAAAGCCTGGTGTTCCGACGGCTGAAAGACAATCGGCAAGCTGGTCATATGTTTTTTGCAGCACCGCCTCCTCAGGTCCATGTTTGTTCCATAACCAGCCGATTAAGGCGATGCCCATGGCAAAAATGCCGCCGAGACATGTCAGCTCCGCTCGGAACAGCGCTTGTGAAGGATCGGCTGGAAGCCCGGTGCTGACTAAAAAGGCAAGAACAAAAAACATCGGCGCAGGACCTTGTATACCGAGCGCACTGAAAATAAACATCGCCGCTGCACCAATCAGCCCAAGAACAGCCGCCATCATCCAAACCGTCCCGGACAAAAGCGTTCCTAATCCAAATGAGAGCGCAATCCCAATGGAAACCAAGAGCAGCTTCAAAGCGCGCTTTTTATACGATTCACCGCCCGCATATAAATAAACAAAGCCCCCGATGCTTGCAGATAAACCGTAATCCGTATGACCCATCAGTGTACCGGCCAGCACAGGAAATCCCGAAGCGACGCCTGATCCGATTGCCTTTTTCCATGGAAAGGGATGTGCTTGAATCCGAAAGGCATCCTTTACGATGCTTGGCATAGTTCTTTGATTGTTGTTCATTTGACAAAATCCTTTTCAGCGAATGTGTAGAGCTTTTCCCGTTTATTCGCTATAGTATGCCCCAAAAACGTGTGAACTTCTCAATTGATGCGTTCGTATAAAAAAGCAGAGACCATACTGTCTCTGCTTCTCTACATCAGTTTGTCCGCAATATCCTGAATCGGCTTGATCCAGTTGCTGTACGTCAGCTCGGCAGCTTTTTTCCGATCCTTGTCCTTACATGCCTGAATAATTTGTTCATGTTCTTCAATCGAATTTTGCGGCGATGTAAAAAAAAGATATTCAATCCGAAGAATATGCATATGAAGGACAGATGTGAAATTGCGGATATATTCATTATCGGCCGCATCAATCATGACATCATGAAACGCTTTATCAAGCCCAAGCACTTCATAAATTTCATTTCGGTCAATCGCCGCCTTCATTTGCTGATTGACCGCCGCCATCTCCTCCAAGTGGGAGGACTGAATGTGTTCGATTGCCAGTTCGGCAGCGGTGGATTGCAGAGCCGCCATAGGCGGGTACACCTTGAAAACATCGTTTTTTTCAATTTGTGAAATTCTTGTTTCTTTCCCCGGTGACATTTCAACAAAGCCCTGTACCGCCAATAATTGCAGAGCTTCTCTAACTGGCGTTCTGCTGACGCCAAGCGCTTTCGCTAACTCGTCGTCATTGATTTTTTCTCCGGGAGCGAGAATGCCTTCCACAATCCATTTTTGAATTTGCTCCAATGCAATCGTTTTAGCAGTCTGCCGTATAGGTTTTGGGGTATTTGACGGGATTGGCATAAAAGCATCACCTCTGAATATTTGTTTGTTTTTTTAACGCCGCCGGCTTGCCGGTACTCTTTTTTTGCGATAGAACAAAAATCATGACCAAAATACAAGCCGCTCCTGCCGCTTGATAAAAACCAAAGGATACACCAAGCCACAGGATAGAGGATGCCACTGCAGCCACCGGCTCAGTGCACCCCAGCATGCTTGCTTCTTGCGGAAATAAATATTTCAAGCTTGTCAAATACATATAAAAACCCAATAGCGTTCCGAATATGACAATAAAACCAATTGATACGCCCGCTGACATCGTCCACCCCTGTACATCAACGTCCCACGGCGGATGAATAAAGCTCATGCCAATGCCTCCGATCAGCATTCCCCAGCCAATCACAAGAGCAGATCCCCAGTTTTTCAAAAGTGAGCTGGAGTACAGCGTATAAAAGGCAAGGGCAGCGGCAGAAAGCAGTCCCCAGATGACAGACAAAGGAGATATAGTTAAATTATTGATACTTCCATTGGTCAGCAGTAAAAAAGTGCCCCCCAAAGCAAGCACAAGTGCGCACATATCTGCTAACTGAAAAGAATTCTTCCGGGTCACAAGCATAAACAGCATAATCATAACGGGTGCCAAGTACTGAAGCAGCGTAGCTACAGCTGCATTACCGGTTCCTATTGAAGCCAAAAAAGTATACTGAACGCCCAGCATGCCGGCAATTCCGAAAACAACCAGCTGAATAGCCGATTTTTGATCCTTCCAAATCTCCCACACCGCACGTCTGTTTTTACCGGCAGATATGATCATCAGCAGAAGCAATCCTGATAAAAGCAAACGAACGGTGACAAGCCACTCCACCGACACATCACTTGTTTCAAACAAATGCTGGGCAGCAGTTCCCGATAATCCCCAAAAAGCAGCTCCGACAATGACCATAAAAAATCCGTACATCCGTTGTTTTTGAGTCGCCAACGTACATCCTCCTGACAGGTAATATGCAATATATTACATATTATATCGTTTTACTTTTCTGAAAACAAAGTTTTTTTACAAAAATAAAAAACAGCGCTGTCAGCACTGCTTTGTTGCATGGCTTTCCTTTAAGAGAAAATAAATAAAAAATAAAGGATAAATCAACAGATACCCATTAAACAGCCACCAAACAAGATCGAAGTCCCGGCTGAATGACCAGAAAGAAATCGCCTGAAGGCCTGAACAGCTGGTCAATACAAGTGAAATCAGCGCCATCAGCTTCCAGTCAGCAGGATTCACCCGATACAAATACAAACTGTACAATCCTGTGACAGAGATCAGGATATCCAGCGGAAAAAAGGACCAGTTCCAGGCAATCATAAATGGTTGTTCATGATGTTTAAAAGCCCAGCTCTCCGGTATCAGCGAAAACCCTGCTGACAGCCAATACAAAATAAAACCGATATCAGTCACGAGAAAAAACAGTTTCATATATTTCATTTGTACGGCCCGCTTTTATGTATCGGCTCAGACTGCGTCCCTTGCCCAATCAGGTTTAAAGACACCACACCGGCGATAATCAAGCCGATTGAAATGAGTTTCATCACGCTCATATTCTCTTGAAAAAACAAAAAACCAACGACTGTAATCAGGACAATTCCCATTCCTGACCATACGGCATAAGCAACAGATACATCTATTGATTTTAGCGTAAGCGTCAGAAAGAAAAGACTTCCGCCATAAAAGAAAATCAATATAATACTGGGAATAAGCTTTGTAAAACCTGACGATAGCTTCATGCTGACCGTCCCGGCAACCTCAAACAAAATCGCTAAGCATAGAAACACCCAATTCACGCTTCATCCTCCTCATCAGCTGTTATGCCGTTCATCAATACATCTACAATCGATTCAAGAACCTCTCCTGTCGTGAACTGATGTTTGAGCGGATATTCAGGGTCATACACTTGGTTGATGCTTCCTATATACATGTGGACAAACAAATCCAAATTGATATTTCTGATTCTCTTTTTCCGTTTGCACTCGTTTAATAATTCAAGGACAATCGTCCATTCTTCCTTCATAAACGTGTCTAATGTAAGCCACGCATCGTAATGGTATTTCTTCAGTTCGCTTAATAATCCCATGTTCAGCAGGTCCATTCCCTGCGGAAGACCGATCAGCAATTGTTTCACTTTTTCAAGCACGTCCAAACGCTCATTTTCATAGATGTCTCTTTCCATCTGCTTCATCTCTGCGATAAATTGTTCAACCACCGCTCCCGCGAGCTTATCTTTAGATGAGTAATACGCGTAGAGTGTCCGCTTGCTCGTTCCCAGCGCTGCCGCCAAATCATTCATCGTAAATGAAAATCCTTTCTGCCGGATCAGCCGTATGGTTTCCGCCAAAATTCTTTTTTCCAAATCGATCCCTCACTTCCGGTACCCAAAAAACTATATTGGTACCAAAATTATACGACAGCAATTTGTGGAAATCAACAACATATAAAAAACCTCTCCCAAAAGGAGAGGTTTAAAAGACACTGCGGACCAAACCGCCGTCCGCCCGAAGCGCTGCGCCATTGATCGCGGAGGATAGCGGGCTGCTTAAAAATGTGACAAAATGGGCGATTTCTTCCGGACGGATCAGTCTTTGAATGATAGATGTCGGCCGGTTTTCTTTCATAAAGCGTGCCTCAGCTTCTTGAACAGTCAGGTTTTCACCAGGATACAGCGAGTTCAGCATTGTTTCCACACCCTCTGTTAAGGTAGAGCCCGGCATGATGGTGTTGACCGTGACATTCGTGCCGGTTGTCAGCTCCGCCAAACTGCGGGAAATGGACAGCTGCATCGTTTTCGTCGCACTGTAATGGGCCATTTCCTGTGACGGCATTATCGCCGCTTCACTGGCAATGAAAATCACACGCCCTTCTTTTTTCTCGATCATGTTATGCAAATACTTGCGTGTCAGCCTTACACCGCTCATAATATTCACTTCAAAAAAACGAAACCATTCATCATCGGGAATATCAAAGTACTCCGCCGGTTCAAAAATCCCTAAATTGTTGACTAAAATATCAACCTCTGGATATGCCTGAAACAGCTCATTGCAGCCTTCTTCTGTTCCCAAATCAAATGCGGCCGGATAAAGGACCGCTTCTGAATGTTGTGTTTTCAATTCTTTTATCGTCTGATTCACTTTCTCTTCCCGGCGTCCGTTAATAATCACTGCTGCGCCCTCTTCAGCTAACGAAGAGGCAATGGCTTTCCCGATCCCTGATGTCGAACCGGTCACCAGTGCGGTCTTCCCTTGTAAATTGAGTTTCATTCCTTCATCCCTCCGTTTTTGTTTCCTCTTATTTATTGACAGAAATCTAATTGGTGAAACATCTGCTCTGCAATCAGTATGAAACAGCTGGGATTCAAATGGAAGTACGCACTTTTTAGTGCCTGTGATTCGGAGAAAAAATAAAGCAGAACCTCTTTAGAGGTTCTGCTTTATTGTCAATATGTGATGCAATCCTTTGGTCACTTCTCAAAGGCTGGGACATCAAAATGTTGCCAAAATGTTACCGCAGTGCCCTCAAAGGCTTTAAAAGCCTTGATAGCACTGCGGTTTCAAAGTATGTATGGAGACGGTGGGAGTCGAACCCACGTCCAGAGACATCGATTACTTAAGCGTCTACGAGCGTAGCCTGCATATTTAGGATTTCACTCATCTTCTTGCCTGCGGGCGGGCCTTCCGAGAGCTAGTCTGTTCATCTCTTCTTACGTTCTCAGACGGGAACGCAAGCGTAGCCTACTTAGATGTGCTCTTCACAGACACATAGGCAATGTCAGGAAGAGCTCGCTGCGCTTATTAGGCAGCTAATGCTACGTTTTGGTTAAAACTGTTAGTTTTGCCAGTTATATTTATGTGCGTGTTAACGAGATCGCCTCTCGGCTCGCAGCTCAAGCTCGATCCATCCCTGTCGAATCCGTAACGTCCCCTTGTTATAAGGGAAATACGGGAGAAAATATCAAGCTCTCACTCAAACTGGCTATAGTCTTATTATAACATGATCACGGCGCTTTTCAATTGTCAAATCCTTCAAATGAATAGCGTTGTGATCTGATCGTGAACACAGTATAGCACAGGCCTGATTTTTGAATCAAGCACTATGCCTTTAGAAGCCTTTTTGACTGTCTCTAAACGCTCTTTCGATTTCCCGCTTCGCGTCCTTGCGCTTCAGGTCTTCCCGTTTATCATAGTTCTTCTTCCCTTTTCCAAGGCCGAGAAGCACTTTGGCAAAACCGTTTTTTAAATACAGCTTCAGCGGAACGAGAGAATAGCCTTTTTCCTTCGTTAACCCGATCAGCTTATTAATTTCCTTGCGGTGCATTAATAGCTTTCTCGTCCGGAGCGGATCGTGGTTGTAGCGGTTTCCCTGCTCATACGGGCTGACGTGCATATTGTGGAGAAACACTTCTCCCCGTTCGATTTTGGCGAAGGAATCCTTAAGGTTTACACGGCCGGCGCGAATCGCTTTGATTTCGGTTCCTTGCAGAACGATGCCTGTTTCATAGGTTTCTTCTATAAAATAATCGTGATTGGCTTTCTTATTTTGAGATAATACTTTTCCTGACCCTTTCGGCATGCCAGAACCTCCTCTCTCTAAGGAAAAACTGTCCACCTTTTGCGATACGCTCTATTTTACCAAATGTCACGTGCCGCTACAATGAAAAGCTCTTTCCGAAAGAAAGCAAATAGAGCGCTGCGGCCCTATTTGCTGGTTGAGCTGTTATTTCTTCTTTTTCCGTTTCTGTTTCGGCGCGTTTTGGAAGCCGCGTTTTTTCTTCTTCTTCGGCTTAGTGAACCATTCCCCTTTTTCTTCAGACGGAGCCGGAGAAACAGGCGTATTCGTGCTTTGAACGCGTTTTCTGGCAGGTTTTCCGCGCTTTCTGCTCCGGCTGCTATCCAATTCTCTCGGACGGCGCGGAGACCCCTTCATGCCGACGATTTCAAAGTCGATATTGCGCTCGTCTTTATTGACATCGACAACCTTGACTGTGATTTCATCTCCAATGCGGAAGACATTTCCTGTCCGCTCGCCGATCATCGCAAAATGCTGTTCGTCAAAGCGGTAGTAGTCATCCGTCATAAAGCTGACGTGGACGAGTCCTTCGATTGTATTCGGCAGCTCGACGAACATTCCGAAGTTTGTCACAGAGCTGATCATGCCGTCAAACTCTTCACCGATTTTATCAAGCATGTATTCCGCTTTTTTCAGATCATCCGTTTCACGCTCGGCGTCAACTGCACGGCGCTCCATCGTTGATGTATGCTCGGCGATATCCGGCAGGCGTTCAGCCCATTTTTCCTGTGTCGCTTCATCGACTTTGCCGTTGATTAAATACGTTCTGATCAGACGGTGGACAATTAAGTCAGGATAACGTCGGATCGGCGATGTGAAATGCGTATAGAATTCCGTTGACAGACCGAAGTGCCCCAAGCTCTGCGGGTCGTATTTCGCCTGTTTCATCGAACGGAGCATGACAGTGGATATAACGGTTTCTTCAGGTCTGTCACGCACAGCGTCAAGGATGCTTTGCAGCGCACGCGGATGAATATTTCCCGCGGTTCCTTTCACCACATAGCCAAATGTCGTTACGAATTCTAAAAACTTTTGCAGTTTTTCAGCATTCGGTTCTTCGTGAATCCGATATATAAACGGGACGTTCATCCAATGGAAGTGCTCCGCTACCGTCTCGTTCGCCACAAGCATAAATTCTTCAATCAGTTTCTCGGCGACAGAGCGTTCTCTGATGACAACGTCTTTCACCGCGCCTTCATCATCAACAAGCACTTTCGCTTCCTTGAAATCAAAATCAACGGCGCCGCGGTTCATCCGCTTGTCGCGCAAAATTTGAGCCAGCCGCTCCATGTCTTTGAACATCGGGACAAGCGGCTCGTATTTTTGTTTCATCTCTTCGTCATCGTCAACAAGAATTTTATTCACATCTGAATATGTCATTCTCTCCGTTGTTTTGATGACACTTTGGAAGATCTGGTGCTCCGTCACCTGCCCCTGACTGTTAATGGTCATTTCACAGGAAAGTGTCAGGCGGTCAACCTTTGGATTTAAAGAGCAGATGCCGTTTGACAGTCTGTGCGGAATCATCGGAATGACCCGGTCAACTAAATAAACACTCGTCCCTCTTTCAAGCGCCTCTTTGTCAATCGGCGAGTTTTCGGTTACATAATGGCTGACATCAGCAATGTGAACGCCAAGCTTGTAGCTTCCGTCTTCAAGCTTCGTCACGGTAACCGCATCATCCAAATCCTTCGCGTCCGCTCCATCAATGGTGACAATCACCTGGTCACGGAGATCGCGGCGGTCTTTCAGGTCTTTTTCGTCAATTGTGTCGGGCGTACTTGAGGCCTGCTCCATCGCCTCAGCAGGAAATTCACCAGGCAGGCCGTGCTTATGAATGACCGATAAAATATCAATGCCCGGATCATTTTTGTGGCCGAGAATGGTTTCAATCTCGCCCTCGGCGTTCATGCGGCCTTCAGGATAGCTCGTCAGCTTGACAACAACCTTATGCCCTTCCGCCGCTCCGTTTTTCCCGTTTTTCGGGATGAAAATGTCACTCGTGATTTTTTTGTCGTCCGGAATGACAAAACCGAAGTTTCTTGTTTCTGTATACGTACCGACAACCTTCTGAATCGCCCTTTCTAAAATGCGGATGACGGTCCCTTCCTGTCTGGAGCCGCTTGACTGTGAATTCAGACGAACCATGACGATATCGCCGTTCATTGCCGTATTCAGCTCATTAGGCGGAATAAACACATCACTTAACGACGTGTCCTCAGGCAGCAAAAAGGCGAATCCTTTTGCATGCGCTGATATCTTTCCTTTTATTAAATTCATCTTTTCCGGAATGCCGTAGCGGTCGCTTCTCGTCCGTACGATAAGCCCTTTATCTTCCAAAGTGACTAACGCTTTGACGAGCTCCTTAAACTCCTCAGCTTCCGTAATATTTAACATCTCCTCAAGTTCCTGAACAGTCAGAGGCTTATACGCCTCTTCCTTCATAAACGAGAGGAGCTTATCCATAAATGCTTCTTTTTCCATTATCCGACCTCCTGTTGATTACCAATCAAGCTTCTCTAAAAATTCATACACATCCTGATGGACGAGGTCACGTTCTTTGTCGAGCGTGATGACATGGCCTGATTCCTCGTACCATTTCAGCTGTTTATCATCGGTTTCCACTTCGTTGTAAATAATATTGGCGCTTTCGGTATTAATCATGTGATCATGACGGGCCTGCACCACAAATGTCGGTGAATAAATCATATCGACATTGTTCCGCACATCGGCTATTAAGTCTTGCAGCGCCTTGAGCGTGTTCATCGGCGTTTTTTCAAATTCTTTCATTTCCTCTTCAATTTGCTCCGGGCTTTTCCCCTCGAATTTTTTATAATTGCGAGCGTATGAAAGGACGCCCTGATACATGACTTCTTCACTCTTTATATGCATCGGCGCGCACATTGGAACAATTCCCTTTATGGGTACAGTGTAACCCAATTTCAGCGAAAAAACCCCGCCAAGCGACAGTCCGCAGGCTGCAATGCTCTCATAGCCTTCAGATTTTAAGTATTCATAGCCATCCATCACATTTTTCCACCAGTCCTCGGGCCCCGTATGTACTAGTTCTTCAGGGGGCACCCCGTGTCCTTCATATTGAGGTGCGTGGCACGTGTAGCCCCGTTCATTCAAGTAACGTCCCAGCATTCTTACATCCGCTGTATTTCCTGTAAAGCCATGCAGCAAAAGCACCGCTTTGTCTCCGCCTTCAAATGTAAATGGTTTTGGTGTCACAACTTTCATGCTCATGTCTCCCTTTCTATCTGCACGGTCATTTTAGTTTTCCACAGTTTGATCAGAAAAAAACGCTCTGAATATCAGTCTGAAACGTGAAAAAGGCCTGACTTTACATCAGACCTTATACAAACATCGCCCTATAGGATATAAGCAAGCGCAATCGTTAACACGAAAAACAAGACTGCCAGCACAACCGTGATACGGTGCAAAATCAAGTCAAGACCTCTTGCTTTTTGTTTCCCGAAGAGCTGCTCCGCTCCGCCCGAAATCGCACCAGATAATCCGGCGCTTTTACTGGATTGAAGCAAAACGACAATAATAAGTGCAATGCTGACGATAACCAATAAGGTAATCAAAACTGCGTGCATCCCTTACACCTCCAGACTCACTGGCCTACATTACTTCTATTTTACATGAAAAGGGTTGGCATGTCACGATGTATCAGACGCGGGATAAGGGCGTTTTATCTTGGTTACCCTATTCATACGAAAATCAAAAGGAGAAAAACAATGCCCCTTATCAGCATAGCCAGCAGAAAACATCTTTATTATGCGGAATATGGACAGGGAATTCCGATCATCTTTATCCACCCTCCCGGCATGGGGCGCAAGGTTTTTTATTATCAGCGCCTTCTCTCCAAGCATTTCAGGGTGATCTTTCCCGATTTAAGCGGCCACGGCGACAGCGATCATGCGGATCAGCCCGCCTCTATTTCTTATTATGCAGACGAGATCGTGCAATTCATGGACGCTCTGCACATGGATAAGGCTGTGTTATTCGGGTATTCCGCCGGCGGCTTAATCGCACAGCATATCGGCTTTACCCGCCCGGACAAAGTGTCGCATCTTGTTCTGTCAGGCGCCTACCCCGCTGTTCATCACGTAATCGGCCAGAAACTGCACAAAATGGGCATGTATCTGCTTGAAAAAAACCCATGGCTGCTCATAAAAATCCTCGCCGGCAGCCACACAAAAGACAGCCAAGTTCGAGCCATATTGACAGACCATATGAAAAAAGCAGACCAGACCCATTGGCATCAATATTATCAGGCTTCACTCGACTACAACTGTATTGAACAGCTGCCACATCTGCAAATGCCGAAGCTGTTCATGTATGGCGGCCTGCGGGACTGGACCTTTACAAGCGCAGGCTATTACCGAAGAGCGTGCAGCCATGCCGAATTTTTCAGATTGGAATATCAGGGACACCAGCTTCCGACAAAACAATGGAAAACATGCAATGAACTGGTGACAGGATTTGTGCTGACACATCATTCCCAGAAATAGAAAACGCTTGAATTCCTGGCGTTTCGCTAACGTTTCATTGACTTTTGTCAATAAAATCATAGTAAAAAAGATCCTCAAATTTCAAATTAAAATAGTGAAGCATTTTACCGATCACAAGCTGTCCCGGCCGTCTTTCTCCATTCAGCACGCGGCTCAGTGTGGCGGGTGAAACTCCGATTTCCAGCGCAAGCTGATTAAGGGAATAATCGTTATTGACCATATACTGCAAGACATAATCACGTCTAATCTGTATCTTTTCTACCGGCACTTTCCTCACCTTCCGTTCCTGAAAAATCTATTTTCTATACTTTTACATTACGGCTTATGTTAACTTTTGTCAATGCATTTCCAGTCTACCTATTTCCTTTAGTCAATAAACATACTAAAATATGAGTAACAGTGAGGGACGGGGTGAGACATATGGAAAGCTTTGGTGAACAATTGCGGGCATTGCGCGAAGAGAGAAAGTTAACAGTCAATCAGCTGGCGACTTATTCAGGCGTAAGCGCAGCCGGTATCTCCAGAATCGAAAACGGCAAACGGGGCGTTCCCAAACCTGCCACCATCAAAAAACTGGCTGAGGCTTTAAAAATTCCTTATGAAGGTCTTATGTATAAGGCTGGTTACATCGAAGAGGTGCATGAAGCCAAGGCTCCTTATGAAACGAAGTGTAAGCTGCTTGAAAAAGCGAAGGCCTATGACTTAAAAGACCTTGCCCTTTTTGAAGACGAAAAGTGGCAATATCTCAATAAAGAAGATTTGCTCATGCTGGATCATTATTTTTCGTTTATTTCAAACGAAGCTAAAAAACGCTCTGCTGATGACTAACTCTTGATAGAAATGTGAGGCGATAAACCATGTCACCGTTCGGACAGCAATTACGGGAGCTGCGCCGCGCCCGCAAGCTGACAGTGAATCAGCTCGCGGTGTACTCAGGCATCAGCTCGGCCACCATTTCAAAAATTGAAAACGGCAAGCGCGGCACGCCAAAACCTGCAACAATCAAAAAACTGGCGGCCGTGCTGAAAGTGCCGTACGAAGACCTGATGGCTGCCGCAGGCCATATCCGGGCCTTTCCGGAAGAAATCCGCGAGGCTCCGGAAAGCTATCAGTCCATTTACGACATTTACCAGACAGCTGTTACTCGCGGAGCGGAGCACCTCCCGATTTTCAACAGCAAAAAATGGGAACACCTTTCAAAGCAAGATATTGAAAATCTCAGCAAATACTTCGATTTTTTAGCCTCTGAAGCGAAAAAACGCGCCTCTTCTTCATAATCCCCTCTTCTCTTTCTCTATTTTATGAATCGCTGTTGCATACCTCCCCTCATGATTTGCGTTATAATAGTGACAGACGAGGTGAAAAGGATGAACCAATCAGAAATGTGTCCTAGATTTGAAAAAGCAGTCGACATCTTGAGTAAACGCTGGGTCGCTTTAATTGTATTTCAGCTGTTGAACGGGTCACAGCGATTTAGCGAAATTGAAGCAGCACTTCCAAATCTAAGCGGCAGAGTTCTGTCAGAACGGCTGAAAGAACTTGAGCTTGAAGGAGTAGTGAAGCGGGATGTCATCCCGGAAACTCCGGTTCGCATCGAATATTCATTAACTGATAAAGGAAAGGCGCTCGCCCCCATTCTAGGTGAGATTTCTAAATGGGCGACGGATTGGATTGACCCTTCCTTTCTTAATTAATTACTAAAACAGCTCTGATCTCAGAAACGAGAAAAGGAGCTGTTTTTATTTTTCGAATGAAAAATGATTTCTCAGCTCAGAAAATTCTTATGTTATTAAGTACTTGGAAAACAGAAACGGAAAATCTGACAGACACCGGACAGGCTATGCAGCATATCAAACAATCCGTCACCCACGTGACAGACCGCATTAAGGAAGTAACGGATAGATTGAAGCAGTTAACAAACCAGTCGATTGAAAATATCGCTTCTGTATCTGAAGAGTCTGCCTCCGGCATTGAATAAACATTTTCGATTAGAGCAATCCGCCCACTCGATGGATCAAGTGCTTGAAAATGCCGAAGAGCTTGAACAGCTGGTGAAGGAGCTTAATGAGAAGATGGATCAAAAAAACCTCCTCGAGGTTAGCCGAGGAGGGCAAATTATGCACTGCGTATATATGTCCATAATAAAGGTTCTAAATTGTATACTGATTTAATAACTCTGCTTTATATTTCTCAATATCTATAACATCGTAACCTAAAAACTTTTCATAATTATCATCAGCAAAACAGAATAAAATCCCATTAAATTCAAACGAATTTGATGTTTCCAAATCATACAATCTAAAGCTATAAATTTCTTTTTTGTTTCGAGCGGTTTTTTTGTAAATTTTTTTAGAACCTGCTAATTTAGATATATCATTTGCTAATTCCCCGAAAATCTCCATACCTACTATTAAGTTTTGCTTATTAATATCTAATGAAATATTTTCATTAACTTCCAAATCCTCAGTCAGCTTAACTGTAGATGGTTGATTAATTGGAGGAATTACATAAATATAAGCTAACTCAGCTTCTTTATCATATGTTATTGCCGAATTTGAATACATGGGATACCACCCTATCTCCAACGTTTTTTAGGCTTCGCAGATTTATAAGTAGTAGTTAAAGTATTACCTTTTCTAGCGACTGCAACACCTTTATAGTAATATACGGTTGATTTATATTTAGGATCATAATATTTTTTACCCTTTTTTACTGCCATAAACACTTTGGTAGGTGAAATTCCTCTTTGATACATTCTTAATCCTAGATGGTAAGAAACCTTTATAAATTTAAAACCATATTTTTTAAACATAGATGAAGACATTGCTATTAATACTCTGACAGCTGGGCCAAACCATTGGCCTTCTACCTTTTCTGAACTTTGTTGTTCATCTATTTCTTGATCCATTTGATCTAGGACACTAGTATCTATTTCAGGGTTAATTTCATCTATGTAAGCAAACGTTTCATCATCAATTTTGATATCTTTTTCATCGATTGTCTTTTCTAAAACCGATTCAGTATTTTTGACTTCTAGTTCAGTAATCTCTTTTTCGGTATCTGCAACATAGTTTACCACTTTTTTATCATCAATCATATCCGATACATCTAGATTTAGCAATTCTTCATCTGATAAAGTTGTATTGTTTTCTAAATCAGTAACGTCTTTAAAGCTCTGATCATTGATTTGCTCAGCAAAAACCGTACCTGTAGCAGTAAAAAACATAACAAATGCTGTTAATAGAAAAACTAACTTTCTACTTTTTTTAATTACATTCTTGTTCATTTCTTCCTCCTAAGATAATATATTGATAAGCATATATTACCACATTGAATTTTTCCTTCAACTATTTTTTGGTTAATTTTCATAATTAAAGGAGATATAAATGTTGAGACCTAATATCACGAATTATTTATTCTTTTTGCTTATGATAATTTTTATCACCTTATTCCCATGTAACAACTTAAATGCAGCTTCTAATGATATATCACAACAATTTAAAGATATCCAAAAAATTAAAAACAAGTATAAGTTAGATGGGGAAGGGGTATCGATAGCAATTTTAGATTCAGGAATTAGCACTAAAATGAATTCCCTTCCTATAGAAGAAAGCGTATCTTTTGTAAATGAGCCTAATACCACAGTTAATGACTTAAATGGACATGGAACTTATAACACCGGTATAATTAACGCCATTGCTCCGAAAGCAAAACTATACATTGTTAAAGTGTTAAATAAAGACCTTAAAGGGAATTATACAAATATTACAAAAGGGATTGAATGGAGTATAAAAAATGACGTTGATATCATATCCATGAGTTTAGGTGGAGATTCTTATTCTAAAGAACTTCATGCCGCCATAAAAAAAGCCTATAATAAAGGCATAATACTTACTTCTTCTGTAGGCAATAAAGGTATATCAAATCTAGACACTGTTTCATACCCAGCTAAATTTAATGAAGTTATAGGAGTGGGAGCATTAAACTCACATGATAACCGTTTATTTTCTTCAAGTAAAGGGCAGGGAATAACTATAATGGCCCCTGGAGAAAATTTAAAAAGTTATTCAATTAATAGTGACTATTATAAAACAAGCGGAACTTCAGTTTCTAATGCATATGTAAGTGGGGCACTAGCTCTTCTATTTCAATTTGAAGATTTTAATATTACTAATGAAGATATTATTAACACTGTGAAAAAATCAGCCTACTCCAAAGGATCAAGATTTGAATATGGTTACGGAATATTTGACTTAGAAGAAGCAATTAAACATAGACATAATGCTGAATTAATAAAAATCACTTTTTGTATCTTTGGTATCATAACTATTTTCTTATTGTTCCTATTTATAGTTAAAAAAAATTATATCTCCTAACATTAAGAAGATATAATTTTGTAATTCTACATATGTTCTATCTTTCTCTAGTTACTATATCACCTTCAAGGTCCGCTCCAGCCAAGCCATAAGCAAATCAGCTCCTACCGCCATCACCGCAGTCGGGATCGCGCCGGCCAGAATAATGGCTGTTCCGTTTGTCGCATTTGAGCCGCGGACGATCATGTCCCCAAGTCCGCCGGCGCCGACAAATGTGCCGATCGCTGTAATTCCGATGGCGATGACAAGTGCCGTGCGCAAGCCTGCCATGATGACAGAAAGCGCGAGCGGGAGCTCAACCATCCGAAGCACTTGGAATTTCGTCATGCCCATCGCTTTTCCCGATTCTAAGTAAGCATGTTCAATGCTGACAATCCCTGTGTACGTGTTTCGGATAATCGGCAGAAGGGAATACAAAAATAATGATACAATCACAGTGTTTGCGCCGAGCCCCATAACAAGCATTAAAACCGCCAGCATGGCGAGCGCCGGGATGGTCTGGATGACATTTGTTACGGCGAACACCCATGCTGATAAGCGGCGAAAATGCGCAATGAGGATTCCGGCCGGAACTCCGACGACAGCGGCAAACAAGACGCCGTAAGCCGACATGAGAAAGTGGCGGCCAAATTCGCTTATGACGTAGCTGCCGTTCTGCGCATAATATGTCATTAACTGTTCAAGCACGTTCATTTCCTTCGTCCCCCTTTCACGATGCGAAGTAATGATGTTTTTCTAAATATTCTTTAGCAACGACTGACGGTTCTTTTAGGTTGCCGTCGACTTCATAGTTGAGCTCCTGCATCGTCGCTGTGTCGATTTTCCCGATCATTTTCCGGATAATGCTCTCCAGCTCTGGATGTTCTTTGAGCACTTGTTCCGGAACAACCGGCGAGCAGTCGTACGGCGGGAAAAACTGCTTATCATCCTTTAACATTTTGAGACCATAGGACTTGATTCTTCCATCCGTCGAATATGCAAGCACAATGTCCATTTTTCCGCTTTTCACCGCGTCATACACAAGTCCGATCTGCATCGGATACGTACCGTCGAATGTCATGCCGTAGGTTTTCGTAAAATCCTGATAGCCGTTTCCCTTGAGCTTCATCCAATAGTTATCGACACCCAGCTTTAATTGCGGCGCCCATTTTTTAACGTCTGATACGTTTTCCAAATGATATTGATCTGCCAGCTTCTTGCTGACCGTAAAGGCATACGTATTATCAAACCCGTAGGAGTCATACCATTTTAACTCGTATCTTTTTTGAAACTCCCGCTGTGTCAGCTCCAGCGCTTTGTCCGGGTCTTTTTCAGGCTCCATTCTCAGCGTGCCCGTCAGCGCGTCGCCGGTATATCTCGTGGCTGCAATGTCGATTTCCCCGTTCATTAAGGCTTGCTGCTGCACCGCGTTGGAGCCGAGATTTTTAATGGTTGTTGTTTTAAGATCAGTATGGTGTTCAATCAGCTGGCCCAGCATGCTGGCGATGATTTCTGATTCGCTCATGCTTTGCGCGCCGATTTTAATGGTCTGGTCTGAAGCGGCGCTGAGCCCCGGAAGCGAACAGCCGCTTAGCGTCAGCATTGCTGCGAGCGTTAAACCGGTCATCCATTTGAGATATGTTCTTTTCATGAGCAGCCTCCTTATGACACTTCCTTCAATCTCTGCATGCCGGCAGGTGTCAGTTTTCGCTCTGCCACCGCCAGCACATAATCAATCACAATTGCCAATATCGTAACGGGAGCGGCACCCCCGATGATATATTCCGGCTGATATAAATTCAGCCCGATAAAAATGTAATCACCCAATCCGCCGCCTCCGATAAAGGAAGCAAGCGTGGCCCATCCGATTAAGTAAATCGTCGATGTTCTGATTCCCGCCATAATAACAGGCGCGGCAAGCGGCAGCTCCACAAGGCGGACTTGTTCAGCCGGTGTCATTCCGATACCTTTTCCAGACTCAAGCAGATTTTTATTGACGCCGCGAATCCCGGTATACGTGTTGCGGAGAATCGGCAATACGGAATAAAAAAACAAAGCCGCAATGGCCGGAACCTTCCCGACACCGAGAAGCGGAATAAAGAAAGCGAGAATCGCCAGACTCGGCAGCGTCTGAATGATATTGACGATGCCGATCATCGTGCCGGCTCCCTTTTTCATTCTAGTAAGCATAACCCCAAGGGGCACTGCAGCAAGTACGCCTAAAATGACAGCAATGAGCGATATCGTGATATGCTCATATGTTTTGTAAAGGAGCTCTCCTCCGTTGTTTTGCAAAAATTGCACAATATGATTCACTACTGACCGCCTCCCTATGACAACACCGCAAGCTGCTTTTCTTCTCCCCAAAGAGAGTCATACACGATGTCGACAAGACTCGCTCTCGTCACAATTCCGATTAAACGCCGATTTTCATCCACCACAGGGACATATTTGACACCTCGTTTTAAAATTTTACGGACCGTGTCGCGCAGCAGTGTGCCGCCCAATACTGTGTAAAGATCTTGATGTAAAACCTCTCCTACGAGATTCGCTTTTTTCCGGCATTGATCAATGATCTCAACATCGACATAGCCTTGCAGCATGTGTCCGTCATCGACGACAAGCAGTGAATCGACACGCTCTTGCCCCATGAGCTGTATCGCTTCAGAAAGCGTTTTATCCGCTGCGATCGTCACAGGCTGTGTGTTCATAATCTGGTCAACCCGCTCCACATCCGGGCTGGATGACTGGATCAGCCGCTCCTTGCCGATAAATTCCTCAACAAATTCGTGCGCGGGATTTCTCAAAATATCATCTGGCGTTCCGACTTGAACGATTTCTCCCGCTTTTAAAATCACAATCCGGTCTGCCAGTTTAATGGCTTCATCCATATCGTGGGTAACAAATACGATGGTTTTATGTAAGGTTTTTTGCAGTTTTTTGAATTCTTCCTGAAGGGAATCCCTCGTAATCGGGTCGAGCGCCCCAAACGGTTCATCCATTAAGATAAGCGGCGGCTCTGCGGCAAGTGCCCGTAATACACCAATTCGCTGCTGCTGCCCCCCGCTTAATTCATGAGGGTAACGGTCTAAATATTCAGGCCCCATATCAACCAATTTCAGAAGCTCACGCGCCCGCTCTTTCCGCCTGTGCTCCGGCCATTTCAGCAGTTTCGGCACGAGAGAGATGTTCTGCTGAATGGTCATATGGGGGAACAGGCCGATCTGCTGAATGACATAGCCGATCTTACGCCTCAGCTCAACGGGATCCTGTTCCATGATGTTTTCGCCGTCAATGAAAATCTTGCCGGCGGAAGGCTCGATTAATCGGTTAATCATTTCATTGTTGTCGTTTTTCCGCAGCCGCTCGGGCCGATAAAACAGATAAATTCGCCTTTTTCAATCTTAAGATTCACATTGTTCACGGCTTCTTTTCCGCCCTTGTATGTTTTCGAGACATTTTCTAATGTCAGCAAACATCGCACCTCCAAAGTTAAGTTTATTCAATTTGTTCAGTTTATATTTAATTTTTCAGACAATTGAATGCTTCCCATTATAGAATAAAGTTTATAAATTAAAAAGTTTACAATTTGTTCATATTTTTTATAAAGTATGTATAAACGATGATTTACCCGCATTGACCTGTAATGATCTCCTTATTGCTCCCGTTTCCTGCCAAATTCTCATATTACAGCATTTCCGTCGCATCAAAAATGTGGTATATTGACATCGGAATTGTTAGCTGAAAGGATTGAAACCGTTGGAGAAAGATCCGTTAACGATCATTGAACAAGCTGAGGACCATTTAATAGAACGAATCGCAGAAAACATGCATGCATTTGGAATGCCCTCTACGGTTGGACGTGTGCTGGGCATTATTTATATGAATCGAAAACCGATGACGCTGGCTGAATTGTCTGAAGCGACCGGCATGAGCAAAACTCGCATGAGCCAAGTTGTGCGGGAAATGCTAGATGCCAACATCGCCGAGAAAGTATTCGAAAAGGGCGTGCGAAAAGATTTATATGAGGTTGAGCAGGATTACTACCAAACGTTTATCACGCTGTTTTCAGCCACTTGGGGCAAAGTCGTCAGCAAAAACAAAATGATGCATAAAAAACTCAATCGGGAGCTGCTCAGCATCTTAGAAGAAGAGCTTACTCCTGAAGCTGAAGAAAAAGTGAATGAGCTGCTGAAGGAACTAAAGGAGTGGCTTGATTATTATCATTGGCTCAGCCGTTTGATTGAGTTTTTTGAGAGCGAAGAGATTTTTAAATATGTGCCGAAGCCGTAAAAAAACGCCCTGTCATAAACAAGGCGTTTTTTCTTATGCGGCGCCGGCCAATTTTTTCTTCTTTTTAATTGGGCTTAACACGCGTTCCAGCCAGCCCATCACCAAATCGGCAACCACTGCCATCAGGGCCGTGGGGATGGCACCCGCTAATATAATCGCGGTGCCGTTTGTTGCGTTTGATCCCCTGACGATGATATCCCCAAGTCCGCCTGCGCCAACAAATGTCCCGATGGCCGTAATGCCGATGGAGATGACAAGCGCGGTGCGAAGGCCCGCCATGATGACAGAAAGCGCAAGCGGAAGCTCAACCATCCGCAGCACTTGAAATTTTGTCATTCCCATCGCTTTTCCGGATTCCAGATAGGCGTGTTCAATGCTGATAATGCCTGTATACGTATTTCTGATAATCGGCAGAAGAGAATACAGAAATAATGACAATATCACCGTATTAGCACCCAGCCCCATGACGAGCATCAGTACGGCGAGCATGGCGAGAGCCGGGATGGTCTGAATGACATTCGTCACCGCAAAAATCCATCCGCTTAATCTTCTGTACCTGGCTATCAGGATGCCGAGCGGAACCCCAACAATGGCGGCAAACAAAACGCCGTACACCGACATCAGAAAATGACGGTAAAACTCCTGCAGCACGTAACCGCCGTTTTGCGAATAGTAAGTGCCAAGCTGCTGTATTACGTCCATATGATCCGCCTCTTTTCTTAGTCAAAATAATGGTGTTTCTCTAAAAATTCCTTCGCTACGACAGATGGCTCCTTCAGCTTGCCATCCACCTCATAGTTCAGCTCCTGCATCGTTTCCGTATCGATTTGACCAATCAGCTTATTGATCACGCCTTCAAGCTCCGGATGTTCCTTAAGCACCTTTTCCGGAATCACCGGTGAGCAGTCATACGGCGGGAAAAACCTCTTATCGTCTTTTAAGATTTTCAGATCATAGGCTTTAATCCGTCCATCTGTTGAATAAGCAAGAACGGCGTCCATTTTTCCATTTTTGACTGCGTCATAGACAAGCCCGATCTGCATCGGATAGGTTGTGCCGAACTCAAATCCATACGTGCTGACAAAGCCTTTATATCCGTCGCCTTTCCGTTTCAGCCAGGCATTGTCGACGCCCAGTTTATATTCGGAAGCGTTTTTCTTCAGGTCAGATACGGTGCTGATATGCTCCTTTTCCGCAAACTTTTTTGTCACGGTAAAGGCATATGTGTTATCAAATCCGTAGGAATCAAACCATTTATAGGAAAAGCGTTTTTCAAATTCATTCTGCACAATGTTCAGCGCTTTTTTCGGATTTTTCTCCGCTTCCTTGCCGAGGGTGCTTGTTAAATCCGTCCCGGAATAACGTGTGGCAGAAATATCAATATCTCCGCCGAGCATCGCTTGGTGCTGAACATAGTTTGAGCCGAGGTTTTTGACTAAAGCCGTATTTAAATCGGTATCATGTTCAATAAGCTGCGCGATCATATTCGCTACAATTTCTGATTCTGTCATGCTTTGCGCCCCGATTTTGATTGTATCGTCTGATGCGCCGCCCAGTCCCGGCAGAGAACAGCCGCCGAGCAGCAAGACAAAGACGAGCGCGAACGCGCCAAGCCATTTGATTTTTTTCGTTTTCAAAAGAGCCAACTCCTTACGAAACTTCCTTCATCCCTTGCAATCCTTTCGGCGTCACCTTTCGTTCTGTCACGGCCAGCACGTAATCAATGATAATGGCCAGAATGGTGACCGGCACGGCGCCGCCGATAATATATTCAGGCTGATACAGGTTCAGGCCAATAAAAATATAATCCCCGAGACCGCCGCCCCCGATAAACGACGCCAGTGTCGCCCAGCCGATTAAATAAATGGTTGACGTGCGGATTCCCGCCATAATGATCGGAATCGCCAGCGGGATTTCGACGAGCCGAATCTGCTCCCAGCCGGTCATGCCAATCCCTTTGCCCGATTCCAGCAGATTTTTGTTGACCCCTTTGATACCGGTGTACGTATTGCGCAGGATCGGCAGCACCGAATAGAAAAATAAAGCGACAATCGCAGGCACTTTTCCTACACCGAGAAGCGGAATAAAAAAGGCTAAAATCGCCAGACTCGGCAGGGTTTGCACAATGTTTGCGACGCCTATTATCGCGCCTGCGCCTTTTTTCATTCTAGTGAGAGCGACGCCGAGCGGCACGGCGACAATAATGCCCAATACAACGGCTATGAGTGAAATATATAAATGCTCTCCTGTTTTATACAGCAGCTCTCCGCCGTTTGTTTGCAAAAAAGTCATCATTTGATTCATCTTAAAAGAGCCCCTCCCCTGGTCAGATCGTCATGAGCTGGTCTTCTTCGCCCCATATGGAATCGTATACGATATCAACAAGGCTCGCTCTCGTCACAATTCCTGCTAAACGGTTCTCCTCATCCACCACAGGAACATACTTCATTCCCTGCTTTAAGATTTTCCGGACCGTATCGCGAAGAAGCGCTCCTTTTTGCACGGTATATATATCCGAGCGGTATACATCGCCAACGATGCTCGCTTTTTTGCGGTTTTGATCAATCATTTCCACATCAACGTAGCCCATCAGCACATTTTGCCGGTCCACAACGAGCAGCGAGTCGACACGTTTTTCTCTCATCAGCTGAATCGCCTGAGAAAGCGTTTTGTCCGCCGATACCGTCACAGGTGTTCTGTTCATCATTTGCTCAACCCGCTCGATATCCGGTCTTGACTGGATCAGACGCTCTTTCCCGATAAATTCTTCAACAAATTCATTTGCCGGATTCCTGAGAATCTCATCAGGTGTGCCGACTTGAACGATTTCTCCCGCTTTTAAAATCACAATCCGGTCCGCAAGCTTAATCGCTTCATCCATATCGTGCGTTACAAACACAATCGTTTTGTGTAAGGTTCTCTGCAGTTTTTTGAATTCTTCCTGAAGGGAATCCCGCGTAATCGGATCAAGCGCTCCGAACGGTTCATCCATTAAAATGAGAGGGGGTTCCGCGGCCAGTGCGCGCAGCACGCCGATTCTTTGCTGCTGTCCGCCGCTGAGCTCATGGGGATAACGGT
This sequence comes from Bacillus tequilensis KCTC 13622, assembly GCF_000507145.1. Lineage (GTDB taxonomy): Bacteria > Bacillota > Bacilli > Bacillales > Bacillaceae > Bacillus > Bacillus tequilensis. The sequence goes on along the minus strand of NZ_AYTO01000008.1, from coordinate 122,197 downwards.
CTAAATATTCCGGGCCCATATCCACAAGCTTTAACAGCTCTCGCGCCCGTTCTTTCCGTTTGTCTTCAGGCCATTTCAGCAGTTTAGGCACGAGTGAGATGTTCTGCTGGATGGTCATATGGGGGAACAAACCAATTTGCTGAATGACATAGCCGATTTTTCTCCTCAGCTCAACCGGGTCCTGTTCAATAATATTTTCTCCGTCGATAAAGATCTTTCCTGACGATGGCTCAATCAATCTGTTAATCATTTTCATCGTCGTCGTTTTTCCGCAGCCGCTCGGGCCGATAAAACAGATAAATTCACCCTTGGCAATATCTAAATCAATGCTGTTCACAGCTTTTTTGCCGCCTTTATATACTTTTGACACTTGCTCCAATTTCAGCAATCCGTGCACCTCCGCAGGTTTCCTTTAAATTTTCTGAAAAGTATAATCTTTATTATAGTTTGAACTTTATAAAATAAAAAGTTTACAATGTGTTGAAATTATATGTTATTTACAGGTTATATATTGTTATGACTAAGACAGAAAGGGTGTTCTTACAATTACGCCGGATACCTCCCTCTTCCTCCACATTCTGCTATTTTCAACAACTGGCAGGAATATGATATATTGACACCATCAATTTCCATTTGAAGGGATGATCCGGTGTGGAAAAAACTGCTCTCGACATCATTGAACATGCTGAAGAGCATCTCATTGAGAAGATTGCCGAAAATATGCATACGTTTGGAATGCCTTCGACTGTCGGGCGTGTGCTTGGAATTATTTATATGAATCGAAAACCGATGACATTAAGCGAGCTCTCTGAGGCAACGGGGATGAGTAAAACACGGATGAGCCAGGTTGTCCGTGAAATGATCGACGCCAATATTGCCGAAAAGGTGTTTGAAAAGGGCGTACGAAAAGACCTTTATGACGTCGAGCAGGATTATTATCAAACCTTCATTTCTTTATTTGCGGCGAATTGGACAAAGGCCGTGAACAAAAACAAAGTGCTGTATAAAAAATTAAACCGGGAGCTGACTGATCTTTTACAAAGGGACGGGCTTACCCCGGAAGCGGAAGAGCGGGTCAATCAGCTGCTGAATGAATTAAAAGAATGGCTTCATTACTATGACTGGCTGAGCAGGCTGATTGAATTTTTTGAGAGTGAGGAAATCTTTCAGTATGTGCCGAAAACAAAAGAAAGCAGCTCTCTAAAATAAGGGAGCTACTTTTTTGCATTATGATTTTAAGATCGGAAACATGCCATTCAGTCCGGCACCGATCATTCCGACCGCAACTACGGCTAAGATTAATCCCATCAGTCTGGTAATCACGTTCATCTCGGTTTTCCCGAGTTTGCTGCTGATGAAAGAAGAATAGTGGAAAAAGAGAAAGGTCAGGACAATAACAGCAGCTATGCCAATCAAGACAGCCGCATAATGACCAATGCCGCCATGTCCGGCGGAAAGGCTCATCACTGTTGCAATCGTTCCGGGCCCGGCAATAATCGGAATGGATAAAGGTGTGACTGAAATATCCGCTTTTTCCTTGCTTTCCCTATGTTCATCATGATGAAGAGACTGCACGTGCGACTGTTTCGCATTCAATAGATTATAGGCAATGCCGAAAATGAATATACCGCCCGCCACCCGAAGCGCGTGAATATTGATATCAAACAGTTTAAAGATCAGATGGCCGAAAACCAAAAAAGCCGCCAAAATAAAAAAGGATAAAATCGATGCTTTCCGGGCAATCGATTTTCTTTCCGCAGCTGAATAGCCCTCAGTCAGCGTCAGAAAGATCGGTACGTTTCCGATCGGATTGGATACTGCAAATAAAGAAATGAAGACATGAACGATGAATGAGAACATCATAAACCTCCTTGTTGTTAGTGTTTGCACAGGATAAAGAAATATTCTTCTCCCTTTACCCGGAAATGATTTCTCTATAAACGCTGATAGCCTCTCCATACTGCAATGGGAGTGATAAGTTGGACAGGAAGATGGATACAGAAGTGTTTAAAAAATGACAGCAGATATACCGGGTTTTTCTGATATCGGAAAATGACGACCATAACAAAAGACACGGCTGAAATGGAACTCGTGTCTTTTTTATGCGGCATTTTTGTATGAATATTGGTTACTTTACAACTTTTTTCTTTTATAATAAAACTATTAGTCTATTTTCCCTATAACACAGGTAAAGGAGTTATTTTATGTATTGTCCTCAATGCGGCCATCAAACAGATGGCGGAAAGTTTTGTGAGAAATGCGGATCGCCGCTCCCTGGTCAATCAGGCCAGCAGCAGGCAGCGCAAACCGGAGCTGCTGCAAAGCAAGCGGCAAAGCAGTTTGGTTCATTTGTCTTGGCCGTCCTGAAACGCCCTTATCAGGAGTGTAAAACAACAGGCGGAGAACAGCTGATCAGCGCGATCATCACGTTGGTTCTTTTCAGTTTGCTGACCCCTTTGATGTTTTATATTCTTTTTTCAGATGGTCCCGGAAGCGTAAGCTTTACAGCAGTCTTCTTAGAGCCAACCATTTATTTTATTTTATTTCTATTTGGTTTGCATGCATTAATCTTTTTCGCCTTAAAAATCGCGGGAAACCAAGTTTCTTTTAAGGATTCATTCTCCAGATTCGGAGCGTTTCTCATACCGTTTACGGTTATTTTGATTCTTGCCCTTTTCTTCTTTTTATTACATACAGACATTTGCTTTACCATATTAGCGGTTGGTTTAATCGGTGCATTCTTTGCCATTCCTCCTGCGATGCTGAGCAGTTACCAGCATTCATATAAAGGAAAATTTGATATCATTTACTCAACAATTGTGATTTATTTGATCATCTGCGTTACATTTCAGCTCATTATCGAACACTATGTCAAAGAGATTTTCCGTTATATGCTCTTTTAAAAAAACAACCCCCATCACCTGCTGGTGATGGGGGTTGTTTTTATTGAATTGAGGTTAAGTAAATTCTTTTGTTTTTCACTACGCCGGTATAGGTCCAATTATACGTTCTGAGCTTTGGACTGCCGCCTGATTTTGTGATTTCGAATTCTTCGTATGTTTTAATTGTGATATTCGAGCCGCTTTGACTAAAGCTTTTGACCTCTACATCAATAAATACTTCAGTCGTCCCCTCACTATACAATTTCTTAACTAGTTTCTGCTGATCAGCATATAATGTGCTTCCTTTTTCCAAATTACCTTCCATCACTGCAAATTCATTTAAACTCACAGCGCTTGATTGATTTGTCAGATAATTAACCATAAATGATGTCACTTGCTCTTTTGTAAGTGTGTCGGAATTAACTCTGGACTCATTTGATGACTTTGATGACGCCCAAGCGGAGGTGTATATTTTAGGATTTTCATTTTTTAGAGTTTTTATATGGTCTCCTATGGAATCAGAAGTGGTCTCCGCACTCTCAAGCTTCCATTCTTTTTGTTTTTTATCATACGACAAATAATAACGATAAGCTGTATGTTCTTGTTTCATCTCAGGTTCTGTATAATCATCAAAATAAGCTGATTCGTGAAGTTCATTTCCGTTCACTGAAACAATCCATTGTCCCTTGTCACTTTGTGAAATAGCAAATGAATCAAGATCGTAATCTGTTTCTATATATTTATCCTTATAATACATATGATTGCTCTTCATCTCTGAAATTTGTTTTTTCGTTTGAGCTTTAACATCGGATACAGCTTTTGTCATCTGTTCGGTTTTCCCATTGGAGAAGGCAGCCGTGTATTGCTCAGTCGCCTTATTAATAGTTTCTATGATGTTTTCTTTTGTTTCTTTATCGGGAACTAATCTCATCTTCATGTTACTACCTGTAATTGGCATTGCATCGGTCATTTGCTTTCCCCATGGAAAATCAGCTTTCACAGTCGCCGTCATACTGCCATCAGTCAAAAGAGGGCCGTATGTAAAAGTTTTGAACGGATCTTTATGAATCGACTTGCCATTAATCAGCAACTCTCCCTTCCCGCTCTTAATGTCATCCGCTAAGCTGAATGTGACATTGTCCGCTTCCAATGAGAGATCAACACGAAAGCTGTTATCGCCAACCGCTTGAATGTCTTCCTTTTTCACAAGATCGACGACATCGTTTTTCAGTTTGGCTGAGACTGTATATTCGCCGGGAATATATGGTCCGAGAGTTTGTGCTTGATCCGCTTTCTTTATAGATCCGGCTTCCTCTTTATTGACATATAGATCGGTATTTTTATAATTGCTGCTTACTTCAAAATAAACAGGTGCTACCTTTAAATCATAATGATCAAATACGAGCAAGCTTTTTCCGTCTTTCTCCGCGTATACGATATCCTTTTGGGCTGTTTCAGCACGCAGCGATGCAAATAGCTCATCTTTTTTGTCCGGGTGATCCTTCAAATATGTAAGAAACGGTTTTACATTATTTTTAGTCAGCTTAAGTTTGTCATTTACCGGCGTAAGGAGAGAGGCGATTTGCTCTTTATCCTCATTCTTTACAGCCTCTTCAAATTTGTTGACTAACCTATCCTTTGACGTAAAGTACGCCCCGGTTTTATATGCAGCGAATAATATAACGCACGCTGCGGCAATGCTGCTCCATAAAATGATGGTTTTCTTAGGGATGGGTTTTCGCGGAACCTGCCTCGATTCAGCAGTGCTTGCTGTTTCTTGATTTGCCTGTCTGCTGCCCCCTCCGATCGGGGTGCCGCATTCTTTACAAAACTTGGCTCCTTCATTATTTTGAGAGCCGCAATATTTACAAAAAAACATGACTTTCCTCCTATTCTACTATTTTGATGACATTTACTGCTTTTCATATTTTATAATAAAACAGAGTGAAATTGGGAACGAATGAAAAAATTAAATGTCTATCAGACTAAAAAGGTGGAATGAATATGCAAAAGCTTAGGGTTCAATTAGCTAAAAAAACAAATGACGAATTATACGACTTATTGCTGCTCGCCGATCCTTCCAAAGACATTGTAGACGAATATCTTGAGAGAGGAGAATGTTACACGGCTTGGTCCGGTGATGAGCTTGCAGGTGTTTATGTATTGCTGAAAACAAGGCCGCAAACAGTTGAAATTGTAAATATTGCCGTAAAAGAATCTCTTCAGAAGAAGGGCTTTGGCAAACAGCTTGTACGAGACGCCATCGAAAAGGCAAAGGAGCTGGGTGCGGATACGATTGAAATCGGCACGGGGAATTCCAGCATTCATCAGCTGTCTCTCTACCAAAAATGCGGATTCCGCCTTCAGGCGATTGACCACGATTTCTTTGTCAGACATTATGATGAGGACATTTTTGAAAACGGAATTCAATGCCGCGATATGGTAAGGCTGTATTTGGATCTTTAATAAAAGAGCTGCCGTATGATCATCGGCAGCTCTTTTCTATTGAAATTAAAAATACTGATTCGCTTTTTTTCCGGCATCTCTCTGCATTCCTTGTCTCACTGACAGTATGAAAAAAGTAAGCGTGAGGGTCAGACCGACAGCCAGAAAAATATAATCAGCGTCCATAACCACAAGAAGCACTGTATAAGCAGCTGCTGATAGAGGTTCTCCCATCTTTACGATAGAAAAAATAAGCGCGAATATCCTCCCGAAGTATTCAGTCGGAACTGTCTTTTGAAAATACAGAACCGTTTGCACATCAATATAGGAAATGATGACGCCCAGCACTAAAAAAATGACGCATTCCAGCCCGTTAAGCGAAAAAAACAAAAACATCATGAGCAGTCCTACCGCTGTTAACGTTCTGGGATAGAGCCGTTCTAGCCGCTTGGTATTCCACTTGAAAAATACAGCCAGATTCCCTAAGAGCATCCCGCCCTGAAACATTGAATACATGATGGCGAACCATACGGAATAGTTCTCATGAAAACGTTCCACTGCAAGAATCGGCCCCATTACAGAAATAAACCCGGCAATGACAAGATTCACGATAAAAAAATAACCGACAGCAGTCATCCAAGATGAGTTGCTTTTCAGCATTCTGTACCCTGTCTTAAGGGCTTCTGCCCCTTTGCTTTTTAGGCCGGCAGATTCTGAAATTCGAATAAAAGCAATAAATACAGCGGATACAAAAAATGCGGTCCCATTAATGAAAAACAGCAGCCCAAACGGAATCGCCGCAATCAAAACGCCGCTGATCAGCTTTCCAACGATCAGGCCAATAAGCTCGCTTGTATTGATTAAAGAAGTTGCTTGATCGAGATGTTTCTGAGGGACAAGCAGCGGAATAAGCGCCACTTTCGCCGGGGAAAAGAGCATTGATTGCAGCGATAAACAAAATGCGCATACACCAATGATCCATACAGTTAACAAACCGTTCGCGCTAAGGACTGCCAAAAGAATCATGATGACTGCCCTTCCGGTATTACACAAATACAATATCGATTTTTTTCGTAAAGAATCAATTAAGGGACCTGTAAACATTCCGAAGGTCAGGGGAACAAGCTCGATAAAAGAAATCACTCCGACTAATATTTTGCTTCCGGTCAAATCGAGCACAAGGAGCGGAAGCGCAATAAGCCAGACGCCATCCGCCGCAGAAGAAAATACTTGTGCAGACCAAAGCTTTGCATAATTTGGTGTTCGATATGCCGAATCACGTCGTTTTTTGATCTTCATCAGAAGCACCGCCGAACCATTCTAATGTTCTCCATGATTCTTTTCTTTGTGTATAGTCCTCTTCCATCACTTCAAATACGATACCCGTGCCGTCATCGCGATGTATTTCCTTTAACATCTCCGCCGCTTGTCTGAGCAACGATTCATTAATCGTTCCCTCCGCAGGATGGCGCCCTTCAAAACAGCGGACATCGCCATGCGGGAAGGCTAGCTGGCGAAACGAACTGAAATGATAATGTTTTATGCTTTCCTGTAAGCTAAGAAACTGAAAAAAATCAGGGTATCTCAGTTTTTCATCCCTGAACATAAGTGATGATGACAGATGTGTCTGATAGGTAATGGCCCAATGACACAGATCCCATGTAATGCCGACATGTTTTAATCCGAGCTGAATCAGTTCCTCAAAATCCTCAGGATAAATAAATATCGGGTCAAAGTCTTCGCCCAAATTCCCGATAATCGGCAGATTTTCGACTCCAATCCATATATCCGTGCCCTTCAGTTCATCATCAAACGCAGCAAAAAATTCAATGACTTTTCTACGGTTTCCTTCTAAATCATAGCCTTGGAATTCTTCAACGGACATAAATTGATTGGCATGAACAGTGATGCCCTTAGCGCCGTACATATCCGCAAGCTCTGCAAATTGCAGCAGACGGTCCTTTATATGCGCTTTGTGAACATAATCCGCATTGTCGGTGGGAAAATGAAGCGTTAATAATGACGGCTCAAGCTGTTTTGTGTAATCAAGTGCCCGCTTAAAAGTTTTCACATAATCGGTTTCTTCAAACGATTTTCCGTCGAAGATGTTGGCTTCAAGACCGTATCCTGCTTCGACCCACTTTTTATCGATTTGCTTCGGGTCTAACCCGAAAAACGGTATTTGCGCAATCATCCGTCACCACGTCCCTCTCACAAGCATAAATGCTTCTGCTGCAGAAAAACCCGATTTTGCTCCCCATACGTACGCGTTATTTTCTATCGCTTGCAAGGATCGCGGATGCGGGAAATCCCTCAGCTCTGAATCATAGCACGCCATGGCCTTCAGCTTCAGTTCAAGCTCTTCTTCTATATTAATGAAGAAATTTGCATGGAATTGATCCTTATTCAAGTAGTTCCACTCAGTCGAGGATAACGTTTCGTATGCGAGAACCTGTTTTACGGAATGACCCGGAAGCGGGCGGGTTGCTGTCATCACCGCTCTGAATACGACAGCATGGTCAATATTAATGTCACCGCCGTATTGTGTATATACGATATCGGGCTGAAACCGTTCAATTTGTTTTTCTGCTTCTTTTACTACATCTAGCAAATCCATTGAATCAAGCCTGTTATCAGGAAGATTCAACCTGACAAAATCGCTTATGCCGAGCGTGCTAAGCGCTTGTTCCGTCTCACTATAGGAATGCTGCATGATCGAATCACAAGGTTTTTCATAATCTTCTTTTCTAGACGATTTACCTTCAGCCATAATGACAGCCGACACACTGTCTCCTTGGCGGACATGTTTCGCCAATGCTCCGCCGACGCCGATAATTTCATCGTCCGGGTGCGCCGCAAATACCATTACTTTCATCATATTGTCCCCCTTTAATTAACGTTTCGGAAATATCCGCTCCGCAATTCATAAGCATATCAAGCATAGAGAGATGAGGAATGTGCTCCCCGAACAGCTGTGGATACTGTATGGCTCTGATTTGCTGGTATTCGATTGTAATTCCGCTTTTATCAAAATCACTTTCTATTAAATAGTCTGATCCTTGGCTGCCTGAATAATAGTGATCAGCCCCAAGTTCCTTACAAAGCGCGAGCACAAAATCACTCTTTTTTTCATTTTGGCATTCAAGCTCCGACACATAGCAAATTGGCGTCGATATACGAAGTTCCCGCAGAAAAAAATCAATGATGAACATATTTAAATCATGAAGGTACTCCCATTCCCGCTGATAGACATCTTTAAAAAACATTTGATATTCCTCGAAATAGGGAGCTTTCGCATAATTCATTTTAATCGCCATCCAGTGTTTCTTCCGCCAGTCCTGTTCTTGATCGATTTTCATATCACGAAGTCTGATATCCTTGTAATTTTTCATTTGCAGAGGAACAGTCAGCCACATCGGGCCTTGGGATGTTTTAATCCTGTTCCGATTGAGAAATCCCTTTTTCTCAAACTGGGCTGTATCGTGAATCGCAAATACATCTGATTTGTAGATTTTTTCAAAAAAACCATACCATGGGAGATAACTGGATTGATGGCCGCTTACCACCTTTACTCCGCTTCTGTGAAATGTCGACATCGTTTCTCTTCAGCTCCCCAATATCGTTTCGGTCGGGCAATTTCTTTACTGTGAGAATATCCAAAATCAACCCATTGCAGTTTCTTGCCGATGGCGAATGATAAAGCGTTGCGCATTAACAAATAAGAGGCCTGCGTTTCTTTTCCGGCAGGGCTGTTTACATTTTGCCAATAATAGAAATGGGAATGGTCATATAGAAAAATACTGCTGCTGATCATTTCACTCTCAAGAAATGCCCCTACCCAAAAGACTTGCCTTCCAAGGCTTTCTAGCAGCTTTTGAAAAAAATCCTGACTCAGCATATAGGCTGCGCCGATCGCTGCTGTATGCGCCTTATACAGTTCGTAAAATTCAGGTATCAATTCCTGTCCGATTAGGCGGACGGACACATTTTTCTTCTCCGCATATCTGACGGCAGTCCGAGCTTTTCCCGAACAGTTTGTCCATAGCTCTTCAAATGTATCGGGAAGCGTCAATATATGTGTGGCTTTCTCCGCCCATTGTTCTCCCTTTTCTTCGATAAAAGAAGTTTGGCCATGCGGAAGCAGGAGCCGCGATAATTTCTGTCCAAATAAAGCCTCGATTTCGCTTTGCAGCCATTCAAATGAAATCGGACGGTCTGAAATGACACCGCCGTAACCGATCATATTCCCGCTGAGCAAGCCATTCTGCTCAAACACCGGAACATATATCACCTGCCCGCCGTCCGATATCAGCTTAATGGGATGAAACGAGGTATTGGGGAGCTCTTCCATGAGCTTCCCCCAATCATAGCTTTGAAACAATCCAGTCTGAAATATGCCAGCTGCCCGATCCCATGCTTGACGAGTTACCAAATTCGCTGTGTTTTGCACAATATATCACCAACATTCATTTCTTATTCTTTTGCTCTGCATACGCTAAAACAGTTTCAGCAATATACTTCACCTGCTCTGTACCTAGAGGCGGTTTGAACGGCAGTGAAAGAACCCTTTTCCAAAGAGAATGTTCATCCTCTTGCCGTGAATAAGGCTGATACAGCGGAATAAGGTGAAGGGGAAGGTAGTTCCAGCAGGTTTGAATCCCTTTTGCCGCTAAATAAGCGGAGCAGTCGTACCTTTGGCCTTCATGAGGAAAGACGATTGTCAAATAGTTCAGGCTTTCTCCCTCCTGCGGCTGTATCATCTTGATCCCGTATAACTCTTCTGCCTGCGCAAAAATGCATTTTGCAGTCTCCAAATTTTTAGATGAGTCTTTCACCAGCCGCTCCATCTTTGACAGCTGGTATTCGATCATAGCTTGTCTCACCGGATGCATTCGCAATAAAGGGACAGTAGCAGGTGTTTTCGGAAGGACTTCAAGCTTGCTCGTTTTCATAGAAGTCTGAACACCCATTTTTCTCAATAAGAAAGACAGAGTCCTAGATCTCATCAAAACCTGTATTCGCTGCTGTCTCATATAAGCATAGTAATCAGCATTGACTTGCTTTCGCTGTTCCATCGGCAGCCTGCCGTTTTTCTCCAGAACCTCTTTTCGAGCGATTAACGCTCCGCCCCCTATACTGCTGAGAGGCTTTGACGGCCCAAAGCTCAAGATGCCGAAATCCCCCAATCCGCCTGCAAAAGTTCCGGCTTGTTTTGTAAACATAGCCTGAGCGGCATCGTCGATGACACGAATGCGCTTCTCTTTCGCCCACTCAATAAGTTTCATGTTTTCCTTCCGGCCGTATACATGTGTCAAAATGACAGCGCATGTCCTCTCGCTCACTTTGTTTTTGACATCTTCAAAGGATAGGGACAAATCATCATCCAGATTGGCAAAAACCGGCGAGGCTCCGGATTGAAGCACAGCATCAATGACATTCGGACAGCTGAATGATGAAAAAATCACTTCTTTTCCAGGACCCGCTCCGGAAAACGCCAGTGCAAGCACTAATGCCGCACTGCCGCTTGAAGTTAATTCGATACCCTTTCCATAGCGTTTTTCCAATTTTTCTGCCAACGTTGTTCTTTTAGCTGAGATGAAATGTGTGACTGCCGGGAAAAGATTTCTGCCTGAAAGCTGACCCGCATAAATGGGAAACTTGATCTGTTTCGGATTTTCAGGATAATGGAAGTTTTTGTTTTCGTCTTTCAACTTTAATCATCCTCAGGCCTTCCTCAAGGTGAACTTTAGGAGCATATCCAAGCAGGCGCTTTGCCTTCTCGATCGAGGGAGCACGCTTGAAAATTTCAATGTCTTTACTCCGCACGCCATCCTCACCCAGCTTTTTAAAGGTGTAATTCTCTTTCTTCCTGCCTGTCATCACGTTGATTTTTTCTGCCAATCCTTTTATGCTGATTGGCAGATCGTTTCCTATGTTGAAATCTTCAAAAGCACTGCCTTTGTGCAAAAGTGCCAGATATGTTCCGTTCACGATATCGCTAATATAGCTAAAGCATCTGATTTGGCCGCCGTCTCCATAAAGAGGAAGCTCCGCGCCAGCTTCAGCCAAACTGAAGAACTTGTTAATAACAAAGTCCTCCCGCTGCTTCGGGCCGTATACATTAAAGTACCGGACAACCCTGACATGCAGCGAGTCTGATGCCTGCTCTTTCAAATATTCCTCCGACTTCAGCTTTGCTTTTCCATAAGCGGATTTTGGGAGCTTCTTGCTCAATTCCGTATACGGATAATCGGGTGAATCCCCGAATACCTCTGAGCTGGAGGAGAAAAGAAGCGTCTTGATCCTTAGCTCCTTGCATACTTCGGTTACGTTTTTCGTTCCCTCAAAATTCACCTTGATCACGTCTTCTTCATTGCTGCGGCAGCTGTCTACCCCGACCATAGCCGCTAAATGAACGACAGCATCCGCTCCTTTCAATGATTCCCGCAGCGATTGCCGGTCTAAAATATTCGTTTGCCGAAATTCCGCCTGAAAATCCGGCTTTTTTTGATCAGCGATAATCGTATGATAACCCTTAGTCTCTAATAACCTCGCTAATTCACTTCCTATAAAACCCGCTCCGCCTAAGATAGCTATGTGTTTCATTGTCCGACCTCCTGGCTTAAAGATAAAACTTCTTTAATGGATTGAACGATATATTGACAATTTTCCTTCGATAATTGGCTATAAAGAGGCAATGATACAATTTCAGAAAAGATGCGTTCAGTTACCGGCAGCTTTGCGGGAAAATGCTCTCTATAGTAGGGATGCATATGCACAGGAATGAAATGGACACTCAAGCCAATATGTTTCGCTTTCATATTTTCAATAAACTGGTCTCGCTCCATTTCCCCGCGTTTTTTCACCCGAAGGATAAACAGATGCCAAGAGTGAGTAACGTGGCTTGGAATGTCTGTCAAAGGAAGTGCTGCTCTTTCTGATTGATTGATAAGCTCAGACGCATAATAGTTTGCGATTTTTGTGCGTTTTTCTTGGATCTCAGCAGCTCGTTTCAATTGAATGAGCCCTAGCGCAGCTTGAATGTCTGTCATGTTGTACTTAAAGCCGGGAAGCAAAACATCATATCGCCAGCTGCCCTTTTCACCGTAGCGGTTCCAAGCATTTTTAGTAATGCCGTGCCACCCATACAGTCTTGCTCTCTCGGCCGCTGCTTCATCCTGAAGAATCAGAGCTCCCCCTTCTCCCGTCGTTATATTTTTGGTGGCATAAAAGCTGAAGCATACGGCATCTCCATGCGTGCCGATCATCTTCCCTTTATACCTGGTCCCTAACGCGTGAGCGGCATCTTCAATCAAATACAGCCCATGTTCCTTGCATATGCCGCTAAGCTCATCCAAATTTGCCGGATAACCTGCAAAATGAACCGCAATGACCGCTTTTGTGCGCGGAGAAAGTTTTTGTCTGACATCTTCCGGATCTATACATAAATCGTCCTCGCAAATATCGGCAAAAACCGGGGTTGCTCCGACATGCAAAATGACGTTTACACTTGAACAAAACGTGAAGCTTGGAACTATGACTTCATCGCCTTCTCCTACACCGAGTGCAAGCAATGCCATATGCAAGGCTGCTGTTCCTGAATTACAGCTGATGACGTGCTCTGCGCTTAAATATTCGCCCAGCTTTTTTTCAAATTCAATCACCTTCGGACCTTTTGAAATCCACCCTGACTTGATCGTTTCGGCTACAGTTTCCAGTTCTTCATTTGTGATATCAGGTCTGTGAAAAGAGATAAATTGTTTACTGATGATCGTTCCCTCCTATAGTGTGACAAGGTTTGCATAGTCAGCCATTTTTTCTCTGCAAATATTTCTGGTATCGAAAATAATAGGTGCTGCATCCCGCAAGATGCTGTAATTGATATCATCATGATCAGTATGGATAATGACAACATCATATTGATTGACCTGCTCCTTCGTGAAAGGAACGGAATGCTTGGTGCTGCCGTCTTCTAAGCGGATTTCACTGATAAATGGATCATAGTAATCTATCGTGCATCCCTTTTTCATTAAATCACCGATAATTGCAAATGCAGAAGACTCACGAGAATCATTGGTATTTTTTTTATAAGCGGCGCCTATTAATAAAATACTGCATTGTTCTTTATCAACCAGCTTCATGGCATAGTCGGACACTGAAAACGGCATTTCAGAATTAATTTCATCCGCTAGATCAATCAGCTTTGTCTGTAATCCCTTTTGATTGGCTATCCATTTAAAATAAAAAGGATCAATCGGTATACAATGGCCGCCTACGCCAGGGCCGGGGCTGAACTTTTGAAACCCGAACGGCTTCGTGTCTGCCGCATTGATCACGTCCCATATATCAATATCGAGTTCTCGGCAATTGAGTGCCATTTCATTGATGAGAGCTATATTTACATAACGGTAGGTATTCTCTAGGAGTTTAGCTGTTTCTGCTACTTCTGGTGAGGTTACTGGATGAACGCTTGTAACGATGGTGTTGTAAAACGCTGAGGCAAGTTTTGTGCAATTCCGGGTCATTCCGCCGACCACTTTAGGGATATCGGCGACTTCATATTGGCTGTTTCCAGGATCGATTCGTTCAGGAGAATAAGCGATAAAAAAGTCGGAGCCTATGTTCACCTGCCGCCCTGATGCCATTCGATCAGCAATTTTTTGTTTGGTTGTCCCCGGATAGGTTGTACTTTCTAAAATTAAAAGCTGATTTGGCCTTCCATAAGCCAGCATGGTGTCAACCGCACTGTCTATGTAGCTGAGATCAGGAATTTTGTCTTTTTTGTTCAAAGGTGTCGGAACGCATATCACAACGATGTCGCAGTGTTCAATGAGAGACATATTTTCACTCACTTGAAAACGCTCTGTGTGCAGCGCCTCTTTTAATTGGTTATCGTCTATATCCCGAATATGGCTGTGTCCGTCTTTCAGCAAAGAAACTTTTTCACTGTTTTTATCGAAGCCGATGACGCTGTATCCTTTATTGACACATTCCAATGCAAGAGGAAATCCCACATATCCCATCCCCAATACACCTACGACAGCCTGTTTTGTTTCAATCAATTCTAAAAGCCGCTTATGACCGAGGTTTCGAGCTTCTTTTGTGACAGGATTCATTTTTGGCCCTCCTATAAGATAGAAAAGGATATTTTTTTACAAAATTAAACAATTATCGATCGATAAAGCTATTATACCAAAAGTAAAAAAACGGTAAATGAGTTTTGCATCCTTTTATTCGGTAGGACATATTGATGCCATTTGATGGTAATTGATATTTTACATACCTACGATAAGGTATTTATTAGGGAAATAGTGAGAAAATCTCCCTTAATTGAAAGAATATAGTGAAAAGTAAAAAAACAGGCCGAAGCCTGTTTTTTATTTCATATTTGCCTCTTTTACAGCAGATAGCAAGAGCTGCCCCGCTTCCTTTAATCTTTCTTTGCTGATATGTGTTATATTATCATTTTCAGTGTGATACCATGACCCAGGCTCTTGTTTATCCGGGCTGAGCCAAATCCAATTAGCTGAAGGTATGCCCGCTTCATAAAATGACACATGATCAGAGTATCCAAGCTGGGTAAGGCGAGGTGCGTCAAGCTGGGCCTTCTGGGCAGCATGTACCGCATAATTGACACTTGCATTCTTTTTGCCATCCGGAGTGGTTATATACAATTGGCTGGCTTCTTTCCAATCAGTTGCAATCATATCAGCGTTAAAGTTCGCACGGCTGTGTTTGATTTCATCTGAAGTAAGCGTACTGACATAATATGAGGAACCCGCTGACCACAGCTCTTCAGCTCCGAATAAGATAAAACGGATTTCTTTGTTTTTGGGAAGATCCTTGCTTTGCTTACTCATCTCCAGAACAGCAGATGTGCCTGATGCATTATCATCAGCCCCTGGTGCACCTTTAACTGTGTCATAATGGGCCGTTACATAAAGAATATCCGGGTGTTTTGTATGCTGCGCTTTGCGTGTCCCTATTATATTTTGTGAAGTGCGGTTTTGATAGTTTTTAAATTGAATGACAGCCTGCTTTTCTTTCAGTAAAGCTTCTCCGTCTTCTTTTTTCATCCCGGCTGCCGGTATTGTGATTTGTTTTGGTTTTATCGGACGGATCGCGAGGGGTTTTGTCTTGCTGTTATAAATAATGACAGCCTTTGCGCCAGCATCTTGGGCGTTTTTTAATTTTTGAGCTACTGATATTTTTCCCTCTCTGATAACGGCAATTTTTCCTTTTGCTTCTTTTACATCAAGGCTTAACCCATAGCCACCGTCAAAGACGCCAGCCTCTAATTTTTCTTCCTTTTCAACAGCGGTCTTATCTGCTGAGCGTATTGGATACTCGTGATCGCCTGCCATGACTGAACCAGAAAAATATGTTTTCACATGAAATGGCTGAGTGCGGACAGTTAATCCCTCATCTTGAAGCCGTTTTGATATGTATGATGCCGTTTCTTTTTCTTTCTCTGTCCCTGTTTCTCTCGGTCCTATGACTTCACTAAGCTCATGAATGGTTTCATATGCATGCTCTTCATCAAACAACGGGGCCTTTTCTGAAACGGAATGAGGCTGCGACTCGTTCAGCTGTGCAGCTGAAGCTCCCCATATAACGCTTCCGGCCAGTGCTGCTGACATCAATATCATTTTCATCTTCACATTCCTCCTCTTATTCACTCCTATCTTTTCGGTTCTGCAGTATTGATTCCTTTAAAAAGCAATAAAATGAATACTAATTACCAAATCAAGGTAATGAAATAGAAGGAGAATAAGAATGACGCTAGGAAAGTTTGCATAAAAAAACCGCCGAGAAAACCTCGGCGGTCAATTTATTACTTGTTTAAGTTGTAGAAAGAGTTAATACCGTGGTATTGAGCAGTTTCAGCCAACTGGTCTTCGATGCGAAGAAGCTGGTTGTATTTCGCAACACGGTCCGTACGAGACGGAGCACCTGTTTTGATTTGTCCTGCGTTCGTTGCCACAGCGATGTCAGCGATTGTGCTGTCTTCAGTTTCACCTGAACGGTGAGAGATAACGGCAGTGTAGCCTGCGCGTTTCGCCATTTCGATCGCATCGAATGTTTCAGTCAATGTACCGATTTGGTTTACTTTGATCAGGATAGAGTTGCCTACGCCGTTTTTAATACCTTCAGCAAGCTTTTTCGTGTTTGTAACGAAGAGGTCGTCACCGACAAGCTGAACTTTTTTGCCAAGACGCTCAGTAAGAAGCTTGTGGCCTTCCCAGTCGTTTTCGTCAAGTCCGTCTTCGATAGAGATGATTGGGTATTTAGAAACCATTTCTTCGTACCAGTCAACCATTTCAGCAGATGTTTTCACAACGCCTTCGCCAGACAGATGGTATTTGCCGTCTTCTTTGTTGTAGAACTCAGAAGATGCAGCATCCATAGCAAGTTTCACTTCTTCGCCAGGTTTGAAGCCGGCTTTTTCGATTGCTTCAACAATTGTTTGAAGCGCTTCTTCGTTAGAACCAAGGTTTGGAGCGAATCCGCCTTCATCACCTACAGCTGTGTTCATTCCTTTAGCAGAAAGAACTGATTTCAAGCTGTGGAAGATTTGAGCGCCCATGCGAAGTGCTTCATGGAAGTTAGGAGCACCTACAGGCATGATCATGAATTCTTGAATATCCACGTTGTTATCAGCATGCTCTCCGCCGTTTACGATGTTCATCATCGGTACAGGAAGAGTTTTTGAGTTGAATCCTCCAAGGTATTGGTAAAGAGGAATCTGTAAGAAATCAGCAGCTGCGCGTGCACAAGCCATAGATACGCCAAGGATTGCGTTCGCACCAAGTTTGCCTTTGTTTTCAGTACCGTCAAGCTCAATTAAAAGCTGATCGATTGCGTTTTGTTCAGTTACATCAAAGCCAAGAAGCTCTGGAGAAATGATTTCGTTTACGTTGTTAACAGCTGTTAACACGCCTTTTCCAAGGTAACGGTCTTTGTCGCCGTCACGAAGCTCAACTGCTTCGTATTCACCTGTAGAAGCTCCGCTTGGCACTAATGCGCGGCCGAAAGCTCCTGTTTCTGTATATACTTCAACTTCAACTGTTGGGTTGCCGCGGGAGTCTAATACTTCGCGTGCATAAACATCAACAATGTATGGCATGAGTTTTGTCTCTCCTTTTGATTTCAAATTATTTTTGAATTAAAGATGTTCCTGTCATTTCTTTCGGTTTTTCAACACCGAGAAGGTCTAATAACGTTGGTGCAAGGTCGCCTAGGATTCCGCCTTCACGCAACGTAATGCCTTCTTTCGTCACAATCACAGGGACTGGGTTTGTCGTATGCGCCGTGTGCGGTTCGCCTGATTCTGTAATCAGAATGTCAGCATTACCGTGATCAGCGGTAATGATGGCGTGTCCGCCTTTAGCGAGAATCGCGTCAACGACTTCGCCCAAGCATTCGTCCACTGCTTCAATTGCTTTAATTGTTGGTTCAACCATTCCGGAGTGGCCGACCATATCAGGGTTTGCGAAGTTCAGAATGATCGCGTCATGCTTGTCAGCTTCAATTTCTTTGACAAGCGCGTCCTTCACTTCATACGCACTCATTTCAGGCTTTAAGTCATACGTTGCAACTTTAGGCGAGTTGATGAGAATACGCTCTTCACCCGGGAATTCAGCTTCACGGCCGCCGCTCATAAAGAACGTGACGTGCGGATACTTTTCAGTTTCTGCAATTCGAAGCTGTTTTAATCCGTGCTGAGATAATACTTCTCCGACTGTGTTATCAAGATTTATCGGTTTAAACGCTACATAGCCGTCAACTGATTCACTGAAGTGCGTCAGGCAAACGAAATGCAGGTTTTTCGGATAATTCTCGCCGCGGTCGAAATCGCGGAAGTCTTTGTTTGTGAACGTGTTGGAAATCTGGATGGCGCGGTCCGGTCTGAAATTATAGAAAATCACAGAATCGCCGTCTTGGATTTTCGCAACAGGTTCACCGTTTTCTTTTGTGATGACAGACGGAATGACGAATTCATCATAAATTCCGTTCGCATAGGAATCATCAACAACATCCATTGCGCTGCGGTATGTCGGGCCTTCGCCGTATGCCATTGCGCGGTACGCTTTTTCTACACGGTCCCAGCGTTTGTCGCGGTCCATTGAGTAGTAGCGTCCGGACACACTGGCGATTTCCCCAATACCGATTTCCTCGATTTGTTCGTTCAGCTGCTTGATATAAGTTTTCGCTGTTTGCGGACCTACATCGCGGCCGTCAAGGAAACCATGAATGTAAACCTTTGTCAGTCCTTCATTTTTCGCAAGTTTTAACAATGCGAACAAATGGTTGATGTGGCTGTGCACACCGCCGTCTGATAAAAGGCCGAACAGGTGCAGGGCTTTGTTATTTTCTTTCGCGTTGTTCATTGCGTCAAGGAATGTTTGATTGCGTTCAAACTCTCCATCGCGAATGGCAACATTTACGCGTGTTAAGCTTTGGTACACAATACGTCCCGCACCGATATTTAAGTGACCTACCTCGGAGTTCCCCATCTGTCCGTCAGGAAGGCCTACAGCCTCACCTGAAGCAGTCAACGTTTGATGAGGATACTGGTTCCAGTAGCGGTCAAAATTCGGTTTTTTCGCTAAAGCGACTGCGTTTCCTACTGTTTCGTTGCGTAATCCGAACCCATCAAGAATGATGAGTGCAGCTGGTTTTTTACTCATATTGACCTTCCTCCAATAATTGAACGAATGACTGTGGCTCAAGGCTTGCGCCGCCGACCAAAGCACCATCAATATCGGACTCTGCCATATATTCTTTAATGTTTGCAGGCTTTACGCTTCCGCCATATTGAATACGAAGCTTGTCTGCAGTTTCTTGGCTGAAGCTTTCAGCGACGGTTTTACGGATATGCGCACACACGTCATTCGCATCTTTCGCTGTAGAAGATTTACCTGTTCCGATTGCCCAGATTGGCTCATACGCAATAACAGAAGCAGCAACTTGTTCTTCAGAAAGACCAGCAAGGCCTTTTTTCACTTGGTCAGCAACAAGATCATTTGTTTTGCCGGCTTCGCGCTCTTCAAGCGTTTCACCCACACAGATGATCGGCACAATGCCGTGTTTGAAAGCAGCATGTGCTTTTTTGTTAACTGTTTCATCAGTTTCAGCGAACATTTCACGGCGCTCAGAGTGTCCGATGACGCAGTAGTCAACGCCAAGGTCTTTCAGAGCAACCGGGCTGATTTCACCTGTGAACGCGCCGTTTTCTTCAAAGTGCATGTTTTGAGCGCCGACTTTAAGGTCAGTGCCTTTAACAGCAGAAGCAAGCTTTTCTAGGAAAAGCGCTGGCGCGCAAACAACAGCTTCCGCTTTGTCTGCTGCTGGAATGGAAGATTTCACTTCTTCAACGAAGCTGACAGCTTCGCCGAGTGTTTTGTTCATTTTCCAGTTACCGGCGATAATTGGTTTTCTCATCTGTTCCACTTCCTTATAGCAGTATTGAGATTATTTATCGTTCAGTGCAGCTACCCCTGGAAGCTCTTTGCCTTCCATAAACTCAAGGGATGCGCCGCCGCCTGTTGAGATGTGGCTCATTTTGTCAGCAAGGCCGAATTTTTCAACCGCTGCCGCAGAGTCTCCTCCGCCGATGACAGAGTATGTATCTTTCGCCTCTGCCAATGCTTCTGCAACCGCTTTTGTTCCTTGAGCGAACAAGTCGATTTCGAACACGCCCATCGGTCCGTTCCACACAACAAGTTTGCTGTTTTTGATAACGTCAGCATATGTTTCGCGTGTTTTCGTACCGATGTCGATTGCTTCTAAATCACTAGGGATTTCAGAAACCGGCACCATTTTTACGTTTGCATCGTTAGAGAAATCGTCTGCAACGAGTACATCTTCAGGCATATAGAAGTTAACGCCTTTTTCTTTCGCGCGGTCCATAAATGATTTGGCAAGCTCGATTTTATCTTCTTCAAGAAGAGATTTACCGACTTCATAGCCAAGCGCTTTAACGAAAGTATAGGCAAGACCTCCGCCGATGATCAGGTTGTCTACTTTATCAAGAAGACTTTCGATTACACCGATTTTGTCTTTTACTTTCGCTCCGCCGATGATCGCTGTGAACGGGCGGTCAGGGTTAGAAACGGCTTTTCCGAGTACATCAAGCTCTTTTTCCATTAAGAAACCTGCAACTGCTGGCAGATGCTCGGCAATTCCAGCTGTAGATGCGTGAGCACGGTGGGCAGCACCGAATGCGTCATTTACATATACATCTGCAAGCTCAGCAAATGCTTTTGCAAGCTCAGGATCATTTTTCTCTTCACCAGGGTAGAAACGTACGTTTTCCAATACAAGAACGTCTCCGTCCTTCATGTCAGAAATTTGTGCTTTTACAGCATCTCCGTAAGCTTCATCCGCTTTTTTCACTTCTTTTCCAAGCAGTTCGCCGAGACGTGCAGCAACAGGAGTTAAACGAAGCTCCTCAACCACTTCGCCTTTCGGGCGGCCCAAGTGGCTCGCAAGAAGGACTTTCGCGCCTTGTTCTGCAAGGTGTTTGATTGTTGGAAGCGCAGCACGGATACGTGTATCGTCTGTTACTTCCCCGTCTTTCATTGGAACGTTAAAGTCAACGCGGCAGAATACAACTTTGCCTTTTACGTCGATGTCTTTGAGAGTTTTCTTATTCATGCCAGGAGATCCTCCTTCAAAATGGTTTGCATACAGCACGAAAAACGTGAAACCGTCTGATCAAGCGCTAACGCCGCCAGGGCAGATCGGCAGTCTTTTTCGGCACAGGGCAGTTCGTCTAAAAGCCAGGGCAGCGGTCTTAGTCGAAAGCGCCGGCAAAGCTGCTGAAAAAGCGGTCGTTTCTCTATCACAGAACGTTTTCTGAAAGCCGGTCTTCATGGAAAAAGGGAAAGGGAGTCCGTCCCCTTCCCTTGTCCGCTTTCATTATAGCGCTTCTATACAAAAGAACCAAGTCAGGTCCTTTTTTCAGCTATGAATTAAAGACCTTTTTTTGCGATGTAAGCTGCAAGGTCAACAACGCGGTTAGAGTAGCCGCTTTCGTTATCGTACCAAGAGATTACTTTTACCATGCTGCCTTCCATAACCATTGTAGAAAGAGCATCGATTGTAGAAGAGTTTTTGTTTCCGTTGTAGTCGCCAGAAACTAATGGCTCTTCGCTGTAGCCAAGAATTCCTTTAAGATCGCCTTCAGCTGCTTCTTTAAGAGCTGCGTTTACTTCTTCTACTGTTACATCTTTGTTCAGTTCAGCAACCAAGTCAACTAGAGAAACGTTTGGAGTTGGAACACGCATTGCTCCGCCGTTCAGTTTGCCTTTTAGTTCAGGAAGAACTAGAGAAACTGCTTTAGCAGCACCCGTTGATGTTGGGATGATGTTTTCAGCTGCTGCACGCGCACGACGGTAGTCTTTGTGCGGAAGATCAAGGATTTGCTGATCGTTTGTGTAAGAGTGAACAGTTGTCATCATACCGCGTTTGATGCCGAATTTGTCGTTAAGTACTTTTGCAAACGGCGCAAGGCAGTTTGTTGTGCAAGATGCGTTAGAGATAACATCGTGGTTAGCTGCATCGTATTTATCTTCGTTAACACCCATAACGATTGTGATATCTTCTTCGTTAGCAGGAGCAGAGATGATTACTTTTTTCGCGCCAGCTTCTAAGTGTTTCGCAGCGTCTGCGCGTTTTGTGAAGAAACCAGTAGATTCAACTACGATTTCAACGCCTTGTTTGCCCCAGCTAAGTTTAGCAGGATCGCGTTCTGCAGAAACTTCAATTGTTTTTCCGTTAACAACAAGGTTGTTACCGTCAACTGAAACTTCAGCGTCTAATTTTCCGTGTACGGAATCATATTGTAAAAGGTGAGCAAGCATGTTAGCATCTGTTAAATCATTAACCGCTACTACCTCAACTTCAGGATTGTTTAATGCTGCGCGGAATACGTTACGTCCAATACGACCAAAACCGTTAATACCGACTTTTACTGCCATGATTATTTCCTCCTTTAAATAAGTGAGAGATATTTATATTGAGGGATTATTCATCCCTTAATAACTTCTTTGCGGCTCCTTCGTCTGTGACAAGAACCGTGTTGCGGGGCTTTTTAAAGTAAGCCTCGATCGCATCGGCTTTTGATGATCCGCCCGCTACCGCAATAATATCGGGGATGGCGTCTATATCATCCAGCTGCATTCCGACAGAATGCACTTTGTGGACCACTTCGCCGTCCGCGTTAAAATAGTAGCCGAACGCTTCTGTCACCGCGTCGTTGTCATCTATTTTCTTTAAGTCTTCTAAAGGTGTGTTTCTCCGTTCAGCCATAGTTTTAGCTTCACCGATTCCGTGAACCAGCATACTCGCTGATTTAATGGTGTTCAGCACCTCTTTGACAGAAGGCTCTTCAATAATAGATGAATAGGCGCCTTGTGACAGCTGTCCCGGAACAAACAAAAGCCGGTAAGTGCCTGAAGCCTTTTCCGCCATATGCGCGCATATGGTGTTCGCCTGGTTCTTCACGTCTTCGCCTAAACCGCCCCTTGCAGGCACAAACAAAAGCTCGCGGTTTTTAGAATCCGGCGTCATCATTTCGGCGACAGCTTCGATTGTCGTACCGCCTGTTACAGCGACGATATTTTTGCCTGAAAATCTTTTTTTCATACACGCGACAGCCGCTCTTCCCATTTCTTTTTTGACCCATGGGGATTGGTCGCTGTCACCGGACACAATAATAGCATCCTTAAGATTTAAACGTTCTTTTAATGTCTTTTCCAAAAGAGTCAAACCTAAAACATCTTTCATCGTATCTTCCAGAACGGAAAGCAGTTCATAGCCCTCTTCTGTCAATGTCATGCCGTTTGTTTTGATATCGACCAGGTTCTGTTCCTTTAAAAACTGAACCTCGCCTCTCAGCACACGTTCGCTGATTTCGAGACTGGCAGACAGGCTTCTTCGCCCAATGGGTTCTGTCAGTCTGATATACTGCAAGATTTCAAACCTCTTTTGCATAACGAGCAGAAGATCAGGCAATAATTTTTTTTGAGCTTGTAATAACTGGTTCATCTGACTCAAACGTTCCTTCCTTTTTTTGCTGGACATTATATGTCCCGCTATGACAAAAAACGTCCCATCATAGCCAAAAAAAATTATTTCTGCTTTCTTTAATTATTTTAACAGGCTGGAATTGTTTATTCAACTGTTAAGAGCCAATTCATCGACAATATTCGCAGAGTTTTCACACCGCAGCGTTTTATCCAGCACTATTTTTCCCTATATATCTATATCTTATACAGAAAACGCCAAAAGGTGCATCCCAGCATTAACAGCCCTTTCTATTCGAAGGGCTGTTATTTTAAAGCGTTTTCATTTTATCCAAAGCTTTTCAATTTCTTCGAGCGATTTATTCTTTGTTTCCGGGCAGATCGTAACGACAAACAGGAAGCAAAGGATGTTAATCACCGCAAAAATCCAGAATGTGTAGGCAAGGCCGAAAGAATCAATCATCATTGGAACAAACTGTCCAATCGCCCAGTTTGCTCCCCATAAGAAAATGGTCGCAATCCCTGCGGCTCTCGCCCGAAGATGGTTCGGGAAGATTTCAGAAATCATAATCCATGTGATCGGCCCGACCGATACACAGAAAGCAGCGACAAATCCTAATATAAGGACGATCAGCATGATCCCGCTGGTTAAATGAAAATAAAACGACGTTCCGATTAGAATCATAAAAATAGCCATAAAAGCAGAACCGATGGACATCAGTTTTTTTCGTCCGACTTTATCAATCAGCAAAACCGCAATGACCGTAAAAATGACTTCTACAACACCGACGATACAGGTTGTCACAAATCCGGCATTTTGCCCGTATCCCATCATTTTAAAAATTTCCGGCCCGTAGTAAGTAATGGCGTTCATGCCGATGACTTGGTTAAACAGCGCCAGCAGGATTCCAATGACGAGCGCCTTTCTGAGACCCGGCTTGAACAGCTGGGAGAGCGATCCCATTTGTTCTATTTTTAAAGAGTTCTCTATGTTCTTTAACTCTTCTTTTGCGACAGTTTCTCCATTAATACGTGTCAGTATCTTGAGCGCTTCTTTTGTTTTGCCCGCTTTCGCCAGCCACCTCGGACTTTCCGGAACAACGAGCAGGACAAGGAAAAAGATGACGGCCGGCACCATTCCATAAGCAAGCATCCATCTCCAGCCGGTGTGCACACCCCATTCGTAAGTTCCAGACCGCTGCACAGCGAGATTAATAAAGTACGTTGCGGAAATGCCCAATATCGTAAAAAGCTGATATAAGGATGAAAGGCTTCCCCGTATGGCAGGCGGCGCCGCTTCCGTAATATACGTTACAGAGAGCGAGGAGCCCATCCCGATCCCGAGGCCTCCGATAATCCTTGCAATGATTAAGGTGGAGACGTCTTGAGAAATCGCTGAAACGACTGCTGATATCGCAAATAACAAAGCGGCGGTCATTAAAATTTTTCTCCGGCCGAACCTGTCACTTAAAAATCCGGATATCCCGACGCCCGCTACTCCTCCGATCATAATGCTGGAAATCACGAGGCCTTCCATAAACGGACTCAGGCTGTATAAATCCTTCAGAAAACCGATGGCGCCCGAAATCACTGCCGTATCATAGCCGTACAGTAAGCCGCCAAGTCCCGCCGCGCATGAGATCAAAATAACAAATCCCATCGAATGGCTTCTTGTTACAGGAACATTTGGTTCTAATTGAGTTGGAGTATTCTTCATTTCCCTGCCCTCCCGAATGTAGAGTAAAGCGTTTACATTTATCCTTTCAATTGTACGTACTTATATTAAAATTTAACGAAAATTCCATTTAATTAGTACGTACAAATATAGAATAATCCTGTTTGCATTTTCTGTCAATGTTTTCTTACAAAGAACGCTGTGATATACTAAAATTTGTCCGTATACATTTTGGAGGAATAAATATGTTACCAAAATACGCTCAAGTAAAAGAAGCAATCAGTTCATGGATTAATCAAGGTAAAATACTGCCCGACCAAAAGATCCCTACCGAAAACGAATTAATGCAGCAATTCGGCGTCAGCCGGCATACCATTCGCAAAGCGATCGGAGACCTCGTCTCACAGGGTCTCTTATACAGTGTGCAAGGCGGAGGAACCTTTGTCGCTTCACGCTCTGCCAAGTCAGCGCTGCATTCCAATAAAACGATCGGTGTTCTGACAACCTACATATCAGACTATATTTTCCCGAGCATCATTAGAGGAATCGAGTCTTATTTAAGCGAGCAGGGATATTCCATGCTTTTGACAAGCACAAACAACAACCCGGACAATGAACGAAGAGGTTTAGAAAATCTGCTTTCCCAGCATATTGACGGACTCATCGTGGAGCCGACAAAAAGCGCACTGCAAACGCCGAATATCGGCTATTATTTGAATTTGGAGAAAAACGGCATTCCGTTTGCGATGATTAACGCGTCCTACGCTGAGCTTGCAGCACCGAGTTTTACCTTGGATGATGTAAAAGGCGGCATGATGGCGGCGGAGCATTTGCTGTCTCTCGGCCACACGCATACGATGGGTATTTTTAAAGCTGATGATACACAAGGCGTGAAACGGATGAACGGATTTATACAGGCGCACCGGGAGCGTGGGTTGCTTCCTTCTCCGGATATGATCGTGACGTTTACGACGGAGGAAAAAGAAGCAAGGCTGCTGGAGAAAGTGAAGGCCACACTTGAGAAAAACAGCAAGCATATGCCGACAGCCATTCTTTGTTATAATGATGAAATTGCGCTGAAGGTGATTGATATGCTCCGGGAGATGGATGTCAAGGTGCCGGAGCATATGTCTATCGTCGGGTATGATGATTCGCATTTCGCCCAAATCTCCGAGGTGAAATTAACCTCTGTCAAGCATCCGAAATCCGCGCTTGGAAAAGCAGCTGCAAAATATGTCATTGACTGCCTCGAGCATAAAAAGCCAAAACAAGAGGATGTCGTATTTGAGCCTGAGTTGATCATTCGGCAATCAGCCAGAAAACTGCATGAATAAAAAAAGCAATGTATGGGTCTCCCCGTTACATTGCTTTTTTTATAGCTGCTATCTGTTTTTCCAAACGTCAGCGATGATTTCAAACGAACGCATTCTGTCTGCATGTTCAAAGGTTTCTGAGTTGACCATAATTTCATCAGCCTGCGTTGTTTTGACAAAGTCTTCGAGCTTCGCCTTCACCTCTTCAGGACCCCCGACGATCGTGGAGCTCAGCTGCTCATTGACCATCGCTTTTTCATACGGGCTCCAAATTTGGTCCATGTCCTCAACAGGCGGCTTAAGCTGGTTCGGCGTGCCGCGCACAAGGTCAAGAAATCTTTGATAATGCGACGTCGCAAGGTGCTGCGCTTTCTCGTTTGTATCTGCCGCGATAATGGTGACGCCGACCATCGCATACGGTTCGTCGAGCACGTCTGACGGCGTAAAGGAGTTGCGGTACAGCTCCAAAGCGGGAACCGTATTCGCCGGTGAGAAATGGGCCGCGAACGCAAACGGAAGGCCAAGTTCGCCTGCCAGACGGGCGCTGAAGCCGCTTGAGCCCAGCAGCCAAATCGGCACATCTATGCCCTCTCCCGGTATGGCGCGGACTTGATTGCGCACATTTCCCGACGGTTTAAAGTAATGGCGCAGTTCCTCTAATTGTTCCGGAAAATCTTCACCGCTGCTAATGTTTCTGCGGAGCGCTCTTGCTGTCAATTGGTCCGTTCCCGGCGCACGTCCGAGCCCCAGATCAATCCGTCCGGGATACAGCGTTTCCAGCGTGCCGAATTGCTCGGCAATCACCAATGAAGAGTGGTTTGGAAGCATAATGCCGCCGGAACCGACGCGGATTTTTTTTGTACCGCCGGCAATATGGCCGATCAAAACCGCAGTAGCTGAGCTTGCGACACCTTCTATATTATGATGCTCAGCAAGCCAGTAGCGATGATAGCCCCATTCCTCAGCACGGCGTGCCAAGTCCATACTGTTTCGGAATGATTCCGCAATCGTTCCTCCCTGAACAACAGGAGATAAATTCAAGACAGAAAGCAAGGTATCTTTGCGTTGTTGAGTAGACATGTTTTTCTCCTTTGCAAATGTGTTATCAGTAAACAACAGCCTCAAGCTGTCAAGTCATGATCGAAAGGACTTCTCTCACACCATAACACAACCGCATTCAGGAATAAAAGAATTTGATTCGATGAAATTCGAACAATATAAAAACGAACAGTTTCATACCGTTATTCTGCCCCAAACAGCTCCTGCGCCATCTCAATAAAAAGCTTAGCCGCCAGAGAAGCCTCCTTCAGCGACGGAACAGCAAGCTGCACATCGCGATATACCTGCGGGTCCAGATCCCGCGTCACCACATGCTCCGGCAGCGGCATGCCCGACATGGACATTTCTGATAAAATCGCCAGCCCCAAGCCTTCTCTGATCATATTGATCGAGGTGTTCATGTTATAGACTGTAAAAGCGGCGTTCAGCGTAGCGCCCGCCTGCCTGAACATATCGTGAAAAGGTGATTCATAGCCGCCGTCACAGACGATTATCGGTTCATGATCGAGATCTTTCAGCGTAATGGCTGAACGGCTGCAAAGCGGGTGATCGTCTCTGAGCACAACGGCCATTTTATCTTTTTTCAGATGAATGTACTCCATCCCCTCTGATGGATACAGAAGAATGCCGACATCGATCATCCGCGTGTGAAGCCACTCCTTGACTTCATTTACGGTCCCCTCATGCAGTACGAGCTCCAGTTTCGGATATTTTTGTTTAAACTCACTGATCAGCTTCGGCATAAAATAAGCCGAGGCAGTTGAGAATGTGCCGATATGGATCGTTCCCAATTCAAAGCCTTTTTCCGCGGCCGCGACTTGTTCAACTTTTTCAACGCCTTTTAAAACTTCCCTGATGTGTACTAGCACCTTTTTTCCTGTCTCGGTCAGCATCAGGCCATTGCGGCGATCACGGATGATCAGCTTCATATCAAGCTCTGCTTCAATGGCAGAAATCGCATGGCTGACAGCCGGCTGCGTCATGTTCAGCGCCTGCCCCGCTTTTGTAAAGCTCCCCGTTTCAGCTATTTTTACGAAAACCCTTAATTGTGTAATGGTCATAACAATTTACTTATGCTCCTTATAAAAAAGATTCATTTTATTTATCTTATATTCTACCGTATCATATGATGGAAACGTTCTACAAGGAGTGATCGAAAAGTGAACCAGCTCTCAAAAACGCGGACAGCGCTCCTGCTCGCCTTTCTCGTCATCATGTGGGGCGTCAATTGGCCGCTGTCGAAAGCAGCGCTCGCCTATTCGCCGCCATTGTTGTTCGCGGGCATCCGGACGCTGATCGGTGGACTTTTATTAGTCATTGTCGCACTGCCGCGTATTCATAAATTGCGCTTAAAAGAAACATGGCCGATTTATCTTGTTTCTGCGATTTTAAATATTACATTATTCTATGGTCTGCAAACGATCGGGCTGAATTATCTTCCAGCCGGCTTGTTTTCCGCTATCGTCTTCTTTCAGCCGGTGCTGATGGGTGTGTTTTCTTGGCTGTGGCTCGGCGAATCGATGTTTGCGATGAAAGTGATCGGGCTGATCCTCGGTTTTGCGGGTGTAGCGGTCATTAGTGCCGCGGGCTTTGGCGGGCATATTTCTGTCATTGGGGTTCTGCTCGCTCTCGGCTCCGCAATCAGCTGGGCGCTCGGGACGGTATATATGAAAAAAACAGGCAGCCGTGTCGATTCCATTTGGATGGTCGCCTTGCAGCTGACGATCGGAAGCGTGTTTCTGCTGATATCCGGCTTTTGGACAGAAAGCTTTTCCGCGATCCAATGGACAGCTCCTTTTATCACAAGCCTGCTGTTCATCTCTGTATTCGTTATCGCGCTCGGCTGGCTTGTCTTTTTTACGCTTGTCGGTTCAGGAGAAGCAAGCAAGGTTGCATCCTACACTTTTTTGATTCCGCTCATATCGATTATGGCCAGCTCCATTTTCCTGCATGAACCGCTCACCCTTAGCCTCTTGGCGGGTCTGCTGCTGATTGTAACGAGCATCTGCCTCGTGAATTCGAAATCGAAAGCACAGAAAGCCGCGGCGATCGGTGTAAAGGAGAAGGCCGCACAATAATAAGAAACCCTCTTGCCGAATGCGGCAAGAGGGTTTTTATTTTATTTACTGATACCTGCGTCCTTTGACCAGATATGCCACTGTAATCAAAAGATAGATCGCCGCAGTGATGAGCGTAATGACGATTGACGTTGTCATGATGACCCCGATCAAAATGGCGAGTAATGCCAGTACCGCAAACCATGTTGTGTACGGGAACCATTTTACATAATAAGCCGGTGTTTCTATTTGCTGTTTTCTCGATTTCAAATGGGCGAGCCCGATGATCAGCCAAATGAATAAAACGGTATACCCCAATGATCCCATTAAGTAATTAAACGTTTGGCTCCCTGCGAACAGAGAAATCAATACGCCAATATAGAGAGAGGAAGTGCACATCAGAATGGCAAACATCGGCACGTTTTTCGATGAAAGCTTCGAAAAGATCTTCGGAAGTCTTCCGTCGGTTGCCTGTGTATATAAAATGCGTGATGATCCGTATAAACCTGAGTTCATCGAAGAAATGATCGCCAAAAGGATGACTGCATTCATGATATGATCCGCGCCCGGAATGCCAACCATTTTAAAGACCATCACGAAAGGACTCTCCGGAACGGAATTGACTTGATTCCATGGAATCAGGCTGACGATGATGAAAAACGGCAGCAGATAGAACGCGACAATCCGTGTCAGTGTGCTGCGGACAGCTTTCGGGACAACCTTTTCCGGATTCTTTGTTTCGGCAAGTGTCACACCGATAATTTCTGTACCGCCGTAAGAGTAGATGACGACAAGCATTGCCGTAATCAGCCCTGTGCCGCCGTGCGGGAAAAATCCGCCGTGCTCTGTCAGGTTCGAAAATCCGGCAGCTGTGTGATCACCGAATGAGACGAATAAAAGCAATAATCCTAAAATAATAAAGACAATAATAACGGTAATCTTGATCATGGCCAGCCAATATTCGGTTTCGGCGAAGATCTTAACAGAAAGCAAGTTCACAATCGTGACGACGAGAGAAATCCCCAATGCCAGCACCCAAATCGGGCAGCCCGGCAGCCAATATTGAATAAAAATCGCAGCTACAACAGCTTCAGCCGCAATATTAAGCACCCACATCTTCCAATATATCCAATCCAGAAAATAAGCGGCGTAATTCCCTAACACCTGCTGGACAAGGTCCCGGAAGGTTCTGGCGTTACGGTTGCGCACAGCCATTTCCGCGAGCCCCTGCATAATAAACAGCAAAATTATTCCGCCAAGCAGGTAAGCGATAATGACAGATGGCCCTGCCACATCGATCGCCGAGCTGCTCCCTTTAAATAAACCCGCGCCGATTGCGCCGCCCAGCGCCATCATCATAATATGGCGGGACGTCATCGTGCGCTTTAACGTCTGATTGTCCTTTTTCATCCTCTTCTACCTCTCCTTCTCGTTTTCAAAAACAAAAAAAGCCCGCCGTCTCCTATCTACATCTAATAGATAAAGAGACGACGAGCCTTTGGCTGACCGCGGTACCACTCTTGTTGATTCTTCATGAAGAATCCAGCTTTTGACCTGTAACGAAGGTTAGCCGTTAAAACATAGGGAATATTCAATCTATTCCGTTCCGTCTTACCACTCCCGGGCGAGTTCAAAGAAGAATCAGGCTGCGTCGCACCACCCCGCAGCTCTCTGTTCTGATCACTTTCTTTTACTGCTCCCAATCTATGTGTTTTAGTTTTCTGAAAAACTTAAATTTTATGATCTGAATATATTAACATAATATACGTGCTTCTCATTTCCCTGTCAATAACTTCAGAGAAAAAAAGAATCTGTTATTTTGTCCCTTTTTGAATGGCTTTCCAAAAGGACTCTGACTCGTTCCCTAATGCATAGACTGAGACACCTGCTATTTTATATAGCTTTGACAAATGGCTTTTCGTTTGAACGGTTTTTTCGTTTTCATACCACACGACATGTTTATGTTTCTTTTTGTCAAGGTAGGAAAATGTCATCGAACCTGATTTTTTGTGGAATGCCGGCTTTGCTTTCTGCTTTTTGATGAGAGATTTGAGTTCATTCCATTCTCTCGCTGCGCTGCCGCTTCCGTCTTTGACATCCCAGTCATAGCCGTATGCGGGAATTCCCATAATGACTTTATTGGCTTTGATTTTTTTGACTGAAAACTGCAGGGAGCTTTTGATCCAGCTTGTGCTCGCCACTGATCCCGGATCGCCCCAAATGCCGTGTTCGTCGTAAGTCATGACTTGTACGTAATCCGCATATTTACCGATTTTCGCATAATCATACGGCCAGCTCCAGTCATCTTTTTGATCATCGGCGCTTTTGGCGGGAACCGAAACCATTGTTTTGATCTGTTTCTTTTTCAAAGCCTGTGAAACATCCTGAATGAAGCGTGAATATTTGGATCTGTCTTCTGGATTCACTGCTTCAAAATCGATATTGATACCGTAGTATGAGTGCTTTTTGTCCAGTGCTATCAGCTGATCTGTGAAACGTTTTTTCGCTGTTTTATTACTCATAACTCGACTCGCTAAATCTCCGTCAAAATCGGAAATGGCGTCATTATAGTTAGAAATGACGGCCCATGTCTTGATTTTTGTCTTCTTCGCATATGTCAGCTGCTTAGTTGGGGCATCGCCAATGATATGTCCGTTTTTTTCAAACGCAAACGTATCTGTGGCGATGGAATTCATGTATGTATGATATTTCGCAAGAGAATTGTACGAGGCCGTATCACCAGTCGTGTAGCCTAATGTCATGCCGGCTGCCTTCGCCTCTGCGTTTGAATACATAAACAGAACAATCGCAATCGCCAGTGAAATCGCTGCGATCAGCCACTTTTTCATCGCATTTCCTCCTTATTCAAGCCATACTCTTCTCATCGGCGAAAATATCAGAAATTAAAGTTTTTTCAAGCAAAAACCCGGCATATGCTGCCGGGCTTTCTGAGATCAGCGGTCAGAGACGAGAATATATGCGGCTTTTACAGGTCCGTGCACCCCGACGACTAAATCCATTTCGATGTCGGCTGAGTTGCTCGGTCCGGTAATGTAGTTGATGCATGAAGGAACAGTGACGCCGTCCGCAATGTTTTGACGGATGATATCACTGGCTTGCGTCATTCTCGGCACGATGCTTGATTTCGGGACAATCGCAATATAGGTCGTCGGCAGAAGGCTGACAGACCGGCCGATGTCTTTCGAGGAAAAGAGGACAACTGTCCCCGACTCTGCCAGTGTGATCTCGCTGAATGTAATCCCTACATTGGCTTGCTCCGCTTTTTTGATATTTTCTTCCCCTTTGGCGGCATCCCACTCCCAGACCGGCGTGCCATCGTTCGGCCAGTCCTTGGTGAGCAGGCTTTTTAGACCGTATGCTTCAAAGCGGGGGTCCTTCGGAATGATGACAGGGCCTCCTGAAAAACGGCTGACTTGCTCGCGCAGGGCATCGTAAAGGCCCGTTGAATCCGTTTCAATCAGCTCTGTATGGATTTTGACACAATGGTTTTTAAGCACCGTGACTAAGTCATCCGCTGAATATCCTGCAAGCGTTTGATGCTGCGGCTGGTGCGCCCACTCAGGGACTGCCACGCCTCCTGTTCTTCTTTCACGGCCCAGGCGTGATGCGATTCGGTTTAAAAAGCTCTCCTGATTCTGAATGGTTCCCTTCGTCGTCATCACTTCTCCTCCTTCGTGCGTTCACTTGTTTCTCTATCTGTAAACCAGTCTCTGAATCTCGATTTATGCGGTGCCGGGAAGTCGCGGATCTGCGTCCAGCTTTTGAGCGGGCCGGGCCCTTTCGAAATTTTGTCGTCCTCTGTAAAAGGCGTCATGGCGGCCGGTGCCCATTTTGAGCCCATTTTGTAAAGCGACAAAGAGGATGCGCCAAGCCCGAATGCTTTCATCGCAAGCTTTTCACTGATCGGCGCTTTGCCTTCTTTTTCGACGATGTTCTGGCGATGCTTGAGAAGCAGTTCATGCAGCGGAATTTTGACCGGACAAGCTTCTGTACAAGCAGCGCACAGTGAAGACGCATACGGCAGTTCCTTAAAATCGTCGTAACCCCCGAGCAACGGCGATAAAACTGCTCCGATCGGCCCCGAATAGATGGAGCCGTATGAGTGTCCGCCGACATGGCGGTATACTGGGCAGACATTGATACAGGCGGCACAGCGGATGCATTGCAGCACAGATTGGAATTCCGTTCCGAGAATGTTGGAGCGGCCATTGTCAACAATGACAAGATGGAATTCCTCCGGCCCGTCCGCTTCCTCTTCCAGCTTTGGACCTGTCAAAGCCGTAATATAACTTGTCAGCCGCTGTCCGACAGCGCTTCTTGTCAGCATGCTGACAAGCACTTCAAATTCAGAAAATGACGGGACGATCCGCTCCATTCCCATGACGGTGATTTGTGTTTTCGGCAAGGTGCTGACAAGCCGTCCATTTCCTTCATTGGTCACAAGGCTGACAGAACCCGTGTCAGCGATGGCGAAGTTGCAGCCGGTTATGCCGATATCCGCTTCCAGAAACTTTTCCCGCAAGATGGCGCGCGCGTGCATGACAAGCTCTTCCGGTTTTTCGGTATGCTGATAGTTGAGCCTTTCTGTAAACACATCGCGTATCTGCTCTTTATTTTTATGAAGGGCGGGCGCTACGATATGTGACGGCGGATCATGATCATCAATCTGCAAAATATATTCGCCCAGGTCAGTTTCAACGACTTCGCAGCCTTCCTGCTCCAGCACCTCATTCAGATTGATTTCCTCTGTGACCATAGATTTTGATTTTACGATTTTCTTCCCGTTCTGCTTTTGAATGACATCGCGAATATAAGAAGACGCCTCCTCCGATGTTTCCGCGAAGTAGACATGCCCGCCTCTTTTCGCCACATTTTCGGCAAGCTGACCGAGATAGAAATCGAGGTTGT
Organism: Bacillus tequilensis KCTC 13622; assembly: GCF_000507145.1. GTDB lineage: Bacteria > Bacillota > Bacilli > Bacillales > Bacillaceae > Bacillus > Bacillus tequilensis. The sequence goes on along the minus strand of NZ_AYTO01000008.1, from coordinate 87,805 downwards.
CAAGGACGTGCTGCCTGATTTCCTCTGATAGCGAGCGCCACTCTTCCCAGTTTCCCAGCTCTTCTGCCGCTTCAAGGCGCCGTGTCCGCAGACGCTCCTGCGCCCCCAAAACAGCGCCTCTCATAAATTCATTATCAATCCCCTGTGATACCCGCTCTTTAAAAGCGTCAGTACCGATTTTCATCGCCATGATCCTTTTCCCCCTCTGTATCCAGTTTTATCTGCTGTTGAGCACTTCGGCGATGTGCATCACTTTGACATTCTTGTCTTTTCGGTCAAGCCGTCCCCCGATATTCATCAAACAGCCGCAGTCAGCGCCGATCAGCACCTCTGCTCCCGTTTCCTCAACACATGCGACTTTTTCATCGACCATCTGCTCAGAAATCTGCGCCATTTTGACGGAGAACGTTCCTCCAAATCCGCAGCAGTTATGTTTGCCCGGAAGCGCTGTAAACTCTAAGCCCTTCACATGGCTCAGAAGTTTCATCGGCTCCTCCCGAACCCCGAGCAGCCTTGTCATATGGCACGACGTATGCAAGGTCGCTTTTGTATGAAGGGTCGCGCCGACATCCTCGACCCCAAGGACATTTACGATAAAATCCGTCAGTTCATACGTTTTATCGGCAAGCTTTTGCGCTTTGTCTGCCCATTTCGGATCATCCGCAAACAAGTGCGGATACTCCCTGAACATTGTCGTGCAGGAGCCGGAAGGACTGACGACATATTCGGAATCCTCAAACGTTTCGATCATCCGTTTCATTGCTTTTTTGGCGTCATGGACATAGCCGCTGTTGTAAGCCGGCTGCCCGCAGCAAATTTGCCCTTCCGGAAAATCAACCTCACACCCAAGCCGCTCCAGCAGCTCAACCGTTGCTTTTCCGACATTTGTTTGAAACATATCAACAAGACAAGTGACAAAAAGTGAGACTTTCATGATGAACCCCTCTCTTATCCCCAATATATGATCAGGTCATCTGATGACCTGACTTAAAATAACTCTATGAATATCGTACACTATTCTGACAATAAAAGGGAAGGTTTTTCTAAACATCCGCAATAAAAAACGCCTGTTTCACTGGACAGACGTTCATAGCACTATACCCTTTTTCACTGGCCATACAGGCACTTTCTGTACTTTTTATATGTTTTCATAAATAAATAAAAGAAGCTAAGAGCGCTAAAGAGAACAATCCAGCCTGCTCCCCCTCTCATTAGTGCAATAGGTGTTTCAAATAAAAAGGCTCTGATAAAAGCCGCTCCGGTCTTATCCCACAGACCCGGCGTATAATATAAACTCTGAGGACGGATAAATAAATCAATAGTCAAAGCTTTGGTAGTATAGAGAATCAAAATGAAGGATAAAAATAGAAAAGAAAGTGCAAAGTATGATTGCAACAGGCGTTTATATCTTCCGGCTCTTGATTCTGTATCAGAAAAAATATCGTCTGATGCATTGGCATCCTCTTTTCTAAAATAATGCAGGCCTTGTGAACTGAAAAGATGCTTCCATCCGCTGTCTTCAAAAAGAGTCCGATAATCAGTAAAATCCTCCGGATGTGTAAATGTGCGATAGTCAATTCTGATGGTAGAGTTGTCAGAGGATGCTTCATCTGCAAAACGATAGGATAACAACCCTCTCCCTTCTAATTCACACCCCTTATATGCCATCTTATTGAGCCATTGTTCCTCACTGTCAATGTCCATAAAATATCTGTATTTCTTCATATGGCCTCCCCCTTTTTATTTAATTTCCGCCTCGTTATGCCGACCAGCTGCTCCATTCTCTCCATGTCCTTCCTTAACACATTTCTTCCAAATTCAGTGATGATATATGTTTTTCTGCGGCGATCATCACTTGGATAGGGCTCAATCAATTGATGTTTCAATAAGTTTTCGATTGCTCCATAAAGAGTTCCGGGCGCCATTTTCACTCTTCCGCCGCTAAGTTCTTCAATATTTTTCATAATGATGTAGCCGTGAGCAGGATGTAACAAAGATAAAAGAACATAGTAAACAGTCTCAGTCAGCGGCAAATGCTTATTTTCATTCATATAACGGCCTCCATACTCAGTATCACTGTATAATGCTATCATATACAGTGATACTGAGTAATGCAACCATAAATAACCAGACAAATACAAAAAACCTGGCTAAATCGCCAGGTTTTCATTAAATCCACCCTTTTTCCTCAGCAATGCTTGCGGCTTCTGTCCGATTTTTCGCATTGAGCTTTTGGATGATGTCTGATATGTAGTTTCTGACAGTTCCTTGAGATAAATAGAGCTCCAGCGTAATATCCTTTGTTGTCTTGCCTAATGCCGCCAGCCGGAGAATTTCTCGCTCTCTTAAGGTGAGGGGATTTTCGTCTCGAATCATGTTAAACGTCAGCTCGGGGCTGAAAACTCGTTTTCCCTCTACACACTTCCGGATGGCGGCGGCCAGATCGTCAATCTCGCCGTCTTTCAGCAGATAGCCGTGTACGCCGGCTTTGACGGCGCGTTCAAAATAGCCGGGGCGGGCAAAGGTCGTTAAAATAATGACCTTGCTGCCGCAGCCTTTTTGCATTAATGCCTCTGCCACGTCCAGCCCGCTTCGAACCGGCATTTCAATGTCCATGATGCATACATCCGGCTCCAGCTTCAAAATGGCTTTTAGCGCTTCTTCCCCGTTTAATGCCTGTCCGATGACTGTCATATCCTCTTCTAAATCAAGCAGAGACCCCAATGCGCCTAAAAGCATTCGCTGGTCCTCAGCAATCAACAGACGAATCATTCTTTCGTCCTCCCATCATTCTGCTTTTTTAATCAGCGGAATCGTCAGCGTCACCGCCGTTCCCTTATGAGCCGAAAGCGTTAATCCGCCTTCAATAAGCATAAGCCGTTCTTCCATGCCCCGCAGACCATTGCCAAACGTTTTCTCCTTAGCAGCTCCCTTTCCGTCATCCCGTATCACAATCCTCATTTTATCAACAAACTGAGTAATGCTGATGGCGCAGTGGGTCGCTTTGCTATGCTTGATGATGTTGGTCACGGCTTCCCGCATACACATGCTGATAATATTTTGCGTGACGGGTGATATCGCTGTAAAATCATCGTCTCCTTCATACTCAAAGGTAATGTTCCCCGCTCTTAATATGTGCTGAATGTTGGCAAGCTCCTCAGTCATCGTGACCGTTCTCATATCAGAAACCAACTCACGAACTTGCTTGAGTGCGGCTCTCGAGCTTGTTTCCATCTCTTTTGCCTCAAGCCTCGTCCGCTCTGGATCAGATGCTGCCAGCCGCTGAATGAGCTGGCTTTTTAATGTAAGAAGCGACAGGGTATGACCGAGGGTATCATGAAGGTCACGGGCGATTCGAACGCGCTCCTCCCTTTTGGAGAGTTCTTTTATCTGTTCGTTTGCTTGGTCAAGCTTTGTTTCAAGCTCTATTCTCCGAAACATAGAACGGATTCCGAATGGAGAAATCAGCATGATGACCTGAAATGGAAGAATAGAGAACAGCTCCCGAATGGAGACCGAATCCGCAAATAATCGGTACAGACAAGGGAGCAGCAGCATGAAGAGTAAACCGCAGAAAGCACGGTTAAACTTCGTTTTCTCTTTGTAATAACCAACAAAGTTTGCCGGGAAAAAACCTAAGTATATATAGCTGATATCATAAAACAGACTGTATATCAAAATAACCGCCATTTGCACGATGAGCCAATATGTAAACGAACCTCTGCCCAAGCTGCTGAACAATTGGCGATATGCCGCAACGAAAAGGACCAGCATGCTATATCCAATCAGCTGTTTGATGCCTGACTCTTTCAATAAAGTGAGGAACGGCATAATGATATACACTAGAAAGATATAAGGGAAAAACCCGAATTGCTTCGGGAAAATAGATATTGCTTTTTTCATATATTACACCGCTTCTTGTTTTCTTCTTATATACTTAGATAGTAGCATGAAGAGCAGCAAATAAGCGATTAAAACCAGAATATTTTTCCATGTTGGACTCCCGCCACGAACAAGTTCCCACGCCCCGTTCCCGAAATGATAAGACGGAAGCCAGCGGCCAATGTTCTGCATCATGTCAGGCATGACCTCAACCGGCATCCACATGCCCCCGCCTAAAGCCAGAAGCATGTAAAGCACATTACTGATTCCGGCCGCTGTTTCTACTTTTCTCATGAGGCCGATTAGAGTGCCTAACGCTAAAAACGGCAATGCGCCAAACAAAATCCACAGCCCGCTCATGATCCATTCAAACGGCGACAAGGCAATGTCATTAATAATTGCGCCGAAAAGAAAAATGACGGTAATGGATAAAACGTGAATCACACTTTGCCCGATCATCTGAGCTGATAAATAGATATGATCCGGAAGAGGCGTAATACGGATAAAGGCAGTCCAGCCTTGTGACCGTTCTTGAACCATGCGGATGCCAAGCGTCATGATAGAAGAACCCATCACGCTGAAGGCTGTCATCGACATTAAGTAATGGGCTTCCCATTCACGTTGGTCGGGAACGTTGGTATTCACTACATTGGTAAAGAAATAATAAAAAGCGATCGGCATCATCAGCGACCAAAGCACAAAATACTTATTCCTAAGCACCCTTTTCATTTCAGCTACACTTTGCTTCAGCAGCATGTTCACTCACATCGCCTCCCTTTTTCCGTCAGCCAGCCGGCGAAATGCCTCATCGAGCGTTCCATGCTCAATTCGAATATCCCGTGCTTGGATGTTTTCTTGAAAGATCAGCGCTAACACTTTGTCTGTATTTGATGTTTGGATGATGATTCTCTGATGCTCTCGGATGACTTGCTCTACTTCCGGGTGTCGGGACAGATTTTCCAACGATTCCTCTGCACGGAGCGCAAAAGAAACAGACTGTTTCTGAATCCTTGAGCGGAGCTGCATTGGCGAGCCGTCTGCCACAAGCTGTCCGTCAGCGAAAAATAAGATTCGCTGTGCGGCATCATCTGCTTCCTGTAAATAATGAGTTGAAAAAATAATTGTTTTCCCCTGGTCTGCCAGTCCATGAATGGTCTGCCAGAACCGATGTCTTGATGATGTGTCCATCCCGACTGTCGGTTCATCGAATATCAGCAGCTCCGGGTTCCCGACAAGAGCCAATGCAAAGCTCAAACGGCGTTTTTGTCCGCCTGATAATTTTTCTGCCCTTGTTTTCAAGTCTTCTGTTGTGAGAGCTGTTAACGAAACGAGTTCTTTCAAGGACAATGGATTCGGATAATAGCTTCGAAAGAGTTCGAGAATTTCATTCACTTTCAGACCCGGCATGACACTCACTTCCTGCAGCATCACGCCTATTTGCTCGCGAACCTGCTGATCATGCGGAGCCCGGTTAAATAATTTGATTTCTCCCCCACTCGGCTTCAGCAATCCTAATATCATAGAGATGACGGTCGTCTTCCCTGCCCCATTCGGTCCGAGAATGGCTGCAATTTCTCCTTTTTTCATGCTGAAGCTGATGTTGTTCACAGCTGTTTTTTGCTGGAACTGTTTTGTCACATTGCTTACTGATACTGTCTCATTCATCACATAAGCACCTCCTGATCGCTTACATTGATTGTAAAATGCCGGAGGAGCTGTTGTTAGTATGGGGTGTCATGATAATGGAGTGACAAATGTCATATTTTTTCTCACCGCATGCGCCCAGGCCATCCATCCCCCTGCATCTTCCAATTCAACCGCTTTTCTATGCCGCATGTTCCTTTTTCTTTTAAACTGCTATTACTTTCATAGAAAGATGCACTCTTCAAACAGTCCGAGTGTTATGATAGACATACTGGACTTTATTTTACTTTCCGGCTGAAAGGAGCCAATCATGAACGAAGCGATTTTGTCACGAAATCATGTGAAGGTGAAGGGCAGCGGCACATCATCTATTATGTTTGCACCTGGTTTTGGATGCGATCAAAGCGTGTGGAGCGCCGTGGCGCCGGCCTTCGAAGAAGATCATCAAGTCATTTTATTTGATTATGTCGGTTCGGGACATTCAGATTTGCACGCATATGACCTGAATCGTTACCGGACACTTGATGGCTATGCCCAAGATGTTCTTGATGTTTGTGAAGCTTTAGATCTGGAAAAAACCGTATTCGTGGGGCACTCTGTCGGAGCTGTGATTGGAATGCTTGCTTCCATCCGCCGCCCGGATCTTTTTTCCCATCTGGTGATGGTCGGCCCTTCTCCTTGTTATTTGAACGATCCGCCTGAGTATTACGGAGGATTTGAAGAGGAGCAGCTCTTTGGCTTGCTGGAGATGATGGAGAAAAATTACATAGGCTGGGCCACTGTATTTGCGGGAACGGTTCTGAATCAGTCAGATCGGCCTGACATCAAGGAAGAGCTTGAAAGCCGTTTTTGTTCTACCGATCCTGTGATTGCCCGCCGATTCGCAAAAGCCGCGTTTTTTTCTGACCACCGGGAGGATCTTTCGAAGGTAACGGTTCCCTCTCTTATTCTCCAATGCTCAGATGATATCATCGCACCGGCAGCAGTAGGTGAATATGTGCATAAGCATCTGCCTTATAGCAGACTGAAACAAATGGAGGCCCGCGGGCATTGCCCCCACATGAGCCATCCTGAAGAGACGATCCGGCTGATCAGCGATTATTTGAAAGTGCACGTGTAATAGAGGAACGAAAGGGATAGAGGTGACCCTCTTAATGGACAAACAATTGAATGATGCACCATGCGGTTTCCTCACTTTGTCAGAAGAGGGTTTGATGATAGCTGTCAACCGTACCTTGCTAAAGACTCTGAATGAAGAGCCGGAACAGATTATCGGCAAGCATATGAATACGATTTTAACCGTTCCCTCACAGCTTTTTTACCAGCTCTATTTTGTTCCGCTTTTGAAACTGGAGCACCACACCGAAGAAATATACTTGTCTCTGAAAGCAAGGAATGGGGAAGAAATCCCCGTCCTTGTCAATGCGATTGCGAGAGCCGATAGCGGGGCTTCTGTCTTCGATTGTGTTCTGATTCCGATGCGGAAGCGAAATGAATATGAAAATGAGCTGCTGATGGCCAGAAACGCGGCTCAGGAAGCTTTGCTTGCCAAACAGAAAGCCAATGCGGAGTTAGAAGTTGCCTTGGGAACGCTGAAGGCAAAACAAGAAGAACTTCTTGAAATCAACAAACAAAATCAGCAATTTAAATTAAGCACCAAAAGAGAGCTTGAGCTCGCCAGAAAGATTCAGGAAAACTCATTGACTGAACCGATTGTAAATGATCAGATTCAAATTGACGCTTATTACAAAGCCTCCAGTGAGTTATCGGGTGACCTATACGGGTTTTATCAAATCGATAAACATCGTTACGGCATTATTATTCTTGATGTGATGGGGCACGGGATTTCATCGGCTTTGATTACAATGTCTCTGCATCCTTTGTTCCAGCGCCAGATCACGCAAGGCCTCAGTCCCGTCAACGTCATGAAGGAATTAGACCGACACCTTCACAGCTTGTTTCAAAATGATGAGGAAGCAAGACATTATTGCACTGCAATTTATCTCGAAATTGATACAGCTCGGAAAAGAATGGATTATGTTAACGCAGGGCACCCGCCGGTATTATGGCAGGGCGCCGATGGAACCCAGCATCCGCTGCACGCAACCGCGCCTCCGATCGGGATGTTTGAAGACACGGTCTTTCAATCAAACAGCCTTTCATACCCGGAGGGCGGAAGGCTCCTTCTGTATACCGATGGCGTGATGGACCCTACGGCTTCATGTTATTTATTTGATCTATTAAAGGATGATCCCGATTTGCCTATTGCTGGCCTGAAGGAGAAAATTCTTACATCACTGCAGCATCATAAAGAAACCCAGCATAAAAGTGATGATGAGTGTTTTATATTAGTTGATTTGAAATAAAAAAGATCCATGAGATTTGCTGCATCTCATGGATCTTTTGTTTTAACGTTTTTTCGTGATATGGCCTGACTGTACATATTGAAACACCTGCAGGGAAGGAAGCGGGTGTCCGTTACAATCAAACAAAGCTTGGTTATCCACAGCACTTCCCCCGTACCACTTCCCTGCATCTTCAGGGTCGTATTCGGCAGCATAACTGGAGGCCCATCCTGACCCATATGTTTCCCACAACACTTTGTTTTTCTCCACCCGCGTTTTCGGCCCGACCGGAATCCACGCCGGCTCCCAATAGAAAACGCCAAGTCCTGCCGTGCCCGTATTCGCTACGGCCTGCATCACATCTCTTATCGCATTCGCCTGGCCTTGAACGGATATTGGATATGGCAGCGTCTGTCCGCTTTTTGGCGCCGTATTTTCATGACCGTCGCCATCTTCAGCGGTATATGTGTACGAGGTCTCCGCTACCATGACTTTTTTGCCGTATGTATCGGCAACAGCCTTCAGGACGGAGGTCAAATTCTGCAGCGTGCCGTGCCAGAAAGGATAATAGGAGCTCGCAAACACATCATAATCCACTTTGTTTTTGCTGAGTGTTTCCGCAATAAATGAATACCTTCCAGCCGTTTCAGGATTGGTAAAATGCAGTGCGACTAGAATGCCGCGGTTTGTTTCCCTGACCGCCCGGCTTCCTTCGTTAAACAATTGGCTCATCTTTGTCCAATCGGTTTCGCCGGCAAATGCGCCTGTCGTTTCATTTCCGACTTGAACCATGCCGATATTGACGCCTTCCTCGATCATCCTTTGCAGGCTTTGTTTTGTAAATTCGTAGAGCCTTGCTTTTTTAGCTTCAAAGCTGAGATTCGCCCACGCTTTAGGCACCTTCTGTTTCGCGGGGTCCGCCCAGAAATCAGAATAATGAAAGTCGGCCAGCACCTTCATTCCGTTTGCTGTCGCTCTTTTTCCGATTTCGATGGCTTTTTGAACATCATTGTTTCCCCCGCCATACCCATTGCCGCTTGAATCATACGGGTTATTCCAGATGCGGACGCGAACATAGTTGACGCCAGCTTGTTTTAAGGTTGTAAAGATGTCCTGGCGTTTTCCGCTTGTGTTGTAAAAGGTGACACCGCTGTTTTCCAAAGCAATAACACTGGACACATCTGCCCCTTTAATAAAGTCCCTGTTCATGCCCTCTGCTTTTTTAACGGAAAGATCCTCTGGCACATGTTTTTCCTGCTTAACAGCTGCAGCATATCCAGGTGAACTGAATACACTCCATACGATGGCAGCCGCAAAGAACATTTTCAATCCGCTTCTCATGATTCCACCCCTCACGCGGTTTCAAAAAAAGCCCAGCACGCATCAAGCGGAGCCTCAGCCTAATGTGTGTTTACGACTATTCTCACTTCATATTGTTCCATCGTCAGGTCGCCTGACAATATATCTCCTGTCATCATGTCCTTCACACTCTGATCAAACGTAACCAGCTGCTTTTCTTCCGTAAAGTTCATGATAAAAACATAATCATGGTCCTGATCCTGCCTGGCTTGTACGGAGACGCCTTTTCCGTGTCGAACCGGAAAAACAGGGGAAAGAGACAGGTCTGTGATGAGCCCTTCATAGAAATCCCGATGAAATTGATCTTCCAAACGCGCGCCGATAAAATACGCCTTGCCCTGCTGATATTGATGGCTTGTCACCGCTGGCGTACGCGCGTAAAAATCTTCTTGATACACCGCTTCTGCTGACGCGGTCTTTAACTCAATCACGGTTGCATAGTCCTTCATTTCATATGTTTGGCTGCGGTAGCTAACAGCATTTCGATCCTTTGGATACAGCGTGTCGGTTTCAAGAGGCTCCATTCCGAAAATAGCTTGAAGATCCGGATGCCATCCGCCTATATACGTTAAATCATGTTCGTTCACAATCCCGCTGATATATGTCATGACTAAGGTACCGCCGTTAGCTGTAAACGCTTTTAAACGAGAAATGGTGTCTTCGCTGATTAAGTACAGCATCGGGACGATCAGCAATTTATATGGTGAAAAGTCTTGTTCTTTCGTGATGACGTCGACAGGGATATCGTGTTCCCAGAACGTGCGGTAATGCTGCTGAAGCGTTTGCGCATAACGTTTTGTCTCCTTGGCAAACCCCTGAGCATCCTCGAGCGCCCAGTGATTTTCCCAGTCATATAAAATAGCGGTTTCAGCAGGCCTCTTCGTTCCGACAACTCCGGACAGCTGTTCTAATGTTTTGCCGACTTTGGCTACCTCTTGAAAGACGCGGTTCTTCGGGCTATTGTCATGCCCCACAATCGCCCCGTGCAATTTTTCTGATGATCCGCGTGATTTGCGGTATTGGAAATAGAGAACGCTGTCCGAACCGTGGGCGATCATCTGCATGGATGACAGCAGATTCATGCCCGGGCGCTTCGCCTTGTTCACGTCATGCCAATTGACCGCGCTTGGCGTACACTCCATTAATAGGAAAGGCTGCTGCTTCAAGCTTCGGTACAGGTCATTGATGAAGCCGACCTTCATCGCCAAATCAGCTGTGCTTTCCCAGTCATTGTGCCAAACCGGATAGGCGTCCCAGCTGATGACATCGACATGCTTCGCAAATTTGCTGTAGTCGAGGCCCTGATACGGAATCAAATCCGGTGTGTCAGCCATAAAGTTTGTTGTGATAGGGATATGAGGCGTCAGTTCTTTCAGCGGAATGATTTCATTTTCATAAAACGAGATCGTTTGATCGGTGACAAACCGGCGCCAATCTAAATTCAGGCCATGCAAGCCATTTTCGCCGATCGGCGAAGGGCTTTCAATTTGTGACCAGTCATTAAATGTGTGGCTCCAAAACGAAGTCCACCACGCGTGGTTCAACGTCTTGAGGCTGTTGTCATATTTCGATTTCAGCCACTCCCTGAAAGCATGCTGGCATAGATCGCAATGGCAGTCTCCTCCGTATTCGTTTGAAATATGCCACATGAACAGCGCCGGATGGTTGCCGTATCGTTCTGCTAACAAGCGGTTGATGTTCCGGGTTTTTTCCCGATAGGCCTCTGATGTGATGCAGTGATTATGCCTTCCGCCGTGCAGCTGTTTGACTCGGGCAGCATTGACACGCAGCACTTCGGGATAGGTTTGCGACAGCCAGGCAGGACGGGCTCCGCTCGGCGTTGCCAATATGACACGTCCGCCTATGCTATGAATCCGTTCAAAAATATCATCAAGCCAGCCAAATTGATACACGCCCTCCTCCGGCTCAAGCGCGCTCCACGCAAAAATGCCAACAGAAAACGTATTCGTATGAGAAAGCTTCATCAGCTCGATATCATCGGCTAAAATATCGGGCCGATCAAGCCACTGATCAGGATTGTAGTCTCCTCCGTGAAGCATAAATTCCGCTTCTGTTACGCGCTTTTTTTCAAGCTTTGACATCATATTTTCCTCCCTATTCTCTTAGCCTTTCGTTCCGCCTGCCGTTAATCCGGACACAAAATTCTTTTGCAGCATGATAAAGATGACGGCAACCGGGATGCTGATGAGCAAGGCTCCGGCCGCAAATGTCGTATAGCTGGCCCCCATGACATCATTCACTACATTAAATAGGCCGACGGGCAATGTATATGATTCAGGCGTTCTCAATATCGTTGAGGACAGCACAAAATCTCCAAGCGGGCCGGTAAACCCGTTCATGGCGACCACGGCAGCCATCGGTTTTGATAATGGCAGAATGATCCGGAAACATATTTTTGTGCTGCCGGCCCCGTCAATCTTGGCGCTTTCGTCTAAATCCATCGGTATGGAGTCCATGTACCCTTTCATCAAATACGTATTCATCGGGATCAAGCCGCGATATAAAGCAGGATTAACAGCCAATGGCTATTGATCATTCCCAAGATTTGCGCCAATACAAACAAAGCGATTAAAGCCGAAAACTGAGGAATCATTTGCAGCAATAAAAAGAGGGTCAATGCGTATTTCCTCCCTTTGAACCGAAAGCGCGAAAACGCATAGGCCGTAAACGTGATGCAGAGCAAAGACCCGGCCATCGTAAACAGGCTGATCTTCATGGAGTTGATATACCACTGGACATATTGAAGGCTTTCTTTGCCTGCAAATAATTCCTTGTAATGGTCGAAAGTCGGATGCTTCGGAATGATGGATGTACTGATCAAGCTATTGCCGGGGTTAAAGCTTGCGCCTGCCGTCCAAAGGAGAGGATAAACCGACAGCCGCACACAGTATGAGTACGGAATACGTTTTTACCATTTTCATTGATCGTCACCCTTTCAGTATGAATGAAAGCGCTTTTAAAACAATATAGCACGGCTGAGAAAATGTGTAAACAAACTATTTACCCATACAAGTAAATTTTTTTATCCAATAAAAAATGGCTTAGCATCCTAAGCCATTGTTAATTCATACTCTTTCTGACGATTAATTCCGCGCCCACATATAATGTTTTTACCGTCTTTCTCTTGTCCTGTACCTGTTCAAGCAGCATTTCAACCGCATTTTTGCATAATTCATGTATATCAATATGAAACGTTGTCAGAGGGGGGGAGACATACTTTGAAAAGCTGATGTTGTTGATGCTTACAACGCTTACCCTGTTCGGTATGGCAATTCCTTTTTCGTTCAGTGCCTGCAGACAGCCCACTGCAATCGGGTCCGCCGCGATTAAAAAAGCAGTCGGGAGCTGATCGCCTAATGTGTCAATGGCTGCTGTCATCAAACGGTAGCCGTTTTCTACAGAGAATCCGCGATGACAAAAAATAAAACGCTCGTCCAGCATGCCTTTTTCGCTCATATAGGATCTGAAGGTTTGTTCACGGATGTCCATTTCATCCTGGTTGGTGTTCGGATTTTTGTATGTGCCGCCGATAAATCCGATGGTCTGATGCCCTTTTTCACTCAGAATATTTACTGTCTTTCTTGTCATTTGGGCTAAATCAGGCCTTACCGAGTCAAAATGATCGGGATCAGGTGTTGAATCGATAAAGACGCCGTTGTCAGTGAGATGTCTGAGGAAAGCCAGTTCTTGATCAGAAAATGTGCCGACAGCTATAAACCCTTCTGTATATTCAGGAATGCTCTCGATTCCATCCGATATTTTATAGGTGGTCATATCGACATTGAATGCTTTCGCCAGCTTCTCCACTTCTAATCTCATCGTTTTAAAATAGACATCCTCTAATTCCTCTTTATCTGTCAGCCAATATAAAAACGCAATATGTTTGACTAGCGGCCTCACTGTTTTCTTGCGGTAATTGAGCTTTTCCGCCGCTTCATAGATTTTCTCCCGTGTCTCATCAGGAACAGAAAGGCTTTCATCGTTATTTAAAACGCGGGAAACGGTTGAAATCGAAAATCCCGCCTCCTGCGCGATATCTTTAATTGTCGCCATTGCATCTGCCTCCATTATTCAGTTCTCGTTCATTTTAGTAAAATATTTTACTTTCTTTTCTGAAAATGTCAAGCGCGCATAGCCCTTGCTGCATTCAAGGAAAAAGACTGAACCATTTGCGGCTCAGTCTCGAGTGTTTATATCATTTTGGCACTTGCGGAATTGCCCGGGAAATGAGTTGATTATTGCACATTTTCCTCGAAATATCCCGAAAGCACATTTTCCACATTCGTCAAATGCGCCAGCATGGCGGCTTCCGCCTGCGCTCCATCCTGTGCAGCCACGGCATTGTAAATCCGTTCGTGCTCCTCATACAGCCGCTGGACTGAGGTCTTTTTGGAAAACAGCCAGATTTTCCGTGTTTCTCTCATCGTTTCCAGCAGCAATGATGATACGTGGTTCATCAAGTGTTTAAGAAGTTCATTTTGGGAAGCGTCCGCAAGCGCAAGATGAAATGCGAAGTCTGCTTTCTCGCCCAGCTCCCCGTCCGCTTCAATGCTGCCCATTTCCTCTAATGCAGCATGAATTCTTTCGAGATCGGCTGCCGTCCTTTTTTCAGCCGCTAATGACGCCACGCCGATTTCAAGCAGTTTTCTGACCTCGAGCAGCTGCTTGACGTCCTCTTTTTTCATGAGAAGGGCGGCTGAGAGCGGCTGAGAAATTTGGTTGAGCTCAAATTCCTTCAGGTACGTGCCTTCTCCCTGTTTCATTTCAACAAGCCCCATCGCTTTTAGCGCGGAAAGCGCTTCGCGAACCGCTGAGCGGCTGACTTGAAAGCTTTCAGCAAGCGCCTGAACCGAGTCCAGTTTATCTCCCGGCTTCAAATCGCCGTTTTTGATCATATCTAATAGCGCATCCGCCACTTCTTCGTATATTTTCTTTGTTTTAATCTGTTTGTATTTCAATGCAATTTCACCCCGTAACTTGTAGGTCTGGCTGTTTACGATCTATTATACTCTGTTTTGGGGGCCGCCAAAAGATTTTGACAATTTTGTCAAAAAGTCTTGTACTTTGATTTTTTTCAAAATATAATGCTAGGTAACTGGTCGTATTACCTAGTCATCAGATGATCATATCATCTATAGAAACCGCTCACACATAACGCCAGTTTATGTTTCAAGGAGGGGTTTGGGATGCAATGGACACAGGCATATACGCCTATAGGGGGAAATTTGCTTTTATCAGCGCTTGCCGCACTTGTACCGATCATTTTCTTTTTTTGGGCGCTCGCGATTAAAAGGATGAAGGGGTATACAGCGGGCTTGGCGACATTGGGGATCGCCCTTGTCATTGCTGTATTGGTTTATCGGATGCCGGCGGAAAAAGCGCTGATGTCCGCGACACAAGGAGCTGTATACGGGATTTTACCGATCGGCTGGATCATTGTGACGTCTGTTTTTTTATATAAAATCACGGTAAAAACGGGGCAGTTTGATATCATTCGCAGTTCTGTTCTCTCCATTACGGATGACCGCCGGCTTCAGGCGCTCCTGATCGCTTTCTCATTCGGGGCTTTTTTAGAAGGGGCTGCCGGCTTCGGGGCGCCGGTCGCCATTTCTGCCGCGCTGCTGGTCGGCCTCGGCTTTAACCCTCTTTACGCGGCGGGCATCTGTTTGATCGCCAATACGGCGCCGGTCGCCTTTGGGGCGATTGGGATTCCGATTACAGCCGTAGAAGGGCCGACAGGGATCCCGGCGATGGAGATTTCGCAAATGGTCGGGCGCCAGCTGCCGTTTTTATCTGTATTTATTCCTCTTTATTTAATCATCATTATGAGCGGGTTCAGGAAAGCCTTGGAGGTCTGGCCTGCGATTCTCGTTTCCGGTGTTTCCTTTGCTGTTGTTCAATATCTCAGTTCCAATTTCTTAGGACCAGAGCTGCCTGATGTTTTGTCGGCACTTGTTTCAATGGCTGCGCTTGCTGTGTTTCTGAAAGTGTGGAAGCCGAAAACAACATTCCGGTTTGCCGGTGAACAGGAATCAGCCGCCGCGATTGAAATGGCGAAAACGAATCCGGCTGCGGCTGCGTATAGCGGCGGACAGATTTTTAAAGCTTGGTCGCCATTTCTGCTGCTGACGGTGATGATTTCTATATGGGGTATTCCAGCTGTCAAATCCGCGCTGACCGGGCATTATGAAGGCTCTGCTGTTTTTTTGAAGTGGCTGGATGCTGTTGGCGAAAAACTGACTTTCGCACCTGGTGTGCCTTTTTTGAACAATCAAATTGTAAATGCTGACGGTACGCCGATTGAAGCGGTTTACAAGCTTGAGGTGCTTGGTTCGGCCGGCACCGCGATATTGATTGCCGCTGTGCTGTCAAAGTTCATCACGGCCATTTCGTGGAAAGACTGGGGAGCCGCTTTTAAGGAAACGATCCAAGAGTTGAAGTTTCCGATTTTGACTATCGCTTCTGTCGTTGGTTTTGCCTATGTTACCAATTCCTCGGGAATGAGCACGACACTCGGGATGACACTTGCACTGACAGGTTCGATGTTTACCTTCTTTTCGCCTGTTCTCGGCTGGCTCGGCGTCTTCATTACCGGCTCAGATACTTCTGCCAACCTGCTGTTCGGCAACCTGCAAAAAGTCACCGCGTTATCGGTCGGCATGGACCCTGTTCTGTCTGTCGCCGCCAACTCTTCGGGCGGTGTGACAGGGAAAATGATTTCACCGCAGTCAATTGCGGTGGCGTGCGCAGCGGTAGGACTCGCCGGAAAAGAGTCAGATCTTTTCCGCTTTACCATTAAGCACAGCCTGTTTTTACTGCTGCTCGTCTGCATCATTACCTTTTTGCAGCATCATGTGTTCAGCTGGATGATTCCTTAAAAAATCCTCCCGTCACGGGAGGGAATCATCATGTCAGTTTTAACGATCCGAAAGCTGCAATGACGGCAGCCAAGCGCGGTTGTTTGCACTATAATTTTTGCTCTGGCCCGCATCCTCAAGGAATCCATTTTGATAATGAATCGATAAAACCAAGTCAGGAACGGTATCATACCCAACTGATGCAAGGTGCTTTACTTCAGATCCGTAATGAGATAACGCTACTAACGTAAAGTCTTTCGTTAATGGATCTTTTTCTAATGCTTCACGATACACATCTAAAATGTCACGTCCGTCCTCTGTCAGGTAAGTTCCATTTTGGGCATGAAGATCACCAAGATAATAACCGGTTTTTTCATATATTTCTCGAACAACTCGGTATTTGTCGTATGTTTTTTTCTCAAATTGTGTGGAATCATCTGTCCTGCTTCCGATAATATGTTGAAATAATTCTTTGCTGTTACTGCCGCTATTCAAAAGGGCTTCAATCGTGTCAATTACCTTTTGATCATTGGTTCCTGTCACTGTTGCAGCATAATCAAATGGGGTAATGGTAAATGTTAATTTTGTATTCTTTGGAATCGTCAGGTGTTGGCGATCAAAGAGAAGGCCAATTTGTTGATTCACAACATCTCGCTGAAATGCTTTTGCTCGATCATCCTCATTTGGTCCAGACATATCAACATGCCGAAACGCCGCATCTCGCATATTGTAATGTTGCGCTTTTCCTTTATAAAGCCACTCTGTCTCATTGTCATATGCTGCTTGTCTCTCTTCGTTTGTTAAATCATGACGAAAATATGGTGAATTGACATTTTTATATTTGTCGCGTATATAACCAATCGGATTCTCTTTTGATAAATTGATTCTATTGATTCGGCTATATTTTTCATTAAGTATTTGAATTTCAATGTCACTTTCGGAAACATATGGATTTCTGCTATGAATTAACGTTTCCTCACCTGTATCCACAACTGTTTTCTCGTTCGCTAATTGATATCGTTTTGCGACCTCATTCTTATCACTCATTACCGATTCTCTAGAATAATTGATTTGTTTCAGGTTGCTGCTTTGTACGGGCGATGAATTTTTGTAAGCATGGAACTGATTCTCCTGTTTTGCGACTGTATCTTTTTTGCGGATAGATGAATAACTTTGCTTATTGATTTGTTGTGCTAAGTGTTGCAGCTTTACACTATCTTTTATGCGCATACCATTTCCTCTTTTCACATTTACTTTGTTATGGTTGATATCGACAAATAAATCAATTTTTTAACAATTATAAAGGAAAATAATGTAATATGACATATAATCTAGGGGCGTTCGTAATAAAAAATGGTTATATAATAATAATAAAAAAGTTGTATGTTTCTTTTACTAGTTTCATTGTTTTATCTGTGATGTTGTTCACTGCTTTTACCTTCACTCCATCTGCTAAAGCAGTAAGCGAGATTACAGGTAATCATTCTATGTCAACAGCAGCATATCTCGGTTATTGGGAATACCGCCCATATTCAGTTCCAAAAAAATTAAAGTCTGGTGAAAATGTCGCTTATTATAAATTCACTGCTCAAAATGAACAAAAAAACAATTAACTGAATCGTTTAGACCGAAGATAAAGTTCCATTTTTTCATGGAAAACTTCCTTATAAAAAATCATTTTCTCATACACGTTTGATGTCTAGACACAATTTTTACAGGATGTGAGGGCGTTCAAACAGGAGAGTTGGTCGTAAGTCGTCTCCCCTTACATTAGTAAAATCCTCCCGTCACGGGAGGATTTTATTTATATCGTTTTCTTGCTGCTGATGACGGAATGTTCATTTGATCGCGGTATTTTGCCACGGTTCGTCTGGAGATTTGGATCCCGCGCTGTTCACATAGCAAATCGGCAATCTTTTGATCTGAAAGCGGTTTTGTTTTGTCTTCTTGATTGATAAGTTCTTGAAGATGCGTTTTGACTGCGTAGTTAGACGCATCTCCATCTCCTGAAGCCTCAGCTTTTGCTGAGAAAAAGAGTTTCATCTCAAACAGTCCGTACGGCGTTTGTATCGTTTTCCCTTTAATTGCCCGGCTCACAGTTGATTCATGAAGGCTTAGGCGGTCCGCTATCTCCCTGAGAGTCAGCGGCTTCATTGCGCTTCGCCCTTTCAGAAAGAAATCCTTTTGGCGTGCGATCAGCTCATTGACAATTCTCGTAATCGTCTGTTTTCGCTGCCGCAGCGCACGGCTCAGCCAGCGCCATTCCTGATATTTCGCAGATAAATAAGAGGCGGTGTCCTGGCAGGAGCCGGATGATAACAGCGCGCTGTACTGCGGTTGCAGTTCAATATCAGGAAACGAGCGGGTATTCAGCTCCGCTGCGATGTGCCCGTTTTTCACGGTGATAAAAACGTCGGGCTCGATATACATATCTTGCTCTGGCCGTGCAAACAGAAGGCCTGGTCTTGGATGAAGCGCACTGATGCTATCAGAGATATCCTGAATGACATGAAGCGGAATTCCAGTTTCATTTGAAAGCGTTTTCCATTTTTTTTGTGCAAAATCATCAAAATGAGCTGAAACAAGCATTTCCGCTTGTTCATTTCTGTTCGGCAGCCGTTTTAATTGAAGCAGAATGCATTCTTGCAGAGATCTTGCGCCGATACCAGCCGGCTCTAATAACTGGAGTTTTGCCAAAACAGCTTCCGTTTCCTCTGTCGAAACAGATAGGCGCCGCGCTGCCTCCTCCACTTCATCTTCTAAATACCCATTCGAATCAAGCGAATGAATCAGATAATTGAAAATCTTTTTTTCAGTCTTTGTCAGATTCATATCGAGTGACTGGTGTTTTAACGCATCCTGCAATGTTTTTTGCGGATCACTTAGTTGAAGGCCCGCTTCCTGTGCATTCATCCTGTTTTTGTTTGTTTTATGGTAAGATAGTGGCGGTGTGTCTGTTTCCTTTCGTTCAATAAGAGGGTTTTCCAGTGAGAGCTCATCAATGTATTCGGCGAGTTCTGCCGAATGATAGCCTAGCAGCGTGATGGCCTGCCTGAGCTCCTGTGTCAGTTGAGGCTTTAATACTTGTACTTGCTGAAGTTTCATATCCATCTTGCTCACTCCCCTTTCTTCATTTTACATGATTGAGATCACACCGTATACATTTATGAAAAAGGAGCTGCCAAAGAAATGTCTGAACTTTTTTCCGTCCCTTATTTTATTGAGAATTTCAAACAGCATATTGAAATGAATCAGTCTGAGGATAAAATCCACGCGATGAACAGCTACTACCGTTCCGTCGTCTCAACGCTTGTGCAGGACCAGCTGACAAAAAACGCAGTCGTCTTGAAACGGATTCAGCATTTAGATGAAGCGTACAACAAAGTCAAACGGGGAGAATCAAAATAAACCTTCCGCTCACATGTGAGCAGGAAGGTTTTCTTTCTTTGAGGCGTTCTGGATGAGCCGGGTGTTTGGCACTCCTTCCATCCAGGTGTGATAGTAATTGGCGTTTTTCCCGTACGAATTATCAATAACCGTGTTTTCTTTTTGAAGAAGAGAAGACAGGATGTGGCCGTGCAGTCTGGATGTTTCCACCGATTCGTAACGGCTGAAAAAACGAATCGCTTTTTTGACGATATAATCCGAGTATTTTTCCCATATATACGCGATGGGCAGAGGGTTGCCCGCTTTTTTGTTCAGAACGTTCAATGTTTGCAGAAAAGCGATCGTCCTGCGGTCTGAAGCTGACAGCACCGTGCGCCAGTCGTAGCTTTCCGCTTTTGCGTGTTCCTGAAGCTCCCTATTCGCTTCATGATCTGTTCTGATAAATTTCAGCTTTTGGTTGAGCGGCTGCTCCGTGGGAACGACGGGAAACAGCTGATGAGCCATGTCAGGCAGAAGCCTAATGTGATTGCTTATAAAATAAGCCCGTGCCGTAGCATAGGAGACGTTTTCCCTTGTGATGATATGGAGGTTTGCATGCTTAGAACATATCTCCGCCGTCCGTTTGAGATTGTCTTCGTTTTGGAAATAAATCGATTGCGGCAAGATCACAATTTTATGGTTCGGATAGGTTTGGATGATCTTCTCTCTAAAGCTTTGATAATACGGATACAAATCCCCAAAGTTGCCGCCTCCCTGGCAGACGATGATGAGATTCGGGTCGAGCTTTCGGCCGACGGGGAAATTGTCGGGATTCCAGCGTTTCTTGACCCGTATTCCGTGTTCCTTAAAAAAGGCTTCTGTCCCCTTCATAATAAATAAATCCCCTACATTTCCGTATAGAGGATAGTCAGCGTATATGATTTCGGATTGTTTCGGAATGATGTCGAGCAGCCCGGACAGTTTCTGTTTTAGGCCGATCATCGAATGCTTGCTGTCCATGTTTTCACCTCGCCAGTTTGGAATAAGTGTACGAGCACATCAATGACCCTGTCTTGCTCTTCTTCCGTCAGATTTGACCCTGATGGAAGACAGATCCCTCGCTTGAAAAGATCATCGCATATGCTTCCTGTATCTTCATGAGAATAAAATAAAGAGCTCTTAAATAGCGGCTGGGTATGGAGCGGCTTCCACAGCGGACGCGCTTCAATGTTTTCTTCTGCAAGCCGCTGAACCGCGTCATACGGGTTCAGTCCGTTATCAAGTGTGAGCGTGGTAAGCCAGCGGTTGGATACGCCTGCTGCATGCTCCGGCATAAAGCGGACGCCGTTTATGTGACCTAGTGCGTGTTTATATCTCGTAAAAATGGCCCTTCTTTTCTCCACCCGCTCATCCAGCACTTCAAGCTGGGCAATGCCTATGCCGGCGAGGATATTGCTCAGCCTGTAATTGTGCCCGATTTGGCTGTGCTGATAATGAACAGCCGGGTCACGGGCCTGCGAGGCGAGAAATCTTGCTTTCTCAATGGCGGCTTCATCGTCTGAAACGAGCATCCCGCCGCCTGATGTGGTGATGATTTTGTTCCCGTTAAATGAAAAAATGCCGAAGCGTCCAAATGTCCCGCTTTGCTTCCCTTTATAAACTGTGCCAAGAGATTCAGCTGCGTCCTCAATCACAGGTACTCCGTATGCATCACACAGGCTGACGATTTCATCCATTTTCGCGCTTTGCCCATATAGATTGACGGCAATGACCGCTTTTGGCAGCTTTCCGTTTCTTTTCGCATCCTCCAGCGCTTTTTCAAGGGCTTTCGGCGACATATTCCACGTATCAGGCTCAGAATCAATAAAGACGGGCACCGCTTTTTCATACAAAATCGGGTTGGCGGTTGCCACAAATGTGAAGGACTGGCAAAACACGCTGTCTCCTTCTTTTATCTCAAGCAAACGCAGCGCCAGATGAATCGCCGCCGTTCCTGAGCTGACCGCAGCGGCTCCTTTTGCGCCGACGCGTTCAGCCAGTTGTTCTTCAAATGTATTCACGAGCGGACCAAGCGGCGCAATCCAGTTTGAACGAAAGGCTTCTGAAATAAAGCGCTCCTCTCTGCCGCTCATATGAGGGGGAGATAAATAGATTTTTTTATTCATATAATCATCCTTTGTGTTTATGTTTGAATGGAAGAAATCGTGCGCGCCGGGGCACCGGCCGCCGTTGCCCGGTCCGGTATGGAACGGATCACCGCGGAGCCGGCGCCCACAGTGCTCCAGGCCCCGATTGTGAGCTGCGGAATGACAGAAGCACCGGTTCCAAGGTGGGCGCCTTCCTGAACGGCAACTGCTCCTGACAGCGTGACTCGCGGGGAAAGATGGACGTAATCACTGATTTGATTATCATGCTCCGCCACTGCGCCCGTATTGATGATGCAGTGGGCGCCGATACGCGCGTCCGCCTGAATAATCGCGCCCGCCATAATCACGGTCCCTTCCCCGATGACAGCCGACTCGCTGACGATGGCTGATGGGTGAATCAATGTAATGAAATTTTCTTTTTTCAGTCTCAGCCGCTCTGCCAGCTTTTTTCTGACACTGTTGTTTCCGATTGCGATCAGAAAGAGCACATCGGGAATGAGCTTACGCAATTCAATAACGGCTTCCGGCGGACCTGTGTACCACTCTTTTCCGGATTCAAGCGTTCTGAATTTATCATCCAGCACAGCAGCTAAGCGTGTGTCTGGCCGGGCGTTAATCAACTCTCTAATCACCTTTCCGTGTCCCCCGTCACCCACAATGGCAACGTTTCTCATGAGGACACATCTCCGCTTCCGGTAAAGCGTTCCGCGGTCACATGATTGGTTTGCTGAATCCCTTCAGAAACGAGTACTTTTCGCACCGTCAAACATAAAATTTTTAAATCGAGAAAAAATGACCGATTGTCAACGTACCAAACATCTAATTCAAATTTCTTTTCCCAGGAAATCGCGTTTCTGCCATTGATTTGCGCCCAGCCTGTGATACCGGGCTTCACCTCATGGCGCCGGGCCTGCTTTACTGTATAAAGCGGAAGATAGTCCATCAAAAGCGGCCGCGGGCCGACAAGGCTCAGATCGCCTTTTAGGACATTCAGCAGCTGCGGAAGCTCATCAATGCTCAGCTTTCTGATCAGCCTGCCCGTTTTCGTCAGCCTGACTTCATCGGGCAGCAGGTTTCCTTCACTGTCCCGTTCATCCGTCATCGTTCGGAATTTATAAAGGGTGAACGGCTTGCCGTTCTGGCCCGGCCTTACTTGCTTAAAGAAGACAGGTGATCCTATTCTCAGCCTGATAACGGCGATGGTGAACAAAATGATAATACTTGTGCAGCACAATAAAAGAGTGGCGGCCGTCAGATCAAAAAATCGTTTCAGGATCAAAGATTCACAGCTCCTTTCGTTTTTCGCAACCGTTTCAGTACCAGCTGTCTTTCCTCTTTCGTACAAACAAGCGTAAACGCGAAAATGGCGTAGCAGCAGCTGACTGTCATTCCCGCCGCTATCAGTGATGCCCAGCCGTCAATCTTCACAACGAACCGGATCGCCTCACAAACCGCCCAGGCAAACACAGCGGCTGAAAGAGGCCCGATGATGCCTTTGAAGAACACGTGCTTTTTATAGCCGGTAATGCGGGATACATAAAGCGGCGTAAAGATGGCATTTTTTAAAATAAGGGAAATCGCCCCTGCCAATGTAATGCCGTACAGGCCGAGATGAGCCGGACCGCTCAGCGCGACAGCCAGCACCACATTCACCGCACCTAGCAGCAGGGTCACAATCGCCGGTGTTTTTTGTTTATTAAAAGCGGTCGCTATATAAAACAGCGGCATAAAGGCGAGGCTGACCACCAAGTATCCGGCATGAATATATAAAAGCGGTGCTATAGACAAAAAGGATGGCCCGAGCCAAATCGTCAGAAAAGGC
This sequence comes from Bacillus tequilensis KCTC 13622, assembly GCF_000507145.1. Lineage (GTDB taxonomy): Bacteria > Bacillota > Bacilli > Bacillales > Bacillaceae > Bacillus > Bacillus tequilensis. Next base: position 64,362 of record NZ_AYTO01000008.1, on the reverse strand, counting down.
CCCGCCAATCCGCCCAATAAGGCAGCAGGAAGCGCGAGCAGAAGACCGTTCAGCCTCACCGCCTTATTGGCGTAATCCACCAATCCGTCCATATCGCCTTTTGAGTAATACGAAGTCATAAGCGGCGCAAACAGAGATGCGACCGTTCCAGCCAAGCTTCGCAGCAGCAGCGGAAACTGGATAATCGCCGCGTACTTCCCGGCTGCAGACGCCCCCAGCACCAAATTGGCGGTTAATAGATCAATCTGCAAAAAAAGCAGAACGCCGATTTGATTGACGGAGTTCCACGCGCCTGCTTGAAACAGCTCCTTGCTTATTCGGAAAGAAAGATCCTTCATACGAAACGAGAACCACGGAATCAGTTTTTTGAAGAAATAGAAAGACAGCACAGCTGCTATGACAGCGCCAGCTAAAGCCGCAAGCTGGATCTGCCAGATTTTCGGCGCAAAACATGCAAACAAAAGCAGCACAGACAAAACGCGTACAAGCATTTGCACCGCCTGAATGGTGCTGGTGATATAAAGGCGGTTGGCATAAAAGGGTGCAGCGCCGAACCCCGCCATCAAAAACGTTAAAATAAACAGCAGACTGCCTATCAAAATCGACAAACGCACATCAGCCAAGAGCGCCGGCGGCACGTTCATCACCCGGTCAATCAAAAAAGCCGAGCCCGCAAGCGGCAGCAAAAGAAGCAATGAAATCAAAACAGACGCCGCCAAATAATTGCTGATATACGCATTTGCTTTTTCCCGCTCTCCTCTGTGGGCGGCGACAGAAAAGAAGCGTACGACAACTGAGCTGAGCGCTACGGTGATAATTGAAAAGTAATTAATCACGTTTTGTGTTAAATGAACAAAGCCGAACGCTTCCACACCAAGCGTTTTCACAATGAAAGGCGTCATCCAGACCGACAGGAAAACGGACAAGAGGAATGCCGCAAGATTAGCGCTGAAGTTGATCGTGAATTTCATGCCTGCTTCGCACTGCCTTTCATTGTTCCCCGCTGCTCGAAAAACAGCTTGATGAGAAATATGAGCCGCCATTTGCACAGTGCTAATACCAAACGCTCACCTCTTAATAATTGCTTATGCTGAACCGGTGTATGTCTGACAGCCTGGCGCACCATGTGATAGGACAAAATCCGTCTGATCTGCTTTTTGATGTCTTTCGGCGGATTCGGAGAAGCACAGGCGTTTGCCAAAAGCATCGGAAGCTGGTGCCTGCATATGTACACATTCAAATCTTCTTTGCATGCACCCGCTAAGCCGTGATGATTGTAGAATGCCATTTTCGCCTGGTATTGCTTTTGAATCTGTTCATCCATCGCCGGCTTATAAGGAACTTCTGTCAGGCTGTTCGGGTTTTCACGATAGATGTACAAGCCTTCATCCAGCATTTTCACCCGTTTCGCTCCGCAAAAAGCGGACAAATTGAAGGGAGAATCTTCAGCAAAACGGATGTCTTCATCAAACATCAGATTGGTTCTATCCAAAAGCTCACGGCGATACACATAACGCCATACATACCATATAAATCTCGTTTCGTGAGCATGTTTGAGCCGTTCGGCAATTTCCGGTTTTGTCAGCACGCGGTTTGTGTCAAGCTGCGGCGGCACATAAGTCTGCCCGTCCGCTGACTGCTTGTAAAAACCGCACCCGGCGATGTCTAGCTGATTTTGCTCTGCTTCTTCTATCAGCCTCTGGAACATGTCGGAAGATACATAATCGTCTCCGTCAACAAAGCCGATGTACGTCCCCTTTGCGGCTCTTATTCCCGCATTTCGCGCAGCACTCAGCCCGCCGTTTGTCTGATGGATGACCCGGATTCTCGCATCTCGTTTTGCATAGTTCTCTGCAAGCTCGCCAGAACGATCCGGCGAGCCGTCATTCACGAGGATGATTTCAATATCAGAAAGCGTTTGACGCTGCAGAGAATCAATGCACTCCTCTATAAATGGTTCAACATTATACATCGGGACTATAACGCTGGCGAGCGGAGTCATTGCACTTCACCGCTGATTTTGTCACGCAGCCCTTTAAAATACGCATCTCTCGGAAAGCCGGCACCAGGCGTTTCTTTTGTTAACAGCTCTTTTACTGCGGATGTCACACGCTCCGGATCCGGATGTTCAATCAGCCTCATGGATGGGATGTCTTTGAGCCATTGATAGCCTTCCATCACCTTATGGTCGAAAGAGCGGATGATGACACACGGCGTTCCTGTCAGCGCGCAAAAAATCATGCCGTGAAGCCTGTCAGTAACAACGGCCTCTGCGCTTTGCAGCTTAGTCCACAGCGCTTCAAGCTCCTGCTCCCGTGAATCTCTGCTGACCCGGCGCCCGATCGTTGTCGTAAAGGATTGAATGTCGCCGAACTCTTCAAAAAGCGCGGCCTTGACCCTTTTTCTCTCATCCTCCTGAAGAACGCTTTCCTGATCCTCGCGCAAACACATATAAACCCCATCGCGTTCTGCGGGGGTCTTGCTTCTGTCTAAATACAGCACCATGTCGGGCTGCTTCAAAATCGTTTTCTCTTGAAAATGCCGTTTCATAAACTGATACGTCGTTTCATCGCGGGCCATCAACAATAAGCCGGGGTGCGCGTTATAAATTTTCTGCGCCCGTTTCAGCTCTTTGCGCCCTTTTTTCGTGTCGGAAAAATGAGCCGTCGCCGGAAGCTGGATCACCCGATAGTCGTGAAATGTTTTAATGATGAAACGGCGCGTCCACTCCTCATAACGGTATAAATCCCCCATGTTTCCGCCCCCGATGATAAACACCATATCCTCCGGATGGCGCGAGCGGAGCAGCGCTTTCGCTGATTTGTAAATGTCCTTCATATCGATTTCGACGATATTAAAATCGGGGTATTCACTTTCAAGAAATGCCTTGCTGGCATAAGCAATCGCGTGATCTCCCAAATTATCATGGGACGGCAGCAGGGTTAGTATGATTTTTTTCTGATGCGCTGCGGCCTTTACCGGCTGATCTGCCGCACCCAGCCAATATTGGGACGGGTATTTGACCTTAAGCAGCAGCCATTCTGCAAGATTGATTTTCAATGATTGTAATGACATGTCCTCACCCTCTGTTTCTCATTTTGTACTCGATCACACGCTGATATACGGCCGATGCCATAGCGACGAACGGAATCATTCTGTATTTCGCCATCAGCAGCAGGCAGGACCGTTTCGTGTCAAAAGACGCAGTTCCCGTTTTTGAGAGGCTCTCTTGAAACACCGGGTCCGCGCAAATCACGCCGACATTTCTAAGTTTTTCAAACAGCCGGCGGCTGCCGCTCGTTTTCCATTCATTCAGCATACAGATGCTGCTGTGAAGAACGATAAATGTATCAAGCTCCTTATGATACTCCTCCAGTTTGTTGTTCTCCTGTAAAAACGCCGCATTCGCCTCGTACAGCGCAAGCCCTGATTCAAACAGTTTGTTCTGATAGCGCTGCACAATGGAGGAAAGGTGAATTCGGTAATGATAGAGCGGCGCTTTTACATAGGATACCGAGCGGGCGAAAAAATGAGCCCTGAAGCTGAAAAACTGATCCTCGACATGCTCCAGCTCGCCCCGAAGCGGAAACGACAGCCGATGCGCTTCAACCATGCTTCTTCTGTACAGCTTGTTCCAGGAAAACCCTCTGACCTTTCCTTCGAATAACGCCTTGATATAGTGCTCCTTAGGCTGATCCTGATAGGTTTCCGCAATGTCAGAGACCATGGTTTTTCCAGTGTCCTCAAGCTCCGCCGCATAATTGCAAATGATCAGATCAGTTTTGCCGTCTGCTGCCTGGAGCATTCGTTCGCAATAATCAGGCTCAATCCAATCATCTGAATCGATAAACGCGATAAACTCGCCGCGGGCCGCCTCAATGCCTTTATTCCGAACCGCGCCGAGCCCCTGGTTCTCTTGGTGAATCACCCTGAACCTGTGATCCTTTTTGGCGTATTCCTCCGCGATATCCGGGCTGGCATCTGCCGAACCGTCATTGACGATGATGATTTCAATATTGTTCACCGTCTGGTTCTGCAGTGATTCGAGACATGTTCTGATATATGTTTCTGTGTTATAAACAGCGACTAGCAGACTAACCGCAGGTGTTTCCATAATGACCGGCTCCTCTTGCATAAATTACCGGGAAAAAATCGTTCTGTAAGGCAGAACGGACGAATCAACCGGCATAAGCAAATAACTGTAAAGTAAATAACAAACAACGATCGCGATATAAATAAGGGCATTCGATTTTTCATCAAATATCCTGACAAAATAAGGGACTAAGATCAATTGATACAGACCGAAATAAATATTGAATCTGGCAAAGATGACGTCCTTTGTGGCCAAAAGCCCGAACAAAAACCCAAGCAGGCACAAATTGACGACGATATCAATTTGCGGCCACAGCTTCCGCAGACGCGCCCTATAGCAAAAGGCAAGAAACAGCGGCAGAATCAAGACAGCGATTTTGATCACATTCATTCCATTTGTATTCGACATGAGCCATTTTTCATAATGGCTGTAGGAGCTGTTTTCAAGTACAACGACAAACACAGAAATAAATTTTTGATATAAAAACGTCATGCCGAGAAATAGAGCTGATAGGCCGAATATCGCCGGTGACCAGGCTTTTCTTCTGACAATAAAATACACTGGAATCATAATCAGCGCTGAGGAATGAAAGAGCGAGCTGATCACCACGATCAGAAAATATCGCTTCCAGTTCCCGCTGATGATGTAACGGATCGCCCAAAATAAAGCGGCTGCCACCATGTATTGCCTGATGCCGTTAAAAGACGCGTAATAATGAAAGGTTCCCAAAAATAAAAAGACACTCAGCTCAAACGGCCTGCCATAGTCGGCGAGTGTCTTCAAAATAAAGCTGTAGGTCACGGCCGCAACCGTGATATACATGATTTGCGGATCTTTCGTGATGAAATTCAGCAGCCAAAGGAGTGCGGTAAAACCCGGATCTGTCGCCGTTTTCGCTGTGCCGAAACCGAATATTTGCCACACATTTTGATAATTGTCCGCCAATTCGTACAGCAGTGTGTACGTCTGAAAATCCGTTCCGACTCTGTAACGGAGACCTGACACAAGAACAAGTGAAGCAAGCGGAATCCAGATCAAAAGCTTATTCGGCCGATACCCTGTGGCAAGCGAATCGTCACGGCTGCCGCACATTTTGGCAAACCAGGACCAAATATATACAATCCCCATATTGACGGTATATACAAGCATCGTTATTGTCCTTTTACGCTGCTGATATTGTACATATTCAGCAGCTCTCCTACATTTTGCCGTGCATCATAGCCGAGTTCAGCGAGTGTTTCTTTGATGAGCTCACGCTTCGGCTTGCCTGCTGCGGCGGCCCTTGCAATGGTTTCAGCCCAGACGCCGATCGGCTCAGAAAGATTCAATCTCGTCACAAGCCCAAGACCGGCGTCGACTTTTTCTGTAATCGTATCTGAAATGATGCATGGAAGCCCAGACGCCTGCGCTTCCACAAGCACAACCGGCAAGCCTTCATACAGAGACGGCATGACAAACACATCAAAGGTGCGCATCAATTCATGAATGCGGTCTTCAGTGCCTAAGAAGAGGACATCTGAAAGCAGATCCTGCCGCCGCGCCTCCTTTGCTATCTCCTCTCGCAGCGGCCCGTCTCCTGCGAGGACGAGCTGAAAGCGAATCCCTCGTTCCTTGAGATGTGAAGCAAGCTTCAACAGAAACGCGTGGTTTTTCACTTCATGAAACCTAGCCACATGCCCGATGATGAGACGGTCAGCTGCAATGCCTCGCGCTGTTTTTTCTTCATCAGCCCTCTGCCCGTTTGGCGCAAACAAATCTAGATCAATCCCGTTCGGAAGGAGCTGAACACGCTCCCGCTCCATGTTGGACCGCCCGAATAAAAATCTGCCCGCATCCTCTCCGCAGGCACACAGTGCTGTCGCATTCGCCAAGATAAGCCGCCTGAACATCATCAGCTGCAGGCGATCCTTCCAATTGAAGCCCGTCTTCCATGACGTATTGTGGGAATGGCATACCCTGACCGGCACTCCGGCAAGCCTTGCGGCAAGGGCGATAAAACCCGTTTGGAAATCCGTATGCGCATGAACCGCACTGAACGGCCCATTTTCTTTAATCGTGTTTCTCACATTCCTCACAAATGTAAGGGGATTGCTTTGCCCGATGCTCGGGACATAAAAAAGCCGCCCGCCTAAAGATAAAATTTCTTCATCGTAAGCGCACGGATCATTTCGATATGTTAAAAAATCAAATTGTACTTTGCTTCTGTCCATTTTCCGATATAAATTCATCACCATGGTTTCCGCGCCGCCCCTGTTCATGCCGCTTAGAACATGAAGCACGCGTTTTTGGCTGCTATTCATGCTTGACAAGCCCTTCCTTTTGGTTCATCACTCTTTTTTTGTGGTAGCGATTCATCACAGCTGCAGGCATACACGCGCGGATTAACGGTTTTGCGATATATATGTAATCAGATAAAGGGAGCTTTAAGCGCCTGCATGCCTGATAGACAAGGATGGCATTGTCGATTGAATATGTAAATGACCGGCGCTTGAATGCATCGCTGTCTTCCCTTACTTTATACAAGGCTTCCTGAAGATTGTAGCCCCTGAAGCCTTCTTCAAAAAAGCGAAGCCACAAATCAATATCCTCCATCCGTCTCGTCCGCCGCACCGAACGGTAGCCTTTCAGCGTGCGGTAGGCGCTCGTTCTCATCATAATTGTCCCGTGGCAAAACGGGGTCCCTTTTGCCATGATGCCCGGCTCAGGAACAGATGGCAGAATGCGTTTGCCTCTTACACCATATTCATCAAACACAAGCATGCCTGTGCCAACCACCTGATAGTGGCGGTGCTTTTCTAAAAACGCGACCTGCTTTTCCAGACGGCGCGGAAATGAAAGGTCGTCTCCGTCCTGGCGTGCGATATACTCTCCTTCCGCATGCGAAAGACAATGATTTAATGATGCGGCAAGCCGCTTGTTTGTTTTGTTTTGAATCAGCTTGATGCGGTCGCTGTAATGAGCCGCATACTGCTTCGCGATGCGGAGCGTGCCGTCTGTGGACGCATCATCGCACATAATCAGCTCCCAATTTTTATAGGACTGGCTGAGAATGGATTCAATGCTTTCCGCCAAAGTGCGTTCACAATTATATATGCCCATAATGACAGAAACTTTTGGTCCTGAGTTCATATGCTTTTCTCCTTTGTATCCATATCCATGTAGACGGAATAAATATCTGCCATTTCTTCTACCGTTCGCGCCTCAGAAAAGCGCAAGGCTGTTTTTCGGCCTTTCTGTCCCAGCTTTCTGCGGAGTTCCGGCTTATGATACAACTGTTCAATCCGGCCGGCAAACTCGGCACTGTCACCAGTTTTGGCTAGAAAACCGTTTTCTCCGTCTCTGATGATTTCCCGATGCCCGCGGTTATCCGTGGCAATTGCCGGTTTTTCCGCCGCCATCCCCTCAAGCACATTCATGCCGAGACCCTCTCTGATGCTGGATGCGACAGACACATCCGCAAGCTGAATCAACTCATGTATGTCTCGGCAAAAGCCGTAAAAGCGGACATTCCGGGAAACGCCAAGCTTTTCAGCTAATGTTCGATACGTTTGTTCCATCGCTCCTTCTCCGGCAAAAACAAGGCGGAGCGACGGAATTTTGTCTTTCAGCAAGGCTGCGGCCTCGATTAACAGCTTCTGATTTTTGTTCAGATTGAGCTCAGCGGGATAAACCAAGATAAAATCATCCTCGCGAAATCCGTGTTTTTCTCTGAGTCTTTGCTGCTCTTTCAGGCTGACAGGCCGGAAGCGCTCGGTATTGACGCCGATGCCGTGAATTTTCCGCGTCAGGCCGCCGCGCCTTTGAAGTCCCTTCGCCCGTGTGTAATCCTCCTCATTGATTGTAATCAGACAATCTGTATAGGCCGAAAGCCATTTTTCAACCGGATAGTAAAGAAGCCAATTTTTTATCGGCGCTCCTTTGCAGAAGTGAAATCCGTGCGCGGTGTACAGCACCTTTGTTCCTTGCCGTCGCGCCTTTCGCGCCGCTAGTCTGGCCAGCACGCCGCCGACCGGCGTATGGCAATGGACGATGTCGTATTGATGGGTATCGATCACTTCCTTCAACTGTCTGTAAACGGACAGATTGCGAGGATGAAAAGGCGATCTGCGAATGGGTATGGAGAATTTCTCATCCACATACGGGAGCTTGGTTTGTCCGCTCGCGGCGACATGAACCTCCCAGCCCATTCGTTTAAACCATTTAAAGTAAGGGAGGTGAAAGGCTTTAAAATGATAATCGACAGTCGCGCAAAACAATATCTTTTTCGTCATCTTTACTCCCCCTAATGAACACTGGCAGCCGTCATTTTGTCTGTATCGATCGCCGCAAACAGCCTCGCTCTCAGATCGGCTTCCGGCAGCTCATGAAAGTCCTCGATAAAGCGCATCAGCACCGGCCAATCGCCGTCCACCGCTTTACCGATATGTATTTTCGGAAAGATTTGTTCAGTGTGCACTTCATTTTTGTTGAGCAATTCCTCATACATTTTTTCACCGGGACGAATGCCTGTGAATTCGATTGGAACTTGCTCAGTCGTGTAGCCGGACAAATGAATGAGGTTTTTGGCAAGGTCCACAATCTTTACGGGCTCTCCCATATCGAGAACGAAAATTTGGCGCCCTTTCGCCAGTGCCCCGGCTTGGATGACAAGTCTTGATGCCTCGGGAATCGTCATGAAATAGCGGGTCATTGCCGGATGTGTGACCGTCACCGGTCCGCCTTTTTCAATCTGTTTTTTGAAAATCGGAATGACGCTGCCGCGGCTCCCGAGTACATTGCCGAAACGGACAGCAACAAATTTGGTTCTGCTGACTTTTCCGAGATTCATAATAACCATCTCAGCGAATCGTTTTGTCGCCCCCATGATGTTGGCCGGGTTCACCGCTTTGTCCGATGAAATCAGCACAAACGTTTCTGTCCCCGCCATATCGGCTGCTTCCGCGACATTTTTTGTTCCAATGATGTTGTTTTTGACAGCCTCTTCAGGGTTGTGTTCCATTAACGGCACATGCTTATGGGCGGCTGCATGGTAGACAACGTGCGGTTCGTACTTTTTCATCAAGGTAAACATTTTATCGCGGTCCTGCACATCCGCGATTTCCGTACGGAATACGATATGTTTGCCGAAACGTCCGTTCAGCTCTGTATAAATTGAATGAATGCTGTTTTCCCCATGGCCGAGCAGGATAATTTCCTCAGGCTGAAACGCGCTGATCTGCCGGCAGATTTCCGAGCCGATTGACCCGCCCGCTCCCGTAACGAGAACTGTTTTTCCTTTGATGCGGTTCGAAATTTCACTTGTGTCGAGAGTGATCGGTTTTCTGCCGAGCAAATCCTCGGCTTTTACATCTCTGATTTGCCCGGCAGTTCGTGTGCCTAATAGCATTTCATCAAAATGAGGCATAATTTTAATGTTTACTCCCGTTCGCACACATTCTTTATATAACATCTGAAGCTCATGGGTGCGGAGTGAAGGAATGGCAATAATAATATAGTTAATTTTGAGCTTTTGCACCGCAGGCATGATCTTTTCTTTACCGCCGATCACGGGCAGCCCCATAATTTCTAATTTATGCTTTGTTTGGTCGTCATCAATAAAAGCGACTGGCAGGATGTCAGGATCATCTTTTGAAAGCAGCTGCCTGACCATCAGTGTTCCGCCTGAACCCGCCCCGATAATCAATGCGCGGGACGAGGCGCTGCGTTTTTTTCTAATACTTTCTTTTACCACTCTGGATAAAACACGGGTTCCTCCGATGGACAAAAGCTGAAGCACCCAGCACGCGGTTAACAGACGGAAAAACATCGTATGATACACAGCATACTGAATGACGCCGGTCACAGCGGCTGATAGCGTAATGCCCTTAAGCAGGACGAGCAGCTCGCCGAGTCCTGTGTATGTCCACACCTGTTTATACTGATGAAACAGGAAAGCACATACATGATAACTGAGGAGCAAGCTGACAGCGGTAAGCAATAATGCTCCGGAGTCATAAAACTGATAGGAATCTTCTAAAAATTGATATCCTGCAATAACTGAATGTAAAACAAGATAAGTATCCAATGCAATAATCATGGACAGTCTTCTCCGGTAACTCAACCTTTTCCCCCCTAATTCTTTTATCGGTTTAGCTGCGGCGGTTTTCGTCTTCGAAACATTGTCAGCAGCTAAACCGACAACACATCCTATGTATATATCAGATAAGTGGGCATTTAACCCGTCCTCACACCCCGCCAGCGACGACCAGCATCTAAGGCAGCAAATCAGCTGCCCACAGCAGAGCCGAGTGCCTCCATTGATATAGGTCAGGAGACATCACCTTTACAATCTATTAGTAGGAATAGTGTTCTGATTTTTTCATTTTCTTTTTGTTTAAAAGAGCGCCTAACAGCTTCGCATTGGATTGTTCCAGTGCATCCTTCGCTTTCAGGACGGTATCGTTTTTTGTTTTTCCGCTTAAAACGATGAGCACGCTGCCGTCTGTCTGATTTGCTAAAATCTGAGCATCCGCGACTGCCAAAAGCGGAGGAGAATCAAAGATGACAAGGCTGAATTGTTCATAAATGTCAGCGATTAAATCTCCCATCGTTTTTGAAGACAGCAGTTCAGCCGGATTCGGCGGTGTCGGCCCGCTTGTCAGCACATATAAGTTATCGATTGGTGTCTTTTGCACCGTCTCACTGAGTGAAGCATTACCGACCAGGACATTTGTCAGCCCGGTTATATTTTCAACTTGGAATGTCTGATGGATGGTCGGTTTTCTTAAATCGGCATCCACCAGCAGCACCTTCTTTTCCTCCTGCTGTGCAAAGACAGCCGCAAGATTCGCAGCACTAAACGATTTACCTTCACCAGGCACAGAGGAGGTGACGAGGATAGACCGCAAGTTGGTCTGGACAGATGAGAACTCAATGTTTGTCCGAATGGTGCGATATTGTTCTGCAACAATTGATTTATTGTGTAAAACGGATATTTGGTCCAATCCCCGCCTTGCTTTCTTTTTTCTAAAAACCACTCGCTTCACTCCCCAAAATGTGTTATCCCTCGGTTCCGCCTTTTTTGGACATCTGGAACGGAGCCTAAGCATGATAATCCGGTTCTCTCGCTGAGCTGCCGTGCGCTTTTGCACGTATCATCGAGAAAATGCAGAAAAAATGCCAGTGTTATGCCGCCCATGACTGCAGCGCCAAAAGCCATGATCATATTTCGCATCCTGGCCGGCTTGATCATCGGGCTTTCAGAAGCCTTCGCCTCTGATAAAATATGCACGCCTTGCACATTCATTCGTTTATCTATTTCTTTTTCAAACTTGCTTACTAATGTGTTCGCAATCTCAGCCGCTTTTGCCGGATCGTGATCCTGGACGGCAACGGTAATAATTTCTGATTCATTTTCACTGCTTGTCATCACTTTTCCTTTCAGCGAGGAAGCTGATTCAGAAAGGTGCAATTCTCCCTTGACCTCTTCCATCAAGGCAGTGCTTTTCATAATCGATTGGAACGTGCTGCTGTATTGAAGATTTCGCTGGATGTCACTGAGATGCGAGTTTTCTTCACCGTCTGATTGATGAATCAGCACTTGTGTCGATGCCTGATAGGTCGGTGAAATAACCTTATATAGCACATAACCCGTAATCAGAGTGACGCTGATTGTAATGAGCAAAATCAGCACGAATCTGTGTCTGACAATCGCATATAATTCTTTAAAACTCATATTCTCATTCATGTATTCATAGCCATTAGCCTTCCCGCGTCTGGCTTCCCGCGCCCCTTTCTGTTAATGATTGGATTATAAAAGAAAAGAGTATTATTTAAAAATTTCAAAATAAGCCAATAAGTTCTCTTTAGAGAACAAAATCGTGATTTTCCTCTAATTTACTGCACTTCCCTTACTATTTTAAATTTTATAAAGAACAATTAATTCCTTATAATGAACAAAATAACGACAGGAATAGAGGAGAATTTCACATTATGATTGGAAGAATTATCCGTTTATACCGTAAAAGAAAAGGCTATTCTATTAATCAGCTGGCTATTGAATCAGGTGTATCTAAATCCTATTTAAGCAAGATTGAAAGAGGCGTTCATACGAATCCGTCCGTTCAATTTTTAAAGAAAATTTCCGCTACCTTGGAGGTTGAATTAACAGAATTATTCGACGCAGAAACAATGATGTATGAAAAAATCAGCGGCGGTGAAGAGGAATGGCGTGTGCATCTTGTGCAAGCTGTCCAAGCCGGAATGGAAAAGGAGGAACTGTTCACTTTTACGAACAAACTGAGGAAAGAACCGTCTGAAACGGCCTCCTACCGCAACCGTAAACTGACAGAATCCAATATAGAAGAATGGAAGGCGCTGATGGCGGAAGCAAGAGAAATCGGCTTGACCGTTCAGGAAGTCAAATCCTTTTTCAAAACGATGGGCAGATGAATATCGGCTAAGGGCTGACGTTCGCATCTTCAGGACAAATCTGTTTATAATGGGGGAAAAAGGGAGAGAACACGATGACTCATCAAACAGTAACGACTCAATACGGCAAAGTAAAAGGCACAACAGAAAATGGCGTACATATATGGAAAGGCATCCCCTATGCAGAGCCGCCTGTCGGACAATTGCGTTACAAAGCACCGGAGCCGCCTAAAGCGTGGGAGAACGAACTGGACGCAACAGCGTACGGCCCGATTTGCCCTCAGCCGTCTGATTTGCTGTCACTTTCGTATACTGAGCTGCCCCGCCAGTCCGAGGATTGCCTGTATCTCAATGTGTTCGCGCCTGACACTCCAAGTCAAAACCTGCCTGTTATGGTGTGGATTCACGGCGGCGCTTTTTATCTTGGGTCAGGCAGTGAGCCATTGTATGACGGATCAAAACTTGCCGCGCAAGGAGAGGTCATTGTCGTTACACTGAACTACCGGCTGGGACCGTTTGGATTTTTACATCTGTCTTCATTTGATGAGGCGTATTCCGACAACCTTGGGCTTTTGGACCAGGCCGCCGCACTGAAATGGGTGCGGGACAATATCTCAGCGTTTGGCGGTGATCCGGATAACGTAACGGTATTTGGAGAATCCGCAGGCAGCATGAGCATTGCGGCGCTGCTCGCTATGCCTGCGGCAAAAGGCCTGTTCCAGAAAGCGATCATGGAAAGCGGCGCTTCCCGAACGATGACAAAAGAAAAAGCGGCTAGCACCGCTGCCGCCTTTTTACAGGTCCTTGGGATTGACGAAAGCCGATTAGACAGATTGCACACTATACCTGCGGAAGATTTGCTTAAAGCGGCCGATCAGCTTCGGAAAGAAGAAAATGAAAATATCTTTCAGTTATTCTTCCAGCCCGCCCTTGATCCGAAAACGCTGCCTGTGGAACCGGAAAAAGCGATCGCAGAAGGTGCTGCTGACGGCATTCCGCTGATCATCGGTACAAACCGAGATGAAGGATATTTATTTTTCACCCCGGACTCAGAGGTTCTTCCACAGGAAACACTTGATGCCGCGCTCGAGTATTTATTAGGGCAGCCGCTGGCCGAGAAAGTTGCCGATCTTTATCCACGTTCGCTGGAAAGCCAAATTCATATGATGACTGATTTATTGTTTTGGCGTCCGTCGGTTGCCTATGCATCCGCCCAGTCCCATTACGCGCCTGTCTGGATGTACCGCTTTGATTGGCACTCGGATCATCCGCCGTTTCATAAAGCGGTTCACGCCTTAGAGATTCCTTTTGTTTTCGGAAATCTGGACGGGTTAGAACGAATGGCAAAAGCGGAGATTACCGAAGATGTAAAACAGCTGTCTCACACTATACAATCAGCATGGATCACGTTCGCAAAAACGGGAAACCCAAGCACTAAAGATGTAAAATGGCCATCGTATGATGAAGAAACAAGAAAGACGCTGATTTTAGATTCAGAGATTGCCATCGAAAGCGATCCTGACGCTGAAAAAAGGCAAAAACTATTCCCTTCACAAGGAGAATAAACATGGGGAAAACAGGATATATTGGCGCTGTCATTGTGGTGGCCGCTTGTATCATCATTTTGTCAGCAGTGATTTTTTTACGGGACACAGCCTATTATCAGCCCATGCGCTGGACTGGAATCATACTGTTTTTCGCGGGGATTGTGATGGTTCCCTCATATTCAGCAAAAAGAAAACCCGGGAAAGAGAAGTAATTCTCTTGATCCCGGGTTTTTCTGTTTCTTATAATTTTCCTGCGCGAATATCGTCTGTCATTCCTTCATAAGGAGCTTTCGAAATCACTTCTTCATTATCGGCTCCCTCGTTTTTCAGAAATGTAATCTCTGCAAACTCAGGTACAACATATTTCGGATACGTTTCATATTTCTCGCGGGATTCTTTCATCAGATCAATGTGGTCATTTTGATAGCAGACCGTAATTTCAGGATGTTCATGCACCCATTTCGGGAAGAAAATAATGCCGTGCATGCGTTTTTCATTCGGCATAAAGTTTAATGAAACATCTGTGCCTGTAGGTTCTGTCCAAGACACTTTATATACGCCTTCTGTCAGTTTGACAATATTGACTTCCTGATCCCGTACCCAGCGTCCGGCAACCATTCCGCTATGAATTCTATAATCGATTGTATGGTCGTTTTTAATATAAATCTCGTATTCCCATCCATTTTCATAAGTATAAATCATGTGGCTTCCGATAAAGTTTTCCATCTTTCACACTCTCCTTAGTCTTTTACTGTACTGCATAAATGTCTAGTCGAACGTAATCAGGGGTTCTTTCTGCGGAACCGATAAACAAGTGGTCATGCAGCCGTTGATAGGCTTCACTGCCTGTTTCAAATGTCGGCACCATACGGAAATAAACATGCGCCGGATCAATCATTTCCCCGGCCGCGTCCTGTTTTCAAAACAGATCGCTGACTTGCCGTATTCCATTGTTTTCAATGTAAATCAGTTCATGATCGGCTGTTTCGATCCATATCTGGCAGATCAATCTGTACTGCCGTCAGCGTGAATGATTTGTGAACCGGCACCGCCCGGCAAAATACGCTCCTTTATTTCTCCAGTTATTGTTCCCGAACGAATCGGAATGAAACATCTCAATCCCAGGCCTGTCCCACAAATAGGAATAGGCGGATCAACCTTGGTTTCCAAAGAGGCGAATCATTTAAAAACCGGATTCATCACAAGCGCTGCCTCGCCTTAAAAATCATGTAACTATTTACATGTTTACTTTAACACTATTACATATAGCTGTCAAACCAATAGGAATATAAAAAACAAGGACTGTTTGATACAGTCCTTGTTAGCTTTGATAGGCAAGATATGTGCTAACGGTGCTTTTTGCAAGACAGTCTGAGGAATCGATAATCGGAATCTCACTTTGAATATTGTCTAACACCGCATTTAAATCCGTGCAGGCTGAAATAATGCTGTCTGCATGCTGACTGATTTCTTCATATAGCGTTTGCCACAATGCTTGTGGATCCTGCATATGATTTGGCTTTTTGATTGCGGTGATGAGCTGATTTACAGCCTGCTGCCAATGATCCTTGTGAACAAATTTCTGCCCGTTCGCCTTCAAACCTTTTTGATAGATACCTGATTGCATGGTAGAATCTGTTCCTAAAACCGCAACTTTTTTTGCAGTATGCGGCATTTCTTTTATCGTTTCCTCAATGATATGTAACAAAGGAACCGACAATTCCCGCTGAATCTCTTCATAGTACACATGCGCCGTATTACAAGGGAGAGCAATGAAATCAACACCTGTCTTTTCGAGCTTTACCGCTCCATCAATAATCGCTCTTTTCATCTCATCATGGTCAATGGGACGATCTGCATAGAAGGGTGTCGGGCATGAATAGATCATCATGTGCGGGTAGTCAATATCGTTTTCAGCGCCATACAGCTTCTGACAGTAATCAATGACCTTATCAACAAACGGTGATGTCGATTTCGGCCCCATTCCGGCTAATATTCCTATCATTACGTTCAATCCTTTCTAATCCGTGCGGATCGCTTCTTCTGTGCCATCTTCATAGATGATAAAGCTTTTCGCAGCACCATCACCTAAAACAAATTCTATTTCAACAGACAATGATCGCAAAAAGAAACGGGTTTCTGAGGAAGGAAATAATTCCAGTCTCAGCTGCCCAGTGATCTCCAAATAAAGCCGGTCATTTTCTGCTGTCACCCGTGCAGCCGTCCCATCCTGAAGGACATAGCTGCCAACATAGCGGCTGTATATCGCAGGATCAATTTTTTTCTTCTTTTTATCAGTAGGACGTTCTGGAATCTCATACGGCTGATCAAATAAAATATTCTCCGCTGCCTGCAGAATTGCCTGTTCGTATCCAGCATCCTCTTCCTTATTGCTCAAATAGATCAGCGTTTTGCGATGGTCAATATATCGGATCATCGTCGTCGAATAGCCGGGCCATCCTCCGCTGTGGCTCACAATCCGCCCTTTTTCAGGACTATTTTGCAGCACCCAGCCAAAGCCGTAATCGAACGTTTCACCATTGTTCAAGCGCACTGGTGAAAACGCGGCTTTTTTAGAAGCATTACTGATGAGATCGTCCTGATATAAAGCCTGATCAAATCGAAACAAATCACTTGCGACAGCGTTCACCGTCCCATCTCCCTGTATGCCATCGAGGTACACAACATAGTTCGTTTCCTCGAGATCGTCAGGAAGGACATACGTTTCGGAATGTACATCATACACATATCCATATGCATAATGGTCCATCCGCTCAGGCCGAAGCCTCCTATTATACACTCTCGTTTCCTTCATGCCGACAGGTGAAAAAATACTTACTTTCATAAAATCCGCATAGCTCATGCCAGATGCTTTTTCAATGATAACCGCCAGCAGCACATATCCCGTATTGCTGTACAGCCAGCCGTCATTCGGCTCAAAATAACCGGGCAGCCCCTCATTCATCAGCATATTGACAATATCCTGATTCACCGCAATCTTGTGTCGGTCCCAATTGGTTAAAAACCATCCCATATAATCAGGCAGCCCCGACGTATGGTTCAATAAATGCCGAATCGTGACACGCTTATAAGGAAAACCCGGCAGCCAGCGTTCCACATCGTCTTCATACCCAAGAATCCCTTTCTCCTCCAGCAAGATGATTCCCAAAGCTGTAAAAGGCTTTGACAGAGATGCTAACTCAAACAAAGAGTTGGTCTGCAAGGGGCGTTTTTCCGTCAGTTCCGCATAACCGAAAGAGTGATGGTATAAGATATCGCCATCCTCCGCAGCCAGAACCGTCCCGTTAAACTGATGTTTTTGGCCTAATGCCTTAAATAACGTCTTCAGGTGCCTTCCTTTATCCTGTTTCATTCATCCACCTCCCATATCTTTGTACGTTACTAAGCTATGAATGTTTCAAATATTTCAAAAAGATTCACCTTGCTATTTTCTGAATTATTATTAAAAAGGCAACTTTATACCCATGCAAGAGAAACTATAAAAAATACAGAGAACGAAAAGAAACAGATCATTATTTTAGTTCTTTAGACCTGTACTCTTTAAATCCTTTTATGATTTTCTATCAAACAAAAGAGGAAAATAGACCAGTTGCAATCGATACGAGAGTCTAATAGAATGATGTCGAAAAGTAAATCACGCAGGTTTGTTACTGATAAAGCAGGCAAGACCTAAAATGTGTAAAGGGCAGAGTGTATTCTTTGACGCCATCCCTTACATATTTTAGGTCTTTTTTATTGTGTAACTGACTTGCCATCTTTAAACAGGAGGGCTGGAAGAAGCGGATCACTTTTACAGTACATAAAAAAGGAGAATGAACGATGAACTTCAAAAAGTTTGCAAAACAAGCAACCGTATTAACCTTTACTACTGCACTGTTGGCAGGAGGCGCGACTCAAGCGTTTGCGAAAGAAACAACTCAAAAACCGTATAAGAAAACTTACGGCATTTCCCATATTACACGCCAAGACATGCTTCAAATCCCTGAACAGCAAAAAAATGAAAAATATCAGGTGCCTGAATTTGATTCATCCACAATTAAAAATATCCCTTCTGCAGGAGGCTTGGACGTTTGGGACAGCTGGCCACTGCAAAACGCTGACGGCACAGTCGCAAACTATCATGGCTACCACATCGTTTTCGCATTAGCCGGAAATCCTAAAGATGCAGATGATACATCCATTTACATGTTCTATCAAAAAGCTGGCGAAACTTCTATTGACAGCTGGAAAAACGCTGGCCGCGTCTTCAAAGACAGCGACAAATTCGATACAAATGATTCAATCCTGAAAGACCAAACACAAGAATGGTCTGGTTCAGCGACATTCACATCTGACGGTCACATCCGTTTGTTCTACACGAACTTTTCTGGTAAACATTACGGCAAACAAACACTGACAACTGCACAGGTTAACGTATCAGCATCTGACAGCTCTCTGGACATCAACGGTGTAGAGGATTTCAAATCAATCTTTGACGGTGACGGCAAAACGTATCAAAATATACAGCAGTTCATCGATGAAGGCAACTACAGCTCCGGTGATAACCATACGCTGAGAGACCCGCACTACGTAGAGGATAAAGGCCATAAATACTTAGTATTTGAAGCGAACACTGGTACTGACAACGGCTACCAAGGCGAAGAGTCTTTATTTAACAAATCATACTATGGCAAAAGCACATCTTTCTTCCGTGAAGAAAGCAAAAAGCTTCTGCAAAGCGATAAAAAACGCGATGCTGAATTAGCTAACGGCGCACTCGGCATGATCGAGCTAAACGATGACTACACACTGAAAAAAGTCAAGAAGCCGCTGATTGCTTCTAACACAGTCACAGATGAAATCGAACGCGCGAACGTCTTTAAAATGAATGGCAAATGGTATCTATTCACTGACTCCCGCGGATCAAAAATGACAATCGACGGCATTACATCTAATGACATTTACATGCTTGGTTATGTATCTAATTCCTTAACTGGCCCATACAAGCCGCTGAACAAAACAGGCCTTGTGTTAAAAATGGATCTTGACCCTAACGATGTGACATTTACTTACTCACACTTCGCTGTTCCTCAAGCTAAAGGAAACAATGTCGTGATTACAAGCTACATGACAAACAGAGGCTTCTTTGAAGACAAAAAAGCAACGTTTGCGCCAAGCTTCCTGATGAACATCAAAGGCGATAAAACATCTGTTGTGAAAGACAGCATCCTTGAACAAGGACAATTAACAGTTGACAAATAAAAACGTAAAAGAAAATGCCGATATCCTATTGGCATTTTCTTTTATTTCTTATCAAGATCATAAAGGTGAATCCCATATGAACTATATAAAAACAGGCAAATGGCTAAGCGTATTCCTGACCTTTTTAGGAATATTGCTGTTTATCGGCTTATTGCCAAAAGAAGAACCTGTCAAAAAAACAAAATCAACACAGAAGCCGGACTACCGGGCGGCCTACCATTTCACAACTCCTAACAAATGGAAAAACGACCCTCAAAAACCGATCTTTTTGGATGGACAGTATCATTATTTCTATCTGTATAACCGGGATTATCCAAATGGGAATGGCACAGAATGGCGTCATGCCGTATCAGAGGATTTGGTGCATTGGACTGATGAAGGCGTGGCAATCCCGAAATATACAAACCCAGCCGGTGACATTTGGACCGGTTCTGTCGTGATCGATAAAGAAAACACAGCCGGATTCGGGAAAAACGCGCTTGTCGCGATTGTGACACAGCCTTCTGCCAAAGACAAAAAGCAGGAGCAGCATTTGTGGTACAGCACAGACAAAGGAAAATCATTCAAGCCTTTCAGTGATAACCCCATCATGCCTAATCCGGGTACAGATGATTTCAGAGACCCGAAAGTCATATGGGATGACCAGGACAACAAATGGGTAATGGTCATGGCTGAAGGATCAAAAATCGGCTTTTATGAATCCGATAATCTAAAGGACTGGCGTTACACAAACGGATTCTTCCCAGAGCAGGCAGGCATTGTGGAATGTCCCGACCTCTACATGATGCGGGCTAGTGATGGAACGAATAAATGGGTTCTCGGCGCGAGCGCAAACGGCAAACCTTGGGGCAAACCAAATACGTACGCCTACTGGACCGGAAGCTTCGATGGAAAAGAATTTACAGCTGATCAAACTGAAGCCCAATGGCTTGACTACGGCTTTGACTGGTACGGCGGCGTGACGTTCGAAGACGGCAAAAGCACAGATCCATTAGAAAAACGGTATGCACTTGCTTGGATGAACAATTGGGATTACGCCAACAACACACCGACAATGAAGGACGGCTTTAACGGCACAGATTCTGTCATACGCGAACTCCGGCTGCAGGAGCAGGACGGCACATACAGCCTCATCTCACAGCCGATCGAAGCTTTAGAGCAGCTGACCGTTTCGACTGACAAAATAGAGGATCAGGATGTGAACGGATCAAAAACACTGTCGATCACAGGTGATACGTACCAGCTTGATATGGATCTTTCTTGGTCAGAGCTGAAGAACGCAGGTGTCAGACTGAGAGAGTCAGAAGACCAAAAACGCCATATTGATGTCGGCATTTTCGCCGAGGGCGGCTATGCATATGTCAACAGAGCGGCCGCAAATCAGCCTGACAAAAGCAATACCTATGTCGAAAGCAAAGCACCTTATGATGTAAGTAAAAATCAGGCGCATTTAAAAATTCTCGTCGATAAAACAACGATAGAAGTTTTTGTCGGCGACGGGAAAACCGTTTTTTCAAATGAAGTGTTCCCAAAACCTGAAGATAAAGGCATCACCCTTTATTCTGACGGCGGCACAGCCTCATTCAAAAATATAACGATGACACATTTGGATTCGATTCATGAATAAAAACAGGTGCAGCCCGGGCTGCACCTGTTTTTTTATTAGAGCGGTATTCTCTGTTGCAGATTGGGCATTGTAAGGAATATAAGGCTGGTTTCTAAGGAGGAAGCGGATGTCTAAACAAGGAAATTTTCAAAAATCAATGTCACTGTTGGATCTGATTTTGATTGGGATGGGAGCCATCTTTGGATCAGCATGGCTGTTCGCCGTCAGTAATGTTGCTTCAAAAGCAGGACCCTCCGGCGCTTTTTCCTGGATCATCGGCGGAGCCATCATTCTGCTAATCGGACTCGTGTACGCGGAGCTAGGAGCCGCTCTGCCTCGCACCGGAGGCATCATTCGATACCCCGTGTATTCGCATGGCCACCTTGTCGGCTATTTAATTTCATTTGTCACCATTGTCGCTTACACAAGCCTGATTTCAATTGAAGTGACCGCTGTGCGCCAGTATGTCGCCTATTGGTTTCCCGGCCTGACCATTAAAGGATCTGATTCGCCGACCATTGCAGGCTGGATCTTGCAGTTTGCCTTGCTCTGCTTGTTTTTCCTGCTGAATTATTGGAGCGTCAAAACCTTCGCTAAGGCGAATTTCATCATATCCATTTTTAAATATATTGTACCGATTACCATCATTATCGTGCTGATCTTTCACTTTCAGCCTGAAAATTTATCTGTTGAAGGATTTGCACCGTTTGGTTTTACAGGCATTCAGGCCGCCATTTCGACAGGCGGCGTCATGTTTGCCTATCTCGGCCTGCACCCGATTGTGGCTGTTGCAGGTGAAGTGCAAAACCCAAAACGCAATATCCCGATCGCTTTAATCATTTGCATTATCGTTTCAACCATTATTTATACGATTCTGCAGATCACCTTTATCGGGGCGATCCCGACAGAAGCGCTAAAACACGGCTGGCCGGCTATCGGGCGGGAATTTTCATTGCCGTTTAAAGATATTGCGGTCATGCTCGGCTTAGGCTGGCTTGCAACGCTTGTCATTTTAGACGCCATTCTGTCTCCCGGAGGAAACGGGAATATTTTCATGAACACGACGTCTCGGCTCGTTTACGCCTGGGCGCGGAACGGCACATTATTCGGCATATTTTCAAAGGTCAATAAAGAAACAGGAACGCCCCGTGCTTCACTCTGGCTTTCGTTTGCCATGTCGATTTTCTGGACGCTTCCCTTCCCTTCGTGGAACGCGCTTGTCAATGTCTGTTCTGTCGCACTTATCCTTTCATATGCGATTGCCCCGATTTGCTCAGCAGCGCTGAGGGTTAATGCGAGGGACTTAAACAGGCCGTTTTATTTAAAAGGAATGAGCATCATCGGACCGCTTTCCTTTATTTTTACGGCGTTTATCGTGTACTGGTCCGGATGGAAAACCGTGTCCTGGCTGCTCGGGTCACAACTTATCATGTTTTTGATCTATCTCTGCTTCAGCAAATACGCGCCTAAAGAGGATGTCAGCCTTGCTCAGCAGCTGAAATCAGCGTGGTGGCTTGTCGGGTTTTATATCATGATGCTGATCTTTTCCTATATCGGCTCTTTCGGACATGGTTTAGGCATCATCAGCAATCCCGTCGATCTCATTTTAATCGCCATCGGCTCCCTTGCGATTTTCTACTGGGCGAAGTATACCGGGCTCCCGAAAGCCGCCATTGATTATGATAAATAAAGAAGCAGGAGTTTTTCCTGCTTCTATTTTCTTTACAAACGCATATGCCCGCGATAAAATGAATGATAGTCAGTCATTATAGGAGGTGCTCCTCATGCGAAAACAAACATCGGGCAAATATGAAAAAATTCTGCAGGCTGCCATTGAGGTTATTTCTGAAAAAGGTCTCGACAAGGCCTCTATTTCGGATATTGTCAAAAAAGCCGGCACTGCCCAAGGAACGTTCTATTTGTATTTCTCATCTAAAAACGCCCTTATTCCGGCAATTGCAGAAAACCTTCTCACCCACACGCTGGATCAAATCAAAGGAAGAATGCAAGGAGACGAGGATTTTTGGGCTGTTTTAGATATCTTAATTGATGAGACATTTCTCATTACAGAACGCCATAAGGATATTATTGTCCTCTGTTACTCCGGGCTTGCGATTGACCATTCCATGGAAAAATGGGAGACGATCTATCAGCCTTATTATTCCTGGCTCGAAAAAATCATCAATAAGGCGATTGAAAACCATGAGGTAACCGAAGGAATCAATGCAAAGTGGACGGCCAGAACAATCATTAACTTGGTCGAGAATACAGCCGAACGATTCTATATCGGATTTGAACAAGATGAAAATATAGATGTATCTAAAAAAGAAATCTTTACTTTTTTAAGACGAAGCTTAGGCAGAGCTTAAAAAATGACTGGGTCGCACCGCTCATTTTTAACGCCTTAAAAATGACTGACGTTCATTCATAAAATTGAGAGGTGTTTCATATGAATTGGGTGCTTGTTTTGATTGCCGGGCTTTTAGAAGTGGTTTGGGCGTCTTCCCTTAAACATGCTGATTCGCTTTTGGATTGGGCTATCATTTTTATCTTGATCGCGATCAGCTTTCTCCTGTTGATCCGTTCTTATCAAAAAATCCCGATGGCTGCGGCGTACACTGTGTTTGTCGGAATCGGAACCGTCGGAACCTATATGACCGGAATTGTTTTGGGCGAATCCTTCTCGGCCGCCCAAATGTTCTTTTTAGCTTTATTGCTGGCCGGTATTTTAGGAATGAAGCTATTTACAAAAGAAAGCAAGTCACAGCCAAGAGGTGAAAAATAATGGCATGGTTTTTATTAGTAATTGCCGGCATAGAAGAAATTATAGCTGCTGTTGCCATGAAATATATAGACGGCACAAGAAAAAAATGGCCGATCATTGTGATGACAATTGGATTCGGCTTATCCTTTTACTGCCTTTCCCAAGCGATGCTGATCCTGCCTGCCGGAGTCGCTTATGCCGTCTGGACCGGAATTGGCAGCATTGGCGTTTCAGCGGTCGGGTTCATCTGGTTTAAGGAGCGGTTTCAGCTGCCGCAGGTGATCTCTCTCTTCCTTATCCTCGCTGGCGTCATCGGTCTGCGCCTGACGTCTTCATCATAAAATAAAGGCACATACAATTTGTATATGCCTTTGCCATTAAGCGTCTTGATGTTTTTGAAGGTGAAGCGGCGGCGGAATAAGCCAGCCTTTGTTTTTTAGCAGCCTTAAGTATTTCGCTCCGGTTGCGGCTTTCGACATATGGAATTGCCCAAACATCATGGCAATATCTTCACGAATCGATTGCCCCATCATTTTGCTGCATGTCACAAGACCTGCGGCATTTTCTGCTGCCGCTGATGCCGCCACATCCGGGTCAAGAAACCGTGCGCCGGGCGGAATATCGTTAAGATCGGCTGCCGGCGGTTCAGGAGAAGCCGGCGGAAGCGCCACTCCATTTTCCTTCAGCACCGTGCTGACCTGTTTGATTTCATCTTGACATTTCTCAATAGACTCACGAAGCAGCTTCTTTAGGTCATCATCACCGACATGATTCATTAACATCTGGTAATTGCCGACCATTTTATTGCCCGCCATCACATAGCTCCACAAGCTGAATACCTCACCGTAATGCATCGGTTCTTCCTGCGGATTTCCGCTTAAAATACCCATATTCATCCTCCTCGCAAATTCAATATCGCACATTTCATAACGTGCCCAAGAGGAGGAACATTTATGTTTCAGCGGAAAAGATTTATGAAATGAAACAAAACAAAAAAGACAAGAGTGACAAGTTGCCAACCCTTGTCTTTCCTGTTGTTTGATTGGACGCCCTGAAGGGATTCGCACCCCGACAGACAAGATACCGGAAATCATTCAAGTGCTTTTTAGTATGAGTCATTGATTCTGTCTTTAATAAACTTTAACGAGATGGCGGGATGCTTTGCGGAAAACGAAATACATTTTCGGGGTCATATTTCGCCTTTATTTCTCGAAGCCGCGCAAAGTTTGCGCCATAATATTCTTTTCCGAAGTTTTCAATGTTTTGATCTGGAACATTAACATATGAACCTGCTACATATGGTTGCATCAGCTGGCGCACTCTTTCAACTGATGCAAGGCTTGAATCTTCTTGTGATTTATTTTTCCAACTAGCCGTCCATTCCGTATAAAACAATGGATGGCGCCAAAAAAAGGCAGTTTCGTCTTTAGGGACTCTGCTTATAGCACCACCCCAATTGATAAAAAAGAAATTGGCTTCTGTTCCAGTAGCATCTTCCAAAAATTTTCTCATGATTGAAATGGGTTCGTCAGACCAAAAATCATGTCCCCAAGCCGAGGAGAATTTAACACTCTGATCATTTCTGCCAGGGAGGGGTTCGTCAGGGTCTAAGAAATCTATAGCATCTGGATAGTATAATGTTTTGATATCTGCTTCTGTTGGAGTTCCCGCATGTAATAAAGGTTTTAATAATCGAATCAATTCAGTTTTCGAACCGAGGAAAATTCCTTCTGCATGGCACAAACCATTTATTTTGCTGTAAATTTCAAGGTAGCATCCTAATCGTTCATCTACAAACGGAGCCCATTTCTGCCAAGCTTTAAAGACCGTTTCTAATTGTTCCCACGGCCAGATAATATTGAAGACGGTTGCAGTTTTAGGGGCACGATGAACTTTGAATGTATATTGGGTATTATATCCAAAGTTACCCCCTCCTCCGCCTCTAGAAGCCCATAGCAAATCCTCATTGCGAGATTGATCTGCGTGAATAATCCTTCCTTTTGCATCTACCGTTTTCAGCGCGAGAAGGTTATCACTTATAAGCCCAATCGATCGTGAGAGTACTCCAAATCCGCCGCCCATCGTAATTCCCCCGATTCCAACTGTTGGGCTGTCTCCAAACGGAGCCATAAAACCGTCTCGAGCTAATCCCTTTACAAGCGGGCCAACGGGAATACCAGTTTGAACGGTTGCAATCGCGTTTTCTTCATCTAAGAAAACTTTATTCATGTCACTCACATCAATAACAATTCCGCCGCTTACTACTGAAAGGTTCTTATCTAAAGCATGGCGACCGCTTCTGACACGTAAGGGCACTTTATTCTCACGAGCCCATTTAATGGCATTACTTACATCGTATGAATTTTGCGCAAAAACAAAGACAAGAGGATAGACATCCACATAAGGGTTCCAATTCTTAATAGCCTCTGTATAGCCGGGGTCTCCTTTGAAGATTACACGCCCTGTCAACTGTGTTGATCCCATATATTATTTCACTCCCAAAGAAATTCGATTCAGATACTAACATATGCAGGAGCTGGATAATCGCATAGACAAATGATCTACGAACTATAAATATCATACGCTATGGCCTTTTTCGTCGGTAAGGTCTGCTGAGAAACCAGTTGATTTTTCAAACAATTTTGAGCAAACTTCCTGTCCAATCCTCCAACAAACGTTTTTTCTTATCGTTTTTAGGAGCAGTGTCCAGTTTTTTTCGGAGTGAATATTCGTTTAGGCCAAAAGAAAAGAGAGATGAAGAAGTGTTTCGTACAAGAGGTATACATCCATACAACAGACCCTAGATCATCATATACTGAATGTATGTAGAAAGGAGACATCAGCTTTGGCAAAATATCGGATTATGACCTTTGACGGCGGCGGTACCTTAGGTGCTTTAAGTTTACAACTGTTAAACAGATTGGCTAGGCAAAACCCGAAGTTAATTAGTCGAACCCATGTATTTTCGGGAAATTCAATCGGTTCATTTACTGCCCTTGCATTAGCAAGCGGAAGATCTCCGAGGGAAACACTTCAGTATTTTGAGGATGAAATCCTGCCCGCATTCAGCATTTCCCGGCCAGGCGGACCTGTTTTCAACCAACAATTACCCTATTCCGGTTTTATTAAAGCGGTACGAAATTTTTTCCCAGAAGATCTTCAGCTTATAGATTTAAGAAAACGAATTGTTGTCCCATCATTCAAATTATACTCTCAAAAACTGGACCGTTGGACTCCTGTCTTATTTCACAATTTCCCCGGCTCTCCCTATTTAAATGAAAAAGTGAGTGATGTCATACTGCGGAGCAGCGGTGCTCCCGCGACGCAACGGGCTTACCAAAACTACGTGGATGGGTATGTAGTAGCAACGAATCCTAGTACAGCCAGTATCGCGTTTGCAGTCGGTAAAGCCAAAGTGCCGTTGGATCAAATTGCGGCATTATCCATTGGAACAGGTGAAGCCCCGACTCGGTTAAGAAGAGATACGAGGGGATGGGGAATGGTAAGTGCAGATAACATACGTCCCGAAAACCTGAAGAACCTTCCTCCAAATTGGGGAGTCCTTTTGGACAGGTCGCCTAATGAACCTTTACTGCCATTTCTTCAGATGATTGCTGGCGGAAATGGTTACTATGAATCCATGGTCAGTGCGAATCTTCTGGGAGATCGTTTTTTCCGGTTAGATCCGCGGATTCCGAACTTCTCCAAAACGGATCCTACGGTCGTTCCCGCTGTCATTGAAATTGCGAACAAAACCAACTTACAGCCTGCGATTCAATTTATAGAGAAGAACTGGGGGAGCAAATAATTTTTTATTTTAAATCAATTCTCGCTTATCCAATTTTGTCCGAGAGAAGATTCTCAAAATAAATACAGGCAATGGGTAAAATAGAACCGGATTTTTTAAAAGGTTTGTTAATCACAAGCTAATAAGATGAATGAAAAAATCAATTCATGCTTCTTCTTTTGAAAGTGAGGGTTCAAACTAAAGAATGTAATTGACATGTTACTCTAAGGTATGCAATTCCCTTTTTCACACAAAAAAGACAAGAGCGGCGAAATGCCAGTCCCTTGTCTTTCCTGTTGTTCTATTGGACGCGCTCGGAGGGATTCGAACCCCCGACAGACGTGGTACCGGAAACCACCGCTCTATCCAACTGAGCTACGAGCGCAGAATGACTGCGTTATGAGAACGTCAGCACAACTAATTATACGATAATGCCATGCAAATAACAACCCTCTATTTCAAGAGCTGTTTTTTTAAACAGACACATCATCGGATTTGGCAATCTGACATATGATGGTTTGAACCCCTGTGTTTTTGGGGAAAATGGGAAAAAGAGACGACTTTGCATATTAAGCCAGCTTTTTGTTTGACCTTTATTGACCAAAAATGTATCATGTAACTACATACTTACCTAAAAGGTGAAGGAGGAGCATTATGAATTTAATACCTACAGTCATTGAACAAACGAACCGCGGGGAAAGAGCGTATGACATTTATTCTCGTCTATTAAAGGATCGTATCATCATGCTTGGATCTGCGATTGATGACAACGTTGCGAACTCCATCGTGTCACAGCTTTTATTCTTAGCAGCAGAAGACCCTGAAAAAGAAATTTCTCTTTACATCAACAGCCCGGGCGGTTCTATCACTGCCGGTATGGCGATCTATGATACCATGCAGTTTATTAAGCCGAAGGTATCTACCATTTGTATCGGTATGGCTGCTTCAATGGGCGCGTTCCTGCTTGCAGCCGGCGAAAAAGGCAAACGCTACGCGCTTCCAAACAGTGAAGTCATGATTCACCAGCCTCTTGGCGGTGCGCAAGGTCAGGCGACAGAAATTGAAATTGCTGCGAAACGCATTCTCTTGCTTCGCGACAAATTAAACAAAGTCCTTGCTGAACGTACTGGCCAGCCGCTTGAAGTGATCGAACGCGACACAGACCGTGATAACTTCAAGTCTGCTGAAGAAGCGCTTGAATACGGCCTGATTGACAAAATTTTGACTCACACAGAAGATAAATAGTCATAAAACAAAACCTGCAAGGGCTGCGGCTCTTGCAGGTTTTTTCATTTGAAGGAATTCACACTTTTTTCCTGTACCGCTCCCATTCCTCTTTCAACAGCTCAAGCGTCAAAACACACGTGTGCCTCACAATCAGATCAGCACCAAACATTGACTGTTCATGACCGACTCCAATCGCAAACATCCCGGCAGATTTAATGGCGGAAATGCCTGCTTCAGCGTCTTCTATTGCCGCGCAATCAGCCGGGGAAACACCGAGCAGCGCTGCAGCTGTTAAAAAGATTTCAGGATCAGGTTTCCCGTTCGCGAGAGCTGCCGGGTCAACGATGGCATGAAAATCATCAATAATGGCCAAACGTTTTAAAATCTCGGGAGCGTTGCGGCTTGAGGATGCTAACCCGATTTTTATATGTTCGTTTTTTAATTCACTAAGAAGCCTGCTGATTCCCGGCAAAAGATCTTCCGGCGTCAATTTGCCGATCAGCGTTTGATAATAGTGATTTTTTTGATGCATAAGTTCTTGTTTCTCTGCGTTTGTATACCTTGTTTCCGCACCTCCGGAGATAAGCAGGCTTTCAAGTGATTCTTCTCTGCTGATCCCTTTTAGCCTTTCATTCATGCGTCTGTCAAAGGGAATATCAATTTGCTGTGCAATGTGCTTCCAAGCGAGAAAATGATATTCAGCAGTGTCTGTTATCACTCCGTCTAAATCAAAAATGACTGCTTTCATATGCTGATACCCATCACAGCTTCATAAGGTTCGAGGGACATGCTCGTCAAGTCCGCCGGCTCCTGCGGATAGTTCGAAATCAGGACTTTCCAACGCGCATGGATCAGTTCCGGCGGCGCTTCAAACTGGGCCTTGTCTTCTGACAAATTCACAACGACGAGAAGTTTTTCTCCTTGATATTCACGGAGATAAGAAAAAATTTGCCGATCATTTTCCAGAAGCAGCTGATAATCTCCGTCTATCATAATCTTGTATTGCTTTCGTAATTGAATGAGCTTCTGATAGTAATAGAAAATCGAACCTTGATCTTCCAAGGACTCTTTCACATTGATATCATGATAACGGGAATTTACCGCTATCCAAGGGGCTCCGGCTGTGAAACCCGCATGTTTTCCGCCATCCCATTGCATCGGTGTTCTCGCATGATCCCGTCCTTTTTTTGCCGCGGCTTTTAGAAATTCTTTTTCTGACATCGTTTTGTTTTCAACGACTAGTTCGCGATATGCATTTTTTATTTCAAGATCGTCATACATCTGCAGCGTCATATCACTGTTGACCATGCCGATTTCTTCTCCCTGGTAAATAAACGGTGTTCCTTTCATACCGTGGAGTACCGTTGCAAATGCTTTTGCACATTCCTTACGCAGCTTCCCGTCATTGCCCCAGCGGGAAATTACCCTCGGCTGGTCATGGTTTTCAAAATACAGGGTATTCCAGCCGACATTCATTAATCCGGTCTGCCACCTTGTCATTGTCTGTTTTAAAGCAATGACATCAAACGGCTTGATCTGCCATTTCCCATTTGGCGAGCTGTGTTCTGTATCAATATCCATATGTTCAAATGTGAAGATCATATTCAGCTCTTGCCTGCTTGCATCTGTGTACTTTTTCGCCTCTTCGATGTCAGAGCCGTTTGCCTCTCCGACCGTCATGCAGTCGTAATGAGAAAGCACTTCCCTGTTCATTTCTTGAATAAATTCATGAAGGCGCGGGCCATTAGAATGATAACGGCCGACGATATAGTTTTTGCTGTTATCTGTTTCATAGTCCGGAAAATCAGTGTGCTTGGAAATGGAGCCGATCACATCCATCCGCCAGCCGTCAACGCCTTTATCCATCCAAAATCTCATCACATCATAAACTTCCCTGCGCACCGTTTCATTTTCCCAATTTAAATCAGGCTGTTTTTTCGAAAAATAGTGCAAATAATACTGTCCTGTCGCTTCATCGTACGCCCACGCCGAGCCTGAAAAAATCGATCCCCAATTATTCGGCTCCGAGCCGTCCGATTTCGGATCTTTCCAAAAATAATAATCCCGGTAAGGATTGTCCTTTGACTTGCGGCTTTCTGCAAACCAGGCATGCTCATCTGACGTGTGGTTCACGACCAAATCCATGACGATTTTCATGCCGCGCCGATGCACTTCATCGATTAACTGAAACATATCTTCATTTGTCCCAAATTTTTCGTACATATTTCTGTAGTCGCTGATGTCATAGCCGTTGTCATCCTGCGGGGAATCAAACACCGGGGAGAGCCAGATCACATCAGCACCGAGATGTTTGATGTAATCCAGCTTTTGTATCACACCTTGTAAATCCCCGAATCCGTCTCCGTTGGCATCGTAAAAACTGCGCGGGTAAATTTGATAAACGACAGCTTCTTTCCACCATTCACTCATCAGGCGTTCTCCTTTCCCATCGTCCATTTAAGACAACCGGTTCCTCATACACTTTCATGCGAAGCGGCTCACCTTTTACAAGCTCAAAGACGGCGCTCATGTTGTCAACCGCAACATTGATTAATCGGTTTCGATAATTGATGTTGAACGAATATCCATCCCATTCTTTCGGCATAAACGGAGCGAATGACAGTGTCTCATTCGTGATCCGCATGCCTGCAAAGCCCTGAACGATCGCAAGCCAGCTTCCCGTCATTGATGTGATGTGCAAACCTTCTTCTGTGTCATGATTGTAATTGTCAAGATCAAGCCTAGCTGTACGCTTACATAATTCAAGCGCTTTCTTTTCCATCTTGAGCTCGGCTGCGAGAACTGCATGGACAGAAGGCGACAGACTTGATTCATGAACAGTCATGGGTTCATAAAACTCAAAGTTTCGGCGTTTTTCTTCCATTGTAAAACGGTCATGAAAAAGATAAATGCCTTGAAGGACATCTGCCTGCTTAATAAAATTGGAGCGGAGTATCTTATCCCACGACCAATTCTGATAAAGAGGCCGCTCAGCTGGATCTAACTCGTCCGCAGATTGCAGCTCTTTGTCCAAGAATGTATCATGCTGAATGAAAACTTGCAGTTCTTCACTATACGGATAGTACATGTGCTGAATGATTTCTCTCCAGGCCTTCAGTTCTTCTGCCTGAACATCAAGCAGGCGGCGTTTTTCGGCTGAAATCTTTTCGAGATTTTCTAATGTATACTCCAACGTCCAAGCTGCCATGACATTTGTATACCAATTGTTGTTGACATTGTTTTCGTATTCATTCGGCCCTGTGACGCCGTGGATCATATATTTGTTTTTTCGTTTTGAGAAGTGAACGCGATCCGCCCAAAACCTGCTGACTTCAACAAGTACATCTATCCCGTATTCTTTCATATAATCATGATCGCCTGTATATTGGACGTAATGCCAGATCGCATAGCAAATGGCGCCATTGCGGTGAATTTCTTCAAAGGTGATCTCCCATTCGTTGTGGCATTCATCCCCTGTGAACGTCACCATCGGATAAAGGGCCCCCTTCATCCCGAGCTTGGCGGCATTCCGTTTAGCAGCCTCCAAATGATGATAGCGATACAAAAGCAGATTTTTCGTCACCTCCGGCTCGGCTGTCGCCACATACATCGGCACGGCGTACGCCTCAGTATCCCAATAAGCGGCACCTCCGTATTTTTCGCCAGTAAATCCTTTCGGCCCGATATTCAAACGTGCATCGCTCCCGTAATACGTCGAGAATAACTGAAAGATATTGTAGCGGATGCCTTGCTGAAGTTCCTCATCCCCTTTAATCTCTATGTCCGCTTTTACCCATCTTTCCTTCCATTGCTCAATGTGCCTCTGTTTTTCGTCTTCATATCCGTTCTCAAGAACACCCGCCAAAAGCTCCTTGCCTTTCGATAAAAGCTCTGTCTCCTGAACATCACGGGAAGTCGTGACAATAATAAACTTCTTCAGAGAGGCCTTCGTTTGGTAGCTGTATCGATTCTCGACATACATCCCAGCTGTTTGAGAGCTTTCACTGACGAAGTCCTCTGTCACGTTTGCCATTGCGGCTGAAACAGTAAAACGCGGTGTTCCAAACAGATTTCTGATCGTTTTTGTGACTAAATGGCCGCGGTGAGAGGCAGCCCCTTTCGCTTCTTCCTGCCAAAACTGTTCTTCATAGTTAGAATCTTCATTTGCGACATTTCCGTCCAGATAAGGAATAAGCGTAATGACAGCATCTTCTGTCAGGCACTCCGCTTCATAATGAATCGCACAAAGCTCTTTTACGGCAAGGCTAAGAAATCGCTCCGACCTGATTCTGACTATTTTATCCTGAATGCGGGCAACAGCGCTTCGCCGCAGAATCCCCTCTTTCATATTGAGCTCTAACTCAAATGATTCAATTTGGTTTTGATAGAGATCCACTTTTTCACCGTCTACATATAAGCCAATGCCAATAAAGTTCAACGCATTAATCACTTTTCCGAAATATTCCGGGTACCCGTTTTTCCACCAGCCTACCCGCGTTTTGTCAGGAAACCACACGCCGGCAATATATGTGCCTTGGTGGCTGTCGCCTGAATAGCTTTCTTCAAAATTCCCTCTGATTCCCATATAGCCATTAGCAAGAGACGTCAGGCTTTCCTGCAGCCGTGTATGTTCCTTTTGAAATGTATGTGTTTTGATTTTCCATTGATCAATCTCAAATAACCGCTGATTTATCATCATGTCCTCCCGAATGTAAGTTTCCATTATGCCGGCGGGTTTGGGCCAAATATCTAAACGCAAAAGCAATCATCAAAGTGACGCCGCACGAATGGATCAGCAATACAGTAATTAAGTCAAAATGAACCATTCCGACAGCAGCTGCCGTAAATGCCGGCAATGTTGAGGCGCACATCGCCATAGATGCCGCTTCCTTGAAGGATGCAATAGAGATCATATTTGATATTGTTGTGATCCAGATGCCTCCCGCAAGAACAGCCGTCAAAAAAAGCTGGATCAAAAAAATCACCGCATATGCCAGCACCATGATCATTGGCTTATACTGCGCCAGCCACAACGTATCAATCAAAGCCACCACATCATGGCCGTTTGGTTCCTTAAGCTCAGTGTCCAAATTCGCATAGCCAACAGAAAACCCCGTTCCGTTTTGATCAGTGATCACCAGTTGATCAGATTGAAATATGATGGCATTATCATATCCAGCTACTTTCAAGCGCCCATTTTCACCGCTTGTCTGAAAGTCATGCTTCCTATCAACCGCCAGCAAATGCTGCCCAACTTCAATCCGTTCAGAGCTCTTCCCGCCCGTCAGTTTTCCGTTTCTGATTTGAACACCTTGTAATTGTTCAGCAAATTGATCATGAACCTGTTGAATCGCTGACGGCATAAATGATGCCACGCTGTAGCGATCCATTTTCATAAACGAAACCGTCAAAGGGGCCATCAAGCAGGCCGTTAAAAACATAAACAGAAAAGAGAGCTGCAGCCAGCTGAAGGTATGCCCGTAACGGCAAATCCCGGATGGAGACGCAGCCGCTTTCAGAAAGCGAATGATAAAGCTTTCATTTTGCAGATTCTTCATCGAATTACCCCTTTGTTCCGCCGGAAGTCAGTCCGGACACAAAGTTCTTTTGGAGAAAAAAGAACAAGACGCATATCGGCAATGCGGCCAGTATAGCTCCCGCCGCAAACAGGG
Organism: Bacillus tequilensis KCTC 13622; assembly: GCF_000507145.1. Lineage (GTDB taxonomy): Bacteria > Bacillota > Bacilli > Bacillales > Bacillaceae > Bacillus > Bacillus tequilensis. Next base: position 29,995 of record NZ_AYTO01000008.1, on the reverse strand, counting down.
CGACCTTTTGCTGCTGCGGGTTTGAAATGAAGGACTGTAATCCTACAGCGATGGTCAGCCTTTCCGGTGAACGCAGCAAAAACTTCGCCAGCAAATAGTCGCCAAACGGCGCCATAAATGCCCAAAGCGCTTGCACCGCGAGCATCGGCTTAACAAGCGGCAGCACAATTGAAGCGAAAATCCTCAGATGCCCCGCTCCATCAATTCGCGCGGCTTCATCAATTTCTCTCGGCACAGTGTCAAAATAACCTTTCATCAGCCACGTGTTCATCGGAATTCCTCCGCCGATATAGATGGCCGTCAAAAACCAGTATTGATCAAGTGCGCCTATCAGCATCGCCAGGACGTAAAATGCGGTCAGCGCTGCCATCGTCGGCACCATTTGAATGATTAAAAAGAATACGAGGCTCTTTTTTCTGCCCGCAAACCGATAACGACTGTACGTATACCCGGCAAGCGTCACGATCGTCACCTGCAGCACCATGACCGATAGCGCGATCACAAGCGTATTGCTGTACCAATGAAGATAAAGCGTCTCATCGAATAACCGCTTAAAATGTTCCAACGTCCAAGAACCTGAAAAATCGAGCTGAAAAGCCGCCGCATTTCCGACACGAAAAGCGGATGACGCCGTAATCAGCAACGGATAAATAATGACAATACTTAACAGCCCCAAAAACAAATAGGTACAGATGCGATTAAGCATTCTGGCAGTTTTTGCGTTCACCTACATCACCTCCTCATTGCCAAAAGCATTCGACTTTTTAAAAGCAATCAGGGACATTCCAATGACAATAAAAGAAATTAACAGTGTAACAGCCGCCGCAACGGCGTATTGCGGTGATGTGCCTGTTGTCAGTTTATAAATCCAAGAAATTAAGATATCGGTCGATCCGGCCCCTGCTCCCGCGCTGCCAGGTCCTCCCTCATTAAATAAGTAGATAATCGAGAAATTATTGAAATTAAACGTATACTGGGTAATCATTACGGGTGCTGTCGCAAATAAAATCATCGGAAATGTAATGTGTTGAAAGCGCTGAATAAATGTGGCCCCGTCAATCTTTGCCGCTTCATACAGTTCACCTGGAATCGCCTGAAGCACTCCCGTCACCATGACATAAATATAGGGAAAGCCAAGCCAGGTCTGAATCATAATAAGGGCTGTCTTTGTCCAGAATGGGTCAGTCTTCCACGCGATCGCAGGCAGCTCTACAAACGGCAGGTGGTTTAATAATGGAATCACCTGCGCATTCACCGCTCCAATGCTGTCGTTAAACATGTTGGAAAAACTCATGATTGTAATAAAAGCCGGAACAGCCCATGGAAATAAGAAAATCATTCGGAACAGCCGCTTGCCCTTTATAAAATCCTGATTGACGAAAAGCGCCGTTACAATACCCAAAATGATTTGCAGCGTTGTTGCACAGATTGTCCAGATGACCGTCCAGCCGAGGACATTCACAAATGTTTCACGATAGGAGCCGAGGAAAAAAATATTCAAGAAATTTTTAAAACCGACCCAGTCAATGAGGCTGTTAGGCGGAATGTGATAAAAATCATAGTTCGTACATGCAACAAACAGAGTCACCAAAACCGGAAAAATAATCACAAACACCATCATGAGATATGCCGGCAGTGTAAATAAATATGGAAACCCTTTGTCACCCGCATGACGGATCATATCCTTGGCCGTTGTATTGACCTCCAGACCCGCCGCTTTCATAGCGGCGGTCTTACGCGAATCATGAATATTAAAGATATAGAACATGAGGAAAATCACTGTCACAATCAATTGCAGCGTGCCTTCAATCAGCATAAACAGTGAGTGATCCTCACCGGGAACACTTCCCAATGTCATCAAGCCGGTGAGCGCCCGAATGCCAAAAACGCTTAATTCAGCAACAAACAATCCTGTAATGGCAAGAAACAAAATCCCCTTTGAAAACTGCTGATTTGCAATCTGCCCAAGCCCTGGAATGATCGATAAAAACCCAGCCTTTCGTTTTTGCTTTGCAAGTGTGTGGTGTGTATTCATTTTTTCGCCCTCTATTCTTCCGGACGCTGTCCCGCCGTTTTATTTCACATACTTTTCTTTGATATTTTCCTTTATGACGTTTACAGCATCATTCGCTGATGTTTGCGCCGCTTTTTTTCCTGAAGCTGCGTCAAAAATCAAGCTTTCCGCTCCCGTCCATACCTCAGCCATTTCCGGAATATTCGGAGTCGGTGTCGCTGTTTCATATTGTTTAATCACAGCTGATGTCAGTTCGTTTTTTTGCCCATCCGCCTTCTTCCTTGCAGCCGTGTTGGCCGGTACTTCGTTTGTATCCTCATAAAAAGCGTAAGCATTGGCATCATTTGTTGCATACTCAAGCCATTTTTCAGCCAGTTCGGGTTCTTTTGTATACTTTGATGCAATCCAGCCCTTACCGCCGGCAAAAGGCGCATATTCTTCTCCGTTTGGCAATGTCGGAATGGGAGCTACGCCATAGTTCAATTCAGCCTCTTTATAGTTGGCAGCTGACCACGGCCCGCCGATGATTGCACCCGCTTTGCCATCTAGAAACATCTGCTGAATAAAATCGTCTGCGCTAGAATTGTCTTGCATGCCTTTGGGCCAATAGGTTTTAAACCATTTCTCAGCATATTCCACCGCTTCTACCGCGCCTTTATTGTTCAGGCCGATGTCTCCGGGATCTGTGCCGTTTTTTCCAAAAACATAACCGCCGTAACCGGCCAACAAACCGTATGACATATAAAAGTCAGTCCATTTCGCTAAAAATCCGGTTGATTTTCCTTTCTCAGAAGCAAACGCAAACCGGGAATCCTCCGTCAGCTTTTCAAGGTCTTTAAAAGTTTTTGGCGCTGTTTGTAAAAGATCTTTATTGTAATACAAAACAAGCGTCTCAATGACCAGCGGCATTCCATACACCTTGCCGTCAACCGTCACCTGCTGCATCTCTTTATCTCCAAAACTTTTTGTATGAGACGGCTTGATGTCCAGCAAATGTCCTTGCTGACCCAATCCGCCGATCCGGTCGTAGGCGGCAAGCATAACATCAGGTGCATTGCCCGCCGGACCATCAAGAGGAAGCGCTTCTAACTGTTCGAACATTTGCTTTTCAACAATTTTTATTGTGACATCATTCTCTTTTTCGAACTTTGCTTTTATGCTTTCAATGTAATCTTTATACGTTTCTTCGACAGACACAGTCAGCACCTTTTTGCCGTCAGCGCCTGCCGTATCTTTTGAATTCGAACAGGCGGCAAGGCCGAATGTCAGGACTGATGCCGCCAATAAGGCGAATCCCTTTTTAACAAGTATCATCTCTTTTCCCCTTTCTATTTATGAATCTAAAACAATTGTATTGTTCTCCAGAAAGCGGTTACAATAACTTTTACATTGTTACCGATAACAGAATTTAAACAGGGGAGGCGGCACCTAAAATAAAAAATTCTCCAGGCTGAACAGCAATCACATCGTGATGATGAAGCGGCTGCTCTGTCCACACGTCGCAGATTTTCTTATTCCTTTCAATATGCAAATCTCGCAAACTGACATGGCGAGTTCCGTCCCCTTGATTAAAGAAATAAATCAGTGTTTTTTCATCAAGAGTCCGCGAAAAGCTAATGAAGTCGTTTTGGTCATCCAGCAGATTCCACTCAAGACTTCCCTCAGCCAATAAAGTGTTTTCTTGTTTGCGTAAAGCAATGAGCCGTTTCATAAATCGCAGCATGTCTTGGTTTTGCTTCTCTTTTTCCCAAACCATACATTTCCGGCATAAAGGATCATTTCCACCGTCCAGCCCGATTTCCGTTCCGTAATAGATGCATGGTGAGCCTGTCTGGGCAAACATAAAGGCCAGCAAAGCGCGTGCTTTTTTCTCATCATTCCGGCATCTGGTCAAAAGGCGTTTTGTATCATGACTGTCCAGTAAATTAAACATCACCTCATTGGCCTGCTTCATCCCATTCATCAAATGCGCATTGACACGGTGGACCATACGTGAGGCTGGAATCGTCCGGTCAGCAAAATATTCAATCATAGGCTCTGTAAAAGGGTAATTCATCACCGCATGAAATTCATCTCCTCTAAGCCAAGGTTCGGCAGAATGCCAGATCTCACCTAAAATATAAACATCAGGCTTTTCTGCTGAGACGGCTTGCCTGAATGTCTTCCAAAACACGTGATCCACTTCATTGGCGACATCCAAACGCCAGCCGTCAATGTCAAATTCCCGAATCCAGTACAAAGCAATATCAAGCAAATATCTCTGTACTTCGGGATTCGCCGTATTTAGCTTTGGCATTTCAGGTGTAAACGCAAACCTGTCATAATTATCTTCTGAGACAGGAAAAGAGTGAATATGGAACCAGTCTTTATAGCGGGATTGAGCACCGTTTTTCACGACATCCTGCCACTGCGGAGAAGCGCTGCCTATATGATTAAAAACAGCGTCAAGCATAATCCTCATCCCCCGCTCATGAAGCTGGCTGACCAATGTGCGAAAAAGCTCGGGATCTCCAAAATGCGGATCAATGGAATAGTAATCCAGCGTGTCGTATTTATGGTTAGAAGGCGCGGAAAAGATCGGCGTCAAGTAAATTCCATTCACCCCTAAATCCTCTAAATAATCAAGCTTATCCACAATCCCTTGCAAATCCCCTCCAAAAAAATCATTGACGTCCGGGTCCTTGCTCCCCCATGGCAATGCATTCTCCGGTGATAAGTCTTCTCTTCCATTTGCAAAACGCTCCGGGAAAATTTGATACCAAACCGTTGACTTGACCCACTCAGGCGCTTGAAATGTATCAACCTCGTGAACAAATGGAAGTTTAAAATAATAATGGATCGTCTCCAGTGTTTTTTTGTTATATGGACATACACCTGAACTTCCGAAAAAGACGTCTTCATGATCGTCAGTGACAACAAACGCATATTGCAAACGCCTGTATGTCGGCACCACTTCAGCAAACCAATAATCATGCATGTCCGTAGCGGCAATTTTCCTCATCGGCTGATCGTTTGCCGACCATCTGCCAGCCTTGTATTCATATGGGTCACCCCAAATAAGTGAAATCTGATCTGCATCGCCTTTTTTCGTCCGAATCTTGATATGCACGGTCCGCCCATCGTAAGAATAAGCGTCAGCACTGAACGGCTGATGATGAATCGCTGCATATTCCATCATATCTCCCCCTTTGGCTTCCGTTTTATAAGGCCGGCTCTTAGTTTGAAAGTATCATGATGAAATAGCAGGAACAATCCTTTTTGCCTTGTTACCGATAACAGAATAGGCCCTTACAGCGTTGATTCACGTACAATTAACTCTGGTTCAAAAAATAGATTTCCTTGAGCGGCACCGTTTTCATTCATTTTTTTCAATAACATTCTCGCACAGGCCTCCCCCATTTCAACAACAGGCTGTCTGACCGTAGTCAGCCGGGGCGAGGAGATGCGATCAAGAAACACACCGTCATTCCCGGTCACCGCAACGTCTTCCGGAATTCGTTTTCCAAGCGATTGCGCTGCACGAATAACGCCGAGTGCGATTCGATCGGATGCGCAGACAAATGCGGCCTGATTTTCCAGAGACTCCAGCACTTCTCTTGCAAGGCACTCACTTTTTTTAGAGCTGTTGTCAATCCGGAAGATATCCGTTTTTCTGAACCTTTCACTCATCGCCCGAATATACCCCTGTTCTCTGGAACGTTCGAAAGGCTCATCTAAATCAATGCCAATAAAGAAAACTTCCCGCTCCCCCAGACTCATCACATGGCGGGTTGCCATAAAAGTGCCTTTCTCGTTATTCACATCGATAAAGTCATAACCCATTTCATTTTGGCCAAATACGACCAGCGGCTTTTCAAAAGCTTTGATCACACCCTCAAAATCGCTCTTTCTTAAGCCGGTGGCAATAATGCCGTCGCATTGGCCGATATTGAGAGAGTTTCTTGTTACAAGCTGGAGCGCATAATGATTGCGATCGAGTTCCCGGCTGATTCCGGTCAGCAGGTTCATATAATATGGTTCAGTCGTATCCATTTCCTCAAGAATCAACAGTTTGACAACCTGTGTTCTGTTTTGCACAAGCGCTCTTGCCGCATAATTAGGGATGTAATTCAGCTCTTTCATCGCAGAATGAACAAGCTTTTTTAATTCATCCGTCACCGTCTCAGGGTGATTGATCACTCGTGATACCGTCATTTTCGAAACATTTGCCTTTTTCGCCACATCTGACAATGTTGCCATTTCATTCCCTCCTTACCTGTGCTTATTATCCAAACTAGTGAAAAAGTCCTTTATTACAACTGAATATCCGCCAGCTAAAAAGAAAATAAAAAAGAGATTTCCATCAGGAAACCTCACATTGCTTAAAAGACTCGATTTTCAATTCTCCGCCTTGTGATAACGGCTCACCGCTAACTCCCTTCGATGAGAAAGGCTTTTTTAAATTTCCGTCCACTTTTTCTCTAAAATCGGATAGGAATAGTTTTGCATTTGCTCAATTAACTCATCCGGACGCGAAGAGCTGTGGATCAGCTTTAGGTGCGATTCGTTAGAAAATCCTTCCTGGATGCTGTATTTGACCATTTTCATCATCGGTTCAAAATATCCGTTCACATTGTACAGTCCGATCGGCTTTTGATGGATGCCGATCTGCGCCCAGCAAAGCACTTCAAATAATTCTTCATATGTACCGAAGCCGCCCGGCATGGCGATAAAGCCGTCCGCCAGCTCGCTCATTTTGGCTTTTCGTTCATGCATCCCGTTTACTTCAATCAGCTCAGTCAAATTTTGATGGACAACCTCTCCGCTGAACAAACCGCTCGGCATGACTCCGATTGCAGTTCCGCCGTTTTCCATGATCGCGTCAGCAATCGTACCCATCAAGCCTACGCGGGAGCCCCCGTAGACAAGGCCGATTCCCTCCTCAGCCATGCAGGCGCCAAGCTCTGCCGCTTTTCGTTTATACGCTTCATTTCCCCCCGGGTTTGACCCCGCAAATACACAAATGGTTTTCATCTTGTCATCTCCGCATCTATATATCGTGTTGAATACTCAAAAAACTCACTATATATTGTCCCACCTTCATGTGATAATATCAATATGAAATACATAAAGAATGCGAGTGATGAAGATGCAGCTGGCTGATGCAGAAAAATGGATGAAAGAGTTTTACGAAAAAAGAGGCTGGACCGAATACGGGCCGTTTATTCGAGTCGGCTTTTTAATGGAGGAAGCCGGAGAGCTGGCCCGAGCCGTCAGAGCATATGAAATCGGCAGGGACCGGCCGGATGAGAAAGAAACGACACGAGCCGAGCAAAAACAAGAATTGATTGAAGAAATGGGAGATGTCATCGGAAATATCGCCATTCTTGCTGATATGTACGGTGTCTCTTTAGAAGACGTGATGAAAGCCCACCAAGAAAAACTAACAAAACGATTTGAGCATGCATAAAAAAGCGGCCGGAATGGCCGCTTTTTTTACCCTGTGATCTCATCATGGTGATCAAAGAAATGCTGCTTTCCTATTTTGTGAAAAAGACCTGTTTTATGCAGCAGCTCCTTCGGCTGTGATTGCAATCCCACAATCATCAGCTTTCCGTTGTGGCGTTTAATCCTGTTCATAATGTTCCCCAGCACGGCTTCAGCCGACGTATCCATGTAGTGCACCTTATTCATCAGCAGAATAAGAGTCTTCGGCTTTTTCTGTACATGCTCCAGCAGTGAAGATTCAAGCGAATCAATTGACCCGAAAAACAGCGGCCCTTCTATGGCATACATGCTGACAGACGGGTCTTTTCTCTTCGCCAGAACAGGATGCGATTCCTGATTGTGGATGCGGGTCGCTTCGCTCATTCTTCTGATAAAAAACACAAACGCGAGCAGCAATCCGGTTGCCACACCAATGATTAAGTCAAACAGAACCGTAAGGATAAAGGTTGCCGCCAAAATAATGGAATCAGCGTTTTTCAGCCTCAGCATGTTCGCGACTTCCTTGCGTTCACTCATGTTCCATGCGACAACCATGAGAATCGGCGCCATGCTGGCAAGCGGCACGTGAGACGCATAAGGCGCGAATACGAGCAGGACAAGAAGAACGACTACACCGTGAACAACACCGGACACGGGGGAAACCGCCCCGTTTTTAATATTGGTTGCGGTTCTGGCGATCGCTCCTGTTGCCGGGATTCCGCCGAACAGCGGCGCAGCCATATTCGCAATCCCTTGGCCGACAAGCTCTTTGTTGCTGTCATGCTTTGAGCCCTTCATGTTATCAGCGACCATCGCGGACAGAATAGATTCAAGGCCGCCAAGAAGCGCGATGACAAGCGCTGGCGGAAACAGCATAACCATTTTATCCAATGTAAACTCCGGGAACTGAAATTCCGGCAAATGGCGGGGAATGTCTCCATATGTTGATCCAATTGTCGCCATGCGGTCAGGGAAAAAGACAACCGCGACCAGCGTGGAAATAAGAAGCGCCAATAAAGCACCCGGTACTTTAGGCATCACTTTGGCGGATACAAGCAAAATGACGAGCCCGATGACTGCTGTCAAAATGGCATACATGTTAAAGGTATCGAGCTTCTGTGCAATTTCAAACATGTTGTGATGAAAATTCTCATGTTTTTCAACATTTTTCAAACCGAAAAAATTAGCGATTTGCTCAGTAAAGATCAATACGGCAATTCCAGCTGTAAAACCGACGATAACGGGTTTCGGCACAAACTTCATAATTTTTCCGAGCTTAAACACCCCGAACAGCACCAGCATGATTCCTGCCATAAACCCAGCGATCAGCAGGTTCTCCAAGCCGTACTGCATGATAATGCCGAATAGAATGGGGACAAAAGCGCCAGTCGGACCGCCGATTTGATATTTGGATCCTCCAAACAAAGAAATACAAATCCCTGCCACTACAACAGTGTACAGCCCGTATTCAGGCTCGACTCCCGAGGCAATGGCAAACGCCATCCCTAAAGGAATTGCCACGACACCTACTACAATACCTGCGATCAAGTCTTTCTGAAATTTCTGTAAATTATATCCCTTGAATCTCCCTGAGAATCGCATATTTTGCTATAACCTCCCTTATGGATGTGTGTTTATAAGCTCAGTTTCATAACCGTTAATGATCACATCAAGTTTTCCTGTTTCAGGATGAATGACAAGCCCGTGCACCGGCACCTTCTTTGGCAGAAGCGGATGGTTCTTGATCAGATTCACACTGTGGGAAACGCTTTCTTCTACGCTGTGAAAACCAGTCAGCCATGATTTCAAATCAAGTCCGGCGCTCGACAGCAAATTCAGGCAGCTTTCATCCACGCCTCGTTCCTTTGCTTTCTCAAGAATCGAAGACGCATTTAATCCGGACATCCCGCATTCATGGTGGCCGACAATGCACACCGCTTCAGCCTGCAATTCATAAATCGCCACCAGTATGCTTCGCATCACACTTCCAAATGGGTGAGAAACGATGGCTCCCGCATTTTTTACAATTTTAGCATCGCCGTTTTTAAGCCCCATTGCTTGCGGAAGAAGTTCTGTGAGCCTCGTATCCATACAGGTGACAATAACGAGCTTTTTTGAAGGAAATTTTGTCGTTTTGTACGGTTCATACTTCTTCTCTCTGACAAACCGCTGATTGTGTTCCAAAATTGATGTTAAAGAAACCATTTGATTCATCTCCCATCCATATGATTTTGCAAGCCTTCTTTCCCAGCTTACAGTAAGGAATTATAGCATAGGAATACACCGTGAAAAGGCTTTCAAAAAAAGACACTATAAATGGACGGTAAAATCAAAACATACACATTTATATCTTTCAAAGATAATAAATTTATATTTATTGAATCCCATAATCTGGTCCCTCTCGCATACTGATGAGTTGTCTGACAAAAAATATAGGTGAATTCAGATAATTAAAAAACTTATTTAAGCGGATGAAGCTGTTTATTCAATTTCAATAACAATTTTAAGTTCAAAAGAACCAGAAATTAAAAAGAACGCAGCTATATTTTAACAACTATTTATTTCCGATATAATAAAATAGACAACAGCCATAAAGGGGGAGCCTTGTTGAAACCATTTGTATTGATCACAAAACCGATTCCTGAAGAGATTGAAGCGTTCATCGGTGAACATTGCCGTTATGAAATATGGAAGGAGGATACACTTCCGAATGACGTGCTTTTCAAAAAACTAAAAGATGCAGAAGGTCTTTTAACGTCAGGAACGTCCGGACCGTCAATCAATCGTGAATTGCTTGAACACGCGCCTAAGCTCAAAGTGGTCAGCAACCAATCCGTAGGCTACGATAACTTCGATATAGAAGCAATGAAAGAAAGAGGAGTCGTCGGGACTCATACACCTTATACACTGGATGACACAGTCGCGGATCTTGCCTTTTCACTGATTCTATCTTCCGCCAGACGTGTTGCCGAGCTGGACCGTTTCGTCAGAGCGGGAAAATGGGGAACGGTTGAAGAAGAAGCGCTTTTCGGCATTGATGTACATCATCAAACGTTAGGCATTATCGGCATGGGACGAATCGGCGAACAAGCAGCGAAACGCGCCAAATTCGGCTTCGATATGGAAGTGCTTTACCATAACCGCCATCGCAAACAAGAAATGGAAGACAGCATCGGCGTTAAGTACGCTGAGCTTGATACATTGCTCAAGCAATCTGATTTTATTCTGCTTATTACACCGCTGACTGATGAAACGTATCACATGATAGGAGAGCGCGAATTTAAAATGATGAAGGATTCAGCAATTTTCGTCAATATTTCCCGGGGAAAGACCGTTGATGAAAAAGCACTGATTCGCGCTCTTCAAGAAGGCTGGATTTGGGGAGCCGGCTTAGATGTATTCGAAAAAGAACCAGTCACACAAGATAACCCTCTTCTACAGCTGGATAACGTTACGCTGCTTCCGCATATCGGTTCAGCAACAGCAAAGGTGCGCTTCAACATGTGCAAACAGGCCGCCGAAAATATGATCGCAGCGATCCAAGGACAAACACCGAAAAATCTCACCAGAGAATTTCAGTAATAGAAAACATCCGGTCTGACGCAGACCGGATGTTAAGATGAAATATGCCGCAGAACAGCACGCTTATAGATGCGGCGGGTGACAAGATAATAAACCGCCTGAAATACAAAATAAATGCAGATGACCAGCACGGCCTCCAGAAATAAATTTGAATTCAGCATATTGCTTAACGCTGCATACGCAAAACCCGCGTGAATAGCACCCGCGATAAATGGGATGAAGAATAAAAATCCGATTTGCTTTCCAAGAATGGAGTGAATCTCTTTGTCCGTAATCCCTATCCTCTTTAATGCTAACACCTGTACTCTCGTATCTTCTATTTCCGTAAACATCCGTAAATACAGCATGCTTCCTTGAACAATAAAAAACAGCACACTGACAAACATTCCAATAAACAGTGTTAATGCCACGGCCTGCTTTATCACTTGATAGCCTGGCGCCCGCGTTTGCAAATCAGACTGATGTTCTTTTGGCACCATGCCTTCAAGCTTTTTCGAAACGTCCACTGTTTCCTTCCAATGCTCAAGCTCATAGCCTATGACTCTCGTCTGCTCCTTCAGCGGCACTTCCTGAGTGAGGCTGTCAAAGCTTTTTTCGCTGACGACCAATAAGCGGCTGATTTCTCCAACCGGCATCAGGATGCCTTGGTTTCGCTGTTTCTTCATGACATAGGAAAGCGATTTCCCTGATTTCATATGAAACGCTGCTTTTTCTCCTGCTCCGAATGTGTCTTTGATCATCATCTGAAACGCAACATTAATAAACGCTTCCTGATGCTGTAAATGAATAACCGGATACCCTTTTTCCTTTGCGATTTGGTTATACGTATTCTCTGAAATCAGCAAGGCCCCGGCCTTCGCTTTTCTGTTCCCGAACGGCAGGTCTGTTTCAAATGTGACAGGAATCCCTGTGGCATTCACCTTGTACTTAATCTCAGCATCGGCTTGTTTCAGTGTGCTTTCCGCAGTCTTAGGCTCCATCACCTGAAAACGGGAAGCGTCTTTTTCCACCCAGGAAACAGATTGGGGAATGCTTTGCTCCTCCTGCCTTTGCAAATCGGAATAAAACATATAAATGACACCTGTAGCTGTGAGTATAACCGCTGTAATAATAGAGGTTAAAAACAGCATGCGGGCGTGATCCTTCAGCCGGAAGATCATGTTGGAACGCACAATGATGTTTGTGCCCTTATAGAAACTGTGTTTTTTTCGGTACAGCATACGGAAAAATGCCACACTGCTTTGGGTAAAAAAGAAATACGTGCCAATCAACACCAAAATCAGAATCGGAAAAACCCGAAACACCATGTCAATCGCATTTGCACTCGCAGCGAGATAATAACCGCCGCCGAGACACAGCACCGACAGCACAGCAAGCCATTTCGAATAGGCCGGCAAGCTTTTCGGTTTTTGGGCGGATTTTATCAGCTCAATAATTTCCAGCTTGCGAATCCGCCCCAGAGATAAAATGAGCAGCGTCTGAAACAGAATGAGAAAGCCCGCAGCCGTCAGCACAAATGATTTCGGCACAATGACAAACGAAATCGGCACCTTCACGCTGAGCATCCATGTCATGACCATAAAAAACAGCTTTGAAAATAACAGCCCTGCCCCAATGCCGGCCGCAATTGCCGCTAAAGAAATGAGAGACTGTTCATAATAAATCATCTTGCGCAGCTGCTGCTTTGATGTACCGAACAGCGTCAGCAGCCCAAACTCTTTCTTTCTCGCCTGCAAAAACGCCGAATTGGAATATGAGATAAAAAATATACAAAACACAATAATCACGATAAGAGCCGCACTCAAGCATGTTTTGACAAGACTTCCGCCATATACATTGTCTTCATTGACATCAGGGTGAAAAATAAAAGATGTGAACACAAAAAACACTGAAACAGCAAACACACAGCTTAAAAAGTAGGCAACATACCGTTGCAGATTCCCGAGAATGTTTTTACGGGCGATGGTTCTCAAATTCATGAAAATCGCCTCCCAACACACTCAAGGTATCCAATATACTTTGATAAAACACCTGCTGGTTTGTCCCTCTGCGAATCTCTGAAAAGAAACGGCCGTCTTTAATAAACACAATCCGTTTACAGAAGCTTGCCGCTGTGGCATCATGCGTGACCAATAAAATCGTCGCTTCCTTTTCTTCATTCAGCTGGGCCAGCGTGTTCATCACTTGCTTTGCCGATTTTGAATCAAGGTTTCCTGTCGGTTCATCGGCAAGAATGAGCGCCGGATTGTGAATAATGGCCCTGGCACAGGCTGCCCGCTGCTGCTGTCCGCCCGACACCTCGTAGGTACGGTGGTCAAGAATATGCTTGATTTGCAGCGTATCCGCAAGTTCATCCAGACGGGCTTCCATTTCTCTCAGCTTTACCTTGTCCAATGCGAGCGGCAGCAGGATATTTTCCCGAATCGTCAAGGTATCCAGCAGATTAAAATCCTGAAAGACGAAGCCAAGTTCTCTTCTGCGAAACAGGGCCAGGTCTTGATCCTTTAACGTTTTCGGCTGAATGCCGTTGATCATCATCTCACCCTCAGTCGGCTTATCAATGGTCGCCAGCAAATTCAGAAGCGTGGTTTTTCCGCTCCCCGACGGTCCCATAATCCCGACAAATTCTCCTTTCGCCACACTGAGATCAAAGCCGCTGAGCGCTTGGTATGATATCGTTCCTTTATTTGAATAGTACGTTTTTGACAGGTTCGTTGTCTGTAACACGTTCATGTTCTGCTCCTCCTTTTTCTTTATTATAAAAAGGAAGTCAGCAGCCTCCCATCGAACTTTCTTGCAAATCCGCTCTCTAACCTTACAATGCTGTCACATTCACCAAGGTGTCACTTGAAAACACGATCGTCATCACAGTGCCCGCCCCTTCTTTTGATTCCGCATACAGCTGATGGCCTAGCCGGCTGCACACCTGCTTTGCCAAATAAAGGCCCATTCCCGTTGCCTCTGTCATGCTTCGTCCGTTGTCTCCGGTGAAAAACGCGTCAAAAATCCGCGGCAGATCTTGCGGCGGTATACCGATGCCTTCATCAGCAACAGACAGGCGCGTCTCATGTCCCTCTGTTTCAATCCGGATTGTAATATGTTCGCCCACACCTTGCTTTGAATATTTCAAGGCGTTGAAAAGAAGCTGCTCCACAACAAAGGAAAGCCATTTTTGATCACTGGCAATCTGAACGGCATTTGGCGGCGCATGTAATTTCGGAAAAAGGCGCCGTTTGATAAACTGCCGTTTTTCCTGATTGATCAGTGATCGGACCAGCTCGGCCAAATCCAAGGTTTGCGGTTTCACATCGAACGCAAATTCCTCCAGTCTGGCTGTTTGCAGCATCATATCAAGGCCATGGCGAAATCTCTCATTTTCATCCTCCAGTTCCTCTAAAAAGGTCGGAAAAGAAGAAGCGGTTCCGTTTTTTCCTTCTTGAATCATTAAGGAAATGACAGAAACCGGTGTTTTCATATGATGGACCCATTGATTGGTGAAGGTATAATGCTGTTTTTGCTGATTGATATATTGTGAGAGCCTGCCTTCGTATTGCTGCCCGAGTGCGTTAACCATTTTCGTCCAAAGCGCCTGTTCTCGCGTTCTTGGCTTTCGGGCCTTCAAAGACTGTCCGATGTCATTTGCAGCAGACGCTTGTTCCGCAAGCTTTTTGACATATGTCAGGAAGGAAAATTGCCGGATATAATCAGCAGCTAAGCCGGCAGCTAAAAAAGCACCCGGCAAAATCCATATGTAAATCATATTTTCCGCGGAAGGTGTTGCGCCGCTTTCTATGATGCTTAAATAAGCAATCAGCATGCTGGTCCCTATCCCTAATAATGAAAATAAAATAATGGCGAAACGGTCAATGAGATAAGTCTTTAACACTCCGGTTCATCCTTCCGATTGACTTGAAATTGATAGCCTTGTCCTCTTATCGTAGAAATGCAATCCTTCAGACCGGCATTCTCCAGTTTTCTCCGCAGCCGGTTTACATTGACCGTTAACGTATTGTCATCAACAAAATCAACATCATCCCATAAAGCCTCCAGTAGTTCATCACGGGAGACGATTTTTTTGTGCTCCCTCACGAAAATCGATAGGAGCTGAAATTCTTTTTGTGAAAACAAGATGCGTGTGCTGTTCCACTCGGCCTCATTCTGATCAGGATAAATCGTCAGCCCGCCAAGCTCTACTATTCTTGATTCCTGCGGCAAAGAGGGCGAGTATTCACCATATGTGCGGCGCAGGACACTTTTGATCTTGGCCATCACCACCTCTAAATGGAACGGCTTGGTGATATAATCATCACCGCCATTTTCAATCGCCATCACCTGATTCAGCTCATCAGTCCGCGCTGATATAAAAATAATCGGCGCATTGGAAATGGTGCGGATTTGCCTGCACCAATAAAACCCGTCAAAAAAAGGCAGGTTGATATCAAGCAGCACAAGATCCGGCTTCATTTCCGCAAATTCCAATTTTATATCATTCAGCTGTTCAGCTATTTTCACTTCATATCCGTATTTGTGAAGATGACCGCCAAGCATAGAAGCAATCCGCTCATCATCTTCCACAAGCAAAATCCGATACACGTTTATCCCCCTTACTGTACTTCAAGATCATTTTTCTAGAAGATTCCAAAATTATTATAGCATGTAGAAGAATCGTAAATCGGTCTTTTTCTCTATTCATTATGGTAGAATGAAAAAGGAAAAATTTTCATTGCAGAGAGGTGTCATTATGAAGAAAATCATGCTCTTTGTGACCATTGCGTCAATTCTTTCGGCATGTCAGGCCAACTATACCGGGGAATACATAGAAATTGGGGATTCACTGACTGAATACGGAAAAAAATGCTTTAAAGAGAATCAAATTCCATACCACTACGAAAAGGGAAAACTGTCTGTCCCGGAAGATGCATTTGATGCTGTCATCAATACATGTTCATAAGAAAAAGCTTGCAGACAGCCTGCAAGCTTTTCATGTTACAAAAAATGAGTATTTAATTTCTCTTCAAATTCTGAAGGAGCAATGTCACTTTTTTGACCTTCTCCGCCGTTTTCATGAATCGTGAAATGGCGGTCTGACATGACCATCCGTCCATTTGGCGTCAGCTTTGAGGCGAGCGGTGATTTGTTAAAAGGAGATTTTTCATGAGAGTGAATCATGTCCTTCATATCATCTAAATCACTCGGATCGCTCTCTTTAAGGGTAAAGGCGTAACCGATTTGCCAGCCTTCCCCCTTGTCCATCAGCAGAACATGGCTGCCCATTTCTGTTTCTTTTTCTATGATTCGGAATGCCCCGACGGGTGACTGTACTGTTTCTCCGGAAAACGGTATCGGCTGGAGCGCCAGGTTGATGCCGAATCCGGTATCAACGAGGTAATCGCCTTTTTCCGCAGACAGCCATACAGCAGCATGCGTCCCTTCTAGTGCCCATCCCTCTTGATTGCCCGCATAAACCGTTCCTCGAATGAGCTTCACGTGAAACCCAGCCTCACGCAAGACAAAATAAAGGAAACCATTTAAATCGTAGCATAAGCCGCCGTGCTGATCTTTGACCAGACGTTGCCATAGCTCTTCTTTTGTTATCTTATAATTCTCTTTTGCAAGCACGGCGCGGTTTTCAAATGGAAAACGGTATGCCATTGCTTTGAGAAAAAGGGGAAGATCATTGAAGCTGACATGGTCTTTCTCCCAGCCGATTTTCTGAAAGCATTCTTTTAGAAAATCACTCATCTTTATCACCTAAACTTCTTCTTGAACGTAAGCAACCAGTTTTTCCAGCGCCTCTTGTTCGTCTTCTCCCTGGGCAATCAAGGTAACCTCAGTGCCTGTGCTTACCGCAAGGCTCATCAGCCCCATGATGCTTTTTGCGTTTACTTTTTTCCCATCCTTCTCAAGAAACACATCTGACGTAAACCGGTTTGCCTCTTGTACAAACAAAGCAGCAGGACGCGCCTGCAGTCCTGTCTTTAATCGAACTTCCACTTTCTGTTGAACCATAAGATCTCCCCTTTTCTTTACGGTTATTTTAAAGTGACGGTTTGCCCTGTCCGCAGCTGTTCTGCGATTTCGTCAAGTTTTCTGAGCCTGTGATTGATCCCTGATTTGCTGATTTTCCCGCTTGCTACCATTTCCCCCAGCTCTTTCAGCGTCACTTCCTGATAATCAATTCGCAGCTGCGCGATTTCCCGAAGTTTTTCAGGAAGCGCGTCCAAGCCGATTCTTTCATCGATGTATTTAATATTCTCGACCTGTCTGAGTGAAGCGCCGATCGTTTTGTTTAAGTTGGCTGTTTCACAATTGACGAGGCGGTTGACTGAATTTCTCATATCCCTGACGATTCTGACATCCTCAAATCGCAAAAGCGAATTGTGGGCGCCGATCACGTTCAGAAACTCAGTAATCTTTTCTGCCTCTTTCAAATAGGTGATATAGCCTTTTTTCCGCTCGAGCGTTTTGCTGTTTAGCTGAAACCCATTTAACAGGTCGCATAATGAATCATTATGCTCCTTATAAAGAGAGAAGATTTCTAAATGATACGAGGAGGTTTCCGGATTATTGACCGAACCTCCCGCCAAAAATGCCCCTCTCATATAGGAACGCTTGCAGCATCTCTTTTTGACCAGCTCTTCCGAAATTCTTCGTTCAAACACAAAATTTTCCCCGAGTATTTTTAAATCCTCCAAGATCGCTTTTGCATTTTCTGAAAAACGCACAATATAGACGTTATTCTTTTTCAGCCGCATTTTCTTTCTGACCAGCAGCTCGACAGACACATCATATTGTTTTTTCAGCAATGTATAAATGCGGCGGGCAATCGCCGCGTTTTCAGTTTGAACATCAAGTACGAGATGGCGGTTTGAAAATGATAAAGCTCCATTCATCCGGATAAGCGCAGACAGCTCGGCCTTAATGCAGCAGTCTTTCACTTCCAGATTCGTTAATTCTTTTTTGGTTTCCGATGCAAATGACATATAGCCACCTCATTTCAAGGCTTCATTCTTTCAGTAAATCAACAAGAAGAGAGGCCACTTTATGTGTATCGTGACGAATTACGTCATTTTTATACGTTACAATTTGATCTCTGATGACTTCAAGCCCCATCGCTTTCAGTTCTTGGATATCAAAATCAACAGGACGCGCTGATTCCATTTCGTACTTACGTTTTATTTCGTCAGGAATGTCTTCACTGTTCACTAATATCGTATCAATAAAACCGCAGCCCATATGCTGATTGAGAGCTTTCACATGATCAGCAGCAGTGTAATGGAGCGTTTCTCCGGGCTGAGTCATCACATTGCAAATGTATACTTTTTTCGCCGGCGCCTTCACCACTTCTTCCCCGATTTTTGGGACGAGCAAATTGGGAAGAATGCTTGTATAGAGGCTTCCGGGACCGATAATAATCAAATCCGCTTCCCTGATCACGTCTATCGTTTCCGGCAGCGGATCAATCTGTTCAGGCGTAAGAAAAACACGCTTAATGCGCTGTCCATACGCCGGGATCGTGGACTCTCCTGAGACCACGCGGCCGTCTTCCATCTCAGCATGCAATACGACGCTGGTATTGGCAGCAGGCAAAACCTTTCCTCTTACATTCAGCACCTTGCTCATTTCTGTGACAGCGTGAAAAAAATCACCGGTTATATTTGTCATCGCTGCCAAAATCAAATTCCCGAGAGAATGTCCTGTTAAGTCATTCCCCTTATTGAAGCGGTGCTGAAAGAGATCTTCAACAAGCGGCTCCACATCTGATAAAGCGGCAAGCACATTTCTAATGTCTCCGGGAGGCGGAATTTTCAGTTCATTCCGCAGACGGCCAGAGCTTCCCCCATCATCAGCAACTGTTACTATTGCCGTGATGTCAACTGGTTTATGCTTTAAACCCCGAAGCAATACAGATAGTCCCGTACCGCCGCCAAAGATCGCGATTTTCGGTTTTTGTTCCATCTTATTTCCGGCTTCTCTTTTCAATGTCCCGGTGAGTAACATGAGTATAGTAATCCTTTTTGAAATAAGCAGCTAAATTCTCGGCAAGTGTCACAGAGCGGTGCTGACCCCCTGTGCAGCCGATTGCAATGACGACCTGGCTTTTTCCTTCTCTTTTGTAAGATGGAAGCATAAAGCTCAGCAGATCGATTAATTTTTCATTGAACTTTTGCGTTTCATTCCACTTCATCACGTAAGAGGAAACCTCCTCATCCTTTCCAGTCAGCGGCCGCATGCTCTCAATATAGTAAGGATTCGGCAAAAATCTGACATCAAAGACGAGGTCTGCGTCAATCGGGATACCGTATTTAAAGCCAAATGACATGACATTTACGGTAAATGTTTCTCCTTGGTTTGACGCAAAGTGCTTTACGATTTTTTCGCGTAAATCACGCGGCTTCATGTCTGATGTATCATAAATGATTTGGGAGCGCCCTTTTAATTCCTCAAGCAGCTCACGTTCAAGCGCGATGCCTTCAAGCGGCAGACCAGTCACTGCCAGCGGATGCGAACGTCTCGTTTCTTTATATCTCGTGACGAGAATGGAATCCTTCGCGTCCAAGAATAAAATTCGCGGTGTGATCCACGGATTTTCCGCCATTTCATCCAGCGCTTCAATCAGCCGATCGAAAAACTCACGGCCGCGCAAATCCATCACGAGCGCAACCTTGCTCATTTTCGAATTTGATTCCTTCATCAGCTCTAAAAATTTCGGAAGCAATGAAGGCGGTAGATTATCGACACAGAAATAACCAAGATCTTCAAAGCTTTGAATGGCGACAGTTTTCCCCGCTCCCGACATTCCTGTTATAATGACAAGCTGAATATCATGTGATTCACTCACACTCATCTTTCTCCCCCCTGACTTGTCTTTCTATTTGATATGCTGCGGATCCAATCGATAACTGAGCAGCTCAAAATCCGGTGTATACGTAAACGTGCCGTGCAGCAGTCCTTGTCCCTTCATCATAAAATCAAGGATATGGCCGTCTCCCGGAGCCATAGGCAGGTTTTGAATGTCATTGACATCGTGCCATTGCAGTTTGCCCTCCTCTGATTCTGACACATTTTGCCCTGTATAAGAATCAGCGACAAACGTAAACATCATCCACTCAGAGACAATATGGTCACCGTCTTTAATAATAAAGGTAAAAACGCCTTTTAACTGAGGATTTATGATATAGATACCAGTCTCTTCTCTGTACTCTCTGATAACGGAGTCTCTGACTGATTCTCCGCTCTCCATCTTGCCTCCCGGCGCGACCCACCAGCCGCGTCTCGGCTTTTGAAGCAGAAGAACTTTGTCATCCGTCTGAAGAACACAATTTGTCACTCTTTGCAAGTACGTTCACCTAACCTTCTCGTCCTGTCATCGTCTCTTTATTATACCGTTTCAAGATGCCTCCCACAACGAAGAGACATTGACAATCTTTTCTTCTATTTTACAGCATATTCGTCTATCAGTTCAGATGATTTGCTGTATCTTCTATTTTTTGGACAAAAAAAGGACACGGATAACTGGAGAATCCGTGCCAAAAAAGTGTATTCATTATAAAAAGGGGGTCAATTACTTTATTAATCATACCCTATACGCATTACACAACTGTTACAGCGGAATTAAAACCCAGTAACGTAATGTGAAGCTCGTATGACAGTCCTTTTTATTTTAAGGTTTTCAGCGTTTCTTGGAGTTCTTCGACATAATGCTGTACGCTTTGTGCCGCAATACTTCCGTCTCCTGTAGCCGTTACAATTTGGCGCAGTGATTTTTCACGAATATCTCCGGCAGCGAAAATACCTTCAACCTTCGTTTCCATGCGGTCGTTTGTTTCGATATAGCCTTCTTCATTCGTAATGCCCAGGTTTTCAAACGGTTTAGACAGCGGAAGCATGCCAACGTAAATGAATACGCCGTCTGTTTTGAATTCACTTTCTTCACCGGTTACCGTATCGACAAGTGTTACGTTACCGACTTTTCCGTTTTCCTCATGAATTTCCTTCACGGTTTTGTTCCACAGGAAGTCAACTTTTTCATTATCGAACGCTCTCGCTTGGAGAATGCTTTGCGCACGGAGTTTATCACGTCTGTGAACGATCGTTACTTTTGATGCGAAACGTGTCAGATACACACCTTCTTCAACTGCGGAGTCTCCGCCGCCGACAACGACAAGCTCTTTTCCTTTAAAGAAAGCGCCGTCACATACTGCACAATAAGATACACCGCGGCCGCCCAATTCTTTTTCGCCAGGTACGCCGATTTTTTTATACTCAGCACCCGCGGCAATAATCACAGCACGCGTTTTATATTCTTTTGAACCGGCTTTGACCACTTTGTACTCTTTGCCGTCAACGACTTCTTTAATATCGCCATAAGCGTATTCAGCACCGAATTTTTTCGCGTGTTCGAACATTTTATTGGACAGCTCAGGTCCGAGAATGCTTTCGAATCCAGGATAGTTTTCTACATCTTCCGTATTGGCCATTTGTCCGCCAGGAATTCCTCTTTCAATCATTAATGTCGATAAATTCGCTCTTGATGTGTATACAGCGGCCGTCATCCCAGCAGGACCCGCGCCGATTATAATCACGTCATAAATTTTTTCTTCTGACACACTATTCACTCCTTAAACCGTCTTTTCAAGTTTGGGATCTTCCTTATTATATATTAAGAATCCCCATCTAACGTATTCCTTACCCATATCCTATAAAATCTGACTGTGATACGCTATTTTTTTGCTCATTTTTTTCTTATTAACGATTAAATGTATGTTAAAAGGGTATAGATGTTAATAAAGAAAGAGCCTTCTATTCAGAGAAGGCCCTTGTCTTATTTATTATTGAACAACACGTCTTACAACGCCTTTAAATGCTTTTTTCCAATATACGTTGTTCATTGAGTCAACAGATACACCGTGAGATGTATTGTCGTTTAGGAAAGTACCGTTTCCTAGGTAAATTCCAACGTGACCGTTTATTTTATATGTGTCAAAGAAGACTAAGTCTCCGCGTTTCATATCTGATGGGCTGACAGCTTGTCCTCTGCCAACTAACGTATCAGTTGTTGTTCCGCCGACAGGTCCAAGGTTCACACCTGCAGAAGCGTATGCCCAGCGTACGAATGATGAGCAGTCAAAAATACGATTGTCGATATCAGACTGACTGCGTCCGCCGCCAAATTTGTACGGAGATTGTCCTACAATGCTTGAGCCAACGCTGATCGCGCCTTCAATTCCGCCTGAGTTGCTAATGACAGTGCCGCCTGAATTGCTGTTTGAACTGCTGTGCTTCTTAGAAGATGAGCCGTTAGACGAACCGCTAGAAGAGTTATCTGAAGAATCATCATCAGATGAGCTGGCTTTTGCTGTTTCAGTTGTAGCCGTTTGGCTGTCGTCTGTTTGCGTTTCATCAGATGCTTTTTGAGCTTCTTCCTGCTTTTTGATTAAAGCAGCCGCAGCTTCTTGTTCTTTTTTGATGCGTGCTTGCTCAGCTTCCGTATCTGCTTTTTGATTTGCAAGTTCAGATGCTTCTGATTTCAATTCAGAAATCGCCGCAGCTGTTTTCTTCTGGCTGTCTTTTGCTTTGTCGAAAAGCTTATCTTTTTCATCTAGCTGTTTATCAAGGTCTTTTTGCATTGTTTCTAATTTAGCCAATGCAGCTTGAACTTCTTTCAGCTTGTCATTTAAATCCGCTTCAGAATCTTCTAACTTCGCTTTATCCTGCTCTTGCTGTTTGATTAAGTCTTTGTCTGCATCCACAATAGAGGAAACCGCAGTCGCGCGAGAGATAAAATCACCAAAGCTTGTTGATCCTAAAAGAACATCTATGTATCCTTGAGATCCGCCGCTTTCCTGTAAAGAACGAACGCGTTTTTTCAGGATTTCGTTACGCTTTTCAATGCGGGCTTCTGTTTCTTTAATCTCTTTTTTCAGTTTTTTGATTTCTTCTTTTGTTTTATCGTTTTCTTCTTTTTTATCTTCGATCTTGTTGCTTGTATCAAGCGCCTTAGCGTTAATGTCTTTCAATTCTTTTTCAATCTTTGATTGATTTTCCTGAAGATCAGTTAATTCTTTTTCCTTCGCTTCAATGCTGGAAGCAACTTCAGATTGCTTGCTTTCGATTTTTTGTTTCTTTTCATCTAATGTTTCCGCCGATGCAGTTTTACTTGTAAATGGGATCAAAAAACTGCTTGTCCCGATGACGGAAGCCAAACCAAGTGTAATTAAACTCTTTCTCACTTTTTATATCCTCCCTTTTACTGTGAACCTGTTCTCATTTGGAATCGTATTTTGAACATCAAGTTTCGTTCCTCATACTCTACGAGGAATGATGGTTGTTTATGGTTAATTATTCTGTGCATCTCTTATTCTGGTTGTATAGCGTTTATTTCACATCATATGTAAAAAACACTAATTCCTTATGTACGAGAATCATTATACCATCAAGTTTCGACAAATTAGCGATAAATTTTATTACATTTGTGTTTCAAACAGATGTCAAGCCGCACACCATTTGTCATTTTTCTTAAACGAGCAAAAAAGCTGTCGATATTATTTTATCAATATAATCTACTAAATAAAAAAAGAGTCGATTCTGCAAATCGACTCTTCAAAATATTCTATTCTAGAATATCATCAATATATTTCATATATTTCGTCAAAGTGGCCGGAGAAATGCCGAATCGGGCCGCTGTGTCTTTTTTCGTGTCATGTTTGCCGTGAGCTTCTTTCCAAATATAGCAAATCGCCGCTGCCCAGCCCCTCTCATTTTTCAATGGAGCAGCTGCGCGGATTTGCTGGATGACATGAAACACCCAGCAGCTCATGACTTCTGTTTTCATCTCTTCTTTTTCAGCCCGCTCCAATAATTTGACGGTTTGATAGGCGAAAAGCGCATCCTCTGATACGTCAGGAGCCGCGGAATCTCCATTCAAAAGCAGCTTCACAAAATGATTTTCGAAAGGAGCAGTAATTCTCTTGGAGCGTATCACCGCTTCAAGATGCTCCGTTTCTCCCTTTGTGCTGCTGATATAATAAGCTGCAAGACGCTGTTCCACAGATGAGGGAAGTGCTTCCCTTCGCTCAATCCAGGGCGCTGGGCGGTCTTCTCCGGGATATTGCGACTCGACCTTTCTCCAGATCGTCTCGGCAAAATCGGTATGTCCCGTAAAATAAGCTGAGCACGAGAGCCAGTAAAAGAATGTGTCGTCGCCTTCAAAGCCGGTTTTATATAATGATTTGAGCCATTTATATCCGATCTCGTAACGGCCGACAAGTGCTAAAGTAGCACCCAGTTTATAGCGCTGCTCCAATAGCATCGGATAAACATTCGAAAGCTGATCGCTCAATTCCGCCACTTTTTCATCTTCTCTTTCATAATAGTAGAAAACGAGAAGATTGCATAAGGCGTGAAGGTTGCCTTCATTATGACTGAGCACTTGATAAGCGGTTTGCTTCGCTTTTACAATGTTGCCTGAATAGAAATAGGCAAGCGCCAGATTATTGTAGGCTGACCAAAGCTCCGGATATTCTGCTGTGATCTCCTCAAAGGCCGCAACCGCTTCAGCAAGCTGGCCGCTCTCCAGCAGCGACTTTGCCCGATCCTGCTTCATCAGCAATTCATCTTGATCGTATAAAGAATCTTCAGTCCCGCCGTCTCCTAAATCGAGCAATTCAAGCAGATTGTCGTTTTCATCAGCGAATTCACCGTCCGGATCCGCATCTAAATAAGCGGCCGCTTCTTTATACGCTTCTTGAAAAAGTCCCAGATGGGCGAAGTTATTCGCTTTAAAGTAATGGCACTCCGGCATTTCGGTCTCCAGATTTGCCATAATATAATCAAGAAGATCGTTCGACTCTTGATATTGGCCCATTTCCGAATAAATGACCGCAAGCTGCGAAAGCATCTCTGAATCCTCCGGCTCCAAATGAACCGCGCGCTGAATCAGTTTGCTTGCCCGTTTCAGATTGCGCTCTTTATACGCTTTCAAGCCTTTATGAAAAAAATATTGTCCATCTTGAAGCAGTTGGACAATTTGTGCGTGATTTTTATGTTCAGAAGTGTGTTTTCCCACAACTACCCTCCGTTTTATACAATGTACCGTCAGTAGTATACCATAAATCTTCAGCCCCTCAATAGTTCAAAAGGAAGGATTGGGAAAAATCTCTTCGCTTTTTTACTGGCTGATTCGACCAAAATTTACCCGGCTTTGTTTTCTAAATCAGCGTTCATCTTCAGCTGCTGTTCAGCAAAATCTCTATATAAATCATGGGAAGCCATTAATTCATGATGTGTGCCCCGTCCGGTAATTTCTCCTTTTTCAACAAATAAAAGCTGGTCTGCGTCTACGACGGTGGATAAGCGGTGAGCAATAACAATCGTTGTGCGGCCCTCCATCAGCACCTCAAGCGCCTGCTGAACTGATTTTTCAGATTGACTGTCAAGGCTTGAAGTGGCTTCGTCAAGCATAAGGATACTCGGATCACGAAGAAGCGCTCTCGCAATCGCGATTCTCTGCCTTTGTCCGCCTGACAGCATAATGCCGCGTTCCCCCACCTCTGTATCAAGCTGGTTCGGCAGCTCCTTGATAAAATTGAGCGCGTATGCCATCTCTGCGGCTTTTTCTACTTCGGCATCCGTTACATCTCGTTCTAATCCGTAGCAAATATTTTCTCGGATTGTCCCTGACATTAACGGACTTTCCTGTGACACATACCCGATGTGCTCACGCCATGATTCAAGCGAGTAAGTATCAACCGGCTCGTCCCCCAGCAGAATGGTCCCTGCAGTCGGAGAATAAAAACGTTCAAGCAATTTGAACAGCGTCGTTTTCCCGCCGCCGCTCGGACCGACAATGGCTGTTACTTTCCCTGCTTCAATGACGGCGCTGATCTCTTTCAAGATCAACTGACCAGGCTTATATCCAAATGACACACGATCAAGCTGTATAGGCTGATGTGCGTTTTCGATTTGTTTACCTGTGACTGTGTCCTCCTCTTCCTCTGCTAAAATCTCAATCATTCGTTCTGTTGCGCCGATTGATTTTTGCAGCTGTGTGAAGAACGTTGTAATTTGGCCCATCGGCATAATAATTTGAAACAAATATAAAATAAATGCGACGAGGGCTCCTGCGGTGAGCTCGCCTGAGGACACCTGCATACCGCCATATCCGATGACTGCCACAAGCGCTGCCATTAATACAAGTGAAATAAGCGGACCGACAAGCGACTGAACCTTGGCTTCGCGAACTCCCAGTTTAAATAATGAAGAAATCCCCATCTTCCCGCGCCCATATTCGACATCCTCCGCATTTGAAGCCTTAACGAGCCTGATTTCTGGGAGAATTTGATTCAGCAGGCCTGTAAAACGAGCTGTTTCATCCTGCGTTTCCCGGGAAATGGCGAACATCTTCCGGCCAATCGGCATTAAGATAAGAGCGGCCAGCGGAACGACTACTACCACAAGCAACGTCAGCTTCCAGTTCATAATAAATAAGATGGTCAGTGATCCAATGACAGAAATGATGCCTGTAATAAATCCGCTGATATGGGTTGTGATCAGCTCTTTGACCACCATCGTATCATTCGTAACGCGGCTGATCGTTTCTCCGGAAGCATTGGTATCAAAATAAGAGACAGGAAGTTTAATTAATTTCTTCCATAATAAATCTCTCAGCCCAGAGATGATTTTTTGCCCGTTATAGTTAAGCGCATATGTGGCATAAGCGTTTAAACCGGCCTGCACGAAAAAAACCAGCGCAATGAGACCGATTTGCATGCTTGATAGATTAGACATAGAAAATCCATCAACAAGCTGCTTCGTTAATAATGGAATCAGCAGGCTGACCAGTGTGGTCACAATACTGAGAACCAGCGCAAAGGCAAGCTTGCCATAAGAAGGGTTTGTCTGCTTTACTAATGCAAAAAAGGGTTTCCATTTACTTTTCGATTTTTGTTGCTGGGTTGGCATATATTTTTCCTCCTGTTTCAGCGTTCAGGTTAAATAGCATAGCAAAAGGATGATTTTACTCTTACTTAATCATATCAATGGAGAGAGACTTTTTCAGTATGTTTTTGCCGTAAGGAAAATAAAAATCTCCCACTCATTGTTTGAATAGGAGATTTTTGATATTACACATCTTTAACAGGCTTCTTTTTTCTGTAAGTCAATGTCACATCCTGCCGTCGCAGGTCTTCAATAATCATTTTGTATCGGTCAACTTTTGCGATATGCTCTTCTTTTATGGTTTGAAGGGCGGCTTTTCGTTTTTCACTTGTTGAATCAAGCTCTTCTTTTATTTTTTTTACAATCAACCCTTTTTGTCCTTTGATTTCTTCTTTTAACGAAGACTCAAATTTCTTTGTCAGACTGAGAATGTCGTTGATTGGTTTATTGAGGCTGCCCGCTTTCTCCTTCATTTCGTCTTGGGTAAGAAACATATAGGTCGTCGATACAATTTCTGTTTCACTTTCTGAAAATAAGGAAGTCACTCTTCACATTCCTCCTAAGGCTGAAAATCAAATAACTGAGATATCATTTTTTCTTTTTCAAACAGCTTTTCGATACTCTCGCGGATGTTTTTGATAAAATCTCTTTTTTCTGTTGTCTGTTTTTTTAATTCAGCAACAATTCCATCATTATCAGGGAGGGCACCTGTGTGGAACGATTCATGAACTGAGATTTTCTCCAATTTATCGAATGTGTGGCTGAAACCGGCTGCAAGCCGGAATTGAAGATCGAAGGCATAATGCGAAGGATTTTCTTCCATATGATGAATAGCCGTGGTGATCGCCTGTTTTTTGTCAATGAAGTCTTCATCTATTTCCCGACTGTAAACCTTCTGATACGAAGAAATCGCATCTTCCATATCTTCAACGATCTTCATACCATTTTGATAGATTCTGACAGCGGAAGAAATATTCACTTGAATCGTTTCTCCCGAGCCGCTCTTCCCTGTAAAGAAAATATCAGAGCCTTTATAGCTGAAGCCCTTTTCCTTTGATAATGCGTTCAGCATTTGAACGATGCTGTGGCCGTCAACGATGAGTTTTAAGGCGTCTTTTGTTTCTTTGTCGAGTGTATCTATAGAGGACAAAATTGATTTTACATAATCTACTATTTCACCAACATCTTTTAGAGCTTGTGTAAACTGACCATGCTTTAGATGATCAATGAAATGTTCATACCGTGATTCTATTCCTCGCATACTCGCATTCATATTCGTTAATTCTTTTTTGATCACTTTCTTTTGCGATTCATCTATATACCCATTTTCAGCTAATTGATCTACGACCGGTCCGCTGTTTCCCAATAGGGTATGAAGAAAACCTAAAAACGACGGCAGTTCCTCCTTGATTCGGCCATACATTTGCTTAACATCATCAAAATTCTCAAAGAGGACACTCACCTTCTTTAAAGCACCGTCTGTGTTTTTCACTTCTTCAATCAGGTCTATATCTATCCCGCTGGCTGCCTTTATAAAACCGTTCAAGCCGTCTTTTTTATAGTCATCCTTATATTTTTGGAGGAATGTTTGAATCAATCTCACATCTTCATCAGGGATCCCATCCATAATATTTCTGATGCCTTTTACGCTTGTGTTTGTATCAGTCATATTCACATCACCGAATGTAATAAAATCCGCCTTGCCGCTTGCTCCGTAGAGCGGGTCATCTTTGGAGATACGCTGGGTGATGTTTGCTGTTACGCCTTTGTCTTCATAATATTTTTGGATTTCTTTTTTTAGCTTTTCTGGTGGGATAGAATCAATGTCTTCTATATCTCTAAATTTAAATTTACGCGTTATTATATCTCTCAAATTCGAATCAGTTGCCAATAGGTGATCAACGCTTATTTGAGCACCGTTAACTCCATAAACTTCGTCAAATTCCCCATCAATTAATTGAACCATCACCTGATTATTATTAGCCAGTGAGTGACCCATAGCAAAGGTCTTTAAATCATTAGAATCCTTCGTTTCTTTTTTTGCATTTCTTATAAACTCTTTTGTCGCTTGATACTGGCTGTCATCTATCCCTAAAAAGAGACCAAAGAAATTGTATGACCAGTCCTCATTATCAGCACTACCTTCTGAAATAATATGGAGCTGTTTAATGTGTTGTTTTTCATCCTTAATATAAATAGCTGTACCATCATATCCAGAATCTTTTATTGAAGTATCTATTTTTGAATTTTTTTTAATAAGCTCATAAGATGTATATATTTCCACATTTTCCGGAAGATCTCGATGTGTTTCTTCTTTGTATATTCGGCGTACCTCGGCTTCAAAATCTGATTTAGCTTTCTTTGTTTCACTTTCTTTATCCGAAGCAAATCTTTCTTTATAATCGTACTCTAAGTTAATTAAACGCAGTTTTACATTTTCATTTTCAAATATATTCTTATTTTCCATTTCCTCTATTTCTCCTTTTTAACTTTTAAAAAGGTAATAGAGTCTATTATTTTTTGAACTTTTTTTCTTGCTTCATCTTTCTTTAATGGACAAGCCTCTTCATCACTATAGCAGGCAAATCGAAACGAATACTCTATCCCCAGATAATCCTCTTTTGTAGATTTGACATAACCAAAAAATCTATAAGAAAAATTATTCTTTCCCTCTACATCATCAAAAACACTTTTCTTTTGAGCAGAATATACAATTTTATCAGATAGCTCTCTTTCTTCGAATTTGCCTTTATAACTATTTCTACCGCTTACAATGTCCAGCATTGTATCCTTGTCATTCGCAAAACTTTTTTCTCGATGATAATCCAATTGCCCATCATATTGAATGTTAGTTTTTTTATTAAAACTATCAAACATTATTGTTTCCTCATTTTTTCCAAAACTCGAAAATTTAGATACGTACTTCGCTTCCTCCGGAAACAACATCCTAAATCCTTTCAGCTTAGACTCCAGCACATAATACCCCGGCTCCTC
>NZ_AYTO01000007.1 GCF_000507145.1 Bacillus tequilensis KCTC 13622 | reverse complement strand
CGCTGTGCGATTTGTTTAAAAATGAATTAACAGGTACGTTTTGTCTTGTTTAGTTTTCAAAGAACTTTGTGTGCTTCTCTCGAAGCGACTACTTAATAGTAACATTTTTAGTTAACTAGGTCAATACTTTTTTAAAAAAGTTTTTACTAGCAATGTTTGTGTCTTTTAAAAGACAACAGAAATGATTATACCATAATTCTTATGACTGTAAAGGGGTAGGATACAAAAAAAGCGCAGCTATTTCAGCTGCGCTTGATCTTACACTTCTTCTTGTGTTTCTTCTTGCTCATCTTCTTCATTTTTCTCTACTAATGCTACTGTCGCAACATGCTCTTCATCAGCCATTCTGATAAGGCGTACACCTTGAGTGACACGTCCGGTGATTGAGATGTCATTGATGTCCATTCTAATGAGTACGCCGCTGGCTGTAATAATCATTAGATCCTCTTCACCTTTAGTAGCTTTCACTGTAACTAATTGGCCGTTATTCTCAGTAATTTTCGCTGTTTTGAGTCCTTTTCCGCCCCGGCTTTGGGTTCTGTACTCTTCAGCCGGAGTTCGTTTTCCGTAACCTTTTTCAGTTACGATCAGGACATGTGATTCTTCTTCTAATATCTCCATGCCGACAACAACGTCGTCATCGGTCAGGGTGATGCCTTTTACGCCTGCAGCAGTTCTTCCCATTTCCCGGACATCCGTTTCAGGGAAGCGGATCAGCAAGCCGTTTTTCGTTCCGATGATCATTTGTTTTGTACCGTCAGTCAGACGTACACCCATCAGTTCATCATCCTCGCGAAGACCGAGCGCGATCAGACCATTGTTGCGAATATTAGCGAACTGGGACAATGAAGTTCGTTTTGAAACCCCGTGCTTTGTTGTGAAGAAAAGATAAAGATCCGCATTGAATTCTGTGACTGGAATAATCGCGTTAATCCATTCACCCTTTTCTACCTCAAGCAGGTTGATAATCGGGATTCCTTTTGCTGTTCTGCCGTATTCAGGGATTTCATACCCTTTTGCACGATATACTTTCCCTTTATTCGAGAAGAAAAGAATCGTATCGTGAGTTGACGTAGAAATCAAATGCTCAACGAAGTCATCTTCGTTTGTTCCCATTCCCTGTACACCTTTTCCGCCTCGTTTTTGACTGCGGTAGGTTGATGCAGGAAGACGTTTAACGTATCCGTTGTGCGTCAGAGTGACTACGATATTTTCTCTCTCGATGAGATCTTCATCCTCAATTGTCTCTAGTCCAGAAGTGACGATCTCAGTACGTCTTTCATCATTAAACCGCTCTTTGATTTCTATGAGTTCTTCACGGATGATCTCAAGCACTTTAGATTCATTTGCCAAAATGTCTTTCAGCTCTGCGATTAATGTCACAAGAGATTGGTATTCTTCTTCGATCTTTTCACGTTCGAGTCCTGTTAAACGCTGGAGCCTCATATCCAGGATCGCTTGTGCTTGCTTCTCTGTCAGTGAGAATTGTTCAATTAAACCCGTTCTCGCAATTTCTGCCGTTTGGGAATTACGGATAAGGGAAATAACTGCATCCAAATGATCCAAAGCAATTCTCAAACCTTCCAAGATGTGAGCTCTTGCTTCCGCTTTACGCAATTCATAAGCAGTACGGCGTCTGATGACAACTTTTTGATGGTCAAGGTAATGCTCCAAGCATTGCTTTAGATTCAAAACTTTCGGCTGACCGTCAACAAGTGCAAGCAGGTTGATACCAAAAGATGTTTGTAGCGCAGTTTGTTTGTAAAGATTGTTCAGAATAACATTTGCATTGGCATCGCGTCTGATTTCAATGACAATTCTCATGCCTGTACGGTCTGATTCATCACGCAAATCTGTGATGCCCTCTATCTTCTTATCCCTAACAAGATCAGCAATTTTCTCAATTAATTTCGCCTTATTTACTTGGTAAGGTAACTCTGTAACGATAATTCTTTCTTTGCCTGAAGATGTTTGTTCGATCTCAGCTTTTGCCCGAATCGTGATAGAGCCTCGGCCAGATTCGTATGCTTTCCGAATACCGCTGCGTCCCAGAATTTGGCCCGCAGTCGGGAAGTCAGGCCCTGGAATGACCTCCATCAGCTCCTGAATTGTAATGTCCGGGCTCTCACTGACCGCAAGTACGCCATCAATGATTTCTCCAAGCTGGTGCGGAGGGATGTTTGTCGCCATACCTACCGCAATACCAGCAGCGCCGTTTACAAGCAGATTCGGGAACCTTGAAGGCATAACGACAGGTTCTCTTTCTGACCCGTCATAGTTGTCCTGATAATCGATCGTGTCTTTTGTGATATCTCGAAGAATTTCCATCGAGATTTTAGACATTCTTGCTTCTGTATAACGCATGGCAGCCGCTGAGTCGCCGTCAACAGAACCGAAGTTTCCGTGACCGTCAACAAGCATATAACGGTAGTTGAAGTCCTGAGCCATTCTGACCATGGATTCGTATACCGCTGAGTCACCGTGCGGGTGGTATTTCCCGATAACTTCTCCGACGATACGCGCGGATTTTTTATAAGGCTTGTCGCTCGTCATGCCCAAATCGTTCATGGCATACAAAATCCGTCTGTGAACCGGTTTTAACCCGTCACGAACATCCGGAAGAGCACGAGACACAATAACGCTCATTGCATAATCCAAGAAGGACGTACGCATTTCCTGACTGATATTTATTTCACGAACTTGTGGTGTGTTTTGTTCACTCATTAAAAAACCTCCCTGAAGTATCACATGAAATATGTGGGAGTAGATTGTCCATTATGATCTTCAATACGATTTCACTATTCTCCATTATATCAATAAACTTATGATTATACACATTAAATTGCTAGAATATATAGGTTTTACAGGCATTTCTATGTTCGATCCTGTTCAGAAAAAAGCCTTATTTCTTATTGGAAATAAGGCTTTTTATGATTAGATGTCAAGATTTTTAACGTATCTCGCATTTGCTTCTATGAAGTTTCTGCGAGGTTCTACTTTGTCGCCCATGAGCATTTCAAATGTCTCATCCGCATCCATCGCATCTTCAAGAGTTACCTGGAGAAGCGTTCTGGAGTCTGGATCCATGGTTGTCTCCCAAAGCTGGACGGCATTCATTTCACCAAGACCTTTATAACGCTGCAATCCAGGCTTAGGCGTTTGAGGAAGTGTTTTCAACAGATCTTCAAGCTCCTTGTCATTGTACGCATATTCAACACGTTTTCCCTGTTGGACCTTGTAGAGCGGCGGCTGTGCAATGTACACGTAGCCATTTTCGATAATTTGGCGCATATATCTGTAAAAGAACGTTAGCAGCAGTGTTCTGATGTGCGCACCGTCAACGTCGGCATCTGTCATAATGACAACTTTATGATAACGGGCTTTTTCCAGATTGAAATCTTCTCCGATACCTGTGCCGAGCGCTGTGATCATAGAGCGAACTTCGTTGTTAGAAAGGATTTTATCCAGTCTGGCTTTTTCAACGTTCAGGATTTTACCTCTAAGCGGCAAAATGGCTTGGAAATGTCTGTCGCGGCCTTGTTTAGCAGATCCTCCGGCAGAGTCACCCTCTACGATATATAACTCGGAGATGCTCGGATCCTTTGAAGAGCAGTCCGCTAACTTACCAGGAAGGTTTGAAATTTCCAGTGCACTCTTGCGGCGTGTTAATTCACGCGCTTTTTTCGCAGCCATTCTTGCTCTTGCCGCCATTAAACCTTTATCGACAATTTTTTTGGCGGCATCCGGATTTTCCAGCATAAATGTTTCCATTGCCGCAGAAAATAACGTATCTGTGATCGTCCGGGCTTCTGAGTTGCCTAGCTTTGTTTTCGTTTGGCCCTCAAACTGCGGATCAGGGTGTTTGATTGAAATAATCGCGGTCAGCCCTTCTCTTACGTCATCACCGCTTAAGTTGGGATCATTTTCTTTAATGAGTCCCTTTTTTCGGGCGTAATCATTGATAACACGAGTCAGCCCAGTTTTAAAGCCCGCTTCGTGGGTACCGCCTTCGTACGTGTTAATGTTGTTTGTAAACGAGTAAATGTTGCTTGTGTAGCTGTCATTGTATTGCAAAGCCACTTCAACCGTAATGCCGTCCTTTTCGCCTTCGATGTAAATCGGCTCTTCGTGGACAACTTCTTTAGAACGGTTTAAATACTCTACATAACTTTTAATTCCGCCTTCGTAATGGTACTCATGTTTGCGCTCTTGTCCTTCACGTTTATCTTCAATCGTGATGTTGACGCCTTTTGTTAGAAAGGCTAATTCGCGCACGCGGTTAGCAAGCAGATCATAATCATACACAGTTGTTTCTGTGAAAATCTCAGGATCCGGGACGAAATGTGTCGTCGTTCCTGTATGCTCCGTTTCGCCAATGATTTCAAGGTCTGAAACCGGAACCCCGCGTTTATAGGTTTGGCGGTGTATTTTACCGTCACGGTGAACTGTCACAACAAGCTCTGTTGAAAGTGCGTTTACGACCGACGCACCTACACCGTGCAATCCTCCGGATACTTTATAGCCGCTTCCGTCAAATTTTCCTCCGGCGTGAAGCACCGTCATGATGACTTCTACCGCAGGACGGCCCATTTTTTCATGAATACCGACTGGAATACCGCGGCCATTATCTGTCACCGTGATACTGTTGTCTTTTTCAATTTGGATATTGATATCTGTACAATAACCGGCGAGGGCTTCGTCAATACTATTGTCGACAATTTCCCACACCAGGTGGTGAAGGCCTTTGCTGTTTGTTGAACCGATATACATTCCCGGTCTTTTACGAACAGCTTCCAATCCCTCTAGTACCTGTATCTGATTTTCATCATAACTGTTTTGCTGCTGTTCCATAGCCACGTCATTCACCTACACTTTTCTAAACGATATATTCGTGATAAAAAATTTCTAAGCATCTATTTCATACATAAATTGCGCACGTTTTTTTAATGTGCTGGAAGATAAGGGAGAGTAATATATATTCTGAACCGTGACTACGATAGATTTGGGCGTGCCATTTACGGAAGGCACCACCTTGTGTTTCTGTTTTTTCAGAAATTCTTCAACGATAGGCGACATGTCGGCTTTAAAGTCAAAAATACCAACAATATCTCGTGTTGAAACCACAAAGTCATCACCTAAATGAATATACAATTGCCCACCTCATTTCTTCACTTCACTAACGCACCGTTTTGCACACGGAACATTCCTGCTTGACGTAAGGTTTCGTGATCAATGCCATCAACGCTTGTCGTTGTGACAAACGTTTGCACTCGGCCTTGGATCGTATGAAGCAAATGTGACTGGCGATAATCATCCAGTTCACTCAATACATCATCCAATAGTAAAATGGGGTATTCTCCAATTTCTTCATGGATCAGGTCAATCTCCGCCAGCTTAAGGGACAATGCTGTCGTTCGCTGCTGTCCTTGAGAACCATACGTCTGCACATCGCGTCCGTTCACATAGAAAAGAACATCGTCACGATGAGGACCTGACAGCGTCACACCGCGATCAATTTCTTTTTCTCTTAATTTAGAAAACGCTTCTTGATAGCTATCTCCTATTTTCGACAAGTCTTCAGGATCTGATACCTCAAGAGCCGTATGGTACTTCAGGGTCAGCTCTTCCAGCCCTCTTGAGATGCCCGCATGGATAGGCTGCGCCCATTTCTCGAGCTGCGCTGTAAACTGCAGGCGCTTGACGACAACTTTTGCCGCAACTTCTACAAGCTGATCGGTCAAAACATCGAGCATCGTTCTGTCAGTTTGTTTTCTTGTTTGCAGCTGCTTCAAAAAATGATTTCGCTGGGAAAGGATTTTCTGGTAAAGAGAAAGGTCGTGCAGGTAAACAGGAGAAACCTGTCCGATTTCCATGTCAAGAAACCGCCTTCTCACTTGAGGGCTTCCCTTTACAAGGTTTAAATCTTCCGGCGCGAACATGATGGTGTTGAGGGCCCCGACATACTGGCTGAGCTTTTGCTGTTCAATATGATTAACCTTGCCCTTTTTTCCCTTTTTGGAGATGACGAGCTGCATCGGGATCGCCCCGTATTGCTTCATCACTCTTCCCTCTATTTTAGCATAGTCTTTGTCCCACCGTATAAGTTCTTTGTCATTTGATGTCCGATGAGATTTCGCCATGGACAAGACATAGATCGCCTCCATGAGGTTTGTTTTCCCCTGGGCGTTCTCTCCGATGATTACATTTACTTTATTTTCAAATTGAAGTCCGGCATGGTCGTAGTTGCGGTAAGATGTCAGTTCTAAGTTCTGGATATACAATCAGTATCACCCGCTTTAATTGACAACTTGAAATGAACCAAATCCTTCAATCTCTACCACATCTCCAACATACAGCTTTCTGCCGCGGCGATTGTCCGGCTCATTGTTCACAAACACTTCATGCTCGCTTAAAAACCATTTCGCCATACCGCCTGACTGAATCACATCGGCTAATTTCAAGAATTGTCCGAGTGTAATCATCTCTGTATCAATTGAAATCGGATTTGCCATTATATCGACCTCTTTCAAATATCACTAATATCTAATTGTACTAAAAAAAAACGAATTAGGGAAAGGGAAAACTTGTCGGAGCAGAAACTGAATAGAAAAGCTGCCGAACGGGTCGGCAGCAGTGTATCGGATTAATAGGTTCTGACAGGAAGGATAAGCTGTACAATCGTTTCATCATTCGGCGTGCGAATTAAGAAAGGTCTCATTGCACCTGTAAAGCTTACGCGTATTTCTGCTCCTTCAAGCACCTTTAATGCATCCAGCATATATTTTGGACTAAAAGAGATATTTAATTCCTCACCTTCAATTTGATCTGCAAGAATCGCTTCCACAACTTTTCCGATTTCAGGTGAGTTAGAAGAAATCTCAATGGATTCAGCTGGTTTTGCAGAAAGCTTCACCACGTTATTGCGTCCCTCTCTGGCTAAAAGAGATGCACGGTCAATCGCTTGGAGGAAATCCTTTGTGTTCACAATGATTTCCGTTTTGCTGTCTTGCGGAATCAGGCTGGTTGTATCCGGATAATTTCCGTCCAGAAGCCGTGAGAAGAATAAAACGTTTTTCGCTTTAAACAGAACTTGGGTTTCTGTGATCACAATATCAACGAGTTCCTGGTTGTCATCCAAAATCTTGCTGAGTTCAGTTAAGCTTTTACCCGGAATCACGACGTTATACGAGCTGTCTTCCGGAATATCAAGTTTCGCTTTTCTTAAAGCGAGACGGTGGCTATCCGTTGCAGTGCATAATAATTCACCTTGCTCTACTTTCCAGTTTACACCTGTCAAGATAGGACGTGTTTCTGAGGTGGACACTGCGAATACTGTTTGTCTGATTAGATTTTTTAACAAATCAGTTGGGATCTGAATCGCATGATGCTCCTCGATTTGCGGCAAATGCGGATACTCATCAGCATCAAGTCCGTTTAGATTAAATTCAGCTTTCCCAGAACGGATAATTGTCAAATACTGATTTTGCACTTCAATCTCTACAGTTGCCATCGGCAGTTTTTTTACAATCTCACTAAAGAAGCGGGCTTGTAAAACAATGCTTCCAGGCTGTTCAATTGTGACGATTTCCTTGTCTCCTTCTTCTTTCGGGATGAAGGATTCAATAGAAATATCGGAATCGCTTCCTGTAAAGGATACGCCATCATCAGATGCAACGATTTTAATACCAGTCAAAATGGGAATCGTAGTTCTGGATGAAACTGCTTTTAACACATCTTGGACACTTTCAACAAGACGATCTTTTTGAATCGTGAATTTCATTTTTATCCTCCTAACGGATAATGTATTAGTATATATATCTTTTAAAAAATAGTAGAAGTAATAGTAGGGCCTGTGGATTTGTGGATAAGTTGTGAAAAAGACAGGAAACACAGCCTATCCACATGTGGACAGACTGTGTATGACTGCCGGAAAGTTATTCACACTTTCCCCGGTTAATCCCCGGTCCTGCTATTTGAGCTGTTCTTTAATTTCTTTGACATGCTGCTGAAGCTGTTCATCGTCTGCCAGCAGTTTTGAAATCTTTTCATGCGCATGAATAACGGTCGTATGATCACGGCCGCCAAACTCTTCACCGATTTTAGGAAGAGAGGAATCAGTCATTTCCCTTGATAAGTACATGGCGATTTGACGCGGGAAAGCTACTGATTTTGTTCGTTTTTTTGCTTTGAAATCCTCGAGTTTAATATTAAATTGCTGGCCTACTACCCTCTGAATTTCTTTTATCGTAATGACTTTCGGTTTTGAAGAAGGAATAATATCTTTCAGCGCCTCAGCGGCCAGATCAGCGTTAATATCTTTATTAATTAAAGATGAGTAGGCAACAACTCTGATTAATGCTCCTTCAAGTTCCCGAATATTGCTGTCAATTTGATTTGCGATGTAAAGCATAACCTCGTTTGGAATATCGAGGCCCTCCGCTTTGGCTTTTTTTCTTAAAATCGCTATTCTCGTCTCCAAATCAGGCGGCGTGATATCCGTAATCAGGCCCCATTCAAAACGTGAACGCAATCTGTCTTCAAGTGTCGGAATTTCTTTGGGCGGTCTGTCACTTGAGATGACGATTTGTTTGCTTTCTTCGTGCAATGTGTTAAATGTATGGAAAAATTCTTCCTGGGTTTGTTCTTTCCCCGCTAAAAATTGAATATCATCTATCAAAAGCACATCAACATTTCGATAGCGATTGCGGAAATCGACGGCTTTATTATCTCGGATAGAGTTGATGAATTCGTTTGTAAATTTCTCAGATGACAGATAAACCACTTTGGCAGAAGGATTATGATCTATAACATAATGGCCGATCGCATGCATTAAGTGCGTTTTCCCTAAACCGACGCCCCCATAGATAAATAAAGGGTTGTAGGCTTTTGCGGGTGCTTCCGCAACTGCGAGGGAAGCAGCGTGTGCAAATCG
Organism: Bacillus tequilensis KCTC 13622; assembly: GCF_000507145.1. GTDB lineage: Bacteria > Bacillota > Bacilli > Bacillales > Bacillaceae > Bacillus > Bacillus tequilensis. Next base: position 314,208 of record NZ_AYTO01000007.1, on the reverse strand, counting down.
GTTTCCAGATCCGATGACAAAAGTATCAAAAGTATATTTTGGATTGAGCATATTTTGAGGAAAATCAGATGTATCTTCTTTAACCGCTTTTTTGACTTGCGGCTTTGGCATAAAGTCCTCAACATCTTGATTTTGAGGAATGACAAACTTAATGCTCAATTCTTCCCCGGTTAATTCATATATAGTATCTGCAATCAGATGCAAGTATCTGGACTCCAGCCAGTCTCTGGCAAATTCATTGGGAGCCGTGATCGTCAGTGTATCTCCCTGCAGTGAGTGGGCTTTGGTGGATTTCATCCAAGTCTCAAAACTCGGTTTGCTCAACTTTTTTTCGATTTGAGCAAGGGCTTGATTCCACAGGTCTAATATATTTTCCATCTTCCGGCACGTCCCTCCTTTTCATAGAAAATGGTGTCTTTTTCTGTTATAGCACACAAAAAAAGAGCAAATGGCGCTTGCCATTCGTACACATTAAATGTTGAAAACATATAATATAGTAGATAAATAGCTTTTCGACAAATTTCACAACTTGTGGACAACCTTCTACACAAGCTGTGTGAAATCAATCCACAACTTATCCACACTTTGTGGATAAAGTGAGAAGGTGAGATTAGTAATCAAGAGTTAAAACACAAATATAATACCAAAATAAACGAGAGCTTGCAATGGTTGTCATAATCTTATCCACAAAGCATACAACCTGTTGAAAAAAATTGTCCACAAGGGTTGGTAATGTGAAAATGTTGTCGATAACCTCTGTGGATATTAAAAAATGGCGAAATAGATATCCACATTCATGATTTTAGGGGCCAATTCTAATTGTTTGGAGTTGTCTTTTTTTCGTTAAATTAAGGAATCTAAAAAATAAGGTTTCGAAAGTTGAAAAGGTATGGTATCCTATTATGGTTGCAAGAAATAAAAGCACTAGTGAAGTTGACAATGAACAGGTAACGCAAATATAATAAGTAAGACTGTCTTTAACAGCTATTCCTCGAGGGAGGTGTCATAAATGAAAAGAACATTTCAACCGAATAACCGTAAACGCAGTAAAGTTCATGGCTTCAGAAGCCGTATGAGTTCAAAAAACGGTCGTCTAGTTTTAGCGCGCCGTCGCCGCAAAGGCAGAAAAGTATTATCAGCTTAGGCCACTGAATAATGTCAGTGGTCTTTTTTCACATTATGGGAAAAGATAGATGTGATGCGAGATGAACCGGGGCACGCTCCCTGGTTCTGATGCATCTCATTTTCGTTATATATTCTAAAAGTTTCTGCCAGCCAGTATCGGAGTGAGTCATTTGAAGAAGCGAAATCGTTTAAAGAAAAATGAAGATTTTCAAAAAGTGTTTAAGCATGGGACATCGGTAGCGAACCGCCAGTTTGTCTTATATACGCTTGATCAGCCTGAAAACGATGAGCTGCGTGTCGGGCTTTCCGTCAGCAAAAAAATTGGCAACGCTGTAATGCGAAATCGGATTAAACGTTTGATTCGGCAGGCTTTTCTTGAAGAGAAAGAGAGACTGAAGGAAAAGGATTACATCATTATTGCCAGAAAACCGGCGAGTCAGCTGACATTTGAGGAAACAAAAAAAAGTCTGCAGCATCTGTTCAGGAAGTCTTCTTTGTATAAGAAATCTTCATCAAAGTAGGCATTGCCACTGTTTTCTTACAACTTTTAAAAGCGCTTCCTTTCTGGTTGACCAGAAAAAGACACCATTTAAAACTGAAAGATGCTAAAATACATACAAGTATGCTTTGCAATAAGAGAGTGTAAAGATTAATTATAGGAGGAAATGTTGTTGAAAAGGAGAATAGGGTTACTATTAAGTATGGTCGGCGTATTCATGCTTTTGGCTGGATGTTCGAGTGTGAAAGAGCCGATCACTGCAGATAGTCCGCATTTTTGGGACAAGTACGTAGTATATCCATTGTCTGAGCTCATTACGTATGTAGCGAAATTGACGGGAGATAACTATGGACTTTCAATTATTCTTGTTACCATTTTAATTCGTTTATTAATTTTGCCGCTGATGATTAAGCAGCTGAGAAGTTCGAAAGCGATGCAGGCGTTACAGCCGGAAATGCAAAAGCTTAAAGAAAAATACAGCTCAAAGGATCAAAAAACGCAGCAAAAGCTTCAGCAGGAAACAATGGCTTTATTCCAAAAGCATGGTGTCAATCCGTTGGCGGGATGTTTCCCGATTTTAATCCAGATGCCGATTTTAATTGGGTTCTATCATGCGATTATGAGAACACAGGCGATTTCAGAGCATAGTTTCTTATGGTTTGACTTAGGGGAAAAAGATCCTTACTATATTCTTCCTATCGTTGCCGGTGTTGCTACATTTGTTCAGCAAAAACTGATGATGGCGGGCAATGCGCAGCAAAATCCGCAAATGGCGATGATGCTTTGGATTATGCCGATTATGATTATCGTATTTGCAATCAACTTCCCGGCGGCACTTTCTCTTTATTGGGTAGTCGGTAACTTATTTATGATTGCGCAAACTTTCCTCATTAAAGGACCAGACATTAAAAAGAATCCGGAACCGCAAAAAGCCGGAGGAAAGAAAAAGTGAGGAATGTGACTGCTGCAGGGCGAAATGTCGATGAAGCAGTACAGTCCGGATTGCAAGAGCTGGAATTAACGAAGGATAAGGTGGAAATTACCGTTATTGAAGAGGGAAGCAAAGGGTTTCTCGGTATTTTCGGTAAAAAACCGGCGGTCGTAAAGCTGGTTGAAAAGATTGATCCGATTCAGCAAACGAGGTCTTATCTTCAAACGATTGCCGAAGCGATTGCCGGGGAGTCTGATGTGACTGTTCGAGAAGGCAAAAAGACAGTGAGTTTCCATATAACAGGTGAAAAAGCGGCATTGTTGATTGGGAAAAGAGGACAAACCTTAAATGCCCTTGAAACTTTGACTCAGCTTGTCCTTAACCGTTATCCGGGCCAATATAAAAATGTGACGGTGGATGCAGAAAACTATCGTTTGAAAAGAAAAGATACACTGAGCCAGCTGGCCATCAGGCTAGCAGATCAGGTTTTGAAAACGAAAAAAGCAGTTCAGCTTGAACCTATGCCGTCCAGTGAAAGAAAAATCATACATGATACTCTTTCTGGATATGCAAACCACCAGATCAAAACGTATTCAATGGGTGAAGGCGAAAATCGCCATATCGTTATTTCCCATAAAAGATAGCATAAAACCGAAGTCCGGTAAAAAGCGGATTTCGGTTTTTTTGTTTGATAAAAAGCTATTTTTCCTAGTAATATCAAGCTTTTGCCGTTTAAGTTTTTTCTTTTTAGGTGTATCCTGTTGATAAAAAGGAAGTTCAGGAAATAAAATTAATTGTTATTCACATGTGGATAAGTTAAAGTAATAGGGGACGAATTTCTAATTCTGTGGATAACAAATCTTCCACTTCGAACCAAACTATGTTATCTTTTAGTTTTGGCATAATAAACATTTTTTTATATAGATGATAGGTTAAGTAAAGAGAGGTGAACAGCATGGATACAATTGCAGCAATTTCCACTCCGATGGGAGAAGGCGCGATTGCGATTGTACGGTTGAGCGGACCAGAAGCCATTCAAATCGCAGATAAAATTTATAAAGGACCGAAGGGGAAAACACTCAGTTCGGTTGATTCACATACGATTCATTATGGTCATATCGTAGACAGACCTTCGGATCGTGTCGTTGAGGAAGTAATGGTATCAGTGTTAAAAGCACCGAGAACTTTTACGCGGGAAGACGTCATTGAAATTAACTGTCACGGGGGAATTGTGACTGTGAACCAAGTGCTTCAGCTTGCATTGAGAGAGGGAGCGAGACTTGCAGAGCCGGGTGAATTTACGAAACGCGCGTTTTTAAACGGCCGAATCGATCTTTCACAGGCGGAAGCGGTTATGGACTTAATCAGAGCGAAAACAGACCGGGCAATGAATGTCGCCATGAATCAAATGGAAGGGCGGCTTTCTGCTTTGGTGCGCCGTTTGCGCGGCGAGCTTTTAGAAACACTGGCTCATGTTGAGGTGAATATCGATTATCCGGAGTACGATGATGTAGAGGAAATGACACATCAGCTTTTGGTTGAAAAGGCAACCGCCGTGAAAAAAGAAATTGAGGCGCTGCTGAGGACGTCAGAGCAAGGGAAAATTTTGCGTGAGGGTCTTTCAACTGTCATTATCGGCCGGCCGAATGTAGGGAAATCATCTCTTCTGAACAGCCTTGTTCATGAGGCAAAAGCCATTGTAACCGATATCCCCGGAACGACTCGGGATGTTATTGAGGAATACGTGAATGTAAGAGGCGTTCCGCTTCGTCTGGTTGATACAGCAGGTATTCGTGAAACAGAGGATATTGTTGAACGAATCGGTGTTGAACGTTCTCGTCAGGTTCTAAAGGAAGCGGACCTGATTTTACTTGTGCTTAATTATAGTGAAGAGCTTTCTGAAGAAGACGTGAAGCTTTTTGAAGCCGTTGAGGGCATGGACGTTATCGTGATTATGAATAAGACTGACCTTGAGGCGAAGATTGACAGCGAGCGTGTCCGTGAGCTTGCCAATGGACGTCCTGTTGTTACGACATCTCTTTTAAAAGAGGAAGGCGTCAATGATCTGGAAGAAGCGATTCAATCGCTGTTCTACACGGGTGCCATTGAAAGCGGAGATCTGACTTATGTCAGCAATACACGTCATATTTCTATATTACAGCAAGCAAAAGGCGCCATTGAAGATGCGCTTAGCGGCATCGAACAGGATGTCCCGATCGACATGGTGCAAATCGACCTTACAAGATGCTGGGAGCTTTTGGGCGAAATCATCGGAGATTCTGTCCACGAAAGCTTAATTGATCAGCTCTTTTCACAATTCTGTTTAGGAAAATAATAAAAGGAGGACTAGAATCATGGGGTATGAAGCAGGCCAATACGATGTGATTGTGATTGGCGCCGGGCATGCCGGTGTTGAGGCTGCCCTCGCATCAGCACGCCAAGGCGCCAAAACGCTTGTCTTGACCATCAACTTAGATATGGTTGCATTTATGCCATGTAATCCGTCTGTCGGCGGCCCTGCAAAAGGGATTGTCGTCCGCGAAATTGACGCGCTCGGCGGAGAAATGGGCAGAAACATCGATAAAACGCACATTCAAATGAGAATGCTGAATACTGGAAAAGGTCCTGCGGTCCGTGCATTGCGTGCGCAAGCAGACAAATTCCAATATCAGCACGAAATGAAAAATACACTTGAAAAAGAACCAAACTTAACATTGCTGCAAGGAATTGTGGAGCGGCTGATCGTTGAAGACGGCGAATGCCGCGGTGTGATTACACAAACCGGCGCGCATTATCGTGCGAAAGCAGTTGTCATGACGACAGGGACCTATTTAAGAGGACAGATCATTCTTGGCGATCTGTCTTACTCAAGCGGCCCGAATAACCAACAGCCTTCTATTAAGCTTTCTGAGCATTTGGAGGAGCTTGGCTTTGACCTTGTTCGTTTTAAAACAGGTACGCCGCCTCGCGTTAAAAGCGACACGATTGATTACAGCAAAACGGAAATTCAGCCTGGAGATGAGGTGCCTCGCGCTTTCTCATATGAAACAGTGGAATATATCACTGATCAGCTCCCTTGCTGGCTAACATATACAAGCCCTGAAACACATGAGATTATTGACAGCAACCTGCACCGTTCACCGATGTATTCCGGTATGATCAAAGGTACAGGCCCGCGATACTGCCCATCTATTGAGGATAAAGTTGTCCGTTTTAATGATAAACCGCGTCACCAAATCTTCCTTGAGCCGGAAGGCAGAAATACGCAGGAAGTCTATGTCCAAGGGTTATCTACAAGTCTTCCAGAAGATGTACAGCAAAGAATGCTTGCAACGATCCCTGGACTTGAAAATGTGCAAATGATGAGAGCCGGCTATGCAATCGAGTATGATGCGATCGTACCGACACAGCTCTGGCCGACACTTGAAACCAAAAAAATTACCAACCTTTACACTGCAGGCCAAATTAACGGAACATCCGGTTATGAGGAAGCTGCGGGACAAGGCATTATGGCGGGAATCAATGCAGGACGAAAAGCGCTTGGAAAAGAAGAAGTAATTTTAAGCCGTTCTGACGCCTACATTGGTGTTCTGATTGATGACCTTGTGACAAAAGGAACCAATGAGCCATATCGTCTTTTGACATCACGCGCTGAATACAGATTGCTTCTCCGCCATGACAATGCTGATTTGCGCCTGACAGAAATCGGACACCGCATTGGATTAATTTCTGACGAGCGCTATGCAGCTTTCGAGAAGAAAAAAGCAGCGATTGAAGCGGAGAGAAAACGTCTGTATTCTGTGATTATCAAGCCGTCTCCGGAAAACCAAGAATATATCCGTTCTCTTGGCGGAAGCGAATTGAAAGACGGAGTTCGCGGCACAGACTTGATGAAACGTCCTGAAATGAATTACGAAACTGTTACTAAACTGGCGCCGCCAGAAGTGCCGGTTCCGCAAGACGTGGCAGAACAAGTTGAAATCCAAGTGAAATATGAAGGATATATTGAAAAATCTCTTCAGCAAGTGGAAAAACTGAAAAAGATGGAAAATAAAAAAATTCCGGATCGAATTGATTATGACGCCATTAAAGGGATCGCGACTGAGGCGCGTCAAAAGCTGAAAAACGTGCGGCCTTTGTCTGTTGCCCAAGCTTCCCGCATTTCCGGCGTAAACCCGGCGGACATTTCAATTCTATTGGTGTATTTAGAGCAGGGACGCATTGCGAAGATAGCCGAATAGAAAGGATGACGGCATGAATATTGAAGAATTCACTTCTGGTTTGGCGGAAAAAGGGATTTCCCTTTCTCCCCGTCAGCTGGAACAATTTGAGCTGTATTACGACATGCTGGTTGAATGGAACGAAAAAATCAATCTGACTTCTATTACAGAGAAAAAAGAAGTGTACCTTAAACATTTTTATGATTCCATTACAGCCGCTTTTTACGTCGACTTCAATCAAGTGAACACGATTTGTGATGTCGGAGCGGGAGCGGGTTTTCCGAGTCTGCCGATTAAAATATGCTTTCCGCATCTTCATGTCACAATCGTGGATTCACTAAACAAACGGATTACGTTTTTAGAGAAGTTATCTGAGGCTTTGCAGCTGGAGAATACGACATTCTGCCATGACAGAGCTGAAACATTCGGACAACGGAAAGACGTGCGGGAAAGCTATGATATTGTGACAGCACGAGCGGTTGCAAGATTATCTGTTTTAAGTGAACTTTGCTTGCCTTTAGTGAAGAAAAACGGTTTATTTGTGGCTTTAAAAGCGGCATCAGCCCAAGAAGAGCTGGATGCCGGCAAAAAAGCGATCACAACGCTTGGAGGAGAACTTGAGAATATCCATTCCTTTAAGCTGCCTATTGAAGAAAGCGATCGTAATATTATGGTGATACGGAAGATAAAAAATACACCTAAGAAGTATCCAAGAAAACCGGGAACTCCTAATAAATCGCCAATTGAAGGGTAATTTAGACAGCCTGTTATGACAATACCATCATATTTTCATCAAAATTGATGGATGTACAGCAGGAAAAACCATGAGAAAATAGAATTATAAAAATGGCAGTTTTTAAAGGTGGTGTAGGTACATGAAGCATTCATTCTCTCGTTTCTTCGGGCTTGGTGAGAAGGAACAGGAACCGGAGATTGCTGAACATGAGACAAACAAAGAAGAGATTCTGGAAATACCGGTAAATGCTATCGTTCCCAACCGTTTTCAGCCACGCACCATTTTCTCAGATGAAAAAATCAAAGAGTTAGCAATGACCATTCATACACACGGCATTATTCAGCCGATTGTTGTTAGGCATACAGATGAAGAAGGCCAATACGAACTCATTGCAGGTGAAAGACGCTGGAGAGCGGTGCAATCGCTCGAGTGGGAGAAGATTCCGGCAATTATTAAGGATTTTTCCGATACGGAAACCGCTTCTGTGGCGTTGATTGAAAACTTGCAGCGGGAAGAGCTGTCTTCTATTGAGGAAGCGCATGCCTATGCTCGGCTTCTTGAACTGCATGACTTAACACAAGAAGCACTCGCACAGCGTTTAGGAAAAGGACAGTCCACCATTGCGAATAAGCTGCGGTTATTAAAGCTGCCTCAGCCGATCCAAGACGCGATAATGGAAAAGAAAATCACTGAGCGTCATGCCAGAGCGCTGATTCCGCTGAAACAGCCTGAGCTCCAAGTCACACTGCTCACAGAGATCATTGAGAAAAGCTTAAATGTAAAGCAGACGGAAGACCGCGTGGTGAAAATGCTGGAGCAGGGTCAGAGAAAACCAAAGCCAAGGCGCAAAGCGTTCAGCAGAGATACAAGAATTGCAATGAACACGATTCGCCAGTCACTATCAATGGTTGAAGACAGCGGTGTAAAATTGAATACGGAAGAAGAAGAATTTGAAGAATATATTCAATTAACGATTCGCATACCAAAATAAAAGCTCTCCTCAAAAGCAGGAGAGCTTTTTACATTCGATGTAAAAGGAAATTAATTACTTTTAGTGAACATTATTATATTAGAATTCCTTTCTTTGAGCTTGTGGATAAATTCTTCAGTATTTTGCGGTGAAATGACTGCATGTCCCAAACCCCCTTGATAATATATCGTGATGGCATGACGAGAGCCGATCAAACGAAAACCTGACCACAGCTTCTTTTTTTGAACCACTTTATCAATTTTTTCGTAAGGAATTTGATGTTTGATCAGTCCGGCTTTAATGATCAGGTGGTGCTCCTTCAATACATATTTCAGATCAATAAAGCTCCAAATGATGAGCGCATTTAATAGGGTCAGCAGAGTGAAAATCATCCATCCTGTAACCCGCACATTCCCCAGAACAAAAGGAACAAGGGCATCTGCTTGTATCAGTAATATGAGAAACACAATCATCAGCGTAACAGGTACATCTCTTTTTGTTTGATAAACCATATTCTCACCGTCCTGTTTGACGTTCTGCACTGTAACTTCTTCTTTTTTTCTTTGAGAAATTCCTTTTTTAAGTCAAAAAAACATAAAAATTGTAGAATTTATAAGAGAAAGCATATGAGGCGCTTTAATTTTCAATTATTTCCTTTCTGATTCGAAACAAAATAATGAAAAAAATGAAACGCTTTAATCTTTTTTTGATAGAATAGAAGCAAGATAGTACATGTTCATGTGAAAGTAGGTGACATCGTGGGAAAAATCATAGCAATTACGAACCAAAAAGGCGGGGTCGGCAAAACAACGACGTCTGTCAACCTTGGGGCATGCTTGGCTTACATAGGGAAAAGGGTTCTGCTGGTAGATATTGATCCGCAGGGAAATGCGACAAGCGGATTGGGGATTGAAAAAGCCGATGTAGAGCAGTGTGTGTACGATATTTTAGTAGATGATGCAGATGTAATAGATATTATTAAAGCAACGACTGTTGAGAACTTGGACGTGATTCCTGCGACGATTCAGCTTGCTGGAGCTGAGATCGAGCTTGTTCCGACGATTTCAAGAGAAGTGAGACTGAAGAGGGCGCTTGAAGCAGTAAAGCAGAATTATGATTATATTATCATTGATTGTCCGCCGTCCCTGGGGCTGCTGACAATCAATGCGCTGACTGCCTCAGATTCCGTTGTAATTCCTGTCCAGTGCGAATACTACGCTTTGGAGGGGCTCAGCCAATTATTAAATACAGTACGTCTTGTGCAAAAGCATTTGAATACTGATTTAATGATTGAAGGTGTATTGCTGACCATGCTTGATGCTCGGACGAATCTTGGCATTCAAGTCATTGAAGAGGTTAAAAAATATTTTAGAGATAAAGTATATAAGACCGTTATTCCGCGTAATGTCCGTCTGAGCGAGGCACCGAGTCACGGGAAACCCATCATTTTATACGATCCGCGGTCAAGAGGTGCGGAAGTATATCTAGATTTAGCAAAGGAAGTGGCTGCGAATGGCTAAAGGCCTTGGAAAAGGGATTAATGCGTTGTTTAATCAGGTCGATTTGTCTGAAGAGACAGTAGAAGAGATAAAAATTGTCGATTTACGCCCTAATCCTTATCAGCCAAGAAAACACTTTGATGACGAGGCGTTAGCTGAACTCAAAGAATCTGTGCTGCAGCATGGCATTCTTCAGCCGCTTATCGTCAGAAAATCTTTAAAAGGCTATGATATTGTTGCGGGTGAACGCCGTTTTCGAGCGGCAAAGCTGGCTGGTTTAGATACGGTTCCGGCGATTGTCCGTGAATTATCAGAGGCGTTAATGAGAGAAATTGCTTTATTGGAAAACCTTCAGCGTGAAGATTTATCGCCGCTTGAAGAGGCTCAGGCCTATGATTCCTTGCTGAAACACTTAGATCTCACGCAAGAACAGCTTGCGAAACGCCTTGGCAAAAGCAGACCGCATATTGCGAATCATTTAAGATTGCTGACACTGCCAGAAAGCATTCAGCAGCTTATTGCAGAAGGCACGCTTTCTATGGGACATGGACGTACGCTTCTTGGCCTAAAAAACAAAAATAAGCTTGAACCGCTTGTACAAAAAGTCATTGCGGAACAGCTTAATGTCCGTCAGCTTGAGCAGCTCATTCAGCAGTTGAATCAGAATGTTTCACGTGAAACAAAGAAAAAAGAACCTGTGAAAGACGCGGTTCTAAAAGAACGGGAATCCTATCTCCAAAATTATTTTGGAACAACAGTTAATATTAAAAGACAGAAGAAAAAAGGCAAAATCGAAATAGAATTTTTCTCTAATGAAGATCTCGATCGGATTTTAGAACTTTTGTCTGAACGAGAATCGTAAATGAAGAAACCATCTTTCAAGAGAAGATGGTTTTTGTTTTAGATTCGTCCAGTGAGTCTTTGCAGCGGGTTAAGGCGTTCCTGCCTCCACTCTGTCCGATCTGTTAAGCTCAATCCTTCAGCAAGAACATGTGCCATATTCATGACCAAATGCAGTCTTGTATTTTGTAAAACAAAGTATTCCATGAAACCGCTCACATTCACAATTCCGTTAATATGAAGATCCCCCACTTCAGGAAGGTCTTTTTGCACTCCGGCTCCAGGCTTTAATGGCCCTTCTCCGATTTGAAATGATCCTACACTTTTGACGCGTCCTAAGCAGGCATCGACTGCTATAATAAATGGGTTTTTATGTAATTTTCGAATCTCATTTATTTTTTCATTCATGTTCACAGCATGGACGGGATCAGATAAGGTTCCATAGACGTGGAATCTGGTGAGCTGCATCTGTTTGAGTTTCATTCCTACGAGCGGGCCTAATGAATCACCGGTTGAACGGTCTGTTCCGATACAAACCACGACAATTGGTTTGCCGGCAGCTTTACGTAAGGATGAAGAAAGAATGGTTTGGATTTGTTTTGCTGCAGCTGCATCTGTATGTGAAACATATTGCTTTACTCGTTCCTGAGAGGAAAAAAGCCCGCGTTTTCGATTCATAGGTTTCACTTCCTTGTTATAGTAGGTAACAGAATGGCTAAGTTGTGTGTTTAGTTATGTAAGGTTGTTTACAGTATATCCAGCAGTGCGTTTTTTTATGCTTTATGTATGGCGAGGAGGATTTTTTAAAGCAGAGGGCATGATATGAATGGTTAGAGAGATTTACCGGCATTGTGCCCCAACAACTTGATCCTGTTCAAGCTATGGCCTGCTTATTAAACACTTTGAGAAAGAGTAATTAACGACGTTCTGAAGATATAGATGGGGATTATTAGAAAAAAGTGAAGAATGAGATTCACTTCTTTCACTTGCGGACAAACTATTATCTCGTTTTAGGCTGCCTGTATCGGCAGTCTTTTTATGTGTATTTCGTATGGTAATTTCACCTTGTGGCCAATATCTATGAAAATATGGCATGTTTGCTTTCTGTTATTTATATAGTAACAATAGCGGGAACAAGCTGAACTCTGTGCTATGAGGTGATGATGTTGTGGAGAGCCGGAATGAAGTGGATGCTGCTCATTTTAGGGAGCCTGATTGGGGCCGGATATGCGAGCGGTCAGGAGATTTGGCAGTTTTTTGGGGCGGAAAGCGGACTTGCTATTGTGCTGTTTACAATCATGTTCATTTTCTCGTCTTATATTGTGATGAAAATCAGTTTTAAGGTTCAATCCACTCATTTTCTGCCGGTTCTGGAACATTTGATGGGGCCGTGGCTGGCGAAAATTTATGATGTCCTCATCATTTTTTATTTGTTTTCGACCACGATGGTGATGATTGCCGGAGGCGGTGTGACCCTGCAAATGTACAAGCTTCCTTTCTGGTGGGGAATCGCGCTGATTTGCATTGTGACAGTGTGTTTGTTTTTTTGGGATGTGAAAGGAATATTATCAGTGAATGGTATTTTAATTCCTGTGTTAGTGGCGGGGCTGCTGTATGCGCTGATCTCCTTTCAGAGCACTCACCATCATACGTGGATGATTGATTTGACGCGGCAGTATAACTGGCCTGCGAGCATCACGTTTACCTCTTTAAACATTCTTTCAGTAGTCGCGATTTTATCTTCCGTCGGGAAAGAAATGAAAGGACTCGGAGAAGCGAAAATCGCCAGTGTGGCAAGCGGCCTTATTTTTGGCGTGATCTCCTTTGTTTATAATGAAACGTTAGTGGAGCTGGCTGGTTCTCTCTCACAGTTTGAAATACCACTGTTTGCCATTTTGGAGGGTGCACCTTATTTCTTTTTTTTATGTATGACGGCAGTGCTGTGCCTTGCGATTTACACGACAACGGTAGCTGGTTTGCTGGGGCTGTCCAGCCGGCTGATGGCGTTTGTTCATATGCCGAGATGGACGATTGTGTTGATTCTGTTAGTGTTGATGGTGCCTTTTACTTCTTTCGGATTTTCTGATTTGATCGCGTTCTTGTATCCAATATACGGGATGCTGAATTTGTATTTGTTGGTTTGTCTGCTGTTATATCCACTTTTGAGTAAATGGAAATAAAAGGATGTATTTCTTTTCGGATATCTTGATTGCTCTTATGATCAGTTTTTTTGTACAATAGATACAGCAGTTTATGAAAAGAGGTGAAGGGTCTTGGCAGATAAAGACTTTGGCCTGAATGATGTTGTGGAAATGAAAAAACAGCATCCATGCGGAGCGAACAGCTGGAAAATTATTCGCATGGGAATGGATATTCGAATTAAGTGTGAGGGATGCTCTCACAGTGTTATGATTCCGAGAAAAGAATTTGAAAGAAAACTAAAAAAAGTACTAATCAAGCATGAGGAGCCTACTTCGTAAAAAGGCTGGCACTCATGCTTTTTCATATAGAAGGTAAGGAGAAGACGGCGATGAGCAATGTGCATCAGTCAGCATGTCCGCTGAATTGCTGGGACAGCTGCGGTTTTTTGGTGACTGTTGAAGACGGAAAGGTAACAAAAGTGGACGGCGATCCAAACCATCCGATTACGGAAGGCAAAATCTGCGGCCGCGGCAGAATGCTCGAGACAAAGACAAATTCGCCTGAGCGGCTTCGCTATCCGATGAAAAAACAAAATGGCGAGTTTGTTCGGATATCCTGGGAGCAGGCGCTTGATGAAATTGCCGATAAACTTCGGGAGATTAAGAAAACGTCGGAGACGACTGCTGTTTTGCACAGCCATGATTATGCGAATAATGGTTTGTTAAAAGCGCTTGATCAGCGCTTTTTTAATGGATATGGCGGCGTGACGGAAATTGTCGGAAGCATATGCTGGGGCTCCGGAATTGAAGCGCAAAGCTGGGATTTCGGCCGTTCGTACGGGCACGGCCCGCTTGATATTTACAACAGCAAACATGTTGTTGTGTGGGGAAGAAATGTATCCAGAACGAATATGCACTTGTACCATCACCTGCAGCAGGTGAAGAAAAAGGGCGCCACCATAACGGTGATTGATCCGATCTTCAACCCGACTGCCAAGCTTGCAGACCGCTACATTTCTGTAAAGCCTGGAATGGATGGCTGGCTTGCGGCAGCCATTTTAAAGGTTCTGATTGAGACGGGAAAAACGAATGAGACGTTTATTTCTAAGCACTCTGTCGGCTTTGATGATGTGAAAGCGCTTTTGAAAACCGTTTCCCTAGAAGAGTTTATTGTGAAAACAGAAACTTCTATGGAGGAGCTGGAGTATCTGGCCGGTTTGTATGCTGATGGCCCGGTGTCTACCTTTATGGGTCTTGGCATGCAGCGTTATAAAAACGGCGGCGAAACGATTCGCTGGATCGATGCACTCGTTGCGGCAAGCGGAAATGTCGGAATAAAAGGCGGCGGCGCCAATTTCGGCAACGTCCAAATTGGAGAGAGCTTTGCAAAAACGAAGCTGACGCTGCCGGAATTAAAAACAGCATCACGTTCGTTTTCAATGATGACGCAGGCTGAAGAGGTGTTAACGGCTGCCGATCCCGCGATTGAGATGATCATTGTGACGTGCGGAAACCCGCTGACCCAGGTGCCGAATACAAATAAAGTAAGACAAGCTTTTGAAAAGGTTCCGATGTCTGTGGCAATTGATTCAATCATGACGGATACGGCAAAACTGTGTGACTATGTTTTGCCGACAGCCACTGTCTTCGAAGAAGAGGATATCTACTATTCCAGTATGTATCATCATTACGTTCAGTACGGGAAAAAGCTTGTGGAGCCGCAGGGTGAAGCAAAGTCGGACAGCTGGATCTGGTCAGAGCTTGCAAAACGCCTTGGCTTTGGCGAGTTGTTTGAATATAGTACTGAAGAATTTTTGGAGATGGGGCTTTCTTCATTGGAAGCAGAGGATGTGACGCTTGAGCGTTTGAAAGAAAAAGGCCACCTTCCTCTTCCGGTCAAGCAGGTTCCGTGGGATGATTATCAGTTTTTGACGCCGAGCGGAAAATTTGAGTTTACTTCATCGTTAGCTGAGGAAAAAGGATTTAGCGGTTTGCTTCAATTAAACGTGCCCGAAGAATCTGTTTTCCATAATGAGGCGTTAGCTGGAAAGTATCCTTACACGCTGTTGTCCATTCATCCGCAGCGTTCTAATCATTCTCAGCATGTGCCGTTTATTGAAAAGTTACAGCACGTTCAGGTAGATATCTCTCCAGATATAGCGGCGGAGCAGAATCTTCAGGACGGAGATGAGGTTGTCGTTTTTAATGACCGCGGGAGCTTGACGGGCAAGGTGAAAGTGATGAAGCACGCTCATCCGAAGACGATTAATATAGATGAAGGCATGTGGGCGGCTTTTGGAGGTTCAGTCAATGCACTGACAAATGATACAAATTCCGATAATGGAATGGGAAGCACGCTTTTTGACTGTTTAGTAAGCTTGAAAAAAGCATAATCAAAGGGATGGGCAGGCAGAAAATGCTTTTTTGTCAGCTTGTCTTTTCCAGGGAACCTCCTTATAATTGCTCTAGGTTCAAAATACGTTTATACAATGACGGTTTTATATAGAGGAGATGAAAGAATGGCTTTAACAGCTGGAATTGTTGGTTTGCCAAACGTCGGGAAATCAACACTATTTAACGCAATAACACAGGCCGGTGCCGAATCAGCGAACTACCCGTTCTGTACGATTGATCCGAACGTGGGGATTGTAGAAGTACCTGATGATCGTCTGCAAAAGCTGACTGAGCTGGTCAAACCGAAGAAGACTGTACCGACTGCCTTTGAATTCACTGATATTGCAGGGATCGTAAAAGGCGCATCTAAAGGAGAAGGACTCGGTAACAAATTCCTTTCCCACATTCGCCAGGTTGATGCGATTTGCCACGTTGTCCGTGCTTTTTCTGATGACAACATTACACACGTTTCCGGAAAAGTTGATCCGATTGATGACATTGAAACGATCAACCTTGAGCTGATCCTTGCTGATATGGAAACAGTTGAAAAGCGTATTACACGCGTCAGCAAACTTGCGAAGCAAAAAGATAAAGACGCTGTAATTGAGTTTGAGATTCTGTCCAAACTGAAAGAAGCGTTTGAAAGCGAAAAGCCTGCTCGTTCTGTTGAATTCACTGAAGAGCAGCAAAAGCTTGTGAAGCAGCTTCATTTACTGACTTCAAAGCCTATTTTGTATGTGGCAAACGTAAGTGAAGATGAAGTGGCAGATCCGTCTGGCAATGAATATGTAGCGAAGATTCGCGAATACGCTGCCGGCGAAAATGCGGAGGTTATCGTTGTTTGTGCGAAAATCGAATCCGAGATTGCTGAGCTTGAAGGCGATGAGAAACAAATGTTCCTTGAAGAGCTGGGCATTCAAGAATCAGGTCTTGATCAGCTGATCAAAGCATCTTACTCTCTTCTTGGCCTTGCAACATACTTCACAGCCGGAGAACAGGAAGTCAGAGCTTGGACATTTAAAAAAGGCATGAAAGCCCCTGAGTGTGCAGGAGTTATTCATAGTGACTTTGAGCGCGGCTTCATTCGTGCTGAAACGGTTGCTTACGAGGATCTTCTTGCGGGTGGCGGTATGGCTGGAGCGAAAGAGGCAGGAAAAGTCCGTCTCGAAGGAAAAGAGTACGTCGTTCAAGACGGAGATGTTATTCATTTCCGATTTAATGTATAGGATGCAGTTGTAAAGGGACAAGAGCTTTGGTATAATATAAAATTGTGAGTAATAGAATTATTGCTCCTTGCCCATTATGGGCCGCTTAGTCCAAAAGGAGGTGCAAACAGATGAGAAAGTACGAAGTTATGTACATTATCCGCCCAAACATTGACGATGAGTCTAAAAAAGCAGTTATCGAGCGTTTCAACAACGTTCTGACTTCTAACGGTGCGGAGATCACTGGAACAAAGGATTGGGGTAAACGTCGTCTTGCTTACGAAATCAACGATTTCCGTGACGGTTTCTACCAAATCTTAAACGTTCAAGCTGACGCTGCGGCAGTTCAAGAATTTGACCGTCTAGCTAAGATCAGTGACGATATCATTCGCCACATTGTTGTTAAAGAAGAAGAATAAGCAATTTTGAAATATATAATGTAAAAGGTGGTCTTTCTTATGCTTAACCGAGTTGTATTAGTCGGAAGACTGACAAAAGACCCAGAGCTTCGTTATACGCCAAACGGTGCGGCTGTTGCTACGTTTACTCTTGCTGTGAATCGTACATTTACGAACCAGTCTGGAGAACGCGAGGCCGATTTCATTAATTGTGTCACTTGGAGAAGACAAGCCGAAAACGTTGCAAACTTCCTGAAAAAAGGAAGCCTTGCAGGCGTAGATGGCCGTTTACAAACAAGAAACTATGAAAACCAGCAAGGACAGCGTGTCTTCGTGACCGAGGTCCAAGCTGAAAGTGTTCAATTTCTTGAGCCGAAAAACGGCGGCGGTTCTGGTTCAGGTGGATACAACGAAGGAAACAGCGGCGGAGGCCAGTACTTTGGCGGAGGCCAAAACGATAATCCATTCGGAGGAAATCAAAACAACCAGAAACGCAATCAAGGGAACAGCTTTAATGATGACCCATTTGCCAACGACGGCAAACCGATTGACATCTCGGATGACGATCTTCCATTCTAATGAGATTATCGCCTAAATTGACAAAGAAAGGAGGGAAATGACAATGGCAGGAGGACGCAGAGGCGGTCGTGCGAAACGCCGTAAAGTGTGTTATTTCACTTCTAACGGCATCACGCACATCGACTACAAAGATATAGATCTTCTTAAAAAGTTTGTTTCTGAGCGCGGTAAAATTTTACCACGTCGTGTAACTGGAACAAACGCTAAATACCAACGTAAATTGACTGCAGCGATCAAACGCGCACGTCAAATGGCTTTACTTCCGTACGTAAGCGGTGAGTAAGCTGATACGTAAAGAGCAAGGGCCTTCGGGTTCTTGCTCTTTTTTATAGGGGGATGAAACATGAAGCTGATTTCTTGGAATGTAAATGGCCTGCGGGCTGTCATGAGAAAGATGGATTTCCTTTCTTATTTGAAAGAAGAGGATGCAGATATCATATGTCTTCAGGAAACAAAGATACAGGACGGCCAGGTTAATCTCCGGCCTGAAGGCTATCATGTGTATTGGAATTATGCAGTGAAAAAAGGGTATTCCGGGACGGCTGTTTTTTCAAAACAAGAGCCGCTGCGTGTCATGTACGGAATTGGAATCGAAGAGCATGACCAAGAAGGCAGAGTGATTACGCTGGAATTTGAAAACGTGTTTGTGATGACCGTTTACACGCCTAATGCCAAAAGAGGGTTGGAGCGGATCGAATACCGCATGCAATGGGAAGAGGCTTTATTAGCTTATATTCTTGAATTGGATAAGAAAAAACCGGTCATTTTATGCGGCGATTTGAATGTAGCTCATCAGGAGATCGATTTAAAAAATCCAAAAGCGAATCGGAATAACGCTGGATTTTCTGATCAAGAAAGGGGGGCCTTCACTCGCTTCTTAGAAGCTGGCTTTGTTGACTCCTTCCGCCACGTTTATCCTGATCTTGCAGGCGCTTATTCCTGGTGGTCGTATCGCGCAGGTGCCTGGGACAGAAATATCGGATGGCGCATTGATTATGTTGTTGTTTCTGAAAGGCTTAAGGAACGAATTGAGGATGCCAGCATATCAGCGGATGTCATGGGGTCCGACCATTGTCCTGTTGAACTTATGATCAATATATGATGAGATAGCAGTAAGGAATTTACACTTACTGCTTTTTTATATGAAAAAGGAGAAAGAGATGGCAAACATAAAAGAGATTGCAAGACTGGCACATGTATCTGTTTCGACTGTTTCTCGTGTATTGAATCATCATCCGTATGTGTCTGAAGAAAAAAGGAAGCTTGTTCATCAAGTCATGAAGAAATTAGATTACACACCAAATCGAACCGCAATCGACCTCATTCGCGGGAAAACATATACGGTCGGTGTGATTCTGCCTTATAGCGATCATCCTTGCTTTGATAAAATTGTAAACGGGATTACTAAGGCGGCTTTTCAGCATGAGTATGCAACGGCCCTCCTCCCCACCAATTATAACTCCGCTATTGAAATCAAATATTTAGAGCTGTTAAGAACGAAGAAAATAGATGGTCTTATCATTACATCCCGCGCTAATGACTGGGACAGCATTATCGCTTATCAGGAGTATGGGCCGATCATCGCTTGTGAGAATACCGGAGACATTGATGTCCCGTGTGCGTATAACGACAGAAAAGCTGCTTATGCAGAAAGCTTTCGCTATTTAAAGAGCCGCAGACATGAGAATATCGCTTTTACATGCGTCAGAGAAGCCGACAGAAGTCCGAGCACGGCTGATAAAGCTGCGGCCTATAAAGCAGTTTACGGGAGGCTGGAAGACCGTCATATCCTGTCTGGATGCAATGATATGAATGACGGTGAGCGGGCTGCTGAGCATTTTTATATGAGCGAACGGGTTCCAACGGCTATTTATGCAAATAGTGATGAAGTGGCAGCCGGAATTCATGTATTTGCCCAGAAGAATAATTGGGATGTTGACATCATTGGCGAGGGGAATTCTTCTATCAGCCGTGTTCTCGGTTTTCCGTCTCTTGATTTGAATCTTGAGCAGCTCGGTATTGCAGCATTTTCTTTATTTTTGCAGGATGAACCCGTTGATATTAAAATTAAGCATCAATTCGCGAAAAAAGCTTGAACTGAAATGCATTTCATACCTTATAACTTCATTGAAGGAGGAGGAAGAAATGCGGATAGAACATATAGCGATCTGGGTCAAAGATTTAGAGCGAGCGAAGGCTTTTTATGAAATGTATTTTAATGGGGAATCGAATGATCTGTATCACAATGAGAAAAAAGATTTTAAGTCTTATTTTATGACGTTTGAATCCGGGGCAAGGCTGGAAATTATGAAAAAAGGTCATGTAACCGATCCGCCTTCACAAACAATGACAGGCTGGGCGCATATTGCCTTTTCCGTTGGAAGCCGGGAGAAGGTTGATGAACTGACTGATCGATTGAAGAAGGATGGTTTCGCCGTAGTAAACGGCCCAAGGACGACAGGAGACGGCTACTATGAAAGTGTAATTGAAGATGATGAAGGAAATTTGATCGAGATAACAATCTGACATCGGAGTGACTTGAATGCTGAGGACAGAAAAAGAAAAAATGGCAGCCGGAGAATTATATAACTCTGAGGACCAACAACTATTTATAGATCGCAAACATGCGAGACAGCTGATTCGACAATATAACGAAACACCGGAAGATGAGGCGATGCGGACAGAGCTTTTGAAGGAGCTGTTCGGTTCGGTTGGCGATCAAGTCACGATTTTGCCGGCATTTCGCTGTGATTATGGCTATCACATTCATATCGGAGACCATACATTTGTTAATTTTGACTGTATCATTTTAGATGTTTGCGAGGTTCGGATTGGTCGTCATGGTTTAATTGGGCCAGGGGTACATATCTATACGGCCGGCCATCCTCTTGATCCGATTGAAAGGAAGTCCGGCCTAGAGTTCGGTAAGCCTGTGACAATTGGAGATCATGTTTGGATCGGCGGCCGTGCCGTGATTAACCCTGGAGTGACGATCGGTGATAACGCGGTGATTGCTTCAGGAGCGGTTGTCACTAAGGATGTACCCGCTAATACCGTTGTAGGCGGAAACCCTGCGAGGATGTTGAAGGAATTGAAATGAGATCAGTGCGGCAGATCCGCACTGACTTTTTTAAATCTGTTTCGCATTTGTATTAGGGCCGAAACAGATTAACAGCAGGGAGCATGCGAGCCAGCAGCCCCCAATAAATAAGAAGACGCTGACATAGCCGAGCTGCACGGCGATAAATCCGACAAGCAATGATCCGAAAATATTTGAAAAGCGTCCGAGGCCATAGGCTAAGCCGCTGCCAGACGAGCGGTATTCAGTCGGATAAGGTTCAGACGTATAAGCGTATAAGTTCGAGGTGAATACCCGTTCCGTGATATTGACGATAAAACCAAACACGATGATCATGATTGGAATAAAAGTCATGCCGTATAAGAGACCGGCGATGGCTGTCAGAAACGCGCTGGCGGCTAAAATCCATTTTCTTTGAAAACTTTCAGAAATCATGGAACCGAGCAGTGCGCCAAGCGGAGCGCCGACGGAATGCAGTACGTTATACCATAATGTATTTTCCATAGAGATGCCATTGCTTTTTAAGAGGCTTGGAACCCATGAGGCAAAACCATAAAATCCAAACGTTTCAAAAATCCATACAGCAGATAACACGATGGTGATTTTGAGGTTTTTTCCTTTCAATAACCCTGCGTAACCTGCATGCTGCTGAACGGTACGGTTTGCTTTAGGCTGAGCGGGTGCGGGAAGCGGGCCTTTCTCCTGTTCAACCTGTTTCTCAATTCTGTTGAGGATCGCATCGGCTTTCGCGTATTCCCCGCGATTTTCATGCCAGCGCGGTGACTCTTCCAGACGGCGGATGAAGAAAAAATAAATAAGACCGACGGCACCCCATACAAATACAAGCCGCCATCCCCATGAACCGAGCGGAATGACAAAGGCAGACACAATATTAGTGATCGGAACGCCGATCAATCCAATCATGGCACAGAAAGAAATATATTTTCCACGGACACTGGAAGGGAAAAATTCTGCCAGATAGCTATTGGTAATGACCATGGCTGCAGCGACGCCAAATCCAGTGAGAAAACGGAATGCCATTAAAGACGGGATGTCCCAAGCGGCGGCATTGCACAGCGATGCGATTGAAAATACGAATACAAATAGGTTTAAGGACTTTTTGCGGCCAATTCGATCGGCTAGTCTCCCACCCAGTGATGCGCCTAAAAACATGCCTAGAAACGAGGCCGCCGTTACGTTGGCAATGGTTGAAAGCGGGATGCCCCAATGCTCGATCAGTGCCGGCGCTACATTGCTGAGAGTAAATAAATCTGCGAGATCAAAAAAATACACAATGCCGAGAGCGGTTAATACTTGAAAGTGGACACGTGAAATCGGAAGGCGGTCTAAACGATTCGCTGCGTTTGAGAAAGGGTGTGTATTCTTCTGTCTGAAGACTGTATTCATATAAAACCCCCCTAATGAGTAGTAAGAAAAGACTGAAAACTCCTCTCTTGGGAATATTATAAGTATCTTGATTCATTGGCGACAGAGTTCAAATCACTAGATAAAAGAACTAAATTCACACTTTATATGTTCATTTTGCTTAAAAGATTTCCAAATCAGTAGATTCATAGACCAATTTATGCAAATATATAGGGATATTCTCATTGAAAGGAAGAGACATAAAAGGAATGAATTCATTTATCCGTCCTGTAGAAGGAAACAATACGTTGTGGAGATATTTTTTCGCCTTTTTGGTGATGGTAGGATTGTATGTATTCGGGAATATTGCTTACCTTTTCGCGATACTGCTCACTGTTATTCTGAATCCCGATATCACCTTTGATTTGGATGAAGCTGTGCTGAGCGATCCTCTGGTAGATCTTTATTTGTCTCATGTCATTTATTTATTTGCGATTCCGGGAGTATGGCTGGCCGTGCGCTTTATTTTGAAACGGCCTTTCCGAACTGTGGTTACACCGAATGCAACAATCAATTGGCGGAGGATTTTCTTTGGCTTTATTGCTTATTTCCTCCTGATGATCGCCGTACAATTGATTGATTTTGCGATTCATCCTGACAGCTATTCAATGCAAGATTTTGATGCTTCACGGTTTATATGGCTGTTGGCGGCAGCCCTGATGTTGGTTCCGTTTCAAACATCAGCTGAGGAACTGTTTTTCAGAGGATTTTTGCTTCAAGCTTTCGGGAGAATAACGAAAAACCCACTTGTTTTGACGTTGATTGTCGGAGGTTTGTTTGGCGTATTGCATTTTGCCAATCCAGAAATGAACAACGGTGCTGTTTGGGCAGGAATTGAGTACGTAACATTTGGTTTTGTGTGGACCTATTACACGATTAAAACTGGCAGTATTGAAATCTCACTTGGCGCCCATGCCGCGAATAATATGTTTTTGTGTATATTTATCACAGAAAAAAACAGTGTGTATGGCGGGATTCCGTCCTTATTTACAGTTACGCAGGGGAACCCGATGTGGGAGGCTTTGTTTACGATAGCGGTCAATCTTGTTTTTGCGGGAATCGCTTTATGGTACCATAAGAAATCACAAAGTAAGCAGCAAGGGTCTTAATCCCTGCTGCTTATTAACGTTTGGATGGCTTCTTCAATATTTGTTGTCGGCTGCTGGCAGGCGAAGTTTTCACAAATGTACACGGTTGTTTTGCCGTCTATGACATGATAGTCTGCCGCGAATGGCGCAATGTCTTTGCATTGCTCGGGATGCTCTGCCACCAGAATGGAGTCGTTGGGCTTAAAGGCTTTTTGCAGTGCTGCTATGATTTGTTTTCTGGCTGGGTCGTCTGCGCTCCCAAAAATGACGATTTCCTTTTTAGGCGTCACATGCTGTAACACACTTTGCATAAAGAAAGCATGGCCGCTCGGATATGCGTCGATCTCCGGCTTGAATACGGAAAACATCGTTTCCGCCTTTTCGATCAGTGATAAGTCGCCTGTAACCTGTCCAAGACGGAGAAGCTGAACGGCTGCCACGCTGTTTCCGGATGGCACAGCACCGTCGTACACTTCTTTTTCCCGGACGATTAAGGCTTCTGCATCGTGTCCGGTAAAATAGAATCCGCCATGCTCTTCATCCCAAAATAAGCCGATCATATCGTTTGTCAGTTTCTTCGCTTTTTGTAGATAAGAAAGATCAAACGAAGCTTCATAGAGATCGAGATAAGCCCATAGGAGAAAAGCGTAATCGTCGATAAAGCCTTTGTTTTTCACTTCACCGTCTCGATACCGGACCATCACACGGCCGTCGATGATTAATTGGTTTTCAATAAATGAGATGGCGTCTTCCGCTAAGCTGAGATATTTTGGTTCCTCGTATACCTTTGCCGCTTTGGCGAGACCCGCGATCATCAGCGCGTTCCATGACGTCAGCACTTTATCATCGACATGAGGATAGGTTCTTTTTTGGCGAGTCTTCAAGAGCCGCTGTCTTGCGTCCTCAAGCTTGAGGCTGAGCTCTTCTTCAGTCAAGCCGGCATCAGCTTTGATTTGTTCCCGCTTTGTGTGAATGAGGTTCGGAATATTTTTGCCTTCAAAGTTTCCTTCTTCAGTGATGTCATACACTTGGCCATACAGCGTTCCGAGATCGTCTCCGAGAGTTTTCAAAATCTCTTCCTTTGACCACACGTAGTACTTTCCTTCTTCTCCTTCTGTGTCCGCATCTAAAGCTGAGAAAAAGCTTCCGTCTTCATGGGTCATTTCCCGCTGAATAAACGTAATGATCTGCTCACAAATCTTTTTATAGCGGCTGTTTTGCGTGACCTGATAGGATTCTGTATAAGCGGTCAGCAGCAGCGCATTGTCGTACAGCATTTTTTCAAAATGGGGTACGAGCCACTCGTCATCGGTTGAATAGCGGGCAAACCCATAGCCGATATGATCGTAAATGCCGCCATTCGCCATGCTGTCCAGCGTTTTTGTCACGTTGTATAAAGCATTCTCCTGCCCTGTGTTGTGATAATAACGAAGCAAATACATCAGCATATGAGGCATCGGAAATTTCGGGGCCTGCCCGAAACCGCCGTAGATCGTGTCAAACCCAT
Organism: Bacillus tequilensis KCTC 13622; assembly: GCF_000507145.1. GTDB lineage: Bacteria > Bacillota > Bacilli > Bacillales > Bacillaceae > Bacillus > Bacillus tequilensis. Next base: position 289,572 of record NZ_AYTO01000007.1, on the reverse strand, counting down.
TGGCGAGCTGCTGGAATGTCCGGTGGATCGCTGATTCGCTAAGGCTCTCACCTGATTTTGCCGCTGTTTTGGTCTTCAAGTGTTTAGCGGCGTTCTCCGCAATATCCTCAACATGCTCGCGATCGTTCGCAAACGTTTCAGACAGATGCTCAAGCACATCAACAAAACCGGGACGATTGAATTTACTCGTCTTTGGAAAATATGTACCCGCGTAAAACGGCTTCTGATCAGGCGTAATAAACACATTCAACGGCCAGCCGCCCTGTCCGGTCATCAGCTGGCAGATTCTCATATAAACAGAATCCACGTCCGGCCGCTCTTCCCGGTCAACTTTAATGGCCACAAACCGTTCATTGAGAAGGCGCGCGATCTCTTCGTCCTCGAAGCTTTCGTGGGCCATGACATGGCACCAATGGCATGTGCGTGTAGATACCCGGGCTAGCTATACCCAATAGATACGAGAACAGGCTTGTTTTCGCGTTTCGCTTTATCAAATGCTTCATCTCCCCAAGGGAACCAGTCCACAGGGTTATGAGCATGTTGAAGTAAATATGGAGATTTCTCAGCGATTAATCTATTGGGTTTATTGTTAGTGGGCATGGGATCACCTTCTTTCATCTTGGTTTATTCCTACTTACTGTACCACAATTATTTAATTGCATACCTTCATATATGGCAATCCAAACTATTAAATCCAATAGTGATGAAAACGTAGAGTGTAAAAATGATGAGTGGTGAACAAAATAACATAAATTAAAAATTCTTCCCTGTTGAGTCAGTAATGGTTCAGATATATAGAAAGAGAATGCTCGATCATTTCATGCAAAGGTTAATGCTTCTCTTTTTTATTTGTCACTTTTAATATAGATAGCGGCAGGAAAATTGATCCCCAATGCTAAGGACCGACTGTTATGGAAAAGAGTTTCGTCAAAATTTAAGAATTCTTAAGAACTTTTGCCCCTTTTTCTTTAGGTTTTGAATTTAAAGTGAAATTATAAATTTAAAACAAATGGAGAGATTAAGATATGAAACGTCTGCTATTCTTATTTCAATATATAGGTAATCCAAGAACTGTCGGTGCCATCCTTCCCAGTTCAAGGTTCCTTGGGGATAAAATGATGGAGGGAATTGATTTTAAGAAAGCCAAATACATTGTCGAATATGGACCAGGTACAGGTGTATTCACCAAAAAACTGCTTGAAAAACGAAATCCAGAGACGATTATTTTATTAGTCGAACAAAATAAAGAATTTTATTCATTGCTGAAAGAAAAATTTAAAGATGAGAGGAATTTATTCATTGTATACGGATCTGCAGAAAATATCATCGAGCATTTAAGAGAGTATGGTATACCTTATATAGACTATGTCATTTCCGGTCTTCCATTTGCAAGCTTGCCAAAAGGTGTTTCAAATGAAATTTTATTAGAAACCTCCAAGATTTTAAAAAAAGATGGGGAATTCATTACTTTTCAATATACTTTGTTTAAAAAAACGTTTTTTGAACAGTTTTTTACCAAAATAGATGTAAAAAGAGAACTTAGAAATGTGCCGCCGGCTTATGTCTTCAGTTGTTCGATGCCGCGAAATGATATGGGGGAGTTATATGGAGTCTAACATTCTTATTGTTGACGATGACAAAGATATTAGAAATCTTATTTCTGTTTACTTAGAAAATGAAGGTCTCGGCACACAAAAGGCTAAAGATGCAATCGAAGCTTTAAAACTGTTGGAACAAAAAGAGTTTGACCTCATGATCTTGGATATTATGATGCCCAGCATGGATGGAATTGAAGCATGCATGAAGATCAGGCAAGAACGAAATTTGCCCATTATTATGCTTTCTGCAAAATCGGAGGATATTGATAAAATTCAAGGGCTTGCCGCAGGGGCTGATGATTATTTATCGAAACCGTTTAATCCATTAGAATTAATCGCAAGGGTCAAATCCCAATTAAGGAGATATAAAAAATACAATACGGATACGAACAGCACGAAGAATGTCATTGAAATTGGTGACCTGACCGTCAATACAGATACACGGCAAGTATGGGTGCGGGGGCGGGAAGTGCGTCTGACGCCAAAAGAATTCGATATCCTTGAACTGCTTTGCATGAACAAAGGGATAGTTCTAAGTGTTGAGAAGATATATGAAGCAGTATGGAAGGAAGACTTTTTTAAATCAGATAACACTGTCATGGTACACATTACAAAAATCAGAGATAAGATTGAAGAGGATTCCAAACACCCCATTTACATCAAAACGGTTTGGGGAACAGGATATAAAATATGAGCAAATTTGGAAATAAGCTAATGGTAAAGCTTTTTGGTGCGATCGCAATTAGTTTTCTTATTTCATTAGGTGTGATGATACTTATTATATTCTCTAACATTTACTTGCAAAAGGTGAATTATCTAGAAGAGCTTAGCGTCCGAAACAGTTATTTTTTCATACTGCTTCAGTATTCGGCAGCTATTCTTACTTTTATCACAGCTTTTTTTATCATGGCACGGAAAAAAATATTATATGTGAAGCTTATTACTGAAAGTGTTCATCAGATTGCCAACGGAAAACTTGGCTTGACCATAAGGATTGAAAGCAGGGATGAATTGACCGAGCTTGCACAAAACATTAATCATATGTCCGAAGAGTTAGAAAAGAAGTTTGAACACGAAAGACAATTAGAAAGATCGAAAAACGAACTGATTTCAAATGTATCCCATGATTTAAGAACACCATTAACATCAATAATAGGATATTTGGATTTATTAAAAAAAGGCCAATATGACAGTAAAGCTCAATTTCAGGAATATCTCGAAACGATTGATTCAAAATCACAAAGGCTGAAATTCCTGATTGATGAACTGTTTGAGTATACTCATTTATCAAGCCCGGACGTTAAGTTAACCTGTAGAGAAGCAGATTTGTCGGGTTTAATGGAACAGATAATCGGAGAATACATTCCGATTTTTGAAAAGGAACAGCTAAGTGTTCAAAAATCAATTGCAGAAGACCATATTCCTGTTTTAATGGATATTGATAAGATGGTTCGTGTTTATGATAATCTCTTTATGAATGCAATAAAATACAGCAAAAAACCATCTGAATTGGTCATCAGCCTTAAGGTCATTGGTGACAAAGCAATCTTAAAAATTTCTAATCAAGTTGAGGGTTTTTCGGTTGACAATATAAACAGATTGTTTGAACGGTTTTTCAGGGGTGATAAGGCAAGAACAGATCAACAAGGAAGCGGTCTCGGGCTTGCCATTTCAAAAAGAATTGTTGAGCTTCATAATGGCAACATCCATGCGGAATATAGAGAAGGCTGGATGAGCTTTATTGTCGAACATCCAATGCATAGATAAAGGCTTATGGAAGTGAATGTCCATAAGCTGTTTTCTTGTAAATAAAACTTAAGGATCCTTAAGACTTTTACGGAGTGTTTCTTCATTTTCATTGCTTATCATGTATGTATGGAAAGCGAGGAGAGTGTGGAAATTGAAAAATAAATTTCTTATTTTAGCTTTATGGCTTTTAGCTATTTATATCCTAAAGGAATATCATGTCCTGTCGCTCGATATGAGTGATTTGCAGGAATTTATATCAACAAATACAAAATACGCAATGCTGCTGTTTATTGGTCTATGGATCATTAGGCTTCTCTTTTTTATTCCTGGTGTAACTCTCATGTTTTTAGGGGGGATATGCTTCGATCCGATTATTAGTTTTATATTGTCGATGGCCGGCATTTTTTTGAGCGAGACCTTGGTTTATCTTTTCTCGAGAATGTTTTCAAGCGGAGAAATGATGAAGGATTTAGAGCGTAAACATCCAGAATTAAAAAAATTATTGGAGGCTTATAATTATAAGTTTTTGGCATTAGGGATGATTTGTCCGATAGCCCCAACAGATGTCGTGTGTTTCTTATCAGCTGCAGTGGGATTAAAATATCGTGTTTACATTTTAACTGTCGTTATTACGAATATCCCTCTATTGGTTTTTTCCAGCTTTATTGTCATTAACTTTAGCGAGTCTTTAGCAGGCACTGCCTTGGTTCTCGTATCATTTGTTTTGATTTCTGTTGTATCCATTAAAATGTGGAACAGTCTTAAGCAGAAGCAAAGTGCATAGATACTAGATATAGTTGCTTTGCTTAATATGAAATTGAATCTATCTATAGAGAACTCAATCATAGATACCAGATGATTTTGGTATCTTTTTTGTTTTTCCTATATTTTTTAGAAGACATATGACTTGTAATCAAACGCAGGTATAATTCACTTCTTTTTTTGAGGATTCCTTATTTTGAAACCTTTTTCGGTCGATAACGTAGACTTTTTATAACATAAGGTTTTGTTATTGATTCTGGAAGGAGAATTAAAATGGATTACATCTATAAGGAAAAGAAAAATGGCAATCGTATAATATCAATCAGAGATAAATGGGAGAATGCTCTTATTGAATTTGAGCAAAAAGGTAATCAAATTGATATAGTAATCAATTATCGTAACGAGAAAACAACTAAGTTTTCGCTACCAATTGAGACTTTTGAGAAAGTGTATCAGGATATTAAAAATAAATAGGAGAGACAGATAATGATAATAATTCGGTTTGAAAATTTTACTCGCACATCATAAGAGATACCAAAACAGAAGCAATCGTTAAATATAATTGCGTTGCAAATGAATTTTTTTATTTTTAACGACTTTCCTCATCTTTGTTCTGTAGTTAATTTTAAGGTGAGCGTTGTCAATAGAACAATAATGAAAAGGAAGGTAATATAAATTATGAAGTTAAGAATAAACTATGTAGTATTATTCATTATGTTATCTGAAGGGTTCTTTATAGCAGGTTTTGCATTAGAGAATGTCCTTGATTATTCATTGGTGATTGGAATCACCTTACAGATCATATTTGTTATTTTAGCCTCAATTTTAGCAATAAAAAAACAAAAGAATACAAACAGGACAAAGTAAGTAATTGCCGTGTTATTTAGTTAAGAGATGAATTAAGTTACGCGGCATCTATTGCAATCGAGTTAGGTTATTATGGGTGGCAATGTCGAAGGTAAATGGTAAGGAGGTAAGAATGTCTTTTATTACAATAATTGAAATTATCTTAGTGATAACAGTATTGGGGTTATTTGCATGTACTTTTAAAAGGCAAAAAAGTGTTAATGATGATGTTGTTTTTAGTTATGCTAGATATATGATTTATTTGCTTGTAGCTGAGGTTGCAATATATGTCATATTTCAATTGTTTTAGTAAAGTTAGACCTTTTAAGGACTAACTTTTAAACCTTTTCAACTAACCTGTATCTTTTGCAATTTACACGCTTATAATAGATGATAACCTATATCATCGGGGGGAGACCCATTGAACGTACAAGCGTTTTCTGTGTTTAGTCGAAGAGTCCTAATTGTTCAGCAAACGGGCCAGATTGTTGAACAACAGTCTTTTAAGAAATGTTATCTAACGACGCTTGTGCAAAAATAATATTGTTGTTTAATTTACAATAAAGTCATTTGAAAAATAATATTAGTTGTTTAAAAATCCTTATTCCACGAACGGAGCAGGTTAGTGGAAGCAATAGTAATTAGGTTTGACTGGGAAAATTGTCGATGATATTAAAAAAGACACCGAAGTGTCTTATGTTTTTCAAATTAAGCATACCGATAAATTGAAATTTAATTACTTAACATTATGCTTATCTTGGGAGCGAGGTATTTTATCGGTGAGTGTATACAAACCATGTAATGCTTGCTGTTAATAATGCTGACGAAATCAAAGCTGTAAGAACACTATATGTTTGCCAAATAAGTATCGTTGACCAATCGAAAGCACAGCACAGTATACCCAGGGCAATCGTAGCGATCAGGAAAATAACTGTTACGATTATTCTCTTTTTTGTCATTGGCTGCCGCTCATTCGTTTTCCTTCTGCGTAATCCTAAGAGAAATAGGAGAACGGCCAATAGGCAAAGAATAATAGTGATAGACGACAAAATGATATCCAAAAGCTGTGTGCCGCTTATTTCATATGACTGAGTTAGATTACCGTCTAATATATCTTTAACTTTTAGTACCAGGTTTATATTGGTATTTGCGCCGTTGCTCAGCAAGCAGACGGCTGTTCGTTCATTTAGCAGTATGACTACTTCGGTTCTGAAATTTGGATTGCCCCCAGTGTGTTCTATAATCGTTTGGTCGGCGTTTACCGACCAGCCTGCCGCATAATACATATCGTTGACAGCCGAAACAGACATATCACCCCTATGTGATTTTTCGATAACCGTGTGAAATATTTCGGGTATGTCCTGCACAATACCCATCTGTATGCCCATCCAACGCGCCATATCTTTTGTATTAGAAATGATGTAGCCTGCGGGCTTATTCCCAGAATAATCCGGAGCTTTAAATGGAGTTGTCATAAAAAAGGAAGAACGGTAGCCCTGTGCCAACTGTCCAGTGGCTTGAGCATCTTCTTTATAAACATACGTCTGGTGAAGACCTAACCGCTGAAATACCTGTTCCCTCATAAAGTCTTCATAGCTTTGTCGCGACACAATCTCAATAACCAAGCCCAATACGTCATAATTAACGGTTCCATAGTTATACTGTTCACCGGGAGGGAACGCCAATTCAGCATCTACGAGCATTTCCACAGTCTTTTGCAACATATCCGGTGTATTGCCTTGTGGAATACTTTGAGTATGCCTAATATTTGTTAGACCACTGGTATGGTGAAGAAAGTTATTTAGTGTAAGGCTTTGCATATCAACAGGTTTCCCTTGATACTTTAACGTAAACCAAGGTAAATATTTTTGGACAGGGTCAGTCATTGAGAGCAGCCCTTGCTCTTCCAACAGCATAATACCCATACCGGTAAAAGCTTTACTGACCGAGGCTAACTCATAGAGTGTATTTTCACTTGCAGACAACCCCTTTTCACGGTCAGCATACCCTGAAGAAAAGTAGAACACTTCATCATCAGCAAGTATTGAGATTGACATTCCCGGCACACCTGATATACGAGAGGCATCATCTAGCAACGCTTGTATTGCCGCAGATTTCGAATCAGACAACGCATAACTTTGTGTTGCGAATCCTGAGAATAATATAAATATCGTTAATACAAAAACAATAATCTTTTTCATGAACTCTCCTTTTCGAAAAATTATAATAGAATAATATAAATAACCTACTTTTACAACTACTAAACTAAATTTTAATTTATATTTCTATTCACCTATATAATATCAAGTAATTAGGAAGAGTTACACTTAACGAACAGATGCGTTAGTTCAATAAGAAAAACGATCTTCAACAATCGGGCGCGATTGTTGAAAAAGAATTAAAAGGGTGATACATATTACACATGACTAATATGTATCACCCTTTATTTTTTATGACTTTTTGCGTTTTAGGTATTGATAATGTAAATCAGGGGATATAATTTTTTAGTTTGCTATGATATGTAAGATTAAAATGAAATGATTTAACATGAATTGTTTATTGGTTATTTTAAGAGTCATGGCACCAATGGCAAGTCGTATAGCAGATGCTGATCAGAATCGGCTTGTTTCGTGTTTCGCTTTTTCGAAGGCTTCTTCTCCCCACGGGAACCAGTCAACGGGGATGTCGTGTTGAAGTAAATATGGAGACTTCTCAGCGATTAATCTATTGGGCTTATTGTTAGTGGGCATGGGATCACCTTCTTTCTGAATGTTTTTATTAAGTATTCTCTTTTCTCTATTTAATATACCAGAAGTTAAGACTCGTAATTTGTCTGTTAGGTACTCCATAATGAAAACCATGATCTATAAGCTTTGATAGATCCATTATTTCGTTTTTGAACTATAAAGATGGGCCCTCAATCGTACTTCTTTAACACGATTGCTGAATTATGTCCGCCGAAACCGAAAGAATTTGATAGCCCAAATTTCAATAGAAGATCTCTAGGTTCTGATACAACATCTAAGTCGCAATCTGGATCTTGATTCTCTACATTAATAGTTGGCGGAATCATTCCTCGTCTCAAACTTTCCACTAAAGCAATTGCTTCTGCTCCGCCAGCAGCACCAAGCATGTGTCCAGTCATTGACTTGTTTGCAGTTGTTGGAATTTTACGTGAATGTTCACCAAATAATTTCTTAATAGCTAGAACTTCAGAACGATCACCTACTTGTGTACTTGTTGCATGAGCACTAATCACATCAATTTCATCTGGTGATATGTTTGCACTTCTCAATGCTTTCTTCATTGCTAAGTAAGCACCTTTCCCTTCTGGGTGTGATGCCACCATATGATAAGCGTCTGAACTAGCTCCGTATCCTACTATTTCACATAAAATGGGAGCATCTCTAAGAATAGCATTTTCTAATGATTCTAATACTAAGATGCCTGCGCCTTCACTCATAACAAAACCATCTCTATCTGTATCGAACGGACGGCTGGCTCGACTTGGATCTTGGTTTCTTGTAGATAGTGCATGTGCATTTCCAAAACTGGCTAAAGACAACTGCGTGATTGCAGCTTCTGCTCCGCCGGCAAATATGATATCTGCTTCATCATTACGGATAGCGTTGAAGGCTTCACCGATGGAGGTGTTCCCGATTGAACAGGCCGTGACTGGTGATAATGACGGGCCTTGTGCTCCTAATCTAATACTGATTTGAGCCGCAGCTGCATTTGAAATCATCATTGGGACAAGGCTTGGGCTTACTCTCCCGGGACCTCGTTCATTTAATACATTCACATTATCAACAAGTGATTGTATGCCGCCGATTCCTGAACCAACGTATACCCCTAAGCGTTCAAGATCAACCTTATCTAACTGTAATTGTGAATGTTCTAATGCTTGTTCGGCTGCTGCTAAGGCAAACTGACTAAAACGATCTAATCGTTTTGCTTCTTTCCTCCCCAATATTCCATCTGCATCGAAATCACGAACGATTCCAGCTATCTTTGTTTTATACTCAGCGGTATCAAAAGAATCAATTAGAGATATTCCCGATTTTCCATTAACCAGCTGATGCCAAAAATGATGTATATCATTCCCCAGTGGAGAAATAATTCCCATTCCAGTAATGACAACTCTTTTCATGATCATTCCTCCTTGTTTTTTTATTCACTTTACCTTCTGTGTTATCCTATTACAAGTTGTTGTTTATCCTAGTATAATTTACACTATTTTAAAAGGAGACCTTAATGAAACCCGAAACAAGACTTCAAGCTTTATCAGAATTTCTAAAGAACCAACGTTCGAAAATTACTCCTCAAATGGTTGGTTTGCCTGTAGGAACCCGCAGAAGAACACCAGGGCTAAGAAGAGAGGAAGTGGCTCAGCTAGCCGGTGTAAGTCTTACATGGTATACATGGCTAGAACAAGGAAGAGATATAAAAGTGTCTACCTCGGTATTAGATGCTATTTCTCGAGCACTGCAATTAAATAACGATGAGAGAAGATATTTATATGCCCTAGCGGTAGAGGAAGGAGTGAAACAACCCTTTATAAGTGAGAAAGAGAAGGAAATCAGTCCGGCTTTAGTGAAAATTTTACAGGAACTTCGTTATTGCCCAACGATTATATCAGATAGAAGAAGTCAGATTGTTGGTTGGAATCAAGCGGCGGCTAATGTGTTTTTGGATTTTGATCAAATCATCCCGGCAGAAAGGAATATCATACGCTTACTATTCGCAAGAAAGGAGTTCAAAAGTTTAGCAGTGAATTGGGAGCACTTTGTTAGAGGATATATTGCCATATTTAGAACGTATTATGGGCAGTATGTGGCTGATGATTGGTATGAGCAATTTATACAAGAAATGGAACAGGCATATCCTGAGTTTCGTAAAATTTGGAATGAAAATGAGATAAGCTCTGCACCTGAAGTATTAATTGAATTTCGCCATGCTAAGGCAGGGAAAATGCTGTTTAATCTAACTTCATTACAAGTGCATGGGGATACTGATTTAAGATGCAGCATCTATACTCCAGTTGAGGATACTGAAACGGAGCTTAAGTTAAAACGTTTAATGGAAGGCTAGCTATCGTTTGGAGAGTAGAAGTTATTTTACAAAGTAATACTATCTATACTTTGTTTACGGTACAGTTCCTATTCGTTTTTTGTATTTGGATAGTTGTTATGTACATTTAATATAAAAAAAACCTATACCTCAGAGGCATATGGAATAACCGTTACTGACCACGGCTAATGTTTCCCTTGTTTCGTAATCTGAAAAGAGTAAAAGTTTGCACCTTATTCTGTATATAATAAGATCATATCAATCAACGCAGGGGGAATTATGATGAAGTGCAATAAAATGAACAGGGTACATGTAAAAGAGGGAAGCGTATCAATGGCCCTATAAACTGCGTCTGCCCTCATTAATGGAGGGGACATTGTGAATACGTCTTATTCACAGTCAGCTTTACGACACAACCAAATATTAATTTGGCTTTGTGTCCTGTCATTTTTCAGCGTATTAAATGAAATGGTTTTGAACGTCTCATTGCCTGATATCGCCAACGATTTTCATAAACTGCCAGCGAGTGTAAACTGGGTAAACACAGCCTTTATGATAACCTTTTCCATCGGAACAGCTCTATACGGAAAGTTATCGGATCAGCTGGGCATCAAAAATCTGCTCCTATTTGGGATTATCGTAAATAGCTTCGGGTCGATCATTGGATTTGTGGGACACTCATGCTTTCCTATCCTCATTTTAGGTCGGTTTATTCAAGGGTCTGGTGCAGCCGCATTCCCGGCTCTTGTGATGGTTGTAGTTGCGCGCTATATTTCAAAAGAAAACAGAGGGAAAGCATTTGGTCTGATCGGGTCACTCGTAGCCATGGGGGAAGGTGTTGGACCAGCTATTGGAGGAGTGATTGCCCATTATATTCATTGGTCGTATTTGCTGCTTATTCCAGTTACAACGATTATCACTGTTCCATTCCTTATAAAACTGTTGAAAAAGGAAGAAAGAAGAAGAGGCCGCTTTGATATGGCGGGGATTCTATTGATGTCTGTGGGTATCGTATTTTTTATGCTGTTTACAACATCATTTCACATTTCTTTTCTGCTGATTAGCATTCTCACCTTCTTGAGTTTTGTAAAACATATTAGGAGAGCTCAAGAACCTTTTATTGACCCCGCTCTGGGGAAAAATGTTTTATTTATGGTTGGCGTCCTTTGCGGAGGACTGATCTTTGGCACTGCAGCAGGATTTGTCTCTATGGTTCCTTATATGATGAAAGATGTTCATCATTTAAGTACAGCAGCAATTGGAAGCGGGATTATGTTTCCCGGAACAATGAGCGTCATTATATTCGGTTACATTGGAGGAGTGCTTGTCGATCGGAAAGGTTCTTTTTATGTCCTGACGATTGGGATTGCATTGATGGCTTCCAGCTTTTTAATCGCTACCTTTTTTATAAATGACACACCATGGCTTATGACCATTATATTCGTTTTTGTTTTTGGGGGGCTTTCTTTCACAAAAACAGTTATCTCTACAATTGTGTCGAGCAGTTTGAAAGAAAAGGAAACTGGTGCCGGAATGAGCTTGCTTAATTTCACGAGCTTTTTATCAGAGGGAACGGGTATGGCGATTACAGGCGGTTTATTATCCATCCGCTTGCTGGATCGCAGGCTGCTGCCTATTGATGTAGATCATTCCGCTTATTTGTATAGTAATTTGCTATTACTTTTTGCAGGAATGATTGTTATTAGCTGGCTAGTAACTTTGAATGTGTATCATCGTTCGCGGAGACATGACTAACAGGGTGAAAGGATCAATTTTGATTATTCAAGATTGATCCTGTTTTTCCAAACAACCAATTCACATTCTAGAAAAATGCCGTTCAACAAAAGGCATCAACAGGTGAAGAATCATCCCTCCTAAACAAACAGTTAAAAGAGTTCCGATGCCGATAGGGCCTTTAAAGATAATAGCCAATACGAAGAAAAGAGCATATACCAATGTTCTTGAAAACAAGATCGTTCTTTTGGAGAGATCTCGGATAATGAGTGTTAAATGATCGATAGGTGTTGATGCAAATGTGGTCTGAAGATAGATGGCTGTTCCAAGACCGATGAGCACCAAACCAATTCCGAAACAAATCAGTTTGCTTAATAACGTGTTTAGAAATATGATGTTTTTTACAACAAATAACCATAGGTCAATGCCTATCCCGGTAAGGAATGCTGTAACCAAGCCGAGCAGCATAGGTTTTTTTCTCGTTAAGATAGAGTTGCAGATTAAGAGGATCACAGAAATCAGGACCTCCCAGCTTCCTACGGTAAGGCCGACTTCTTCTGACAGGCCAACCAAAAGGGCATCGAAGGGGGATGTGCCCAGTCCTGATTGTATTGTTAAAGAAATGCCTAAACTTAATACGAGGATACCTAATCCGTAATACATATATTTCATTTTATTAGCGATCATTCTTTTGTCATCAAGACATGGGGGATGCCGTCTTCCATAAATTCTTGTGAGGAAATCTGGTAGCCCAGTTTTTGATAAAAGCCTGCTGCTTGTGTTTGTCCATGCAGCTTATATGCAGTAATGCCTTTTTCTTTCATGATGTTTTCTAACTCGCTTATGATAACTTTGCCCAATCCGTACTTACGGTACGGTTTTAGGATGCAGATTCTCTCCAGCTTACCTGTATGATCAAGAATGCGCACACGGCCTGTGCCGACAGGCTGTTTTTTATGATATACCAAGATATGCTGACACTGTTCTTGGAGCGTATCAAATTCATCGAACTCATCGGATTCACATATATTTTGTTCCTCAATGAATACAGTTCTTCTAATATCTAAAGCAGCACGTAAGTCATTTTCAGTAGTTATTCTTTTTATATTCATCATAAATCAATCCTTTTCTGATATTAGTCTGGACTGTGCCGCATGCATGTGGTCTTATAATAGTAAGGTTAAAACAATTTTGTTGTAATTGCAATAAAAATAACGCGAGGAGTTTTAGGAATGAATGACATTTTGCGTGAGATCGGCATGATAGCAAGAGCGTTGGATTCCATAAGCAATATTGAATTTAAAGATTTGGACTTAACAAGAGGGCAGTATCTTTATCTTGTACGTATATACGAAAATCCGGGAATTATTCAAGAAAAATTGGCGGAAATGATAAAAGTGGACCGAACAACGGCCGCGCGGGCCATTAAGAAATTGGAAATGCAGGGATTTATTCAAAAACAGCCGGATGAACAAAACAAAAAAATAAAAAAACTGTTCCCGACTGAGAAAGGAAAAAAGGTGTATCCATTGTTAAAAAGAGAAGGAGAACATTCCATGGAAGTGGCCTTGTCCGGTTTTACACCTGAGGAAAAGGAAACTATGTTTAAACTCGTTCACAGAGTGAGGAAAAATGTAGAACGTGATTGGGAGTATGTGAAGAAGGGGAACAAGAGGGATTATTAATGGATCAAATGTAACCGTTAAAAAACACATTAATGGTATTGCCCTTCAGTATCTGCAGAACCAAATATGAGTCCGCAAAAGACCAATTTCCCGTCTCTCAATGCAAGTTGCAAAAATGTGCGCCGTTACATATTTAATTGATTTGTAATACAGTGAGGATATCAAAAAATTTCCAAAGGGAGTGGCTTGGATGAACTTGAGACAGCTATCAGAACATGTCTTTCAATGTGAATTTGAACTTGATGTGCCTCTTCGTATCCCGGTTCATACTTGGTTTATTAAAGATAGTGATGATGTTTATATCATTGATACTGGAATAGAGCGGTTTGCTGATGTTCAAATGAGGGCAGCGTTAGCGATCGGCAATCCAAAAGCCATTTTGCTTACCCATGGCCACAGCGATCATATCGGCGGTGCGTCAAAGTGGTTAGAGCGATTTGATATTCCGATTTTTGCGCATCAAAAAGAACTAAAGTATATCAATGGGGAAGTGCCTTATCCGAACAAAAGTGAAGTGGAGAACACAGGGGTTGCCTATGTCGTCCAGCCGCTGACGGAGCAAACGCTGGCTCATTTGCCTTTGCAATACGATTTAACACCCGGACATTCCCCGGGGCACGTCGTGTATCATCATGAAATGGATCATACCCTTTTAACAGGAGATCTTTTTATCACAAGTAAGAAGGATTTACACCCGCCTATCAGAAGATTCAGCGTGGATATGAATGAGAACATCGACAGCGGCGCAATCATAGATCAAATCAAACCAGCGCTCATTTGCTCTTCACATGGTGAAGAGATTCTTTATAACGAAGAGTTGTATAAAAACTATGTGATAAGGTATAGGGACCAATAGAAGTATGACAGAATAAGGAATGAAAACTTCGCTGGCATACAAGCAATCCTTCACTCATCGTTGATTCGTATACCAATCAACTGCTTACGGTCATACATTTGTGAACGATTTACCGGCTATCTTCCTTTGTCATCAGCACGTGGGGAATGCCATCCAGCATAAATTCATCTGATGCTGTCTGATAGCCGAGCTTTTCATAAAAGCCTGCCGCCTGTGTCTGGCCGTACAGTTTGAAGGCAGAAATGCTTTGTTCTTTCACAATGCGTTCTAACGAATCGACTATTACTTTGCCCAGCCCGAACTTGCGATAAGGCTTCAGAATGCAGATTCTTTCCAATTTACCCACGTGATCAACGATACGGACACGGGCTGTGCCAACGGGTTCATTCTCATGATAAACCAAGATGTGCCGGCAATCTCCACAGAGTGTATCGAACTCATCGAATTCATCGGAAACGGGACAGCCTTGTTCCTCAACAAATACAGCTTTTCTGATTTCAAATGCGATATGTAAATCATGTTCTGACGTTATTCTTTTCACATTCACGATATGATCCTCCCTTACTCAGAAAAATGGCTGATGACATACTGTTTAAAGGTCTCGGCAACCGGCGATAAAAAACGGCCTTTTATCCAGGCGATGCCGATGACACGCTGACATTCCGGCCAGGTGACACGAATTTTTGTGATTTTGCTTTGGTCTAAGCCTTTTAGATCAGGCAAAATGGATATGCCCAGTCCGGCCGCCACAAAACCTGCCGCAGTGGCGGCTTCTTCCCCTTCAAACATAATGTTCGGCTGTATATCGGCTTTCTCAAACAGCTCATCGACCGTCATTCGAAGCGCGTAGCCTTTTTTCAATAAAATAAAACGCTCATCGGCAATCTCACTCAGGGTAATGCTTTCACGATTAGCTAACGGGTGATCGTTTGGTACAAATACAAATAGTTCTTCACTCCACAGCCTGATCCATTGGATCGTTTTTTCAGGCTTGATGGAAGCGAGGAGACAGAGGTCCAGATCCCCGGACTTTAATCGTTCGAGCAGCCAATAAGAATGGTTTTGCTTCAGCTGGAAGGAAATGTTGGGATAATCCTGCTGAAAGGAGCCGATGAGGTCGGGCACGAGCGTTGTCCCTAATGTATGTAAAAAACCGAAAGACACCTCCCCTTGGTCTGGCTTTAATAAGGCTTGGATTTCCTCTTTTCCTTCGGTGTACTCCTTCATCATCGCCTGAACACGCCGCAAAAAGATGTACCCGTATTTATTTAAGGTAATAGATCGTCCCTGTCTGTCGAATAGCGGGACGCCTAAGTGGTTCTCCAGTCTGGCGATTGAGCGTGAAAGCGCGGGCTGAGTGATGGAGAGGCTTTTTGCCGCTTTTGTCACGTGCTGCATCCGGGCCAGTGTTTGAAAATATTCAAGCTGCTCCCATTCCAAGCATCATCCCTCCTTTATTACATATAAGCATGAAAAGCATATTTTATATGCATTATACAACATATATTAACGATGCTAAGATAAATGTATAAACAGACTCGAGAATGTTTGAATTCATTGGAAATAAAGGATGGTTGTTTATGAATCGCAGTGCTCAACAACATGCGGAGGGGCCGATGAAGTCCCGATGACATACATTCAAAAAGGCACACCGGTTTTTCGTAAAATTACGTTTGCTTTCTTTGCCGCGGGTTTTAATACATTTGCAATTCTTTATTGCGTGCAGCCGCTCATGGAGGAATTCACGCGGGAATTTCATGTGACACCTACTGCGGCGAGTCTTTCTTTATCTGTTACCACAATGCTGTTAGCTGTCAGCATGCTCGTTTTTGGTTCGTTGTCAGAGGTATGGGGGCGCAAGCCGATTATGGCTATATCGATGCTGGCCGCATCCGTTCTCTGTTTGGCGTCGGCCTTCAGCCCGAACTTTCATACGCTGCTCGTATTAAGAACCATTCAAGGGATTGCGCTCGCCGGCCTTCCTTCGATTGCGATGGCTTATCTCGGAGAAGAAATTGAACCTGGAAGCCTTGGATCAGCGATGGGTCTGTATATCAGTGGAAACGCGATTGGCGCCGTTTTTGGAAGGATCGTGTCAGGACTTCTGAGTGAATACTTTACTTGGCATATGGCGATGGGGTCAATTGGTGTGATTAGTTTGATCGCAAGCATGATCTTTTTTATGAATTTGCCTCCATCCAGGCATTTCACGCCGAGAAAATTGGAGTTCGGACAATTGGGATTGTCTCTCATCAGCCACTTGAAGGATCGGAAACTATTAAGCTTGTTCCTCATTGGTTTTTTGCTGCTCGGAAGCAATGTGGCATTGTTTAACTACATTGCGTATGTGCTGTTGGGACCGCCGTATTCGTTTAATAAAGCGTTTGCCAGCTGGATTTTTATTGTGATGATTGTAGGGATTTTCAGTTCGTCCTTCATTGGAAGAATGGTTGATCAATATGGCTACCCGAAAATACTGGTGATGAATATATGCATTGTTGTCACGGGTGCTTTATTAACGATAAACAGTATATTAGCAGTGAAAATTTTGGGGATTGCGCTCTTTACATTCGGCTTCTTCGGCGGCCACTCAGTCGCCAGCAGCTGGGTGGGAAGGAGAGCTCTGCACAACAAAGCGCAGGCGTCGTCGCTGTATTTGTTCTTTTATTACGCCGGTTCAAGTGTTTGCGGAACGGTCGGCGGGCTTTTCTGGTCTGCTTTTCACTGGCTGGGTGTCGTCGGCATGATCACCTTCATGCTGCTGGTTGCGTTATGGCTGTCGGGATACTTGGCAAGTAGAAGTGCGAAAGTGCCGGAAAAAGGAACAAAAAAGGATTCAATTGATGACTGCAAAAAAGGACCGTAAGCGGGTCCTTTTTTATTTCCAATGGGCAGGGATTCGTAAAGACGGCGGCAGCTTTGTGTTCGAATCGCCGTTGGCGGCGTTCACCTGTGCCTGTGTCAGAAAGATGCTCCCGGTTAGGTCGGCGCCGCTGAGATCAGCGTCTCTCATATCTGCACCGATAAAGTCTGTCATTCTCAAATCGGCATTTCTCAGATCGGCGGCTATGAGCAGCGCCCCTCTTAGATTTGCTCCTCGCAGATCAAGCCCTTTCAGTTTCGCGCCGATCAGGACACTTCCCCGGCTGACCTTTTTCGGGAGTTTTGGATGGCGGGCTTGGGCACGCACCAGTTCACTCGTTTTTAACAGCCATTCATTGACCTCAGCTCGATGCTCGTCCACCTGCAGTGTCAGCAGGCGTTCTTTGCTGAGTCTGGTGAGCCTTTCTATTTTTTCGAAACTGGTTCTCAGTTCAGGATGAATCGGCTTGGCTATATCTATAGAAAGAGCTTCATGTAAATACCAGAGCATTTCGTGCAACTGCTGCATGATAGGAAAAACGCCAAACATCTCGTTGGCCGTTTCCGGGCTGTTTCGCCAATCCTTTCCCCCATAAGTGATTTGGGATACTTTCTGTCCGGCGCCAAAGCATTCATATGCAGAGCAGCCTCGAAATCCTTTTTCTCTGAGATTTTTATGGATCGAACATTGATAGTTTGATTGTAAGTTGCGGCAAGGCGTGCCCCCGTCTTTGTCAAAAGCAAAATCCGCCGACTTCGCATAAGGCAAGGCGACACAGCACAGGCCAAAACAATGCTGGCAATCCGCGCTTAAATCATGATGTATATGGTCATGTAACGTTACTTTCGCAGACAAAATTGTCCACCCCTTCACTTTTTACTTTGTTAAATATATCTATTTTATTATATAGGAAACAGGAATCCTTTTCCTTTTATTTTTACGATTTCAGCGTGTCAAACATTGTATAATATATCCAATCATGATGATTGGGGGAATTCATTTGGAACAGCAACTGAAAGACATCATCTCTGCGTATGACTTGGCAATCCAAAATGAAGATTTTGACACACTGATGAATTACTACACGGAAGATGCCATTTTAGTAGTGAAGCCAGGCAAGATTGCGCGAGGCAAAGAAGAAATCAAAAGAGCGTTTATCGCGATCGCGAACTATTTCGATCATCATATTGCCCCAACACAAGGGGAAATGATTCTTTTGGAATCAGGTGACACTGTACTCGTCCTTTATCAGACACTGCTTGATTCGGATAAAAAGGACTCTGAGTATGCGATGGAAAGAAGGGCGACCTATGTGTTTAGAAAGAACGTGCAGGGGCAGTGGCTTTGTGCAGTCGATAATTCATATGGTACGGATTTGATTGATGTTTAGCGTCCAGGCAATTTCTAAGGCTGATACAGCTTGTAAAAGAACCCGAACCATTAACCGAGTCAGAACATATTGTAAAGCAATGGACTGAAAAGACATATCAAGGACTGAATAAGATTGAATCATCGACAAGCAGTAAACCAGGTTCAAGTGAACAATATTAGTGTGATTTCAATTGATACCTCCTCAGGAATATTTATCGGAACCAATTATGCGCATAGTTGGTCTTCGCACCGGAAAAACAATTACGGACTCGGATCAATGACTAACTCCCAGGTGTCTCATAATTTTAGCTATGTGACAGATAACGATGAGGTAGACACGCCGATTCATCATGAAAACAGGATTTCATTTGAAGGGAACTCGGGAGAAAATCAGAATGATATTGATGTTGGGGAAATTAATATTAACGTTCTGGATACATGTGCTGCCATTTCAGTCGGCGAAAACGAACTTACCGGCTGGAGTGCACATAGTAAGCGAACGTCCGGCCAGGGAAGGTTATTAGGCACCATTCAAAACACGCAAAACTCGTCTTTCGTGATTGATAACGACGAAAATGACTGTCAAATAAATGATTATTTTTAAAGGGCTGCCTTGGTTTGAAAAGGAGGAGGATTTGTTTGGCTATCGGTTTTACACTCGGTGCAATCAATGTGAATTCCCAGCAGACAAATACAGCCATCGCGATTGGAGAAAATCAGCTCCCAGGCTGGGCTGCGCATCGTAAAGTAAATAACGGAATCGGCTTCTTCGCAGGAAATGTGCTGAATCAAGGGAACGTTTCCACAGTTATTGACCCTGACGGCATAGACGGCAACATGAATAACCAAAATATATCGCCAAGTGTACAAAATCAAACACTTTAAAAGGGAATATTTTTCTTTTAGCATACCTCCATAAAAAGCACATAAGCATAATTATAGATTCTAAACATGTATGGCTATGTGCAGGGGGTTTTTTATTTATGCCAAAATCTCAATTTTATCCCCATGTAAAAGAAATGATGGGAAAGGATTTCGCTGAGCTGCTGCGCGAAATTGCTCCCTTTGTCGAACCGAGAGCCGATATCATAAAAACAAACCGCAGATTGGACATAACCATTGATGCGGCTGGTGCAAGTGCAGAGGATATGTCAATTAATCAAAAGAATCGCACACTCATAATCGAAGGAAAGATTCGACCCCAGCCGCCGGAAGAAGAACAAGAGCTGATCGCCAGCGAACGGTTTTATGGCCCCTTCAAACGGGAGATATTCATTCCCGAAGAGTATGATCTGCATCGGATTCATGCAGAATTGAAAAGCGGAATCTTAACGGTCACCATTCCATTCCGCACGTATGAAAAAGGAGAAGAGCAATGACCTCAATTAAATACGGATCTTTGCGAGTGAACCATCTGCAAAATTCTTCGGGTCTTTTTGTCGGAACAAATGTTCAAAAAGGCAGAAAAAGTGAAACCTTTATCAATGAAGGCTTTGGCGCCATAAAGGGAAAGCAGAATAAAATCAAAGGAAATGTGGGAGCTGTAGAGAAGAGTTTTTAAAAAGGGATGGCGTATATGAACATAGAAGAGATCCTAAAAAAGCTTGAAAAATTAGCGCAAAAAGTGGATATGCTTGAACAATCTTCCCAGGAAGAACGCCGCCCTCCTATTTTTGTGAAAATGGATGTACAGGATTTGAATGTAGAGAAGTTACATTTAGACGATCTAGCCTTTCATCTCGATCACCTGGATATACAGGAGCTAAGCGGGATGCTGAATCTTGGCAACGTATTCTCTCCTCATGTTCGGCCGAAAGTTGAATCACAGTCACGAGGTGAGAAAACAAAAAAGGATGATATAGAGGTTAAAATAGATGGAAAGCCAGTGCCGTATACCATCAATCAGGGAAAGGGTGTTTGACGTGAAACGGTTTTCTCCCTCTTTTTTTATTGGCTCCATCTCTATTGGGACGGTTGAAGGCGCATCGTGTGTGAATCTCGGAAACAACCTCCCCAGCGGTTTTGTGAATTATAAAAAACAAAACCAAGGATTCGGCTCCATTTCAGGAGACCATAATGACATCCACGATATTTTAGCGACCATAGAGGAAAACGGCATCCAGGATGCTTTTCATTATGAAGGCGTTCTTCAAGGAAAAAACGATCAGGTGCTGGAAAACATAGAGCAAGAAATGCTTGCTTCGGGGATTGATATTGAGGAACAGGGTGAAGAGGAGATACACGGGGACGGGCCCGATTCTTTGATGTAATGGAAGAGCTGCCATTTGGCAGCTCTTTTTCAAGTTCTATAGCTTAATCCGTTTGACTTCCCCCAATACAAACACGTAAAAAACCAATCCGAGCAGCAGCACAAAACCGGCTACCAGAAAGCTGAGTGTAAAGGAGCCTGTCATATCAAATAAATACCCCGTCAGTGAAGCGGCAATAATGCCTCCGAACAGGTTGTTTGCCAGGTTTACCATGGAACTCAGCATGGACACGGAACCGATCGGCGCCAGCTCTGCGGAGATGGACCAGCCGACTGGAGCGGTTGCGGAAATACCGGCGAGGCCGATTGAAATACAGATAATCGCAACGGTGATATTATTCGTCAGAATGGAGCCTAAAAAGAAAAAGCCAAAGCTCATTCCGACAATGATCACGGTTCGGTACACCTTGGTGTTGGAATAGCCTTTCTTAATAAAGTAATCAACGAGCCAGCCGCCGACCGCGATTCCGGAAATGGTTGAGATCAGCCATGGCACGGCTGTAAATAAACCGGACGACATGAGATCCATTCCATATGTATGTTTAAAGAAAGTCGGAAGCCAGGTCAGCAGCAGGTTGAATGTATAGCCGTATCCTGTAAATCCGATCATTAAGCCCCATACTTTCCGGTTGGTGAAAAGCTTCTTTAAAAGCGGCCCTGTTTTGTAAGGGATTTGCTCTGTTGTGATCGCATTGTGCTTTTGAATATAGTTTAGTTCGCTTTTGGAAATGCGTTTATGCCGTTCAGGCTGCTCATAATACTGCCAGAAAAAGATCGTAAACAGCACATTGATGCATCCAATCGTCAAAAAAGCGACACGCCAATCAAAAGTGGTGACAAGAAAGGCGACCAATGGCGCACCGAGCACGTTTGAAAACTTGGCGGCTGAGTCAAACAGTGAGTTTGCCAATCCCCGCTCACTTGGAGGAAACCATTGAGCGGTTGCCTTAGAGGCGGCAGGGAACGCTGAGGCGCTCGACAGTCCAATGAGAAAACGGAACAGATACAACAGTAATTTCCCTTGCAAAAAAGCAAGAAGAATGGTTAAAAAGCTCCATATTGTCATTCCGACCCTCGTGACCCAGGCCACGCCAAACCGATCCAGCAAACTTCCGACTGGCAGCTGCATCACTGTATAGGAATACGTGTAAATGGAAAACACGATGCCCAGTTCGGTTGCTGTAAGGTGAAACGAATCTTGTATCGCAGGGGCGGCCACTGAGATGGCGACACGGTCAAAATAATTAAGAACAATAATGCCGCTGAGTAATGAAGAGATGTACCATCTCGTATGTCCAGGCCGTTTCACCCGCTCTTGACTCATAATGAAAACCTCCTCTTTTATAGCATGATCTCCTGATGGAAATACCATTCAAATTTTACATACCACAGTGTACTTTAGCGTAAACGGAAGGCAGGAATCTGACCGGGAAAGCACGATGTTTTAGAACAAAAGGGATACTCCAAAGGGGAGCAGCTTTCACAGTAAAGTTGTCATTACGGCACAAGATGCCCTCGGCTTTGCTGGCAATGTAAATTTAGCGAGACCTTTGCCAAATCGGTGGCGTTTTTTCGTTTTTATCAAACGATGCCTAAGCTGAAAAAGTGGGTGAAGCGTGAATTTGTGAGGAAAAGGCATTACTTGAAGAGTGGGGGCAGTCAGGCCTTGTTCAAAACACAAAGCTTACTGATGTGATGGGACAGATTGAAAAGCGGAGTGAATAAGAAAAAGCATCCCTGTGCGGGATGCTTTTTCTTATTCAGCCATTGCGTCTGTCAGGACAGGAACGACTTGTTTTTTACGAGAAACAACACCTTTTAAGAGGGCTGTGTTGTTTTCTAATGTAACGTTGAATGCTTTTTCCACTTTCGCTGCTTCGTTGCCGATTGCAAGGGCAAGTGAATCATTTTCTAAAATGTCTGTGATGACAAGAAGGAACAGGTCTAGGTTCTTCTTAGCCACAACGTTAGAAATCGCAGCTTCTAATTCAGCTTGGCGTTTTTTTACATCTTCAATGTCTACTGTATTCACTTGTGCGATTTCCACTTTTTTGCTGCCGAGTGTGAATTCCTTCGCATCAAGAGAAATCAGCTCTTCCACTGTTTTTTTGCTTAAATCAGCGCCAGCCTTCAGCATGTTCAAGCCGTACTCTTCAGCATTTACGCCTGCGATTTCAGCAAGCTCTTTTGCTGCCGCTACGTCTTGGTCTGTGCAAGTTGGAGATTTGAATAACAGTGAGTCTGAAATGATTGCAGACAGCATTAGGCCAGCAATTTCTTTCTCGATTTTCACATTATTTTCTTTGTACATTTTGTTTAAGATTGTAGCCGTACAGCCTACAGGCTCAGCACGGTAATAGAGCGGCTCAGCTGTTTCAAAGTTAGCGATGCGGTGGTGGTCGATTACTTCAAGAACCTGAACATCTTCAATGTCCTTGATGCTCTGCTGGCGTTCGTTATGGTCAACGAGGATAACGCCGTTTACTTCGTTTGCAGCTGTTTCAACAAGACGCGGGCTTTCTTGTTTGAAATAGTCAAGCGCGTATTGTGTTTCGCCGTTGACTTGTCCAAGACGGACCGGCTCAGCATTGAAGCCGAGTTTGTTTTTCAAATCAGCATAAGCAATCGCAGAACAAATCGTATCTGTGTCTGGGTTTTGGTGTCCGAAAATAAGTATCTTTTCCATGATAGCTCCTTATCTTTTTTAAGTAGTTTAATCTTTATATAGTTTAACACGTCTTGCTGCGGGTGTAATCATACAAACCCTTAAAAATTGATGTGAATAAGAAGCATTTTCTTTGAGCTGAGGAGAAAAGGTGTGTAAAATATTGGCTAGCTTAGTTGCGAAATGTGATGTAGTATCAAAAAAGGTACTATTGGAGGGGTAAGCATGAGTGGAAAAAACAATATATACCCGAATAAAGAAGGCTGTCCAGTTGAATTTACACTAGACGTCATTGGCGGAAAGTGGAAAGGAATTCTTTTTTATCACATGATAGATGGCAAGAAACGATTTAATGAGTTTCGCCGAATCTGCCCGAGTATCACCCAAAGAATGCTCACTCTTCAGCTGCGGGAGCTGGAAGCGGACGGCATCGTGCATCGTGAGGTTTACCACCAGGTGCCGCCAAAGGTTGAGTACTCTCTGACGGAATTTGGGCGAACGCTTGAACCGATTGTGTTGCAAATGAAAGAATGGGGAGAATCCAACAGAGATGTCCTGGAATCTTATCGTTCGAGCGGCTTGCTGAAGGATCAGCAAAAATAGCAGCAAAGGGAATTCCTTTGCTGCTTGTTTTATTGCATTGAAAGGGCTCTGTTGGCATTTCTGACATCATTTCTTAGCAGTTCAGAAAGGTTGTATGCTGGATAGTATCCATGCTCATACATGTATTGGAAAATTTGTGCGTGCCACCTGATCGCTGCATTCAGCTGTTTGACCAGCACGTTTCGTAATTGAGGTGTCGCTGTTTCTGTAATTGCAATGGCATAGCTGCGGACTGATGTTTTGGCAAATCCGAGCAAATCGCCGCTGTAAAATGGGTTATCCGCGCGTTCTTCTTCCTCATCATCTCTGTGCGGCGCCTGAGGAAAGAATGGAAGAAGCTCCCTTAGATTTTGTTCAATGGCTTGAATGGACACACCGTAAAGGTTTCTGAGCTGAGGGTCTCTTACTTCCCGAATCATTTTCTTCAGCTTTATCAGTCCATTTGATTGAAAAGCAACCAGCTCGTGCATTTCTAATGTTTCATGCCAAGCCAATGTTCTGCGTTCATCCATGTAGCAATTCTCCTTTAACAATCAGATTCCTTATCAGCATATGCCCAACGCTCAATGTTGTTCATGATGTTTTGAAGTTTTTAAAAAGGGAAATTCATCTTATATAGGATACGGGTTGAGAACATGTAAAAAGAGGTGAAGCATGATGTGGGATATGATAAAGAACTTTTTCTTGTTTAGCAGCGGTGTACTGCAAGCAACAACCCTTTTATTGGTCATCTTAGTCTTTATGTATGTCAGAAAAACAAAAAAGAAAAACAAGGAATCTTCTGGCTTTATGGATGATAAACATTAATGGTGATAGGCATTCTTTTCAAAGAATGTCTTTTCATTTGTAATGTTTCACATGAAACATCAGCGTTATTTTACTTGCGATTTGGACTTATGTTAAAATATTAAAGTGAAATGTAGAGATGATATAAAAACATTCGGTGCAAAGTAGTTGCAGCGATGAAAAAAGAGCAGTCGTTTATGCTGCTCTTTTCTATTCGTATGTTCGGGATGATACGAGGTGAATAAGTGAAACAAACGAGAGCATTAATGGAAGGCGCGATTTTAATTAGTTTGTTTGCAATCATTGTGCTTTTGGTCGTTTATGTTCCTTTGGTTGGAACAATTCTGTTATTTGCACTGCCGCTTCCCATGATCCTATATACGATCAGGCATGGATTGAAGTTAGGGATATGGATGGGCACTGTCAGTCTTCCAGTTGTTTTTATTGTCGGGTCCTTTAACGGACTCATTGTCGCTTTTATGTCAGCCTGCGCTGGTATTGCCATGGGGCACTACTTCAAAAAGAAAGAACCCGGGCACGCTGTAATATCGGGCGCTCTTATTTATATGCTTTGTATGGTCTTCTATATTGTGATAAGCATTCAGTTTTTGGGTACCAATATCATTGATGAAGCGATGACACAATCTCGACAATCTCTTGATATTGTAGAAACTGTTGGGAAGCAGACGGGCAATGCTGGACAGTTTGAGAAGCAATTGAAACTGATGAAAGAACAATTGGGTACCGCTCAATATCTTTTTCCAACAGCTATTGTGGTGTTAGGAGCTGTTTTTTCTTTCCTCAGTTATCTTGTCGCTAAGCCGCTCATAAGGCGATTTTCCCCCGATATTCCTAATCTAAAGCCTTTTAGAGAGTTGAAGTTTCCGCAAAGCGTTGCAGTGCTGTATGTAATGATTGTCATGCTATCATTTTTGCCTTTAGAAAAAGGTCAAATGCTGTACTCTATCGCTTTAAACGGGGAGTTTATACTTGGGTTTCTGATTTTTATCCAAGGTGTATCATTTATCTTTTTCTATTGCCATAAGAAACAATATCCAAAGGCTGCGGCTGTCATTGCAGTTATTCTTGGATTTGTGGATCCGATGTTTATGGCGGCCATTCGCATTTTAGGCGTTTTAGATATGGGCTTTCAAATAAGGAATAAGGTGAAGTGAACATGAGGTTTTACTCACATGGTGGGGAGTGATAGAAATGCCAAGCTTTTATGAAAAACCGCTGTTTAGGTATCCCATCTATGCATTGATTGCTCTGTCAATCATTACTATCCTCATCAGCTTTTATTTTAACTGGATATTAGGAACCGTCGAAGTGCTGCTGCTCGCAGTTATTTTGTTTTTTATTAAACGCGCTGATTCTCTTATTCGACAAGAGATTGATGCTTATATTTCTACGTTATCCTACAGGTTGAAAAAAGTCGGTGAAGAGGCATTGATGGAAATGCCGATCGGCATCATGCTTTTTAATGACCAATATTATATAGAATGGGCAAATCCGTTTCTTTCTTCTTGCTTTAATGAAAGCACATTAGTGGGGAGATCACTTTACGATACTTGTGAGTCGGTTGTGCCGCTCATCAAACAAGAGGTGGAGTCGGAAACGGTTTCTTTGAATGACCGCAAGTTTAAGGTTGTCATCAAACGAGATGAGCGTCTGCTGTATTTCTTTGATGTAACGGAACAAACTCAGATTGAAAAGCTATATGAAAACGAAAGAACCGTGCTGGCGTACATATTCCTTGATAACTATGATGATGTGACACAAGGACTGGATGATCAGACAAGAAGCACGATGAACAGCCAGGTGACATCTTTGCTGAACGCTTGGGCGCAGGAGTACGGGATCTTCCTGAAAAGAACGTCTTCAGAACGATTTATCGCGGTGCTTAATGAACACATCTTAACTGAACTCGAAAATTCGAAGTTTTCGATTCTTGATGAGGTGCGGGAAAAAACCTCATTTGACGGTGTAGCGCTGACGTTAAGTATCGGTGTCGGGGCTTCAGTCTCCTCGCTGAAAGAACTTGGCGATTTGGCGCAATCCAGCTTGGACTTGGCACTGGGGCGCGGCGGCGACCAAGTAGCCATTAAGCTGCCGAACGGCAAGGTGAAGTTTTACGGCGGTAAAACAAATCCGATGGAGAAACGAACAAGGGTGCGGGCCCGCGTCATTTCTCATGCCTTAAAGGAAATCGTCTCCGAAAGCAGCAATGTGATTATCATGGGGCATAAATTCCCCGACATGGATTCTATCGGCGCGGCGATCGGAATTTTAAAGGTGGCGCAGGCAAATAACAAAGATGGTTTTATCGTGATTGATCCCAATCAAATCGGATCAAGTGTGCAGCGTTTAATCGAGGAAATCAAAAAATACGAAGAGCTGTGGTCAAGGTTTATTACGCCTGAAGAAGCGATGGAAATTTCCAATGATGACACGCTGCTTGTGATCGTTGATACACATAAGCCATCACTGGTCATGGAGGAACGGCTGGTCAATAAAATTGAGCATATCGTGGTCATCGACCATCACCGCAGGGGTGAGGAGTTTATCAGAGACCCGCTGCTCGTTTATATGGAGCCGTACGCTTCTTCTACAGCAGAATTGGTGACAGAACTGCTTGAATACCAGCCAAAACGCTTAAAAATCAATATGATTGAAGCAACAGCCCTATTAGCTGGTATAATAGTCGATACAAAGAGCTTTTCTCTCCGCACGGGCTCGCGGACTTTCGATGCGGCTTCTTATTTAAGGGCAAAAGGCGCCGACACGGTGCTTGTGCAGAAGTTCCTGAAAGAAACCGTTGATTCCTATATTAAACGGGCGAAGCTGATCCAGCATACGGCCCTCTATAAAGAGAACATTGCGATTGCCTCTCTTCCTGAAAATGAGGAGGAATACTTCGATCAGGTACTGATTGCGCAGGCGGCTGATTCGCTGCTTTCGATGAGTGAGGTTGAGGCTTCATTTGCGGTGGCGAGGCGGGATGAACAAACCGTTTGTATCAGTGCGCGGTCACTTGGCGAGGTAAATGTTCAGATCATCATGGAGGCGCTGGAAGGCGGAGGACATTTAACAAATGCGGCGACTCAGTTGTCCGGCATTTCAGTAACGGAAGCGCTGGAACGGCTGAAGAACGCCATAGATGAGTATTTTGAGGGAGGCGTACAGAGATGAAGGTTATTTTCTTGAAAGATGTAAAAGGCAAAGGAAAAAAAGGCGAAGTCAAAAACGTAGCAGACGGTTACGCGCATAATTTTCTGATTAAAAAAGGCCTCGCGGTTGAAGCGAACCCGACAAACATCAGCGCATTGAACGGACAAAAGCAGAAAGAGAAAAAAGAAGCGATTGCCGAGCTTGAGCAGGCAAAGAGCTTAAAAGAGACATTAGAAAAACTGACGGTTGAGCTCAGTGCGAAATCAGGTGAAGGCGGCCGTTTATTCGGTTCTGTGACAAGCAAGCAAATTACTGAACAGCTCCAAAAAGACCATAACATAAAAGTAGATAAGCGGAAGCTTGACCTGCCAGACGGCATTCGCGCGTTAGGGTATACAAACGTGCCTGTGAAGCTGCATCCTGAGGTTCAGGCTGTGTTGAAGGTACACGTGAAAGAAGAAGATTAATAGAAAAGAGGCTTGGATCAATCCAAGCCTCTTTTTTATTTCACGAGATCAAGAGTTTTATGCTGACTGTTTTTGTTTCTCTTTCTGAAAAATGTATTGATCCCTTCCGGCTCCCACTCCGGCTGCTCCCATGCCGATTAAGGCCGCAATAAGGAGAATAATCGGCATTGTCCATGAATGTGTTTGGTCAAAGAGATAGCCGACAAAGATGGGTCCGACGGCTGCAAGCAGGTAGCCGAATGACTGAGACATGCCTGACAGCGCTGCGGCCTGTTGGGCATTTTCACTGCGGAGACCAATCAACGTAAGCGCCAGACTAATACTGGAGCCTTGTCCGACACCGATGATGATCATCCAGATGGCGAGCTGGATATGGCTGCCGCCCGCCAGCAATCCGCACAGCCCGATGAGATAAACGGCGGTCAGTCCCGCAGCAATCCCGCGCTGGTGTTTCATGCGATCGGCTAAAACAGGTGTCAGAAAAGTGAAAGGCAGACTTGCAAATTGCATCAGTGATACCTTCCATCCGGCTGTAGACGTATCCATGCCGTGCGAACGGAGAATTTCAGGAAACCAGGCAATGCTGCTGTAAAATAAAAATGATTGCAGTCCCATAAAGATGGTGACATGCCATGCCGTTTTGGAAGCCCAAATGGAACTGGTTTGAAGCTTCACCGCATTGTTTGCCGTATCCCGGTGTCGCAGCTGAGGTATCCAGATCAGCAATGCAAGTAATGCCAGCCCGCCCCATAAGAGAAAGGCCTGCTTCCATCCGCCTCCCATTTGTGCCGCCAGAGGTACGCTGATACCTGATGCTAAAGCCGCGAATATACACATTGAGGTCGTATATAAGCTGATCATGATTCCTGATTTTTCAGGGTATTTATGCTTGATTAAGCTTGGAAGCAGAACGTTTCCGATGGCAATGCCGATACCGATTAAAGCCGTTCCGGCAAATAAGGCCCAAGTTAAACCGGCAGAACGAAGCAAAATCCCGATCAATAACATCAGAAGGCCGAGCCATAATGTCCGTTCATTTCCAAGCCGCTGTCCAAACTTTGGCGCGAGCAGAGAAAGAACCGCAAACGAAAGCAGCGGCAGCGCAGTTAAAAATCCGGCTGTCCCATTAGACATATGCAGGTCTGCCCTGATAGAGCTGATGACCGGACCAACTGAAGTGATCGCCGGTCTCAAGTTAAAGGCGATAAAGATAATGCCGGTGATCAGCCAAAAAGATTGGATATTTTTATGTTTTGGCAAAGCAGTTACTCCTTTTTTCTAACATATACTAAATATAATTCGTTAAGATGTAGGCAAGTATGCGAACGAATGCTACGATTGTTTTTCTTCTTTCTGCAATTCAGCCAATTTGGCAATCAGAATATGCTGAGGCATATGCATGATCTGTTCAAGCGGCAGGTTCAAGGACTCTGCAAGCTTTTGGGCAGTTTCAGCAGAAATTTGCAAAGGTCTCACAAATGATCCCTCCTCTCTTCAGTCCATTGTACAAGAATCACATACGAAACGTAAGAAGATGTCACAAAGGAATGGAGCAATCCATAAATACCAGTTATAAAAGAGGAAAGGAGGGTTTTTATGCAGGCACCGTTGTCATTATTAAAACAAATGCTGAATGAACACCAAAAAGTCATTGAGAAAGCTGACACCTTTGAAGAATATATGGCGGTGAGGCTAAGACTTCAGGAGCTGATGGGGAAATTTGCTTCGTTTGAGGAGTGGGATCTGTATCAAAAAGCGGCGGACCTGATGATGCACACAGGCTTCCAGTGGATGAAATAAGCCGATCCATGAAAAAAACCCCCGCTGCAGCGAAGGGGTTTTTCATTAGAATGAGTGCTCTTCTTCCACATTGTTAAACTGATCATAAATCACAAGCTTTGACGGACTGTTGTCTTTTGCCACCTGTTTGGCTTTTTCAATTGCGGCGTCTTTAGATGTATACAAAGCTGTCGGCGCCACATTCTCCACCGTAATAAACCAGCCGTCTGCATCAACATTGGGTGTAACCGCATATTCTTTCCTCATTTTTTATACCTCCCTCACGTTTTATTCCATTTTTCCCGCCTTGTTACTGTCCGAAACGAATCAATCGGCTAGCTGAAAAAAATAGGAAACCGACATTTTTTCTATTTTTTTTCTGTAGAAATGGTAGAATGGAATTTGGAGATTTTTTAATGAGAGGACGGTGCTTAGCATGACAGACCTTTTGAATGATCGGCTTCCCCCGCAAAATATAGAAGCCGAACAAGCCGTGTTAGGCGCTATTTTTTTACAGCCGTCTGCTTTAACACTGGCTTCAGAAGTATTGATTCCAGATGATTTCTATAGAATGTCCCACCAAAAAATCTATAATGCGATGCTGGTGCTCGGTGACCGCGGTGAACCGGTTGATCTGGTTACGGTAACGTCAGAGCTTGCGAACACAGACCTGCTGGAAGAAGTGGGCGGCATATCGTATCTGACAGATATCGCAAACTCGGTGCCGACAGCGGCTAACATAGAATATTACGCGAAAATTGTTGAGGAAAAATCGATTCTTCGCAGGTTAATCAGAACAGCGACAACCATTGCTCAAGACGGGTATACCCGTGAGGATGAGGTCGAGGATTTACTCAGTGAAGCGGAAAAAACGATTATGGAAGTAGCGCAGCGCAAAAATACGAGCGCCTTCCAAAATATTAAGGACGTCCTAGTTCAGACCTATGACAATATCGAACAGCTTCACAATCGAAAAGGCGATATTACGGGAATTCCGACAGGGTTTACTGAGCTTGACCGGATGACTGCGGGGTTCCAGCGCAATGACTTAATCATTGTGGCTGCCCGTCCGTCAGTGGGGAAAACAGCCTTTGCCCTGAACATCGCACAAAATGTGGCGACCAAGACCGACGAGAGCGTAGCGATTTTCAGTCTTGAGATGGGGGCAGAGCAGCTCGTCATGCGTATGCTCTGTGCTGAAGGAAACATTAATGCCCAAAATCTTCGTACCGGTAACTTGACGGAAGAGGATTGGGGCAAGCTGACGATGGCGATGGGAAGCCTGTCGAACAGCGGGATTTACATCGATGATACACCGGGTATCCGCGTGAGTGAAATCCGTGCCAAATGCCGCCGTTTGAAGCAGGAAAGCGGACTTGGCATGATTTTGATCGACTATCTGCAATTGATTCAGGGAAGCGGGCGTTCAAAGGACAACCGACAGCAGGAAGTATCAGAAATTTCCCGTGAACTCAAGTCGATCGCCAGGGAGCTGCAAGTTCCTGTTATCGCGCTTTCTCAGCTCTCTCGGGGCGTTGAGCAGCGTCAGGATAAACGTCCGATGATGTCTGATATCCGGGAATCAGGAAGTATCGAGCAGGATGCTGATATTGTCGCGTTCCTTTACCGTGATGACTACTATGACAAAGAAACCGAGAATAAAAACATTATCGAAATCATTATTGCCAAACAGCGTAACGGCCCGGTAGGAACCGTGTCTCTTGCGTTCGTAAAAGAATATAACAAATTCGTCAACCTGGAACGGCGTTTTGATGACGCAGGTGTTCCGCCCGGCGCATAAACCCCAAGAGCTGATCTTGGGGTTTTTTTCGTTCATCAGATGGAAGAAATACCGTCCCCTCAGCCGATGTGGATTTGGAAACGTTTTAATAAAATAAAGAAAAAAGGAGATGGTAACATGGGAAATCGGTTTTCATCTTTTCACGCAGCGCAAATACGGATTGCGCGTCCTACAGGCCAGCTTCAAGAGATCGTTCGGTTCTATGAAGAGGGGCTGGGCTTGAAACGAATAGGAGAATTTTCGCAGCATAACGGATATGACGGTGTGATGTTCGGCCTTCCACATGCCGATTATCATTTGGAATTCACCCAGTATGAGGGGGAAAGCACTGCTCCCGTCCCCCATCCTGACAGCCTCCTTGTCTTTTATGTTCCGGATGCAGATGAACTGACAGCGATCACTTCAAAGCTGAAGCACATGGGCTATCAAGAGGTTGAACCAGAGAATCCTTACTGGAGCCATGGCGGCGTGACGATAGAGGATCCGGACGGCTGGCGAGTCGTTTTTATGAATACAAAAGGGCTGTCCGGCAAATGATTCTTTTTTGTGCTAAAGGACAAAAGTTTCACAAGCTTTTTATGAAAAATCAGTGAGAAAACGCTTATAAAACGAATGAAAGCGAACGAATATAGATTTACAATAATTTAATGTTCGGATTTACAATTGACTTTCTGTTTCTTCACTGATAAACTTGATTTGTTTGAATAGAATCGTTTTGAAAGGTTAACGGAGGTGCACGGACATGTCTTCAGTAGTTGTAGTAGGTACGCAATGGGGCGATGAAGGAAAAGGCAAAATTACAGATTTCCTTTCAGAAAATGCAGAAGTGATCGCCCGTTATCAAGGCGGAAATAACGCAGGACATACAATCAAGTTTGACGGAGTCACATACAAGCTTCACTTAATTCCATCTGGAATTTTCTACAAGGATAAAACGTGTGTGATCGGAAACGGAATGGTAGTAGATCCGAAAGCATTGGTCACAGAGCTTGCGTATCTTCATGAGCGCAACGTCAGTACAGACAACCTGAGAATCAGCAACAGAGCTCACGTGATTCTGCCGTATCATTTGAAATTGGATGAAGTGGAAGAAGAGCGAAAAGGGGCTAACAAGATCGGCACAACGAAAAAAGGAATCGGCCCTGCTTACATGGATAAAGCAGCCCGCATCGGAATTCGCATCGCGGATCTGTTAGACCGTGACGCGTTTGCGGAGAAGCTTGAACGCAACCTTGAAGAAAAAAACCGTCTGCTTGAGAAAATGTACGAGACAGAAGGGTTTAAAATTGAGGATATTTTAGACGAATATTATGAGTACGGCCAGCAGATTAAAAAGTACGTCTGCGATACATCTGTTGTCTTAAATGATGCTCTTGATGAAGGGCGCCGTGTGTTGTTTGAAGGCGCGCAAGGGGTTATGCTTGATATCGACCAGGGAACATACCCATTTGTCACATCGTCCAACCCGGTTGCCGGCGGTGTCACGATCGGTTCTGGTGTCGGTCCGACCAAAATTCAGCACGTTGTCGGTGTATCAAAAGCATATACGACTCGTGTCGGTGACGGTCCTTTCCCGACTGAGCTGAAAGATGAAATCGGTGATCAAATCCGTGAAGTCGGACGCGAGTATGGAACAACAACAGGCCGTCCGCGCCGTGTCGGCTGGTTTGACAGCGTCGTAGTCCGCCACGCCCGCCGTGTGAGCGGAATTACGGACCTTTCTCTGAACTCAATCGACGTGTTAACAGGAATTGAAACGCTGAAAATCTGTGTGGCGTACCGCTACAAAGGTGAAATCATTGAAGAATTCCCGGCAAGCCTTAAAGCACTTGCTGAATGTGAGCCGGTATATGAAGAAATGCCGGGCTGGACGGAAGATATTACAGGCGCGAAAAGCTTGAGCGAGCTTCCGGAAAACGCGCGCCACTATCTTGAACGCGTGTCTCAGCTGACAGGCATTCCGCTTTCTATTTTCTCTGTCGGCCCAGACCGTTCACAGACAAATGTTCTTCGCAGCGTGTACCGTGCGAACTAAATAGATTTTGCTTGAAAGCCCCTCACTCAGGGGCCTTTTTTGTTTGAAAGCCGCATATAAGTTGGCTTGAGAAAAAAATATGAAAAAAAACCAAAAAAGTTATTGCCACTTCTATTTGTTCGTGATATTATAAATCTCGTTGTTACGGAAACTGCTTCAATAGAGTACAAGATGAGAATATTTTCTAAGTCGTTTGCTCTATAGAAACTCCGACATCTTTAAGAGCCATTAGCTCAGTTGGTAGAGCATCTGACTTTTAATCAGAGGGTCGAAGGTTCGAGTCCTTCATGGCTCACCATTTCGTGAAGGCCCGTTGGTCAAGCGGTTAAGACACCGCCCTTTCACGGCGGTAACACGGGTTCGAATCCCGTACGGGTCATTGATTTACTTTAGCGTTATTGCTAAATTCCTTATTTGTCTGTGAGAGCTGACACGACAGCTCTCCAGGCAAATTACTGTAAGGTCCGGTAGTTCAGTTGGTTAGAATGCCTGCCTGTCACGCAGGAGGTCGCGGGTTCGAGTCCCGTCCGGACCGCCATTTTACTTTACTCAGTAGAGAAAAATAAAATATTTGGCTCGGTAGCTCAGTTGGTAGAGCAACGGACTGAAAATCCGTGTGTCGGCGGTTCGATTCCGTCCCGAGCCACTTACCAAACGCATCTGCAATCGTAGGTGCGTTTTTTCTTTTGGGAAAAAGGCAAACATGAGGAGTGTTATAATAGAAGAAAAAGGGAGAACCGGCCCTGCGGCCGGCTCTAAAGAAGAAGACGTCTTTGATAAAGACGCACTCCGGTGAGGGGAGGTTTCAGTAAAGTTATCAATTTTTAAAAAAAGGTGACCAGCATGACAAAAGATAAACAATTGGCGGATAAAGGTGAAACATGTGTATTTTTTCTAAACCTTTATTTTTTTTATCTTTTGACCTTAAACCGTTATAATAGACAAGTGCCCATTCTTTACATGGGCCATAAGTGATGAAACGATTGTTATATAGATGAAATGAAGTTATTTGGCAGGAGGAAAATCAAAATGATGGATAAAAAGATCCTTGTAGTAGATGATGAAAAACCGATTGCAGATATATTGGAATTTAACTTAAGAAAAGAAGGCTATGAAGTGCACTGTGCCTACGATGGAAATGAAGCCGTTGAAATGGTAGAAGAGCTTCAGCCTGATTTAATTCTTTTAGATATTATGCTTCCTAATAGAGACGGCGTTGAAGTATGCCGTGAAGTCAGAAAGAAATACGATATGCCGATCATTATGCTGACGGCGAAGGATTCAGAAATTGACAAGGTCATCGGGCTTGAAATCGGTGCTGATGACTATGTCACAAAACCATTCAGCACACGCGAGCTCCTGGCACGTGTAAAAGCGAACCTGCGCCGCCAGCTGACAACAGCGCCTGCGGAGGAAGAGCCGTCCTCTAACGATATTCATATCGGCTCTCTCGTCATCTTCCCTGACGCGTACGTCGTATCAAAACGAGATGAAACAATCGAATTGACTCATCGTGAGTTCGAATTGCTTCATTATTTAGCAAAACATATCGGACAAGTGATGACCCGTGAACATTTGCTTCAAACCGTTTGGGGCTATGATTACTTCGGCGATGTCAGAACGGTTGACGTAACAGTCCGCCGGCTTCGTGAAAAAATCGAGGACAATCCGAGCCATCCGAATTGGATTGTCACACGCCGCGGCGTCGGTTATTACTTGAGAAACCCAGAACAGGACTAATGCCCCTATGAATAAGGTTGGTTTTTTTCGCTCGATCCAATTTAAGATTACCTTGATTTATGTGCTTTTGATTATCATTGCCATGCAAATCATTGGTGTGTATTTTGTCAATCAGGTAGAGAAATCGCTGATTAACTCTTATGAACAATCGCTTAATCAGCGAATCGACAACCTTTCTTACTATATCGAACAAGAATATAAAAGCGATAATGACAACTCTGTCATCAAGGATGACGTCAGCCGTATTTTGAATGACTTCACGAAAAGTGATGAAGTGCGGGAAATTAGTTTTGTAGATAAAAGCTATGAAGTGGTCGGTTCTTCGAAGCCGTACGGCGAAGAAGTGGCAGGGAAACAAACGACCGATCTGATCTTTAAAAGAATTTTTTCTACTAAACAATCGTATTTAAGAAAGTACTATGACCCGAAAAGCAAAATCAGAGTTCTCATTTCCGCGAAGCCCGTCATGACTGAAAACCAAGAGGTTGTCGGCGCGATCTATGTTGTCGCCAGTATGGAAGATGTCTTTAATCAAATGAAGACGATCAACACGATTCTGGCGTCCGGCACTGGTTTGGCACTCGTTTTGACGGCTCTTCTCGGTATTTTTCTGGCAAGGACCATTACCCATCCGCTTTCGGATATGAGAAAGCAGGCGATGGAGCTTGCGAAAGGGAATTTCTCGAGGAAGGTTAAAAAGTACGGGCATGATGAAATTGGTCAGCTCGCCACTACGTTTAATCACTTAACGAGAGAGCTTGAAGATGCCCAGGCGATGACGGAAGGAGAACGCAGAAAGCTTGCCTCTGTTATTGCCTATATGACAGACGGCGTTATCGCCACAAACCGAAACGGAGCGATTATTCTCTTAAACAGTCCGGCACTGGAGCTGTTGAACGTTTCACGTGAAACAGCCTTAGAAATGCCGATTACGAGCTTGCTGGGGCTTCAAGAGAATTATACGTTTGAAGATTTAGTGGAGCAGCAGGATTCGATGCTGCTTGAAATTGAGCGCGATGATCAATTAACGGTGCTTCGCGTGAATTTCTCTGTGATTCAAAGGGAGCATGGCAAAATTGATGGTTTAATCGCTGTCATTTACGATGTAACCGAACAGGAGAAAATAGATCAGGAACGCAGAGAATTCGTCGCGAACGTATCACACGAGCTGCGCACGCCGCTCACGACAATGCGCAGTTATTTAGAGGCGTTAGCTGAAGGGGCGTGGGAAAATAAAGACATTGCTCCGCGCTTCTTAATGGTGACGCAAAATGAAACCGAGCGTATGATCCGGCTTGTCAATGACCTGCTTCAGCTTTCGAAATTTGACAGCAAGGATTATCAATTTAACCGGGAATGGATTCAGATTGTCCGGTTTATGTCGCTTATTATTGACCGTTTCGAAATGACAAAAGAACAGCATGTGGAATTTATCCGTAATCTGCCGGACAGAGAGCTGTATGTCGAGATTGACCAGGATAAAATTACCCAAGTGCTCGATAATATTATTTCCAACGCTCTAAAATACTCACCGGAAGGCGGACATGTCACGTTCTCCATTGATGTTAACGAAGAGGAAGAACTCCTTTACATCAGCGTCAAGGATGAAGGGATCGGCATTCCGAAAAAAGATGTCGAAAAGGTTTTTGACCGTTTCTATAGGGTGGATAAAGCAAGAACGAGAAAGCTCGGCGGCACCGGTCTGGGACTGGCGATTGCAAAAGAAATGGTTCAGGCGCACGGCGGAGATATTTGGGCGGACAGCATAGAAGGAAAAGGCACGACGATTACATTTACTCTTCCATATAAAGAGGAACAAGAGGATGATTGGGATGAAGCGTGAAAATATAAAAACGGTATTACTAACGGTACTTGTCATCATCAGTCTTGTGTTTACATGGGGGATATGGACGTTCCAGCCAAACTTCTCTGAAAGCTCTTCATCAACAGAGTCTACGGTGCGTGAGAAACATAAAATCGAAAAAACCACCCAAAAGCTGTCTGAAACGGTAAGGCCGAGGGACATGTTTATCCATGATGACGGCGCTCATTATAAAGTGGATAACGATCTCTATGAAGAAGTGTGGTCTGACTTGCCGAACTGGGATGTAAAAGGCATTAAGGATATTTCAGATCAGTATGACAAGACTGGATTCAAGAGCTGGTTTTATGGAATAGGCAGTTCTGAAGCGAAGCTTGATTTGCAATTCAATGACACGATTCCAATTGATGTTTTCCAAACGCTTTTTAAATGGTCCAATCAGTCGTTTGAGTACAGTTCGTTTGATCATATACTGATTCCATTTAATGAAACGAAAGCGAACAAGAAGATCTATTTGGTGTCTTTCAGCAAACAGCTCATTCTGGAAGTGACCGTTGAATCGGCGAACTACAGGAACATCATGAATGACTTGCGAAACAGCCAGTCAAACATGCCGGCGTTCAGTTTGTTCTCTATCGGCTCAAAGAAAGAGTTTTTGCTGTCGAACAAACCGCTTACGATGAACAAGAAAGAATTTGTCACAGAATCGATTAAAACAAACACCTTTAAGCAGGCGTTGTTCAGCGATCCGAGCATTGTAAGGGAAGATTCCAATTACAACAACAGAAATGTGCTGACAGATGGGATCAGCCGTTTAGATGTGAATCTAAGCCAGCGTCAGGTGCAATTCCAGCAGCGCAATTTAGTGCAGAGCTCATCTTATCAAACAGGTGAATTAATCAAAAAGAGCCAAAAATACCTTGAGGATACGGGAAGCTGGACGGATCACTATCAATTTTTCAATATCGATGACAGTCAGCAGCTGAGTTTCTATATCTTTATGGATCAGATGCCGGTCATTAACAGCACTGCCAAACCGTTCGGAGCCACATCGGCGATTATGGTTCAATGGGCGAACGATGATATTCTCAGCTATAAGCGGCCGAATTACAGTCTCGGAACGAATCCGATCAAAACAAGCGAGACAGAGCTGATGAGCGGCAGCGAAGTGAAGATGCTGCTTTCTAAACAAACCAAATACGATACGGACAAGATTGATCAGATCTTCCTTGCTTATCAATTGGTGTCAACATCAACTAATGATGATCCTCTCGTTGAACTAGAACCGGTTTGGGCGATGAAAATAAATGGGAAAATTGTGCCGATCACAAAGGATTTATTAATGAAGGAGGGGGCAAACAGTGGAGTGGAATAAGACAAAATCAATCTTCATCGTTGCCTTCCTCATTTTAGATATTTTCTTAGGATATCAGTTTTTTCAAAAATGGCAGGCTACCAGCAAAGAATATGAGGTCATTAAAAATGATGTCGAGCATGATATGAAGGCCGACCATATCACGTATGAAGCCTTGAATAAGGAAGCAACAGAAGGCTATCGGATCACAGCAAATCAAAAGGCCTTCACCAAGGAAGACATTGAGGCGCTGAAGGATCAAAAACCTTTGATGGACATGCCTAGTGATGACCATAAAGTAACGAACCTCAAAATGAAGTTCACAAATCCGATCGCCCTATCAAAGAAAAATATAGAGGACGATGCTCAGGCACTTGTGTCTTCGAACATCCAAGACGGCGAAAAATATAAGCTTTGGAAGGTTGATAAATCGAAGAAAGAGATTATTTTCTTCCAAACGTATGAAGGCAATTATATTTACCAGAAGACCGACAACTCCTCTAATATGATCGGGCAAGTGGTGCTGCACGTAAACGATAAAAACGAGGCTGTGTCGTATGACCAAACGACGCTTGAGACCTTCAAGCAAATTCAGAAAGAAAGCTTAATTACGGAAATGGATGCGGTTGAGCTATTGTACTATCAAAACCAGCTAAAAGAATACTGCACGATAAAGAGCGTCAAATTTGGCTACGTCGCGCAATATCCGCTGACAAGTACGCAGGTGCTGGCGCCGGTATGGAGAGTTACGGTCGAGTACGATAAAAAAGTGAACGGCGAGAAAAAGACAGTGCAAGAGTATTTTACTGTGAATGCTTTGGAAAGTACGATTTTAGATACAGATCAATGAAAATAATGGAGTGAGACACATGGGCTTGCAATTTAGCGTACTTGCGAGCGGGAGTACGGGAAATGCGTTTTACCTCGAAACAGAGGATCACGCATTTTTAGTGGACGCCGGTTTGAGCGGGAAAGCCATGGATGGGCTGATGGCGCAGATCGGGCGTAAACTGGATCAGGTAGACGGCATTTTTGTCACGCATGAGCATAGTGACCATATCAAGGGGCTCGGCGTGGTCGCCAGAAAGTACAAGCTTCCGATCTATGCGAATGAGAAAACATGGAAAGCGATGGAGAATCAGATCGGCAAAATAGACACCGATCAAAAGTTTGTGTTTCCGATGGAGACGGTCAAGTCGTTCGGCGGACTTGATGTCGAATCGTTCGGCGTTTCCCACGACGCGGCGCAGCCGATGTTTTATGTGTTCCATTATAATGGCCGAAAGCTCGCATTAATGACAGATACGGGATACGTCAGCGATCGGATGAAAGGGATTATCCGCTCAGCGAATGTGTTTGTGTTTGAAAGCAATCACGATGTCGGCATGCTGCAAATGGGAAGATATCCATGGAGCATTAAGCGGCGGATTTTAAGTGACGTCGGGCACGTTTCAAATGAAGATGCCGCCTTGGCGATGACAGATGTCATTGGCGACGAGACGTCACGTATTTACCTTGCGCATTTGAGCCAGGACAACAACATGAAGGAGCTGGCGAGAATGTCTGTACAGCAGACATTGGCGTCTAAAGGATTTGTGACGGGTGAGACATTTGAGTTGTATGACACCGATCCGAAGAAGGCTACTCCGCTTTGCGCTGTATAATTTTTCTATATAAATGATGACTATTATAGGAGCTTCTAACCCACAATATAACCATATTAACGTTCTTGGAAAGGATGGAATATGGTGGATTACGATCGTGAGGAAGAACATACTGCTCCTGAACAGCCAAAAAGAAGCAAAAAAGGATATTTTCTTTCTAGTCTGATTGGTGTGATTGTCGGTGCCATATTAATGGCGTTTATCATGCCGTATCTTTCAAATGAAGGGTTAGATACGGGCGCCCTGGATCAGCGGCAGAACAATGGCCGGGAATCAATCCGGACGGTGAATGTCAGTGTCAATAATGCAGTCACCAAGATTGTCAGCAATGTCTCGCCGGCCGTTGTCGGGGTTGTGAACATCCAAAAAACAGATATTTGGGGAGAGAGCGGCGAGGCTGGGAGCGGCTCCGGCGTCATTTATAAGAAAAATGACAACTCCGCTTATGTCGTGACCAACCATCATGTCATTGAGGGTGCTTCGCAAATTGAAATCAGCCTGAAAGACGGCTCACGTGTATCGGCTAAACTTGTCGGCAGCGACCAGCTGATGGATCTTGCCGTTTTACGTGTGAAAAGCGACAAGATAAAAGCCGTCGCAGACTTTGGAAATTCAGATAAAGTCAAATCCGGTGAGCCGGTTATCGCAATCGGGAACCCGTTAGGCCTTGAGTTTGCGGGCTCTGTCACACAAGGCGTCATCTCGGGTACGGAGAGGGCAATTCCGGTCGATTCGAACGACGATGGACAGCCTGACTGGAATGCAGAGGTTCTCCAAACAGATGCGGCCATTAACCCTGGAAACAGCGGCGGCGCTTTG
Organism: Bacillus tequilensis KCTC 13622; assembly: GCF_000507145.1. GTDB lineage: Bacteria > Bacillota > Bacilli > Bacillales > Bacillaceae > Bacillus > Bacillus tequilensis. The sequence continues at coordinate 248,063 of NZ_AYTO01000007.1, read as the reverse complement.
TTAAATTTGGACGGGAAAGTCATTGGCATCAATTCAATGAAAATTGCCGAGTCGGCGGTTGAAGGAATTGGCCTGTCGATTCCTTCAAAGCTTGTAATCCCTGTGATAGAGGATTTAGAGAAATACGGCAAAGTCAAACGCCCGTTCCTTGGCATTGAGATGAAATCGCTAAGCGACATTGCAAGCTATCATTGGGATGAAACATTGAAGCTTCCTAAGAATGTCACCAATGGAGCGGTTGTGATGGGTGTAGACGCCTTTTCACCTGCCGGAAAAGCAGGGCTGAAAGAACTGGATGTCATCACGGAGTTTGACGGGCACAAAGTAAGTGATATTGTTGACCTGCGGAAACGGCTTTATCAGAAAAAAGTCGGTGACCGGGTGAAGGTGAAGTTTTACCGCGGCGGAAAAGAAAAATCCGCTACCATCAAGCTGTCCTCCGCAGACCAGTTAGGAAGTTAACAAAAACAGTCTGGCACCGTTGCCAGACTGTTTTTTTATGCAAAAAACTGAACGAGGGTCATGCGCATTCATGTTGAAAAGGATATATCGAATATGAAGAAAAATAAAAGATGAGTGTTACACGTGAAACAGCAGGAAATGGCTGCTGTTAGGCATGGCTGCTGGCTGTGGTGGTAATAATGTACAGGCAGATTCCATCTTCCTTCGCCGGAATAGGGCTGCTACTCGGCCGGCGGGTGAAAAAATTTCTTCAGCCGATATTGAAGGCTTTGTCTGCTGATGCCAAGCTCCTGAGCGGTTTTCGAGATGTTATGGCTGTGTTTTCTTAACACATTCTCAATCACATATTTTTCGAAACTCTCCATTTTTTCTTTTAAGTCCGGGGCTGGCTGGTGTCCTGGTGCTTCCGGCTCTGGGATGTCAGCCGGCTTGATTTTCATGCGATATTGATAGGGCAGGTGGGAAGCTGTAATCGTTTGCTCGTCCGTCATGAAATTCATGGCGCCTTCGATCGTATGCTCAAGCTCACGTATATTTCCCGGCCAGTCGTAGGATAGGAAAAATTGCTTCACGTCTTCGCTGATGTGTTCGACATTCATTTGAAACAGATGGTTATTTTTCTGGATAAACTCGGACGCGAGAAGCAAAATGTCTTCCTTTCGCTCCCGTAGCGGCGGGATGATCAGTGTCACGACGCTCAGCCTGTAATACAAGTCTTTCCGCATCCGTTCGCCCGCAATCGCATCAATCGGGTCTTCGTTCATCGTCGCAATAATCCGCACGTCAATCGGTGTATCTTTTGTCGAACCGATGCGCCTGATTTTCCGTTCTTGAAGGGCGCGCAGCAGCTTCGCCTGAAGGCTGAGGTTCAGCGAGTTGATTTCATCTAACAGCAGTGTGCCGCCATGGGCTTGTTCGAACAGGCCTGGCTGGTCAACAGCGCCGGTAAACGCGCCTTTTTTCGTTCCGAACAATATGCTTTCCACAAGGCTGTCTGGCAGCGCCGCGCAGTTTTGCGAGATAAACGGGCCGCCTGAGCGGTCGCTGCCATTATGAATACTTTGTGCGAACAGCTCTTTTCCTGTGCCGGTTTCGCCTGCGAGAAGCACAGACGATGACGTACGGGTTGCCCGCTTGGCGTTTTCGATGACATCTTGAATGATCGGGCTGGTGCCGAGAATGCTGTCAAACGTATAGGTTGTGCTGCCTTTTTTGTTCATATTTTCTCTGATCAGCCGTTCGAGCTTGGTCACATCCTTGGCAATTTCAACAGCGCCTCTGATTTTGCCGTTTTGGACGATGGGATATGTATGATTGACCGTCGTAATTTCCTGGCCTTTATTATTGAAGTAGCTCTGCTTCACATTTTTAATCGTTTTGCCTTCCTGAAGGGCCTGTACCAGGGTGCTGTCCTGCTGTTTAGAAAACATAAACACATCCATCAGGTTTTTATTCAGGACGTCATGCTTCTCCATATCTTCAATATGCATCATTTTATTGTTATAAACGATCGTGTTTCCATGCTCGTCTACCACGTGCAGGCCAACATCGATTTCGTCTAAAATGCTCTGAAAAACCAATGTGAGGAATTCGCTGTCCTTGATCACTGTATAAACCTCCCTCAATTATTTTCTTAATATTGCCTCTATTTTATAAAAGAAGGGAGAGGATATGCAAAAGAATTTTGCGCTCTCACTAAAATTCTTGCATGAAATATCAGAATATTTTTGCACATTGTCCTCGAAATTGTAGAAAACACACGAAATCTTGATTTGGCACAGAACTTGCATTTATAAAAGGGAAAGCAGGATAACATGTTGAAACAGAATACAAGGGGGAATTCAAATATGCCAGCTTTATCGAAATCCGAAAAAATTATTGATCAGACGTCTCATTACGGAGCCAATAATTATCATCCGCTCCCGATTGTCATTTCTGAAGCGCTGGGTGCTTGGGTAAAGGACCCGGAAGGCAATGAATATATGGATATGCTGAGTGCTTATTCTGCGGTAAACCAAGGTCACAGACACCCGAAAATCATTCAGGCGTTGAAGGATCAGGCTGATAAAATCACCCTCACGTCACGTGCGTTTCACAACGATCAGCTGGGACCGTTTTACGAAAAAACAGCTAAGCTCACAGGCAAAGAGATGATTCTGCCAATGAATACAGGTGCAGAAGCGGTGGAATCCGCGGTGAAAGCGGCAAGACGCTGGGCTTATGAAGTGAAGGGCGTAGCAGAAAACCAAGCGGAAATCATTGCATGTGTCGGGAATTTCCACGGACGGACAATGCTGGCGGTATCTCTTTCTTCTGAAGAGGAATATAAACGGGGGTTCGGCCCGATGCTGCCGGGAATCAAATTAATCCCATACGGAGATGCGGAAGCGCTTCGGCGGGCCATTACGCTGAACACAGCGGCATTCTTGTTTGAACCGATTCAAGGGGAAGCTGGTATTGTGATTCCGCCTGAAGGGTTTTTGCAGGAAGCGGCAGCCATTTGTAAGGAAGAGAATGTCCTGTTTATTGCGGATGAAATTCAGACGGGTCTTGGACGTACAGGCAAGACGTTCGCCTGTGACTGGGACGGCATCGTTCCGGATATGTATATCTTGGGCAAAGCGCTTGGCGGCGGTGTGTTCCCGATTTCATGCATTGCGGCGGACCGCGAGATCTTAGGCGTGTTTAACCCGGGATCACACGGCTCCACATTTGGCGGAAATCCGCTTGCGTGTGCAGTGTCTATCGCCTCATTGGAAGTGCTGGAGGATGAAAAGCTGGCGGATCGTTCTCTTGAGCTTGGTGAATACTTTAAAAGCGAGCTTGAGAGCATTGATAACCCTGTCATTAAAGAAGTCCGCGGCAGAGGGCTGTTTATCGGTGTGGAATTGACGGAAGCCGCGCGTCCGTATTGTGAGCGCTTGAAGGAAGAAGGGCTTTTATGCAAGGAAACGCATGATACAGTCATTCGTTTTGCACCGCCATTAATCATTTCCAAAAAGGATTTGGATTGGGCGATAGAGAAAATTAAGCAGGTGCTGCAAAACGCCTAAACCCCCACCATGGCGGGATATTCACTTTGTTTGTATAAATTTACAACAAAAAAATCAGCACTCCCTATTTGCTCAGCTACAGTATTTTAGTATAATGTATCTTTATGAGAAGAAATGAATTTTATATTAAATAGATAGAGACTCTTTGGACAGCAAACTGGGATACGCACCATGCAGATGTTCCAGCTTAGATCCAATACAAGTTGCTGAAGGGGTGCAGAATGTGAATACAAACCAAGATAACGGAAATCAGCTCCAGCGGACAATGAAATCACGTCATTTGTTTATGATTTCATTGGGCGGAGTGATCGGAACCGGTTTCTTCCTTGGAACCGGATTTACTATAAACCAAGCGGGGCCGCTCGGAGCGGTTCTGTCTTATTTAGTGGGCGGCTTTATCATGTTTTTGACGATGCTCTGTTTAGGAGAGCTGGCAGTCGCCTTTCCTGTGTCGGGGTCCTTCCAGACCTATGCGACAAAATTTGTCAGTCCAGCCTTCGGGTTTGCGTTTGGCTGGCTGTACTGGCTTGGCTGGGCGGTTACATGCGCCATTGAATTTTTATCAGCAGGACAGCTGATGCAGCGCTGGTTTCCGCACGTAGACGTGTGGATTTGGTGTCTGGTATTTGCGGCACTGATGTTTATGCTAAATGCGCTCACCACAAAAGCCTTTGCAGAATCCGAATTCTGGTTTTCCGGCATTAAAATTTTGATTATCCTTTTATTTATTATTCTCGGCGGAGCCGCTATGTTTGGCCTGATTAACCTGAAAGGCGGAGAGCATGCGCCGTTTCTGACACATTTTTATGAAGATGGGTTATTTCCGAACGGTATAAAGGCAATGCTGATTACGATGATTACCGTGAACTTTGCGTTCCAGGGAACTGAGCTGATCGGGGTTGCAGCGGGAGAAAGTGAAGATCCTGAAAAAACGATTCCGCGGTCCATCAAACAAACGGTGTGGAGAACGCTTGTCTTCTTTGTTCTTTCCATCATTGTCATTGCCGGCATGATCCCGTGGAAACAAGCGGGTGTCGTGAAAAGTCCGTTTGTTGCCGTATTTGAGCAAATTGGAATCCCGTATGCCGGAGATATCATGAACTTTGTCATTTTAATTGCGCTGTTATCCGTTGCGAATTCAGGCTTATACGCATCGACGCGTATCCTGTACGCGATGGCGAAGGAAGGCCAGGCCTTCAAAGCACTCGGTAAAACCAATCAACGGGGTGTACCGCTGAACGCGTTAATCATAACGATGGCCGTCGCCTGCCTGTCGCTTTTATCAAAAGTGGCAGCGGAAGAAACCGTATATATGGTGCTGTTATCATTGGCGGGCATGAGCGCGCAGGTCGGCTGGATTACGATTTCGCTTTCCCAAATCATGTTCAGACGCAAATATATCCGTGAAGGCGGCAAGACAGAAGATTTGAAATTCAAAACACCTCTGTATCCGGTGCTTCCGGTTCTCGGCCTGACATTAAATACAGTGGTTCTCGTCAGCCTTGCGTTCGATCCGAAGCAGCGTATCGCGCTTTATTGCGGCATACCGTTTATGGTCATTTGCTACATTATTTATCATGTTGTCATTAAAAAACGCCAGCAGACAAATCGTCAGCTAGAGCTTTAAAAACGCTGTCCGCAAGTCATCTTTGTTATAACCCGCATAGGACATTATCTTATATGTTGAGGTGGAATCACAGATGGATAAAACGATTTCGGTTATTGGAATGCCAATGGATTTAGGACAAGCACGACGCGGTGTGGACATGGGCCCGAGTGCCATCCGGTACGCCCATCTGATCGAGAGGCTGTCAGATATGGGGTATACGGTTGAAGATCTCGGTGACATTCCGATCAACCGCGAAAAGATCAACAATGACGAGGAACTGAAAAACCTGAATTCCGTTTTGTCAGGAAATGAAAAACTCGCTCAAAAGGTCAACAAAGTCATCGAAGAGAAAAAATTCCCGCTTGTTCTGGGCGGTGACCACAGTATTGCGATCGGCACGCTGGCAGGCACAGCGAAGCATTACGATAATCTCGGCGTCATCTGGTATGACGCGCACGGCGACTTGAATACACTTGAAACCTCGCCATCAGGCAATATCCACGGCATGCCGCTTGCCGTCAGCCTCGGCATTGGCCACGAGTCGCTGGTGAACCTTGAAGGCTATGCACCTAAAATCAAGCCGCAAAACGTCGTCATCATCGGCGCCCGGTCTCTTGATGAAGGGGAGCGCAAGTACATTAAGGAAAGCGGCATGAAGGTGTACACGATGCACGAAATCGACCGTCTCGGCATGACAAAAGTGATGGAAGAAACCCTTGATTATTTATCAGCATGTGACGGGGTCCATCTGAGCCTTGATTTGGACGGGCTTGATCCGAACGACGCACCGGGTGTCGGAACCCCTGTCGTCGGCGGCATCAGCTACCGGGAGAGCCATCTGGCTATGGAAATGCTGTATGACGCAGGCATCATCACCTCAGCTGAATTCGTTGAGGTCAACCCGATCCTTGATCACAAAAACAAAACCGGAAAAACAGCCGTAGAGCTCGTGGAATCCCTGCTAGGGAAAAAATTGCTTTAATCAGAAAACCCCCGCATCCCGCGGGGGTTTTTCCGTTTATCCAATCATTTTCTCAGCGACTTTCATATCCTGTGAATGGGCTTGATGGTCTGCAATAAACCACCCAGATAAAATCACCGCTGCGACGCCTGCGCCAATCAGAAATTTTTTCATTTAGATAACCTCCGTTCGTTTGATGAGTTCTTCAATTTGTAAGGCTTCATAAAAAAAGTGGGCCGCTTCTTTGTAAAGCTCATACTCCCTATACCTTTCGCCAGCCAAAATGGAAAGTTCTCTTACACTGTCATACTCTTTCTCGGACAACAAGTCATCCATATGTTGTTTGCATAAGTGAAACGTTTCCGCATGACCTCCTTTTGCATAAAGGGCATATAAAATGTCTATTTTAGCCTCGCATACTCTATTCGGCTTTGCAGTCAATTTTTCCTTCACTTCGTGGTAGTAAGTGAGCGCCCGTTCTTTCTTGTTGACCTTAAACAGCTCTCGTATCAGCAAGTAGACAGAATGATAGTAATAGGCGGAGCGGGCGTAGTCTTCGTTCTGCAGGGCCGCTTCTAAAGTGGAGATCGCTTCTTCTGACTTGCCGCTTTGTGCATGGAGAAGTCCGAAGTTATGCAAAAGCTGGGCTTCAAAGAAATGATCCTCTAATTCTCTCGTGATCCGAATCGCTTCCTCCAAGTGTGTTTCGGCTTCTTCAAACTGGCCCATCTCGGTAAAATTGCCTGACATGGTGATCAGCGCCGAGGCCAGTTTCTTTTTATAATCGCTCTCTTCCCTGAACGTTTTGACCGCCAGCCGTGTATGATTGAGGGACACAATATTTTGTCCCAGCTTATAATAGAGCTTTCCGACCTTCAGGTGAAATTCGGCTTTCTCAATCGGATCGGGAATGTTGCTGAGATACTGCTCAGCCTCTTTATACAGCCCAATGGCAATGTCGTAATTATTGTTATAGGCTTCATACATGCCCTCAAACAGAAAAAAGTAATATTTCAGCAAGTCTGACGTAGCATTCATATGAGAAGGCTCCTCATGCTGAAAACCTTGTCCTCTCGCTTCGTGAAGCAAAACCTTGTGTCGCAGTTCCAATAAGGAGAAGTAAGCAAGAATCTCCTGGTCCTCTTCCATGTCACCCAATAAAGGCTTCACTTCTTCAAATAAACGGGCAGACTCTTCAGCTTCATGTTTCCTGATCGCAAGGTACCAATCGTTGAGCATGTTAGCGATTTCTGCGGGTGCAATTTTATTCATGTGAAACTCCCTTCTCTAGTGACTTATTAGTCTAAGTTGTTTATTCTGATAGTAACACCTCTTTCTATTTTATGTAAGATCCTCTAGTCAATATATAAAGGAGAGATGATATGACAATAATGCTGACTCCCATGCAAACAGAAGAATTCCGATCTTATCTTACGTACACAGCCAAGCACTACGCGGAAGAAAAGGTAAAGGCGGGGACATGGCTGCCTGAAGATGCACCGCTTTTGTCTAAGCAGACTTTTTCAAATCTGCTTCCGAAAGGGCTGGAAACACCCGACCATCATTTATGGAGCCTCACGCTGAATGAAAAGGACATCGTGGGCTGGCTCTGGATTCACGCTGAGCCGGAGCATCCGCAGCAGGAAGCGTTCATTTATGATTTCGGGTTATACGAACCATACCGCGGCAAAGGCTACGCAAAGCAGGCATTGGCGGCATTAGAACAAACGGCACGCAGCATGGGAATCCAGAAGATCTCCCTTCACGTCTTTGCCCATAATCAGACGGCGCGGAAGTTATATGAGCGAACCGGATTTCAAGAAACGGACGTGGTGATGAGCAAGAAGCTTTAGAAAAGGACCTGTAAAGGTTTTTTTCTGTAAATGATTTCTAAAAATTCTGTAAATAACCTAGTTACTTTCCTCATTTTCCTAATATAATGTGGGTGAGGAAATCACCTTTCCTACATTTACAAGAAAAGAGGAGATGTCATGAAGTTGAAGAAAAAGGTATCGATGTTTATGGTAGCGCTTACAATTTGCGGCGGCCTGTTTGTTTCTCCCGTCAAAGCCGTAAAGACCACAAACGAAGCTGAAGAAATTGCCGCACTGCAGCCAGGCACGACACCGGAAGAAATCATGAAATCCGCCAGCCAGATCGCCAAACAGCAGCACGTAAAGCAAAACGTCATTTTGAAGCAGTTCTATAAGGAAATCACAGCTGATAAAGCGGAGGGAGACCGGCTCGCTAAGGAAAGCGGCATGTCCGTCATGGGCGGCTCGTCCGGCACGAAAAAACTCCCGACAAGCGCGAAAGGGAATATCTATTACACCAACTCCTACACAGCCTACTACAACCACGGCCATGTCGGCATGTACTCCGCCTCTGACAAAATTGTTGAATCTGTCCCGAGCGACGGTGTCAGACAGATCGCTTATAATGCCAGAGAGGTGGAAGACAACTCCCTTGTGCAGACAGTTAACGTTACTTCATCTCAAAAAACATCTGCTGCCGACTGGGCGGTATCAAAGGTCGGCGACCCATACTCGTTTAACTTTGTTAATAACAGAAATACCGGCCATGACGGTGCCAAAAACTGTTCAAAACTCCTGTGGTCCGCCTTTTTGCTGAAAGCCGGCATTGATATCGACAGCAACGGGGGATTAGGCGTGTATCCGCGCGACATCACCAGCTCATCCTATACAGCAACCATTATGACCATCAACTAAGGAGAAGGACATGAAGAAGCGGATGATCATCATCGTCATGCTGATTCTCGCAGGTATCGCGCTATTTATCTTCGTTTCTCCCACCCCAAGCCATAAAGCCGTAAGTCAGCAGGATCTCAGAGACCCTGATTTTCTCGATGACAAAGAAGTCCTGCTGTATTTCTCATCCTCTGCGGATCAAGATGCATTTGGCGGCGGGAAAAGCTGCGCCCTGTTTATCAGCCAGGACGGGGCGCTGTCTTCCTTTAAGATGAAGGGCCTTGAGCTGGGCTCAGCCAAGGTTCACGGCGACAGTGTGCTGCTCGAGGACAAAAATACGATTTACACAATCAAAAACGGCCTACACTCTCATAAAAGAGCCTATCAGCACACAGGAGACAGCGCGGGCTTTCTGCAAAACACGGACGGCTTTTACACCTTATACAACTCAGGCTACGACAAAAAGGGAGACGGATATCGCTCAGAGCTGTACCGCCAGATGGACGGAGAGTGGAAAAAAGACGCCATCCCATACTATATCCGCGCCTCAGGTTTTCATGACGGCGCCATTTACGCACTTGTCCCGACAGCTGACGAAAAAGGCTATCAGCTCCTCCAGGTTCAAGCCGATCAGAAGAAGCTCACCTATCACAACATAACGGAATGGAAGTACCGAGAAGGAGCCTCAGTCGAATCCCAGCTTGCTGTCGACGACAAAGCTGTGTATGTTATGGTTCGCGGCCAAAAATCGCGCAATCTTTATCAAATGGTCAAAATCAACAAGAAGAGCGGCAAAGTAGAACTGCACGACATCGCCCAATACAAAAACGACGAACAAACGATATACAGCTCCATGCCTTTCAGCTTCAAAAAAAGCTTTTTCTCTTATGATGGTTTTCTATACTTCATTGACGGCTTCGGAAAGGTGTACAAAATCGATGCCAAGACAGGAAAAACAAGCATCGACGTCACCCTTTCATCCGAAAAACTGAAAGCCGATTTCAAAGAAATCACCCAAAAAGGCAGCAGCCTCTATTTCTTCACATACACGTACAACAAGCCTGCAACCATTGAACAGTACAGCCTGAAAACCGGAAAGAAAGTGAAGGAAAAAGAGATCGGGAAGGTAAAGGACGTCGTGACGCCGAAGAGTCATTTGAAGCTGTATGATTTTGAGGTAATGAAGGGGTTTTAAGCGACTATTATTGTCACATTATTTCTCAGGAAATACGAAAAAGAGACTTGCAAGAAGTCTCTTTTTCTGTAGCTTAATTTGATACATATCCTTGATAGAAAGCCGTCCAGCCGCCGTCATAACGTGGTTCAAAATTATATAGCTCCAATGTTCCTTTATAGCCGCCAATTGAATAGTTGTAATAGTCAGGAATATCGTTGTAATCAGAAAGCCCCCAGTAAGTCACTTTATAACCCGTGACATATTTGATATCCTGTGCTTTGACTTCCTGTGTAGAAAGTTCAGCCGCAGAAGCCGGGCTAGCAAGAGTGCCCCCAACACCTAGTGTAATTCCCAAAGCTAATGTACCAATCACAATTTTTTTAAACATTTTCTTACCTCCCATTTTTTTGAATCAAATATAAAATCCTACAAATTTCCTGAGATTTCCTACTATTTTAAATAAATTTTGTGTAAAATTTGTGAATTTTTGTAAAATAGACGTGCTAGTTGAATGGTGGGTAAAGGAGGAATTCGCATGCTTACGAAACGAGTCATTCTTCTGGCAGTTATCATCAGCCTGACTTCGGCGGCTACGATGTTTCTGTTAAACGGAGGGAAAGCAAATTGGCTGGACATCCTCGGAACCATTATCGGCTGCTTACTTGGCGTATTTGTTGTCGTCAGGATGCAGAAAAAACAGTCGTGAAAAAGGGAAAGAGTCACGCCGAACCGAAGTCATGTTCAAGGACACAAAGTCCAAACACATGAATGGGAGGAATGACGTTGACTGGAAACAAAGCGGTTGTGTACAAAGGCAAAGGAACTGTGGCGGTGGAGGATATCGGGTATCCGGAGTTAATCTTGAGGGACGGGCCCGGCGTTCCGAAGGCGAATGTGAATCGAAAATGTGAGCATGGGGTTATTCTCAAAGTGATTACAACTAACATTTGCGGGAGCGACCAGCATATGGTCAGAGGCCGCACGACGGCGCCTGAAGGCTTGGTGCTCGGTCATGAAATCACCGGAGAGGTCATTGAAACGGGGCGGGATGTCGAATTTATTAAAAAAGGCGACATCGTATCCGTTCCATTCAATATTGCCTGCGGACGCTGTGTGATGTGCAGAACGCAGAAAACGCACGTGTGCCTGAATGTCAATCCGGACCGGCCGGGATCGGCTTACGGCTACGTCGATATGGGCGGCTGGGTCGGCGGCCAGTCGGAATATGTCATGGTGCCGTACGCTGATTTTCAGCTTTTGGTATTCCCTGATAAAGAACAGGCGCTGGAAAAGATTCTCGATTTGACCATGCTGTCCGATATTTTTCCGACCGGCTTTCACGGGGCATACACAGCGGGCGTACAAACAGGCTCAACCGTCTATATCGCGGGAGCGGGGCCTGTCGGATTAGCAGCCGCCCATTCCGCCCAGCTCCTTGGCGCCTCGACGGTGATCGTTGGCGATCTGAACGAAGACAGACTGGCACAGGCGAGAAGCTTCGGCTGTGAAACGGTCAACGTACGAAAACACGACCGCCTCGGCGAGCAAATTGAACAAATACTAGGTGAACCGACCGTTGATGCCGCAGTGGACTGTGTCGGCTTTGAAGCCTCTGGGCACGGCAATCAAGGAGAAGCGCCTGCCGCCGTGCTGAACTCGATTATGGACGTCACCCAGGTCGGAGGAAGCCTCGGCATTCCGGGCTTATATGTAACCGAAGATCCCGGTGCAAAGGATGCGGATGCCAAAACAGGCTCACTAAAAATCCGATTCGGACTTGGCTGGGCCAAAGCCCACACCTTCGTCACCGGACAAACACCAGCCATGACATACAACCGCAATTTGATGAAAGCGATCTTAAGCGGCAGGGCGCAAATCGCAAAAGCCGTCAACGCCACCGTCATTTCTCTGAACGACGCGCCAAACGGCTACAGCGACTTCGACAAAGGCGCAGCCAAAAAATTCGTCATCGACCCGCATGGAACATTGAAGTAAAAGAAAAAGCCGGACGTTCCTTGGAACGCCGGCTTTATTGCTGATAATCTATTTCTTCAAATCGATTTCCCAATTCATCCTGTACGATGAAATCCCCTTTGATTTTGTCCAGTCCAATTAAAATATAAGGGTTTTTCTCATTTGCTTTGAGAGTAGCTTTTCGCTTCACAGTTACAACCGTTTCTTTAGATGAGAATTTGACGTCTGACACCTCAAGCTGTTTGTCGTTCTCGCTGCTTCCGAGAGAAACGCCGACCATTTTTTTGCCTTCTGAAATGGTGAAGATTTGATATCCTTTTACGTCATCATGCATTTGAAGATCATTTACGTACATTTTAATATCTGTCACTTCATCAAGTCGATCCTTCTCTAACACCCAATAAGACGGCTGGCAACCAGCAAGCAGCAACATGATCACAAAAAGCAAAACCCATTTAAGACGCAAAAGACAGACCTCCCCACACATCGGTTACATCCAAACTAACATACGAGCGAAATAGAGTCATCAACAGCTTGTTTGTCGAATTGTGGATAAAACTCAGCCCGAAGCACTACTAACATGTGAATAAATAGGTTATATTGGGAGGAGAATATTTGCAAAATGCAAGAAACCATCGGAGGATTTGAACATGAAACAAACGTATTATTCCTGTGAAGAACACATCGAAACCGTACTGGATATGTACATAGACGACCACGAGCTACCGCCCGAAATCAGAAAACTCGAACATACTAACAGTTTATCCACAGCCTGTGAATTATGTGGGGAACCCGCAGTATATATAGTGGGGAACGAATGATCTTACACAAAATACAGAAAAGATATCCACAAATGTGGACAACATATATGAATAACTTGTTTCTAAAGTGGGGATGACCTGTGAATATCAATATTGTGACAATTGGAAAACTAAAAGAAAAATACCTCAAGCAAGGCATTGAAGAATACACAAAACGACTTTCAGCCTACGCAAAAATCGACATTATCGAACTCCCGGACGAAAAAGCGCCGGAAAACCTAAGCGACCAGGACATGAAAATCATAAAAGACAAAGAAGGCGACCGCATCCTATCCAAAATCAGCCCCGACGCCCACGTCATCGCCCTCGCCATCGAAGGAAAAATGAAAACATCCGAAGAACTAGCCGATACAATAGATAAGCTGGCTACATATGGAAAAAGCAAAGTCACCTTCGTCATCGGCGGATCACTCGGATTGAGTGACGCAGTGATGAAGCGAGCGGATGAAAAGCTGTCGTTCTCGAAAATGACGTTTCCTCATCAGTTGATGCGGCTGATTCTGGTAGAGCAGATTTATCGGGCTTTTCGGATTAATCGGGGGGAGCCGTATCATAAGTAGAAAGATTTTTATCTTACTATTTATTTTTATAAAAAAGAAGTATTTTGTAACATTAAAACTACTGGAGGTAATTAAATGGCGGTAGTCACTACTATTAAACATCCTATGATTTCGGGATATGTAAAAGGTTTTGTGGATAAATACGAAATTTCAAGAAGAAAAGCAAAGAATGAACATAATATTTTTGAGATGTTTATAAATGATTTAATTTTAAGTTCATACAATAATGATCCTCATGCAAGTTATGAGGATATGGAAACAGGAACAGCATTTGGGATTGATGGAGTAGCTATTTTTATTAATGATAAATTGGTCGAAGGCGTAGAGGATGTAGATTATATTTGTAATTCTACCCGAAAAATTGAAGTGAAATTTTTATTTACTCAAACGAAGACTTCTGAAAAATTTGATAGGAGCGAAGTTAGGGATTTTTTACAGGGAGTAAACAGGTTTTTTAACTTCGAATTTTGTGAGATTACTGAGCTCAAAAACTCTTGGGAAACGGCAAAATATATATATGATTTAAGCACAAAATTTAAAAATGACCCGGCTCTTAAAATGTATTATACTGCTTTAGCACCGAAGAAAATTTCAGTAAAAGATGAGGATATTGATCTTCATTTAAAGTCTGAAATATTAACAGGTTTAGAAGTATTAAAGCAAAGATATATATTTGATGAAGACAATATATCACTAAATTTTATTGGCTTGAAGGAAATAAGGGAATTACATCAAAAAGAAAATAATCTAACAGAAATAAAATTTAATTTAGATAAACAACCAGTGCCATATCCTAAAGATAGTACTGGAATTATAAAGTCTGCTTATTTTGGGCTAATTAAATTAGAGGATTTATTAGATATTTTATCAGAAGCCGTAGATGGAGAAAGAATCCTTAGAAAAGGAATTTTTGAAGATAATATCCGTGATTATTTAGGTGCAAACGAGAAATTTGATGTAAATCTAGATATGAAAAATGGTTTAACGGGAACCAATGCGCATTTATTTGGACTTTTAAATAACGGGATAACAATAATTGCAGATCAAGTACATATTATTTCAACTGAAGCAAGCCTAGTAAACTATCAAATTGTAAATGGTTGTCAAACAAGTAATGTAATATTTGAATCATTGAAAGACATTATCGAGAAGAATATCTATATACCAATTCGTTTAATTGGGACTGAGGATGAGGATACTAAAAATGCAATAATTAAGGCAACAAATAGTCAAACTGCTTTGAAACCAGAGCAATTATTAGCTTTAAGAGATGAACAGAAGTCATTAGAGGAATATTATAGAGCAAAGAGAAATCAAAATAAATTTTTATTATATTATGAGCGAAGAACCGAACAATACAGAAATGAAGACATTCAAAAAACAAAAATTATTAATATTCCATTTCAAATAAAAGCTACTTCTGCTATGTTTTTGGATTTACCACATGAAGTATCAGGTCAGTATGGAAAAGTTGAACAAAAAACTAGAGGTAAATTATTTACGGATAGCAGCTTGTTAAATCCATATTATGTGAGTGGGCTTACATGGTATAGAGTAGAAGCTTTTATTAGAAATAATGAAGAAGGAAAAAAACATCGAAGAGCACGTTGGCACATAATGATGGTAATAAAGTATCTAATATCAGACCTTAAAAATCCTTCAAAAATTATTGATAAAAATGCGGAAAAAATATCTGAAAAAGTTGAAAAGGTTATGTTAAATGATGCAAAGTCCTTGGAAATAATAGAGAATGCTTTAAGTTTAATAAAAGAATTTATTATAAATGAGGGAATTTTGGACATTAGCGAGGATAGGAAATTTTTCGAAAGAAAAGAAACTACAACTGGATTGATCGAAATGTTAAAAAACCGCCTTAAAACTCTATCATAAAAGTTAGGAAAGATATTTATTTAGTCAATTTAAAAAGCATAAAAAAAGATCAAGCAGAGACTCTTCTCTGCTTGATTAGAAATAGCGATATATTAATATAGTATGTTTTTTAGGTTAGTTCATTAAAGATGAAAACAAATTTAGGATAATTAAAAAGTAACCTGAATATAAAATTACCATAGATTGGAGTTTACTTTTAAATTGGAACATAGTAATAAACTTAACATTGTTTATAAAAGTATCCAACAAATGAAAGAATCTTATGGAAAGTTATTAAAAGTAGAGTTTCATATTCATACACCAGCATCTCATGACTATAGATTATTACCAGGAAAATTATTCAAAAACATGAAATTAAAGGAGGTTTTTGATGTTGCACTGAATGAGGGATTGTATTCTAAAGAGTTTCTGGAAAGAATACAAAAAGAGGATTTTGCTATATTTGAAAAACAAGTTATTGAAGATATAAATAGAGATTTCCATGTGAGTTTTTCAAACTTTAAAGAGATATTAGGATATCAATTAATTGCACATTCATTATATAAAAATAATATACATGCAGCAGTTATTTCTGATCATAATACTATTAATGGGTTTAAGAAGTTACAAGCAGTTTTAGTTGATTACTATAAATCTAGGATTAAAGGAAACACTCAAAGAAAAAGTATTAAGTTATTCCTAGGTATTGAAATTAGTTGTTCAGACTATTACCATTTAGTGGGGATTTTTGATGAGCATAAATACACTGATTTGAAAAATTTTGTTAGTAAATATATACATTCTGAGGAAGAAGGAACCTATATATCTTGTCTTGATATGGTAAATAGGATAACTGAAAACGGGGGTATTCCATACATTGCTCATATAAATACAAGTGATTTTTTAGGGACAAATTTATATAAGAGATCATTATTTGGTTTTAGTGGTTTAAAAATATTAGGCTTAACAAATATAGATTCTAAGGAGAGAATTTCCAACAGGATAAAAAAATATCAAGAAAGTTCAAAAGGCGATTTTTGTTTTATACATGAAGGGGACTCGCATGAACTTAATCAATTAGGTAAAAAAAATACTTGGATTAAATTTAATAATTTAAGCTTTAAGTCGTTAAAAAAAGCATTTAAAAATTATCAATTCTGTATATATATAGACAAACCAATTTATAATGACCGATTTCTAAAAGGCATATATATAGAGCCAGGAGAGAAAGGTTTTCTAGGAGATAAAGAACAACCAGAAAAACCTTTCATAGTCGACTTTTCTAGAGATTTAAACTGCATAATAGGAGGAAGAGGAGTCGGAAAAAGTACAATTTTAAGTATTTTAGAGACAGCGTTCACTTTAGAGGTCACGAATATTAATCAACTTGAATACATATCACGTCATAATCTTATATATATTGTTTTTAATTATAAAAACATGGATTACATTTTAAACTTTATACCACAAATCACCGAATCGGGTTATTCAGGCAATAACTATTTTTTAAGAAAAGCATTTTCAGAAACAACTGAGACAGAAAGTGGCACTAGGAGATTGTCCCAAAACTGGATTAATCTGTATCGTGTTAGTCAAGTAGAATCTTCAAATGGTTATAAATTTCAAGAGTTAAATTATAATGAAACAACTACGATAATAGAAAGTGTTTATAAAAAAAGCTATTCAATTAATAATATTGTTGAATTAAGTAATACAGGAAGGATTAGCGAATTTATTAGAGACATAGTTTTAAATGGAGAAAGACTTAATGGATCTAAAATAGTATTAAGTAAATTAAATAAGCTCCATAAAAATAACTATAGAAAATATCTTCGAGAGAATATTCAAAGCGTTCTGGTTAATATAAAAAAACGAGAAGAAAATGTTAAAATGGCTATTGAGGAATTTAATCGTTTGAATAATAAATTAATCCAAATAGTTTATTCACCGAAATTAAAAGATCCTACCTTTTATCTAAAAGAACTTGAACTAAGATATGATCCAATTTTTGATAGAGAAAAAGGAAAAAGAGTTTTAAACACGTATTTGACTTGGGACGATATAGATGAATTTGTTTATGAGGCAACTAAAAAGTTCGGTTATTTAGAATTTTTAGAACTTATTCTAAATAAAGAGCACAAACAAATTGAAAATGAGTTGTCTTTAAATAATTTCATTTCAGGAACTATTACAGGCGAGTATGAAAATGTTTCTATAAAGAATATGGTTCGTGTTTATAATAAAATTGAGGAGCGTATTTTTAGGAACATTGAAAAAGTGACAAATAGTTTTAAGTTACTATTTGAAATAATAGATGAATTCTCATTAAAATTTAATATTAATTCTAAAGAAACGATACGTACAGAAAAAGTAGTTATGAAAGATATTGATGAGCTATCTCTTGGTCAAAAGGTTGTGGCCATACTTACTTTGATATTTAATTATGGAGAACATAGTGTCGATAGTACACCATTGGTAATCGATCAACCAGAAGATAACTTAGACAACCTATATATTTATCAAAATCTAGTAAAAAGCTTGAGAAAAATCAAAAATAAAAGACAAGTAATAATAGCTACACATTCTGCTACGATAGTAACTAATGCAGACGCCGAGCAAGTTATAATATTAGAATCAGACAATAAAAGAGGTTGGTTATCAAAAAAAGGATACCCGGATGACGAAGTTGTTTTAAAACATATCGTTTCTATTCTAGAAGGAGGGAGAGAATCATTTATTCACAAAAAGGAAACATATATGACTGTGCTTGATATTTGAACTATAAACAATATAATTTTTTAGAAGACCAAGAAAAAATTCTTGGTCTTTTCACACATAAGGTTAATACCATCATAACCATTATTTTTTCAGCTAATATTGATAAGTGCTAGACTTAGATGCATCATTGTCAGACGATTGTTACGTTGATAGAGCCGGAGTTAGTATGGTGTTTTTAACGTTTCGCTCTCAGCGCCGACTATGTCGTGCAACGCTCTCCATTCACAAATTGATTCGGTACGAATGTCATATTTTTTCGCAACCTCTTTCATTGAAATATTCCCAAGATCACATTCTTACTTTGAGTACCATTTTCCAGCCTTGAAAAAACTCCCCTAAGGCAAACAGATTTTTTATTCCATCTGTCTACTTTTAAGGGAAGCATATCATCATCTCTGAACCCTAAATATTCCTCACTTCATATACCGATACTCCCGCAAACTCTCCAAAATCGCAACCTCCTGCAGCAGTTCCTCACCCACATTCGTTTCCTTCACTTTCTTTCGCTCAAGCTCTTTATCCACTAATCGCTTCACGGTTAAGACATCGGTTCCGGTGCTTAGGACTTCTGCCTTGGAGTTGAAGTGTTTATGGGCGACGAGCTGCATGCCGTAGGAGTTGTATAGCAGCGTGTAGCCGGCGATGCCTGTTGTGGATTGGTAGGCTTTGGAGAAGCCGCCGTCGATGACGATCATTTTTCCGTTTGCTTTGATAGGGTCTTCTCCTTCGATTTCTTTTACAGGTGTATGGCCGTTGATGATATGGCCGTGATCTGGATTGAGGCCGAATTCTGCCAGGATGTTTCGGCAGGTTGCCTCGTCTTCGCGTAAATAATAATACGGGTTTTTCTTCTCTTTATGCGTTTCCTTTTCTTTGATGAAATACCGCTCAAATGTCGTCATGGCGCGTTTTCCGAAGAGGGAGGAGTGCTCGCCTGTCCATAAATACCAGGTCATATCTGTCGCCAGATCGTCGGTTTCTTCCGGGTGGGCAAATGCTTCCCGTAAGAACCGTTCAAACACATCGAGCAGTTCACGGCCCGCATACGGTTTATCCTCAATCATCATCGTTTCCATATTGCCGTTTTCATCGACAGGAATACAGCCGTGAATCAACAGGTTGCCGTTGTATTTTAAATAAAGGCTGCCTTTTTTCATCATAAAATTCATATGGCGGCCCAGCTTTTCGGAATGCTGGACAGAGAATAGCAGTTTGTCTATGACTTCTGCTTCTTCTTCTAATAGCTGATCTGGCTGTTCCGGATTCACCGTCGCAAAGCAGGTGTTTTCCAGTTGATATGTTTTTCCGTGCAGCGTAATTTCATTTTTATCATAATCTATTTTCTCGAGTAACAGCCGTTCTTCCATATTAAAGTTCGGCCGTCTCTTGATAATCGGGCTCTCGAGCTTGAATTGGATCATGGCAACCGCTTGATGGATTTTTGTGATTTGCTTAATCTCATCCTCTGGCCTGTTGTCGTCTGCCTTTGGACGGAACGCTGGATTATCGTCATAATATTTTTCGGCCAGGTTCAGCAGCGGTCTCAGGTTGATGCCGTACACGTCCTCAATAATATCCAGGTTGTCATAGCGGGCACAGATACGGATAATATTGGCCAGGCATACTTTGGAACCGGAATAGGCGCCGATCCAAAGGACATCGTGATTTCCCCATTGAATATCGACAGAATGATAGTTGATCAGTTCTTCCATAATCCTATCCGGCTGCGGGCCGCGGTCGTAAATATCGCCGACAACATGCAGATGGTCGACCACCAGCCGCTGAACGCTGTATGCAAGGCCGGTGATCAGCTTATCAGCCTGGCCAAGCTCAATGATCTGATCAATGATTTCGGAGTAATATTGCTCCTTGTTGCCAGCTTGTTCTGTTTTGTATAGCAGCTCCTCCGTAATATAAGCAAACTGGGCAGGCAGTGCTTTGCGCAGTTTGGAGCGGGTATACTTGGAGGAGCAATAAGAAACGAGCTTAATCATTCGGTTAATCGTTTCTTTATACCACTCGTTTAATGCTTCTTTCGCATCAAAGTCATGTTTGATTAACTTCAGCTTGTCTTCCGGGTAATAGACCAATGCCGCTAATTCATCAATTTCTCTATCGTAAATGACGCCGCTGAAAATATCGCGTATCTTCTCTTTGACACGTCCTGAACCATTGCGGAGCACGTGCTGGAAGGCCTGATACTCCCCGTGCAAATCACTGACAAAATGCTCGGTGCCTTTTGGCAGGTTCAGTATCGCTTTCAAATTGATGATTTCCGTTACCACTTTTTCTTCACAATCGTATTTTTGCGCGAGTAGATCTAAGTACTTGCTTTCCAAAATCGTCCATCCCCTTTTTAGAATAACCCCTATTTATGAGCATGTGCATGATAAGGTGAATTTAAAAGTATGGCATTATTTTTAAACATTGGACCTTGATATGATAGTACCTCATAACTGCTTTTTGTGACAATTGAAATGAGGGAAAGAGGTGCAGAGATGAGTGTGGAATTAATAAAAGCGGAAAATAGAGAGAAAGCAAGAGAGCTCAAAAATCCTTTAAGCAACAGTATCCACGGAGTGAGCTATATTTGATTCGGGGTTAGGCTGAAAGGTTTGTATTACTATGGTAACAATCATTTGTTTACCATTTGCAGTCTATTAATGATTCGGAGGCGACCTGTGACTTTTAATCTATATGATATAGGTTTCAGTGGATCTATATCAAAGGAGAATGAGTGATATATCCTATAACCAGAAAAAATATTCTGATTTTTTAGTCTAATGTGTTGACTCACATTGAACTATATGGAATAATTGGTTTATATTAGTAGAGAAGGAGGGGAGATTATGAAAAAGGAAAACACAAACAATGAACCTGTAAAAAATTTAGAGTTTAAGGGACTATTAGACGAATCACAGAAGTTAGCAAAAGTGAATGACCTTTGGTACTTTGTAAAATCAAAAGAAAATCGCTGGATTCTTGGAAGTGGTCATTAATTTGGGGGTATAAAGGAGAGTTTAACTCTCCTTTATCATTTTTCAGGGGGATTAATCATGTATGATAAAACAGTATCAATCAATTTAGATTCTAAGTGTAATGCGTCTTGTGATCATTGTTGTTTTTCTAGTTCACCAACTTCCACAATTAAGATGGAAAAGGATTATATAAGAGACTTAGTTACTGAATTTGCAAAAAATAAAACCATTCAAGTGATTTCTTTTACAGGTGGGGAAATTTTTTTAGACTATATATTTTTGAAAGAACTAATGGAAATCATTAAACCATATGAAAAACAAATAACGTTGATTTCTAATGGATTTTGGGGTGTCAGCAGGAAAAGGGTTCAAGAATACTTTTATGATATGAATTCGTTAAATGTTGTAGCCTTAACTATAAGTTATGATGAGTATCACGCTCCATTTGTCAAATCGTCCAGTATTAAAAACATATTAGAGCATAGCAGGAAATACCCTGATATTGATATTTCTCTTAATATGGCAGTTACTAAAGACAAGATGTCAAACCATATTTTGGAGGATTTGGGTGATTCAATCTTAGGTGTAAAGATTACAAAATTTCCAATGATATCAGTTGGTGCTGCCAGAACTAGGATTAGGCCAGAAAATATACATAAGTTTCACAATCTTGATGATGATGATTCCTTATATTGTCCCGGATATGAGATTGTATATCATCATGACGGAGAGATTTATCCGTGTTGTTCACCTGCTATTTTTGAAACAAAAATAACCTTAAGAGAAGAATATAATCAGAATTTTGAAAGAACAGTAGAAAAGTTAAATTCAAACTTGCTATTATTTATTCTTAGGAAAGAAGGATTCAAATGGTTCTTGGATATTTTAAAAGAAAACAATAAAATAGAAGAATTTGATATCCCTTATGAATTTTCTTCAATTTGTGGTGTTTGTGGTTCTCTATTCAACTCCGCTGAAAAAATAAACTACTTTTATCCTCACATGGAAAAATATTATTATGAAAATTTTGAAGTATGAAGATGAGAAATATGAAGTGATTGTACAAAAAAACGTTTTTATAAAAGACAAAATAAGTGGTGATTATTATAAGAAAAACTTAGATTCTCTTACAGATGAACAATTATCATATTTTGAAACTTATAAAGAGAGAGTGTCAACAAAATTTTTTTACTTGTTCTTATCTTTTACGGCCATAATGTTCATGTTGAATTATATTCATTTGATTAAATTGCAGAAAGAGTTAACTTCTGTAATATTTGGATGGGAAATGTGGATAATTATAGCTTTTTACTTTATAATGAATATAGTGCTTCATGAATTGGGACATATTTATTCTTTAAAGTTTTTCGGGAAAAACTTTGACAAAGTTGGCTTTAAACTCAATTTTTATGTTTTCCCTGCTTTTTATGTCCAATTGAATGAAACCTACATGCTGTCCAGAAATGAAAAGATAATCGTTCATTTATTCGGCTTGTTTATCAATTATTTTATAATTAATATGCTAGAAATAATAAATCAATTTACAATTTCCAGTGAATCTTTAACGGTAGCATTTATGCTATTCTCATCAACTTTACTGTGGAACTTAGTTCCAATATTGAATTCTGATGGTTACAAAATTCTTTTGGCTTTTCTTAGCTTAGACGAATATAGTCGCTTTAAAACAAATCATTGGTTAGTCCTTACTATTCAAGTTATAGGAATTGGACTTGCGGTAAATTCCGTTGTGCATTGGATCTTATATATTGCAAAATAGAGTAAAAGATCTCCAAATTAATCATCGAAAAAACATTTCTTCTTCCAGTGCTGAATCGGAAACGAAAGAGGTACCTCAAAAATAAAAACAGTATTAATTAATTAACAAAGAAAAAGGCGTCTCTTTATTTATGTAAATATTTCCTAGGAGTATGCATATGAATATAGCGAATTATACTTTAAAAGTGAAGGGCAAAACCTTACTTCAGGACACTGACTTACATTTTTCGAGTGGGAAAATCAACCATGTCGTCGGAAAAAATGGAGTCGGCAAATCACAGCTTGCTAAAGACTTTTTGTTGAATAATAGCAAACGAATCGGCAGAGATATTCGACAAAATGTTTCTTTAATATCCAGCTCATCGAATATACCTAATGATGTTTCTAAGGACTTTTTATTACACTTTTTGAGTGAAAAGTTTGGTTCGGAAATGCTAAATAAGATTGCACATTTACTTAATCTTGATAATATAGATGGGAAAATTCTGATCAAAAATTTGAGTGATGGGCAAAAGCAAAAACTAAAATTGCTTAGTTTCTTATTAGAGGATAAAAATATTATTGTTTTAGATGAAATAACGAATTCATTAGACAAAAAAACGGTTATAGAGATCCATGGCTTCTTAAAAAAGTATATCCAGGAGAACCCAGATAAGATTATCATTAATATTACACATGATTTGTCTGATTTAAAGGCGATAGAAGGGGACTATTACATATTTAATCACCAGAAAATTCGGCAATATCATTCAGTGGATAAATTAATTGAAGTGTATATAAATGAGTAAGTAAACAGTGGGGGCTTAAGATGAAATTAGAGTTTAAAAAAAGTATTAGCAACAAAGTTTTCATTATTTTAGGATCTATGTTCGTATTTTTATTTTTACTGGGATATTTTTTACTTGTTGGAATCGACAAAGTCAGCAATGTTACACCCGAGATGTTTTTCTTTAGCTCCTATACCGTTGCGACTCAGTTTGGTTTGATGTTATTTTCATTTGTTATAGCTTTCTTTATTAATAGAGAGTATACAAACAAAAATATTCTCTTTTACAAATTAATTGGAGAGAACATCTATACTTTCTTTTATAAAAAGATAGCTGTTTTATTTTTGGAATGTTTTGTGTTTATTGGGCTAGGGTTGCTAGTCATATCGTTGACGTACCATGATTTTTCGCATTTTACTTTATTGTTATTTTTATTTTCTGCGGTTATACTGCAGTATATTTTAATTATTGGAACCATAAGCATGCTATGTCCTAATATATTAATTAGTATAGGTGTCAGTATCGTTTATTGGATTACTTCTGTTATTTTAGTAGCTATAAGCAATAAAACGTTTGGTTTTATCGCTCCTTTTGAAGCGGGTAACACTATGTATCCGCGAATAGAAAGAGTGCTTCAATCTGATAACATGGCACTTGGGAATAATGATATTTTATTTATTATTTTGTATTTAGTTTCGATCATTATCATAAATGCGATTATACTTCGCTTTTCTAAAACCAGATGGATCAAAATGGGCATATGATAAAGGGAGCTACTTCTCAGTGAAGTAGCTTTTTGTGTGCACCTATATATCGTTAAAACGCGAGATAAATCCATGTGTACTGATGATTTTGTTAGGGAGAAGGTGTCTTCCTGCTTGCATCGCCCAAACTATTGTTGTTTTTCTTTCACCATCTTTATAAAAAGGAAAAAGATATTGAATGCAATAAAGTAGTTCATTGGATTCTTAACGATGCTCATCTCTAGGGAAATCTGTAAGAGTATCCAGAGCGCAAAGATCGCTAGTATGGCAGGAATGATGATTTTGTACATGTCGGCCGCCTTCCATAAATAGTGTTAGAAGAGTTCTATATTAGAAGCAAGATGCAGCAGCGCCTGTCATTGGCAATGCCGGGTATTGTGACTGTTCCTACGGTAGCTCCTGCAAAACCCAGTATACCTACACCAGTCAGAGTTTTGGTTTACTGCTTTGATCAAAGCACCATGATCAATTCTTTTGTATCGTAGTGTAACAGGATCACCACTTTTGTCAATTGAGCTTTTGGAGAGAATTTGCTCTTTGCTGGTTACATGATCTTTTAGAGTTGCATTTCCATCTATCAATATGAACATCTGCATGCTCGAACGTCAACATCAGCTCACTATTGTTGAGGTTTTCAATTTTGTATGCTGCTTGGGATTCTGCAGCATCAGAGGTGAAACTGGGAGGGCTAAGGCACCTGCTAGCTTTGGTTGCCATACTAACAGAAACGTTTCGCCTGTTAAACCCTTACATTAAGAAATAACTAAAATTTCATCATATCGAACTGCCTCTATATACATTTTCAATTGATGAGACTTTTCATTCTAGTACATCACTAATAGCTTTCTGCTTACGAACACTACTTTTTTTACTGAAGGGTTAGTAAAAGAAAAAGGATTGCTCATGACAACATAAAGCTATGTTTAAACCGCTATACGACTTGGGGCATTACTGAAATCGTCTCCTTTATAACAGGCGAAATGAAATCATGATCTATGTTGCTCGAGACAATGAAGGAAACGGATCGATGAAGCGATATATAAACGTCATTCAAACGAGTGGCGAGGAATTGTAAGCTGCGACCCGAATGGTGCACTTTTGCCGGTTCGGGTTTTTTGATGTGATGTGTTCTGATACCCGTTGATGGGAATAGATTACCAATGCTGATCGCTATGTTATGATTTCACCTGTAAGATGCTTTTTTGTATAATTTAATAGAAGAAAGAGAGTTTGTGAGTAAAAAGGGATGAAAGAGGGTGTCCGGCTGAAGAGTTTAAGATTATGATTGAGTTCCCTAAGCACATCTCCTGATTAAAATTTGGCGAGGAAGGGGCAACATCACATTGAAAAATATATTAATAAGAGCTGGTATATCACCATTTGATACATTCAATGCAGCTGAAATGATTGTTCGCAACTCTATTGGCGGCAACGTGGGAAACTTAGTATATGCCTACAGTGTGTTTCGCACGCTGATGAAAGAGGGAACAACGATTACTCCTGATTATTATCGGATTAATCCGGCGGATGCTGAGGAAATGAATAAAACATATGATATGTATATTATCCCGCTGGCAGATGCATTCCGAAAGGATTTCGTGCCTTCTTTAAGGAAATATACCCAATTGATAAAGAAACTAACCATTCCGGTTGTTGTGATTGGTGTTGGGCTGCGGGCGCCATTTGAACCAAAATTAAATGAAGGTTTTCCTTTTGATGAGGATGTAAAGGCGTTTGTGAGTGCCGTGCTGGAGAGATCCAATATGATTGGTGTCCGCGGTGAAATTACAGCGAAATACCTTTCCAGATTAGGATTCCGTGAAGGGATTGACCATACGGTAATTGGCTGTCCTTCGATGTATGCGTTTGGAAGGGAATTGAAGATAAGAGAAACCAATATTACATTTGAATCAATGGTGACGGTTAACTCATCAAAGCTGTCTCCTAAGCATGTGCTGGACTTCATTACGAGAAGCATGAAAGAGTTCCCGAATCATTACTTTATCCCGCAATGGCGAAAAGAGATGATTCTGACATATGCAGGTGCGCCTGCCTTAGCGAAGCCTGCCGATAATTACCCGGTCAGCATGGAAGACCCGGCTTACCAAAATGATAGAGTCCGGTTCTTTTTAAATGTGCCGACTTGGCTGGATTTCCTGAGACAAGCTGATTTAAGCTTCGGTGCAAGGCTGCATGGGAATATCGCAGCAACGATTGCCGGAACACCAAGCCTGCTGCTCCCGAAAGACGCCAGAATGCGGGAATTAGCTGAGTATCATCAGTTAACGCATGTCATGGCCAATGAGATCACAGAGAAGACAAAACTGTCACAACTAATTGAAACCCTTGATTTTCATCAGCCTGAAAAACGGCAAGCACAAAACTTTGACCATTTCATCAGCTTTCTGGATCAAAATGAGCTTGATCATATTTATAAAGAGAAAGCGATACTTGATACTGTTCCTTTTGACGAAAAACTATCTAACACGAAGCTTCTTCCTCCTGTGACTACAGTTAGCGGCTGCAGTTCCACAGAAACAGCGAAACGCTGGGAAGCGCTTATGGTATTAGAAAACGCCCAAAAGGAAAAAACCATTAAAGATCTCAAGAACAAGGTCAAAAAGTATCAGGGCACGTTAAATCGAAAATCAGTGCGTATCGCATTAAAAACAGCAAATATGCTGAGTGTCAAGTGACCATTCTCTAACATTACAACTATATTACAAATGTATAAAACGCGCAATATTTTTGGAATAAAAAAGAAAGCCGCAATGATGCCAATCTGGCAATATTGCGGCTTTCTTTTATTAGTTGCGGATAAGGTAATCAAACGCGCCGAGAGCGGCGGTTGCACCTGATCCCATTGAAATAATGATTTGGTTGTACGCACTGTCTGTGCAGTCGCCGGCAGCGAATAAGCCTGGAACGCTTGTCGCGCCGTGCTTGTCGACGATGATTTCGCCGATGCGGTTGCGTTCAACCGTTTCGTCTAACCATTCTGTGTTTGGCACGAGACCGATTTGGACGAATACACCTTGGAGTTCAACGTGTTTTTCTTCGCCTGTTTCGCGGTCTACGTATGTGATGCCGTTTACGCTCTGGTCGCCTGTGATTTCTTTTGTTTGTGCATTTTTGTGCACAGTGACGTTTGGCAGGCTGTAAAGACGTTTTTGCAGCACTTCGTCTGCTTTCAGCTCCGCCGCGAACTCGAGCACAGTAACGTGATTGACAATACCTGCAAGGTCAATCGCTGCTTCGATTCCAGAGTTTCCGCCGCCGATAACCGCTACGTCTTTGCCTTCAAACAATGGCCCATCACAGTGCGGGCAGTATGCGACACCTTTGTTTTTGAACTCTTGTTCACCAGGTACGTTGACATTGCGCCAGCGGGCACCTGTTGACAGGATCACTGTTTTACTTTTCAGGACAGCGCCGTTTTCAAGTTCAAGTTCGAAAAGGTCTTTCTTCTCAAGGCGTTTTGCGCGCTGGAGGTTCATGATATCAATATCATATTCCTTTACGTGCTCTTCAAGGCTTGCAGCAAGCTTTGGCCCTTCAGTCGCTTTGACGCTGATGAAGTTTTCGATGCTCATGGTGTCGAGAACCTGTCCGCCGAAGCGTTCAGCGACTACACCAGTGCGGATGCCTTTACGCGCAGTGTAGATTGCTGCACTTGCGCCAGCAGGTCCGCCTCCGACAACAAGAACGTCAAACGGCTCTTTGTCAGCAAACTCAGATGCGTCTGCACCGCTGCCCATTTTTGCAAGAATTTCTTCAAGCGTCATCCGGCCGCTGCCGAAGGATTCCCCATTCAGGTAAACTGTCGGCACCGCCATGATGTTTTTGCTTTCAACTTCTGATTTGTATGCCGCACCATCAATCATCGTGTGCGTAATGTTCGGGTTCAGCACGCTCATCATGTTTAAAGCTTGTACAACGTCAGGACAGTTGTGGCATGTCAGGCTGATATAAGATTCAAAGTGGTATTCACCGCTGATCTTCTTCACCTGATCAATGACTTTTTGGTCTACCTTAGGCGGTCTGCCGCTCACTTGGAGCAATGCCAAAACTAATGATGTAAATTCGTGGCCAAGAGGGATACCGGCGAATGTAACGCCAGTGTCTTCTCCGACACGATTGACACTGAAGCTTGGCGTTCTGTTTAATTCAGCTTTTTCAACTGAAATTTTAGAGGACATGGAAGCCAGCTCATCAACGAGAGCCAGCATGTCCTTAGAAGTGTCATCTTCGCCTGCGCTAACTTTGAGAACAATGTCATTCTCAATTAGCTGCATGTATTGATTTAATTGTGCTTTGATATTTGCATCAAGTCCCAATGGAATGCACTCCTTAGATTTTACCTACTAGATCAAGGCTAGGTGTAAGCGTTTCGCCGCCTTCTTCCCATTTCGCCGGGCAAACTTCACCTGGGTTTTGACGGACGTATTGTGCTGCTTTTACTTTGCTGATTAGGTTGCTTGCGTCACGGCCGATACCGCCTGCATTGATTTCAACAGTTTGGATGACGCCGTCTGGATCGATGATGAATGTTCCGCGGTCAGCAAGACCAGATTCTTCGTCAAGAACATCGAAGTTGCGAGAGATCGTTTGAGATGGGTCACCGATCATTGCGTAAGTGATTTTGCCGATTTTTTCAGAGCTGTCATGCCAGCCTTTGTGTACGAAGTGAGTATCTGTAGAAACAGAGTATACTTCAACACCTAATTCTTTAAGTGCAGCGTATTGGTTTTGAAGATCTTCAAGCTCAGTTGGGCATACGAAAGAGAAATCTGCTGGGTAGAAGCAGAATACGCTCCATTGGCCTTTCAAATCTTCGTTTGTTACATCGATGAATTCACCGTTTTTGAATGCTTTTGCTTCGAATGGAAGTACTTCTTTACCGATTAAAGACATAATGTATATTCCTCCTAAAAATGTATTAGAAAGCATATGCGCTTTCAATAATAATTCTAATTATATACCAATTATTAATTAATATATATTTTTTGTCAAGCCAAAACCCCGCTAATACATGACTTTTTTTCATTTTGTATAAGGTGTGACAGGAAGGATTTTGGCATTTCTGTGATGGCAGCTGAGAATGTAAAAAGGGACTGATTCTCAATTAGACAAGGTTTTTCGGGACTTTTGTGCATCAGAGCTGTTAGGCATTTGAACATTTTATGACACAATGAGCAAGCGGTAACTTTTACTTTATTGGGGATTGTTTCTAGCTATTATTGTATCACTGTTTATGATATTTATAACACGACTTATGTTTTCAGAGGAATATTCTCTTTGTTAGATGAGATGAAAAAAACACGGTTCAGTTGAAACTGACCGTGTTTTTTTATGACAGTTATTCAGACCAATTCGTATGGAAAACGCCGTCCATATCTGTTCGTTCGTACGTATGGGCGCCGAAGTAATCGCGCTGCGCCTGCAAGAGGTTCGCATTGGAACGACCTGCGCGGTAGCCGTCGTAATAAGAGAGCGCTGTTGTTAAGCATGGGAATGAGCTTCCGGTGCTGATGCCCTCACAAACGACTTTGCGCATGCCTGTTTGATAAGACTGGAGCTTATCTGAGAAATAAGGCGCAATCATCAGGTTTGACAGGTTTGGCTGCTCGCTGAATGCTTCGCTGATGACATTTAGGAAATCTGCGCGGATGATGCAGCCGCCTCGGAAAATCAAGGCGATGTCTTTGAGCGGCAGATTCCATCCGTAAAGCTCAGATGACATTTTGTATTGGGCAAAGCCTTGTGCGTAGGCACATACTTTCCCCATGTAAAGAGCCTGTCTGACGTATTCAATCCACGTGTCTTTATCAAAATGTTTTTCTTCCGTTTCCGGACCTGCTAACACATCTTGAGCCGCTACGCGTTCTTCTTTTAAGGATGACAGGTAGCGGGCGAACAAGGACTCTGTGATGATCGTGGACGGGATGCCATTATCAATCGCCTGCATGCTCGTCCATTTTCCGGTGCCTTTTTGGCCGGTTTTATCAAGGATGACATCGATCAAAGGCTGTCCTGTTTGGTCATCTTTTTTGCGTAAAATCTCAGCTGTAATCTCTATTAAATAGCTTTTCAGCTCACCTTGGTTCCATGTTTCAAAAATAGAGGCAATCTCATCGAGCGGCAGACGCAGCGTTTCTCTCAGAAACGTATACGCTTCTGCAATCAGCTGCATGTCGGCATACTCAATGCCGTTGTGCACCATTTTTGTAAAATGCCCGGCCCCTTTTGGTCCGATGTAGACACAGCACGGATCTTCTCCGACTTGAGCTGCGATTTTTGTCAGGATGGGAGCGGCTTTGTCATAGACGTCGCGATCTCCGCCCGGCATGATAGAAGGCCCTGTTAATGCGCCGACTTCGCCTCCGGAAATGCCGACACCCAGGTAGCCGATGCCTTTTTCCTTCAGCTCGTCATATCTTCTTTCTGTGTCTTCATAGTGGGAGTTTCCTCCGTCCATGATGACGTCGCCTTCTTCAAGCAAAGGCTTTAATGATTGGATGACGGAATCTACGGGTTTCCCCGCTGTGACCATTAAAAAGATTTTTCTTGGTTTCTCTAACGATTGAACAAAATCCTGAAGCTCGTAGTACGGGCTGAGAGATTGTCCATCCAGCTTTTGGATAAGCTGGTCCGTTAAATCTCTGGTGTAATTATAGACGGCGACGTTTTCACCTTTGTTTGCCATGTTTAAGGCGATGTTGCTTCCCATTACGCCTAGGCCTATGACACCAATCGTATTGAACATGTGTTACAGCTCCTTCATCAATTTCATACAACTAAACTTAACAATAATATGAATCCCAGTCCAGCAACGGAAATAATCGTTTCCAGCAACGTCCATGTGGCAAATGTTTCTTTCATGCTTAAACCGAAGTACTCCTTGAACATCCAGAAGCCGGCGTCATTGACGTGTGAGGCAATGACACTTCCGGCGCCAGTTGCGAGCACGACTAATGCCAGGTTAACATCAGAATGCCCCAATAGCGGAATGACTAGTCCTGTTGTGCTTAGCGCGGCAACAGTGGCTGACCCTAAAGAAATGCGCAGGATCGCAGCGATGAGCCAAGCAAGAATAATTGGCGATAATGCCGTTCCTTTGAACAGGTCTGCTACATAATCGCCGACACCGCCGTTGATCAGCACTTGTTTGAAGGCGCCGCCTCCCCCGATGATCAGAAGCATCATACCGATTTGTGAAATGGCAGTTGAACAAGAGTCCATCACGGTTTTGACTGGAATGTTGCGTTTGATGCCCATTGTATAGACTGCAACCAATAACGAGATAATCATAGCAGTCGATGCGTTTCCAATCAATCGGATAAATGCTAAAACTCCGTTATCCGCAAATCCGATTGTTTCCTGAAGGAGGTTGATAATGGTTGCGACCGACATGATGATAATCGGAAGCATTGCAGTAAAAACGCTGATTCCGAAGCCGGGTGTCTCCTCAAGCTTGAACGTTTTTTGTGTGCCGAGTGATGTAATATTGCCGTTTTTCGCAAATGATGCAGGAACGATTTTTTTCGCAAACTTTGTAAATAAAGGCCCTGCGATGAACACTGTCGGAACAGCAACGATAAAGCCGTACAGCAGGACTTCCCCAATGTTTGCGCCGTACTCGCCGGCAATCGCCGTAGGTCCAGGATGCGGAGGCAGGTAACCGTGCGTGACGGACAGCGCTGCGACCATTGGAATTCCGAGATATAAAATAGAAATCTTCAATTCTCGTGAAATCGCAAATACAATCGGAATTAATAGAACCAAGCCTACTTCAAAAAATAACGCAATACCGATAATGAATGAGGCTATGACAACGGCCCATTGAATGTTTTTCTCGCCGAATTTATTGACGAGCGTCATCGCAATGCGCTGTGCGCCTCCAGAATCCGCGATCAGCTTGCCCAGCATCGCACCGAGTCCGAAGATAAGCGCGATGTGGCCAAGGGTTCCCCCTATTCCTTCTTCAATGGAGCTGACAACTTTATCGAACGGCATCCCGAGTGCCAATGCCACGCCGAACGATACGATCAGCAAGGAAATAAATGTGTTTAATTTTAAGCCCATAATCAAAAGCAGTAAAGCTAAGATCCCAAGTGCAACAATGATTAATGGCATGGTAGTGCCCTCCCCTTCATGTCATGTGCTAGTTGGGTGTGATTAAGCCCCTTTGATAGTCTGCAATTTGTGTATATTGATGTTCTAATAATCTTGATAGGTTAATGAAAATCGGCATTAATTGTCTGTACTCTTTGGCTGAGTCTTCGATCGGCGTGTGTCTGTGCGTGCTGCCGACCATGTCGGACACGGCATCGAATGAATCAATTTTTCCTGTCGCATACAGGCCTAAAATGCAGGCGCCGAGACACGAGCTTTCGTAGCTTTCCGGTACGACAACCTCTGATTCGAAGATATCCGCCATCATTTGGCGCCAAACCTCTGACCTTGCAAATCCCCCTGTTGCCTGAATGCGGGTTACCGGGCCGTCCATGCATTCTGTTAACGCCAGGAACACCGTGTACAGGTTGTAAATGACACCCTCTAATGCCGCGCGTATCATATGTTCTTTCTTATGCGACATGGTCAGGCCGAAAAATGAGCCGCGCACATCGGAATTCCACAACGGAGCGCGTTCTCCGGCGAGGTATGGGTGGAACAGCAGACCGTCAGAACCCGGTCTGACGCGTTGGGCAATTTTCGTCAGCACATCATATGGATCAATGCCCAATCGTGTCGCTGTTTCGATTTCGGAAGAGGCAAACTCGTCTCTGATCCAGCGAAGAACGATGCCGCCATTGTTTACAGGTCCGCCGATTACCCAATGCTTGTCCGTCAAGGCGTAGCAGAAAACTCGTCCCTTTTCATCGGTTTGCGGCTGGTCAATAATTGTGCGGATGGCGCCGCTTGTCCCGATGGTCACGGCAATCTCGCCCTTCTTAATGGCGTTGACGCCAAGATTGGACAGCACGCCGTCGCTGGCGCCGATGACAAACGGTGTTTCCGGATCGATTCCCATTTGGATTGCTAATTCCGGACGGCAGTTCTGAAAGATCTGGGTTGTCGGCACGAGTTTGGACAAGTGATCCGGCGTGATGCCTGCGATGCGCAGTGCCTCTTCATCCCAATCTAAGTTTTTCAGGTTCATCATGCCTGTCGCTGAGGCCAAAGAATAATCGATGACATACTCATTGAATAACTGTTTAAAAATGTACTCTTTGATGCCGATATATTTTTTTGCTTTGGAAGCGATGTCTTTTCGTTCATTCGTGATCCAAGCAATTTTACTTAACGGCGACATCGGATGGATCGGTGTTCCTGTCCGTCTGTACACCTCATGCCCGTTCCATTCATCTTTGATCTTATGTGTCCAGCCTTCGCTCCGATTATCGGCCCATGTAATGCAAGGCGTCAGCGGCTTGTCATTTTCGTCGATTGCAATCACGCTGTGCATGGCGCTGCTGAACGAAATGAATGAGATTTGTTTTTCGGGATGCTGTTTCGTAATTCTCACTGTTGTGTGGATGACTGCTTGAAAAATCTCCTCCGGATTTTGTTCAGCTGTTGAGATATCCGGCGTATAGAGCGGATAGCCGATGCTTTCTTTCTGTACCACGTCTCCGTTTTCACTGAATAACACAGCTTTTGTGCTTGTCGTGCCGATGTCGATTCCTAACATATAACTAGTCATTGTTGCTTTCAGCTCCTTTTGCCAGCATTTGTTGTGAGAGCCACAGGTCTTCTACCTTTTCTTGTACGTCGTCAAAGTTTTGATGAAGAGACTGAATCATCAGCGCCCTGTCCTTTGCTTTAATGGCCTGAATATAAAGCTCATGGTTATCTAAAATCCTTGTGAAGTCTTCATGTTTTTCCTTTAACCGTACCCGCATAGATAACAGAATAAAGCTTTCCATAACAGGTTTTAGATTGTTCCAGATCATCTGAATATATGAATGATCGATGGCCCGGATAATCGTTTCATGGAATAGCACATCTTGAAATGAAAATTCGTCTGCGTCCTCGTATTTGATGGAAACTTTCATCATTTCAAGTATTTTGCTGAGATCCTTAACTAAAGGCTCAATGTCAATTTTGACAAGCTGTTCAAAGACAAACGTTTCTAATAGTAAACGCACATCATAAATTTCCGCGATTTCTTTCTCAGTTAACCCAATGACAACCGCTCCCATTCGTTCTAAGCGGATGATTTTTTCGGATGCGAGTATTTTTAACGCATCGCGAACCGGCGAACGGCTTACTGAAAAATCGGAGGCAATCGTATTTTCTGATAAAATGGTACCGCTTTCAATGACACCTGAAATGATCCGCATTCTCAGCTCGCATGCGATACGAACACCGGTTGACGCTTTTGCGAGCCATTTTGCAGGATACAACAGGTCCTTGGCGTCTAGCATACACTCACCTTCCTCATTAAAGGAGTATACTTGTATACAAGTATGATAACGCGAATGTGTCATTTGTGCAAACACTTTCATTTCTAATTTCTAATAAAATTTTTCCTGAATAAATGGTATGTATTTCCAAAGTGGATATGATACATTGGAGATAAATAGATTACGAGAATCATGTTTTGAAAGAGGCGATTGGGATGAAAATTATCATTGCACCTGATTCTTTTAAGGAAAGCTTGTCGGCTCTGGAGGCTGCCGACGCAATAGAAAGAGGTTTTACATCGGTTTTTCCTGACGCGGATTGCAGAAAACTGCCGATGGCAGACGGCGGCGAGGGCACCGTTCGCTCTCTGGTTGATGCTACTAACGGTTGGATCACAGA
Source organism: Bacillus tequilensis KCTC 13622 (assembly GCF_000507145.1). GTDB lineage: Bacteria > Bacillota > Bacilli > Bacillales > Bacillaceae > Bacillus > Bacillus tequilensis. Next base: position 212,997 of record NZ_AYTO01000007.1, on the reverse strand, counting down.
GCAGGTTGTTACAGGGCCGCTGGGGGAATCGGTGAAAGCGTTTTTGGGCATGATGGGAGATGGGAAAACGGCTGTAATTGAAATGGCTGCTGCCTCAGGACTGCATCTCGTCCCTGTTGAAAAGCGTGATCCGCTCGCCACTACTACAAGGGGTACGGGAGAATTGATCGCGGCGGCTCTTGATGCGGGTGCGGAGCGGTTGATCATCGGGATTGGCGGAAGCGCAACGAACGACGGAGGAGCCGGAATGATTCAAGCATTGGGCGGAAGGCTTCTTGATGAATCAGGCCGTGAGATCGGCCCCGGGGGCGGCGCGTTGTCTCAGCTCGCATCCATAGATGTAAGCGGGCTTGATCCCAGAATCTATCATGTCAAGCTGGAGGTCGCCTGCGACGTGGACAATCCATTAACAGGTCCAAGAGGTGCTGCATCTGTTTTCGGGCCGCAAAAAGGTGCGACAGCCGACATGGTTAATGCCCTGGATCAGCACTTGGCCCATTTCGCTGATGTGGCAGAAAAAGCGCTCGGAACAACCTTCAGAGAAACAGAGGGCGCCGGCGCAGCAGGCGGCCTTGGGTGGAGTCTGCTGGCTTTTCTTCAGGCTGAGCTGAAAAGAGGCATTGATATTGTCCTTGAAGCGGTTGATTTTGAAAATGAAGTGCAGGATGCCGATCTTGTGATTACAGGTGAGGGACGGATTGACAGCCAAACCATTTATGGAAAAACGCCGATCGGCGTGGCCAAGGCGGCTAAATCCTATGATGTGCCCGTTATTGGCATTGCAGGATCAATATCAAGAGACAGTGGTGCTGTCTATCAACACGGAATCGACGCGCTTTTCAGCATCGTTCCCGGAGCTGTGCCGCTTGAAGACGCGTTTGAACATGCCGCGGAATATATGGAAAGAACAGCTCGGGACATTGCGGCATCCATCAAGTTGGCGAGAACGATGTTTCTGATCTAGCAGGCGCACACGCCGATGCATAGCCATCCTCCTTTTTGGGTAGAGATAGTTAACCGCACAATGAGACATTCATCCCAGAAGGAGGACAAAGACATGACAGTACAGGAAATCAAAGGTAAAAAACTCGTAAAAGGCATAGCACCAAACGTAGAACCAGAAGCCTTGTTAAATGATAAACGAAAAGTATTTTTGTTCGGTTCCCCGAGTTACACAAATATCGGTGACCAGGCGATTGCGTATGCGGAAGAGAAGTTTATCAAAAACCGTTTTCCGTATTATGAATACATTGAAATTATGGATTATGCGACGGATGAGGGCATTGAACTGGTGAAGGAGATTATCCGTGAAGACGATATTGTCTGCTTTACAGGCGGAGGGAATTTAGGAAACCTTTATCTCGATATTGAGGAAGACAGAAGAAAGGTCTTCTCGGCGTTTAAGGACTACAAATCGATTTCTCTCCCGCAGTCCGTTTATTTTGAAGATACGGAGGAAGGCAATCAAGAAAAGAAGAAAACGCAGGACGCGTACCATCAAAATCCAAACTTAACGATTGCCGCGCGCGAGACGCAGACGCTTGATGTTGTAAACCAGACCTTCAACTCCAATGTGATCTTTACGCCGGATATGGTGCTCTCCTTGGATATTGTGCCGAAAGAGCTCGAGCGGGACGGCGTTCTCTTTATTTTAAGAGCCGATAAGGAGAAAGTGACCGACGAAGATTTTATTTCACAGATGAAGAAATGGGCAGAACAAACGACTTACACGGAGCGTACCGATACGGTGCTGGATACGGTCGACACCATCGATTACGCCGACCGTGAAAAGCATTTTATGGAGATGCTGGACCGCATCGGTTCAAGTAAATTGGTCATCACTGACCGCCTACACGCAATGATTTTCTCCATAATCACCAAAACACCTTGCCTCGTCTTTGGCAACAGCTACGGCAAAGCCAAACATTCGTACCGGGATTGGCTCGAAAGCTTAAACTTCATTGAGTATACGGATCAAAACGATGTTGAGGAGCTGGAGCGCATGATCGGCCGCCTGCTGCAAGCCGAGCCGAATGACGTTGATTTGTCTAAGGACTTTCAGCCGTTGGTTGAATTTTTTAAATCATAGAAGAAAAAGCAGACTGATGGCAGTCTGCTTTTTCTAATGAACCATTATAATCCGATCGAATTTATCAAACTCGAGACGTCGGAACGAACTTTATCAAATGAAAGCTGATCTTTCATTTTATCAGTGACACTGTCTATCGCTTTTCCTGACATATAATGGTCCAGGAGTTCCCGTTTCGCCTTAACTGCCTGCTCGGCGTCTGTAAGGTCATCATAGATGGAGGACAAGTTCTTACGGTCTTCCTGAAAAGCATAGCTTAGTTGTTTTTTGATAGAATTCATCAGAGCCAATTTTTGTTCTTGTCTTTTCTTCTCTTTGAACGCCGCCAATTGTTCTGGTGTCATTTCAGATGTAGCCATATGGGCATTTGAAAAAAGCGAAGTGCTTGAATGCTGGTTCGTCACTTTTTGCAGAAAACGGTCTGCATCTGTTGGTTTTTTATTCATAAAATCCATGTCTCTTTCTCTCCTTATGAAATCCCCATCCGGCTTGCTGCTGCCAGATCTGCATCATGGTAAGCATGTCCCATATGGCCAAGGTCATCTGCCACCATCTGAAGCAAGTGCTGTAAATGAAGCGCTGCATCTACTGCCTGATCATATTTTTCTTTTGAGTAAAAAAGGTGATGGGGTTTATTCATTTTGATCTTATTGATCAAATCATCGACATCAGAAATTGATAATTCATCATATGTGCCAAAGCCAACCATTCGTGTATGCATATTTCTGACATCCTCAATTGAATCCTTTATGTTGTCATCAATTCTTTCAATTTGGCGTATAATCTTAGACCATTCTGATTCAGCGATATGTTTTAACTGCGTGCTTGTATTCATCAATACATGTGACTTAATGAGGATTGAAACACCTGTATTGGCTTTCACATTCGTTGATTTCATTTGCTTAAGCATCGCTACCGCAAACTCTGGATTGTTTTTTAACACATCATCTACAGTTTGGGCAGAGCCATCTGAATTGAAGGTATATCGGTCCAGACCGTGACTTCCCATCAAGGCTTCGACAAATAGTGTGACATCAAGAGATTGATTGTTGTAATGTTTAAATGCCAGGCCCAACATCTTCACTACATCAGGGAGGCGATTATTTTGTACACCGTTCGGCAAAGCCTCGTCATACATCACCTTCACTTTACCTACTTCAGCAGCATCCCGATTCAGCAAAGATAATCCATCATTTAAATTGATATATTCTGTTAAACGGCTGCGGAAATCTCCTTTTAACGCCCGAGCCTTGACATCCTCAGGCAGGTTTTCATATATGTTGGGATTTTCGAAAGTAACACCGCGTTTGATAAAGTCATTCATCACGACTGCATAGCTTGCATTAGAACCGCCTAATGAGTGACCGGTGACTTGAATGTCAGCATTTTTAAAGTCTTTATGTATTTTTTTTGCATACTGGTCTGCCTGAATCGCCTGGTTCTCTGTCCCGTCATCAAACGGTTTTTTGCCAACCAAATAACTAGTGTCCATATGGAGCCAATCTTGCAGTATCTCATTTGAGTATTCAGAAAGCCCTTTTGCTGAGTCATAAAAGGAACCATCTTCATCTTCAGGAATGTTGATCCCCTTCTTCTCTACTTCTTTAATTAGCTGTTCCCGCTTATCACGATATTGTTTTATTGTATCTTGGAATTGGCCGAGACTGATAGGTTCTGATCCACGGTATGCGATGATGGCGTTTTGGATTTTTTCTGGGTGTTTGCCTTGATGGGAATTACGAAAATCCTTTCTAGTAACAAGGGTGAGGGCGTTAAGGCCCTTATCTGTTTTTTTATAATCGATAACGTATAGCTTTTGCCCATTGCTAGTATAAATAATTTCACCAATATGATAGTTTTGAATATCGTAGGCAGCACTCGATATACGGTTGTAATCCTCATCCGTAATTTTTATAGACTTATTTTTAGCCAATTATGCCACTCCTAATCTTTATACATATCTTGTATAATAAAATAAAAAGGATGAATTGCCAATGATAACCAAGAAAAAATTGATGTTTACAGGAGCACTTATAATTATCTTAATTGCAGGGAGCTTGTATTTTTATAAAATCAATACAAAAGAAACAACTGGGGGCAATAAAAATATGAACAGTGAAGAAAAAAGCGATCGTGAAAAAGCGGAAGAATATGCAGAAAAAATGAAGCCGAAAGTAGAAGAGAAATTAAGGAAAGAAGACATTCATCATTTTATAAAAACGATAACCTTTGAAAAAGAAATAGAGATAAACCCGATGGGGAGAATCATTATAGATGGCTATGTCAACGATGATCCAGAAAAGTTTCATTTTTCTGCTGATCTAATCTATAATTCCAATAAGGTAGATGGCATGAGTTTTTCTAAAGACTTAGGCGATAGATTTGAAAATTGGGATGATTTTGATAAGGAGGTTAAAGAAGACTTTTTAAATAGTTTATCGAAAGAAGAACGTGATCAATATTTAAAAGACATAGGTGAAAAGAAATAAAAATATGAAAAAACAAATGCGATTCAAATTACTAGCTTATGTGATCGTTTTGTTCATCGTAATGATTGGCTTCACTTATAAAATAGTAAAAACGTCAGACGTTACTAATAAAGAAAAAAGTGAGCAAGAAAAAGCTGAAGAGTACGCTGTAAAGATGAAGCCAAAAATTAAAGAACATCTTAAGGAAGAAGATATTCACAACTTTATTAAAACAATTACCTTCGAGGATAAAATTGAAATAAACCCAATGGGAAGAATAATTGTAAATGGATATATAAATGACAATCCAGATAAGTTTTACTTCTCCGCAGATTTAATTTATGATTCCAATAAAGTGGACGGAATGAGTTACCCTGAGGATGTAGGTAACCGTTTTACAGACTGGAGCGAATACAGCAAGAAAGAAAAAGAAGAATACATCAAAACCGCATACCCTGATAAAAAAGAGCGTGAACAATATTTAAGAGATATCGGAGAACTAAAATAAACAGGCAAAAAGGCCGGTTTGTATCCCCGAAAAAAGACTGCCCTCCTCCGGGGCAGTCTTTCTTAATTATATATGAAACAGCCAGACGACGAGCGGGCCGAAGAATGAGCCAAGCACCGCACAAAGCGTCATGGAGACGGAACTCATGGAGACGGCCAGTTCTCCGTATTCGAATGCTTTTGAGGTGCCCAGTGCGTGGGAGGCGCTTCCTAATGCGATGCCTTGGCCAAGTGAACTGCGTATGCGAAGCCATTTTAGGACAAGCGGCCCGAGGATGACGCCTGAAAAGCCCGCAATCATGACAAAGACGACTGTCATGGAAGGGACACCGCCAAGACCGGCGGCGATTTGGATGGCGACAGGGGTTGTGATCGATTTCGGCAGAATGGATAATAAGAGATCATGATCAATCCCGAGTGCCTCCGCGAAGATCAGCCCGCTGATCATTCCCATGCCTAGTCCGACCAGTACGCCGCCTATGATGGGAACACAATGTTTGACAATGATATGCCATTGTTTATAAAGCGGATAGGCCAGCGCCACAACAGCCGGCCCAAGCAAAGAATTGATCCATTTTCCCCCGATCATATAGTCCTGATACGAAACATGGAATAGAATCAAAACCGTGACAATCAATATTGTCGTTGTCAGAACAGGGATAAGGAATGGAAGTGGGAATCGCTTATAGAGTTTGACCATCGCTACATAAGCGGCAACTGTTAAAAGAATGATAATCATTGCGATACATGCTTGCTGCATTTCTCTTTCTCCTCACGTTTTTTTGCTTTTTTCTCCAATAACTGGCTGGCGAATCCAGCCGCGCTGATCGTGACGATGGTGCTGAGAACGACTGTAATCAGCAGCATCAAACCATTTAATGACAGAAGTGACGGGTATTTCATCACTCCTGTCATAGCCGGGATGAACAATAATGGAAGAAAGGACAATAAAAATCCTGCTCCGTCTTCAATAATGGAAACAGGAACAATACGGAGACCAAGGCAGATCAGCAGCAATACCAATCCGACTATGCTTCCTGACACCGGTAAATGAAGCAGATGCTGAATGGCTTCCCCGATCATAAAAAATACATATAATATCAATACTTGCAAAATAATTCGTATGGTTTTCACATCAAGGCTGCTCTAAAAATCGAACAGCTTCCTCCTTTCTGGTGACTTGCTTCGACGCGGGTTCTGAGGAATCACTTTACTTTCTTTTTATATGATTGTACTATACAAGTATAATAATGAAATGTGTAATATGCATTTAGTTTATTCAGTTGATATACATTTGTATTATACAAGTATATATGATGTTGTCAATATCGGAGATTGGAATGGGGAGCGAGAGCGAGTGGAAAAACAGAATTCAGTTGAACGAATTGAATATGAGCTGACGACTTTTATCAGGAGAGCTGTGTATCTGGATCAATCAGAGAAGAGAACAGGGAAGTTGGAGAGATCTTCGTACTTATTGCTGAGGCAATTGGATGAGTTTGGGCCTGCCCGCGTAAAGGAATTGGCCGATTCGTTTAAACTGGATATCTCTACTCTTTCAAGACAAGCGGCGGCACTAGAGGCGAAGGAGCTTATCTATCGTTTCTCAGACCCTTCCGATGGCAGAGTCAGCCTGTTTACCATTACAAAGCTCGGGAAACAAACATTAAAAGCGGATAAGCAAAAGCGCCTTGAACGTTATGAACAAATGCTGAATGAATGGTCAGCGAAGGAAAAAGAGATGTTCGGCGAGCTTTTGCAGCGTATGAACAAAGCCTTTATTGATTAATGAAAAAACCCATGTGTTGGATGAAACAGCATGGGTTTTTCTTATGGTCAGAGATTATCTGCTTCGTTTGACGGCAGCCCAAGCCAACAGTCCGGCCACTGCAGCCGCAGATAAAATCGGGCGTTTTGTCGCTTTCTTATAATAGCTCCTTGACCGCATCCAGCCTTTATTCGTACCTCTGTCATGCATGCCGTACCCCGCTTCATAAAGCGCGCTTTCTTCCCGCGATTTGGACGGTCTTTCGGCATGCTGGCTGCGGTACATGATTTTTTCCATCAGTCTGTCAGTCAGCCGGGGGAAAAGAGCGCCCAGCATGGCGAATGCTTTTGCCTGTGAGCCGATGTACATGTCGCGCTTCGGATGTTCGGCGGCAAACAGGATGGCTTCAGCGACCGCTTCGGGTGGGTAGATCATGGAGCGGTAATGCGCCGGCTGTTTGTCGAGGCAGCTGTGCGCGTGTTCGTTGTAAGGCGTGTCAATTCTGCCCGGATGGATGAGCGTAACCGAGACGGGCGCCTGTTCCTTTTCGAGCTCCATTCGGATGCTTTCCGTCCAGCCGTGAAGCGCGAATTTGGCTGAGGCGTATGTGGATTGAATGACGGTTCCCCTGTCGCCGAACAGGCTTCCCACATTGATGAGTGCACCCGGCACGCCTCTGCTTGTGTAGTGTTTGACGGCTGCTCTTGTTCCGTAAACAGGTCCCCAGAAATCTGTGTCGAACATGCGCTTCATGTCATCAACGGTGACGTCCATGGCGTGTCCAAAGATCGAGACAGCGGCATTGTTGACCCATGTGTCAAAGCGGCCGAATGTGCTGATTGCGGTTTCTGCGATGCGGTTGACGTCTTCTTCTTTTCCGACATCCGCTTGCACCCATATGGCGTCGTATCCTTGTTCTTTCAGTTCATCAGTGAGCTCCTTCAGCGCGTCTTCATTTCGCGCTGCTGCCACGACCTTTGCGCCTTTTTCAGCTGCCATTCTCGCAGTGACAAGTCCAATTCCGCTTGAAGCGCCGGTAATGACGATCACTTGATCTTTGAGTTTTTTCAGCTTGAGTCTCGTGTTCATGCCAGGGTTCTGCTGTTCAAGCTGTTCTGTATGTGTGACTGCATCATCGTTTGCCATTAAGAATCCCTCCTGAACGCTGTTTTTGTACCTTTACCCCATTCAGAAGGTTCTTAGCCTTTTTGACATTCACAGGGTTCTTTTTTTATTGATATAAGTCGCTCCGCCGTACCTAGGAGGGAATGTTCACGTGCTTCACACAGCGTCACGTCTGTTCCAGCTGCAAGGGTGGTACACTCCGAATGGCAAAGAAGAATTAGCAATTGAAGCGGTTTATAGGTAAATTGATTGCACATTAAGATGACAGGATTGTAAGGTTGCCATGCCGGCCTGACACCTAAATCGATGTTTCTGCGCTTCATTTTTTCATACCCTTAAGGTACAGAAAAAAGGAGCGTGATGGCTATGTCTTCATTACAGCCGACTTTAACAAATGAGCGGATTGGCGTTCTGGAAATGCTGAGGGGAATGGCGATTTTCGGCATCTTATTTGTCAATCTGGCACACTTCAGTTATCCGGATATGTATTTGTCTATGCTTGGAAAAGAGAATTTTTTTTACGGAAAAGTGGTCTGAGGTTGATTTTGCGGCAGCCGACATTTTGACATTTTTCATTCAAACAAAATGTATTTTATTGTTTTCCTTTTTATTTGGATTCGGCATGATTGTCATGATGGAGAGGGCCGCAAGCAAAGGGAAGCGGTTTGTTCCGCTATATGCGAGAAGGTTAGCGGCGCTCCTCTTATTTGGAACGGTTCACGCCTTTTTGATTTGGGACGGGGATATTTTAACGGAATACGCCTTGCTCGGCTTTGTCCTGCTTTTATTTCGAAAAGCAAAGCCGAAAACATTGCTGATATGGGCGGTTTCTTTGTATCTCCTGTTTTCGCTTCCGTTCATGTTGACCAGCTTTGATCAATCAAACGGACAGGAATGGGCACAAGCGATAACCCAGCAGGCAAAACAAGCGCTCCATGTTTACGGAAGCGGCGGCTTGAAGGACATTGCGGAACAGCGGATCCATGATCGTCTTGTTTACATGTCTTCGAATGGCATGCTGACGTATAACCCGCTCAACTTCTTCTTTGCATCCATTCCTTATTTCAGCATGTTTTTGCTGGGAGCCGCTGCGGCGAAGTCACGATATTTGCATGAACCCGGAAAGCATCGTAAAGGCTTAAAAAGAATGTGGCTGGCTGGGCTAGTCATCGGCATCGGCGCTCAAGCGCTGTACAGTATAACGGGTAAGGAAATATTCTTGCTGATTGGCGCGCCTTTCCTCATGTTTTTCTATGCCACAACGGTTGTTTTTCTTTATCATAAAACAAGAGTGGGAACAGTGCTGCAATCATTCTCCGCTGTTGGGCGGATGGCATTTACCAATTATCTGATGCAGTCTATCGTGTGTACGTGGATATTCTATCATTACGGCTTGGGGTTATACGGGAAAGTGTACCCTGCCGCCGGCGTGCTCATTACGATTGCTGTTTGTGCCGTTCAAATGGTCTTCAGCCACCTTTGGCTTCGGATATTTCGGATGGGACCGCTTGAGTGGCTGTGGAGAAGTGTTACATATCTGTCGTGGCAGCCTATTGTAAAGAAAACAAAAGTCTAGATGCCTATTGGCTCTAGACTTTTTTCTATTATTTATACACGACACGAGTTTTGCAAATGATGTCATGCAGGCCTTTTTTCTCGCCAAAGGCGATCATGATAAAACCGATATAAAAGATGATTCCAGATAAGATGTATGCAAAGTAACGGCCGATTGCCTGTCCGACAGAAACCCGTCCGCCTTGTTCATTGACCACTTTCAGGCCAAGAATTTTTTTGCCGAGTGTGCCCTGCATTTTAGAAGCTGTGAGCAGACCATAATATAATACACAGATGACAAGCATGATCAGCATGGTAGGGAAAAATGCAAGCGTCATGTATTTCACAAAATACTCTTCTTCCGTCATGTAAGGGTTTGCTGCCACAGATCCAGCTACAAACACAGTATTGATCATAAATAGAATAATATAACTAGGAACAGATATAATAATGCCATCAATAAAATAAGCTAAAAAACGAATCCAAAATCCTGCTGATTTTTCCATGTATTTTTCTCTCTCCTTTGAATTAATCTGGAATAGTATACTTTGAAAGAAAAGTATGTGCAATATGATATGGTGATAAACTCCTGATATGCCTGAAAAATGAGTCTTTTATCCTTTGTTTTTACTATATGAATATACTAGTAATATCCATTTTATTTACGTCCCTGTTCTGGGATTTTTTAAAATATAATGAATTTCCCAACCGGCTTCATTATAATAAAAAGGTTAATATTTCTATTCGAAGGAGGAGTTTGATGTCCAGAAAAAACAGCGTGGCGATCATGACAGCCATTTCTGCGTTTCTATTTTGCACAGTGATTGTGGCAACTTCACTTTCGCCGCTGGCCGGGACGGGAGGAGCGGCCAATCAGTTTAATTCAGTTGGCATGTGGTCAGCTGTCGGTATGATTCTTGTATTGTATTTCATTCCTTTTCTCATTTACATGCTTGGAGTAGAGGCAATGAGGTTTGTCATGGCGGCGCTTTGCGGCTTTGGGGTGCTGATTCATTTGTCTTCGGCCGGTTTTATCTTAATGTTTAGCCTCTTTAGTGACCACCATCAGTTTTCCGAGGTAATCTTTGTGATTGGGGTTAGTCTCGCTGCTGCGGCTGCCAACGTCATTTGGTTTGTGGCTGCATTTCGTTCAGCTGCCGAAAAAACATCAGCAAACCATCTTACATAGTTTTTTAGTTGTGTTGTTTTTGTGAAAGGAAATGAAAAAATGGATGAATATGTTATGATGGTCACATATTAGAAAATACATAAAATGGGGGTCTCTATGATGGTTAAGTCATTTCGTATGAAAACTTTGATAGCGGGAGCTGCGGTGGCGGCGGCTGTTTCGGCCGGCGCTGTTTCTGATATGCCCGCTGCAAAGGTTCTTCAGCCGACAGCTGCTTATGCGGCGGAAACGGTGTTTTCTCAAAATAATGGGGCATCCGGCTTTTTGGCAGGAAGGTATGATGTACAAGCTATGGCGCCTGCCATGTTTAACTGGTCACGCGAGAGCCGATTCGCTGGCAATACAGACGGGACGCTGAAATGGCAAAACGATATCAGAACGACTCCGCAAAATGGTGCTGGGGCTGTAGTTGATGGAGACGGCACGATATATCTTCATTCCAGAGACGGGGAAATGAAGGCCTTTAATCCGGACGGCTCAGTCAAATGGGTGACGGGCAATTTGGGGAAAACATACACGCAATCTCCAGTACTCGGAACCAATGGCGTTATCTATCTGGCATCCTATGACAAAAAGATTTATTTTATAGATAAGGAAACAGGCGAGATCCTGACAACGGTTCCGTTAAGCGGCGGGCCAAGCTCTGAAACGGTGATCGGTTCAGACGGCACACTGTACTTCTCAACACTTGATAATTATATTCATGCGGTCAAACCAACGTCTAAATCAACTTGGACGGAGCGCTGGAAATTCAAAACGAATGGCGTTGTCAGCTCTGTGCCAGTGCTTGCCTCCAACGGCACCGTTTATGTTGGCACATACAATAACATATTTTATGCGCTCAACTCTGGAACCGGACAAGTGAAATGGTCCAGAACGACATCAAATGCGTTTAAAGGATATCCGGTGATTGATAAGAATGGAAACATTTATGCCGGAAACCAAGACGGACAGCTGTATGCGTATACGTCAACAGGCAGCTTAAAATGGACATTCCCGCTCAACGGATTCTCCAGTTCATCGCCTGCGATCGACCATAACGGCAACATCTATATCGGCTCAGGAAGCGGCGAGCTGTTTTCCATCAGCAAAAACGGGGAAATGAACTGGTCATTCTACACAGAAGGCCCTGTCAGAACGGCGCCGCTGATTGACGCGAAGGGAACCGTTTATTTTGGATCTGATGATATGAAGGTTTATGCGGCGGACGCAAACGGCAATGAGCTATGGAGCTATCAAACCGACAGCAACGTCGTGTCTTCTCCTCAGCTTGCTGAAGACGGAACGCTTTATATTGGAAGCTATACGAAGCTGATGGCTTTTGGGAAATAGCAGAACAGGCTGACGAGGGGATCTCGGCAGCCTGTTTTTTTCATCAATCAAGATTTTTATTTTTATAGACAACCTTTGTCCCGCAAATATAATCGTGTAATGCCAGTTTTGAGGGGAAAGCTGCCATGATGTAACCGATATAAAAAATTCCTGATGGTATGTAAGCGAAGAAACGGCCGAAGCTGTGCCAAAATGAAATTCGCTCGCCATACTGATTGACAACGATGATGCCCATGAGTTTTTTGCCCAGTGTTGCCTGCATTTTTGAAGAAGTCAGCAAGCTATAATAAAGAATGCCGAAGATATATATGATGGCGATAACAGGGATTGTCCCGAATATCAGCAAAAAAAATTTATATTGATCTTCTGTCATATTGGAGCTTCCTGCATCAATGAGAGGCAGGACAATGAAGGTATTAATTTGGATCATAATAAAAGCAAAAAAATAGATAATCAAATCATCAATAATAGAGGCAACTGCCCGAATCCAAAATCCAGCTGGTTTTTCCATGTATAAAATTCTCTCCTTTGAAGTTTCCTGGAATATTATACGGCAGAGGATGGAGTGTTTCAATGAGATATATCAGAGGAATTTGGTCTCGTAGCGAAAACAGTATTTTACTACTATTTATTTCTTTATTTTTCCTTTTTGCATTTAGGTTAATAGGATGATAAAAAAAGAGAACCTGCAAGATCATGCAGATTCCCTTCACATGCTTATTGAACGGCTTGAATGAATACACCCTTCTCATGAGAAAACTCTTTAAATCCGTATACCCCATGATAGGAGCCGATTCCGCTTGTGTTGACGCCGCCGAATGGCAGGTTGACGTCACTGAAATGGACGACGACATCATTAATGGCCGCATTTCCCGAAGTCGTATGCTGAAGGACGTTGTCGATTAGGTCCTGATTGTGGCTGAATACATAAAGCGCAAGCGGTTTGTCGCGATCATTTACGTAATCGATAACTTGGTCGATGTCTTCATAGTTCATCATCGGCAGGATCGGTGCAAAGATTTCCTCCTGCATGATTTTCATGTCGGGCGTGACGTTTTTCAAGACGGTTGGCGAGATCGTGCGATCGCTGGCATCAAATACGCCGCCGAACACGACTTCCGCCCCTTTTTCGATGGCGTCGTCATAAAGGTCTTTGACGCGGTTGAAGTTGCGGTCATTGACGATCTGCGTGAATTTGCTGCGGTCCGGGTTGTGATCATCCTGCATAAATCCAGCGTTGACGATTGTTTGTAGAATGCCCGCGAACTTGTCTTGCACGTCTTTTTTTATGAACAGATAATCAGGTGCGATGCAGGTTTGGCCGGCGTTTACGAATTTGCCGACGGCGATCTTTTTCGCTGCGTCCATGAGATCGTATTCACTGTCAATGATTGTCGGGCTCTTGCCGCCAAGCTCAAGTGTGACAGATGCCAAGTGTTTGGCCGCCGCAGTCATGACGATTTTTCCGACATTTGTGCTTCCGGTGAAGAAAATGTGGTCGAAAGGCTGATCCAGAAGCTCGGTCGCCACCTCAACCTCTCCCTCAAAAATCGCGACTTCTTTTTCATCAAAAGCATCGCGGATTACTTTTGCGGCAATGTTGCTTGTATTCATCGTAAAATCGGACAGCTTCACAATCGCGCTGTTTCCGGCTGCGATAGAAGCGGCAAGCGGCGCCATTGTCAGCATAAACGGATAGTTCCACGGGCCAAGGATGAGTGTGACGCCTTTTGGCTCGTACATGAGAACCCCGTTCGCGTCGGGGCTTAACGATGAACCCACTTCTTTAGGCGCCATCCATTTTTCCAGGTTGTTCATATTATCTCTGATCGCTTTTTTTGTTCCTTCGATTTCCGCTTTTTTGACCTCGTGATATGGCTTGCGGACATCTTTGCGGATCGCTTCGATGATTTCTTCTTCATGGGCGATGACGGAATCTAAAAAGCGCTGAAGCTTTTCTCTGCGCTGTTCCGCTGTTGAAGCGCGCAATGCTTTTTGCTGTTTTTTCTGAAGCTGAAAGACACGCTGGATGTCGTCTTTTATTTGCTGTTCCATTGTAAATCCCCCTCATTTGCTTTCTTCTTTTCTCGGACCTATTATAAAGTGGTACCTTTTCTGTGAGAAAGACAACGGTGAACCATCTATACGTTACCGTACATATATCGAACATTTGTCTAAGATTGGAGGTGTCTTTTATGCCGGAATCGGCTGAAGCTCATGTGAAAGAGGCACTGCTGGCCTTATTGGAAGAAAGAGATATTCAACACATCACAATGAAGGAAATTGCTGAAAAGGCGAAAGTGAGCCGCGGGACGCTCTACCTTTATTATGAAGACAAGTTTTCCATCATTGAGGATGTGATTGAAGACATGAAGGAAGGGCTGGGAAAAGCGCTCTATGACGCCTTCAAGCATATGGATACCCTTCATTTAAATCAAAAACGGCAAACGGTGCATCCGACTCTGTCCTTTGTTCATGAGCATCGATCATTTTTTGGCACGATGATGAACAGAGAAAATGCCCATCGTTTTTTTAAAGATGTGTTTCAGCAGGATGTGTTGCTGGCACCGATGAATGTGAATCTGACGTCGATCGAACAGGAGATTTACGGACATTACCGAGCCTTGTACACGTATGCGATTATCCTGTATTGGCTGAATGAGGATGCGGACGCGTCTCCGGAAGCCATCAGCCAAAAGGTATGGGAGCTTGTTTCTCAAAAACGGTTTTATTGGCTGTTTGGACAGGCTGTGTCAGGAGAGCGGCGGGAGGACAGGCAAATCGACAGACGTGTGATTCGAACGAGGGAGGGGCTGCAGAAGGCCTTTCTGGATGTGTTAGCGGAGAAAAAAGACTACGCGGCCATCACGATTTCTGACATGACCCGGAAAAGCAATATCCGCCGCGCAACCTTTTATGATCACTATGCCAGCAAAGAGGAATTGCTGCAGGCCATGATTCAGCAATCGTGTGCGGAGATCATTGCTCACCTGACGATTGCTTCAAGTCCAAATGAGCTTTCCTTAGAAGAAGCGGAGGAGTCACTCGCCGGCCTGCTTTCTGCTTTAGACCGCATGCCTATTGTCCATTTGCTCAATCGGGATTGGGGTGTCCCGCATGTCGTGCCTGAGATGCTCAAAACGCTGGAATCGTTTTACCTGCACCAGCAGACTGACATGCCTGCGGAGAAAAAGCTTTATGCCTATTATGTATCCGCGATGATAATCGGCCTGATTTCATATCGGCTTGATGAAGGGAAGGGGCATAAACCAGAAGTGCTGGCGAGGGAGTTTTTGCAGTTTTTGGATGTGAAGAAGTATAAGGTGGTATTGCTTTGAAAGACAAAAAGAGAGGGGCACCCCCTCTCTTATTTCGTCTCTTCCTTCCATTTCTCATCAATCAGCATCTTCCCAGGCCAAGTATACGCCATGATGCCGCCGTCTGCGGTGATGTCTTCTCCTGTGACGTATGAGCTGTCGTCTGACGCGAGGAATAGCGCCACAGTCGCCATTTCCTTCGGCTTACCGAGGCGTCCGAGCGGTGTGACCCACTTGTTGGCTTCGCGGAATTTTTCGCCCATTTCCTGTTCTTTGGTGCCTGCCAGTTTATCAATCAGCGGAGTTTCGATCGTACCCGGAGAGATGGAATTAACTCGGATGCCATCTCGTGCATAGTCGATCGCCATCGCTTTTGTCAGGTTGGTGATACCGCCTTTTGCTGCGTTGTAGCCGGAGCGGTCAAGGTCCGCGGCCCGGCCTGACATGGAGGAGGTGTTGATGATGGAGCCTCCTTTTTCGAGCATGAGCGGAATCAGATATTTGCTGCAAAGGAATGTGCCGCGCAAGTCGACGGAGATAATGCGGTCAAACAGATCAACGGGATATTCGTGGACTTTTCCGCCTTCCTGATCAACGCCGGCGTTATTAAACAAAATATCAATTGTTCCGCACGCCTCCTTGATTTGATCAGCAAAAGCTTTCACACTGTTTTCATCTGACACATCGAGGTGAAAGGCGTCCGCCTGTCCTCCGTTTTGTCTGATTGCTTCAACTGTTTCTTTCATTTGGTCTTCATTGATGTCCCCGATCATCACACGCGCGCCTTCATTGGCAAAAATCTCTGCCGTCGCTTGTCCAATGCCTGTCGCGGCGCCTGTGATCACTGCGGTTTTGTTTTCAAGTCTTCCCATGACAAGACCTCCTTTTTCTATTTGTCTTCCCGCTCTGTGCAGTGATAAACATGCAGGAACAGAACTGCCAACATATGTTAAGATTGATTAGAAATTGTTAGGAGGTTTGTATATTTTGAAAGTACAGCATAAGAAGGAACTTAAATTTTATTGCTTTGTCACGATTCCATCGGCGTTTGTTGTGCTGACTGTTATCTCTTTTATCTTGCAGGAGATTACATTCCCGGTTACAGCACGCGCTTTTCTAAATGCTTCATGGCATAATCTATTATTTTTGATACCGTTCAGTTTGTTTTTCTACCCGGTGCATATTTGGATGAAGAAAGAGTTTGGCCGTTGGAATGACGCGGGAAGAAAGAGAGGGTGATCAATCGTCTTTTTTTCAAGAATAATTAGTGAAAGCGCATCTCAATCATGTTAAATTTACATATATATGCATCTATCAATCTGATTGACAATTGTCACCGGATGTGATAAATAGATGCTGAAAAGAGTTTACATAACCTAACAACATACCAAAAAGGGGCGATCTACAGTGGCGAAAAAAGAGTTTAAAGCAGAGTCCAAACGACTGCTGGATATGATGATTAACTCCATTTATACTCAAAAAGAAATTTTCCTGCGTGAGTTAATCTCCAATTCGAGTGATGCGATTGACAAAATCTATTACAAAGCGCTGACGGACGATGCGCTTACGTTTGATAAAGACAGTTACTACATAAAGGTCGCAGCTGATAAAGATGCGAGAACATTAACGATCTCCGATACAGGAATCGGGATGACAAAGGACGAGCTTGAACAGCATCTCGGAACAATTGCGAAAAGCGGTTCCCTCGCGTTTAAAAAGGAAAACGAGCTGAAAGACGGACACGACATCATCGGCCAATTCGGTGTCGGTTTTTACGCGGCGTTTATGGTTGCCGATGTTGTGACGGTCATCAGTAAGGCGCTAGGCAGTGAAGAGGCATATAAATGGGAGTCCGCGGGTGCGGACGGCTATACGATTGAGCCTTGCGAAAAGGATGCTGTCGGTACAGATATTATCCTGAAAATCAAAGAAAACACAGAAGACGACAACTACGACGAATTCTTAGAAGAATATCGCTTAAAATCGATCATCAAGAAGTACTCCGATTTCATTCGCTACCCGATCAAAATGGATACAACCATTAATAAGCCGAAGGAAGGCAGCGAGAATGAATTTGAAGAGGTGCAGGAAGAACAGACGGTCAACAGCATGGTGCCGATCTGGAGAAAAAACAAAAGTGAGCTGACAGATGAGGACTATGAAGCGTTCTACGCTGAAAAGCATTACGGATTTGATAAACCGCTCACACATGTTCATATCAGTGTGGATGGAGCCGTTCGCTACAATGCGATTCTATTCGTCCCTGAAAACATGCCGTTTGACTATTATTCCAAGGAATATGAGAAAGGCTTGGAGCTCTATTCCAATGGCGTGCTGATCATGAACAAATGCGCCGATCTGCTTCCGGACCACTTCAGCTTTGTGAAGGGCATGGTCGATTCCGAGGATCTGTCGCTGAACATCTCCAGAGAAATGCTGCAGCATGACCGCCAGCTGAAGCTGATCGCGAAAAACATCAGCAAAAAAATCAAAAGCGAGCTGCAAAGCCTGCTGAAAAAAGACCGAGAGAAATACGAGACGTTCTACAAGTCGTTCGGCAGACAGCTGAAATTCGGTGTGTACAATGATTTTGGCGCGAATAAGGATCAATTGAAGGACCTCTTGTTATTCTACTCTTCCAAAGAGAAAAAACTGGTCAGCTTAGACGAGTACGTATCCAGAATGCCTGAGGAGCAGAAATACATTTATTACGCGACCGGTGATTCCTACGACCGCATTGAGAAATTGCCGCAAACGGAAATGGTCGCGGACAAAGGCTATGAAATTCTCTACTTCACTGAAGATATCGATGAGTTTGCGATTAAAATGCTGGCATCTTATCAGGAAAAAGAATTCAAATCCGTATCAAGCGGAGACCTTGGCATAGACACGGATGAGGACCAAAAGCAGTCCGAGGAAGAGGAAAGCAAGTACAAGGATCTGTTTGAGGAAATGAAAAACATTCTGTCAGACAAAGTGAAAAACGTCAGAATCTCAAAACGCCTTAAATCACATCCTGTCTGTCTTGCCGCTGACGGCGAAGTGACAATCGAGATGGAAAAAATCTTAAACGCGATGCCTGACAGCCAAAATGTACAGGCGGAAAAAGTGCTGGAAATCAACCCGAATCATGAGGTGTTCCAAACGCTGCAGGACGCGTTTGAACAAGATAAAGAGAAGCTGAGCCTGTACACAAACCTTCTGTACAATCAGGCGCTTCTCATCGAAGGCCTGCCGATTCAGGACCCTGTGGAATTTACGAACAATATTTGCAAGGTTATGGTGTAATAAAAAAAGGAATCGTCCCGGAGACGATTCCTTTTTTTTATAATGTACGCTCATTCAGCACTTTGCTTTGGCTGTTTTTTTTCCTTTTAAAACGATTTTTCAGGCTCGCTTCAATTTCTTCCAAGCTTTTCCCCTTGGTTTCCGGAACCATGTAGAAAGCGAAGAAAAAGGAGAGAAGACAAATAACTGAGAAAATCATAAAGACCCATGCGATGCCCATGGCGCTGAGCATCAGCGGGAAGACGAGCGACACGATCAGGTTGGCTGCCGATAGCACCAAAGTGGTGAATCCTGTCGCGGCTCCGCGCGCTTTGGACGGGAAGAGTTCAGGCATGAGCACCCAAACCACCGGACCCCATGTCGCCTGGTAAAAGACGATATAAACACCGAGAAAGACAACTGTCATCCATGCCGTTGATGAGGAGAGTCCCAGTGTCAGGAGCACGCCTGATAATGCGGCAAGGCTCAGTGTGATGCCGACGCTTCCCCAGATCAGAAGCTTTTTGCGGCCGACACGGTCAATCAAGATCATGGCGGTGATACACATGATGACGTTGAGGACGCCGATCCCCAATGTGCCGAGTGCGGAAGCTGACGTGCCAAGGCCGGCCTTCGTAAAAATGGTCGGCGCGTAGTAGATCACCGTGTTAATGCCGACGGCCTGCTGGAAAATGGCAAGGCCAACGCCAATCAAAAGCATGGGGCGAATCCATTTGGATTTCAGCACGCCGAGTGTCGTTTCTTTTTTCTCCGCTTCCCCTTGCTTCATCTCTGCCAATTCCATTTCAATATCTTCGGGATCGTGCGTGATGTTCATGATTCGTTTTGCTTCTTCTTCACGGCCGCGCTTGACGAGCCATCTTGGCGATTCCGGCATGAACGCGATGCCGATTAATAAAAGCACGGCAGGCACCGCGGCAAGACCGACCATCCAGCGCCACGCCTCAAACGGTGTGAACAGGTAGTTAACGATATAGGCGAGCAAAATTCCTGTGACAATCATTAAGTTGTTCATCGTGCCGAGTGTCCCGCGGATTTTCGTCGGTGCCATTTCTGACAGGTATACGGGTACAAGCGCTGTTGAACCGCCGACGGCCAACCCGAGAATTACCCGAGACGCAATCAGCATGCCGATTGTTTGAGATAACGCGCAGGAGAGCGCGCCGATAATAAATATGATGGAAAGGACAAATACAACTTTTCTCCTGCCCCAGCGATCGGAGCATGTGCCGCTCAGGGCAGAACCGAAAATCGCGCCAAGAAGCAGCATGCTGACAACCAATCCTTCTGTCAATGTCGTTAAAGGAATATCGTTGTTGATAAACAGCAGCGCTCCAGAGATGACGCCGGTATCGTATCCGTAAAGCAGCCCTCCTAAAGCGCCGAAAAAGTAGATCATATATTTCTTTGTGCTTGTCTTCACAAATGTTCCTCCTCAGTTGTTGAGCCAATGAGTATGTATAACAAAGTTAATAGAGTAGTACCCATTTCCTATCTGATTTGAAACATTTGTTTTGAAAAAAGGAAAAACATTAAAGCCAAAATGCGGGGTATTGGCGATTTTTCCGTAAGTTATTGATAACTAGAGCAATGACCACGATGATGACAGATCCAATGAGTACGGGAAATACTAAATAACTCCAAGCATATGCCCCTTGAATGACGACAATCGGGTCAGCGCCGGCAGGAGGATGAGTGGTTTTGGTCAGCATCATCAAACAAATGGCAAGCCCTGTCCCCAATGCAAAGGTCCATGGGTGGGCGCCGAATATGTGAAGGACAACAATCCCGGTAAGCGCGGAAATAAAGTGGCCGCCAATCACATTTCTCGGCTGTGATAAGGGGGCGTTCCAAGCGCTGAATACGAGCACACAGCTTGCTCCAAAAGGCGCCATTAACCATAAGCTTGATGTATAAGCGGTCAGCGACGCGAGTGCCAGTATGGTGATAAATCCTCCTATGAGCCCTGTAACCGCGTCTTTGCCGTTTACCTGTAAAGGCGTTTTTCCTGTTCCTTTCATTTTCAAAAAGAAATTGTTTTCCATATTTATCCCTCCAGTATGTATAGAATAATAGGTAAAAACTAACCTGTCAATTTTATTTTTAAAGGTTAGTTTTTGGTTCGATAAAAAAACCGTTCGCTGGGGAACGGATTCTTACTCAAGATTCATTTTTTTCTGATGGCGTGAGACCTTATGTCTGTTGCCGCAAATCTTCATGGAGCACCATTTTCGCCTTCCTGTTTTATCAAGAAAAAGCAAAATGCACTTTTCATTTGCGCACCGTTTCAGCTGTTTGATTTCTTTCGTATGAATCAGCCATAACGCATCGTAAGCGATAAGCGATAAAACGGAATCATCCGGTTTTCCATTCGGAATGCGGGCAAGTTTATCATCTATGATTTGATAAGAAAAGGGAGCGGCGGCGATTTGATCTTGCAGGAAAGAGATAAAAGCTTGAGAAGGTTCACTGCCTTCGGCGATACGTTCAAAGTGTTTTCTCAGCTCAGCGCGGAATTGATGAATCGACTGCAACTGTTCTTGGACTTGCTGCAGTGTCAAAGAATTGAGAAAAGGGGCAGTTTCTCCCATTATGGCTAACCATGCCATCAGATCTTTTCCTGATTGGATGAGATCGTGCCGTTTATCATAGCTAATGATTTCAGTATTTACGAGATCGAGAGAAAGGTTATGTGTGATAAGAGGGAATTGAGCATTTGTCATTGTGATCATTCCTTTCAAAATTATTGTAAGCGCCAAAACCTTTTTTGCGCAAGGATATGAATCAGCATGTGAGCTCTCAGGCGGTGTGCTCTTCTTATTTTGCCGGAAAAGTGCCGTTGAGGGGAAAATATCAAAAAAACCTTACTCGCGCGGAGTAAGGTTATGATTTTTATTCTTCCTCGTTGACAAAAACCAAGGCGGAAAATCCTTTTTTCTTATCAAATTGCAATTCAACGACGGTCACGTCTGGATTGAAATTGTGGTATTCCTCTAGGAACTGGATAATGCCTTCTGAAATGTCATCTGACATAAGCTTCTTGTAGTGCGGGCCGTATTTGGCTTCTGCGAAGAATCCTGTTCGTTTGTTGTAGGACAGTTCTTTTACTTCAACGTCCTCCGGGTAGATATCTTCTTCATTGGAAATATACACGCAAATGCCGTCCACAATTTCTTGTTCATTTAATACTAATCTCATGACCTAAAATCTCCTTCTGTACGTCTGCGGTGTTTTAAATGCGCGAATCAGCGCGATCACAATGATTAAAATCACGATTAACCCGATGATATCAACGATCCAGGCGATGGGCGAAGCGCCGTAAGAAACATAGCCCGGGCCCCCGACTGGATGATAGGTGTAGCCCCACGGGTGCATCATGCTGGTCATAAACATACCCATTGTGAACCCGCTATAATAGCCAAACCAGCCTGATGGCGCAAATCCTGCGTGGTAGTAATGGTTGACTGAAACATAGCGTCCGCCCACATAGGCTTTAGACGTTTTTCCGCTGTATGTCTTCCCGCTTACTTTTGATGTAGCGCCGGAAAAGGTGCCTGACGACTTTTTAGAGCTTGATGAGCTCGATTTTTCGGAAGGTTTCTTTTTCAGCGAGATCGATGATGATGAGTCATCAGACGTCTTGGATTTTTTGCTAGAAGAGCTTGATCCTGAGCTGTAGCTTGATTTCGGACTGGATTTATAGCTCCCGCTGTAGGACGAGCTTGAGCTTCGGCTGCTGTAACTGGACGATGAGCGGCCGCTAAAACTTTTGGCATGAGAAATGGTAGATGGCAGCAGTACACCTAAAGCAACGGTTGCTGCGACTAAGGCCTTTACATATTTAAGTTTCATTCTGTTTCCTCCATAGACCGCCGAAACGGCCCGTTATTCTGAACAGCAAATCAAAGAAATGGGGTCAGATTTTCATATCAGTCTCTTATTTCTAGACGTTTCATCTCTTATTTTGCTTTTTCAATCATTTTCTTTCTGATATATTACCTTTATTTTATCGGATTTATGGCTCTTTTTGTAAGATTTTGCTTCGAAATCGTTATTCTTCGAATCTATTAAGGGACTTTCTCATCATACAACAAAGAATGACAGATCAATTTTGCACAAAAAAACAGCCTCTCCATCGGGAGAAGGCTGTTTTATTCTTCTTATGAGAACAGCTGATCAATAAATGAAATATCCTCTTGAGAAAGCGTCACGTCGGCTGTTTTGATGTTATCAACCAGCTGATCGGCACGTTTTGCTCCAGGGATTAAAATATCAATTTCCGGTCTTGCCAAATACCAAGCCAATACGATATGAGGGATGTCCACGTTGTGCTTTTCGGCAATCGGCGCAAGCTTGTTGACCTTTCTGATATTTTCCTTGAAACGCTCGCCCTTGAAGTGTTCCTGTTCGTTTCGCAGGTCGCCTTCTGGGAACGTTGTATCTTCTGTATACTTTCCTGCCAATAATCCTGATACAAGCGGGAAGTAAGGGATAAATGAAATATTATGCTCCTTCGTATACGGGAAGAAAGTCTTTTCCGCTTCACGGTTTAACAGGTTGTATTCGCCCTGCAATACATCTACCAACCCGTCTCTGTTTGCTTCTTTCAATTGCTCTAAAGAGAAGTTGGAGACACCGATAGAGCGGATTTTGCCGGCTTTCTTCATTTCATTCAGAGCGTTGACGGCTTCATCCTTCGGTGTATGTTCGTCCGGGAAGTGAATGTAGAATAAATCGATATAATCTGTGTTCAAACGCTTCAGGCTTTCATCAACTGATTTCTTAAGGAATTCCGGTGAGTTATCAAAGACAAAGTCATTTCCTTGTTTTCTGTGTGCGGCTTTCGTCGCGATGACAACATCTTCACGATTGAATTCGCGCAGCACTTCACCAATTAATTCTTCGGAACGGCCGATCCCGTAAATGTAGGCGGTATCTAACATCGTCACGCCATTGCGGATCGCCTCGCGCACCAATTCTTTTCCGGTTTCTTCATTCAGGTTCGGGTAGAGGTTATGTCCTCCTACCGCATTTGTTCCTAAGCCGATAGGGAATACCTGCAAGTCTGATTTTCCGAGCGTAGCTTTTTTCATGATCTGCCTCCTAGAATAAAATGGATGAAAGACTCTCAACACTATTGTAAACGTTAGGCCAGATGAATGCCGATTTGATGCTCATTGCAATACTGCGTGTACTCGTCATCTAAAGGCTGAGAGGTCACGATGCAATGCAGCCTGTCAAACGGCGCATACGTCAAAAGCGTTGATTTTCCGAATTTAGAATGGTCTGCCAATAAATACACTTCTTTTGCTTTTTCCGAAATCCTCTTTTTAATTTCGTACTTTAGCAGATCGGAGTTGGTCAATCCGTGTGTCAGCGTCGTTCCTGCAGCAGACATAAAGGCTTTGTTGATATTGTACTTATCAAGCATAGCCGGGTCCTCCATGCCGACAAAGGAGCGCGTTTTTCTCTTATAGCTGTTTCCGATAATGATTAAGTTAATATTCTGCAAAGGTGCCGCCGCATTGATAATGTCTAAACTGTTGGTTAAAATGGTGACATTTTTGGCCGGATCAAGCGTATCGAGAATAGACTTTGTCGTCGTTCCTGAATCAATGAAGACCAAATCGTGATCTTCAATAAAACGGGAAGCGTAATGGGCGATTTTTGTTTTTTCATCTTGATGCTGAATGGTGCGATTCTCAAAAGGATCCAATGCGTTTTTATCAATCGATGTTACGCCGCCGTATACTTTTTCAATCGCACCTTTTTCTGTTAGCTTATTGATATCGCGTCTGACTGTGTTTTTGGAGACATTGAACACTTGGCACAGCTCATCTAAGGAAACAGTGCCATGCGATAAAATGTACTCCTCCATTTCCTGAATCCGCATCAGTTTCATATAAAAAACTCCTTCTTGCATCTTGTATAATAAAACCGAAAGTTAATCAAAAGTTGATTCAAAATGATAACACCGGTGTATATCTTTTGCAAGATTTGACGGACATCTTGTTATTCACTTTATTGGTTAAAAGATTAATCTAATAAAATAATGAAAATATGCAGTGTTTATGACTAAAACACAACCAATAAATGACCAAAAAGTAACCTAGTTTGCTAGAAAAGGTTGTTTGTATTAAAATGGCAACACCATTTCTTTTTTTTGAAAGCGTTTAATTCTTAGCTTGCTGAAAAGTGGATATTGATACGAATCTATGTACAAGTGTATGTGTTTACTAATGAAGGAGGCAATAAGAATGACGGAAATCAGAAAATTAAGAAACTATATGAATGGTGAATGGGTTGAAAGCAAAACAGAACAATATGAAGACGTTGTCAATCCGGCGACGAAAGAAGTATTGTGCCAAGTGCCGATTTCGACAAAAGAGGATATTGATTACGCAGCGCAAACAGCGGCTGAGGCCTTTCAAACATGGTCAAAGGTGGCGGTTCCGCGGCGTGCCAGAATTCTATTCAACTTCCAGCAGCTGCTGTCTCAGCATAAAGAAGAGCTTGCTCATCTGATTACCATTGAAAATGGAAAAAACACAAAAGAAGCGCTTGGTGAAGTGGGACGCGGAATTGAAAACGTGGAATTCGCGGCCGGGGCACCTTCCCTGATGATGGGTGACTCACTTACTTCCATCGCAACAGATGTTGAAGCGGCAAACTACCGCTACCCAATCGGAGTTGTCGGCGGAATCGCGCCCTTCAACTTTCCGATGATGGTTCCTTGCTGGATGTTTCCGATGGCAATCGCGCTCGGCAACACCTTTATTTTAAAACCATCTGAGCGGACACCGCTGTTAACAGAGAAATTGGTTGAGCTTTTTGAAAAAGCGGGCCTTCCGAAAGGGGTATTCAATGTCGTATACGGCGCGCATGATGTTGTGAACGGCATCCTCGAACACCCAGAAATTAAAGCGATTTCATTCGTAGGCTCCAAGCCGGTCGGCGAATATGTCTACAAAAAAGGAAGCGAAAACTTAAAACGGGTTCAATCTCTGACTGGCGCGAAAAACCATACGATTGTCCTGAACGATGCGCACCTCGAAGACACGATCACAAACATTATCGGAGCAGCCTTTGGTTCTGCTGGTGAGCGCTGCATGGCGTGTGCGGTTGTGACGGTTGAAGAAGGAATCGCTGATGAGTTTATGGCAAAGCTGCAGGAAAAAGCGGCTGACATTAAAATCGGCAACGGCCTGGATGACGGTGTGTTCTTAGGGCCGATGATTCGCGAGGACAACAAGAAGCGCACGCTCAGCTACATCGAAAAAGGGCTTGAAGAAGGTGCGAGGCTCGTATGTGATGGACGTGAAAATATGTCTGACGACGGCTATTTTGTCGGCCCGACGATCTTTGACAATGTCACAACAGAGATGACGATCTGGAAGGATGAAATTTTCGCGCCGGTTTTATCTGTCATCCGTGTGAAAAACCTGAAAGAAGCGATTGAAATTGCCAATAAGTCTGAGTTTGCGAACGGCGCCTGCCTGTTCACATCCAACTCAAACGCAATCCGCTACTTCCGTGAAAACATTGATGCGGGAATGCTTGGCATCAACCTTGGTGTGCCGGCCCCGATGGCGTTCTTCCCATTCTCAGGCTGGAAGTCTTCATTCTTTGGAACGCTGCATGCGAACGGAAAAGACAGCGTCGACTTCTATACGCGTAAAAAAGTGGTGACGGCAAGATATCCGGCACCTGATTTCAGCTAAACGACGTCTGTGTGAGGCCTCACGGATACAACGCATCCGGAAAAAAAGAAGAAGTGACCTTTTTCGCCGGGAAAGACCTTCGGAAGAACGCGTATTTGAAGGTGAAAGCGAAAGGAAAGTATGTCGAGACTTGGGAAGAAGTCAGGTTTAAAGATATGCCGGACTCCGTACAGACAAAATTAAAGTAAAACTGTGGCACAGCCTTAAGCTGTGCCGTTTTCTTATTTTTTATTTTCTTCGGCCCGTTTGATCAGCATGTCGGTGATGATATCGATCTGTTGGCTGACGGCAATCGGGTCATACGGATAGAAGGTGCTGAAGTCGTTGATAAAAATCCGATTGTGCTTTACGGCGTCGAGATTTTTCCAAATGGATGAATCTTTAAGTCGCTTAAATGTTTTGCTTTCGCCTTTCGGATTGTAGTCCGTAATGAACATATAATCTGCGGCATACTCGGGAATCACTTCTTGAGAGAGCTGTTTCATCTCTCCTTTTTTGATAACATCTTGCTCAATTTTTTCAGGCGCTTTTAACCCCAGCGCATTGTATACGGCTTGGCCGCCGCGTCCGCCGTTGTCATTAAACACCCAGAATTCGCCCTTGTCCGTGTTTTCATAAATGCCGAAAGTTGCATCTTTGTCGATGACGCCGGTAATTTTCTTTTTAGCTGCTTCCGCTTTTTTGTTAAAGTCAGCCATAAATGATTTCGCTTCGTCTTTCGCTCCGGCGATATCTCCGAACATGCTGACCGTATCCCGCACGTTTTTCGATGTGTTATAAGGAACGACTACAGTTGGAGCGATTTTCTTTAATTGATCGACATTCTTTTCATTCATGACAACAATTAAGTCAGGCTGAAGCTCCATCACTTTTTCAACGCTGATCGGATCACCGACGTCCTTCACATCTTTCAGCTTTGATTTCAAAAACGGATTATCAAATGACCATGAGCCTGAGCCGACCACATTTGCCCCGACAGACAGCAATTCTCCAGCATAAAAATCAGTGACGATGCGTTTTGGGTGCGCAGGAATGTTGACGTTCCCTTTTGTTGATTTGTATGTTCTCATTTCTGTCTTATCTGAAGCTGAATCACCTGAGCTTCCTTTCGAAGCCGTACCGCTGCAAGCGCTGACAAACATGAGAAGCAGCACGAGCATGCCTATGAGCATTATGTTCTTTTTCATCGAGAAAACCCCCCAATATGTACGTTGAATAATTAGTAATGATTATCATTATCATTTAATAATATAGCAGGAAACCTGTGTCCCGTCTATCACTATTTAAGGAGAGAACGTTTTGTTGTTGACAGGTGACGCGGTTTGCTTAATCGATTATTATAGGTAAATAGGAGGAGGTATATATGGGAATTACGAAAAGAGGTGCCGCGTGGGAATGGCTTCACAGCTGGTGGCTGCTGTTTATTTTCATGCCTTTTGCGATTACCAGTTTTTTTGCCTTTTTATTTATTGGCATCAAGGTGAGAAATAGAAAGTGGATCATGTACGGAATCATTTATTTTTTCATTGCTGCGTTTGGTTTTGTGTTGCCCGTTCCGCCCGGCGTTTTTATTGTGGTCCCGTTATGGGCGGTGACCATTATTCACGGCTTTAAAGTGCGCCCGCTGTTTTTGATTCAGCTGGATGTCTATAAAGATCATGTGGAGGCAAGGGCCTTTGCCGAGGCAAGAAGTGAAGCTGAAAGCAGATTTCATGTGCCAAAACAGTCTATTCAAGATATACATATTCGCAAAGAACGGTAAGAAAAAAGCTCAACACTGGCATTGTGTTGAGCTTTTTCTATGCTATTGCTGGTAGGTATGCTGCTGGAATGGCGTGTTTTGACCGAATGGGAGTGCTGACACATTCGAATTCATGGCGCCGGATTGTCCAGTGAGCTCCTGCTGCATTTGGTTGCACATGTTGACTACCTGCTGGCATTTTTGAATTGCCATGTCATGTCCGTGCAGCGCTTGTTGAATCGTGTGTGCAGCTTGTTGTTCGTGGTTTAGAATCTGCTGCAGCATTTGAATGTTTTGCTGCTCCTGATGAAGCATTTGGCGGTATTGCTGGCTGCTTTGCTGTGTTTGCTGAATGAGCTGCTGAGCAGTCTGTCGGCATTGGTTCAGCTGCTGCAGGCTGTGTTGTGTTGTGTTGTATGCATACATAATTCCTCCATGTGGTCGATTGATTTGAATCGGTATTATCATGCAACCTGAATGAAAAGAAATTCTGCAAATGAGGAACTGCATTTATTTTCCTTACCCCTTCTATCTTTGAACGAAATCAATAAAGATTGTATACTGGTACAAACCCTTTTTATGTAAAACCTCCGTTTTAATACCATAAGAAAGGCGGAAAACGAAACCCAGAATTCGGGAGAATCGCATTCCGCTTTTTTCTTTGCCTGCTTCAGAAACCGCCTTCGCCTGCGGTAAATGGGATGTTCAGTCTGTTTTCTACTGTGCGGAGACGCTGATTGAGCCGGTTTAAGCGGCGTGTATGGCGTTCAACAATCTGGCTTAGCTGATTGACTTGTTCGGCCATCCGCGCAATTTCCCGATTTTGACGGCGGTCTTCATTCGTGAGGCGTGTTAACTCTCGTGTTTGCTGTTCGTTTTGCCGTTCAAGTGCAGCCACTCTTCTTTCTAATGCCGGCGTCTGTCTGTCCGCCTGGTAGGAATCATAATAATCCTGCTGCGGATAGGAGTTGTATTCATATTGGCTATAGTAAGGCTCCTGCTGAGGCAGCTGCGGACTGTAATATTGGTATGGATTCATGTCATCAATCTCCTTAAAAATAATGTGGGTGAATTCCTTATAACTTATGTAGTCATTGGCACAGTGCCACGGCACTTGCCTAATAGGGTGAGAAAGGACGGTGATCTTATTGGGCAGCAAAGGGGTGATCGCTTTGTTGCTGGCCGCTGTATGCATTGTGGTATCGGGCTGCCAACAGCAAAAAGAGGAGACGCCGTTTTATTACGGAACGTGGGACGAGGGGCTTCCTCCCGGACCAACGTACGGCGTGAAATCAGCAACGGTTACTTTTACGAAAGACGAGGTTGTGGAAACGGAAGTGATTGAAGGAAGAGAGGTGCAGCTGCCTTTGATGGCATACAAGGTGATTTCACAAGATGCTGACGGGTCCATCGAGATTCAGTATCTCGGGCCTTATTATTCGGTCAAAAGCAAGCTGAAAAGAGGAGAAAACGGAACGCTGATATGGGAGCAAAATGGCCAGACAAAAACAATGACAAGGATTAAACCATCAACGACCGGCAAGGAGGAGAAAGATGAGAAACAAAAAAGCTGAAAAACTGGTGCTAACAGGACTTATTTTACATATCATTCAGTGGGTATTTTTATTATGGGCCTTTCTCAAGGTCAAACATTTATTTAGTGACTATACGATCTATAACCCAAATGTCATCGGAGGATCGATGCAGTCCTTATCGTTTATACAAATGCTGCGTGCCATGGTGTACTCAGGGGCACTCGTGAATTACGTGTTGTTTTTTGCGCTAGTATTGCTGATTTATTGTGTAGTGCTTCATGCCATCTTGATTGTTCTCGAAATGGCGGCATACGTCATGATCAGACGGAATCCGGCATCTTCATGGAGATACTTTTTGACAGCGGCAGGTGTGAAGCTTGCTATCTTGAATATCATCGGCATTCCTTTTTTAGCCGCCGGCTTCCTTCTAATGAAGCAGGAAAAAGCAGAAAACGGCGGCACAGGGACAGAAAAAAAGCAAACACCTCGCATACGCATCCGAAGACAAGGCCGGCGCCAAAACAGAATCCGGAGAAAATCATCTCTTCCGGTTGAATATCAAAAAGAAAAAACGATATGATGGGACTATAGCCTGAAAACGACACGAAGGAGATGCGGAATGTACAAACTAATTGCAATTGATATGGATGGAACACTTTTAAATGATCGTCATGAAGTCACAGAGGAAGTCCGCAACGCGCTTCACGCGGCAAAAGCCGAAGGCGTCAACATTGTGCTTTGCACCGGCCGGCCTATCGGGGGCGTGCGGAGATATTTAGATGAACTGAATTTAATGGAAGAAGGCGACTATGTCATCGCGTATAACGGAGCGCTTGTTCAAAATACGCATACAAATGAAGTGGTCACGGAGCTGTCTCTCGGTTATGAGGATTTGACTTCATTATATGACCTGAGCTTAGAGCTGAAGACGCCGATGCATTTCTTTGATTCATCTAACCTGTATACGCCTAACCGGGATATCAGCGAATTTACCGTATATGAATCGTATGTGACACAGGTGCCGCTTCATTATCGCAAAATTGATGAAGTTCCAAAAGATATCCTCATTCCGAAAGTCATGTTTATTGATCAACCGGAGAACTTAAGCCGCGTCATAACTTCGATTCCAAACGACGTGAGAGAAAAATACACGATGGTCAGAAGCGCGCCTTTCTTTTATGAAATTCTGCATCCTGAAGCAAGCAAAGGAAACGCCGTACGCCAGCTGTCACAGCTGCTTGGAATTGAACAGGCGGAAGTCATGTGCATAGGCGATAACGGTAACGACCTGACAATGATTGAATGGGCAGGCTGCGGCGTTGCCATGGCAAACGCCATTCCGGAAGTATTGGAAGCCGCAAACTTTCAAACACGCTCCAATAATGAACATGGTGTGGCGCACGCGATTCACGAGCTTGTTTTGACGAAATAATGAAACCCAGCCTTTTAAAAGGCTGGGTTTTTTTGTGATTTCCATGTGGTCTTTTCAGCTGGAAAAAGAAAAACTTGATCTTAACTCATTGACAAACTCTCGAGACAAAGGTACATTTTGATTTATTCATATTAAACGACTAGGAATATAGGAGTTTATTTTTCGGATTTTTCAGCCTAAAACATGATAAAAGGAGCAGCGTCATGACAAGCAAAAAGAAACAAATCAAATTAGGGGTTTTTCTAGCAGGTACAGGACATCATGTGGCGTCTTGGCGGCATCCTGACGCGCCTTCGGATGCAAGCATGAATTTGGATTATTTTAAAGAACTTGCGAAAACAGCGGAGCGAGGCAAGCTGGATATGCTGTTTTTAGCGGATAGCCTTTCAATCGACATTAAGTCTCATCCAAATGTGTTAACAAGGTTTGAGCCATTCACCTTGCTTTCTGCTTTGGCGCAGGTCACATCAAGAATCGGACTGACAGCAACAGCTTCCACTACATACAGCGAGCCGTTTCACATTGCCAGACAATTCGCGTCACTGGATCACTTGTCCAACGGCCGTGCCGGATGGAATGTCGTCACTTCATCTATTGAATCAACAGCGCTGAATTTCAGCGGTGAAAAGCACCTTGAACACCATTTGCGCTACCAGCGGGCAGAGGAATTCGTCGAGGTTGTAAAAGGCCTTTGGGATTCATGGGAAGAGGACGCCTTTATCCGCAATAAAGAAACAGGTGAATTCTTTGAAAAAGAAAAAATGCACGAGCTGAACCACAAAGGAGAATATTTCTCGGTTCGCGGTCCGCTGAACGTTTCCAGAACGCCGCAGGGCCAGCCGGTCATTATCCAGGCGGGATCATCAGGAGACGGAAAAGCACTGGCTGCCAGAACAGCAGAAGTAATCTTCACAGCGCAAAATCACCTGGAATCCGCTCAAGAATTTTATCAATCCATTAAAGAGCAGGCTGCGGAATTCGGGCGTGATCCAGAGAAAATCGCCATCATGCCAGGTATTTTTCCGATCATTGCTGATACTGAAGAGGCAGCGCAAGCTAAATACAAGGAGCTTCAAGATCTGATTATTCCATCCGCCGGCCTGCAAATTCTTCAAAATTATTTAGGCGGAATTGATTTGTCTGCGTATCCGCTTGACGGGCCGCTGCCAAAGCTTGACGCAGATGCTTCCAATGCGGTGAAGAGCCGATTCAAGCTTGTTCAAGAAATGGCTGAACGAGACAATATGACGATACGCGAGCTTTACAAATACGTTGCAGGCTCCAGAGGCCACCATATCTTCGTCGGCACGCCCGAGCAGCTAGCTGACAAGATGCAGGAATGGGTGGATCAGAAAGCGTGTGACGGGTTTAACATCATGCCTCCGCTTCTTCCGGAAGGAATTGACATTTTTGTTGAGAAAGTGGTTCCGATTTTACAGGAGCGCGGCGTGTTCAGAAAAGAATATGAAGGCACAACCTTGAGAGACCACTTCGGTTTGGAAAAGCCGGTAAACCGTTATGCAAAGTAAGGAGGAACGCTGGATGGAGGCACAATATCGTCTTGCAGTTGAACGTGATGCCGAACAGATTCTAGAGCTGACACTGCGGGCTTATGAACCGATTCGAAAGCTAGGCATTCGTTTTGCAGCCGCTCATGCGGATTTGGAGTTAGTGTTGCAAAACATCCGGAAAAACGCCTGCTACATCATGGAAGAAGACGGGCGGATTATCGCGACCATCTCCTTAAGAATGCCATGGGGACGGCAGCCGGGACCGTTTGGCGTACCGCATATCTGGTGGTTCGCCGTAGACCCTGATACCGGTCAAAAAGGAATCGGAACAAAGCTGCTTCAATGGGTGGAGGAAACAATCCTCCGAGATACGTTAAAGGTTCCGTTTGTCTCACTCGGAACAGCGGATAAGCACCCTTGGCTGATTGAGATGTACGAACGAAAAGGTTATGTCCGCGCGGGTGAACAGGACCTTGGCAAAGGGCATGTGACAGTCTATATGAAAAAACAATTGCGAAATGACCTATAAAAAAGAGAAAAGGCGGGAAATCAAAATGAAAATGAAAAAGTGGACTGTGCTGTTCGTCGCTGCATTATTAGTGGTGTTATCAGCTTGCGGCAACGGGAACAGCAGCAGTAAAGAAGATGACAACGTACTTCATGTCGGCGCGACAGGACAGAGTTACCCATTTGCTTATAAAGAAAACGGGAAATTGACAGGTTTTGATGTGGAAGTAATGGAAGCGGTCGCTAAGAAAATTGGCATGAAGCTGGACTGGAAGCTGCTTGAATTCAGCGGGCTGATGGGAGAGCTTCAAACAGGCAAGCTTGACACGATTTCCAACCAGGTAGCGGTGACAGATGAACGTAAGGAAACGTATCACTTTACTGAACCATACGCTTATGCGGGAACACAGATTGTCGTCAAAAAAGACAATAATGACATCAAATCAGTGGACGATTTAAAAGGGAAGACAGTCGCAGCCGTTCTTGGTTCAAATCACGCAAAAAACCTTGAAAGCAAAGATCCTGATAAAAAAATCAATATCAAAACATACGAAACACAAGAAGGCACGCTGAAGGATGTGGCTTACGGCCGTGTAGACGCCTATGTCAACAGCCGCACTGTGCTGATCGCGCAAATCAAGAAGACTGGTTTGCCGTTAAAGCTGGCCGGAGATCCGATTGTTTACGAACAAGTTGCATTCCCATTTGCCAAGGACGACGCGCACGACAAGCTCCGCAAAAAAGTCAATAAAGCGCTTGATGAATTGCGTAAAGACGGAACACTGAAAAAGCTTTCCGAAAAATATTTTAATGAAGATATCACAGTAGAACAGAAGCATTAAGAAACGGCGGTGAATCACCAGAATGAACACGATTGATTGGGAATTCATGATATCAGCGTTCCCGACTTTAATTCAGGCTCTTCCGATTACCTTGTTTATGGCTGTAGCGGCTATGATTTTTGCGATTATCGGAGGACTTATTCTCGCACTCATCACGAAGAACAAAATTCCAGTGCTTCATCAGCTGTCAAAGCTGTATATATCCTTTTTCCGGGGTGTGCCGACACTTGTGCAGCTGTTCTTAATCTACTACGGGCTGCCGCAGCTATTTCCGGAGATGAGCAAAATGACAGCTCTCACAGCTGCCATCATCGGGTTAAGCTTAAAAAACGCCGCTTATTTGGCAGAAATCTTCCGTGCCGCCCTCAATTCTGTTGATGACGGGCAGCTGGAGGCGTGCCTGTCTGTCGGCATGACAAAACTTCAGGCATACAGACGGATTATCCTTCCGCAAGCGATCCGAAATGCGATTCCGGCAACGGGCAATACATTTATCGGACTGCTCAAAGAAACGTCACTGGCCTTTACATTAGGGGTCATGGAGATGTTCGCCCAAGGGAAGATGTACGCCTCAGGAAACCTCAAGTATTTTGAAACGTACTTGGCGGTTGCGATTGTCTATTGGGTTCTTACCATTATCTACAGCATTTTGCAGGACTTGTTTGAACGCGCCATGAGCAAGCCATACCGGACTTAGAGGTGAAATCAGTTGATAACAGTAAAAAATATTCGCAAAGCGTTTAAAGATCTCGTCGTGCTCGACGGAATCGATCTAGAAGTGAAACGCGGAGAAGTAGTGGCGATCATCGGTCCGTCCGGTTCCGGAAAATCAACGCTTCTCCGGTGCTTGAATCTATTAGAACGTCCGGATCAAGGCCTCATTGAAATCGGGGAAGC
The DNA here is from genome assembly GCF_000507145.1 of Bacillus tequilensis KCTC 13622. Taxonomy (GTDB): domain Bacteria; phylum Bacillota; class Bacilli; order Bacillales; family Bacillaceae; genus Bacillus; species Bacillus tequilensis. The sequence continues at coordinate 178,174 of NZ_AYTO01000007.1, read as the reverse complement.
CAAACTGAATGCAGAAAAGTTTACACGCAAGGATGCACACCGGCTTCGCCAGCAAACGGCAATGGTCTTTCAAAACTACAATCTGTTTAAAAATAAAACCGCTCTGCAAAACATTACAGAAGCTTTAATCGTGGCCCAGCACAAATCACGAGATGAGGCGAAGCGCATTGGAATGGATATTCTGAAACAAGTCGGTTTAGAGCATAAGGCTGACAGCTATCCGGTCACAATGTCCGGCGGCCAGCAGCAGCGGATCGGTATCGCCCGGGCGCTTGCGGTCAATCCGCATGCGATTTTGCTGGATGAACCAACTTCAGCGCTTGACCCTGAGCTCGTCACAGGGGTGCTTCAAGTCATCAAATCCATCGCGGAAAAACAAACAACGATGATCATTGTGACACACGAAATGGCGTTTGCAAAAGAGGTCGCTGATCAAGTGATTTTTATGGCAGACGGCCATATTATCGAGCAGGGAACGCCGGAAGAACTGTTTGACCATCCGAAAAACGAACGGACGAAAAGATTTATCAAGCAGGTGGGAGAGCCTGCAGAGCTTATATAAGAAAGGGAGAAGAACAATGGCCGACAAAACGTTTCATAACCGTTTAATCAGTATGCGGCGTGATCTTCATGAACATCCTGAACTGTCATTTCAAGAGGTTGAAACGACGAAAAAAATCCGCCGCTGGCTTGAGGAAGAGCATATCGAGATTCTTGACGTGCCTCAATTGGAAACAGGCGTGATTGCGGAAATCAAAGGGCAGGAAGACGGACCCGTGATTGCGATACGAGCGGACATTGATGCGCTCCCGATCCAAGAACAGACCAATCTGCCGTTTGCATCTAAGGCTGACGGTACAATGCATGCGTGCGGACACGATTTTCATACAGCATCCATTATTGGCACGGCCATTTTGCTGAACCAAAGACGGGCCGAGCTGAAAGGTACAGTCCGCTTGATCTTTCAGCCGGCGGAAGAAATTGCCGCGGGAGCAAGAAAGGTCATAGAAGCCGGTGTGCTTGATGGCGTTTCCGCCATTTTCGGTATGCACAATAAGCCGGATCTGCCTGTCGGGACCATTGGTGTCAAGGAAGGTCCGCTCATGGCAAGTGTTGACCGGTTTGAGATCGTCGTCAAAGGGAAAGGCGGACATGCCGGCATCCCGAATAACAGTATTGATCCCATCGCTGCCGCAGGTCAAATCGTCAGCGGCCTGCAATCTGTGGTCAGCCGTAATATCAGCTCACTGCAAAACGCGGTTGTCAGTATTACAAGGGTTCAAGCAGGCACTTCATGGAACGTGATTCCAGATCAGGCTGAAATGGAGGGCACCGTTCGAACCTTTCAAAAAGAAGCGAGGCAGGCTGTTCCGGAACATATGAAACGAGTGGCTGAAGGAATTGCCGCGGGCTACGGGGCGCAAGCGGAATTCAAGTGGTTTCCTTATTTGCCTTCCGTTCAGAATGACGGCGCGTTTTTGAACACGGCATCAGAAGCTGCGGCGCGGCTTGGCTATCAAACTGTTCACGCTGAGCAGTCTCCGGGCGGCGAAGACTTCGCTCTGTATCAGGAGAAGATCCCTGGATTTTTTGTCTGGATGGGAACGAACGGCACAGAGGAGTGGCATCATCCGGCTTTTACATTGGATGAAGATGCCCTGACGGTTGCCTCTCAATATTTTGCTGAGCTGGCTGTTCTAGTTTTGGAGACCATCAAATGAGCAGGCAAGGGCTGACAGAAGGTCTTGCAGAGGCAGTGAGAATGTCACAGCCGGAGCATTCAATTGACGCGATGCGTGAAGCGAAAAAAGGATTGCTCGACTTTACTGCCGCTTCATTCGCTGGAAGAGAAGATAAAGGCATTCAAAAGCTCCTCCGCCTGATAAAGGATGAAGGAGGCGCGCCTCTTGTCCCTGTCATCGGGCAAGGAACAAAGGCTGCGCCATTACAATCCGCGATGCTCAACGGATTTATCGCCCATGCATTGGATTTTGATGATGTCCATTCCGATGTGAGAGGGCATCCCAGTGCCGTCCTCGTGCCGGCACTGATGGCTTCAGCCGCTTGCGGACATGGCGAGCGGCTTCTTGGCGCTTATGTTGTCGGTGTTGAAGTGATGGCAAGGCTGGGCGAATCAATTGGCAGCCGCCACTATGAAAAGGGCTGGCATAATACGGGGACGCTTGGTGCGATCGCAGCCGCCTGCGCCGCAGGTTATGCTGAGGGGCTGACTCAGGAAGAGCTGGAGAAAGCGATTGGTTTTGCAGCTACGCAATCTGCCGGAATGAGGGTGCAATTTGGAACAGAAATGAAACCGCTGCACGCCGGTCTGGCAGCTCAGGCTGGTTTGCTGGCCGTTAAGCTGGCCCAATCAGAATTCGGAGGGACCCGCACGGCGCTTGATGGAGAAACTGGTTTCTTCGGCCTGTACGGCGATTTGGAAAAAGCACAACCCACTTTGCTAAACCGTTGGGGTGCCCCTTGGCGAATTGTGAAGCCGGGCCTATGGTTTAAAATCTATCCATTTTGTTCCGCGGCACACCACGCCGCGGACGCGATTCGAAAACTTGTCTCCGAGCAAGCCATTTCTGCCGCCAATACCGAGCGGATTGAAGTGGTTTTTCCGCCAGGCGGAGATGCCGCATTGACGGAAAGATCGCCGAAGACGGGAGAAGAAGGCCGTTTCAGCGTTGAATATGTGATTGCTCTGGCTTTACATGGACACGAGCTGACCGTTGAACATTTCAATAGCCAGCCGATCCCTGGCAACATCCAAACAACAATGGGGCAAATTCAGCGAGTATATGACAATACTATTCAGCCGGCTCCCCATGCCGTTCCAAAAGGTCGTTTCACGATTGTCCGGGCCTATTTATCAGACGGCCGCATGCACGAAGCGCGTGTTGATTGTCCAAAAGGGGCCCCCGGCAATGAGCTGTCAGAAGAGGACATTAAAGAAAAATTGAAGTTAACGGTTCAGCATGAAAAAGCGCGGGACATCATTACTTCCATTGAGCGAGCCGATATGAAAGGATTTTTGGCGCATATTGAATAAAATCCAGCTCAATTAACCGATTCATATTTGAAAAAGGAGAAACGATGCCGGTGAATGACGCGGCAGCTGGCGGAATCACAGCGGCCGCACAATCAGCGGATCAGGCAACACAATGCCTCAGCCGGCCATAGCTGAGGCAGAAGCTGTTTCAACTTCGTCCAATCGGGAATATAGCAGTAAGGATTCTGTGAAAGAGGGTTGGACACATGGCAGTGAAAGACCAGTACTTGTCAAAAATCAAACAGGAAACCAAGCCTTGGGTCAAGCGATTCGGGAGGCTTGGTTATTTTGCATTCGGCGGCGTTTTTATCCTGCTCGGGATTTTAGCCTTTATGACGGCAGCCGGGGCGGGCAGCGCGAAAGACTCGAGCGGAGCGCTCCAAACCTTATCACGCATGCCATATGGGTCATTCTTGCTTTTTTTCATTGGCGTCGGTCTCATTGGTTATGTGATCTGGATGGTGCTGAGCGCCCTCAAGGATACGGAGGGTCACGGAAGAAGCAGGCGCGGCCTGTCGCGGAGAACGGGAAATTTTTTCAGCGCCGCCGTTTACGCATCCATCGCTTGGAAAGCTTTGCAATTTGTGTTTGGCCAAGGAGACGGGAGCACTTCGGAAAAGACGTGGTCAGCTTACGTATTGGCGCAGCCATTCGGCCAATGGCTCACAGGGCTTACGGGTGCGGTTTTTATCCTATTTGCGATTGTTCAATTTGTGAAGGGTGTCCGGGCGGCATTTATGAAAGAATTCGATACGTCAAAAATGAACAAACAGATGATATGCATCGCGAAAAACACCGGGCGCGCAGGCAATATCGCCCGCGCCATTATTTTCTCAGCCATCGGCTATTTTCTCATCAAGACAGCCATGACAGCTGATCCTGACGACACAAGAGGCTTTGACGGCGCGCTCGCCGAGCTCGCGCAGCAGCCGCATGGCAAAATGATTCTATCTTTTTTAGCGTGCGGGCTGATCTTATATGGAATGTACGCTATGATGAAAGGCTTTTATCAGCATATGACATGGGAAAAGTGAGCTCCGGGCGCAGATTCGCGTTCAGGGCGTATTTCAGTTTCTTAGAAATCAGGTGGATGAAAGCCTGCGCCAGCCTGTATAATAAAAGCAAATCAAAGCAGTTTCATCGTGAACTGATCCAAGGGGAGGTGCGGAATGGATCGGGAAAAACAACAACTAAGTATAGAAGCGGCAAGGCTTTACTATCAGTCTGACTACAGTCAGCAGCAAATTGCCGAGCTGCTCAACATTTCAAGGCCGACCGTTTCCCGGCTGCTGCAATACGCAAAGGAAAAAGGGTATGTCCAGATTCGCGTCATGGACCCTTTTGAGGATTTAGATGCGCTCGGTTCCATGCTTGAAGAGAAATATGGGCTCCTCGAGGCACATGTTGTATTTTCCCCGACACCCGATTATGCTGGAATTACACATGACCTAAGCCGCTATGGTGCAGAATATATGCATGAAACGGTCAAAGACGGCGACATTGTCGGTGTCAGCTGGGGAACCACGGTGTATCAAATCGCACAAAACATGCGGCAAAAGCGGGTAAAAGGCGTCGAGGTCGTCCAGCTGAAAGGCGGCGTCAGCCATTCCCGGGTAAACACATATTCCGCTGAAACGATTCAGCTGTTTGCAGAGGCTTTTCAAACGGTGCCGCGTTATCTCCCGCTTCCCGTCGTGTTTGATCATGCGGATGTGAAGCGAATGGTAGAGAAAGATCGTCATATTGAGCGGATCATTGAGATGGGCAAGCAGGCGAATATCGCTCTTTTTACGGTGGGCACTGTCCGTGACGAAGCGCTGTTATTCCGGCTCGGGTATTTTAACGAAGAAGAGAAAGCCCTGCTCAAAAAACAGGCCGTCGGCGATATCTGTTCACGTTTTTTCGATGCGAAAGGGAATATTTGCAGCAGCGCCATCAATGACCGGACCATCGGCATCGAGCTTGAAGACCTCAGGCTGAAGGAACGCTCCATTTTAGTGGCTGGCGGAAGCAGAAAAGTGTCATCCATACACGGCGCATTGACCGGAAAATACGCCAACGTTTTAATCATTGACCAGCATACGGCAAGGGCGCTTATTAATGATTTGTGACACGCTTATACGGTTTGCTGAACAAAATTTCAATTCCTAATTTACATATGTTCAAAAGTCAGTTATGCTAAAAAATATCTTAATAAAAAAGGAAGTGTGCGAAGGATGTCATTAGCTCACATAATTGATCATACAGCATTGAAACCGCATACACAAAAAGCGGACATTCTAACATTAATTGAAGAAGCGAAAACATACAAATTTGCTTCAGTATGTGTCAATCCGACATGGGTGGAGCTTGCTGCAAAAGAGCTCGAGGGAACTGGAGTTGACGTTTGCACAGTCATCGGCTTCCCGCTCGGTGCCAACACAACTGAAACAAAAGCGTTCGAAACAAAAGACGCCATTTCAAAAGGCGCCACTGAAGTGGACATGGTTATTAACATTGCTGCTTTGAAAGACAAAGAAGACGATATGGTTGAAGCGGATATCCGCGGGGTAGTCGAAGCCGCAGCCGGAAAAGCGCTTGTCAAAGTCATTATCGAAACCTGCCTTCTGACTGATGAGGAAAAAGAACGCGCGTGCCGTTTAGCGGTTTCTGCCGGAGCGGATTTCGTGAAAACATCAACGGGCTTCTCTACAGGCGGCGCAACGAAGGAAGATATCGCCTTAATGCGCAAAACGGTAGGTCCTGATATCGGCGTGAAAGCATCTGGCGGCGTCAGAACGAAAGAAGATGTAGACACAATGGTCGAGGCGGGAGCGAGCCGAATCGGCGCAAGTGCGGGCGTTTCCATTGTAAAGGGAGAAAACGCATCAGGCGGAGATAACTATTAAGAAGCCGACGGAAGGCAGACTGCTTTCCGTTTTCTGAGGAAACAATGGTTGTAAGCGAATACAAATAAAGGAGAACACATATGAAGTATTTGATTGGGATTATCGGTTTAATCGTGTTTTTAGGCCTTGCGTGGATCGCAAGCAGCGGGAAAAAAAGAATTAAGATCCGCCCAATTGTTGTTATGCTCATTTTGCAATTTATTCTCGGCTATATTCTCCTCAATACCGGAATAGGAAATTTCCTCGTAGGAGGCTTTGCGAAAGGATTCAATTACCTGCTTGGATATGCGGCAGAAGGGATCAACTTTGTGTTTGGAGGTCTGGTGAATGCGGACCAAACGACATTCTTTATGAACGTGCTCCTGCCAATCGTGTTTATTTCCGCTCTGATTGGGATTTTGCAAAAGTGGAAAATACTCCCGTTTATTATTCGATATATCGGCCTTGCCCTCAGCAAGGTAAACGGTATGGGGAGACTGGAATCGTATAACGCAGTCGCTTCTGCTATTTTAGGACAGTCGGAAGTATTCATCTCCTTGAAGAAAGAACTCGGTCTTTTAAATCAGCAGCGCTTGTACACGCTTTGCGCTTCTGCGATGTCAACGGTATCAATGTCAATCGTCGGCGCGTATATGACGATGCTCAAACCGGAATATGTGGTAACGGCGCTGGTCTTGAACTTATTTGGCGGTTTCATTATCGCTTCCATTATTAATCCTTACGAGGTTGCAAAAGAAGAGGATATGCTTCGTGTTGAAGAAGAAGAAAAACAATCCTTTTTCGAGGTGCTCGGGGAATACATCCTTGACGGCTTCAAAGTAGCGGTTGTCGTTGCGGCGATGCTGATTGGATTTGTCGCGATTATCGCCTTGATTAACGGTATTTTTAACGCAGTATTCGGTATTTCCTTCCAAGGCCTTCTTGGATATGTGTTTGCTCCATTCGCTTTTCTTGTGGGTATCCCATGGAATGAAGCCGTTAATGCGGGAAGCATTATGGCAACAAAAATGGTATCGAATGAATTTGTCGCCATGACGTCGCTGACGCAAAACGGTTTCCATTTCAGCGGCCGTACAACAGCGATCGTATCGGTATTCCTTGTATCATTTGCGAACTTCTCCTCAATCGGAATCATTGCCGGCGCGGTGAAAGGACTGAATGAAAAGCAAGGAAATGTCGTCGCTCGTTTCGGTCTGAAATTATTATACGGCGCTACGCTTGTCAGCTTTTTATCAGCGGCAATTGTGGGCTTGATTTATTGAACTTAATCGTAAAGGATCGGTGACTATACATGAGAATGGTAGATATCATCATCAAAAAACAAAACGGAAAAGAACTCACCACAGAAGAAATTCAATTTTTCGTGAATGGCTATACGGACGGAAGCATACCTGATTATCAGGCAAGCGCGCTTGCCATGGCGATTTTCTTTCAGGATATGAGTGACCGTGAACGTGCGGACTTGACGATGGCTATGGTGAACTCCGGTGAAACGATTGATCTTTCTGCCATTGAAGGAATTAAAGTTGATAAGCACTCTACCGGCGGCGTCGGCGACACGACAACACTCGTTCTCGCTCCGCTAGTCGCGGCTCTTGATGTGCCGGTTGCCAAAATGTCCGGCCGCGGCCTCGGCCATACGGGCGGAACGATTGATAAATTAGAGGCAATCGACGGTTTCCACGTGGAACTGTCGAAGGACGAATTTATTAAGCTTGTGAACCGTGACAAGGTCGCCGTCATCGGCCAAAGCGGCAACTTAACGCCGGCTGATAAAAAACTGTACGCGCTTCGTGATGTAACGGGAACGGTTAATTCCATCCCGCTCATTGCAAGCTCCATTATGAGTAAAAAAATCGCTGCCGGCGCGGATGCTATTGTACTCGATGTCAAAACGGGAGCGGGCGCCTTCATGAAAACGGAAGAAGACGCAGCTGAACTCGCCAAAGCGATGGTGCGCATCGGAAATAACGTCGGACGCCAAACAATGGCTGTCATTTCAGACATGTCCCAGCCGCTCGGCTTTGCGATTGGAAATGCGCTTGAAGTGAAAGAAGCGATCGACACGCTCAAAGGCGAAGGTCCTGAGGATCTTCATGAGCTTGTCTTAACGCTCGGAAGCCAGATGGTTGTGCTTGCGAAAAAGGCCGCTACTTTGGACGAAGCGAGAGCAAAGCTGGAAGAAGTCATGAAAAACGGCAAAGCGCTGGAGAAATTCAAAGACTTCCTGAAAAACCAAGGCGGCGACAGCTCGATCGTTGACGATCCATCTAAGCTTCCGCAAGCTGCATATCAAATTGATGTGCCTGCCAAAGAAGCGGGGGTCGTCTCCGAAATCGTCGCGGACGAAATCGGCGTCGCTGCGATGCTGCTGGGTGCCGGACGCGCCACAAAAGAAGACGAAATCGATTTAGCCGTCGGCATCATGCTTCGCAAAAAGGTCGGCGACAAGGTAGAAAAAGGCGACCCGCTCGTGACCCTCTACGCCAACCGCGAAAACGTCGATGAAGTCATCGCAAAAGTCTATGACAACATCCGCATCGCAGCGGAAGCAAAGGCGCCGAAGCTGATTCATACGGTGATTACGAGATAAAAAAATAAGATGAAAACAGATCGTGTTTTGTAGCGATCTGTTTTTTTTGTTTTGAATAAACTTACACAGCAAAGAAGTCACATTCTTCAACGACCGCTCCATCAAACCATCCGGCATAAAACAGATGGATAGCTATTCATTTGAAACAGAAATGAAAAATGAGCAGGATACGTCCAACCAGGCCATAACCCCGCATGCTTTAACAAAGCTCCTATTAATATTCCATACTCGCACGGAAAAGACATCCCAACCGGCATCAAAAAGCCACCACCATCCAGCTCAACAAAAACCACACCATCTCCAGGGAAATGACAGGAACATGGAGGGAAATTGAGAATAATACAGCCCAAATCACATTAGCTAGCAAGAAATCTAATGGGGTATTTGTACGTCAGTGGTGAGGCTGTTTGGAGGAGTAGGCATAAAAGATAAAATTATATTTAAGAACCTTTTCTTACTTACTTCATATTAGGTATTTTGAAAACACCTTATTAATTTTGTATACTATAACAAAAAATAACAATTTTATATAGATAAATAAGATGTTTTGGAGGGAATAATTTGGCGAATGTAATCATTGAGATAGGTAATACAACATATTCTGATCAAATTAAAGAATGGCGATTATCTAAACGAGATAATGCTAAAATAATTGTTGATATTACATTGAGCAGTGGAATGAGGAAAAGTGAAGAATTAGATAAGTGTATAATTACCCCTGTTCGAGAATTGGTCATTAACAAGCAAGAACGACTAATTTTAAAGGGAAATGTAAAAGCAAATATAGAAAACGTTAAAATATATGGGGATAAGTATGCTGTTTTGACTTTTAAGGGAAACGATCAGAAATATATTTATAAAGTAAAAGATATTGAAAAGATTACTTTAGGTAATGCAAAGTTTAAACAACTTTTGGATTATTTTAGACATGTAGCGGCAGTTAAAGATAAAACAAAAAATGATATCCCTCCTATTTTAGAAGGCGAAATTCAGCGTATGCCGTTAAGAATAGAAAGTGCTCTCTATGCTTATTTTTCAAAGGAAAGTCGGTCGTACAAGGATTCAGAGACCCTTCTTTTTCCTTTTGGGTTAAACCTAAGTCAAATCCAGGCAGTTCAATCTGCTTTTTCTTCTCAAATAAGTGTAATTGAAGGCCCTCCTGGTACAGGGAAAACGCAAACTATTTTAAATCTAATTACTAATATAGTGATGCGAGGAAAGAATGCTGCAATTGTCTCAAGCAATAATTCCGCAGTTGACAATGTTAAAGAAAAAATGGAGAAAGCAGGATACGATTTTCTTCTTGCAACATTAGGTAGCCAAGATAATCAAAAAAAATTCTTTGAGCAACTTCCGGAACTTCCGCGAGATATAGCCGAATGGAAGATTGAGGATGGAAGAGAATCAGAGTTACTGAAAAATGTCTTAAGTGACATAGAATCTATTAAAGAACTATTACAGTTACAAAACCGACAAGCAGTAATCAAACAGCAAATAAAAGACCTAGAAACAGAGAAAAAATATTATAAACAACATTTTGAGTCACTAGAAACCACGAAGCCAAAGCTTTTACCTTTTTATAAGTTTAATAATGTTAAGATTTTAAATTTTATGGCTGATGAAGTACTTAACAAACAAAAGCGAATGAACTTCTTTAAGAAAACCAAATATCTGTTTTACTATGGGTTATATGACTTCAAACAGATAGGAGATAGTTTAAATAAAGAGAAAGTGCTCTCACAACTCCAATACCAATTCTATAAGCAAAAACTAACTGAATTAAATTCTGAGTTAAATAAAATAAATCAAATGCTACAGGCCAAAAATTTTGACGATCTAAGTAATCAAATTCAAAATTACTCTGCTTTAATTTTTAAAAATTATATACATAATAAACAAAACAGGATTAAGGAAGAGAATTTTGAGCACAAGAAATATAAAGATGCAAAGCAGTTTGATCGATTTATAAATCGATATCCTATTATTCTGAGTACTGCATTCTCTTTAATGAAATCAATCCCAGATGGTTTCTTATTCGATTACTTAATTATAGACGAAGCCTCACAGTTAGAATTGATGCCAGGTATCCTTGCTCTAGGTTGTGCTAAAAATGTGATTATTGTTGGAGATACAAAACAGCTACCTCATATTCCAGACAAGAACATATCAAAGGGAGAAATGGGAATCGAACCTTGCTTTGATTATGTAGAAAATAGTCTTCTGCATTCTGTTTTAAAAGTATACGAGGATAAAATTCCAGTTACTTTGTTAAAGGAACACTATCGATGCCATCCAATGATCATTAAATTTTGTAATGAACAATATTATGATGGCAACCTCATTCCTTTGACTAGATATGATGAAGTAGACGATTCTTCAATTATTTTAATAAAAACCGTTAAAGGAAATCATATGAGATTCCAAGGCGGACGACACAATGTTCGTGAATTGGATTCTCTTGAAGAGACAACTATTAGAGAGAAGGTTTTCCCACAAGATTTTGATGATATTGGATTCATTGCTCCCTATAGAGCCCAAATAAAAGCTGCTAATCATTATATGAGAGAAGAAATTATGAAAGATACTGTACATAAGTTTCAAGGAAGAGAATGTGATGGAATCATTTTCTCCACAGTACTTGATGAAAAGGGCAGTAAAAAGGATATTGAGTTTGTTGATAGTGCCAACTTAATTAATGTCGCTATATCGAGGGCAAAAAAACGGTTTGTTTTAGTATCTACCGTCGATATTTTCAAGAGGAGTAACAAAGAAATCTCCGAGTTAATACGTTATATGGAATATTATACGGAAGCTAGTTTATATCATGAAAGTCAGGTCATTTCCGTTTTCGATTTACTATATAAAGAATTCTCAGAAGTTTTAGTTGAAAGAGAAAATAAACTACGAGAGAGTGACTCAAAGTATAAATCTGAAAGGATAATTGCGAGTTTGCTCAGAGATATTCTTAAAGAAGAGGCCTATAAAAAAATTCAGTTTAGACGGGAGTATCGTTTAAAGGATTTATTTAATGATACCTCCCATTTAAACAAAGAGGAACGAAGGTTCATTAAAACAGTAGCAAGATTTGATTTTTTGCTCTATTACAAAATGGGGAATGAACCTGCTGGGGTAATAGAGGTAGACGGTACTGCTTATCATCATTCAAGTGACCAGAAAAGACGAGATGAATTAAAGAATTCTATTTTGAAGAAATCGGGGATACCTTTTATTAGATTAAGGACAAATGAGAGTGGCGAGGCAGAAAAAATAAAGGGACTATTAAATTCAATTTTAAAACAATAAGATAAAAAATATTAGACACTAGATAGGACTATTTTGAGTGTAAAAATAACTCTATATAGTGAAAAAAATTATGTTGTTATAGAATCTTTTCAGTATGATAAAGTTTAACTAGATCAGATCATAAAATAAATATAGCTTTATGACTTAAAAGAAATGAAAGGAAGAAATAAAATGAAAAAAACAATTAAAGTTGCTGCAGCAGTGATTCAAAACGATAGAGATATGATTTTATGTGCACTTCGTTCGCCAACCATGTCTTTGGCCAATCTATGGGAATTCCCAGGAGGGAAACTTGAAGAGGGAGAGAATGCTCGAGAAGCTCTTGTCAGAGAAATTCATGAAGAGCTTGGTTGTAAAATTGAAGCCGGTGAAATTATCGATAACATTCATCACGAATATGAGAAAATCATTGTTAATTTAATTTCTATTCAAGCGAAAATTGTTGAGGGTGAACCTGATGCTAAAGAACATGCGGAACTCAGATGGGTGCCCGTGAGCGAACTTGATTCACTTGAATGGGCACCTGCTGATATTCCAACTGTAAATGCACTAATGAATTAAATCAACATACAAGTTTTCTGGGACAGGCTGATGGAGCTTCCATATTACATTCATAGGTTTGTCCCCATTGCTTGATACGTAATCTACTTTACCTAGATAAATGAAGGGTAAGGTAATATCATGCATTTCGTTAAATTTACGAACGAATAGATGTATATTATATTCTCTTTGTCTATGGTTAATAAAATTCTGACCGACATTAGAATGATGTGATGTTTGATTTGGACTTTGCCAATGAAAATGGTAGGGATCAATAAAGTAATCTTTATATAACAAATGGTCCTCTACTTTTTCAGATTTATTTAATGTAATAAAAATTAAGTAATTATTGTTAACTCTCTTTACACCTTCTCGCCACGTTCCCTCTTGATCAGTAGATTGAAATAAATGTATGAGTTCATTTCTAGTATATGTTTGAAATAAAGTGAGTTGTAGTTCACTAGATAAAAGTGCTTCTATATTATTCAAACGTCTAAATTCAGTTAATCCATATTGAATACGCTCCTTAATATAAGGACCAAACTGAGGATGGCATAGGCGTTCAATAATATCTGATTGTAGGATGAACGTACTTTCCTCCACTGTACCAAAACTCCATTGCTGTTTTTTTAGTGGTTTGGCTAAACGCTCCATAGATCGTTTAATTAAATTGTCGTGTATATTAGTGTTTTTGATTTGTAAATGAAATGTATCCTCTAAAGACTTTTTAACATCATCGACAGTGATTCTTTTTGTATTATATCCACATTGCAACACTAATAAATCATAAGGCCACTTGATAGGAAACTGTTGTTCTAACCAGGATACCATTTTTAAAACTAACGAATCATTTAATATTATTTTATCCAAAGAATGAAGGTCATCCATTCTGCGTTTCGTTTCGACCCAAGACTTATATTTCTTTATAAAAAAGGTAAGGCCTGGAGCTTGATCTGAATAAAGAAAATCTAGTAGCTCAGGAGAGCGTCCAATATCTCGTTTGAATTGATAATATAAAGTTTTCAACATGGCAACTGAATTTAGTTTAATACTATCAATTTTGTGTAAAATCTCTTTTTTCGTTACAGATGAAAGGTCTACATAAGACCCACCTGGTAAGTCTGCAAACTCATGGGTCACGGCAACTCTTAATGAATCTTTATCAAAGGATTTTTGACTCGTTTGTCCGGAAAGGGCTAGCGGTATGACAAACGACTTTTGATAATTACCTATAAAATCCAGAACCGTCACAAACTCTTTATCATCAGTCTTTCTTAATCCTCTTCCTAACTGTTGAATAAATATGGTTGGTGATTCAGTCGGTCTCAAAAAAAGCAGTAAGTTTAATTTTGGTATATCAATACCTTCATTAAAAATATCTACTGTGAAAATTAGCTCTAAACTGTGATGCGGGTCTTCAAGTTCTCTGATGACTTTCTGACGTTGAGCTGAAGAATCTTGCCCTGTTAAATATGTTGTATGGAATCCTAATTGATTAAATTCTTGACTCATATATTGGGCATGTTCAATGTTAGTACAGAAGCCCAACCCACACATTTTTTCTCCATGGAAACCGTACATATTTATCATCTTTATTACATAATCGACTCGCTCATGGTTTTTTAAGTGGCTGACCAGAGAGCGTTCATCATAAACCCCGTTTGTTATTTTTACTTTATCATAATCAACAGTATGATCTGGAATACCAAAGTAATGAAACGGGGCGAGCAATTCAGCTTCTAACGCATCTCGTAGGCGAATTTCATAGACAACATTATGATTACAGATTTCAAGTACATCTTTACCGTCTAAACGTTCTGGAGTTGCAGTTAATCCTAATAAGAATTTAGGTTTAAAGTAATTCAACACTGATTGATAGGTAGAGGCTTCTGCATGATGAAATTCGTCAATGACAATGTAATCAAATTCATCTGGTGCAAACCGTTTTAATGTTTCTTCTTTATACAAGGTTTGAACTGTGCTAAATAAAAACCTTTTATTCCATTCTTTTTTCGATCCAGTTAACAATCCAAAGTTATCATGATCATTAGTGACTTTTTTAAATGTTTCAATGGCTTTAGTTAGTAACTCCTCGCGATGAGCGATAAAAAGATATTTTTTTGGTTGATATTCGGAAAAATCAAATGCTGCAAGATATGTTTTTCCTGTACCAGTTGCAGCGATAATAACAGCCCTTTCCTCACCTTGTTCTCTCGTTTTCTTAAGGTTTTTAAGCGCTATTTCTTGCATGGCATTAGGTTGTATTTTTGTTTGGTAAAGAGAGTTTTGAGAGACGAGAGACGCACTAATTTTGTGATTAGCTGTTTGAAATTCTTCATAAGCTTTTAAGAACTGGTCATCGACCGGTTGTGTTTTTTCAAGCCATACTTTATTAAAGACATCTTTTGTTTGTTGAAAAATAGGAAGATATTTTGTATCAGGTATTCTCGCATTTAGCTCATACCCAGTGGTCAGAGCGGATTGCGAAAGGTTTGATGATCCAATAATGACGCTATGTTGCCCTGACTGACGTTCAAATAAGTAAGCTTTTGTGTGAAAAGATTGACGATAATCATTTACAATTCTTAAGGTAACATTTTGAAATTGCATGAGTTGTTTAAGGGCTTTAGGTTCAGTAATTCCCATATATGTGGATGTAATAATACGTACTGGTACATTGCGTTTATTGAGCTCTTGTAATGGCGGAATAAGAAGTTGGACGCCAGACCATCTTGTAAAACTGACCATAAAATCCACACGATCAGCAGTTAACATTTCATTCTTTAATGTTTTAAAAAAATTATCATCCGCTCTATGGTTTCCGAGTAGATTCAATCGTGATAGCGAAAAGTGCTCAGATACAGGAAGATCCAAGTCACCTAAATGATAAAGAACTGAAGAAAGTGGTGTTGCAAAGGCAGTATCATTACCAAGATCAGAAGATACTTTTTGGGTTAATTCAACCGCCTGATGATATTCTCCATGATGAACAAGCGTTTTGATTTTTTCACCAAATTGTTTTGCTATATGTAAAGTTAAAATTTCTGTGTATTCTTTCGGTAAAACAGGCTGAAATCGATGTTCAACCGGATAAAGCTTGTGCTTTTCTTGCAATTCTTCATGAAAACCACTGTTTTTTGTCATTTTTTCTCTCTCCATATTTAAATAGATATCCTGATTTTATCATTATTATTGACTATAGGTAACAGAGATTTGCAAAGGCACCTCGAACAAATGAGGATAATTGTACCTGCACTTATAGTCCTGTGCAAGCTGAATTTCACTCGCGAGAAAGTGAAATGAAAAGGATAATAGTTAAATATACTTATCTTATCCCTCTTCAAGACAAACCCTTTTGCCTATTTATCCAATATGACCCATCATGTAATATGAAAATAGTCTGTATTGTAAAGAATTGACACAGTTTGATAGAAACACGAGGTGTTGCGGCATGCATAGTGAAATGTTGTTACATTCGGTAAAAGCCGACTTACATGAAAAACAGGAACAGATCCATCAGTTAAAACGAGTGCTGCACGAAATCAGGCAAATCAAACACGAATTTTCCGAGGCTAAGCATCTCATTCACCGGCCTCATCTTAACCGAGAGGCATGGAGAGGAACACATGCGGAGCGATTCGAGGATATTCGTGAAGGAATGAACAAAGCATATCAGCAAATTAAAAGCGATCAAGTCAGCGGAATCATCGAAAGCATCGAAGGGAAAATCCACTCCTTAGAGGGCGATGTCTATTCCATCAGACGCCAAATCACAAGAATAGAGCATGAAATAGAGAAGGAAAAACACAAAAAGTGAGGTGAGCACAAATGGCACGGGAAATTAAAATGGTGTATGGCACAGTGAAGCAAGGGCTCTCACAGCTCAAAAATTCAGCTGAACTCAAATCCTCCTTGCCCGGCCACATCTCAGGCCGAAACCATTTAAACGTTGTGAAGTCCATTGAGCAATTAAATGAGGAGATCAAAGAGCTCACCGAAGCCTATGCGTCCGTTCTGGCCAAACATATCGCACAAACGGAAAGCGCGGTAAACGCCATGAAGGAAACGGACGAAAACATATCATCTTCCATGAAATAAAGCGCGGGAGGACAAGGGATTGAAAACATTAGATGTCCACGCTCTTCACGAGGGCATTCAACATACGATTGAGAAACTGGACAAGCAAAAACAGCAGCTGGAGAAGCTGGAAAAAAGCGTTGAGCACCTGGCAAGCATGAAGGACGCGCTAAAAGGAAAAGGCGGAGACGCCATCCGGACCTTCTACGAGGAGTGCCACAAGCCTTTTCTCCTCTTCTTTGGCATGTTTATCGACGAATACAAAAAAGTGCTGAAACAAACCCAGCATGCGATTGCATCTGTAGAATCTGACTCCCACGGCATGATCGCCGAGGCTTTTCTCTCACACGATGCAAGACACGGAGTCAAGCATGCACGAGAAGTGACAGAGCAGCTCACAGACGCAGTGAATCGCCAAACATCAGCCATCGGCCACATCGTCAGCCTGCCGACAGTCAATGACTCCATTTTTCGGATGGAAACAGAACAGGCTGAACGGCTGATCACAGACACCCTGCATAAGCTCTTTCAATTTGACGGCCAGCAAACCCAAGCACTAGAAACAGCAAAATCAGATTTTCAAACGATGAAAAAGTATATCGATCAGCTCGAAACGATGTACACCGGGCCGAAAATTGAAATCACAGGCTACAAAAGCGGCTCCATCTTGAAATCACAGGAAGAAGAAAACATCAACCAAACCTTCGGCGCGATTAACCCGCAAATGAAGCAGGCGGATGACTCACCGATGGAGATGATGTTGAAGAAGCTAGGAGAGAAAGAAGGTTCTGAAGTTGATTCGCTGGCTGCCCATAATCGCCTAGAACAAATGATAAAGAGTCAAAAAATCACCAAGAAAGTCTATACTGAAGAGGATATAAAAAAACTACAGAAAATTTACAAAACTATTGATGGAATAACTTACTGTGCCTACATAGATGGAAATATAATTGTTAAGATAGAGTGTGTTGATGAATCTCTAGAACCAGATGACAATGAACGTGATATAGAGAGATACTTAGAAATGGGTTTGGAGTTATTTAGTGCAGACGATTGGGAACGAGCAGCATTAGGATATGACCCGAATACACATGAAAAACTCTCACTTCTAGATCGATTCAAAGCTGGTGTTAACATAACGCCGCCTGCTAAAGTTATCAAATGGATTCGACGGGGAAATAAACTAGCTAAAGTGTCTAAGAAAGCAGAGAAAGCCACTGATGAAGTTTCGAAAGTTGAGAAAAGGGAGAAGGAGGCTGAGAAAGTTGCTAAAGTGGAGAAGAAAAATTCTAAATCAGCAAGTAAAGTTAAATTTTCAGAAATGACCGCTGATGAACAAATAAAAATAGCCAAAGAATACTCCAAGAGGGCACCAATTAGAATCCCTGATGCGGCAAAAGTTAAAGCTCAATCGAAAACTGATTATGAACAAATAACTTATAAATGGAATGATGGAACATACAAGTATGAGGTCAGATGGCACACAAGTACGCCTGGAGCTCCTAAAAACCAAGGGAATACGTGGGTTGTACAAAAGACTGTTCCGGGAAATGGTGGACAACAACCACAGAGGTTCTTTAAAATCGGAGAAAACGAGTGGATTGAAGGTCATAAATGGTTTGAAGCTATTAGGGAAAGAAAAGCTGGAACAGCTACTAAAGACCAATTAAGAATTTTAGAAAAAGGCCATTGGAAGGATTGATTGAGTTGTTAAATACAAAATTTTATGATGGATTTGAGGGTGAACCTGAACTTGCCTTATTTGATGGAGAAAACAAGTTCATCATGTGGAATGGATACTTTGAAACTTTATTAAAAGCTTTATTAGATAACAATCTAGAAAAAGAGGGAATTATTAAAGAATACTTTTATCAAGAAGGCTGGTATGATGACTCACCTTGGGTAATAGAAGACGTACAATTAGCAATAAACCAAATGAAAAGTTTTGATGTAAGCAAACTAGATGCCTCAGACGGTTTTAAAGAAGAATTAGTAGAATTAGTTCAAGAGATTATACAATTTCTTGAAAATGCAAAAAATAAAACTGTTGTTATTGAATACGATTAAATCTAGGGCTTTCAGTTTTTCGACAAAAGAAGCTGGGAATCCAGCTTCTTTTTGAAGTTTGATGTAATTTGATTTGAGAAAACAAAAAACAATAACATTTCCAAGCGTAAAAGTTTATGTTAAATCTGTTTGTTATTATTCTCAAAATAATTGTTAGTAGTTCTCATTCTTAAAAATTAAATTTAACGGCATATTGTAATAGAAGGAATATGAAAGCGTTGACATCCTATAAATCTAGTGCTAAAGTATACCTATAAACAAATAAAACGGCCCGTCAGGATTGTTACTGCGAAAGCAGGCAAAACCTAAATGGTGCAGGTGCAGGAGGAGACTCTCGCAATCTGCGTCATTTAGGTTTTTTTTATTCTCATTGAGGAGGTGATGCGGCATTGTGATACAAAAAAAGCTGGTGAAAGGCGGCAACCTTTCATCCAGCGGGTTCCCCCATAAAAAGGAGGTATACACATGGATTATGATAAATTATCGAAAGAGATATTACAACTGGTGGGCGGTGAAGACAATGTTCAGCGCGTCATTCACTGCATGACGAGGCTGCGTTTTAATCTTCATGACAACGCGAAGGCGGATCGCAGTCAATTGGAGCAGCTGACGGGGGTGATGGGCACCAATATCAGCGGCGAGCAGTTTCAAATTATCATTGGAAACGATGTGCCGAAGGTGTATCAGGCGATACTGCGGCACAGCAATCTCAGCGATGAGAAGAGCGCTGGTTCATCTTCTCAGAAAACGAATGTGCTGAGTGCGGTTTTTGATGTGATTTCCGGTGTGTTTACCCCGATTCTGCCTGCGATTGCGGGAGCGGGAATGATCAAAGGGCTTGTTGCGCTGGCGGTCACGTTTGGCTGGATGGCGGAGAAGAGCCAGGTTCATGTCATTTTGACGGCTGTCGGTGACGGCGCGTTCTACTTCCTGCCGCTCCTGCTTGCGATGAGTGCGGCGAGAAAGTTCGGCAGCAATCCGTACGTAGCGGCGGCCATTGCGGCGGCGATTCTGCATCCAGATTTGACGGCACTGCTTGGTTCGGGGAAACCGATTTCCTTTATTGGGCTTCCTGTAACCGCTGCCACTTATTCGTCAACAGTCATTCCGATTTTGCTGGCGATTTGGATCGCTTCGTACGTGGAAAAGTGGATCGACCGTTTTACACACTCGTCTCTCAAATTGATTGTGGTTCCGACGTTGACATTATTGATTGTCGTGCCGCTGACATTGATTACAGTCGGTCCGCTTGGCGGTATTTTAGGAGAATACTTGTCTGCCGGCGTGAATTATTTGTTTGATCATGCAGGGCTTGTGGCGATGATTTTGCTGGCGGGAACGTTCTCTCTCATCATTATGACGGGCATGCATTATGCCTTTGTGCCGATCATGATCAACAACATTGCCCAAAACGGCCATGATTATTTACTGCCGGCGATGTTTTTGGCGAATATGGGGCAGGCCGGAGCATCATTTGCCGTCTTCCTTCGCTCCAGAAATAAAAAGTTTAAATCACTTGCGCTGACGACGAGCATCACGGCGCTGATGGGGATTACAGAACCTGCGATGTACGGCGTGAATATGCGTCTGAAGAAACCGTTTGCGGCCGCTTTGATTGGCGGTGCGGCCGGCGGCGCGTTTTACGGTATGACAGGTGTTGCTTCCTATATCGTCGGAGGGAATGCGGGTCTGCCGAGTATCCCTGTGTTTATCGGCCCGACGTTTATGTACGCGATGATTGGTCTTGTGATTGCTTTTGCGGCGGGAACAGCGGCAGCTTATCTGATCGGATTCGAGGATGTACCGTCTGAAAGCGACCAGCAGCCGTCAGTGCATGAAGGCAGCGGAGAAATCATTCACAGTCCGATTAAAGGAGAAGTGAGAGCATTAAGCGAAGTGAAAGATGGGGTGTTTTCTGCCGGAATCATGGGAAAAGGATTTGCCATTGATCCTGAAGAAGGAGAAGTCGTTTCACCTGTACACGGAAGCGTTACCACCATTTTTAAAACAAAACACGCAATTGGCATTACGAGTGATCAGGGAGCTGAAATCCTCATACACATTGGATTGGAGACGGTGAAGCTGGAGGGGCAATGGTTCACGGCTCACGTCAAAGAAGGCGACAAGGTTGCACCGGGAGATCCGCTCGTGTCCTTTGATCTCGAGGAAATCAAAGCCGCGGGATATGACGTCATTACCCCGGTGATCGTGACCAACACAGACCAATATTCGTTTTCGCCGGTGAAAGAAATCGGCAAAGTGCAGACAAAAGAAGCATTGCTTGCTTTATCTTAAAAAAACTGATGGGGTGATCAATATGAGTTCAAATGCAAAACGATTTCCAGAAGGATTTTTATGGGGCGGCGCGGTTGCTGCCAACCAGGTGGAGGGTGCTTATAACGAAGGCGGCAAGGGGCTTTCGACCGCTGATGTATCGCCGAACGGCATCATGTCTCCATTTGATGAATCAATGACTTCCTTAAATCTGTATCACACCGGAATTGATTTTTACCACCGTTATAAAGAGGACATCGCCTTGTTTGCGGAAATGGGGTTCAAGGCATTTCGCACATCGATTGCGTGGACAAGAATTTTTCCGAATGGCGATGAAGAGGAGCCGAATGAAGAGGGACTCGCATTCTATGATGATCTGTTTGATGAATTGTTAAAGCATCAGATTGAGCCTGTCGTCACCATCTCTCATTATGAAATGCCGCTCGGTTTAGTGAAGAATTATGGCGGCTGGAAGAACCGCAAAGTCATCGAGTTCTATGAACGCTATGCCAAAACCGTTTTCAAACGCTATCAGCACAAAGTGAAGTATTGGATGACCTTCAACGAAATTAACGTGGTGCTCCATGCGCCGTTTACCGGCGGCGGTCTTGTCTTTGAAGAAGGGGAAAACAAATTGAACGCCATGTACCAGGCGGCACACCACCAATTTGTGGCCAGTGCTCTTGCTGTCAAAGCGGGTCACGACATCATTCCTGATTCGAAAATCGGCTGTATGATAGCGGCAACGACAACCTATCCGATGACATCTAAGCCAGAGGACGTCTTCGCGGCCATGGAAAATGAGCGCAAAACGCTTTTCTTCTCAGATGTTCAGGCACGGGGCGCGTACCCGGGATATATGAAACGCTATCTGGCAGAAAACAATATTGAAATTGAAATGGCTGAAGGCGATGAAGAGATTTTGAAAGAATATACGGTGGATTACATCGGATTCAGCTATTACATGTCGATGGCGGCGAGCACTGATCCAAAAGAGCTTGCGAAATCAGGGGGCAACCTGCTTGGCGGAGTCAAAAACCCTTACTTGAAATCATCAGAATGGGGCTGGCAAATTGACCCGAAAGGCTTGCGCATCACGCTCAACACCTTATATGATCGCTATCAGAAGCCACTTTTCATCGTGGAAAACGGCCTTGGCGCTGTAGACAAAGTTGAAAAGGACGGCACCATTGAGGACGATTACAGAATCAACTATCTGCGTGATCATTTAATTGAAGCGCGCGAGGCCATTGCGGATGGCGTTGACTTAATCGGCTACACATCATGGGGGCCAATTGACCTTGTCAGCGCATCCACTGCAGAAATGAAAAAACGCTACGGCTTTATTTATGTGGATCGGGACAATGAAGGAAACGGAACATTAAAGCGCATCAAGAAAAAAAGCTTCAGCTGGTATCAGCAAGTCATCGCCACAAACGGAGAGAGTCTCTGACAACTTTTTGAAAACTCACGCACTTCAATTGACAATAATCGGCAGCAGGCGGACAATAAAAGAGAAAGATGAACCACCCACAGTCCGAAAGGCGGGATGAAGATGTTTAACAAAATGTTAGTTGCGATTGACGGATCAGACATGAGTGAAAAAGCGCTTAATGCCGCAGTGCATTTGGCTAAAGAACAGCAGGCGGAACTAAGCATCCTTCATGTGGGGAGAGAGGCAGTCGTCGCGACTTCTTCTCTGACGGGAATTGTCTATGTGCCCGAACATTTTATTGACGACATTAGAGACCAGGTTAAAAAAGAGGGCCTGAAAATTCTTGAGGACGCAAAAGAAAAAGCAGCCGAGAACGGTGTGCAAGCTGATATCATTTATGCGAATGGCGAGCCGGCGCATGAGATACTAAATCAAGCAAAAGAGAAAGGCGTCAGCCTGATCGTCGTCGGAAGCCGGGGCATCAGCGGCCTGAAAGAAATGATGCTTGGAAGCGTCAGCCATAAAGTGTCGCAATTATCGTCTTGCCCGGTTTTGATTGTTCGATAGATTTGTTGAAAAAAGCGCCCTCGGGCGCTTTTTTTTTATCTGTTAGAAAAGGTAACTAATAAGATATCTCGATGTGCGCCATCTGCATTGACAGTGCCGACCGGTGTTACCGCATGAAAGACCTTTTGCCCGAGAGCAAGTGTTTCAAGCGGGTCTGTCAGCCGCAGCACTTTATCAATTTGCTTAACAGACGGAGCGATTAAGTTATCGCCTCCGATAGCATCCTCGCTCAGCTGAAATAGATGGACGAAAACAAGCGGTTCGTCGTCACGATGCAGCCAAATAGGTGAGCTGTATGAAGGCGCCTCAGGTGTCACTTGATATCTGACTTGGTGGAGCCCGACGATCACTTCTTTCTCCCAATCTACAAAATCGGTTTGGCGGGCCATTTCTACATTTGAATGTATCATGTGCTGCGTTACAGGATGCTGTAAAAACTCATCTGGTATTTTATCGAATTCTCTGACAATTCCGCCGTCATCATAATTATACTCTTTTGATTGGAAGTATCCATTATCGGGATCTAATTCAAGGGTGTCGGAGTGAGGAGCCAGAATATAGCGGGAGTGCGCTCTGTAACGTCCGCCTCCTTTAGGATCAGCTTTCAAAGCATCATATGTAAGCTGTAATTCGCGGACTTCGGCGTCTGTGGTTTTTTGCTGGTAGAACTCTGCTGGAATATACGAATAACCGTTTTCCTTTAAAAAAGAAGCATAGTTAGCCATATCGGATGTTGAGTTTTTTTGTATTTTTGAAACTTGAACCATATAGATCTCCCCTTAAAAAGTAGATGATTTTTTTGGTAACTTCCTGTATGATAGAAAATGTGGAAAATAGAGGATGCAAGGACAATGCTAAATTATTTGTAATATATTGTCAAACTTTAATATTCAGATTATTGGAAATTACCAAAATGAAAAAAGGCAGAATGTAAAATGATGAAAAAAAAGAATATAATGATCACTGGGGCAAATAGCGGAATCGGCTTCGCGGCGGTAAAGCAATTTCTAGCTGACGGTTTTCGGGTCGTTGGAGTGGATATTCAAACGAATAAAATGTCAGAATTTATAGTAAACAATGACTTTTACATGGAAGAAGCTGACTTGTCTAATGTTCAGCAGACAGAATCGTTGATGCCAAAGCTTGAACAACGCCAATTGATTCCGGACATCTTAATCAATGCGGCAGGAATAAGGGAAATCACCCCTGTCCTTGAATTATCAGCAGAATCATTCAAAAAGGTCATAGACATTAATCTCACGGCAGTTTTTATTCTTTCCAGAGATACGGCAAGGCTGTGGTCTAAGCTGGGGAAACGAGGCTGTATAATCAATATCGCCTCTGTGTCCGGGCTAATGGCAGAGCCTGCGCGGGCAGCCTACGTGTCTTCAAAGCATGCGGTCATCGGACTGACGAAGCAGCTCGCTATGGAATTCGGGTCAAAGGGCATCAGGGTGAATAGCATTTCACCGGGCGTGATCCGAACAGAATTAACGGAAGAGTATTTTCAAGACGATGAAATGGTTCAGCTGATCAAAGATAACCACGCCCTTCATACGTGGGGGCAGCCGGATGATATTGTTTCCTGTATGAAGTATTTAGCTTCGGATGAGGCGCAATTTATTACAGGCTCAAACTTTGTCATAGACGGCGGCTGGACGGCCGGCAAGAAACTATAATAAAAGAGAAAAGCACCTTGCAGCTGGGGTGCTTTTCCCCTATACATAATTGGAGGTAGAATACGCTTGATGCAGCAAGATCTCTCAATCACACCAAAACAAAAATCAACAGCCGTGCTGAAAATGGTCATCTCCATGGTGATTTTCGGTTCCATCGGCTTTTTCTCAGAGCATACTAATTTGCAGTCATTTGAATTGGTCTTTGTCCGCTGCCTTTGCGCGACGTTATTTTTAAGCCTTTGCTGGCTGGCATCCGGACAGTATAAAACCGAAAAGTGGAGCAAGAGAGATGTGTTGCAAACATTGGCGTGCGGTTTCTTTCTCGTATTCAACTGGGTCTTCTTATTTAAGTCTTTTGAAGAAACGTCTGTCACGATCGCCATCTCGGTTTATCACCTTGCACCAGTGCTTGTTCTTCTCCTGGGCAGCATCATCTACAGAGAGAAATTAAATGTCATTTCCGTCAGTTCCATTATCATCTGTTTTCTGGGCACTGTGCTGATTTCCGGGATTAACGGCAGCACTTCATTGACACAGCTGATGGGGTCAGGCATCATTTGGGCAGTTCTCGCCGCACTATTTTATGCGTTCACCACTTTAGTGGGAAAAGGCATTCAAAACCTCAGCCCTTACACGACAACCTTCCTGCAAACCGGTTTAGGGGTCATCATTCTGATTCCGTTTATTCACTTCGGCGCTTTTGCCAACCTGTCTCAAGGAAACTGGATCATGGTGGTATCTACCGGTATCATTCATACAGGTATTGTGTATTTGCTGTTTTTTGACAGTTTGCGATTTTTATCAACGAAATTTATCTCAATCATTGTCTTCCTCGACCCGGCTGTCGCAATCGTGCTGGATACCGTCTTCACAGGCTTCCGCCCAGACCTCTATCAAACATTGGGCATCGTCATGATCTTTGCAGGCATGGCTTTGACGCTTGCCAGAAGGCGGGGAAAGGCGGATGTGGTTGCTGAGGATAAGGATATTAAGCAAATTCAATAATGACAAAATGTAAAAAGGCCTAAGCGGCCTTTTTTTGATTCTTAAAATAACATAAACATTCCAGAAAACATATTGTAATCATATTTTAATGACGCTAACATGTTGAATCAATAATACAGTTATTTCAAATTTCGCGGTGAATCATTTGACTCAAGGGAATGTACTATTTTTATAAAATATCAACTCACAACGATAATGATTGGGTGGAAAAAGAATATAAAACAATAGAGCATATAATATTCAATGTATTGAAAAGTATAGAAAATGAACAATATGAAATGTATTCTTACTCGGTATCAAAAAACGATCATAATCATTATATATACTCTGCGGATTTAAAAACTAATACTTTATTTAATGATAAAAAAATTTCTTTTAGAATTGTCAGGATAACAAACGAAGATTGATGTACGTGGTGATCAAATTGACCGAGCCAAAGTTAATAGAATGCATAAATAAAATCAAAAGTGTCTTAAATGGACAAGCAACAAGAAAAGAAGTGTCAGATTGGGCGGGCACTTATGTTTATGCGGATGACCCCGAAGTAGAAGATAATGGTGTCTGGGATATGTTAATCCTTTTAAGCGGGATTGATTTGAAAGATTCATCAGAAACTTATTTACATTCAACAGATGATTTAAATGATTGGATCAAACAATATACGGAGTAATATGTTTTTCTGCTTGGTGGTAAGGTGTTATTGATTAAAAAAGAGGCAGGAGATGACCATGTACAAAACAATTCAAGAATGGGTTGATTACATAGATGAGGGGTGCAGTGTCCTTCATCTAAATTTTAATGTGTTTAAAAATGAACTCTCACTTGATATCAAGGTTTTTGAAAGTGAAGCTGAATATACGCATAATATTATATTTCAAAATGTTGCTTCTGTTTATTTTAATGGAGGTGACGGTGATATAAGATTGGAAAAAATAGATCCGGAAGAATACAATTGGCAAGTGTTTGAGATGAGTTACCATCCAGAAGGAATCGGAAATCTATCAAATTCTGTAATTCCTGAGTATCAATCAAATGCTAACTTTCTTATTGACATGAACAGAATGCTGATTGCTATAGAAGCTGAAATCGTTCGCTTTGATGATCAATCGTTTTATGCATACCAATTAAACACTAAATGATTTAAGACTGAATTGGAAAGTAGATTTATCCCAAAACGATTAATGAAACTAGGCTGTCCGTTACTGATAGCTAATAAATGCTTAATTATCACGTTATTTCTAACCTAGGAGCATAACCAATGAAAAAATTAAAAATGAATAAAATCATCAACACGGGCACCCAAGATTGTTTTTTTCATGCCGATGCACAGGGGCGTGTATACATTGGAAAAGGGTTGAAAGATGATATCACCATTACAATCTATGATCCTTCCGGTGATGTTCGGGATTTTAAAGTGAAAGAGCCGATTGCATACAGCGATATTCAGCTCTTTCAACAATGTGCAGATGGCTATGTCTTCGTTTATTACGAATCGCATGAGCCGAAGGCAAAGGTTTTTTCAGAAGAGGGAAGAGTGAAAAGTGCTTTTCACTTGCCTTCAGGGGTTTCTTGCTGTCTTTTGGATGAGAAACAAAACCTATGGATCGGTTTAAGCGATGAAGGCATTTATGATGATGAAAACTCAAATGGACAAAGTGTGCTGTGCTTCACTTTAGACGGACAACTAAAGGAAACTCACATTGATCAACAGCTTTCAGAAATATATGCGCCCGTGGTAGATGACTGCTATTCACTTGCAGAAAAAGATGGACTGATATACATGCTGTATTACTCTTATACAGTCATTGCCGCGTTTGACGACACGGTCGTGAGACGGGTATGGATTCTGTCGGATAAAGAGCCGGACTCAGAAGCATTTTATCAGCTTGCGATATCTGAAGAAGGTTTTTTGGTTGGGACGTTCAATTGTTACAGTGAAGAGCTTGAGTCGTCTCTTTATTTGATTTCTGCCGATGTGAGTCAAGAGATGGAAGAGATAACATGCTGTGACTCGAACGGTGAAGCCCTAGACATTCAACAGCTGAAACTGACAAGCAACGCTGTTTACGCAGTGGCCTCTTCTGGCATTTATAAGCAGGATATCCAGTAAGGTGTAGAGATGAGATTATGGTAAATTGGCGCGCTTTAAGTCAGACAAAACAAGATCGCATCTGGTCAGAAGTGAACAAGCTCATTAAATGGAAGCCAGGAAGCAGATGTCATCCCATCATCCCGCCTGATCCATATCGAGTGTTTGATATCTCAAGCGCGATGAGTGGTAAAGCCAGTAATGGTGATGTGGTCAGAGTGCTGAATGATTTAGAAACTTCAATTTTAAAAGCATTTCAATCATGCACTAAAAAGAACGATGTCATGTACGCATTAGACTGGCAACATGACGGATATACCTTTAGTCCTCATCAGGCAATGCCTAAGGATGAATTTGGTGAATGGCCTGTTCCGGTATTTCCAAACGGAGACTATTATTTCTTCTTTCATCAGGACTTCTCTTGGGGACTTTTGGGAGACCCGTGGAAATGTACAATCACAGTGTTTGGTGAGGAGCTGTTGGAGGCGATTGATCATGATCCGCCTATCTTGTTTCAAGATAAATGAGATTGTTGCGAAGGGAGGGGATCAGCATGTTTGAAAACCTGAGAAAAAGACAGCAAGAGCTTGAAGAAAAGGCATACCCTAATGAACTGTACGGATTTGAAGCGGAAATCTATGAGTTTTTTATGCTTATTGATGGCAGTTTGGATTATGTGCTGGCGAATAAAAGGATGCCCCGGCATCAACGGCGTTCGTTGGAGAAAAGCTTTTTTGAGCTGTATCCCGACATATTGCCGGATGTGGTCAAAAACGATAAAGATTTGTATCAGCACATTCTCTTGTATGAACAAGTCAGACAAGAGATTTGCGTTGTGCTATCCAATTGATAAGGGGAAGGTTTTATGGAAAGAACCTCTATAAGCAGTATCGGCAATTTGGACATAGTCGTTCTTAAGCCTCACCAAGTTGTTATGTCATGTGAGCTTGAAGATGCAGAGTCATTTTATCGTATTTGGCAAGGGCTTGACTATGAGCGAATTATGATACAGGTGATAACGACTGGTTCATTTATAGAAGACCTATCCGAGTACTTTGAAGGTTATGCTTACAAGGTGACGAAGCTGGCGAAACGAGAATTTCATTTCCAATCTGTATTACAGAAAGCAGACCGGGACATTGCAGGCTTTCTCTTTCTGTTAGCTTCTATCAATGACGATGTTTTTCTGATCACTGATCCTCAACCGGATAAAAGCTATTTTTCCGATGGGAAGCTCCAATGCCTAACGGACTCAGGCGACCGGATCATGTGGTTTGAATATGATGCTGCGGACATTTATATGGTTGGCGGTAACTAAAAATGGGAGGAAACCATTTGAATATCACACAATACGAGAAATTGAAAAAGCATCTTTCTGATGCGGATACAGGTCCATTTACATTAAACGAGTTTTCGTTCTATATGAAAGAAGATGATCGTTATATACATATTCCTGTGTTTGAATTAAAACTATCAGCTCAAACCTGTGACATTCATTTACGGTTTGAAGACATTAGTGCATCGAAGCTGGATGATCTTGAATCCATCGATTCGGTTGCATTGGAGATTGTACCGACTGACGATCAATGGGAAAGACTCAGTTATTATGTGTATGACGAAGAAAACCAAATAAGCTTCTATTGCGGAGGTTGGGATGTGATCAAGTGTGACAAGAAGTCACACTGATTTTCCCCACTTTCCAAGCGTTCTTGCTTTTGTTGCAGCATATGTCATGAGAAACGGGAAAGTCACAATCAAGAAAACCAAAGGCACCCAATTTGATAATCCTGTTACATAATGGAGGGTAAATGACAGGAGAGTCAGGAAACTCAAGGTGCAGGTGACGTTTCGAATGTCTTTTTCGCTTCTTTTATATTTCTCACTCATGGTGAATTGATCACTGTATATCGGCGAGGTCCCGGGATCAGCCGAAAAGATATGCATACCTTGTGAAGAGCAAACATGCTCCCATCCGGCCGCTTCAAATATCTCGATGTATTCTGCAAAGCTTTCTTCCCCGACATCATGATAATCAATACTGTAGATCAGTTTTCGGGGCTCAGCTTTTCTAAGTGTATACCCCATAAACGCAAATGATTCAAGCACCCAGCCTTTTCTGGTCAAATCGCTAAGTCTCTTCATATCCTTTTCCTCTGAAAAGGCCAATCCTTCAGACATTATATATTTTTTCTGTTTCATGACGAATCCCCTTTCAATTGTTGAAAAGCGCGTTGACCATGTTCCGCCATCACTTTTCTGCGCTGAATTTCTTTTTTGAGTAATTCTTGCCCGTTTCGTGTCGTTTGGTACACTTTGCGGCGTGGGTTGTCATTGTTGACGAGCTCAATGATCCCTTCTTGCAGTAACTTCTTTAACAATGTATATAAGGTAGCCGGGCCGATCGTGAAGGAGTCGTCGGTCATGTCTTCAATCTCCTGCATGATCGAATATCCGTGTTTTGGTTCCTGCAATGTTAAGACAATATAATAGGCTGGATCGGTAAGCTGATCCATTTCCTGCGGACGTTGCTTTGGCAAGTGTTCACCTCATTTTCTATATCAATGATTGATATATCATTTATTGATATAATAAAATTTTCCTTTTTATTTGTCAATGTCATTTTGTTCTGCCTTCAGTTGTTATAAAAAGAAAACTGCCGAGTATGTATTTTTCATAGGATGGTGCGCTTGACTTTAGCCAAGAGAAAAAACACATCACAGTAACTTGAGTGTTTTCAGCTCGGTATCCTTTACATTGAACGCTCCGGACAATCCCTCGCGTTATATGGCCAGAGATACGCTGTATCAAAACCGCGGGGGAATCGTACTAATGCGGCATTGCTAGTTTTACTGCATCATTTTTCGACAAAACACATATGCCTTCACCATTTAGAGTATAATGAGAACATCTGCAAGAGACAGGAGTTTATACATGAGTCATTTTAAAAACTATCAAATTAGTCATGACATTTTACGAGCACTGGAAGGACTGGGATATACAGAACCGACCAAGGTGCAGCAGAGCGTGATTCCCGCTGCTCTTGAACGAAAGGACCTTGTTGTCAAATCACAGACGGGAAGCGGGAAAACGGCTTCGTTTGGAATTCCTCTCTGTGAGCTGGCGGATTGGGATGAAAACAAGCCGCAGGCGCTGATCCTGACACCGACCCGTGAGCTGGCGGTGCAAGTAAAAGAGGATATCACGAACATCGGGAGATTCAAACGAATCAAAGCGACCGCCGTGTTTGGAAAATCACCCTTTGACAAACAGAAAGCTGAGCTTAAGCAAAAAAGCCACATTGTTGTTGGCACGCCTGGACGTGTTTTGGATCATATCGAAAAAGGCACACTGCCGTTAGACCGTCTCTCCTATTTGGTCATTGATGAAGCGGATGAAATGCTGAATATGGGCTTCATCGAGCAGGTGGAGGCGATTATCAAGCATCTGCCGACTGAGCGCACGACGATGCTGTTTTCGGCGACGCTGCCCGAGGATATTGAGAAGCTGAGCCGTCAATATATGCAACATCCGGAGCATATCGAAATCAAAGCGGCCGGACTGACCACAAAGAATATTGAACATGCGGTGATCCAAGTAAGAGAAGAGAATAAGCTTGCTTTGCTGAAAGATGTGCTGATGACCGAAAATCCCGACAGCTGCATCATTTTCTGCCGGACAAAAGAGCACGTCAATCAGCTGACCGATGAATTGGATGACTTAGGATATCCATGCGATAAAATTCACGGCGGAATGATTCAGGAAGACCGGTTTGCCGTCATGAATGAATTTAAACGAGGCGAGTACCGTTACCTAGTCGCGACAGACGTCGCCGCGCGCGGGATTGATATTGAAAATATCTCTCTTGTCATCAACTATGATCTGCCGCTTGAAAAGGAAAGCTACGTGCACCGCACGGGCCGGACAGGGCGCGCAGGAAACAAAGGAAAGGCAATTTCGTTTGTCGCTGCCTTTGAAAAACGGTTTTTAGCCGACATTGAAGAATATATCGGGTTTGAGATTCAAAATATAAAAGCCCCTTCTCAAGAGGAAGTGGCAGAGAAAAAGCCTGATTTTCTAGCTAAATTGAATGACCGTCCGGAAGTGAAAAGAGACAAAAGCGAAGAGCTGAATAAAGACATTATGAAGCTGTATTTTAATGGCGGAAAGAAAAAGAAAATCAGAGCCGTTGATTTTGTAGGAACGATCGCCAAAATTGACGGTGTGACAGCTGATGACATCGGCATTATCACAATCATGGACAACGCCTCTTACGTGGAGATTTTAAACGGAAAAGGCCCTCAAGTTCTCAAAGTGATGAAGAACACAACCGTCAAAGGGAAAAAGCTCAAGGTGAATAAAGCGAATAAATGATGAAATGACCTGCTCCCAGTTAAAGGGGCAGGTCATTTTGCTGCTGGCTGACATCGGCACTGTTCTCTTCCGGCACAAACGCAAGAATCACAATTCCGATTACAAATAAAATGATCAGGCTGAACACCGCAGTCGAGGATTTCCCGGTCAGCTGGGCGGTAACGGCGATGAGCAGCGGCCCCATAATCGAGGCGAATTTTCCGAAAATGTTGTAGAAGCCGAAGAATTCATTGGCGTGGCGCTTAGGAACGAGCTTGGCGAAATAAGAACGGCTGAGGGCTTGAATACCGCCCTGCGAGGTAGCGACAAGCATAGCCAGTATCCAGAAATCCAGTGTTGTCTCAAGAAAATAGGCGTACACGCAAACCGCCATATAAATGACGATCCCGACATACAGCATTGTCTTCCCCGTGAAGCGTTCTGCCAGTTTTCCATATACAATCGAAAACGGTGCGGCGACCACCTGGGTGACAAACAGGATGATCAGGAGGCTTGAGGGGCTGATCCCTAAATCAGATCCATAGGATGTCGACATCGTAATAATGGTGCCGACTCCGTCGATATAAAAGAAGTAAGCGAGCAAGAAGAGGAAAAGTGTCCGGTATTGCCTGATCCGTTTTATCGTTTGGCCGAGCCGCTTAAAGCTGTGGATGACGATACGGGGTTCTCTTTTGATGTAATAGCGCTGATGGACATGCTTCAGCATCGGAATGGTAAACAGCCCCCACCAGACAGCTGTTATGAAAAAGGAGAACTGGCTCGCGGCAGACACAGTCAACGGAATGGTCTCTGCTTGTGCGAGCAGGATGACGGCAATGCTGATGATAAATGGAATCGTGCTGCCAATGTATCCTAATCCAAACCCCCGTGCCGAGACGAGATTCATGCGTTTTTCTGATGTGACGTCAACGAGGAAGGCATCATAAAACACGTTGGCACCGGAAAAACCGATAGCCGATATCGTATAAAACAGCAATAACAGCAGCCAGTGTTCACTCGGAATAAAGGCAAGCATCGCAGTGCTGGCGACACCGGCAAACACAAAGAAACGGAAGAACCGTTTTTTGCATCCTTCGTAGTCGGCGATCGTGCCTAAAATCGGCCCGAGCATCGCAAGAATAAATGTTGAAATCGCAATGGTATAGCCCAAGTAGGCAGTCGATTGAGCGGCGCTGACACCGCTTTCCGCAGCTGCTGATTTATAAAATAAGGGAAACACCGCGGTGGTCACGACAATCGAGTAGGCGGAATTTGCCCAGTCATATAACATCCAGCTGTTTTCTTGTTTCGTAAAACGTTTCATCATCAGAGCCCCTCTCCGGTAACGATACTTCTATTGTACGAGAAATAAGCCTGAAAAGAATGGAACGAACGTAAATTTTTACAAAACGTTTATGCTTTTGCCCTTCGAATCATACTTTTGAATGATTGCTGGGTGCAGGTCTATCTGGTACCATTTAACTATATTTTGCCGTGTTTTCCAGAAGAGTTTCAGCAGAGAGGAGACAGAGCATGAGGCGAATAGGCTTGTGTATAAGCCTGCTGGTCACAGTTCTTGCAATGGGCGCATGCGAAAGTGAAGCTCAGACATTTGCAGATTGTGATCAAAAGACGGTGAAACAGACCGCAGCCAAACCAATAAGCAATAAGAAAAAGCAGGACTTTCAGACCCTCCCGCGAGAGATGCAGCTGGCCATTGTATTCAGTTCCATGATACACGTAAGCGAAGCATTTGATTATGGAATCGGTAACCCTGAATACTTCGTGCGCAGCAGCATGACTAAAAAAGACGCAGACAGTGCGAAGGAGAACCTTGAATCGATTCAGCTCGAAAACAAACCGCTCCAAAAACAAAACAGCGAGGCATTCGCTTTGCTTCAAAAAAACAGCAATCAAGAAATGAGCCGCAGTGAGATGCAGCAGCTGAAAGAAAATCGAGCCGCTTTTTTTGAGATCGCAGACAGTATGATCAAGCTCATCAGCCAAGTCACACCGAAAAATGCGAAAAAGACAAGATTGCAGCTGGATCAGCTGAAAAAACAATATACGCAATACAGCGCCGAAAGCGTCAAAATCATGAACAGCATTGTCAAGAAGCAGGGAGCTGACAAGGCATCATTTGATCGTCATCTGGAGGCGCTGCTTCAAAAACAGCCCGGACAGCCGGTGCTGAGTGAGTTGAATTGACCAGTTCCCGTCTTTCTCTGATGATATTGACCTAGTACAAAAAGAATGTACAATCAAGGTGTAGTCTGTTCTTAGTTGATTGGAGGGATATGCCATGAAAATTGCGAAGGTGATCAACAATAATGTGATCAGCGTGGTCAATGAACAGGGAAAAGAATTGGTCATCATGGGCAGGGGGCTCGCGTTCCAGAAAAAGTCCGGCGATGATGTCGAAGAGGCCCGCATTGAGAAGGTATTCACACTCGACAACAAGGATGTATCAGAAAAATTCAAAACTCTTTTGTATGATATCCCGATCGAGTGTATGGAAGTATCCGAAGAGATTATCAGCTATGCGAAACTTCAGTTCGGCAAAAAGCTCAACGACAGCATCTACGTGTCGCTGACCGATCATATTAACTTTGCCATCCAGCGCAGCCAGAAAGGGCTTGATATCAAAAACGCCTTGCTGTGGGAAACAAAGCGGCTGTACAAAGACGAATTTGCGATCGGAAAAGAAGCGCTGGAAATGGTAAAAAACAAGACTGGTGTGTCGCTGCCGGAGGATGAAGCCGGCTTTATTGCCCTGCATATCGTAAATGCCGAACTCAATGAAGAGATGCCCAATATCATCAACATTACAAAAGTCATGCAAGAGATTTTGAGTATCGTAAAATACCATTTTAAGATTGAATTCAACGAAGAATCTCTTCACTATTATCGGTTTATCACCCACTTAAAGTTTTTTGCGCAGCGTCTGTTTAACGGCACACATATAGAAAGCCAGGACGATTTTTTGCTGGAGACAGTGAAAGAAAAGTACCATCGCGCGTATGAGTGCACGAAGAAAATCCAAACCTACATTGAGCAGGAGTATGAACACAAGCTTACCAGTGACGAGCTGCTGTATATAACGATTCACATAGAAAGGGTCGTCAGACAAGTATAATGAAAACGTTGACATTTTTGTTTTGGTTTTTTCCTGCATTCACGATGATCTTAGGATTGTTACTGATAAGCAGGCAAAACCTACATTACAATGAGTGCGGAGGATCTATGTCTGTGCTGATGGTAATTTAGGTTTTTAATTTTTTCAGAGGGATGGTGGCGTTTTACAGAAAAAACCTAAACAGCTTGTTCCTATTGCAATTAGGATAGTTTAGGTTTTTAGTTTTTTAGCAGAAAAATGGGGATTCAAGCAGTTGCAAAACATACTGCAGCTGGTCAGAGAGGAAGAAAATGTGCGTTCTTTTGTACATTGTGCGACACGCCTGCGGCTTCATGTACGTGAAGAATAGCTTTTATTGGTATAAAGAGCTGATTGCCTCAAGCGGTGAAACGCAGAAGGATTAGTTAAAAATATACAAATTATGAACATTGAGTCATAAATGTAAACGATTTAAAGCATCCTGCCGATATATAACGTATAAAATCTGGAAGGAGTTTGTATATGAAAAACAAAAAAATATTTTCATTACCCTTTTTGTGTATTGTTTTGATTGTGGGCTTTAGCTTTTGTCTGAACTCAAATGCTGCTGCAGCGCAAAATGTGCCAAAAGAGAAAGCGATTATGAAGCAGCAGGAAACGTTGAAAAATCATAAGGAAATTGAGGATCCTTCTTTAAAGCAAGCGGATGCGGGAAGCCTTAAAAAGGATAAAAAAGCAAAAACAATAAAAGTGAAAAAGCCTGCCAATGAGAATGTTTTTAAAACCACTTCCACGTACAACTCCGAAGACCAAGTATTTGAAACTTCATCTGTTCTAAACGAAAATAACCCTGACGATATGTATTTCTTCAGCACTTCGTCAGATCGAACTCTGATCACACGGATTTTGTCTGGCAACAGTCAGTACTATTTAAAGCTGTATGTTGTCAATTGGGATACGGGTGAAGCGCAGCCGACTAATATTACAATGGATGCGGGGAACTTAGTGCTTTTAAAAGAGCTTCCGGCCGGTGATTATATGATTCGGGTTTATTCTGAAGGAACGATGGGCGATTCATACAACATTCAGTTAAATGCAAAAAACCCTTCAAATTACACAAATGTAAAGTCGATTACCTCTAATCTGCAATCCTTTGTTGCTGAGTACGCAGACGGCTCTGTCTATGCAAACGGGACATTGTTATACAATACCAGCACAAAAACATCTTCATTAAGTTGGGAAAGAGTATATTATTTTTCATATGGCGACGGATATAATCAGCGCACCCATTCTATTTCTTCTGTGAAAGTGAAAAGCGTTTCTGATCCTGTGACTTATCGTTCAAGTTATGCGAGTTCAAATTCGGCAGTGATGGTTTATTTAGATACAGGGACTCTGT
Organism: Bacillus tequilensis KCTC 13622; assembly: GCF_000507145.1. Taxonomy (GTDB): domain Bacteria; phylum Bacillota; class Bacilli; order Bacillales; family Bacillaceae; genus Bacillus; species Bacillus tequilensis. The sequence continues at coordinate 141,738 of NZ_AYTO01000007.1, read as the reverse complement.
TTATGCATCATGTATCAGCGTATCGAACAGGGGTAGGTTACAATGACTCTTTTCTAGATACGTTAGGCAAAAAAACACCTAGAAGACTCGATGCAGATGATCAAAACTATGGTGATCATATTTTAATCGTTGATGTAAAAACCGGCAAAGCAATCGACTTTTTCAGCGTTTTGAATTATTACTATGCATCAGGCGTTGAAAGCTTGCCAGTCATTTCGTATATTCAATAAAATATTTTAAAATGATACAGCACAAAAGGATTTCCGCCAGCGGAAATCCTTTTCTCATTAGAATGAAATAATCCCAATCAACAGCGCCGCAATTGTCATGACAATCGTTGTCCCCACAGCCCATTTGATGGTGAATTTTTGATGGTCGCCAAAGCTGACACCCGCCATTCCGACCAATAGATAGGTGGAAGGCACAAGCGGGCTGAGCAGATGCACCGGCTGGCCCAGCAAAGAGGCCCTTCCGATTTCAGCGGCGTCTATTCCGTAAGCGGAGGCCGCTTCTGCGATGATGGGAAGGACACCGAAGTAAAAGGCGTCATTCGACATGAAAAAGGTGAACGGCATACTAACGATGGCTGTGATTAGCGGCAGGTGCGGACCCATGGCATCAGGAATGAGAGAGACGAGAGAATGCGCCATTGCATCCACCATTTTTGTACCGGAGAGAATGCCTGTGAATATGCCGGCCGCAAATACCATGGACACAACGTTTAACGCGTTTCCCGCATGCGCAGAGATCCGTTTCTGCTGCTCTTTGACATTTGGATAGTTGACCATCAAGGCGATGGCGAACGCGGTCATAAAAAGAACAGGAAGCGGGAGCAGGCTGGTGATCAGCGCGGCCATCAGAGCGACAGTGAGCAGCAGGTTAAACCATTGGAGAGCGGGACGCTTGAGCGGCGCTGCATCCGGGTCAGAGGACGGCGCGTGATCAAGCGAAATGATACCGAGACGCTTCCGCTCTTTTTTTCCGAGGATATAAGCAACGGCGATTACCCAGAGAACACCCGCAGCCATGGCGGGAATCAGCGGTGTGAAGACCTCCGATGTGTCCAATTTTAAGGAAGCCAAAACCCTTGCCGTCGGCCCGCCCCACGGAATAATATTCATGACGCCCGAACCGAGCATCGCAATTCCTGCTAATACCAAACGGTTCATGCCGAGCCGTTTGTAAAGAGGCAGCATCGCCGCGATGGTCATCATATAGGTTGTTGTCCCATCTCCGTCCAGCGAAATGGTCATCGTCAGAACCGCTGTGCCGACAGCGATTTTTAACGGATCTCCTTTGACAAGTGATAGGATTTTGGCGATGAGAGGATCAAACAAACCTGAGTCAATCATAATGCCGAAATAAAGGATGGCGAATAACAGCATGATCCCGGTAGGAGCGAGGTCTGTAACGCCCTGAATCATCATCTCGCCGAGACCTTTGCCAAAGCCGCTGATCAGGGCAAACACAACAGGAACGACAATCAAAGCAATAAGAGCGGAAAGCCGGTTAGACATAATAAGGTACATAAAAACAATGATCATCACAAAACCGAGTATGGCAAGCACGATATGACCTCCCCCATTTAACATTTTTAGTAAGCGCTTCCGATATTCATTTCTGAGAAGAAGGCTTATTTCAAATATGTATGACCTCATCCTGATTTGTAGACCTAAAATCCTATTGAGCGGATTCGCGGTTTATATGAAGCATGCTGCGGGTAAAGGTCTGTAAAATGTTTCGTTTTAAAAAGGGGGAACAGACATGAGTAATGATGAAAACAAACGTGTAAATGAACACTCAAAGGACGAGCAGCTTGAGCAGTACAGGGTGGATAACAGCGGGAAGAAAATGACGACAAACCAAGGCTTGAGGGTGTCAGAGGATGAGCACTCGTTAAAAGCCGGGGTTCGCGGCCCGACACTGATGGAGGATTTTCACTTCCGGGAGAAAATGACGCACTTTGACCATGAACGGATTCCGGAGCGTGTTGTGCATGCGCGCGGGTACGGCGTGCATGGCTTTTTTCAGGTTTACGAGCCGATGACCGAATATACACGAGCCAAATTTCTTCAGGACCCTTCTGTGAAGACGCCGGTATTTGTCCGCTTTTCGACGGTCGCGGGCTCTAAAGGCTCCGCCGACACGGTGCGGGACGCCAGAGGCTTTGCGACGAAATTTTATACGGAAGAAGGAAACTATGATCTAGTGGGAAATAACATTCCGGTGTTTTTCATTCAAGACGCGATCAAATTCCCGGATTTGGTTCACGCGTTTAAGCCTGAACCACACAATGAAATGCCGCAGGCCGCGACCGCCCACGATACGTTTTGGGATTTTGTCGCCAATAATCCTGAGTCCGCTCACATGGTGATGTGGACGATGTCCGACAGAGGCATCCCTCGCAGCTACAGAATGATGGAAGGCTTCGGCGTTCATACCTTCCGTTTTGTCAATGAACAAGGAAAGGCGCGTTTCGTGAAATTCCACTGGAAGCCGGTTCTCGGCGTGCATTCTCTCGTATGGGATGAAGCGCAGAAAATTGCCGGGAAAGATCCCGATTTTCACCGCCGCGACCTGTGGGAAACGATTGAAAACGGCGGCACGGTTGAATATGAGCTTGGTGTGCAAATGATAGATGAAGAAGATGAATTCAAATTTGATTTTGATATTCTTGACCCGACCAAGCTGTGGCCGGAAGAGCTTGTACCGGTGAAAATCATTGGGAAAATGACGCTGAACCGCAATCAGGACAATGTGTTTGCGGAAACAGAACAAGTCGCATTCCACCCGGGAAATGTCGTGCCGGGCATCGATTTTACAAATGATCCGCTTCTGCAGGGACGGCTTTTCTCTTATACGGATACACAGCTGATTCGTCTTGGCGGCCCGAACTTCCATGAGCTTCCGATTAACCGGCCGGTATGTCCGTTTCATAACAACCAGTATGACGGCTATCACCGAATGACGATCAATAAGGGACCGGTCGCTTATCATAAGAACTCTTTACAAAACAATGATCCGTCGCCTGCGACAGCCGAAGAAGGCGGCTATGTCCACTATCAGGAAAAAGTGGAGGGCAAAAAAATCCGCCAGCGGAGTGACAGCTTCAACGATTATTACTCACAGGCGAAGCTGTTCTGGAACAGCATGTCTCCTGTGGAGAAGCAGCACATTATTTCTGCTTTCTGCTTCGAGGTCGGGAAGGTCAAAAGCAAGGACGTGCAGCGGCAGGTCGTTGACGTCTTCAGTAATGTCGATGCAGGCTTAGCAGAAGAAATCGCCAAAGGGGTAGGCGTGGCGCCGCCGGCAAAACGGAAAGAATCTAAAGAAATTCTCACCTCTCATGCGTTAAGCCAAGCCCGTACAGTGAATTCCGCGGCAACGAGAAAAGTCGCCGTTCTCGCAGGAAATGGATTTGATGAAAAAGAGCTGCAAACCGTGCTGGACGCCTTAAAGCAGGAAGGGGTCACAGCGGATATCATCAGCCAAACTCTGGGGTACATCACAAGCGGCACCGGACAGCAGCTTGAAGCCGGCGGCACGTTCCTGACGGCTGATTCTGTTCTGTATGATGCCGTCTATGTCGCAGGAGGACCAGAGTTAAAAGACAACAAACAAGCGATGGCGTTTATCAGTGAAGCCTACAATCACTATAAGGCGGTCGGCGCGGCAAATGAAGGCGTTGACCTTCTTCAAACCGCTGTCGGGACAACAGAGGGACCGGGAATTGTAACTGCGAAAGGTGAAGCGGACTACACCGCCTTCAGCAAGTCGTTTATCGAGGCGGTAGCCGCTCACCGCCATTGGGATAGACGAATTTGATCAGCTCCTGTATCTTAAAGAAAGATACTTTTCATAAGGAGCATGACAAATGAACGAAAAACAGCTCGCTGAAGCTTACGAACGCGATGAAAATATGATGATTTTGGTGTTTGCCCAATGGTGCGTGAACCATGATCTTGATCCGCTGGAGCTGTATGGCAAAGCGTATCCGCAGCAAAAGCTCAATGAAAGCTTGAAAAAAACCATGGACGATCTCGTGGTGCCGAAACATGAAGCAGAACATATTCCAGACCAGGCTGTCATTGGGGTGTTGGAGATGTTCGGAAATACAGATTTGGCTCAAGCGGTTCACGAAGCGATTTCTGAACGTAATCAGCAAAAGAGACATTAATTGTCTCTTTTTTTTTTTGAAAAAAATTGAGCTGTTAGACCTAGCAACATCTTTTGATTTGACCAGTCTATAAAAGTGTACCTTGCTTAAAAAAGGGAATGATAAACAACGACATCAAAGGAGGAGATCGTATGAAATGGAATCACATGCTGAAAGCCGCGGGGATTGCGGTTTTGCTTTTTTCTGTATTTGCATATGCGGCCCCTTTCACTAAAGCGGTTCAAGCGAAAACACCGACTGTCAGCAGCCATACGTACAAAAAGATCAAGGAATTAAAGTATCCACAGGTGCACCACATCGGGAATGCCGCGTTTGAAAAGAACATCAATCAAGAGCTGACAGCCTACATTGAACAATCGTATCAGGAATACCTGAAAAACAAAAAAGCAGGCGAACAGCAGGGCTTCAAAACGGAATACCAAACCTCCTACATCGTCAAATACAATGCGGCGGGCAAGCTCAGCATTCAAACACTCAATTATGTCTATTCAGGCGGCGCCCACGGTTTAACGTCTGTCCACTCCTTCAACTATGATTTGAAAGCACAAAAGCGGGTGACGCTGAATCAGATACTGAACACCAAAACAAAAGTCAGCAAAACGAAAGACTATCTGTACAGCTATATCAAAAAACACGATGAGCTGTTTTTCCCTGATGTAAAGAAAGAAGATATTGTCCTTAACAAAGACACAATGTTTTCCTTTACGAAAAACGGGATCGCCATCGTTTTCGGCCAGTATGATTTGGGACCCTATGTAGCCGGAATCCGGGATGTACAGGTGCCTTCCTCTATCTATCAATAACGAAAAGAGCCATATCCCTTTTAAGGATATGGCTCAATATGTCTACCACACAAACAGGCCGACAATCGCAGCACTTAGTAAAGATACCGCGATTCCGCTGACGAGGAGCTTCCATACGTTTTTCCCGATGACTGTTGACTTTTCGCCGTCAAGGATCGAGTTGTATGTTCCGTAAATCATGCCGACCGTACTGAAGTTGGCAAATGACGTCAGGAATGTCGTCGCAACCGCAACTGTGTGAGGCTGAAGTGATGCAAGATTGTTTTTCAAGTCAAGCATTGCAACAAACTCGTTCGTCGCCAATTTCATTCCCATCAGCTGAGCAACATACATCGCATCATGTACCGGCAGCCCGAGCAGGAAGGCGAACGGACTGAAGAGATAAGCAAAAATCGTCTGGATGGTCAGACCGTGCATGAAAATGCCAAGAATGCCGTTGACCGCCGAGGTTAATGCTACATATCCGATCACCATGGCCAAAATAACGATAACCATGTTCATGCCGACAAGCATACTGTTAGAAATCGTAGAGAAAAAGTCTTTCTTCTCTTCTTTAGGCGGTGTATAGATGATATCTTCATCCTCCGGCACGTGAACAGGGTTCAGCAGGTTTGCGATAATCAGCGCGTTTAAGCAGTTCAAAGGAATCGCTGTAAACACATATGTCGCCGGCACCATTGACAGGTAAGATCCAATAATGGAACCGCTGATGCTGCTCATGCTCATTAAGCCGAATGTAAGCAGACGGTTGTTGTTTAAGACCGTAAGCTGCTGGCGGATGACCGCAAGCGCTTCTGTGTTTCCAAGGAACATCATTTGAATAGAGAAAAAGCTTTCTAATTTCGGCAGGCGGGAAGCCTTTGAAATCACCCATCCGATTTTATCAATCAGCCAAGGCAGAATACCGAAATAGGTTAAAATATCAAAAAATGTGACGATAAAGATAATTGGAAGAAGTGCACTAAAGAAAAAGTCTACTGTTTCATTCGCCATGACTGACGGGAAGGCAAACGCGATACCGTCACTGGCGCAAGCAATCAGCCAAGTGAAGAAATCACCGATTTTTCCGATGGCCCAGCTCCCGACTTTTGTTCCCAGCATAAACCAAGTAATCAGCAATTCCAGAACAATTAACGTCATGATCGGGCGCCACTTGATTTTCTTTTTCTGCGGAGAACATAGGAATACTACTGCCATAATCACAATGAGACCGACAAGGTTTAATAAAAAGTACATGATAGCAACTCCTATGAGATTTATTTAGGAAACAAAAAAAGCTCTTATTTTTCACAAATTCTGGAAGTTCAGAAAGTGTGAAAAATAAGAGCAAACAGAAAAGAACTTGTCCTTTTCAACTCGTTCAAATTTATTCAAACTTTCTTGTAGTCTAGTTTTTTACGGTTACTAGGTAGAAACAATCAGACCATATTACTGATCATATACAAGAATGTCATTTTTCTAAGATGATAGCAGTATTTTATCCTTTCACTTTTTGAAAATCAACCTTTTTAACTATTTTCACAATAATAAAATTTATATTTTGAAATCAGAAAGTAAAGGGAAAACATGCTGGATAGCTATGTTGATATGATGTTGAAGAGGCTAACAGCATTGCAGTGCTGTTAGCCTCTTCAATATTTGGTTTCAGCTCCCTGAGGTTTGTTGTATCATGAAAATGGGGAAACCCCATACAACAAAAAAGGGAGCTATTTTCATGATTATCCAATTCATTCGTTTTAGATAATGACAGGTATAGACAATCTGCCAGACCTGGCCAATTTTGGTGAAAGGCCCAGGTTTATTTGTCTATGCCTTTTTCATTTATCTAAAAATGAGTGAATGAGGTGTTTTTTGTCATGAAACGAACAACTGATGTCAGCCAATTCGCGCTCATGTTTCGATGCCCGCTTTGCGGTTCTTCCATGGATGCGGATTCAGGAAAAAGCTTGATTTGTACAGAACGAGGGCACACATTTGATAGATCTCGGCACGGATACGTGAACTTCCTGACGAAACCGGTCAAAACGGGTTACGATGCCGGGCTTTTTGAAGCGAGAAGCAGACTGATTGGCGAATACAAATTTTTTGATCCGCTCCATCATGCGATTGCAGATCTCATCAGTCCCCCAAAATCTAGCCAAGAGACATTCACGATCTTGGATAGCGGATGCGGTGAGGGTTCTCATTTGAACGCGCTTTGCGGCTTTGATTATGCAGGGAAAACAGCCGCAGGAGCCGGCATCGATCTTTCGAAGGATGGGATTGTAAAAGCTTCTAAGACATACAAAGATCAAATGTGGGCGGTTGCCGATGTGGCGCGTGCTCCCTTTCTTGACCATCAATTTGATGTTGTCCTGTCAATTTTTTCACCGTCCAATTACGCAGAGTTTCATAGGCTGCTGAAGGATGATGGCATGCTCGTAAAAGTAGTGCCCCGAAGAGATTACTTAATAGAATTAAGGCAATTTTTATATACTGATTCACCAAGGCGCACGTATTCCAATGCGGCAGCTGTTGAGCGTTTTACAGCGAATGTGGGAAACAGCCGCCGTGTGAGGGTGCGCTATGCCAAAATGCTTAACCGGCAAGCGATCCATTGGCTGCTGAAGATGACGCCGCTCGCCTGGTCGGCGCCGGCAGAAAGAGTCAGCCTGCTGAAAGAGATGACATCAGCCGAAATGACGGTTGATGTTGATATCCTGATGGGCACGAGATGAATGACAGAGGAAAGCTCCGAAAATAGGAGCTTTCCTTTTTTTATCGGAATAGTTGGCCCCCTTTTTCCGTACATATGAAAAGGGGACGGAAAAGCCGATGCGGACAGGTTTTTGCAAACGCTTTCTATTTCGTGGGAACGGGGGATGTATGTGGAACTGATCATCATTCTATTAGCGTTAGGCCTGCTGATGTTTACGGCGTATCGGGGTTTTTCTGTCATTTTGTTTGCGCCGCTGTGCGCGTTGTTCGCGGTGCTGTTGACAGATCCAAGCCATGTGCTTCCTTTTTTCTCCTCAATTTTTATGGAGAAGATGGCGGGGTTTATTAAGCTGTATTTTCCGGTATTTTTGCTTGGGGCGATTTTTGGAAAGGTTGTTGAAATGTCCGGTCTTGCGGCATCGATTGCGAAAACGATTGTCAAGCTTGTCGGGGCGAAAAGAGCGATACTCGCCATTGTGCTGATGGGCGCGATCTTGACGTACAGCGGCGTCAGCCTGTTTGTTGTCGTGTTTGCCGTATATCCTTTTGCGAAAAATCTGTTCCGAGAAGCAAATATACCGAAACGCCTCATCCCGGGAACGATTGCTTTAGGGGCTTTTACGTTTACGATGGATGCACTTCCGGGGACGCCGCAAATTCAAAATGTCATCCCGACGGCGTTTTTCAAAACAGACATTTATGCCGCTCCTTGGCTCGGCTTGATCGGCGCAGTGATCGTGCTGGCAGCAGGCATGCTTTATTTGGAATCGAGGCGAAAAAAAGCGCAGTCATCCGGCGAAGGCTACGGCGGTTATGATTCGGAGCGTCCGGTCACTCGTGAGACGTCCGAGCTCGCGGCCGAACCTGACAAAAGCCCGCTTCAGCATGCGCTTGCTTTTGTCCCGCTAATACTCGTAGGTGCAATGAATAAATGTTTCACTATATACCTTCCTAAGTGGTATCCGAATGGATTTGATTTTTCGTCGATCGGATTAAAGGAGTTTGGCAAGCTTGATCTTTCAGCGGCGGCTGCCATTTGGTCGGTGGAGCTGGCTTTGATCATTGGCATCATCACAACAATTTTATTTGATTGGAGAAGAGTGTTTGCCCAAATGAAGGAGGGGCTGAATGAAGGGATCGGCGGCGCCTTGCTGGCATCCATGAATACCGGTGCAGAATACGGTTTCGGCGGCGTTATCGCCGCGCTGCCGGGATTTCAAAAGCTAAGCAGCGGCATTTCGCACACCTTTACCGACCCGCTTGTAAACGGGGCCGTCACGACAACGGCGCTGGCTGGAATCACCGGGTCGGCTTCAGGGGGTATGGGCATTGCGTTAAGCGCGATGTCGGATCAATTCTTGCAGGCGATTCAGGCTTACAACATTCCGCCGGAAGTCATGCATCGGGTCATTTCGATGGCATCGGGCGGCATGGATACGCTGCCGCACAATGGAGCTGTCATCACGCTTCTGGCTGTGACGGGACTGACTCACCGGCAATCATATCGGGATATTTTTGCGATCACACTCATTAAAACGGCTGCCGTATTTGCTGTGATCGCAGTTTACAGTCTGACGGGTCTTGTATAAAAGAAAACGAAGGGGCGTTAATATGGGAAAAGTACTGTCATCAAGTAAGGAAGCTGCGGAACTGATTCACGACGGGGATACGCTGATTGCCGGAGGATTCGGGTTGTGCGGCATTCCTGACCAGCTCATTTTGGCGATAAGAGATCAGGGAGCAAAGGATTTAACCGTTGTCAGCAACAATTGCGGAGTCGATGACTGGGGGCTTGGTTTGCTTTTGGCTAATAAGCAAATCAAGAAAATGATCGCATCCTATGTCGGTGAAAATAAAATTTTTGAACGGCAGTTTTTAAGCGGAGAGCTTGAAGTCGAGCTTGTTCCCCAAGGAACGCTCGCCGAGAGGATTCGTGCCGGCGGCGCGGGCATACCCGGGTTTTACACGGCGACAGGGGTCGGCACCTCAATAGCCAAGGGAAAAGAACACAAGACGTTCGAAGGCCGGCCATATGTGCTGGAGCGAGGCATCATCGGCGACGTGGCGATCGTCAAAGCGTGGAAAGCGGATACCATGGGAAATTTGGTTTTTCGTAAAACGGCGAGAAATTTCAATCCCGTTGCCGCCATGGCAGGCAAGATCACCATTGCCGAAGCGGAAGAAATTGTGGAAGCGGGAGAGCTCGACCCAGATCACATCCATACGCCGGGAATTTACGTACAGCATGTCGTGCTTGGCGCGAGCCATGAAAAGCGGATTGAAAAACGGACAGTTCGGCAAGCTTCGGGAAAGGGTGAGGCGAAATGAAGGAAGCGAGAAAACGAATGGTGAAACGGGCCGTACAAGAAATCAAGGATGGCATGAACGTCAATCTTGGGATTGGAATGCCAACGCTTGTCGCAAATGAAATACCCGATGGCGTTCACGTCATGCTTCAATCAGAAAACGGTTTGCTCGGAATCGGCCCGTATCCTGTGGAGGGAACGGAAGACGCGGATTTGATCAACGCGGGAAAGGAAACGATCACTGAAATGACGGGCGCTTCTTATTTTGACAGCGCTGAATCATTCGCGATGATAAGAGGCGGGCATATCGATTTGGCTATCCTTGGCGGCATGGAGGTTTCTGAGCAGGGTGATTTGGCCAATTGGATGATCCCCGGCAAAATGGTCAAAGGGATGGGCGGTGCCATGGATCTCGTCAATGGAGCGAAACGGATTGTTGTCATCATGGAGCATGTCAATAAGCATGGCGAGTCAAAGGTAAAGAAAACATGCTCCCTTCCGCTGACAGGACAGAAAGTGGTGCACAGGCTGATTACAGATTTGGCAGTGTTTGATTTTGATAACGGCCGCATGACACTGACAGAGCTTCAGGAAGGCGTCACAATTGAAGAAGTTTATGAAAAAACAGAGGCTGATTTCGCTGTAAACCAGTCTGTGCTCAAGCAAAATTCTTAATGGGGAGGTGTTTGGCATGAAAAACAAGGTCGCCTTGGTCACTGGGGCAGCCGGCGGAATCGGATTCGAAACCGCAAGAGAATTCGCCCGTGAAGGCGCCAGCGTCATCGTTTCGGATCTTCACCAGAAAGCATGTGAAGAGGCCGCTTCCAAGCTTGCCGAAGAAGGTTTTGACGCAGCCGCCATTCCGTGTGATGTAACAAAGGAAGCGCAAGTCGCTGAGACGGTGGATGGCATCCGGAAACGATACGGCCGCTTGGATACTTTGGTGAACAATGCCGGTATTCAGCACGTCGCCCCAATAGAAGAGTTTCCGACAGAAACCTTTGAACAGCTGATCAAGGTCATGCTGACGGCTCCATTTATCGCGATGAAGCATGTCTTTCCAATCATGAAAAAACAGCAGTTTGGCAGAATCATCAATATCGCGTCTGTTAATGGCTTAGTCGGCTTTGCGGGGAAATCCGCTTATAATAGCGCCAAGCACGGCGTCATCGGGCTGACAAAGGTCGGGGCGCTGGAAGGCGCGCCCCACGGCATTACAGTCAACGCGCTCTGTCCGGGTTATGTCGATACACAGCTTGTCCGCAATCAGCTGAGCGATCTTTCGAAAACGAGAAATGTCCCGTACGACGCGGTACTTGAACAGGTCATTTTTCCGCTTGTGCCGCAAAAACGGCTGCTTTCCGTCAAGGAAATTGCGGATTATGCCGTGTTTTTGGCAAGCGAAAAAGCGAAGGGCGTTACCGGGCAGGCTGTCGTTCTAGATGGCGGCTACACCGCCCAGTGACAAAAAAACACACCTGCTCCGCCAGGGAGTCCAGTGTGTTTTTTCTTTGCTTATTTCCAAACATCGTTAGCGATCTCAACCACATGGCGGAGTTTCGCCCATTGCTGTTCTTCTGTCAGCTTGTTGCCTTCCTCAGTTGAAGCGAATCCGCATTGAGGGCTGAGGCAAAGCTGATCTAAGTTCACATAACGGGACGCTTCTTCGATACGGCGTTTTACGTCGTCCGGATGTTCAAGCTCGCCGAATTTAGATGTCACTAAGCCAAGGACAAGCTGAAGATCAGAGCGCTTCACATAACGGAGCGGTTCAAATCCGCCTGAGCGTGAATCATCATACTCCAGGAAAAGCCCGTCCAGATTCAAGCCGTCAAAAATGGTTTCAGCAGCTGCGTCATAGCCGCCTTCCGCTGTCCAAGTGGACTGGAAGTTGCCGCGGCAAATATGCATGGTTACCGTCAAGTCATCCGGACGGTCTGCAATCGCGTCGTTAATTGATTTCGCAAACAGCTGTCGAAGCTCGTCAGGCGTTGTTCCGAACGCTTCGATTTGTTTTAAGCCTTTTTCTGATAAGAAAACAGCCCATGCCGTATCATCAAGCTGGAGGTAGCGGCAGCCTCTGTCATAAAACGCTTGAATCGCTTTTTTATATGCTTTAGATACATCATGCTGGAAAAGCTGATAGTCGTTTTTGTACGCACCCTTTTCCAGTTTTCCACGGAAAAACAGCATATTCGGGCTTGGGATCGTCATTTTTGGTGTCGCATCCCCCGCAATGCCATGGAGAAATGAGTAATCTTCAAGCATTGGGTGAGTTGAAAAGTCGATATCACCTGTGATTTTAATGCCGCGTGCTTTTGTTTGTACGTTATGGAATTGAATGCCCTGCTCAGGAATAAACGGCTCAACGCCATCCAGGTTTTCCAGAAAATCAAAGTGCCACCACGCTCTGCGGAATTCACCGTCTGTTACGACGTTCAGGCCGGTTTCCTTCTGTTTTTCCACAATGCGGATGATTTCATCGTTTTCGATTTGGCGAAGCTGCTCAGCCGTCATTTCACCGGCCGCTTTTTGAAGCCGCGCTTTTTTGACGGGCTCAGATCTCAGCAAGCTTCCAACTTGATCCGCGCGAAACGGCGGTTTTTTTCTTTGAAGTGATTTTTGTTCTGCGGGTGTTGTTTGTTGTGACATGTTGTCCATTCCTTCTTTCCATTCAAATATAAAAAAGCTCTTCCTTTGGATAAGGAAGAGCTTGTGTGACAATCTCAACCTTATCTTCAAGAGCAATCATTGCTCTAAAGGATTTAGCACCATTCTGTTAAACAGCGGTTGCCGGGTATCGCAGGGCCAGTCCCTCCACCTCTCTTGATAAGGAAAACCTTTTTTATGAAATTTTCTGATAGTATCTATTATTCACACATTTTATCTATCTGTCAATGATAGATTATCTCCACACGTCGCTGGCGATGTCGATGACATGGCGGAGCTTCGCCCATTGCTGCTCCTCTGTCAAAAGATTTCCTTCTTCTGTAGAGGCGAAACCGCACTGCGGGCTGAGGCAAAGCTGATCAAGGCTGACAAAGCGCGCCGCTTCATTGATTCGGCGTTTCACATTTTCAGGATCTTCAAGCTCGCCGTATTTTGATGTAATTAAGCCGAGAACTATTTGCAGATCCTTGCGTTTTACGAAACGAAGCGGATCAAAATTTCCTGAGCGGTCATCATCGTATTCCAAGAACAGGCCGTCCAGGTCTAAGCCGTCCAAAATCGTTTCCGCTACAGCGTCGTAGCCTCCTGATGCCGCCCAAGTTGAACGGAAGTTCCCGCGGCAAATGTGCATCGTGATTGCTAAATCATCAGGCCGGTCTGCCACTGCATCGTTAATCGTTTTGGCGAACAAGCCAGGCAATGTTTCTGGATCGCCGCCGAGCGCCCGAACAACCTCTCTGCCTTTTTCCTCAAAGAAGAGAGACCATGACGTATCATCAAGCTGAAGATAGCGGCATCCGGCGTCATAAAAGGCTTTGATTGCCTTTTTGTACGCTTGGGCCAGATCATGAAAGTATTCCTCTTGGTCGTCATAAATCGCTTTATCAGCCTTTTTACCGAAAAACAGCATATTCGGGCTCGGAATTGTCAGCTTTGGTGTCGCATCGCCGGCAATCTCATGTAAAAATTGAAAATCAGCAAGCGCAGGGTGGTTCGTAAAATCAAGTTTTCCCGTCACTTTGATGCTTCGTGCTTTTGTTTTCGCGTTATGGAACTGAATCCCTTCAGCCGGAATGAACGGTTCCACTCCGTCTAGCCCTTCCAAAAAGTCATAATGCCACCAAGAGCGGCGGAATTCCCCATCTGTTACCACCTCGAGACCGATTTCTTTTTGTTTTTCCACAATGCGGCTGATTTCTTGATTTTCGACCTCACGAAGCTGTTCCGCAGTGATCTCGCCGGCCGCTTGCTTCTGCCGGGCTTCTTTCACCGGAGCGGAGCGCAGTAAACTGCCGACATGATCAGCGCGGAAAGGAGCTTTGTGTTGTTTTTCTGTTTTTTGTCCTGTAAGACTTGTTTGTTCAGCCATGTCATTCGCCTCTTTTCTCAAATGTGTAAGCATAAAAAAGCTCTCCCTTTATGTAAGGAAGAGCTTGAACGATCAAATCTCCGCCTCATCTGCAGGATTTAGCACCATTCTGTTTGAAACAGCGGTTGCCGGGTATCATAGGGCCAGTCCCTCCACCTCTCTTGATAAGGTACATCTTCATATTCAGATTTCAATTATCTTAATATTATTACTTTTTGATCAATTGTCAACTCTTTTTTAGAAAAGACTCTCATCATCATCGTCATATAAGACCATATCCAGCACGATAGCGATGGCTGTGCAAATCAGCACATCTTCTTCGTTTGCAATCTGCAGATGATAGGAATCACCCCAGCTGAGCCATTTCTTGCTCACCGACATCCGGACATTTTCCCCGTCAGTCAGCTGGAATTCATTCTTCCACAGGTCCCCGTCAATTTCCCAGTTAAGCCCGGAAATCTCAAATTTCGGTTTGAAAAACGCTAATTTCTTCGTCACCTCACAAACCGTTTTCCCGTCAATTGAAATCACATATCGCGGCAGAAATGACATCACTTTTTGTTCAATGGAAACGAGCGTTTTCCCCGATGAATCTGTCAATTGTAATGAGTCCCCTAACGAAAAGAACCGCCCTTCGACTTTGAAGTGCTCTTGTTCATCCCGGTCATAAATATGAAATGTATCTTTAAATGAGAACATTTTTTGTTTCATAAATAAATCGATCATGGCTGAAGTCTCCTTTTGAATTTGCCCTTATAAAAGATTACGAATAGGGGGCAAAAAGGTTTCAAGTTCCAAATCTAAGTTTCCAAAATGAAAAGGCTGCGTTATTCAGCAGCCTTTTCGTTTGATATATGAACTAGGATAGATGCATCCGGCGTTTTTGGCGGATGGCGTCAAGGTCGATTAGGTTGTTGTGATGAGGTGCGGCTGCTGGCAGAGGGCTTGTCTTTTGCGGTTTGCGGCGATTATCCTTGCTGAAAGAAAAAAGAAGATAGCCGCATAATGCGATGATAATAAATAGGATCATTTTACATACCTCCCAAAAAAAGTTTTGGTATTCTCTATTGTACGGTTAAATTATCGAAAAGTATTCAAAAAATTCCAAATCAATAAAAAATAAATAACTGCCCCTCAAAAACAGTCTAACCTGTTGACCTGAAAATAGTCTTGCATTATGGTGATTGTTCTTGTTGATGATTGGTTCTATAGTTACTATCGACGATAAAATAAATTCCTTTATATAACTTTTAACCTAAATTATCGTAATTCGAATTTCCTGTTTTTAGGTTTCGTTTTCTTTCTTGTTTGGTTTATACCCCATTTTGCGGAATTGAACACAAAAAACCCAAATTACGGAGCATTTGGGCGGTACAAGAGAATGCGGATTATGTTTTGAGGATTTGAATGTTTTATCTGAAGATGCGTTTGAACATTTTTCTGATTTTTTGAAATGGGCTCGATTTCTTTTGCATTCTAAACGGCCTGGTGATGATCCATTTTTTCAATAGACTTTTTGCAGCTATCGCATGTTTTGTCATTGTTTTTCCTCCTTATCCGTTGATACTTGTTTTACGGAGGAGGCGTTCAAAATGTTTCGTTTTCACACAAAAAAGCCAGTCCTTTTTGGACTGGCTTTCGGCATTATGCCTGTTCTTCAAACAGCTTTGCGATCTCAACGATAACATTTACGGCTTTGACCATGTTATCGGCGGAGATGTATTCAAATTTGCCGTGGAAGTTTTCCCCGCCTGTAAAGATGTTTGGCGTCGGGAGTCCCATGTAGGACAGCTGAGACCCGTCCGTGCCGCCGCGGATTGGAGAAATCTTCGCTTCGATGCCGAGGTTTTCCATCGCTTGCTTGGCAATATTGACGATTTCGATGACAGGTTCGATTTTCTCTCTCATGTTGTAATATTGATCGTTCATATCATGCTGAATCCGGTCTTGCCCGTATTCGTTTTGAAGCTCTTCAACGACGCGCTTCATTGTTTCTTTTCTGTTTTGGAAGTTTTCTTTGTCAAAGTCTCTGATAATATAGTGCAGTTTTGTTTCCTCTACATCGCCTTGAATTGACAGCAGATGATAGAAGCCTTCGTAGCCTTCTGTATATTCGGGTGCTTCGTCTGCCGGCAGCAGGCTGTTCAGCTTCATTGCGATTTTCGCAGAGTTGATCATTTTGCCTTTTGCTGTGCCGGGATGTACGTTGTTGCCTTTGATCGTGATTTTTGCGGCAGCGGCATTGAAGCTTTCGTATTCAAGCTCGCCGAGCGGGCCGCCGTCAACTGTGTAGGCAAAGGACGCATTGAACCGTTTCACATCAAATTTGTGCGGCCCTCTTCCGATTTCTTCATCAGGCGTAAAGGCGACTCTGATCGTGCCGTGTTTGATTTCAGGGTGTTTGATGAGGTAATCCATGGCTGTCATGATTTCAGCGATACCGGCTTTATTATCTGCGCCGAGAAGGGTGGTGCCGTCTGTGGTGATGAGTGTGTGGCCTTTATAGCCGGACAGCTCAGGGAACTGATCAGGCGACAGGATAACCTGCAGCTGTTCATTGAGTACGATGTCTTTTCCATCGTAGCTTTCAACGATTTGCGGATTCACGTTTTTGCCGGTAAAGTCTGTGGCGGTGTCGACGTGGGCGAGAAAGCCGATAGTTGGCACGTCTTTTTCAGTATTGGAGGGAAGAGTCGCCATGACATAGCCGTTTTCATCAATGGCTGCGTCCTGCATGCCGATTGATTTCAATTCATCAACGAGCATGTTTCCTAACGTCAATTGGCCGGGTGTGGAAGGGCAGGTGTCAACGGATTCATCGGACTGCGTGTCGACTTTTACGTATGTAGTAAAACGTTCAATGATTTCTTCTTTCATTTCCAATCATCTCCTTTGTCTTATTTTATCATGGCGGGTTGAGAGAATTCTATTGCACAATGCCGTTTCGAATGGCAAAAACGACTGCCTGTGTCCGGTCTTGGGCATTGCATTTTTGCAGGATGCGGTGCACGTGGGTTTTCACGGTGCTTTCGCTGACGAAAAGTTTTTCAGCAATGTCTTCATTTCTCAGCCCGTAGGCCATTTGCTGAAGAACTTCAAGTTCTCTTTTAGTAAACGGATCTGCCGGTTCTTCGGCTTGAGTCTGCTGCTTCGAGCGAAATGTCTCGCTGATAATTTTAGCCGCTGTGGCTGTACGAAAAATCGCTTCGCCTCTGGCCGCGGCGCGGATGGCGTCTATTAATTCTTCAGGAAGTGTGTCCTTCAGCAGATAGCCGACCGCACCCGCGCGGATACCTTCAAACACATATTCTTCTGTATCAAAGGTCGTTAAAATGACAATTTTTGTATCCGGAAGTGCGTTCATAATGTCTTTCGCCGCTTCGATGCCTGAGCAATGCGGCATTTGGACATCCATTAGGATGACGTCAGGTGTTGTTTGCTTTGCCAGTGCAATGATGCCGTGACCGTCGCCGGCCTCACCGGAAACCGTCATATCCGGCTGTGCATTGATGATATAGCGAAAGCCTTCGCGCACAAGCGGCTGATCATCGGCAAGTGCGACGAGTATTTTATCTTTGTTCATCTTTTTGCTCCTTCTTCGTTGTGGCGAGCGGCAATACCAGCTCAATTTGCAGGCCGCTCGGCTGTACGGCGCAGAGAGACAGGAAACCGCCTGCTTTTTCAGCGCGCTCTTTCATTCCTGTCAGGCCAAATCCATAAGTCAGATTACCGGTGAATTGTCCGTTGTCGGTGATTGTGACATAGAGATGGGTCTCGTCGTTAGATATAACGGCAGCCGCATGAGAAGCGTGAGCGTGACGAATGATATTGGTCAGCGCTTCCTGTAAGATGCGGTAGATCGTTTCGCTTACATTTTGAGGCCAATACTCTTCGGACAGGCCGGCAGTGTCTAAAGAAACGTGCAAACCGCTCCGTTCCTCCACTTGATGAATAAGCCCCCGCAAAGCGGTAAGACCGACCATCGATTCGCTTCTGCCCATTTGGTGAACGACAGACCGTACTTCTTGAAGGCATTCTCTGGCGACATTCAGTACATTTTGAATGACTTTTTCTGAATCCTCCTTGCTGCTTTTCAGAATATAGGGAAGAGATTGAAGCTGAACAATCACAGAAGTCAGCTCATGGCCGATGCTGTCATGAATGTCGCGGGCAATTCTTGTGCGCTCCTCAAGGACTGCGTACCTTAAAGAAAGAACAGAAGCCTCCTGCAGCTCTGCGTGCGCTTTCTGGAGTTCTTCATGCGCCTGCTCCAGCTTCACGTGCATTTTCGCCAATTCAGCATGATTCCGTTCAGCCTCTCTTCTTGCTTCTCGCCTGAAACGCATGGAGGAGAAAAAGACGTACAGTCCGACCATGATTGAGATATTGCTAACGATATCGTCCCAGCTGCTGTCAAAAATGAAGTGCAGAAAGAAAACGTTGCCGCCAATTAGGAACACCGTACAGATCAAGGACAGGCGTGTTGGAAGCTTTATAGCCGCATAAACCATTAAAAATATAATTAAGAAAAAGGCGGCTCCCTGCTCCTGGCCGGAAACAGCCCAAAGGAAAACGGTCAGGAGCCAAAGCCCGATAAATATGCACAGATTGACAGAAACGGATGCCACATAGGGAATGATCCAAATAAATGCTAAGTATACCGCAAACACAAACGCTAACAAAATGGGATCAGCTTTAGCTGGGTGAGATAAAAATTGTATGCAATTCAAAATGAGAATAAGGCTCGGCACAAGCTTCTTGTAGTGCCGGGCCGGAGATTGTCGGTTCATGCTGGTCCTTCTTTCAGTTATTGAATCGATACTTTGCCAGCGGTCAGCCGTCTGTATTCTTTGTAAAGCATGATGTTGCGGGCTGTGATGGTGCCGAGGGGAATGAAGAACATAGAATGAATAATGGAAATAAAAATCTCATTGCTCTCAGGCAGCCATACTCTCGCAGCCATCCGCAAAGAAAGTATCACTAGAATGAGGATAACACTTCCAAGGGAGCCGCGTGAAGTGACCTTTCCGGTTTCCGGGTGAAGCCGCACGTTTACCATCTTTCCGATGCCAAACCCGCAGGCCAGCCCGATCAGTAATAAAAGGCCGCTGACCGCAACGTGTAAAGCTGAATGAAAATACGCCGGCTGAAATGATGCTGATACGCCCCATAACAGCAACAGCGGAATGATCAGCAATTTTCCGGGTCTCACGGTTCTTTCCCGGTACATCGAGAAAATAATAAGAATAAAGACAATAAAAATATATGGGCTCATCGCCATGTCATCAAATCCTTTCTGCATTAAGCATAGCGAATATCACGAAAGAAAACGTCAACCGGCAGATTGATTTTTCTGGTCTGGAATATGAATTTACCTCTATCAAATTGGCCGCAAAATATGAAGAAATGATTAATAAACGATTAAACTTCTTAAAAATGGATGTAGGCTGGTTCTAAACACTATATAATAATATCAGGTCATTTTTAGGAGGTTTTACATCATGGCAATACTTGTTACTGGCGGAGCCGGATACATCGGAAGCCACACATGTGTTGAATTATTGAACAGCGGCTATGAAATTGTCGTTCTTGATAATCTATCCAACAGTTCGGCGGAGGCGCTGAACCGCGTCAAAGAGATTACAGGAAAAGATGTAACATTCTACGAAGCTGATTTATTGGACAAGGAAGCGGTAGATTCCGTTTTTTCGGAAAATGAAATCGAAGCTGTGATTCATTTTGCGGGGTTAAAAGCAGTCGGTGAATCTGTAGCAATTCCGCTCAAATATTATCATAACAACCTGACGGGAACGTTTATTTTATGTGAGGTCATGGAGAAATACAGCGTCAAGAAAATCGTGTTCAGTTCATCCGCGACGGTATACGGCGTTCCGGAAACATCACCGATTACAGAGGACTTTCCATTAGGCGCGACAAATCCTTATGGGCAGACAAAGCTCATGCTGGAACAAATATTGCGTGATTTACATACAGCCGATAATGAGTGGAGCGTCGCGCTGCTTCGTTACTTTAACCCGTTTGGCGCGCATCCAAGCGGACGGATCGGTGAAGACCCGAACGGAATTCCGAATAACCTCATGCCGTATGTGGCGCAGGTAGCCGTCGGCAAGCTTGAGCAATTAAGCGTATTCGGCAATGATTATCCGACAAAAGACGGGACAGGCGTACGCGATTATATTCACGTCGTTGATCTCGCGGAAGGCCACGTCAAAGCGCTGGAAAAAGTATTGAACGCTACAGGAGCCGACGCATACAACCTCGGAACAGGCACAGGCTACAGCGTGCTTGAAATGGTCAAAGCCTTTGAAAAAGTGTCAGGGAAAGAGGTGCCGTACAAATTTGCGGACCGTCGCCCGGGAGACATCGCCACCTGCTTCGCCGACCCTGCAAAAGCCAAGCGGGAACTGGGCTGGGAAGCGAAACGAGGCCTGGAGGAAATGTGTGCTGATTCCTGGAGATGGCAGTCTTCTAATGTGAATGGGTATAAGAGTGCAGAATAAGAATGGAGGCCTTCTCAACTGAGAAGGCCTTTTTTGAGAGAAAAAGGGTGCCAGCTCAGGCACCCTTGTCAGTTATTTTTTGATTTTCACAATAACATCATTACTGAATTTAAGTTTCCAAGTTCCTTTAGAGTAGGCATCTTTGTCCACTTCGAATGCTTTTACATCTGTTACTTTAATATTAGGATTTAGATCACTTAATATTTTAGAGTTGTCAACTTTTGTCTCAGTTGCATATGTGGAAGAAGCATCGATATCGGCATCATATGAAGTGCCATCTGCATCAACTAACTTAACAGTTGGAATTGAAAAAGAACTTATCGGTTTTTTAGATACGTTTTTAATTGTATATTGAACAGCAACGATGGTACCTCCATCAGATGCTTTCTTTTCAATGAATTGAGTGCCGACAGAATCTCGTTTTTCTACTTTTGTAACTGTCACTTCAGTTTTTTCGGTTTTTACAGTATCTCCGACATTGTATGTTTTTTCAGTTTCTGCTTTGCTGCTGCTTGATGTTTTAGAAGTGGCTTCTGAACCGCCTCCGCCGCCAATAAGATTACCGATAATAATGATGACAACGATAGCAAGGATAAATGTAATGATTTTATGTCTCATAAAAAAGTTACGTTGATCCTTACCGCAGTTAGGACATTTTTTTACGCCCTTTGCAATTTCTTGACCGCAAGCTTTACAAGGTACTAGTTTACCTGCCATTATATTTCCTCCTATGTAATTAAATGTACGAAACATATGTACTATAATGCCTATATTATTCTGCTTAGTCAATATAAAATTATAAATTTCTTATAATAATTAGCATTTATAGTTAATTTAACTTGTAAAATATATGCTTTTTTTCTTATCGGATATTTCTTTAATTTGTTAATAGATAAACTGTTTTTTTTCTTATGGCTCATTTGGTTACATCTCCGCAAATACCCCTTGAACCAATTCCAACCGTCCCTTATAATGCTAATATTGAAAGTGAAAATGATATGGTAAAAACAGTGGTTTTCTAGGGTTCCGCAATGCAAATTGGACTGTGACCGAGAGAAAACACATAGCAGCCCGGCTGTTATGACACGGTGGGATAAAAGCCCAGGAGTTTCTGCTCTTTTTGAGAGAGCGTCCTCCTGGGTTTTTTTATTTGAGAGAACAATGGAGAAGGAGTGTTTTGTGATGAAAAAGAGAATACTGGATGTGCTTACGCTTGTGGTTGGCGCTTTTTTCTTCGCGCTTGCGGTTAATTTGTTTGCCATTCCCAATGACCTTGGGGAGGGCGGGGTCACTGGGGTTACGCTCATTTTGTATTATGTGTTTCAGTGGTCTCCCGGTGTGACGAACTTTATCTTAAATGCGTTTCTGCTTTTAATCGGATACAAGTTTCTGGACGGAAAAACAACGGTCTATACGATGATTGCTGTGGCGGCGAATTCGCTTTTTCTTCATCTGACACACGGCTGGAGCATTCCGTCTGATCAATTGATCATCAATACGATTTTCGCTGGTGTATTTGCGGGAGTCGGGATTGGGATGATTATCCGGGTTGGCGGCACGACAGCCGGTTCTGCGATTTTGGCCAGAATCGCTAATAAATATTTAGATTGGAATATCAGCTACGCGTTATTGTTTTTTGATTTAATTGTGGTATTCAGCTCTTATTTTATTATTGGTGCGGAAAGAATGATGTTTACGATCGTAATGCTGTATATTGGAACGAAAGTGATGGACTTCATTATTGAAGGCTTGAATACGAAAAAAGCCATTACGGTCATTTCGGAAAATAAGAGTGAGATTGCAGAGCAGGTGAATACCTTGATGGATCGGGGCGTGACGATTTTATCAGGAAAGGGAAACTATACGGGCCAGGCGAAAGAGATTTTGTATATCGTCATTAACAAACAAGAGCTGTCTATGCTGAAGAAAATTATCAGAAGCTGCGACAAAAGAGCGTTTGTGATCGTTCATGATGTACGCGATGTATTTGGCGAAGGATTTGTTGATATATCTAAATAAAAAAATCCCTCTGCACGTCAAGCAGAGGGATTCGTTCGTTTAAAAAGGATATTTGCGGTATTGCTTCTGTATCGAAATCCATTTCGTCACGGTAAATTCCTCGACCACCCACGGATTGCCGAAGCGGCCGACTCCGCTTGCTTTGTTTCCGCCAAAGGCGATATTCGGCGAATCATTGACGGACTGGTCGTTGACATGGGTCATGCCGCTGTCAATTTGCAAGGCGAACGTTTCGCCTTTTTCTAAATCAGAGGTAAAAACCGCCGAACTGAGACCATATTCCGTATCATTAGCCATGTCGATCGCTTCCTGATCACTGGAGGCTTTGATAATGGTGGCAATCGGGGCAAACAGCTCCGTTTGGGCAATCTTGCTGCCGTTATCAGCACCGACAAAGACATACGGTGTGAGGACGTTTCCGACACGTTTTCCTTCAACAGCAAGTTCAATGCCGTCTGCCTTTGCCTGCTCAATGATTTCCAGCGCCTTCTCGATTTGGCGCTCGTTGATCAGCGGACCGACAACAGTTTTCGGATCGGTTTGATCGCCGTAGGGAAGCTGTTTGACACGGGCGGTGAATTTATCAACAAACTCATCGTACACATCTTGGTGAACAATGATCCTGTTGATAATCATGCAGATTTGCCCCTGATGAATAAATTTTCCGAAAATCGCGGCGTCTACAGCTCGATCGACATCCGCGTCTGAAAGGACGGCAAACGGGTTGTTGCCGCCGAGCTCAAGGGCCATCCGCTTGAAGTCACGCCCGGCGATTTCACCGATACGGCGCCCGACAGCGGTAGATCCTGTAAAGCTGATTAATCTCGGGATCGGATTGGTCAGCATGCCGTCTCCGATTTCCTTTACATCCGTCAGCATGACGTTGAGGACACCCTCAGGGAGACCAGCGTGTTCAAACGCTTTCGCAATGATGGTTCCGCCAGACAGTGCGGTTTGGATATCGGGTTTGTGAACAATGCTGTTTCCGAGCGCAATCGCCGGCGCAATCGTTCTCATCGATAAATTCATCGGAAAATTAAATGGAGAAATCGATGAAATGACACCGAGCGGAAGACGGTAAATCTTATTGATTTTCCCTTCAATATCGGATGGAACCTCTTTGACGCCGCCTAATTCGCCGGTATATGTCATCGCTTCATCTAAAATCGCAATTGTTTGTTCGAGCTCAATCGTTGATTTAATGATCGTTCCGCCGGTTTCGCGGGCGATCATCAAGATGATGTCATCACGATTTTCCTGTAGATAGCCGCGCGCTTTTTTCAGGACTGCTTTTCGGTCTTCTGCTGTGCTCTTAGCCCACTCTTTTTGCGCCTGCTGTGCAATGTCAAAAGCATCCTCCAGCTGTTTGCCCGTTGCTAAGGATGCTGTTGTGATGACAGACTGGTCATACGGATTCAAAATGTCCTCCGTACGCCCGCTTTCCCCCTCGGTCCATTTGCCGTTGATATAACTTTTGTTTAACGCTTCTGCACCCATTGATGATCAGCCTCCTTTGGTCCTGCCTATTCCTTACTGTTTCCGCTGAAACCAATAAATAAACGAACTCTTTCAGTTTATCATCCTCCTTTTTTATTGGAGAACATGTGCAATTCGCCTTATACTGGATATACAGATCCTTACATAAGAGAGGAGACCTTATGAAATCGCTGCTGGCTATTTATCCCGGTTCAGTTATGTCTGAGGAGCTTTGCGTAAAGGAAGACTGTCTATGCTTTTTTGATGAGAACAGTCAGAGATATATCTCCATACCGAAAATGGAGATCAGCAAAAAAGAGACATTGCTGCTGCAGTCATTTTTGACGCCTGCTGATGAGTCCGATCAAATGTCTTTGAAGCCGCCGGAAGAAAACAAGTGGTTTGCGTTTCTTTTTTCCAGAGGGGAAGTGCCGGCGAACATAAAAAAGCGGACGAGATTTGTTCATTTTCATTTGCTCGGTAAGATAGAGCGGACGTCATTTGCGGAAGCGGTTCGCCATTTTTGGCCGGTGCCTTTTGTGATAGTGTGGAAGCATGAGGACAGAGGCGTGATTGTCGAGCAGGAAAGTGAAGCGGCGGCGGGGAAAGACGAACTTGAATCACTCGCTAAAGTTCTTGAAAGTGATTTCTATTTCAGTGTCCGTTTTTACGCCGGGAGATTTTATGAACCGGATGAGAGTTTGCGCAGCCATTACGCCCGTGAACAGACGTATTTCCTGTTTGCTGAAAAACGGCTGCCCCAGATGCAGAGTGTGACCTTTGAGATGATATTTCCTTTTTTATTATTAGAAACAGAAAAAGAAAAGCTTGAAATATTGCTTTCTGAAGAAGCTGAGCTTTTATTTAGAAGTGAATCTGAGCTGAGGAAAACGATCAAGCTGTTTATCGAAAATAACTCAAACGCCACATTAACGGCGAAAAAGCTGCATCTGCATCGCAACACCCTGCAATATCGAATTGATAAATTTATTGAGCGGTCAGGGATAGACATTAAAACGTATAAAGGCGCGTTGCTCGCCTATTTTATCTGCCTGCAAAGCGAAGGTTCAGAATAAATTGGAAATATGCACGAAAAATGGCTGGTGGATTTTATGAATACTGCCCATTCCAGCGATAGGGGATTGCTGTTACACTCAATTTAAGAAAGCGTTTACAAACAAAGGGGGATGTTACATGGCTGAATTGCGGATGGAGCACATTTATAAATATTATGATCAGAAGGAAGCAGCTGTTGATGACTTTAACCTTCACATTGACGATAAGGAATTTATCGTATTCGTCGGCCCGTCAGGCTGTGGGAAATCAACGACGCTGCGGATGGTCGCAGGGCTTGAGGAAATTTCGAAAGGTGATTTTTATATTGAAGGCAAACGGGTCAATGATGTAGCGCCAAAGGACAGGGATATCGCAATGGTATTTCAAAACTACGCGCTCTATCCGCATATGACGGTCTATGATAATATCGCATTCGGGCTGAAGCTTCGAAAAATGCCGAAGCCTGAAATCAAAAAAAGGGTAGAAGAAGCCGCCAAAATTCTTGGTCTTGAGGAGTATTTGCACCGTAAACCGAAAGCGCTGTCAGGCGGCCAGAGACAGCGGGTCGCGCTTGGACGGGCAATCGTGCGGGACGCAAAGGTGTTCCTGATGGATGAGCCTTTATCGAACCTGGACGCGAAGCTGAGGGTGCAAATGCGGGCGGAAATCATTAAGCTCCACCAGCGACTGCAAACCACAACGATTTATGTGACGCATGACCAGACAGAAGCGCTGACGATGGCGACACGGATCGTCGTCATGAAAGACGGGAAAATCCAGCAAATCGGGACGCCAAAGGATGTATACGAATTCCCTGAAAACATGTTTGTCGGCGGTTTTATCGGCTCACCCGCAATGAACTTTTTTAAAGGAAAGCTGACGGATGGCGTCATCAAAATAGGTTCTGCGGCATTAACGGTGCCGGAAGGGAAAATGAAGGTGCTTCGTGAAAAAGGCTACATCGGTAAAGAAGTCATCTTCGGCATCCGTCCTGAGGATATTCATGATGAATTGATTGTCGTGGAATCGTATAAGAACTCTTCGATAAAAGCCAAGATCAATGTCGCAGAGCTGCTCGGTTCTGAAATCATGATTTATTCGCAGATTGACAACCAAGACTTTATCGCGCGGATCGACGCCCGTCTCGATATTCAATCAGGTGACGAGCTGACGGTTGCGTTTGATATGAATAAAGGCCATTTCTTTGATAGTGAGACAGAAGTGAGAATTCGCTAAATTCAAAACCGGACATGGAGACATGTCCGGTTTTTTGCACTTGAAAATCCCACAAACAAACCGATGAAAAAGGAGGAAGAAATAGACAGAAAGCAGGAGAACGATGAAACAATTGATTTTAAGCATTTTTCTTTTGGGAAGCTGCTTGGCTCTAGCGGCTTGTGCTGATCAAGAGGCGAACGCGGAGCAGCAGATGCCGAAAGCGGAACAAAAGAAACCGGAAGAAAAGAAAGTACATATTCAGAAGAAAGAAAACGATACATCCGAATGGATCAAAACAGGGAAACCGGCAAAACTGCCGATTTTGATGTACCATAGCATTTCCTCAGGAAACAGCCTCCGTGTCCCGAAGGAAGAATTTGAAGCGCATATGAAATGGCTGCATGATAACGGCTATCAGACATTGACTCCAAAAGAGGCGTATCTCATGCTGACGCAGGATAAAAAGCCGAGTGAGAAATGCGTGCTGATCACCTTTGATGACGGATATACAGACAATTATCAAGATGCGTATCCGGTGCTGAAAAAGTACGGGATGAAGGCGACGATTTTTATGATCGGCAAATCGATCGGGCATAAAAATCATCTGACAGAGGACCAAATGAAAGAAATGGCGAAGCATGGCGTATCGATTGAAAGCCATACGATTGACCACCTTGAGCTGAACGGGTTAACGCCTGAACAGCAGCACAGTGAGATGGCTGATTCGAAAAAGCTGTTTGACAGCATGTTTCATCAGCAAACCTCTATCATCAGCTATCCGGTCGGGCGATACAATGAAGAGACGCTGAAGACCGCCAAATCGACGGGTTATCAAATGGGCGTGACGACAGAGCCGGGCGCGGCGTCGAGAGACCAGGGAATGTATGGCCTCCATCGTGTGCGCGTGTCGCCGGGCATGTCAGGCGCGGCTTTTGGTGCGTACATCGAATCAATGAAATAAAAAAGGCGGCGATTAATCGCCGCCTCCACAGCCGGAATCACTGCTGTCACTACCGCATCCATCATGGTGCGAGCCATTGTCTGAAAAACCGAAAAACCCGCTGTCCGCCTGCTGGCGGCTTTTGTTTTTCGAGGGCTGCGGCTGAATGACTGAAAGAAAAACAATAATAGAGATAATCAATAAAATGACCACAATCACTTCTCGTCACTCCCTTTTTTTCACCATACCTGTTATACGGATGAAACGCTGAGCGGTTTCATTTCAAAGAGATTGACTCTTTCAGGCGGTCTCTGAGCCAGCGCTTCAGCACCCCATGTCCTTTATTCGACAATAACGTGCTGACACGCCAGTACATAGGAGGATGAGGAGAGAACTGAAAATCAATTAATCTGAAAAACCAGCTTTTATCGCGTGTGAGAGAGTCGATGGTAAGCTTGTCCTCGACTTCTTCAGAGCTGTAAGCGCTTCGTTTCTGTGTATCTTCATCCTGCCGAACCGCCAAGATCCTCAAGGCTTCGGCCATTTGTTTATACCCGCCTTCCAGCAGTGATGCGCCAAGGTTGTCAGCACGAACCTCCATCCATTGTGAACAAAAGGATTGATAGAGCTGATACAAAATGATGATTGCCATAATGAAAACCCAAAGCACGATTTTATGGGTCTCAGGATGGGTGATATGATGCTCAAATAAAAGGATGATTCCCACCATGGCGCCAAGATAAAGAAAACGTAAAAGCTGTGATGACAGAACATCACGTTTTTTAATATGAATGGCCTCATGAGCCAAAATGCCTTCGATGACATGATGCGGCAGGGTTAGTGTGGCGCTTGTCAGAATGACCATTGACCTTCCGACATTCATGCCGACTGCCATTCCATTGTAATCATCGCTCTCCGTTTCGTATAGGCGGACATGGGCAATGCCGGCCTTGCGGAAAATCTTGTCGGCCGCTGCCTGTACATGCGGATGATGACAAGGCTTGGCATCCATCGCCGCCCGTAAAACACGATCTGACAGATACATGTTGAATACCCAGTACAGCACCACGGCACCCCCCATGATCCACGGGGAGGCATGTAAGGCGTATAACGCGAGCACCAATAAGGCGTAAGCTGATATGCCTTTTACGCTGGCGGCAAAATAAAGCTTCCCAAGCAGCCGCTTCACATTTTTTCTATGATAAAACGGCAAAACTGATATCACAGTGTCCTCGTTGTTTTCCGAATCTGTGTATTCCTGGAGGATCGCTTTCCATCTTTGCGGTTCCTTCACCGTCAGAAACAGCGTTTCACCGGGAAGAGACAGTTTGATGACTTGCTGAAAGCTTGTTGTCAGATCTAAACGTGATGAATACATCGTCAGAAGCGGATGGAGCTTTAAGAGATCAGCTGTTGATTCAAGCTGAATGTCTTTCAAATCGGAAAGCGGGTATGTTCGGTTTTCATAACGTGAGCTGATGTGCAATTTGTTCAAGGATGCTGAATACAAAACGGTTACACTGAAAACATTCAGTATTCGCTTCACCAGTGCCCCTCCGCCGGAGATCATGCCGAACAGGATCACATATTTAAGGGGGCTTGGGTCAGGCCCAAAGATGAAAAAAATGACGGCGCCCGCAAACACAATGGCGGTCAGCGTGATGTCTGACAGGAGACGGGTGTTGTTTTTGGCAAGTTCGATTTCCTGCCAATCTCCCGAAGGTTTTTCCGCGCGATCTGAAACAGTGAGATCCATTGCGGTCCAGTAGCAGTAGAACATTGTCGCGATCGAGACAATGCCATCCATGAATGATTGATGAGAGAAGATATAAGCAGCAGCGCCAACCCAAAGAACGATATCAATCCAGAAATCTACGGCCGGAATGAGTTTTGCTGCCAGGGCTGATAAAAAGTAAAGTCCCAGCCCGAGAATCACAAAGAGAAATAGATTTGTTCCCATAGGCATGCCAGAGTCCTTTCTATCTATATTTCCAACTATTACTATAGCATGGGATGGGAACTTACAAAAACATGGACACGCAAAAAGCAAGCTCTTTCGTTTTACGAAGAACTTGCTTGCGGTGTATCAATAAAATTGGTGCAGCAGCAATAAAGTTAAGGTCACTGTAATTGCTCCTCCGATGCGGGTAGAGACTTGGGCGAACGGCATCAGCTCGAGTCTTTCAGCTGCGCTTAAAATGGCGACATCCCCGGTGCCCCCTTGCCCTGAATGGCACGCATTGATAATGGCGGTTTCAATCGGATACATGTTCAGCCATTTTCCTGTAAAAAAGCCGACAGCCATCATGGTCACAACAACAGCCAGAATCGTAATGATATTGCTGAAGTTGAATGCGGCGATAAGCTTGTCCCACGGCGTCATGGACACCCCGATCGCAAATAGCAGCGGGTAGGTCACAGCTGTTGAAAAGAAGCGGGAGACCCCAAACGCGCCATTTTCAATTGAGGCAGGCGCCAATCTGAACAGCTTAATCAGAACAGCAAGTAACAGCATGGCAACAGGTGCGGGGAAACCGAAAAAGTCGTGAGCGAGCATGCCGACTAAATATAAGGAGACTGCAAGAATTCCGCCTGACGCAAATAAAGAAAGGTTGAACATTTGCTGACCGCTTTGCGATTCCTGCAGCGCAGGGGACTCTTGTTCTGACCGGTCCACTTTGCCGTTGCCTGTCCATTCCGGCTTTTTCTTTCCAATTCTATTCAGCAAGCCCGCTAGAATAATCGCGCACAGGCTGCCCAGCATGATCGACGGCAGAACAAGTGCAAACGCTTCTCCTTGAGAAATGGGCATGATGTCAGAATAACCGATGGACAGCGGGATGGCGCCTTCTCCGACCCCTCCGGCCATGATAGGAATGACGATATACAGCAATGTATGCTGAAATCCGAGCCCGAGCAACGTGCCGACAGCCAGTCCGACAATAGCAGCCGCGGCAGAACCGACAATAAGCGGAATAAAGATTTTCATAAATGCTTTTACGAGTGTTTCTCTTTTCATGCCGAGGATGCTTCCGACGACAATCCCGGCAATAAATAAATATAGAAAGTTTGAGTTTTCTGTAAATTCTGTGGTGGATTTGACGATATCATTAGGCAGCAGGTGATAGTAGACGACAGCGGATGGAATAAAAGTAGCCAGGATGGCCGGGCCGCCGATAGAACGAACAATCGGTATCGATTTGCCGATTTGGGCAAAGGTAAACCCGAAAAACGCCATGACGGCAATGGATGTTAAGATGTCACTTTTTACATTGTGGTGCATAACAAAAACAGTGATTAATATAAACAGCAGGGCATACACAGGAAGGGGTATGATGCCTACTTTTATATTCATGGCTCTTGCAAACAAATTCTCTTTTCTAACCCCTTCATGAATTGTATCCGTTTGCAATCGCACTTGAGTTTGAAGCTCTCCCATTGAAAAACCTCCCCTAATCTTGATGCAGTGAAATTGTTCACTACGTTAAGTATACTAAAAAATTGAAATTGTTAATATATTAAAAATTTACTATTCAACTTGTCTCTACTTCCCGGTTTAAATGGAAAGAGGCATTCTGACTAAAGTGGGACTATGACGGAGTGCTGAGAAATGAGTGCTGATGCCGGACAAGCATTTTGTTCGCAAGGATTGATGTGTTGATGTACGATAAAAAAGGGTCATTTATCCTAGGAGCCGTCATAAATCAGCAACAAAATAGACAATAATCCGTCACATAGTTTGGGACTTTTTAGGTGTTTCGGGCTTTATTTTTGAAATGATACGTTGTAAAGTACTTAATATGAACCAGTTAGAAATTGTGTCATTTGGTCAGTCTAGCATTCTAGCATCATATTGAATGGCTTTTTGACACATTTGTGAAATATTGAGCAATATTTTTTTCGTCTATATTGTGAATTACTGATCAAAGTTTCGGTTCTGTTTGTGAAGTAATGAGCAAATTAACAGTTTTAACCGGAAATGGAGGAGAAAGCATGAGTGAATTGGTACTAGCCCGCATACAATTTGCATCAACAACGTTATTTCACTTCTTGTTTGTGCCGATGTCTATCGGGCTTGTGTTTATGGTTGCGTTGATGGAGACTCTTTATCTTGTGAAGAAAAATGAGCTGTACCTCAAAATGGCAAAGTTTTGGGGTCACTTATTCTTAATAAATTTCGCAGTCGGTGTTGTGACGGGGATTTTGCAAGAATTTCAGTTTGGATTGAACTGGTCTGATTATTCCCGTTTTGTCGGAGATGTATTTGGCGCTCCGCTTGCGATTGAAGCATTATTAGCGTTTTTCATGGAATCTATTTTTATCGGATTATGGATTTTCGGCTGGGACCGCCTGCCGAAAAAAATTCACGCTCTCTGCATCTGGCTCGTGTCATTCGGAACGATTATGTCGTCTTTCTGGATTTTAACAGCGAACTCCTTTATGCAGGAGCCGGTCGGCTTTACGATCAAAAACGGCCGCGCGGAAATGAACGACTTTGGCGCGCTGATTACAAATCCTCAGCTTTGGGTTGAATTCCCGCACGTTATTTTTGGTGCGCTTGCCACTGGGGCTTTCTTTATCGCCGGAGTGAGTGCTTTTAAACTATTGAAGAAAAAAGAAGTGCCGTTCTTTAAACAATCTTTTAAAATCGCAATGATCGTCGGCCTTTGTGCAGGTCTTGGTGTCGGCCTTAGCGGGCATATGCAGGCTGAGCACTTGATGGAATCACAGCCGATGAAAATGGCTGCCAGTGAAGGCCTTTGGGAAAACAGCGGTGACCCTGCTGCTTGGACGGCTTTTGCTACGATCGATACAAAAAATGAAAAAAGCTCAAATGAAATCAAAGTTCCTTACGCTCTGAGCTACTTGGCTTATCAGAAATTCAGCGGAAGTGTCAAAGGGATGAAAACACTTCAGGCTGAGTATGAAAAAATGTATGGAAAAGGCGATTACATTCCGCCTGTAAAAACAACATTCTGGAGCTTCCGCATCATGGTTGGCGCAGGTGTTGTCATGATTCTTGCTGCGTTAGGCGGCCTTTGGTTAAACCGCCGCAAAAAGCTTGAAAACAGCAAATGGTATTTGCGCATCATGATCGCGTTGATTTCCTTCCCGTTTATCGCAAACTCTGCGGGCTGGATTATGACAGAAATCGGACGTCAGCCTTGGACGGTTATGGGCTTAATGACCACCGCTCAATCCGTGTCGCCTAACGTAACGGCAGGTTCCCTGTTATTTTCAATCATCGCATTCGGTGTGATGTACTTGATTCTGGGCGCACTGCTTGTCTTCTTGTTCATCCGTGAGATTAAAAAAGGTGCGGAGCATAGTGATCATCATGATGTTCCTGTATCAACAGATCCATTTAGTCAGGAGGTATACCATGGCATCTCTTCATGATCTTTGGTTTATACTCGTTGCCGTATTGTTTGTAGGATTCTTCTTTTTGGAAGGCTTTGATTTCGGAGTCGGCATGGCGACTCGTTTTCTTGGCCATAATGAATTAGAACGCAGAGTGCTGATCAACACGATCGGGCCGTTTTGGGACGCGAATGAAGTATGGCTTTTGACTGGTGCGGGAGCCATATTCGCGGCGTTCCCGAATTGGTATGCAACGATGCTGAGCGGTTATTACATTCCGTTTGTCATTGTGCTGCTTGCGTTAATGGGCCGCGGTGTCGCCTTTGAGTTCCGCGGCAAGGTTGAGCATTTGAAATGGGTTAAGGTTTGGGACTGGGTCGTTTTCTTCGGCAGTCTGATTCCTCCGTTTGTGCTTGGTGTGCTGTTCACGACATTATTCCGCGGGATGCCGATTGATGCCGATATGAACATTCACGCGCATCTAGCCGATTATATAAATGTATACTCTGTACTTGGCGGTGTGACTGTAACACTTCTTTGCTTCCAGCATGGATTAATGTTCATTACGCTGCGTACGATTGGTGATTTGCAAAAACGCGCCCGGAAAATGGCGCAAAACATAATGGGTGTTGTGTTTGTTGCGGTTCTCGCTTTCGCGGCTCTTTCTGCGTATCAGACAGATATGTTTACACGCCGCGGCGAGATTACCATTCCGCTCGTTGTTTTGATTGTCATCTGTTTTATGCTTGCGGCTGTATTTATCCGTAAGAAAAAAGACGGCTGGACATTTGGAATGACAGGCGCGGGACTTGCGCTGACTGTAGGAATGATCTTTATTTCCTTATTCCCTCGGGTAATGGTCAGCTCGCTTCACAGCGCGTACGATTTAACAGTAGCTAACGCTTCTTCCGGTGATTATTCGCTTAAAGTCATGTCAATTGCAGCATTAACGTTATTGCCGTTTGTGATCGGCAGCCAGATCTGGAGCTATTATGTCTTCCGGAAGCGCGTCAGCCATAAGGAGCCTATGACTTATTAATGGGAAAAGACCTGTTTCGATATAAAGGAATGAAGCGGATTCTCATCGTGATTACTTGTTTAACGCTGATTCAGACAGCCGCTATTATTATGCAGGCAGAGTGGCTGAGTGAAGCCGTAACCGGACTGTTCAATGGGGGGAGTATCGCCTCCCTGTTTCCGGTGATCGGCTTTTTCCTGATCGCTTTTGTCGCACGGCACGGGGTGACGCTGGCACGCCAGAAGATCGTCTATCAATATGCCGCCCGGACTGGGGCAGATTTGAGAAAGAGTTTTCTCGATCAGCTGTTCCGTTTAGGTCCCCGCTTTGCAAAGAAAGAGGGGACGGGGCAAATGGTGACGCTGGCGATGGAAGGCATCAGCCAGTTCCGCCGCTACCTGGAGCTGTTTCTGCCGAAAATGGTCAGCATGGCAATTGTGCCTGCGGCGGTTGTCATTTATGTGTTCTTTCAGGACCGGACATCAGCTGTCATCTTAGTTGCTGCTTTGCCGATTCTGATCATCTTTATGATTCTCCTCGGCCTTGTCGCACAGAGAAAAGCGGATCGCCAGTGGAAATCCTATCAGAGACTTTCCAATCATTTTGTTGATTCTCTTCGCGGGCTGGAGACATTGCGTTTCCTGGGTTTGAGCAAGTCGCACAGCAAAAATATTTTCTACGTGAGCGAGCGGTATCGCAAAGCAACGATGAGCACGCTTCGGGTGGCGTTTTTATCATCATTCGCCCTCGACTTTTTCACGATGCTGTCGGTAGCGACAGTCGCGGTATTTTTGGGACTGCGTCTGATTGATGGTGATATTTTGCTTGGTCCCGCTTTAACGGCGCTTATTCTCGCACCTGAGTATTTTCTGCCGGTTCGGGAAGTGGGGAATGATTATCACGCAACGCTGAACGGACAGGAAGCAGGCAAGACCATTCAAGAGATTTTGTCGCAGCCCGGTTTTAAAGAGGAGGCGCCGCTTCAGCTTGGGATGTGGTCCGATCAGGATGAGCTGAAGCTGTCAGGCGTGTCAGTCGGCCGCTCGGTGTCGAAAATTGATCTGTCATTCAAAGGAAAGAAAAAAATCGGCATCATCGGTGCAAGCGGCGCCGGAAAATCAACATTAATTGATATTCTCGGCGGATTCTTAGAGCCAGATGGCGGGATGATCGAGATTAATGGTTCAGACCGGTCCCATTTGCAGGACGGCAGCTGGCAGAAAAATCTCCTCTATATCCCGCAGCATCCGTACATTTTTGATGATACGCTGGCAAACAACATTCGCTTCTATCATCCAAACGTTTCTGCTGAGGATACAGCCCGCGCCGCTGCCGCGGCGGGGCTTACGGAGATGATGGACAACCTTCCGGATGGATTAGAGGGACGAATCGGAGAAGGCGGCCGAGCGCTCAGCGGCGGGCAAGCACAGCGTGTCGCGCTGGCCCGCGCCTTTTTGGGAAACCGTCCGATCCTGCTGCTGGATGAGCCGACCGCCCATCTTGATATCGAAACAGAATATGAAATAAAAGAAACAATGCTGGATTTATTTGAGGATAAGCTCGTCTTTCTCGCGACGCACCGTCTTCACTGGATGCTCGATATGGACGAAATTATCGTGCTGGACGGAGGCAAGGTTGCGGAAATCGGGACTCATGATGAGTTGCTGGCGAAAAACGGTGTGTACACCAAACTCGTGGAGGCACAACTGGGGGAAAGAGCATGAAGAAAGAAGAATGGATTCTGCCGTATATGAAGCAAAATGCTCGCCTGTTCGTTCTGGTCATCTTTTTGGGCGCGGTGACGATTTTTTCTGCTGCTTTTCTTATGTTTACCTCAGGGTTTTTGATCTCTAAGGCAGCGACAAGACCGGAAAACATCCTGCTCATTTATGTGCCGATTGTCGCTGTGCGCACCTTTGGGATTGCGCGGTCTGTGTCACGATATGTGGAACGTCTCGTCGGGCATCACATCATTTTGAAAATCGTGTCCGACATGCGTGTCCGTCTTTACAACATGCTTGAGCCGGGTGCCCTGATGCTGCGTTCTCGTTTTCGCACGGGGGATATGCTCGGTATTTTGTCTGAGGATATTGAGCATTTGCAGGATGCTTTCTTAAAAACAATTTTTCCCGCGATCTCTGCTTTACTTTTGTATGCTGTTTCAGTGATTGCGCTCGGCTTCTTCTCTGTGCCGTTTGCCATATTGCTTGCGCTTTATTTGTTTGTTCTTGTTGTGCTGTTTCCGGTTGTGTCATTGCTCGTGACAAGAGCGAAGAATGCGAAGCTGAAAAGCGGGCGGAATGTGCTGTACAGCCGTCTGACAGATGCCGTGATGGGTGTCAGCGACTGGATGTTCAGCGGCCGCCGGCATGCATTTATTGATTCCTATGAAAAAGAGGAATACGATTGGTTTGAGCTTGAACGGAAAAAGCAGCGCTTTACGAGATGGCGGGACTTTGCCGCGCAATGCTTTGTCGCAGGCCTTATTTTGCTGATGCTGTTTTGGACGGCAGGGCAGCATGCAGACGGTGAACTCGCCAAAACAATGATTGCAGCTTTTGTGCTTGTGGTCTTCCCGCTGACGGAAGCCTTTCTGCCGCTTTCGGATGCCTTGGGCGAAGTGCCTGGCTATCAGGATTCTATCAAACGCATGAACAAGGTGGCTCCTCAGCCGGAGGCGCCGCTAACAAAATCAGCTTCTGAGCCGAGGCTCGATCTTCAAGATGTCACACTATCCTTTCGCGATGTGGTGTTTTCGTATGACAATAGCAGCCAAGTGCTGAACCGCTTTTCCTTCACACTGCGCCAAGGAGAAAAAATGGCGCTGCTCGGCCGGAGCGGGTCTGGGAAGTCAACGTCGCTCGCCTTAATCGAGGGCGCTTTAAAACCGGACTCAGGGTCTGTGACGTTAAACGGAGTGGAGACAGCATTGTTAAAGGATCAAGTTGCTGATGCGGTGGCGGTGTTAAATCAAAAACCGCACCTGTTTGATACAAGCATTTTGAACAACATCAGGCTTGGGAACGGGGAAGCAAGTGACGAGGATGTGCGCCGCGCCGCAAAACAGGTCAAACTGCACGACTACATTGAGTCGCTGCCTGACGGATATCACACATCTGTACAGGAAACCGGCATCCGCTTTTCCGGTGGAGAGCGCCAGCGAATTGCACTTGCACGGATTTTGCTGCAGGATACGCCGATCATCATCCTCGATGAGCCGACAGTCGGTCTCGACCCCATCACTGAGCGTGAATTGATGGAAACGGTGTTTGAAGTGCTAAAAGGAAAAACGATTCTATGGATTACACACCACCTCGCAGGAGTGGAAGCGGCCGATAAAATCGTATTTCTCGAAAACGGCAAAACAGAAATGGAAGGAACACATGAGGAGCTTCTTGCGGCAAACGAACGGTATCGCCGCCTGTATCACCTTGATGTTCCTGTAAAATAGAAGGCAGCCATCCAGGCTGTCTTTTTTGTTTGAAATAGAAAAGGGGAAGGAAAAATAAGAAGAGTAAGCAGAGGAGGGATAGAGATGAATGTTCCATTTTGGACGGAAGAGCATGTGAGGGCCTCGCTCCCTGAAAGAGATGCGGAGAGCCATAAAGGTACGTACGGTACGGCTTTGCTGCTGGCGGGAAGCGACGACATGCCGGGCGCGGCGCTTCTTGCGGGGCTCGGGGCGATGCGGAGCGGTCTCGGAAAGCTTGTCATTGGTACGTCTGAAAGCGTGATGCCGCTGATTGTTCCTGTTCTGCCAGAGGCGACCTATTGGCGTGACGGCTGGAAAAAAGCGGCGGACGCTAAGCTTGAAGAGGCGTACAGGGCGATTGCCATCGGGTCAGGTCTTCCGCAAACAGAAAATGTACAGCAGGCAGTTGATCATGTGCTTGCGGCGGATTGTCCTGTTATTCTGGATGCCGGAGCATTGACGAAACGAACGTATCCGAAACGGGAGTCACCCGTCATCCTCACGCCGCACCCAGGGGAGTTTTCCCGTATAACAGGGGTGTCCGTGAAAGAATTACAAAACAAACGAACAGAATATGCAAAGGAATGGGCGGTTCAGCTGCAGACTGTCATTGTATTAAAAGGAAATCAAACGGTCATCGCGTTTCCCGATGGTGAATGCTGGCGTAACCCAACCGGAAACGGGGCGCTCGCCAAAGGCGGAACCGGTGATACGCTGACGGGCATGATTTTAGGCATGCTCTGCTGCCACGATGACCCGAAGCATGCCATATTAAACGCGGTCTTTCTGCACGGTGTGTGCGCTGAGCTTTGGACGGATGAGCATTCCGCTCATACGCTGCTCGCACACGAGCTTTCTGACATGCTGCCTCGCGTATGGAAACGATTTGAATGATAAAAAGCTGTCTTCATAGAGAAGACAGCTTTTCTTGGTAACCCGCCCGTTTTTTCAGACGAGGTTTCATTAATACATAGTAAAGCACAGAAGGCACGGCCAAGCCGACAATCCATGCGATGTCTCCGCCGCCAAACATTTTGGCCAGCGGACCGATGTAAAAGGATGTATTGATAAACGGAATTTCCAGCAGGATGGACAAAACGAACGCAATCGTTGTGATCCAATTGACTTTTCCGTACGGCCCGTTCACATCGAACATGGCTTTGACTTGATACTTTCCGTGGCGGACGAAGTAGTAATCGACTAAATTGATTGCCGTCCACGGAATTAAGAAATAACTGATGAAAAAGATAAAATTCAAAAACAGATCCATAAAATTGCTTTGCCCGAGAAGGCTTAAGACAGTACCGACAAGCGTGACGCCGAGGATCATGATGATTCTGACTTTAGGCGTGACCTTTAACTTCAGAAACGGCTCGAGCGTGGTCGTGGTGGACATGAAAGCCCCATACAGGTTAAAGACATTGATCGCCATTTGCCCGAATAACACAATGATCAGCATAATGAACGAGAAGGGGCCGAACAATTGGACAATCTGGCTGCCTGAGTTTGTCGTAAAGTCAGGAAGTGCTGTCGTCAGCAAAGCGCCGAGCAGCATCATCCAGATGGAGCTGACAGATGTGCCAGCATAGCTGTACCAAAACGTTTTGGACGCCGGTGTTTGAACGGGAAGATATCTTGAATAATCGGCCACATACGGCGCGTAAGCAAGCTGCCACGTCGCGACTGCGCTGACCGCCACTAAGAAAATGGGCAGATCAACTGCTCCGGGAATCCAGCTGCCTACCGGAATCGGCAATTGAAAAATGAGTATCGTCGCAGCAAAAAATACGGCAAAAGAGGTCCAGGAAAGGATTTTTTGCATTTTGTGAATCAAATCATGGCCGAAAATGGTGAGCAAAAAACATACGGCGCTTAAGCCTATAATGCTCCATGATCCCGGGATGGGAACAAAGCTGCTTAAGGTTCCAGCCGCCAGAATTGTGCTGCTTGCGAAGAAACCAAGGTAGATAAACATAACTAAGAAGAGGGGAAGAATCGCTCCGATTACGCCGAATTGGGCACGGCTTTGAATCATTTGCGGGATGCCAAGTTGAGGGCCTTGCGCGGAATGAGACGCCATAAATATGGCACCGATTAAGGTTCCGCAAATAATAGCGGCAACACTCCAAAATAGATTAAGTCCCATTGCAACGGGAATCGTGCCGGTCACTAACGTGGTGATATGCATATTAGCCCCGAACCATACGGGAAATAAATCTTTCGCTTTTCCATGTCTTTCTTCTTTCGGAATATATTCAATCGTTCGCCTTTCTACTTTCAATGCATCGTCCTCCATATTGGATCTTTATTTAAAATCGACATAAAGTCATAGCTTAACAGACTGGGCGGGGGTTTACAAATGCGGATATGCAGCCAAACGGCCGGGAAGCCTGATCTGTCAATGGCTGAAAAGAATTGTAAAAAAAGATGAACGCTTTTAAATCCGGTGTCGTCTCATAAGGCAGAAAAACAAAAAGGGGGGATCGCGGCTATTGGATACACACGAAGAACAGCAGCTGATTCAACAGGCGAAAGAGGGAAACGACGAAGCGTTTACAGCTCTTTTCCACTATCATTATTCTTTTTTATATAAATATTTGCTGAAGCTTTCCCTTCGACCTGACCTCAGCGAGGAGCTTGTTCAGGAAACCTTTCTGAAAGGGTACATTCATTTAAGAAGCTTCCAAGGACGTTCCAAGTTCTCCACGTGGCTGATTTCTATCGCATCCAGGCTTTATCTCGATCACCAGAAAAAGAGAAAGAGAGAATGGAAACGGAATCAGGCGGTGACCGAGGAAACAATCCGCAAGATCAAGTGGGACGTGTCAGTGAAAGGGGGAGAATGGAGCGAAACGCTTGATCTGTTTTCAAAGCTGGATCCTAAACTGCGCACGCCGGTTTTATTAAGGCATTACTACGGCTATACCTACGCCGAAATCGGGCTGATGCTGCAGATCAAGGAAGGCACAGTGAAGTCGAGAGTCCATAAAGGGCTCCAGCAAATCAGAAAGGAGTGGAACGATGGATAAAGAAAAGCTATCTATTCATATCAAATCAGAATTGCAGAAAATTGATCAAACAGCCAATCCCTCTATACCGGATCAAAAAGAACTGCTTCACCAGCTGTCGAACATGAAAGCTGAACGCAGAAGAAAACTGCTAAAAGAGATCATCTTATTTGTGTTCTGCGCGCTGATGGTTGTGAGTGCGGCGATCCTGGCATTCACTCAAGCTCCCGCTGTGTTTATTGTGCTTCAGGTTTGTGTGCTTGCGGTATTGCCGATTTTGATCGCGGCTGAGAAAAAAAGGAATCTCGGCGAATGTGAGGTGGAGCGCCGATGATACAAACAGAAATTGCCGTTGTTGTGATCGCATATTTCTTCGTATTGGTGCAGGGAATCTTTTTATTTATTGATGCGAAAAAACGAAATCGCATGGCATGGTTTTGGGGGATTGTCGGACTGATTCAGGCACCGATGCCTCTGATTTGCTATTACTTTTTTGTTATTAAGCCGGACCGGGAGAAAAGGGGGGGCAAGTAATGAATATTTCTTGGGAAATGATTTTGCCGCTGATTGTTTTGCAGCTTGTGCTTGCGGTGTTCGCTCTTATCAGCTGTATAAAAGAAGAGCGGACGAACGGGCCAAAGTGGATGTGGGCCGCAATCATTGTATGTATCAATATTATCGGGCCGATTTTATTTTTTACCGTTGGCAGAAAGCAAAGGTGAGCGGGCATGCTGTCTATTGAATCATTATGCAAATCGTACCTGCATCATCAAGCGGTAAAGAATGTCAGTTTTCACGTGAATGAAAACGAGTGTGTCGCATTATTAGGCCCTAATGGAGCCGGTAAAACCACAACGCTGCAAATGCTGGCCGGGCTGCTCTCGCCAACCTCTGGAACGATCAAGCTGTTAGGGGAGAAAAAGCCGGACCGGCGTTTGATCGGGTACCTCCCGCAGTATCCTGCTTTTTATTCGTGGATGACTGCATACGAGTTTTTAACATTTGCCGGGAGACTGTCTGGTCTTTCAAAGAAAAAATGCCAAGAGGAAATAGGTGAGATGCTGAAATTTGTCGGCTTGCAGGAATCCGCGCACAAAAGAATCGGCGGCTATTCAGGCGGCATGAAGCAAAGACTCGGACTGGCACAGGCGCTGCTCCATAAACCGAAGCTGCTCATATTGGATGAACCTGTGTCTGCTCTTGATCCGTCAGGACGGGTCGAGGTGATGGACATGATGCGGGAGCTGAAGAAGCATATGGCCGTCCTGTTTTCTACACACGTATTGCACGATGCGGAGCAGGTGTGTGATCAGGTGGTCATCATGAATAACGGGGAGGTTTCATGGAAAGGCGAATTACAGCAGCTTAAGAAACAGCATCAAACGAACGTTTTTACCCTTTCAGTGAAAGAGAAATTGAAGGGCTGGCTTGAAGAGAAGCCTTACGTCTCAGACCTTGTCTATATAAATCCGTCTCAAGCTGTTTTCGAGCTTCCTGATACACTCGCCGGCAGAACGTTGCTGAGTGACTGTATCCGAACGGGCTTGACTGTCACCCATTTTGAACAGAAAACGGAGTCGCTTGAAGACGTCTATTTAAAGGTGGTGCACGCATGAAGGTGATGATCACGCTATTGCAGAAGGAATGGCTGGAAGGATGGAAAAGCGGAAAACTGATCTGGCTGCCGATTGCGATGATGATCGTGGGACTTACACAGCCGCTGACGATTTATTATATGCCTGAAATCATCGAACACGGAGGAAACCTTCCTGACGGCATGAAAATCAGTTTTACGGTGCCTTCCGGGTCTGAAGTGATGGTCAGCACGCTTTCTCAATTCAACACGCTTGGTATGGCTCTTATTATCTTCAGTGTGATGGGCAGCGTAGCG
Source organism: Bacillus tequilensis KCTC 13622 (assembly GCF_000507145.1). Taxonomy (GTDB): domain Bacteria; phylum Bacillota; class Bacilli; order Bacillales; family Bacillaceae; genus Bacillus; species Bacillus tequilensis. The sequence goes on along the minus strand of NZ_AYTO01000007.1, from coordinate 99,736 downwards.
AATGAACGAAATCAAGGTGTAACGTCGCTGATCATGTCGCGGCCCGTAACGGCAGCCCATTATATCGTGAGCAAATGGCTCACCCAAAGTGTGATCGGAATCGGGGCATTTGCAGCTGGATACGGACTTGCTTATTATTACGTCCGGTTGCTGTTTGAGCACACATCATTCAGCCGTTTTGCCGCAAGTCTTGGCCTCTACGCTCTATGGATCATGTTTATTGTGACTGCCGGTCTGGCCGGGAGCACGATGTTTCGGTCTCTCGGAGCAGCCGCGGCATTCGGAATTGGGCTGACAGCTGCTGTTTCCTTTGCTGTATCGCTTTTTCCCGATGGTGCAAAGTGGCTTCCGGCTGAGCTTTGCAAGCAGGCGGAGCACATCCTTACTCATGGCGAGAGGGCGGATTTCTTCGGTTGGTCGCTTTTGTTTTCCATTTTGTGCATCATGCTTCTGGCCGTGTTTTCTGTGTGGCGGTTCCGGCGGTATGAAAGCTATTAATTGATCATGCTGCACTTTTGTGCGAGCATCACACAAAGGCAGCGGGAAATCCAGATCCGGGAATTAATAATTGTTTACGCAAAGAAAAGAGCATGTCTGGCAGAAGACCAAGCGGAAATTTCAGAAGAATGGAGCTGACAATTTTCCTTTCAGTACAGTACAACTTCTGAAAGCGTTTCAATATCAAACATATAAAAACAGGACTCCAAAAAAGTCCTGTTTGCTATTTTTAATACGGATCAGACGGATGACTTTCCTGTTCAGCCTGCTTTGCCGCCTGTTCAGTGTCAGTTGTGCCGATTGGTCCGTTATTGCTGTTTTCGGCAACTTTTTTCAGTCCGTCCGCCACGCGTTTTCCGTAGTCCGGATCAGCTTTTGTGAAATTCTCAATCATTTGGTCCTGAATTTCTTTTCGGCAGGTGGAAAGCGTATTAACGAGATTCGTAATCAATTCGTTCCGTTCAAACTCAGTGAATCTTCGGTACGTTTCTCCGGCCTGTCCGAAGTTGTTCGTTCTGTCGATCGCTTCACGCTTTACATCACCTTCGACATGCGGCGTATGATCTTTTCCATCCTGCTTTGCTTCTTTTAGTCCGCCCATAATGGATGGCTCATAGTTGACGTGCGGATTTTGTCCTTCTGCCCGATCGACCCGATATTGCATTTGCCCGCCTTCCTGGTTGGTGGCGACATGCTTTTTCGGCGAGTTGATCGGAAGCTGCAGGTAGTTTGCGCCTACCCGGTAGCGCTGCGTATCAGAGTAGGCAAACGTCCGTCCCTGAAGCAGTTTGTCATCTGAAAAATCAAGCCCGTCAACGAGCACTCCCGTTCCGAATGAAGCTTGTTCCACTTCCGCATGGTAGTTTTCCGGGTTTTTATTGAGCACCAATTTGCCGATCGGCTTCCATGGGAAATCGTCTTTATACCATAGCTTTGTCGGATCAAGGGGATCAAAATCCAGTTCAGGATGCTCATCATCGCTCATGATTTGGGCATACACTTCCCACTCCGGATAATCGCCATTTTCAATCGCGTCATACAAATCCTGTGTGGCATGGTTAAAGTTTTTCCCTTGAATCTCTTCCGCTTCCTTCTGTGTCAGGTTACGGATGCCCTGCTTCGGTTCAAAATGATATTTTACAAGAACGGCCTTGCCTTCCTCATTCACCCATTTATAGGCGTGTACGCCAGAGCCCTGCATGTGCCTGTAGTTGGCTGGAATGCCCCAAGGTGAGAATAGGAAGGTGATCATATGTGTCGCTTCAGGAGACTGAGAGATGAAGTCGAAAATACGTTCACCATCTTGGATGTTGGTCACTGGATCAGGCTGAAATGCGTGCACAAGATCCGGAAATTTCAGCGGGTCGCGGATAAAAAAGATTTTCAGGTTGTTCCCGACCAAATCCCAGTTTCCGTCCTCGGTATAAAGTTTAACGGCAAAGCCGCGCGGGTCTCTCAATGTTTCAGGTGAGTGTTTTCCATGATTCACCGTAGAAAAACGGACAAAAGCCGGTGTTTTCTTGCCTTTTTCCTGAAAGAGCTTGGCCCGGGTGTATGTTGAAATCGGTTCGTCTCCAAAGCTTCCGTACGCTTCAAAATACCCGTGTGCACCGGCTCCTCGGGCATGGACCACCCGCTCCGGGATACGTTCGCGGTCAAAGTGGCTGATTTTTTCAAGAAAATCATAGTTCTCAAGCGTTGTAGGCCCTCTGTTTCCGACAGTTCTCACATTTTGGTTGTCAGTGACAGGGTGCCCTTGTCTGTTCGTTAAGGTCTCCTCTGACTCGTTTTTTCCTGATGTCTTGTGAGAAAGCGCCTCCTCGCTGCTCTGTGCATTTGTTCCGTGATGTTTTTTCTGGTGATCATCTTTCATTCGTTGACCCTCCTTTTTTGAACGGTAACAATATGCCCTGAATGGAAAGATTTTAAAACCGCCGTTTTTTTTATGCTGCTTCGGGAATGGTACAATGTACAAAAATCGGTAAAAGGAGAGGTCGATTCGTGACGAGAGACAAAAACCCGCTGCCCATCACGTTTTACCAAAAAACTGCTCTTGAGCTTGCCCCGTCGCTTCTCGGCTGCCTTCTGGTCAAAGAAACAGACGAAGGCACAGCGTCCGGCTTTATTGTGGAAACAGAGGCCTATATGGGTGCCGAAGACAGAGCGGCCCACAGCTTTAATAACCGCCGGACGAAGCGGACTGAGATTATGTTTGCGGAAGCTGGGCGGGTGTATACATACGTGATGCACACCCATACATTGCTGAATGTCGTTGCCGCAGAAGAGGGTGTCCCGCAAGCGGTATTAATCAGGGCGATTGAGCCGCATGAAGGCCAGCTGTTAATGGAGGAGAGAAGGGCGGGCCGGCGCCCGAGGGAATGGACAAACGGGCCCGGAAAGCTGACGAAAGCGCTTGGCGTCACGATGAATGACTACGGACGCTGGATCACGGAACAGCCGCTTTACATTGAAAGCGGGTATACACCGGAACAGATTTCAACAGGCCCCCGCATCGGCATTGACAATAGCGGAGAGGCCCGCGATTATCCGTGGCGTTTCTGGGTAACGGGAAACAGGTACGTGTCCCGTTAGATGTTTAAGCAAACGGCAATCAGGGGAATGATTGAGAAAAAAGAAGGGAGAATCCGAGCTTTGAAAAAGATGATCAAAACCGTTATCAAATGGGCGCCGGTCATTTACCCAATTGTTCGCAAAATCATGAAGGATCGCAAGGCGTCTAAACGAAAGAATATGTCCGCATCCCGAACAGCCGGCTGACCCGGCTGTTTTTTTATAGGTCAGTTTTCCCTCTCGTCCCTCCGATGTTCATTGACTTGAAATGCTCCCCATTATAGAATTTATATACATTTCGCAATCTTTCATCATTCTTTCTGCCTATTCACTTTATTCCTGTATCTATTTGATAGGAGGTTTTTCACATGCTTCATGGGCGACTTCGTGATATTCTGCGCTTGCTGATGGCGGCTGAAGCCCCGGTGACAAGCTCGTTTTTTGCTGCGCAATTACACGTGACGACGCGGACGGTCCGCAATGACATAAAGGAACTGCAAAGCGAGCTGAGCGGCCATGGCGCTCTTGTCCAATCAGTAAGAGGCGCCGGTTACAAACTCCGCATTCATGACGAGCCGGCATTCAGAACGCTCCTGCAAGATGTCTTTCAGCAAAATAAGGGCCTGCCGGTATTGCCGGAGGAGAGAATCGCTTACCTCATGAAACGGCTGCTGCTGGCGGATCATTACCTCAAGCTCGATGAACTGGCTGAAGAACTATTTATCTCAAAATCGACACTCCAAACGGATTTAAAAGAAGTGAAAAAACGGCTGCTGCCGTACCGCATCGTCATGGAAACACGCCCGAATTACGGCTTCAAGCTGCGCGGGGACGAGGTGCAGATGAGGTATTGCATGGCGGAGTACATTGTCGATGAAAGAGAAACGGAGATTGATATTTTGAATGAAACGGCTGATATATTGCCAAATGAAGAAATCGAGATCATCCGTTCCGCCATTCTGACAAAAATGAAAAACGACGGCATCCGGCTGTCCAACTTGGGGCTGAATAACCTCATCATCCATATCGCGATCGCCTGTAAACGGATCAGAACAGAAAACTACGTATCTCTTTTCCCGGAAGATATGGATCATATCCTGGACCAAAAGGAATATCAGGCCGCTGAAGAGATCGTAAATGAACTGGAATCAGCACTAGCCGTTACGTTTCCGAAAGACGAGACAGCCTATATCGCCATGCATCTCCTCGGTACAAAGCGAATGACACAGCCGCATTGCGGGGAGGACACATTTTCGATTGACGAAGAAACCGATCAGCTTATATTTGCGATGATAAAAGCAGTTGATCGTGAACTGAAGCTCGGCATCGAGCATGACAAAGAGCTGAAAATCGGCTTGGCGCTGCATGTGAAGCCGGCAATCAGCCGCAATCGATACGGGATGAACCTTCGAAATCCGATGCTGGCAGCGATCAAGGAACATTATCCTCTCGCTTTTGAAGCCGGAATTATTGCGGGGATGGTGATAAAGGAACAAACAGGCATCGACATTCATGAAAACGAAATCGGGTATCTGGCCCTTCACTTTGGCGCCGCGATTGAACGAAAAAAAACAAAAAGTCCGCCGAAACGCTGTATCATTGTTTGCGCATCAGGTGCCGGAAGCGCCCAGCTTCTGCGCGAAAAACTCCGCTCCCATTTCGGCAAGCGGATCGATATTGTGGGAACTGCCGAGTATTACAGTCTTGACCATATCTCCTATGAATCCATCGATTTTGTCATCAGCACCATCTCGATCAAAAAAGAGCTCCCTGTGCCAGTGCTGAAGGTCAACACGCTTTTAGGCGGAACGGACTTTACAAAAATCGAATCCATTCTGAGTGATGAAAAAGAAAAAGCAGCTCGCTACCTAAAAAAAGAACTCATTTTTCTTCAGAAAGATATATGCTCAAAAGAAGAAGTGATTCAATTTCTAGGGCAGAAAGCGGTTGATTTCGGCTATGCCGATGAAAAAATCATAGATTCCATTTTTGAAAGAGAAAACATGTCGCCAACATGCTTTGGCAATCTTGTGGCCATCCCGCATCCGCTCGTACCGCAGACAAAAACCACGTTTTGGGCCATTTGTACGTTAAAAAAACCGATAGATTGGGAGAACCAGCGTGTTCAATTTGTCTGTCTGCTTTGTGTCGAAAAGGAGAACAAATCCGATTTGCAAAGCATGTATAAACTGCTTGGCGGCATTTTGGATGATCCGGCGGCGGTGAATCAGCTGCTCAAATGCCGTTCGTATCAAGAGCTTTTGGATGTGTTTGACCAAAAACTGCTGAGCTGACAGCCTGTATATACCTTTTTTCCGTTTTCTGCGGAAAAACCTTGAGTGTTTATGAAAGCGATTTCATAATATAATGATTGCAACAGCAGGACATTACAAATCAATTAAACTCTAGGGGGTCTTTTACATGAATATATTACTCGTTTGTGCAGCAGGCATGTCTACAAGCTTACTGGTGAGCAAGATGGAAAAAAGTGCGCAGGAGCAAGGAAAAGACTATACCATTTGGGCAGTCTCAGGCGATTCTGTACAGAATCATATTGATAAAGCGGATGTACTGCTTCTCGGCCCGCAAGTCCGTTACATGCTTCCGCAGCTGAAAAAATTAGGAGAGTCAAAGGGGGTTCCGGTAGAAGTCATTAATACCGTCCATTATGGCACGTGCAACGGGGCGGAAGTGCTGAAATCAGCTGAACAGCTTGGACATGTGTCATAGAGAGGAGCGGGCTATGTGAATAAAGTCAATCAGATCTTAGAAGAAAAGGTCATGCCTATAGCGGGAAGAATTGCGGGGCAGCGTCATTTGCAGGCGCTGCGTGACGGTATCATCCTTACGATGCCGCTGATTATCATCGGTTCCTTTTTCCTCATCATCGGCAACCTCCCCATCCCGGGATACGCTGAGTTTATGGCAAAAACGTTTGGGAGCTCCTGGTCTGAAAAACTGGCCTATCCAGTCGACGCGACCTTTGAAATTATGGGGCTTGTCGCCGCGTTCGGCATCGCCTACCGGCTCGCCGAGAAATACGGCGTTGATGCCTTGTCGGCCGGAGCCATTTCACTAGCGGCATTTTTGCTAGCGACACCGTATCAAGTGCCGTTTATACCGGACGGTTCAACGAAAGAAATCATGGTCGGCGGCGGGATTCCGCTCTCACTGATGGGAAGCAAAGGTCTGTTTGTCGCCATGATTATCGCAATGGTGTCGACAGAGATTTACCGCCTGATTATTCAGCGCAATTTGGTCTTCAAAATGCCGGACGGCGTGCCCCCGGCGGTCAGCAAGTCATTTGTCGCGTTAATTCCCGGCTTTGCTGTCATCTTCCTAATTTGGGCAGCCCGGCTGATTGTTGAAGCGACACCGTTTGAAAGCCTTCATAATATTGTAAGCGTTCTATTGGGAACACCGCTTTCCATTCTTGGCGGAAGCCTGGGGGGCAGCCTCGTCGCGGAAGCCGTCAAAATGCTTTTATGGGCCTGCGGCCTTCACGGGGCCAACATTGTAGGCGGCGTCATGGCACCGATTTGGTACGGCGCCATGGATGTCAACCGGATCGCCTTCCAAGCAGGTGAGGAGCTGCCTAAGATTTTCACCCAGCAGTTTTTCGATATCTGGGTCAATATTGGCGGAAGCGGCGCTACGTTGGCACTGGTTGTCACGATGTTCCTGCGTGCCCGAAGCAAACAAATGAAGCAGCTCGGAAAGCTTGCGGTCGGTCCGGCCATCTTCAATATTAACGAACCGATTATTTTCGGTATGCCGATCGTCATGAATCCGATGCTTTTACTGCCGTTTATCATCACGCCGCTTGTCACAGTAACACTCACATACATCGGAATGAGCACCGGACTTGTCGCCAAACCGGCGGGTATCGCAGTCCCGTGGACCATGCCGCCGATCTTTTCGGGTTACCTGGCGACAGGCGGAAAAGTCTCAGGTGCAGTCATGCAAGCCATTAACATCGCCGTATCCTTTGTTGTCTACTACCCGTTTTTCAGAATGTGGGATAAACAGAAGCTGAAAGAAGAAAACGATCTGGAGCTGGTCCAAACGCCTGGTGCATTAGATGACAAAGAAGCGGCTCTGTAGAGAAAGGAAGTGAATTGCGTGAATGAGAAAATGGAGCAAATCATTTTTCAAATTATCCTTCACGGAGGAAACGGAAGAAGCTCGGCAATGGAGGCCATTGCCGCTGCGAAAAGCGGTGACGCAGAAGAAGCGCGGAAAAAGCTTCAAGACGCCGCAGAAGAATTAACAAAAGCCCATCATTACCAGACCGAGCTGATCCAAAATGAAGCGGGCGGAGAAAAAACGGACATGACGCTTCTGATGGTGCATGCGCAGGATCACTTAATGAATGCGATGACAGTGAAGGATTTGGCTGCGGAGTTCATTGCGTTATATGAAAAAATCACCGAACAAAGGGGAGCAAGCATATGACAAAAGGATTGAAGATTGTAACGATTGGCGGGGGTTCAAGCTACACGCCCGAGCTAGTGGAAGGGCTGATTAAACGGTATGAGGAGCTGCCTGTCCGCGAATTATGGCTAGTCGATATCCCTGAGGGCGAAGAAAAGCTGAATATTGTCGGCACGCTCGCAAAACGGATGGTTGAAAAAGCCGGCGTCCCGATCGACATTCATCTTACGCTCGATCGGAGAAAAGCGCTGAAGGACGCAGACTTTGTCACGACCCAATTCCGCGTCGGACTTCTGCAGGCAAGAGCCAAGGATGAACGCATCCCATTAAAATACGGCGTCATCGGCCAGGAAACGAACGGCCCAGGAGGCTTGTTTAAAGGGTTACGCACGATTCCGGTTATCCTAGAGATCGCGAAGGACATTGAAGAGCTTTGCCCGAACGCATGGCTCGTCAATTTCACAAACCCGGCCGGCATGGTGACAGAAGCCTTGCTTCGCTACTCTAACCTGAAGAAAGTCGTCGGTCTCTGTAACGTTCCAATCGGCATCAAAATGGGTGTAGCCAAAGCGCTTGATGTAGATGTGGATCGCGTAGAAGTTCAATTCGCGGGACTGAATCATATGGTGTTCGGGCTGGATGTGTTCCTGGACGGCATCAGTGTGAAGGATCAAGTCATCGAAGCGATGGGGGATCCGAAAAACGCGATGACGATGAAAAACATCTCAGGCGCAGAGTGGGAGCCGGAATTTTTAAAAGCGCTCAACATCATTCCTTGCGGCTATCACCGTTACTATTTCAAAACGAAAGAGATGCTGGAGCACGAACTGGAAGCTTCACAAACGGAAGGCACCCGCGCTGAAGTCGTGCAAAAGGTCGAAAAAGAGCTGTTCGAGCTCTATAAAGATCCAAACCTTGCGATCAAGCCGCCGCAGCTGGAAAAACGGGGCGGCGCTTACTACAGCGATGCTGCTTGTAATTTAATCAGCTCCATTTACAATGATAAACACGACATTCAGCCGGTGAACACGAAGAATAACGGAGCAATCGCCAGCATCCCGGACGATTCCGCGGTCGAAGTGAACTGTGTCATGACGAAAAACGGCCCTCAGCCAATTGCTGTCGGCGACTTGCCGGTTTCTGTCCGGGGCCTCGTCCAGCAAATCAAATCATTTGAACGTGTCGCGGCAGAAGCGGCGGTCACAGGCGACTATCAAACCGCGCTCCTCGCCATGACGATAAACCCGCTCGTCCCGTCCGACACTGTCGCGAAACAGATTTTAGACGACATGCTGGAGGCGCACAAAGCGTACCTGCCGCAGTTCTTTAACAAAATTGAAGCGTAAAAAAACCGGCCCTCAGTGGCCGGTCTTTTTCTTATTTGCTTTCAGTCAGTGCTGCGACTTCGGTCGTCCATCCGAATTCGTCTGCGACAGCACCTTTTTGAATGCCTGTAATCGTGTCATATAGTTTTTTCGCGATTTCTCCTGTTTCACCGTTGTTGATCGACAGTGTTTCATCCTGCCAGATCAGCTCGCCGACTGGAGAAATAACAGCTGCTGTACCTGTTCCGAATGCTTCTTCAAGGAGGCCGTCTTTATGTGCTTGGATGACCTCATCGATTGTGATTTTCCGTTCTGAAACGGGCAGGCCCCAATGCTTAAGCAAGGCGATGACGGAATTGCGTGTAATGCCTTCCAGGATGCTTCCGTTCAGCATCGGCGTTACAATTTCACCGTTGATTTTGAAGAAGATATTCATGCTTCCAACTTCTTCAATGTATTTCTTCTCTATGCCGTCCAGCCACAGCACTTGAGAAAATCCTTTTTCTTCAGCTACCTGCTGCGCCTTTAAGCTTGAAGCATAGTTCCCTGCGGTTTTGGCATTTCCCGTTCCGCCTTTTACCGCGCGGACAAATTCACTTTCAACAGCGATTTTGACCGGCTTGATGCCTTCTTTGTAATACGAGCCGACCGGAGAAAGAATGATCAAGAGCTTATACGTATGAGATGCCGCAACACCGAGGAAAGGCTCGGTTGCGATGATGAACGGACGGATGTAAAGGGACGTGCCCTCCGCTTTTGGAATCCAGTCTTTATCAATCGCGACAAGCTGTTTTAAGCCTTCAAGAACCAGTTCTTCATTGATCTGCGGGATACAGAGGCGATCGTTTGATTGATTCAAGCGCTCCATATTTTTTTGAGGTCTGAAAAGCAGGACATGGTCATTCTCTGACACGTAAGCCTTTAACCCTTCAAATACAGTTTGGCCGTAGTGATATACCATTGCGGCCGGGTCCATTGAAAAGGGTTGATAAGGAATGATTCTTGGGTCGTACCATCCTTTATCCGCCGCATAATCCATTACAAACATGTGGTCTGTAAACACTCTTCCGAATGAAAGCTGATTTGGATCTGGTTTTGGTTTTTTTGTTGATGTCAATTCAACGCGAATCGTTTGTTTAGTCATGGTCAATCTCCCTGCTGTTAAATTGTTTATATTATCAAACTTATTTGAAAATAATTTATATTCTATTGTATACCTTCAACAAATATTCGCAATAGGTTTGCTCAAATTTGCAAGAAATTCATAAGAAAAAAGCAGGAGAAATTAATTCTCCTGCGTGTTCATTTGCTCGAACACCCTGTCATAATCAGCCCGAGTGGCATTTCGAAGGCCTTCAACACGTTCATTCGTAATCTCTTGTTTGCCTTGCTTTAAGCCGTCCAAGAAATACTGAACATATTCTTCCGTTGAAATGCCGCGGTACGTCAGGCCTTGTTTATCGCGTGATTTTTGGTTTAAGCCCGTGTCTACCATAGGAGGCGCCATTTCAATCACTTCCACGCTTGTATCGCGGAGCTGGTGTCTCAGCGTAAGCGAGAATGAGTGTAGCGCCGCTTTCGTTGCGCAGTACACCGGATAAACAGCTAACGGGTTAAATGCAAGCCCGGACGTGACCTGAACGATTGCCGCATCGGGCTGCTTCATTAAATGAGGCGTGAACAGAGCTGATAAATGGACAGGGGCTTGCAAATTGAGTTCAATTTCATCTCCGTCCACAAAAAGCTCCTCTGTCCCTTTTTTGAAGTCGATTTCCTTTTGAATGCCGGCGTTGTTGACAAGAACATTCACGTTCGGAAATGCCTTTAAAGCCCATTCATACAATGCTTCCCGCTGCGAACGGTCTGCAACATCACATTGCTTTGTGTGGATGTTTGGCAGCTGCTGTTTCGCTTCTGTAAGACGCGCTTCGCTGCGTCCGCAAATGATAACCTCATTGCCGAGTTCAAGCAGCCGCTTGGCCAGCTCGAGCCCGATGCCAGCTGAACCGCCTGTGATTAAAACCGTATTGCCTGTCATCTTCATGGATGTAACACCTCTTATTTCAGTTGGCTGTGATTCCTTTACTATTTCAAATCTTAGCAGGAAATATGCAGCCGCGTCCTATGAGATGCTCAGGATGAAGTGACTTTGCCGGTTTTATAAAAATCGTCAATTGCTTTATCGACATACACCCAGCCTTTCCAGCCAATGTGGATCGTGTCTTTCATGAAATACGGGTCATATTCATGTCTCGAGAAATCAGCAACCTGGAAGCCCTTGGCTCTGATCTGTTTATTCACCTTTTTGTAATAGTCAGTGCGTCCTTTTTTCGGGAAGCCTGTGTAGTCGTACCACTTTCCGTTAACAGGAATGGTGACAAACATAGGCTCTGCACCCGCATCCTTCAGGATATCAAGCATCATCTCAAAATCCCTGTATTCCGGTGACACTGCATACGATTTTCCTTTGTTTTTCCCTTTCAGCTTAGGCACTTTCGGTTTTAGCTTTTTATAAATGGGGTTGTCAATGTGAAAATCGTTAGATCCGGAGTGGCGTTTGCCTGATTGATCTGCGAGTTTATTTAATTCAGACCATGACTTGTCCTTTACCGACTGCGAGATGTAACGCTTTGGCCCGGATGATTCCATCGTTGAATAATACATGTCTTTCTTTTCCAGCATGCTGTAATAGACCTTTGCCGCCGGTTTCAGCGCGTTCACTTTCCATGTCTGGCCGTTAACCATTGCTTTATACAGCTCGGAAAGAACCGCGTCGTTTTTCACGACCTTAAAGCGCAGCATGCGCTTCATCATGTACTTTTTCACATCAGGATCGATCTGCTCGTTAAATGCCAAATCAAGCCCTTGCAGCGCGGAAAAGTTAGGTGCGAAATGCTGTTCATCAGACCCGCGCTTAATAAACCATTGCGGAGACACGATGAATACGATTTTTTTGCCCTTCAGCTGATCCATATGGGCAGCGAAGTTTAAAGAATGAATCAATGACTGGGATCCGCCTTTCCCGACAAGGTATGGCGTGAATCCCTCATTGTTTACTTGAAAATAATTAGATGGGTGGAACTCGTCCAGCCGGGAAAGCTCAGAAGACCCGTAAATCGGAAGATATTCCGGATCTTTGAGCATTTGATCTTGTAAATAAAGCCCTTGAAACATACTTGGATTCAAGGCTGTTGCTGACTCTTTCACCCGCTTATCAGTGATGAAGCCTGTCAGCCATGAAGATGGAATTGCGATGGCGCCTGCGAATAGAATAAACGCCAAAATAATTGGACCGAAAAAACGCTTTTTCATTATTTCAACTCAGACAGCTGATTTACAATGTTATTAGGCGTATTCCAAACGTCCCGGTCAAATTCAGTGATCGGCACTAAAATATCAAAACGGTTTTCAATCGCAAGCAGCAATTCTACTGTTCCAAAAGAATCAAGCAAACCTTCTTCAAAAATTTCAATATCAGGATTTTCTTTTACGATGTCATCCTGGCAAACCTCTGCTAAAACGTCTAATACCTCTTGTTTAAAATCCATAGTCTTCTAATCTCCTTTAATGGTGATGAAATAGTTTTCCAGAGAAAATATAAAATCCGAAGCAAACGAAGTGGAATGTGATCACAATCGCGAGAATAGTTGTCCAGCGGTTGGACGGCAGCCATTTATATTTCTTATTCCACTTCTCGAAAAAGTTGTAGCATGTCATCAGCACGGCGTGATAGAGGCCGTAGATGATATATTGCGGTGCAAGCCCGTGCCAAACACCCATCAGCATAAACAGCAGGAAATACCCGATGTTTGAGATGGCCATACGGTTTTTGATCCACTTTTTCTTTGTCATCCAAAAGACGAATCTCATAAACACATAATCTCTGAACCAAAATGACAGAGACATATGCCAGCGATTCCAGAAATCTTTAATATTTTTACTGATAAACGGTTTATTAAAGTTTTCCGGGGATTTAATTCCCATAATATAGCTGACCCCGACGGCAAACATCGTGTATCCGGCGAAATCAAAGAATAAATACATGCTGTAGCCGTACATGTACAGCAGATTTCCAAGAATCTTATTGTGCGTGATCGCGGGAAGATTCATGATGAAGTACGTATTGATTGCATAGCCGATTATAAACTTATACAGGAAACCGATAAAGATTTTATGTATTCCTGTATACAATAGGTCGGCGTATTCTTCTTTTGTCCAAGCCTTCTGCTCATCCTTGACGAATCGGCGATATCTGTCGATCGGACCGGATGAAATCGTCGGGAAAAACAGGATGAAATACAGCAGGCGGTGCAGCGGCAGCTGTTCCTTCAGCAGACCGTCTCTTGCTTCCATAATCAGCTGAACGCCTTTAAAGGTTAAATACGAAATCCCTAAAAAGCTGATCAGGTTAAGCGTCGGATGATGCGGCTGCGGGTGTGAAAGAAACGGCCATATTTTTGACAAGAATAAAGGCAGAATCGACGCGATAACAGCTGCGCAAAAGACAAAGCCGCTGTTCGCTTTCTGCCGGTACGCCAGATAGCCGCTGATCAAAAGCACCTGCCATATCGTAAACAGGCATAGCGCGATGGCTCCGTGTAAGTCGTGCGAAAAAATTAAAGCCAATATAATGATGGATATGAACATGTTGTATGCTTGAAATCTTTTTCCGTTTAAGCCGAGAATGATCGTCGGCAGAAGAAGAATGCCAAGCAGTATAAAGAATAAAAACGAGCTGTAAGGCGTCATACAAGAACCTCTTCGCCAATGCGTTTTCGGTCAATTTTGCCGTTAGCCGTCATTTGAATGTGATCCTGATAGATAAATTTTCTCGGGATCATATATGCTGGAAGCGAAGCGGCAAGCTCTTTTTTAATCGCGCTTGTCAGCTGGAATTCCTTCTGGAACTCATGCTCCTCAGGGACAATAGCAGCGATCAGGTACTCAACTGTACCGTTTGGCTGATACGGGATCACGACAGCAGTGCGAACGTACTGAGACTGTCTGACATGGACCTCAATTTCCTCAAGCTCCATTCGGTAGCCGTGAAGCTTAATTTGGAAATCCAAACGCCCTTGGCAGAAGATCTGGCCATCTTCGATATAGCCGGCATCGCCAGTCCGGTATGCCCACTCGCCTTTATAAGAGAAAAACGCTTTATCCGTCAGCTCGGGCTCACCAAGATATCCTCGGCTCACACTCGGACCCGCAATCACGATTTCTCCTTTTTCTCCATCAGGAAGCGGCTGTCCCTGTTCATCCATAATGAAAATGTTCATATCCGGCTTGGCGAAGCCCACTGGAAGCGATTCGCTGCGGCTGATGATGTCATCTGTAATTTCGACGGATGTGACAGCCACCGTCGCTTCAGTCGGACCGTACGTATTAAAGATTTTTGCTTTCGGAAAACGCTCATGCAGCGCTTTTGCCACAGAAACAGGAAGAACCTCTCCGCAAAACATAAATGTATCCGCATCAGGCAGCAGCTCCTGAGAAAAACCTGGGTCCATCAGGCACATCTGCACAAAGGAAGGTGTAGATGTCCACACATTCAGCCCGGACTTCTTCAGCTCTTCGAACAAGACTTTCGGCTTATTCACAGCATCCTTTGTCACGCAGTGTAAAGTCCCGCCTGATTGAAGGCATGGATAAAGATCCATGACAGATAAATCAAATGAAAACGGAGCTTGGTTTAAAAATATTTTTCCGCCGTTGACTGGGAAGTCAGCACAAATCCAGTCTGTGAAGCTTTGAAGGTTCGAGGCGGAAATCTGTACGCCTTTAGGATTTCCGGTGCTTCCGGAAGTGTAAATGATATAAAACGTCTCGTGTTCCTTGACCCATTGATCTTGGCTGACAGAAGCGTCTTTGTTTTCCAGCAGTGCTTCTGCTGAAATGGTCTGAATCTGCTGACCGAGTGTGTCAATTGGAAGTCCGGCTGCATGGATCAGCAATTCTGCTCCAGAGCTTTCGATAATTTTCGCAATCCGCTCGGACGGAATGGACAGATCAACCGGAATATAAGGGTGTCCCGCTTTAACGCTTCCTAAGAAGGAAACGATCATGTGCGGCTCCATATGGCCGTACACAAGGACAGGAGATTTCTTTTCCCCGGAAATGCGTTGTTGGATCGCGGCAGCCGCGCGGTCAGACTGCTCCCATAATTCCTGATACGTGAGCGACTGGCCTTGAGAGCGGAAGGCATCGGTTTGCGGATGAGTTTCCGCATGTGTTTGAATAGCATGTAAAAGTTTCATAGTTATTCTCTCTCCAATTAGAAATCGTTATAAATATAAGAACCGGTATTCGCGGTGTGAAAACCATACATAAAAAACAAAACAAGCAGTATCATCAAATAAAAGCTTGTATGACATGTCCACTTGACAGCGGGCTTTTCATACAGCTGTTTCATTAATTGCAGCATATCAAAAATTCCCTTCCCGTTTTTTCGACAATCACATGAGTATTTGACGTTTAAATGCTCGAAAAGTTTCATTTTTTCCCTAATCTCCCTCAAATTAATATATCGGCATCTGCTTTTGAAAATGAACCTTTATACCTGCAAGGCAAGAATGGAAAGTCTCGAGCTGATTAATAATAAAGGAAAATGTAAATGGAGTCAAAAGGTCTTTTTAATTTTTCAAAAGCGTAAAGCACTTAAAAAAATTTTTCTCTTCCTGTTCGTTCAAGTGAAAGCAGAACCCTAATGAAATCAGGGCAGTAAGCGTATAATAAGAAAGAAAACGCCTTCTTGCAGTATCTTGTGAAATGGGGGAGAAGTCATTATGATAGATAAGGAAGCAAAAGGAGTTTTATTAAGCTGCCGGCTGAAAAAAGCCTTTTAATAGAAAGGAAGAGGAAGATGAACCAAACAAATAAGGGTGAGGGTCAGACAGCGCCTCAAAAAGAAAGCATGGGCCAGATCCTTTGGCAGTTAACCCGTCCTCATACGTTAACCGCATCGTTTGTGCCTGTGCTGCTCGGAACGGTTTTGGCGATGTTTTATGTGAAGGTTGATCTGCTGCTGTTTCTGGCTATGCTGTTTTCTTGCTTATGGATCCAGATCGCGACGAACTTATTTAATGAATACTATGATTTTAAACGCGGGTTGGATACAGCAGAATCTGTCGGAATCGGAGGGGCAATTGTACGCCACGGAATGAAACCTAAGACGATTTTGCAATTAGCTCTCGCGTCATACGGGATTGCCATCCTGCTCGGCGTTTACATTTGCGCGAGCAGCAGCTGGTGGCTCGCTGTGATCGGCCTTGTCGGCATGGCGATCGGCTACCTGTATACAGGCGGGCCGCTGCCGATTGCCTACACGCCGTTCGGTGAGTTATTCTCAGGCATTTGCATGGGTTCGATGTTTGTGCTGATTTCGTTTTTCATTCAGACTGATAAGATTTATATGCAAAGCATTTTGATTTCAATACCAATTGCAATTCTTGTCGGTGCGATTAACCTGTCGAACAACATTCGCGATATTGAAGAGGACAAAAAAGGCGGGCGCAAAACATTGGCGATTTTGATGGGGCATAAGGGAGCTGTCACTCTCTTGGCTGCGTCGTTTGCTGTTGCTTATATTTGGATTGTCGGCTTAGTCATCACCGGTGCCGCAAGCCCATGGCTGTTTGTCGTCTTTTTGAGCGTGCCTAAGCCGATTCAGGCTGTGAAGGGCTTCATCCAAAAAGAAATGCCGATGAACATGATTATCGCAATGAAATCAACAGCCCAGACGAATACATTTTTCGGATTCCTGCTCTCGATCGGATTATTGATCAGCTACTTCCGATAAAAAGAAAGACCGCATGGTTTCGTGCGGTCTTTTTTTGTTACATTCGACAGTATTTTGTAAAAAAATTCGTAGAACCTCTCAGGAGGCAGGCACGTCTAGTACATGGACAGCGGATAAAGATCCGTTAAAGGAGATGACGAAAATGGATTTATCTGTAACGCATATGGACGATTTAAAAACAGTAATGGAAGATTGGAAAAATGAATTATTAGTTTATAAATTTGCGCTTGATGCCTTGGATACAAAGTTCTCTATTATCAGTCAGGAATATAACCTCATTCACGGACACAACCCGATTGAACATACGAAATCCCGTGTCAAAAGCTTTGAAAGCATCGTGAATAAGTTAATGAGAAAGGGCTGCGAGATTACGACGAAGGAGATGAAAGAGCATATCCACGACATTGCCGGCGTGCGCATCATTTGTTCCTTTATTTCTGATATTTATAATGTTGTTAACGTCTTAAAGCAGCATGAAGACCTGCGGATCGTGAAGGTGAAGGATTATATCCAGACGCCGAAACCGAACGGCTACCGAAGCCTGCACTTAATCATTGAGATGCCTGTGAATTTAACGAATCGTGTGGAATACGTCAAAGCAGAAATTCAAATCCGGACGATCGCGATGGATTTCTGGGCGAGCCTTGAACATAAGATTTACTATAAATTGAACAATGACGTTCCTAAGCAATTAACAGATGAGCTGAAGGAAGCTGCGGAGATCGCCCATTATTTAGATGAGAAAATGCTGGGGATTAAGAAAGAAGTGGATTAATAAACGTTATGTTTTACAAAAGCGAAGCCTGACAAGGTTTCGCTTTTTTGCTTTGCTAGTACTTTCAATACCAGTATAAACTCACTTCTGTTTCTATGATTGCACCTGCTTTATCATGCATGTAGAAAGGAGGCAAACATGAAACATTCCATTTCATTATCGAGAGGTTTGATCTTTCTGATGGCGGTGACTAGCGGGTTTTCTGTCGCCAATGTCTATATCAATCAAACATTGCTTGTCAGCATGGCAGGCACGTTTCATGTGACAGCAGCACAAGCTGGGATGATTGCTACATTGGTGCAGATCGGCTATGCCGTGGGGAACTTGCTGCTTGTTCCATTAGGAGATCTATTTGAACGCCGCCGCTTAATTGTGAGTCTGCTGTTCTTAGTGGGAGTTTGCTCGGCCGCTTCAGCGTTAGCTGTAAGCTTTTCATGGCTGGTCATCACAAATTTGTTGCTGGGGTTCTTCACAATTATTCCTCAAATCCTTGTGCCATTTGCGGCAGGTTTAGCAAATGACAAGAACAGAGGAAAAGTACTCGGAAACGTAGCCATCGGCTTGGTTTGCGGAATATTAGGCGCGAGAGTGGTCAGCGGGGCGATAGATGCCCACTATGGCTGGCGCGTGATGTATTGGATTGCCTGTGCAGCGGCCGTCATCATTATGCTGATCATTCGCTTCTGCTTTCCGAAAAGCAAAGGGACACCTGCCGTTCATTACGGAAAACTCATTTCTTCATTATTTCCGCTTTTGATCAAGGAGAAAGCGTTAAGAAAAGCATGTGTAAACCAAGGGTTCATGTTCGGCGCCTTCAGTTTATTTTGGACGACGTTAGTGTTTGTGGTGAGTGAACCGCCATTCTCGTTTGGCAGCCAGACCGCCGGAACAATTGGTTTAGTGGGGATTGGCGGAGCTTTTGCAACTCCGCTGATCGGCAGGATTATTGATCAAAAAGGAGCGGCATTTGCCAACAAACTTTGTATGTCTTTTACCTTATTGTCATTTGTTTTGTTAATGGCGGGCCGGACCTCATTGATTGTGATTGTGCTGGGCGCTTTATTCATCACTATGGGCATTCAGGCGAATCAGGTGGCATGTCAGGCGGAGATTTTCCAATTGTCCGCTGAAATGAGAAGCAGATTGAATGGCATTTTTATGGTCAGTACATTTTTAGGCGGTGCCTTTGGATCGTATGCAGGCGGAGCAGTCTGGATGCTGTTTCATTGGAACGGAGTTTGTATTCTGGGGATGATCATGATCGGCATTGCCTTCAGTTCAAGGATTACCATAAATCGAGCAGCGAAACAAAGCGATATCAGAAGGGAGATAGAAGCTGGTGCAAACAAGTGAACATTATAAAAAAGGGTTAGATATTCTGAAGCAAATAGATGAGGAGAACTACGAAGCGATCGTAGACAGTTTTAAACAATCCATCGCTCCGGACCTTGGTGTGCTCGCCGTGGAGTTTAATTACGGACAAATTTTTTCAAGACCGGGTCTTGATCTGAAATCCAGATTATTAGCAACGGTTGCCGGATTGACTGCATTGGGCAATACGCAGCAGTTAAAATTCTATATTAACGGAGCCTTGAATGTCGGATGGACACAAGAAGAACTCATAGAAGTGATGATGCAGATGATCATTTACTCAGGATTCCCGAATGCGCTGAATACCATTTTGCCTGTGGCTGCAGAAGTATTTGCAGAACGAAACAAATAATATAAAAATCTTCTCCTTTTTTATGTAGAATACAAATAGGAAATTCTATGCGGGAGGAGAGTGGGTATGTGGACGGTATGGCAGAAAAACGGAAAGAGCTTGGTGAGTTTTTAAAATTAAAAAGGGCGCAGCTTTCTCCGCAAGAATTTGGATTGCCTTTAGGCACCAGAAGGAAAACGACAGGCTTGAGAAGAGAGGAAATGGCCCAGCTGTCCGGTATCGGTGTCACATGGTACACATGGCTGGAGCAGGGAAGGGATATTCGGGTATCAACACAGGTACTGGAAAGCATATCAAGAGTGCTCAAATTGAATTACGAGGAAAAACGCCATGTCTTTCTGTTGGCAGGCCATCATGTTCTTTTAGATGATCAGGATGAGGAAAACAAGAGCCTTCCCCTGGCTGTGCGGCACTTTATTGATCATTTAACCAATTGCCCTGTTTATGTGACTGACGAAAAGTGGGACGTTATTGCTTGGAACACGGCGGCTTGTGCGGTGTTCGGCGATTTTGGCCACATGGGCAGAAAGGAAAGGAACGCTATATGGCGATGTTTTACGTCGAAAGAATACCGGGATCTGCTGGACGACTGGGAAAGCCACGCCAAAAAACTCATCGCGCAATTTCGATCGACAGCCAGCCGGTTTCTCGGGGAAGCATGGATAAAAGAGCTGATCGATGAGTTAACTGAGGTAAGCCCGGAATTTAAAAAATGGTGGAACCACCACGAAGTGTTAGGCACACACGCAGGAGAAAAAGTGCTTCATCATCCGACAGCGGGAACAATGGTAATGGAGCATATGACATTGCAAGTTTATGACTCACCAGATTTGAAACTGACCATTTATCGGCCGCTAGAGAAAGAAAATACGGCAGATAAATTGAAAGCTTTACTTATAGACGGTTAAATAGTTAATTATTATAAAAAAGACGGCACCCAAGTGCCGTCTTTTTTATTTGATCTCTTCATAAATGTCTGAGGCTTTTGCCTTCATTTGTTTCTTGATGGTTTTCGGTTTCTTCTCTATTTTCACTGCCTGATAGACAGCGTTTGTCACTAGGTCGCCTGCCTGCTGGAGGCGCTCTTTGCTGATATGCTCGATTGAGTCTTCAGGGGTGTGATACCAAGGTTCTACTGCTTCAGTTTCCGGGTCTCCCCAAATAAAGTTGGCGGAATCAATGCCGGCTTCGTGAAACGGCACATGATCTGATGACCCTCCCTGTGTCAGAGACAGACTGTCAAATCCAATTTTCTCAGCGGCCGTATGGCTGGATTCCCAAACCTCGTTCGACTGGCCATCCAATGTGTTGACATACAGCTCAGACGCCTTCTCCCAGCTTGTGCCCACCATGTCTAAGTTGAAGTTCACTTCGCTCCGCTTCAGCTCTTTTTCCGATAGGTGATCTACGTAATGAGAGGAGCCGAGCAGGCCAAGCTCTTCAGCGCCGAAAGCGATAAAGCGGATTTCTTTATCAGATGGGACGCTTTTTAAAACACGCGCCATCTCCAGCATGACAGAGGTTCCTGAGCCGTTGTCATTTGCTCCGGGCGAAAAAGGCACACTGTCGTAATGGGCCGTCACGTACACAATGTCTGGATGTTTGATGTTTTTGGGCTTTTTGATTCCGATGATGTTCTGGGAGGTTTGGTTAGTGATTGCTTTTAGTTGTAAGGTGGCTTCTTTTTGCTGGATGAGGGCTTCTCCATCTTCTTTTTTAATGCCGACGACAGGAATGCCGATTTTATTTCCTGACAGATTTGGCGTCACAGGCACGAGGCTTTCTTTGTTGTTATAAATGATGACAGCCTTCGCTCCGGCGTCCTCGGCATTTTTGGCTTTCTCGTAATATGTCAGGTCTCCTCTGGAAATTAAGGCGATCTTGCCCTTAGCGTCAGCGGTGAAGTCCTTTGGATTGCCCAAGCCGGCATTGTAAAGCGGAGCCGTCAGTCCTTGTTTCTCAGTCGGGGCTGAGCCGGATGCCGCCCTGAGAAGAATGTCGCGTCCTTCGGAAGACAGAGTGCCCTCAATCCGATCAGGAATATCGAATCGTTGAACCTTCACATCAAGCTTTAATCTTCTCAAGGATGAAGCGATCAATAGAGCACTCTTTTTTTCAGCGGCAGTTCCGGCTATTCTGGGACCGATTGCTTCACTTAGCTGAGAAATGGTGGAATACGCACGCTTTGCTTTAAACGGAAGCTCTCGCTCGCTATCTGAGAGCTGAACGGCATGCGCGGCAGGGGTGACACTCTGTGCCGGCAAGAGCAGCATCCCGGCAGTGAAAACAGCCATCGTCATTACAGTCAAAAGCTTTTTCATCAAAAATAAACCTCCCCTAATGTATGGATGGGGAATATTTCGAGATGCTAAGGGAATTTCCTGCAAAATGGAGAGCGCTTTTGAAAAGACAGTGCTTTATACCTGCAAAGAACGCTGAGGAGGAGTCTTGCTTGATTGAATAAAAAAAGCCCGAACAACACCAAACTAAACAAAACGGGGGTGGAATCTTGCAAAAATATGTTCAATCGGTCTATAAACACGATCCGTTTCAGCTTTTTTCAGCGGAGCATGTGGTGACGTTAGCGATTATTGCTTTTTTGGCCATTTTATTATTTCTTTTCCGGCGGGAGGTCAAGCGGCCTAAGGCCAGCCGGTTTTGGCGTTATTTGTTTGTGTTTCTGCTGCTTGGTTCGCAAATCGGTTATCACATATGGATGATCGCCGCGGGCAGGTGGTCGGTGCGAACTTCATTACCTCTCCAGCTTAGTGACCTGTCAGTGTATTTGTCGGCGATTATGCTGCTGACAAAAAGCCGAAAGCTGTTTGTATTGATATATTTCGCCGGCATCGGCAGCTCGATTCAGGCGCTTGCCACTCCGGACCTCGGTATGTTTTCATTTCCGCATATCCGATATATCCTCTTTTTTATTTCACATGGATCCGTGTTTTTGTCCTGTCTGCTGATGGCGGTAATTGGGACGTACAGACTCAGACAGCGTTCTTTATGGATGACCGTCTTGGTTGTCAATGTGTACGGAGGCTGTATTTACCTGCTTGATCGCTGGCTTGGCGCGAATTATATGTATTTGACGAAAAAACCGGGCGGATCTTCTCTCCTGGATGTTCTCGGGCCGTGGCCATGGTATATCGCTTCGGCTGAAGCGATTACGATCGCCAGCTTTTACATTCTTTATTGGCTTTATCGGATGTTCAAAACATGACACCTTTTTTGTTGTACAACACATTCTATTAAAAAAATTGTCGGATGATCGTGTTTAATTTTCTGAAAAAGGGTATGTAACTTGTACAACACAAAGGGAGATGAATACCATTGAAGAAAGATGAAATTATGCATATCGTGTCATGCGCAGATGATAATTATGCTCGTCATTTAGGTGGGATGTTCGTTTCTTTATTGACAAATATGGATCAGGACAGAAAGATCAAATTATACGTCATTGATGGCGGAATTGAGCCTGATAACAAAAAAAGACTGGAAGAAACCACTTTGAAGTTCGGTGTGCCGATTGAGTTTTTAGAAGTGGATCCCAACATGTATGAACATGCGGTGGAGAGCAGCCATATTACAAAAGCGGCGTATTACCGCATTTCGATTCCTGATTTAATTAAGGATGAGAGCATCAAACGAATGATTTATATCGACTGTGATGCGCTGATTCTTGAGGATATTTCAAAACTGTGGGACTTGGATATTGCGCCGTATACAGTTGCTGCTGTTGAGGATGCGGGGCAGCATGAACGCTTAAAAGAAATGAACGTCAGTGATACAGGGAAGTATTTTAACTCCGGTATCATGATTATTGATTTTGAGCCTTGGAGAAAGCAAAACATCACAGAAAAAGTCATCAACTTTATCAATGAACACCCGGAGGAAGACTTCCTTGTGCTGCATGACCAAGATGCGCTGAATGCGATCTTATATGATCAGTGGTATGAACTTCATCCGCGCTGGAACGCTCAAACCTATATCATATTAAAAATGAAAACGCCTGCGACGCTGTCAGGCCAGAAGCTTTATAGAGAAACGAGAGAAAACCCGGCCATTGTCCACTTCTGCGGCGGAGAAAAGCCTTGGAATTCAAATACAAAACACCCGTATCGCGATCAATATTTCCATTACATGTCGTATACAAAGTGGAATACGATCAGCAATCCGGCGATGAACCAATAAACCAGATACAAAAAACGCTTTTGACCATCTCAAAAGCGTTTTTTCTTTGCCTCAGCGTGCGACTGAACGTTGGTAAAACCGCTGAATATGCATGGCGATATAGCACAATTCCTTTTCGGGAAATTCAAAGCCGTATTCCTTTTTCACAAATGTGCCGATGCTTAATGCGCACAGGAAGGCATCCTTAAACCTCTCTTTAATAATATCGATCATTTCCGTGTCCAGCTCGTAAATCGATTCACCCGCTTTGATATGCTGAATGGCAAAGCGGAGATGGGTCACAAGCCGTTCATAGGAGATGGTATCTTCCACGATATTAATTGAGAGCTGGATTTCAATAATCTCGATAATGTCACGGATCATTGTTGTAATATCAAGCGTCTGTGTCATATCACCGGCATTGTTTCTTGCTGTATGGATGTGCATGGCGATATTGCCGATTTCATCATCGGGAATGTGAATCCCCAGTTTATCTTTAATCAGCGCTCTGGCCCACAAGCCGATCTGGAATTCCTTCGGATAAAGAACTTTGATCTCATTCAACAGCGGGTTTTTGATGACCATCCCGTTGCTCAGGCGTTCAATCGCAAAGGAAAGATGGTCAGAAAAAGCAACGTGAATGCGCTCGTTGATTTTAATGTTCAGTTCTTTTTCGGCATGGGAAATAATTTGCTCGGAAATCTGAATATGGTCTTCCGGCAATGTTTCTAAAATCTCTTCAAACTGCTTATAGTCAGCTGTATCTTTTCTGACAAACGTTTTTTCTATTTTTGACTGGTCGACAATATCATTCTTCTTCTTGTCGAACGCAATTCCTGCACCTAAGAGAATCTTCTCTTCATGTTGATCCTTTACGACGATAGCATTATGATTTAAGATTCTTTTAATTTTCATAGCTTTTTTGTCCTTTCATCCCCCGTTTTATGAATGAAAACGAATAAATCCTGTTATTCTGTCTCTTCTTTAAACCCGAGAAACAATGTAGCTATAAAAGCAGAGACGGCCGCGATCAAAAAACCGATCATATAATGAACAAAATTGGCAGTGCCGAACGGCAGCACGATTGAAATCATCGGAATGCCCGTCAGTCCGTAGGAATTCGACACGACATGCGCCGCAACCACGTATGCGCCGCCAATAGCGCCGCCGATGGCAGCCCCGATAAAGGGACGGATCAGTTTGACATTTACCCCGAATACAATCGGCTCTACAATGCCTAAAAACGCGGTCAGGGAAGCGGGGAGCGCAATTTTCTTCAGACTTGATTGTTTCGTTTTGAAGAAAACCGCAAGCCCCGCTCCGCCTTGGGCCACATTCGCCATCGACCATATCGGCACTAAAAAGTTCACACCGACATGCGGATCAGCAAGCAGCGTTGCTTCAATCGCATAAAAGCTATGATGCAAGCCAGATAGAACGATAGTGGAGTAGATGCCGCCGAAAAGGGCCCCGGCAGCAATGCCGGCGTGATCATAAATATAGACAATCGACTGTGTCATGATCTGGCCGATGATAGACGCGGCGGGATTCATCACAATCAGCGCGAGGCACCCAGTCGCCATGACCGTAATAAAAGGAATGATGACGACATCAAGTGACTTCGGTACAATCGATTTTAATAGCTTTTCGATTTTGCTCATGACATAAACGGAGAGAAGAATCGGTATAATGGCACCCTGATAGCCCATCATTGGAACATGCAGCCCCCAGATGTCTAAGGAAGCGGGGGTTTTGCTGCCGAGCATAGACGGGTCCAGCAGATCAGGGTGCGTCAGGAAACCTGCGATCACTGCCCCTAAATAGGGGTTGTTGCCAAATTGCCGTGCTGCACTGAAGCCGACCAAAATCGGCAGCAAAATAAAGGCTGTGCTGGACACGAGGTCGAGCATTTTGATCCACGGACTGTCGGCTGTGAACCAGTGAAACACCTTAATCATTCCGATCAGCCCCATGAGCAGGCCGCTTGCTGTTATTGCTGGGATAATCGGCACAAAAATATCGGACAGTGTTTTCGCAAATGCTGCGACAGGGTTCAGCTTCCGGCTGGCCTTTTTCTGTTGAACAGCAGGTTCTTCAGAAGGCGTGTTCTCCCACACGTGAATGACTTCTTTATATATTTTGTTGACGACGCCTGCTCCAAAGATAATCTGGAACAGCCCATATCGGAAAAAGGTGCCCTGCACGCCTTGCAGGCCTTCAATGGTATGTATATCGATTTTCGTCTCGTCTTTTACCTCAAAGCGAAGACGGGTCGTACAATGGCTGATGTTGATAATATTGCTTTTTCCTCCTGCAAGGAGCAATAAATCTTTTGCAATCTCTTTTTGCAAGCAATCAAAACCTCCTTTACTGAAGAAAAGTCGGCTTGTTCATCGTATCAAATGAAAAGTTGACAATCAAAATGAAAAAAGTGAGAAAAACTGCTGAAAATGACAAAATGTGCAGCGACAACAAAAATGCCCGCGTCGGTGACGGAGCATTAGAATAGTGGGTGTCTATGGCGCCGTTCTGATCCCAACACGAAAAGAAGGGTTAAAATGCCCTGTTTTTTAGGCACTAATACTCCTTTTGCATCATTGGGTCTTGCCTGCCTGACAGTCACAATCCCTCCATATGTGGTGATAACTGTAATAACGTTCATTTTATGCTGTTCATTGCTGGATAGCAATAGTATGAAAAGCCCGTGCGTTGAATGGGAAAAAGGTTGTGTCGGGGGTTTGGGGCATGCAAAAAAGCCTGTAAGACCTAGAATGCAGGTCCTGCAGGCTTTTTGGTTACTTTTTCGGTTTGACGGCATTCAGCCGTTTTTGCAGCTTTGTTTTATCAGTTGATGCTTTTAATTGATTCACTGCGGACTGAGCGGATGTCTTTGCTTTTTTTGTTTTGTCTTTTTCCGCTTTCTTTACTTTGGTTTTCGCAGCTTCGACTTTTTTCGCTTCAGCTGCCGCCACTTTTTTCTTCACTTTATCTAACCGTTTTTGCAATGATGTTTTGTCTTTGCTTGACTGAAGCTGATTGACTGCTGATTGTGCTTTTGTTGCATTTGCATCAGTTGATTTCTTTTCCGCTGCAGATACGGATTGCTGCGCCGTTTTCAAATTATTGCTTTTCACTTTGTTCAGGCGTTTCAGCAGGGCCGTTTTTTCTGAACCTGCCGGAAGCTTGCTGACTGCTGATTGTGCGCTGTCAACATCTGTTTTCTTTTTGTTTTTTTCCGCTTTCGCCACTTTCTCTTTCGCTTGCTTTGATGCGATGTAGCGTTTTACTTGATCTAAGCGTTTTTGCAGATTCGCTTTATCAGTTCCGTTTGGAAGCTTATTTATGGCAGCTTGTGCTGTATCAACGGTCTGCTGTGTTTTATATTTTTCTGCTTTTACGACTTTGTCTTTCGCATCTGTTACACTTCTGTATGACTGTACGTTATCCAGTCTTTTTTGCAGGGCTGTTTTTGCGGCGGGATCCGGGAGCTGGCTGACGAGTTCTCTCGCTTTGTCGATATCGGTTTGTGCTTTTGTTTGTTCCGCTTTTTTTACCGCTTGCTCTGCGGACGTGTACGCTGCATCTGATTCCTGCGCTTTATACTGGATTAAGCCGTAGCCAAATTGCTGATCGCGGCCCGCGGCTCCCAGATCAACGATATTTTTCTGCATATCCGCGCGAAGCTGCACATTTGTCTCGGCAGGATCACGCTGTTTTAACAAAGCAAACATGGCAGCAACGTGAGGCGTCGCTTGGGATGTTCCGCTTCCAGTCGCATAATATTGGTGTAAATAAGTGCTCGTGATGTTTGTTCCCGGCGCTGAAAATTCAACTTCATTCCCAGTCGTTGAGAAGGAGGCAAGCTGATTATTTTCGTTTGTTGCTGAAACGGCAACGACACTGCTGTACGCCGCCGGATAGTCCACTGGCTTGCCATTTCCGTCATTTCCGCTTGCGGCAACGAGCAGAACGCCTTGCTCATATGCTTTGTCCACGGCGTCATGGAGGATTTGGCTGTCTGCCGTCGTGCCAAGGCTCATATTGATAATGTCCATCCGGTTTGTGATCGACCAGTCGATTCCTTGGAGAAGGCTTTGAAGATTCCCCGAACCGTTCTGATCAAGTGCTTTAACCGCGTATATTTGTGCTTCCGGTGCGATGCCGTCAATTCCGTAGCCGTTATGCTTGGCTCCGATAATCCCTGCGACATGTGTTCCGTGGCCGTTATCATCTTTGTAAGAAGAGGTGTAACTGACAGCTGAATACCCGCCGGCAATCGACAGGTCATCATGGGGGGAGATGCCGCTGTCAATGACTGCAATTTTCACATCCTTGCCTGTCAGTCCCGCTTTCCAAGCCTGTTTCACTTGAATTGGCTCAAGGTTCCACTGCTTGAAGTTGTCAGAGGTCTCATTGCTGTCTGACAGCACTTTGACATCCGTGCCGCCTGCTGCGGCAAATGAGACATTGTTTTCAACATATAAAATATCAGGGTCTTGTTTTAATTCTTTCACTGTCTCCTGATCTGCTGTGACTGCTACAGCCGGAAGATGCTTATACTGCTGTTCAACCTCAGCATCGCTCTCAAGGACGGTATCCTTGCCGGCTTTGTTTTTATAAACCACAATGACTTCTTTTTCGCTGCTTGTTTGCGCGTGGGCGAGAGGGCCTGTGGCGAGAAAACTGAAAAACAGAGTGGCTGATACAACTAGTTTGCAAGACATGTTTTTCATGATGAATCTCCTTTTTCTATGATGTTTGATATATATATCGGAGAAAAAACAGAGTTTAATAGTAAGGCGAAAATTTTTTTATGAACAAGATTGAGCTGGCAGCATGCAGATTTTTTCCGCAGGAAGAGGAAATTTTCCAGATGAATTTGTAAGCGTTTTCAAAATAAGATAAAGAAAACATTGCGGAGGTTGTTCACAAAGCAATGAGAAAAGGGGGCTTTTCAGATGAGCGCGTTCACTCGGGTGATGGAAGAAAAAATAATGCCTGTCGCTGGGAAAATTGCCGGACAGCGGCATC
Source organism: Bacillus tequilensis KCTC 13622 (assembly GCF_000507145.1). Taxonomy (GTDB): domain Bacteria; phylum Bacillota; class Bacilli; order Bacillales; family Bacillaceae; genus Bacillus; species Bacillus tequilensis. The sequence goes on along the minus strand of NZ_AYTO01000007.1, from coordinate 71,408 downwards.
TCAGCGCATTGCGTGACGGAATTATCCTGACCATGCCGCTGATTATTATCGGGTCTGTCTTTTTGATTTTAACGAGCCTGCCGATTCCCGGTTATGCTGATTTCATGACGAGTGTGTTTGGGAAAGAGTGGGCAGTTAAGCTCGGATATCCTGTTAATGCTTCGTTTGATATTATGGCCATGATCGCCGCTTTTGGAATTGCCTACCGGCTGGCAGAAAGCTATAGTGTCGATGCCCTTTCGGCCGGGGCGATATCCATTGCCGCATTTTTATTGGCAACGCCGTTTGAGGTGCCGTTTACGCCGGATGGCTCGACGGAATCCATCATGGTTGGAGGCGGAATCCCGATTACATTGCTTGGCAGCAAGGGTTTATTTGTCGCCATGCTGATCGCCTTGTTTTCAACTGAAATATATCGGTACATTATTCAAAAAAACATCGTTTTCAAAATGCCAGACGGCGTGCCGCCGGCGGTAAGCAAATCCTTTGTCGCGCTGATACCCGGCTTTATCATTGTGTTTCTCGTGTGGCTGGCGCGTCTTCTGATTGAAATGACGCCTTTTCAGAGCCTGCACAATGTCGTAGGAGACCTGCTGGGCACACCGCTTTCCATTCTTGGCGGCAGTCTCGGCGGAAGTCTGATCGCTGAATTCGTGCAGATGCTGCTTTGGGCGTGCGGGATTCACGGGGCTTCCATCATTGGCGGCATTATGTCGCCGATTTGGTACGGTGCGATGGATGCCAACCGTCTCGCGTTTCAGGCAGGCGAGGCGCTGCCGAGTATTTTTACGACTCAGTTTTTTCAAATTTGGATCAATGTCGGCGGAAGCGGAGCGACGCTGGCGCTTGTCCTGACGATGCTTGTGCGGTCCCGTAGCAAACAAATGAAACAGCTTGGCCGATTGGGGATTGGCCCCGCGCTATTTAATATCAACGAGCCGATTATTTTCGGCATGCCGATTGTCATGAACCCGCTGCTCATCGTCCCATTCATCATCGCGCCCCTCCTCACAATTACCGCGACTTATATCGGTATGAGCACCGGACTGGTGGCGAGGCCGGCCGGAATCGCCGTGCCATGGACGATGCCGCCGCTCATATCAGGCTACCTGGCAACAGGCGGAAAGGTGTCGGGCGCCGTTATGCAGCTGGTGAATCTGCTGATCACCTGCACTATCTACTATCCGTTTTTCAGAATATGGGATCATCAAAAATGGAAGGAAGAGAGTGCGGTTGAAGCCGGAGATAAAAATGGATTGTAATAGATAATCAGCCTGTCATAGGGCTGATTACCTTCTTTTAACCGAAAGATGTTAGAATATGTAAAGGGGGTGCGCATGCTAGAATACATATGGTTAGATGACGAATCACCAATCTTACAACAAGTACCAGTTGAATACTCATCAGCTGCTATTATATTTTCTCCTTTTATCCAAATGCCTGAAGGATGGGAAAAGGCAAAGAGAAAAAATGATTACGAGCATATTTACCCAAACGATGATGACATCAGAGGAAAAGGCAAGGCTGTTTCCTGGAAGAAGGTTATGTCCTCTTGCGGCTTTAAAACACATGCTGAGCTGGCGCTTGCTTTAATGACGTCAATAGGCGCCTTAAGGGATGAGTGCGCGAGAGAGGATTTAGCGGATCTTTTACATGTAAATATAAAAGGAGATCTCTTTTATCCCAGTGAGGATCATATTTCTCCTTTTCATATTCCCAGTTTGGTAAAGGTATTAGGTGCGAACGGATCCAATCGGTTTTATTACGCAGAACCAATTGTGGAAAACAGCGGCTTTCTGGATATAACAGAGGCTAACTTGCGTACGGTCCTTGATGATGCCGCCGCAGAGCTCATTTTGATGGATGACAAAATGGACTTTGTGTTTATGAGTGTATACGATTCATTCATTAATGTATTTTTAGCCAAAGATGAAAGCATCAATGAATGGGTTCGGCTTATGGACTGGGAGGCCATGATTTGCGATGAGTCCACGCATATCAGTTGGTATACATAAACAAAGAACGTACATCTCAACATGTACGTTCTTTGCTTTTAACGCTGGAAGAACTCAATCCACTCACCGTCAGGACCTTCGATATAAAAATAACGGTATCCGTTTGGAAGTGTCGTGATCTCTTCGTCGATAAATTTCGCGTTCATTCTTTCCGCTTTTGTATATTCAGCCGCGATGTCATCCGTCAGCAGGGCAATGTGGTGCACTTTTCCTTCGACAGGCAGCTCGCTGCTGTAGCCTTGAATCAGTTCGATTTCTGTTTCCGGGCCATCTTCAAAGCCGAGAAAAGCAAGCTCAATCACGCCATTCGTGTGTGTGATGCGATCCTTCAATTTCATGCCGAGAACCTCTTCATAAAATGTGATGGACGCGTTGATATCCCTTACCATAATGCCTGTATGATCAATTCGTTTTGCCATGCTGATCCTCCTCGTAATTGTTATTTGTCTATCGTAGAAAAACCTTTCCTTTCTGTCAATGCAGACATCTTGGCGTTTTGTGGTACGATAAGGGAAAGCAAACAGAAAGAGGACGAATAGATATGAAGCTACTCACCTTAAAGAACGCACATGCTGCAAAAATCAAAAAAGGCTATCCGCTTATCGATAAGGAAGCTCTCGCAGGGAGTGCGGGGCACGTAAAAGAAGGAGACCTCGTGGATATCGTGTCAGAGAGCGGCGAGTTTCTCGCGCGGGGCTATTATGGTCTGCAAAACAAAGGGGTCGGCTGGACGCTTACCCGCAATAAACAAGAACAGATTGACCAAGTGTTTTTTCTCAGTAAACTAACAAAAGCGGTTCAAGCGCGCGCCAAACTTTTCGCAGCTCAAGATACAACGGCTTTCCGTATGTTCAATGGTGAGGGCGACGGCATTGGCGGCGTCACGATCGACTATTATGACGGTTACCTGCTGGTTCAATGGTACAGCAAAGGCATTTACACCTTTAAAGACATGCTGGTTTCCGCTTTGGATGAGCTGGACCTTGATTATAAAGCGATTTACGAGAAGAAACGCTTCGACACGGCCGGACAATACGTCGAAGATGATGACTTCGTCAAGGGGGAAAGAGGCGAGTTCCCAATCATCATTCAGGAAAACGGCATTCAATACGCGGTCGATTTGAATGAAGGCGCCATGACGGGCATCTTTTTGGATCAGAGACATGTGCGCAAGGCGATCAGAGACCGGTATGCAAAAAGGAAAACAGTGTTAAACACGTTTTCTTATACGGGTGCATTCTCCGTGGCAGCGGCGCTTGGCGGAGCGGAGAAAACAACAAGCGTCGACGTGGCAAATCGGAGCCTGGCCAAAACGATCGAGCAATTCAGCGTGAACAAGCTGGACTATGAGGCACACGACATTAAAGTGATGGACGTGTTTAACTATTTTTCGTACGCGGCGAAAAAAGATCTGCGCTTTGATCTGATTATTCTCGACCCGCCTTCGTTTGCGCGTACAAAAAAACGCACCTTCAGCGCGGCCAAGGATTATAAAAACCTGCTGAAGGAAACGATCGCTATTACAGCTGACAAAGGCATCATCGTTGCTTCCACAAACAGCAGCGCCTTCGGGATGAAGAAATTTAAAGGTTTCATCGATGCCGCCTTTAAAGAAACAAATGAACGCTACACCATCATTGAGGAATTTACACTGCCGGAGGATTTCAAAACGATTTCGGCGTTTCCTGAGGGCAACTACCTAAAAGTGGTTTTTCTTAAGAAAAAATAAAGCAAAAAGCTGCCCTGTTCAGGAGCAGCTTTTTTTATGTAGAAATGATCTGCTGGACGCGGCCGATGCGCCCATCTTCAAGCCGCACTTTAATGCCGTGCGGATGAAAGCTTGACTTCGTCAAAATATCCTTCACTGTCCCTCGTGTCAGTTTTCCTGTTTTTTGATCCTCTTTCAATACAATATCCACCTGTAACCCTTTCGAAATGCTGTTTCTCTCTTGCCCGTTCATCGCGCTCATCCTTTCTTTTTGTTCATTATAGTCATTATGGTTTAAAAGTAACAGCCGTCTGATGAAGTGTATGTTTATTTTTTTCCGCCTTCATTAAATATAATGTCAGCCCAAAGCCTGCGATGCTCAAAACGCCAAACAGCAAGTAGACTGCGAAAATCGAGACGTAGTCAAAAATGTACCCGCCTGCAAATGTGCAGAACCAGTTGCCGAATCCATTGCCGATAGCGGCGTACATGGTCAGCGCCGTCGCTTCAATGTGGCTCGGCGTAATCTTTTTCACGTATTGGAGCGCCGCGGGGATAAATAAACCGATGGCCACTCCTTGTAGAAAGACCGTCGTATAAATGATCCATAATGAAGGCGCTGTGAAATAGAGCGCCCACCTGAATAATGAAACCCCGCCTGACAGCATAATGACGTTGAGCAGCCCCATTTTATTTATAAATGTTTGGGCGAATCTCATAAATGGAATTTCTGAAATGACGCCGATGAAAAATAAAATGCCGATGGCGGAAAGCGATGCGCCGCTTTTGTCCAGAAAAAGACTGAAATACGTATTGTTCGCTAAGTTTGGAGCAAATGTCGTAAAGGTGATGATCATAAAGATGAGGAACGTTTTGTTGCTGATAAGCTCTCGGAATCCTTTGCGGATATTGACCTTTGTTTTCACTTTCTGCTGGCCCGGCATTTGAGAAGCCAATATGGCGGCAATGCACAGAAAGATACAGCCGAAGATAAAGATCACATGAATGGGATACAGCTGATTCGTTGCCTGTCCCATAACAAACACCGCGACACCGAAGCCGAGAGAACCAAACAGGCGAATTCCGCCGTAGTTGCCGTTTGTTTCTAGTGTGTACCTTAATGAAATGCTGTCCGATAATGGGATAATCGTACTTTGAAAGGCTGCAAAACAGGCCGCAATCAAAATAAACAGAGGAAAGCCGTCAAATGCAATATAGCCTAATCCAATGATACCTGTGATTGAGGTGCAAACCGCCAGCAGGCTTTTCGTTTTTTGCGTATAGTCGCTCAGCATGCCCCAAAACGGCTGAAAGAAAATCATCACAATCGGGCCGAGTGACATGATCAAGCCTACCTGTGATCCGCTTAAATGCTGTTCTTTCGTTAAAAACATACTGAGTAAGGGGATGATGCTGCCCGTGCCGAGAAAAGCAAACAAATAAAACCCTTTTAACGCGGCATAATGCCGTCTCACCTGCAAGTTGTGCATGGGGGTGCCTCCTTTGGTATCCACAAATACATTATATTGGAATTCTCCAGCTTTTCAATAAGGAGGAACACATAAAAAAAACTGCCCTCGAGAGGACAGTTTTTTACATAAATGAAAGTAAAAACGGCGCCGCGCAAAGCGTCATGATTGCAGCTAAGATCATCGACACACTGGAAATCGTGCCGGACACAGAGCTGAGCTCAAATGCTTTAGACGTCCCGGCTCCGTGTGCGCTTGTGCCAAGCAGCACGCCCCGCGCGATTTCGTTATCGATGCGGAAGTATCGGATGACCATCGGGCCGATCACTGTGCCGAGCAACGCGGTTAAAATCACAAACACGGCAGTGACGGCAGGCATGCCCCCGATCATTTCAGATACGTTCATGGCGATCGGCGTTGTCACTGATCTGGGGACGAGGCTGTCAATTAAGCCTGTGCCGAGGTGAAGCCATTTCGCAATAAGAGCGGTTGAAATAATCGCGATGCACGAACCGACGGCCACGTTCAAAATAATTTCCACTGCGTATTTCTTTAAAACAGGGAAATATTTATATAGTGGGATCGCGAATGCCACGGTGGCCGGCTGAAGCATATCGGTCAGAAATCCGCCGCCGAGGTTATAGGACTCGTACGGTACATTCACCAGCAGCAGCAGACCGACTAACACAGCGGGCGTCACCAATAGCGGCGACGTATAGACACGCGGAAAGCGTTGATATACCTTTTTTGCTCCTAAATACACCAAAACCGTTAAAAACAAACTTACAATTCCGATGAACACGTATGCTTTTTCTCCTTTCTTTTTGCAATGATTTGTGTAAGCGTTCCTGTAGACACCATCACGACAAACGTGCTGATGATGACAACAAGCAGAATGCTGACACCGAATTTCGACATAATGTCTCCGTATTCAATCACTCCGACGGCAGACGGGATAAAAAATAAAAGCAGCTCCCCGAGAAGCCACGCCGCGCCAAGCTCTATCCATTCAAGCTTGATAATCTTAAAGTGTAATAATGTGAAAAGAATCACAATCCCGATTATACTGCCGGGAATATTTATATGAAGAAGGGCTGTCACCCAATTAATCAGCCGAGCAAATATAAATAACAGAGCGATTTGAATAACGGTTAGCAACAGTTTTTTCATATTGATGCCTCCCTTATATTCTTATTGTACATAAGCTAGCGCTATAGGTAAAATATATATAAAGAATAATAAGTATTCCTTTTGTCTATAGAAAGGGTGAAGCACATGGATATCCGCCATTTAACATATTTTCTGGAAGTCGCCCGATTAAAAAGCTTTACGAAGGCTTCCCAATCCCTTTATGTTTCTCAGCCGACGATATCAAAAATGATCAAGAACTTAGAAGAGGAGCTCGGCATCGAACTGTTTTACCGAAACGGCAGGCGGGTGGAATTGACTGACGCCGGCCAGAGCATGTATGTGCAGGCGCAGGAAATTATTAAATCATTTCAAAACCTGACGTCAGAATTAAATGATATTATGGAGGTCAAGAAAGGGCACGTGAGGATCGGACTGCCTCCGATGATTGGATCGGGATTTTTCCCGCGAGTGCTCGGAAATTTCCGTGAAAATTATCCGAATATCACCTTTCAGCTTGTCGAAGACGGTTCTATAAAAGTCCAAGAAGGTGTCGGGGACGGCTCTCTTGATATCGGTGTTGTCGTTCTTCCCGCAAATGAAGATATGTTTCATTCTTTTACAATTGTAAAAGAAACCCTGATGCTTGTCGTTCACCCTTCCCACCGGCTGGCAGACGAAAAAGAGTGCAGGCTGCTTGAGTTGAAGGATGAGCCTTTTATTTTCTTCAGGGAGGATTTTGTCCTGCACAATCGAATTATGACGGAATGTATCAAGGCTGGATTCCGGCCTCATATCATTTACGAAACCTCCCAATGGGATTTTATCAGTGAGATGGTGTCGGCCAACCTTGGAATCGGGCTTTTGCCGGAACGGATATGCCGCGGACTTGACCCGGAAAAAGTGAAAGTCATTCCGCTTGTCGATCCGGTCATCCCTTGGCACCTCGCCATTATTTGGAGAAAAGACCGCTACTTGCCCTTTGCGGCCAGAGCTTGGCTCGAACATACGAAATCGTATTTATGGGACCCGAAAAAAGATAGTAAAAAAGGATGATGCGAACATGGATGCACAATCAGCAGCAAAATGCCTTACAGCTGTCCGCCGGCATAGCCCTCTGGTGCACAGCATAACCAACAATGTCGTAACGAATTTTACAGCAAACGGCCTGCTCGCCCTCGGCGCATCACCCGTTATGGCGTACGCGAAAGAGGAAGTCGCAGACATGGCAAAGATCGCGGGTGCGCTCGTTTTAAATATCGGAACGCTGAGCAAGGAATCAGTCGAAGCGATGATCATCGCGGGAAAATCAGCCAATGAACATGGCGTCCCCGTCATTCTTGATCCTGTCGGCGCCGGAGCAACACCGTTCCGCACGGAATCGGCGCGTCACATCATTCGTGAGGTGCGCCTCTCTGCGATCAGAGGAAACGCGGCGGAAATTGCCCATACTGTTGGCGTGACAGATTGGCTGATTAAAGGTGTTGATGCGGGAGAAGGCGGAGGCGACATCATCCGGCTGGCCCAGCAGGCGGCGCAAAAGCTCAACACGGTCATTGCGATCACTGGCGAAGTCGATGTCATAGCCGGCACGTCGAACGTATATACCGTCCATAACGGCCACAAGCTCCTGACGAAAGTGACAGGCGCCGGATGCCTGCTGACGTCTGTTGTCGGTGCGTTTAGCGTTGTGGAAGAAAATCCATTGTTTGCTGCTATCGCCGCTATTTCTTCGTATGGGGTTGCAGCACAGCTTGCCGCCCGGCAGACTGCTGACAAAGGTCCGGGAAGCTTTCAAATTGAATTGCTGAACAAGCTTTCATCTGTTACTGAACAAGACGTACAAGAACTGGCGAAAATAGAAAGGGTGGCTGTCTCATGACACGTATTTCTCGGGAAATGATGAAAGAGTTATTATCTGTTTACTTCATTATGGGGTCGAACAATACGAAAGTCGATCCTGTCACTGTGGTACAAAAAGCGTTAAAAGGCGGTGCCACTCTGTACCAGTTTCGTGAAAAAGGCAGGGATGCACTCACAGGAGAAGCGCGGATTGAATTCGCTAAAAGCGTGCAGGAAGCCTGTCGTGAAGCCGATGTTCCTTTTATTGTCAATGATGACGTAGAGCTGGCTTTGAAACTAAAGGCTGACGGTATTCACATCGGACAGGAAGATGCAAATGCTAAAGAGGTGAGAGACGCCATAGGCGATATGATTCTTGGCGTTTCCGCCCATACAATGTCTGAGGTGAAGCAAGCCGAAGAAGATGGCGCCGATTATGTCGGGCTCGGGCCAATCTATCCGACAGAAACGAAAAAGGATACGAGAGCCGTACAGGGTGTATCTCTCATCGAAGCGGTTCGCCGCCAAGGCATCAGCATTCCGATTGTCGGCATCGGCGGCATCACAATCAAAAATGCCGCACCTGTTATCCAAGCGGGGGCCGATGGTGTCAGCATGATTAGCGCGATCAGTCAATCGGAGAACCCAGAGGCTGCCGCACGCAAATTTTATCAAGAGATTCAAACGTATAAAACAGGAGGATAAACGTTCCTCTTCTTTCAAAAGGCTGTCCTGTAAAGGGCGGCCTTTTTGCTGTGGCATCAAGGTTTTTAATTTTCAAATTTTAATTGACAAAGAACAGGAACTGGCTATGATTATGATATATAATGATAATCATTTTCAGTTAGAGGAGGAACATGATGACTCGGGGGCTGGCACTTATTTTATTCACCTTGTTGATGGTTTTCGGTTCTGCGGCGCATGCGGAAGACGATCCGGTCGATGCGCTGGTTCAATTAAACAAGCAAATGATCAAATCCGTAAAAGATGGAGATATGGACTCGGCACAACAAACGTTTGAAACCTTCAAAGCAAAGTGGAAAAAAGAAGCACCTTCTATTAAGAAGGAAAATCTTTCTTCCTACAGCAAAATGAACTCGAATATCGCGATGATTTCTCTTTCTTTTCTCAATCAAGACGCGGCCAAGCTGAAAACACAGCTTGAAGAACTGTCTTCTCATTTAGAAACCTATCAGCAGGCTGTCGTGCTCAAAAAGACCTCCTCGGATCAATCAAGAGCGTCCTTAACAGCCTATATACAAAGTTTGAAAGACACGAAACAGTTAATAGAAAAAAAACAATTGGATGAAGCGTCATCCGCAATCGACAATTTAATTACATCCTGGCTCGCTGTTGAGGGAGACGTCGTTTCTCAATCGAAAGAAGCCTATACGACGTCAGAGGAACATCTTGCGCTGATGAAGGCTGAGATCGGCAGCCATCCCGAAAAGGTATCGAAGCAAATAGATGAAATGATTCAATTGCTTGAGCCGATCGCCTCAAGCAGCTACAGCTGGTGGGATGCGGCGCTGATCCCAATTCGTGAAGGGATGGAGGCCCTGCTTGTCATTGGGGCGCTTTTAACCATGACAAAAAAAGCCCGTGTCACGCGTTCCTCGGCATGGATCTGGGGCGGGGCGTCCGCCGGCATGGCAGTTTCTCTGGCAGCCGGCATCGGTGTCACGCTTCTGTTCTCCTCCGCCGTATTCGGAGAAAACAATTTCTTGCTTGGCGGAATCACCGGCGTACTGTCAGCTGTCATGCTGTTATATGTCGGAGTATGGCTGCACAGAAACGCCTCAATGGATAAATGGAGAGAGAAAATCAATATCCAGCAGTCACAAGCTCTGAAAAAACGAAGCCTGCTTTCCTTTGCCCTCATTGCATTTCTGGCCGTTGTAAGAGAAGGACTGGAAACGGTCATCTTTTTCATCGGGCTTGTCGGAAAGCTTCCGCTCACTGAGCTGATCGGCGGAACTGCCGCGGGGCTTATCGTTCTCGTCATCGTCGGTGTTCTGATGATTAAGCTCGGCATGCGTATCCCATTGAAGCCGTTTTTCCTGCTGTCCATGGCAGTCGTCCTGTATATGTGCGTGAAATTTCTCGGAACAGGCGTTCACAGCCTGCAGCTGGCGGGCATTCTTCCGTCTGAAGCAGAAAGCTGGCTGCCGTCTGTATCGGTGTTGGGGATTTATCCCTCCGTGTACAGCGCAATTCCGCAAATGCTGGTTTTACTTTTTTTACTGATTGCACTTGTTTCAGAAGCGGCAAAACATTTTACAAATGGAAAGGAACTGACAAAATGAATGTTATAAAAATCGCTGTATCAGCCGGATGCATCCTTGCGCTGTGCGCGGGCTGCGGAGCCAATGACACATCCTCAACCAAAGAAAAAGCTCCATCTGAAAAAAGCGGGGTCACGAACGAGATCGCTGCATCTGTAGATAAAATGGAAACCATCATTTCCAAGCTGAATGATTCAGCGGAAAAAGGCGACCAAAAAGAGATTGAAAAGAAAGGGAAAGAGTTAAACAGCTACTGGCTTTCCTTTGAAAATGACATTCGCGGCGACTATCCGTTTGAATATACCGAAATCGAAAAGCACCTTCAGCCAATCTACACAGAAGCGCAGAAAGACAAGCCGGATACAGACAAAATCAAGACAGAATCCGAGTCACTGAAAGCGTCCTTAGAAGACTTGACAGATGCGAAAAAGAGCAGCAAAAAGGCAAGTGATCAGCTGGCGAAAGCAGCGGACGAATATAAAGAATATGTCAAAGAACAGAGCGATCAGCTTGTCAAAGCGACTGAAACATTTACAAACGCCGTGAAGTCCGGCAATATCGAAAAATCTAAAACATTATATGCAAAAGCGCGTGTTTATTACGAGCGAATCGAACCGATCGCTGAAAGCCTCGGAGATCTTGATCCGAAAATTGATGCCCGTGAAAACGATGTTGAAGAAGGGGGGAAATGGACAGGTTTCCATAAGCTTGAGAAAGCCATCTGGAAGGATCAAGATATTTCCGGGGAAAAGGCAGCAGCTGACCAGCTTCTCAAGGATGTAAAAGAGCTTGACGGTTCAATTGAAGCACTGAAATTAACACCTGAACAAATGGTAGCAGGCGCGATGGAGCTTCTAAACGAAGCCGGCATTTCGAAAATCACGGGAGAAGAAGAGCGTTACTCACGAATTGATTTAGCCGACCTTATGGCGAATGTGGAAGGCTCCGAGGCTGTTTATCAAACAGTAAAAAGCGCGCTTGTGAAAGATCACTCTGACCTGACGGAAAAACTGGACAAAGAGTTCAGTGAATTTGAAATTTTAATGGCAAAATACAAAACAAATGATCAGTCCTACACGTCTTATGATAAATTAAGTGAAGATCAAATCAGAGAGCTGAGCACAAAGCTGACGACTCTTTCTGAAACCATGTCGAAGATTGCGAATGTGCTATAAAAGGAGTTTAGTAACAGCATGAGCGATGAACAAAAAAAGCCAGAACAAATTCATAGACGGGACATCCTAAAATGGGGAGCGATGGCAGGCGCGGCCGTTGCGATCGGTGCCAGCGGCCTCGGAGGCCTCGCTCCGTTGGTTCAGACCGCTGCTAAGTCATCGAAAAAGGATGAAAAAGAGGATGAGCAGGTTGTTTCGTTTTACGGAAAGCATCAGGCCGGAATCACCACTGCCCATCAGACGTATGTCTATTTTGCGGCGCTGGATGTAACCGCAAAAGAGAAGAGCGACATCATTACATTATTCAGAAACTGGACAAGTTTGACACAGATGCTGACGTCTGGAAAGAAAATGTCGGCTGAGCAGAAAAATCAATATCTGCCGCCGCAGGACACAGGTGAATCCGTTGATTTATCCCCTTCAAATTTAACGGTCACGTTCGGATTCGGGGCTGGCTTTTTTGAAAAAGACGGAAAGGACCGCTTCGGGCTGAAAAACAAAAAACCGAAGCACCTTGCCGCGCTTCCAGCGATGCCGAATGACAATCTGGATGAAAAGCAGGGAGGCGGAGACATCTGCATTCAAGTATGCGCAGACGAGGAACAAGTGGCGTTTCACGCCCTGCGGAACCTGCTGAATCAAGCAGTCGGCACCTGTGAGGTTCGCTTTGTGAACAAAGGCTTTTTAAGCGGAGGAAAAAATGGCGAAACGCCGCGCAATCTCTTCGGATTTAAAGATGGAACGGGCAACCAGAGCACGAAGGATGACACCTTGATGAACTCGATCGTATGGATTCAGTCTGGAGAGCCTGACTGGATGACAGGCGGCACCTATATGGCATTTCGGAAAATCAAAATGTTCCTTGAGATTTGGGATCGTTCTTCCCTCAAGGATCAAGAGGATACCTTCGGCCGCAGAAAAAGCTCGGGGGCGCCTTTCGGACAGAAAAAGGAAACAGACCCCGTGAAGCTGAATCAAATCCCGTCAAATTCACACGTCAGCGTTGCGAAATCTACGGGAAAACAAATTTTGCGAAGAGCTTTCTCATACACAGATGGACTTGATCCGAAAACTGGCTATATGGATGCGGGCCTCCTGTTTATCAGCTTTCAAAAAAATCCCGATAATCAGTTCATTCCCATGCTGAAGGCTCTTTCAGCAAAGGATGCGTTAAATGAATACACACAAACAATCGGTTCTGCTTTATATGCATGCCCGGGCGGCTGCAAAAAAGGAGAATATATTGCCCAGCGTTTGCTGGAATCATAAAAGAAGCCTTTATCGGCTTCTTTTTAAAAAAACATTTGTAACTTTTGTTGTTACATTTTAAAATCAACCTATACGAAAGGAGAATACGATGACAGTACACATCAAAGTTTATTCAGATTACGTCTGCCCATTTTGCTTCATCGGAAAAGCCGCTCTTGAAGAAGCGATAAAAGAAAAGGATGTTGAAGTCGAATGGATGCCGTTTGAACTGCGCCCAAGCCCATCTCCTCAGCTTGATCCGGTCAATGATCCTTCCAAACAGTACATGTGGAAGACATCTATTGAGCCAATGGCGAAGAAATTAGGGGTCGAGATCAATTTTCCAAATGTCTCGCCTCATCCATATACAGATTTGGCGTTTGAAGGCTTTCATTTTGCAAAGGAATCCAATAAAGGACATGAATACAACACACGTGTCTTTCAAGCCTTTTTCCAAGAGGGCCAAAATATCGGCGACATTGACGTCTTGACGAAGCTTGCCGAGGAAGTGGGATTGGACGGAGCCTCCTTCAAGTCTGCGCTGGAATCAAGAACATATCAGGACGTGCAGCGCCACGCTTTGAAGCATGCCTATGAGGAGGCTGATATCACAGCCGTTCCAACCTTTATCATTGGTGACACTGTCATTCCGGGTGTTGCCGGCAAGGATGTATTTGAAAAAGCGATTTCTGAAGAACAGCAGAAAAAATAAGGAAAAGCTCTCTGTAAAAAAGAGAGCTTTTTTACTCTTGCTCCATATGAATGCCGGTATGTGCCTTCACCTGTATTTCCGCAAACGTATCTTCATCAACTGTTTTTTCAGAAGACAGTATCGTCCCGAGCCACGCGCCGAGGAAGCCGAGCGGGATGGAAATAATGCCCGGATTGGAAAGCGGAATGAGCGGATCTCCTGTAAAAATAGCTGCTCCGGAAGGGTCCCACACACTAGGGCTCATCGACACAAGCACAAGAGCACTGATCAGTCCTGTCAGGCTTCCCCATAAAGCGCCTGAGGCATTGAACCGTTTCCAGAAGACCGTAAACACAATCAGCGGGAGGTTTGCGCTTGCCGCTACGGCAAACGCAAGTGCGACAAGGAACGCTACATTTAAGGACTGTGCAAAAATCGCAAGCAGAATTGAGAGCACTGACACGGCGACAGAAGCCCATCTGGCCGCTTTCATTTGTTCTTTTTCAGTTGCTTCTCCCTTTCTGATGATCTGGCTGTAAATATCATGGGCAAATGCTGAGGCGGCCGACAGCACCAATCCTGTCACGACAGCTAAAATGGTAGCAAAGGCGATGGCTGACACGAACGCGAACAGAAAATCTCCCCCGAGTGCTTTTGCCAAAAGCGGAGCTGCCATATTTCCCGCTTGATCTGCCGCCGTAATCGCATCAAAACCGACAAACGCAGCGGCGCCAAAGCCGAGAAACACTGTCATAATATAAAACACACCGATAATCCAGGTGGCTGACACAACAGATGTCCGGGCGGTCTTGGCATCTTTAACGGTATAAAATCGGATTAAAATATGCGGAAGCCCGGCAGTTCCCAGTACGAGTGCCAAGTTTAATGACAGGGTTTCAAGCGGCACCTTGTATTTATTTCCGGGGTTTAAGAAATCAGCGCCAAGCGGAGTAGCCGTTTTCATTTGCTCAAACATGGTATTGAGATTAAAATCGAATTTCGAAAACACGATGATTGAAATCACGAGTGTGCCGGCCATCAGCAAAACGGCTTTTATAATTTGAACCCAGCTTGTCGCGATCATGCCGCCAAATACGACATAAATGGTCATCAGCACTCCGACAATGAGGACTGCCGCAGTATAATCAAGCCCTAGGAGCAGTTTGATCAACGCGCCCGCTCCCACGAGCTGGGCGATCATATAGAAGGTAGAGATGGCTATGGTATTGAGAGCAGCGACACCGCGGATTTTCTTTTCTTTAAAACGAGCCGCAATCATGTCAGCCATTGTATACTTTCCAAGATTCCGAAGCGGTTCCGCTACGATGTACAAAACGACGAGATATGCCACCAGAAAACCGATGCTGTAAAAAAATCCATCAAATCCATATAGCGCAATCATTCCGGCAATCCCGAGAAACGAGGCAGCAGACATGTAGTCACCGGCAATTGCCAGTCCATTCTGAACACCGGTGAGCCCGCCGCCAGCCGTATAAAACTCACTTGTCGTTTTTGTCTTTTTCGCGGCAAAATACGTGATGATAAGCGTCAGTCCGACAATGGCTAAAAACAATAGAAAAGCCATCATATTCATGTCTGTTCACCCTTTAGATCAACTTTTAAAGCGCTTACATATTGATCGAAGTGAGCCGCCCTTCGGGTATACACCGTACTCAGTACCCAAGTCATCATGAATTGGGCGATCGCAAACAGCCAAGCCCATGAAACAGCCCCAATTGCCGGCTTATTCAAAAAGGCGAAATAAGATGTCAAAACAGGAAGTGAAAAATAAAAGACAAAAAAGAAAATCGCAGAAGGAACAATAAAAGCGCGCTTCTGTTTTAAAAAAGCTTGAAACGACGGAGTTGCAGCAATCTGTCTGTAATCAGCTTTGTACATGGATTTCCTCCTTTTATTCACTAAACGTAAGCAAAAAGGTACACCAATAGGTATGTACTGAAAGTCTGATTTATGCGTTGAAGAACATCTGGTGAATGAAAAAAGAAGGAAGTCATGGAGATAAGAACGCAGAAGTATAAAAAAGAGAGGCGAAGGTTTTCCAGCTCGGCAGCGTATAAACGATTTTGCTTTCCAAACCTCACCGAATGCAGCTTATGCTCAGTAAAGCTGGCCCGGTTATCAATGTTCGCATCACCTCTTTAAGACAATACATGTGCCAAGAGGTGACCGCATAACCGGCTGTCTGTCGTATGGTAGCTGACACACCGTTTGTCCTCAAGCTCGGCGTTGCAATCGCTTTCGAAAAGAGGATAGGGTGAAAACTCAGATCAGATGATAGAAAAGCCAGAGGTAATAGATCCGCCTGCTCGGATTAGTCTTGGCGGCCGGTTTTTTTGTGGTTATTCTTTCTCGATGCTGTCTCAGATTCTAAAAACTGCCTCACATCATGAATGCCTAACCCAATGGATCTAGCTTCTTGTATTAACATATGCCAATCTTTGTCCAAATCTTTTTTAACATGAGTTTTCATAGTAACCTCCAATTGTATAAAATGTTTCCTGCAACATGCGGGCAATAAGGCGAGCCGTCGCGATGATGAGGCGAGTACAACAAATTTCACACATAGTTGCTCGGTGTTCACAAACTGAAGGAAAAACCACCTACCTATTCCCTAAAAAAATGACTAATATAACCAATGAATCTTATTTATAATAATAAACAATTAAATACTGACTGGATAGTATGTAATTGAAAATAAATCCATTAGCCTATTAAAAATAATTTCAAGAAAACCGAATAGCATAGGCATTCAAAGAAATAAATACCGCTAAAGATTGATCCAGTGTAAGATAAGGGTAATCATATCGCCTGGAGAAAAATATGAAAAAAAACAAATTTCAAATGAAAAGAGAAGCAACCTTTGAACGTTTTATAGATGCTGGCTTGAATTTGTTGATTGACCGAGCGTATGATCCGGTTTCTGTAGAGGATATCAGCAGAGCGGCCGGGTACAGCAAAGGAGCGTTTTATGTTCATTTTGTCAGCAAGGAGGATTTTCTGAATCTTCTTCTCGAAAAACGCCAGATAAAGAAAAAGATTATCATAGGGTATCTTGATCAAAAAGAGCAAATGGCAGTGAAACCGCTGACATTGGACGAGGCTGCGAAACATGCTGCGGAGCTGCTTTATACCTATTACTTAAATAAGCCGTCATGGGAGATTGCCTCGTTTGCCATGAATATGCCGACGTATAAAGTCCTGCAGAAATGCAAGACCTATGTCCGGCTGTACGAATTGTGGGTAGAAGAAAATGCGTTATATATTAAGTGGCTGAAGGAGAGGAAGCTGATTGACGCCTGTATTGATCCAGAATATACGGCTAAAATAATATGTGCAGTGCTTGATGGAATCATCAAACAATCGTATGTATTGGGCCAGCCCGTCACATTCCGCAGCTTTTTAGACGCACTCTCGGTTTTCATTACTCCAGAAAGAGAGCCCGCGGGGCCAAGAATTTTGAAAAGTTTTTCAGAAAGCGAGGAACATCAGTGAAATATAGAGAACTGATTATGTATATCATTATGGGGGTGTTTACAACCATTGTGAACATCGCCAGCTTTTATATATTGGTAGAGATCATAAATATGGATTATAAAGCAGCTACTGTCGCGGCTTGGATTTTGTCCGTGCTGTTTGCTTACATCACGAATAAATTATATGTGTTTCAGCAAAAAACACATGACCTGCAGAGCCTGCTGAAAGAGCTCACTGCTTTTTTCAGCGTTCGGGTCCTGTCTCTCGGCATAGATTTGGGCATGATGATCATTCTTGTCGGGCAGTTCAATACAAATGAAACATTGGCCAAAATACTCGACAACGCGGTCATTGTTGTCGTCAACTATGCTGCAAGCAAATGGCTCGTCTTTAAAAAGACAAAAGAAGAAGGGGCATGACAGGGGACAGCAGAATTGATCTATCGTTTTCGCTGGAGAAAAAGGGGAAATAAAAAATGAAAAACCACGAAAGGTGATTGCACATGCGGGAAGAGCTAAAGGGGATATTTGCAAGTGTATTCGGAGAAAAAGAGGGATTACGGTTTTTTTTCGCACCAGGAAGAGTGAATCTGATTGGAGAACATACAGACTATAACGGCGGACACGTGTTTCCGTGCGCGCTCACAATGGGTACATATGCTGCTGTTGCATTAAGAAACGACGGACTTGTCAGGATGTATTCAGACAACTTTAAAGATAAAGGCATCAAAGAATGCAGCCTTGACGACATTCGTTATCAAAAAGAAGACGACTGGGCGAACTATCCGAAAGGCGTCATTTATGAATTTCAGCAAAGGGGCTGCTCAATTCCCCATGGCTTTGACATTGTATTTTTAGGGAATATTCCAAACGGGGCTGGGCTCTCGTCCTCCGCGTCTATTGAACTGCTGATGGGAGTTGTGCTCCAAAGCTATTTTCACCCTGAAATGGATGCGCTTGAGCTTGTCAAAATGGCACAGCATGCGGAAAACGATTTTATCGGCGTTAATTGCGGGATTATGGATCAATTCGCAATCGGAATGGGGAAAAAACATCATGCGATGCTGCTGAACTGTGACACGCTCGATTATGAATATAGCAAACTCGATGTCTCGGGCCTCGCGCTGGTTATCGCGAATACGAACAAAAAACGGACATTGGCTGATTCAAGTTATAATGCGAGACGCCAAGAATGCCATGATGCATTGCTTGATCTGCAAAAAGCACTCGATATTGTTTCGCTGGGAGACATCAAGCCCTCTGATTTCGACGCCCATTCCAGCCTGATCCAAAATGAAACGAACAGGCGCAGGGCAAAGCACGCCGTATACGAAAATCACCGTGCTATCAAAACGGCCCGCATGTTCAAAGAAAACAATGTAGATGAAATCGGGCGGTTAATGAAGGAATCCCACCTTTCACTGAAGGATGATTATGAAGTGACATGCCCTGAACTTGATGAGCTTGTGTTTGCGGCATGGGACCATGAAGGTGTGATCGGATCCAGAATGACCGGAGCGGGCTTCGGAGGCTGCACGATCAGCATTGTAAAAGATGCGTTTGTTGATGATTTTATCCAAAAGGTTGGAGACAGATATCAACAAAAGACAGGGCTCAAAGCGGATTTTTATGCCGCAGATATCGGAGAGGGAGCGAGAGAGCTAAAGGGGGAGTAACACATGAGTATTGTTGAACATCTGGAACAGCTGCTGGAGTATGGCTTGGAACGAAAGCTGATTTCGATCTGGGATCGGGAATATACGAGAAACCGTCTTTATGAAGCATTGGACATCAAACATCCAGAGCCGGTCTCCCGCACATCCGTCAAGCAGGCACAAAGCCTGCCGGACTTGCTTGCCCCTATTTACAAATGGGCTGCTGAAACCGGCCGCATGGAAGCGGATACAGACACATACCGTGACCTGCTCAGCGCAAAGCTCATGGGATGTTTCGTACCTGCTCCGTCTGAGGTGATTCGCAAATTTGAAGAGACAAAAGCAATATACGGCCCAAAACAGGCGACAAAGGAATTCTATCAATATGCAGAGGATGTCTATTATATCCGCTCTGACAGGATCGCCAAAAATGTTCATTGGACGGTTCCGACCGAATATGGCGAGCTGGAAATGACGATTAATCTATCAAAGCCTGAAAAGGACCCGAAAGCGATTGCGGCTGCAAAAGAGCAGGCGGAGACAAATTACCCAATGTGTTTGCTGTGTAAAGAAAATGTCGGGTTTGAGGGAAGCGTGAATCATCCAGCCCGCCAAAATCACAGAATCATTCCGGTCATTCTTAAAGACGAAGAATGGTATCTGCAGTTCTCGCCATATGTCTATTATCCAGAGCACTGCATCGTCTTAAAGGGTGAGCATGAACCGATGGAGATCAGCAGAAAAACATTTGAAAGGCTGCTGTCATTTCTCGGGCAATACCCACATTATTTTATCGGCTCAAACGCCGATTTGCCGATCGTCGGCGGCAGCATCCTAAGCCATGATCATTTTCAAGGCGGGGCGCACGATTTTCCGATGGCGCGGGCAGAGGCTGAAGACGTTTACGAATTAAATGATCATCCCGGCGTGTCGCTGGGTTTAGTGAAGTGGCCCATGTCCGTGCTCAGGCTCCAAGGATGCAAGCCGGAGGACGTCGCCGAAGCTGCTGATCATATATACCGCACGTGGCAAACGTATTCTGATAAAAAAGCAGGCATAGCGGCGTATACAGGTGATACGCCTCATAATACAGTCACGCCTATTGCGCGGCGCAGGGGAGACTTGTATGAACTCGATATTGTGCTGAGAAACAATCGAACGGATGAGGAGCATCCATTAGGAATATTTCATCCTCATCAGGAAGTCCACCATATAAAAAAAGAAAATATCGGCCTGATAGAGGTCATGGGACTTGCAATATTGCCGGGGCGTTTACAGGAAGAAATGAAAGAAACCGCCGCTGCGCTATGTTCTGTTGATCCGAAAACAGCTTTAGAAATAAATCCGCTCACAGCAAAACATAAGGAGTGGGCTCTTCGGATGATGGAAAAAAGAACGATAACAAAAGAGAACGCAGATCTCGTCATAAAGGAAGAGCTTGGCCATGTATTCGCGCGCATTCTTGAACACGCCGGGGTATTTAAGCAGACACTTGAAGGCAAACAGGCTTTCAGGAGGTTTATCGATCATTTAGGCGTCAAACCAGTCAAAAACCTCAACCGCTAGGGTTGAGGCTTTTTTGATCTTATAGTAAAACAAACGCCCAAAGCGCATACGCTTCGGGCTCTGTCATTCTTATCCTCTTTTTCTGGTTAACAGGCTTACTAAAAATACAACAATCGCTGCCCCGATCACCGCTGGAATAATGGCAAATCCCCCAAGGTGCGGCCCCCATGTTCCCAGCAGCCCGTGACCGATCCATGCACCAATAAGACCTGCGATCATAGACCCAATAATTCCGCCGGGCATATCGCCTTTAACAAACAGGCTTCCAAGCCATCCAATAATAATAGCGACGATAAGTGAAATAATGAAACTCATTATGCAACACATCCTATTTTATATTTATTTGCTTATATCTTTCCTCATTTTTGTATAAGATAAACAATTGAATGCTCTCCTGAAAAATAGGAGCAGTTCAGAGCACATTGCCGCTTTATTAAGCCTTTTTTAAAAAAAATAGTTGCGTTAAAATGGTAACCGTGTGAAAAGATGCTAGACAAGGAAAAAATAATTCCTCTCTAGAAAGTTTAACAAAATGAAATTTTTGATTGACCTAAGTTTTTTATTGTGGTAAACCTTTATTTGTCAGAACTAGTTCTTCACTATCTTTCTTTACTTATATGCGGAAATATCTAGAAACTTTTCATCTTAAGCGATAGATGTGAATAAAGTTGGAGCAATTTTTGTCGATTTTATGACATTTTAGCGAAAAAGGGATGAAGTTTAGAAAAAAATAAAGCTAATATGTGAACTTTTTGATAGCATAACAAAGTAGAGAAAAGATTTTGAGGAAGTATGCACTTCAGATTTATTACATCAATAGGAAGGATGGTGATCTTCTTGTTCAGAGCATTAAAACCGTTGCTTGTATTAGCGCTGTTAACTGTGGTTTTCGTCCTAGGGGGATGCAGCAATGCTTCAGTACTAGATCCGAAAGGACCTGTAGCTGAACAGCAAAGTGATTTAATCCTGTTATCTATCGGATTTATGCTGTTTATCGTCGGGGTCGTCTTTGTTCTATTTACCATTATTTTAGTAAAATACCGCGACCGTAAAGGCAAAGATAATGGATCTTATAACCCAGAAATTCACGGTAACACGTTTTTAGAAGTAGTCTGGACAGTGATCCCAATTTTAATCGTCATCGCACTTTCTGTGCCAACCGTACAGACGATATATTCATTAGAAAAAGCTCCTGAAGCAACAAAGGACAAAGAGCCGCTTGTTGTTTATGCTACTTCGGTAGACTGGAAATGGGTATTCAGCTACCCTGAGCAAGATATTGAAACGGTCAACTACTTAAACATTCCTGTCGACCGCCCGATCTTGTTCAAAATCTCATCTGCAGATTCAATGGCTTCGCTATGGATTCCTCAGCTTGGAGGACAAAAATACGCGATGGCAGGAATGCTGATGGATCAATACTTACAGGCTGATAAAGTGGGAACTTACGAAGGACGCAACGCGAACTTCACAGGTGAACATTTTGCAGACCAAGAGTTTGATGTGAATGCAGTCACATCAAAAGACTTTAACAGCTGGGTGAAAAAGACTCAGAAAGAGTCTCCTAAGCTGACAAAAGAGAAGTATGATGAATTGATGCTTCCTGAAAATGTGGACGAATTAACGTTCTCTTCTACTCACTTAAAATACGTTGATCACGGACAAGACGCTGAGTATGCGATGGAGGCGCGCAAACGCCTTGGCTATCAAGCCGTTTCTCCGCACTCTAAAACAGATCCGTTTGAAAACGTAAAGAAAAATGAATTTAAGAAGTCTGATGATACAGAAGAATGATATTGATCAGGAAAGGAGGAAGCCCGCATGAAAATGAAATGGGACGAATTTTTCGTAACTGGTGACCCATTAATTCTGGGCGCACAAGTTTCCATTGCGCTTTCAACCATTGCCATCATTGTAGTACTGACTTACTTCAAGAAGTGGAAATGGCTCTGGTCTGAATGGATAACTACCGTTGACCATAAAAAACTCGGAATCATGTATATTATATCTGCTGTAATTATGTTATTCCGCGGCGGTGTCGACGGTCTGATGATGCGTGCCCAGCTAGCGCTTCCGAATAACAGTTTTTTAGACTCAAATCACTATAATGAAATTTTTACAACTCACGGTACGATCATGATCATCTTCATGGCGATGCCGTTCTTAATCGGTCTTATCAACGTTGTTGTACCTCTTCAAATCGGTGCACGTGACGTTGCGTTCCCTTACTTGAACAACCTGAGCTTCTGGACGTTCTTCGTAGGGGCGATGCTTTTCAATATTTCTTTCGTTATCGGAGGTTCTCCGAACGCAGGCTGGACGAGTTACATGCCGCTTGCAAGTAACGACATGAGCCCTGGGCCGGGTGAGAACTACTACCTCCTCGGACTTCAGATAGCCGGTATCGGTACCCTGATGACAGGGATCAACTTTATGGTAACAATTTTAAAAATGAGAACAAAAGGCATGACATTAATGCGTATGCCGATGTTCACATGGACAACACTGATCACAATGGTTATTATCGTGTTTGCGTTCCCTGTACTTACAGTGGCTTTAGCACTTTTATCATTTGATCGTTTGTTTGGCGCTCACTTTTTCACACTGGAAGCAGGCGGTATGCCGATGCTTTGGGCGAACTTGTTCTGGATTTGGGGACATCCTGAAGTATATATCGTTATTCTTCCGGCGTTCGGTATTTTCTCAGAGATCATCTCAAGCTTTGCAAGAAAACAATTGTTTGGTTACAAAGCGATGGTTGGTTCTATTATCGCCATCTCCGTATTGAGTTTCTTAGTTTGGACTCACCACTTCTTCACAATGGGGAACAGTGCGTCCGTTAACTCATTCTTCTCAATTACGACAATGGCAATTTCAATCCCGACCGGGGTTAAAATCTTTAACTGGCTCTTTACAATGTATAAAGGCCGAATCAGCTTTACAACGCCAATGCTGTGGGCGCTTGCGTTCATTCCTAACTTCGTTATCGGCGGGGTTACAGGGGTTATGCTTGCGATGGCAGCAGCGGATTATCAATACCATAATACGTACTTCCTTGTATCTCACTTCCACTATGTGCTGATCGCGGGTACTGTATTTGCTTGTTTCGCCGGATTTATTTTCTGGTATCCAAAAATGTTCGGCCACAAGCTGAACGAAAAAATTGGAAAATGGTTCTTCTGGATCTTTATGATCGGTTTCAATGTTTGTTTCTTCCCTCAATATTTCTTGGGGCTGCAAGGCATGCCTCGCCGTATTTACACATACGGACCGAATGACGGCTGGACAACATTGAACTTTATCTCAACTGTCGGAGCTTTCATGATGGGTGTAGGATTCTTAATCCTTTGCTATAACATCTACTACAGCTTCCGTTACTCTACTCGTGAAATCAGCGGAGATTCATGGGGTGTGGGACGCACGCTTGATTGGGCGACTTCTTCTGCGATTCCGCCGCATTACAACTTTGCGGTGCTTCCTGAAGTCAAATCTCAAGATGCATTCCTGCATATGAAAGAAGAAAAAACTGAATTATACCCTGAAAGCAAATTCAAGAAAATCCATATGCCAAGCAACTCAGGCAGACCGTTCTTTATGTCTGTTGCCTTCGGTTTCGCCGGCTTTGGACTTGTCTTTGAATGGTACTGGATGGGCGTAGTCGGATTGATCGGAGTCCTGCTCTGTATGGTTCTGCGTTCATTCGAATACGACAACGGCTATTACGTTAGTGTTGATGAAATAAAAGAGACGGAAAGAAAGATTTCCGAATAAGGAGGCGTGAGTTATGGAACATGCAGAACACGGCAATTCTAACGCGCCTATGGAATATCAATCTGAAACCGGCAGACTTAATATTCTCGGGTTTTGGATCTTTTTAGGGGCAGAAATTGTGTTGTTCTCAACACTATTTGCAACCTTCTTCGTTCTTAAAAACAGAACAGCTGGAGGTGTCTTGCCAGACGAACTATTTGAAGTCAATCTGGTAATGATTATGACGTTCTTGCTGCTTATCAGCAGCTTTACCTGCGGGATCGCTGTTCATGAAATGCGCCGCGGAAGTTTAAAAGGCGTAGTCATTTGGACAATTATCACTCTTCTTCTCGGTGCCGGCTTCGTCGGATGCGAGATCAACGAGTTTGCTCACTATGTGCATGAAGGAGCGGCCCTCAGCACGAGTGCGTTCTGGTCTGGATTCTTTGTTTTACTTGGAACTCACGGAACTCACGTAACAATCGGTATTTTCTGGATTACAGGAATTCTGATCCAGTTGAAGAAACGCGGCTTAACTCCGCAAACTTCATCTAAAATCTTTATCTCAAGCTTATACTGGCACTTCTTAGATGTTGTATGGATTTTCATCTTTACAGGTGTCTATCTCATGGGATTGGGGGGTCTGTAAAATGGCAAACAAATCTGCTGAACACAGTCACTTTCCATGGAAGCACGTTGTAGGTTTTGCACTGTCTATCGTTTTGACCCTGCTGGCTCTATGGGTTGCAGTGTATACTGAATTGAGCCCATCAGCAAAACTTTGGATTATCTTTGGCTTCGCCTTCATTCAGGCGGCGCTTCAGCTTCTCATGTTCATGCACATGAGAGAGAGCGAAAACGGCACGATCCAAGTCGGAAACACGCTGTTCGGATTCTTCGGTGCGATCGTTATCGTACTTGGATCCGTCTGGATTTTCGCGGCTCACTATAATCATGGTGACCATATGGACGGAAATCCTCCTGGAGGCGCTGAACACTCAGAGCACTCAGGCCACAACGAATAATACAAAAAACCCTCTTCATTTGAAGAGGGTTTTTTGCTGTCTTCAGCTGCTTCTCTTTTTGCGAAGATGCGGAAGGCCATAAATGATAAACGCGGCGATATGAGCGACAATAACGTTAACGGCAAACAAGATAATCATGAGAGTGTGTCCTAGTGGAGAAAGGCTTTCTGTTGCGTAAAAGAAGAAGAATACCCACATTAAGATGATTGGCGGAATAGCTGAGAGTGCGACTTTTTTGTTATCAAGCCAAATAAAGAGAGGCGTTGCGCTGGCAACCAATAAATAAGCAAAAAACATGTCCATCATACCCGTCTCCTTTCATTTTATGATAACGTTTACAAAAATGAAATAGAGGAACTGAGTTGTGTCTGTTTTGTGTTTGTTTTTTGAACATTCTGTTACAATTATTATACCATGTTTTCCAGAAATTGATACACGTTTTTGCGGAAATGGTCTGGACCTAACGCCTTATTTTTAAAGATTCTTTTGATAGGAGAATGTGTATACACGGAAGCTTTACTGTTTTTTCTTATTTTTTATCCCGTTACCGTTTATAATGGGTTTTTTCTTATTTGAAAAGTTTTGTGTCAATCGAAACATTTCGGTTTATGATACGTCATATTTCGTGTAGCTGAAAAAGTGCTGCTAATGCGCAAAAAACATAAAAGGAAACGAGCTTCACGTGTCATCTTGATCGAGGTTCATGTATAATAAACATTAGTGATTTTCCGATGAAAATGTAAGGCGGGATAGAATGGGTCGATATAATAAGCAGCAAAGCCCCTTTTACCAGGGGGATTTGATTTTTATATTTGGTGTGTTTTTTATTATAAGTGTAGTATCAATTTATGCTGCTGGTCAATTTGGACAGTATGGGAGCAAAGATTGGATACAGCAACTTGTGTTTTATCTTTTGGGCGCTATTACCATCACAGTGCTTTTGTACTTTGATTTAGAACAGCTTGAAAAATTAAGTTTGTATATTTTTATCCTCGGTATTTTATCTTTGATTATCCTGAAAATCAGTCCTGAGTCTATTGCACCTGTCATTAAAGGAGCAAAAAGTTGGTTTAGGTTTGGGCCTATAACCATACAGCCGTCAGAGTTCATGAAGGTTGGTTTAATCATGATGCTAGCATCAGTCATCGGAAAAGCCAATCCTAAAGGCGTACGGACGCTTAGAGATGATATTTACCTTTTATTAAAGATTGCGGGTGTCGCAGCTGTTCCTGTTGGTCTTATCCTGATGCAAGACGCTGGGACCGCGGGAATATGTATGTTTATCGTGCTTGTAATGGTTTTTATGTCAGGAATTAATTGGAAATTGATCGCAATCATTGCAGGCTCAGGTATCTTACTCATATCATTAATTTTATTAATCATGATAAACTTTCCTGACGCTGCTAAATCGGTAGGAATACAAGATTATCAAATTAAGAGGGTTACTTCTTGGGTTTCTAATTCAAATGAACCACAGAATGACGATAGCGGGTGGCAAGTTGATCAAGCTATTATGGCTATAGGATCTGGTGGCATTTTAGGAAATGGCATTTCTCATTTAAAGGTTTATGTTCCAGAAAGTACGACTGACTTCATCTTTTCTATAATAGGTGAATCCTTTGGATTTATAGGCTGTGCCTTTGTCGTCATCATGTTCTTCTTCTTAATTTACAGGCTTGTCGTTCTGATTGACAAAATACATCCGTTTAACCGGTTCGCTTCTTTCTTTTGCGTGGGCTACACAGCGTTAATCGTGATTCACACATTCCAGAATATCGGAATGAACATCGGCATTATGCCTGTTACCGGGATTCCGCTGCTGTTTGTGAGTTACGGGGGAAGCTCGACACTTTCCACGCTGATCGGCTTTGGCATTGTGTATAATGCGAGTGTGCAGCTGACGAAATACAGAAGTTATCTCTTTAATTCTTAATACGCAGACAGCCTTTACAGAGGCTGTCTTTTTTGTGTGCAGAGCATTTCGCTTTTGAGTTTTGTTTTTTTCGGATATGATAAAAGAGATAAGGAGGTTTTTGTGATGAATAACACAATTGAAACCATTTTAAATCATCGGTCGATCCGGTCTTTTACTGATCAGCTTTTGACCGCTGATGAAATTGATATATTAGTGAAAAGTGCGCAGGCTGCGTCAACATCCAGCTACGTGCAGGCATATTCGATTATCGGGGTTTCCGATCCTGAGAAAAAACGTGAGCTGTCTGTGCTTGCCGGAAATCAGCCTTACGTTGAGAACAACGGACACTTTTTTGTGTTTTGTGCGGACTTGCACCGCCATCAAAAATTAGCTGAGGAAAAAGGCGTAAACATTTCTGAGCTGGTTGAAAATACGGAAATGTTTATGGTCGGCCTGATTGATGCGGCGCTGGCAGCGCAAAATATGAGCATTGCGGCTGAATCTATGGGGCTTGGCATTTGCTATATCGGCGGCATTCGGAACGAGCTGGACAAGGTGACAGAGGTACTGCAAACGCCTGACCATGTGCTTCCGCTTTTCGGTCTGGCAGTAGGACATCCAGCGAACCTATCCGGTAAAAAACCGAGATTGCCAAAACAGGCTGTCTATCATGAGAATACGTATAATGGGAACGCAGACGATTTCCGTGAAACGATGAATGCGTATGACCAAACCATTTCTGATTATTATAGAGAAAGAACAAACGGAAAGCGGGAAGAAACGTGGTCAGAACAAATTCTAAACTTTATGAAGCAAAAGCCGCGTACGTATTTAAATGACTATGTGAAAGAAAAAGGCTTTAATAAAAACTAAAGAAAACCTCTCCTTTTAGGAGAGGTTTTTATGTTTCACGTGTAACATATTCCGACAAATAGAGACAGGCTGTCACAAATAAATGGCGAATGATCGGGAGAAACTGAAAGCAGTGTGAGCGGCTTTGGAGAAAAAATAAGGGATCAGTGATACGATGAGGAGGAGGTGGTAGGGATGATTTCATTAAGTATATTAGATCAATCTCCTGTATCAGAGGGCAGCAGTGCAGAAACGGCCTTACAGCAAACCGTTGCACTTGCGCAAACTGCTGAGGAGCTAGGATATAAGAGATTTTGGGTGTCTGAGCATCACTTTTCAAAGCGGCTGGCAGGGTCAAGCCCAGAAGTGCTGATCAGTCATATCGCGGCGAAAACGAAGCGAATTCGTGTTGGATCAGGGGGAGTCATGCTGCCGCATTACAGTGCTTATAAAGTAGCTGAAAATTTCCGTGTGCTGGAGGGGCTGACACCAGGAAGAATTGATCTGGGGCTTGGCAGAGCACCAGGGGGAATGCCGATTGCGTCATGGGCGCTGAATGACGGCGGAAAGCGCAATGCCGATCAGTATCCGAAGCAAATCAAGGAGTTGACCATGTATTTGCATGATTTGGCGGATGACAAACACCGTTTTCCGAATCTGAGCGCAGCGCCGCATATTTCAACCGCGCCGGATGTGTGGCTGCTCGGATCATCTGGAGAAAGCGCGCTGCTTGCCGCTGATTCAGGCGCTGGCTATATGTTCGCCCACTTTATCAATGGAGAGGGCGGAGAGGATACGGTCAGACAGTATAAGAGACGATTCAAACCGTCTGTGTTAGGAGACAAGCCTCGCGCGGCAGTCGCTGTTTTTGTTCTTTGCGCCGACACGGAGGAGAAGGCAGAGGAGCTGGCTGCCGTGCTTGATTTTACGCTATTGGCAGGAGAGCAGGGCATACCTTTAGAAGGCGTTCCTTCGTTCGAAGCTGTTCGGGACAATACATACTCCCCATATGAACAGAGACGAATTGCTGATAATCGAAATCGAATGATTGTCGGCACGAAAGAACAGGTTAAGGATCAGCTGTTAGCTTTGAGTAAGGCGTATGGAACAGAAGAAATCATGGCGGTGACCATTACGCATCATTTTGAAGATAAGCTCCAATCTTACCGCTTGCTGCAGGAGGCATTTGCGAATTAACACAAAAATCCCTGCCGATTCGGCAGGGATTTTTCTTATTCAACGGTAAAAGGCTCTTCAGTCAGCAACTGGCTTGATTTTCCTTTGTTCGCGGCATAGGCGAGCAAGTAATATTCACCGGGCTGAAGCTTGGTTCCGCCATTGATCGTGCCGTCCCAGTCAAAGTACCGATAGCCCTTATCTTGATTCTTATAAATGCCGGCTTGGCCTGCAAAATCAAGATTGCTGTCATAGATGAGGAATGCCAGCTCTTCCGCTCCCGCAGGAAGGTAGGTTTCAATTTGATAGGTGCCTTGTACAGATCCTTCGCTGACGGAGAGGGATGTGACTCTCGGATAGTCCGGCTCTTTGACGATCAGCAATGTAGGTACCTTGGCGACGACTTTTCCGCCTTCTCTGACGATAACCGTTCCTTCATAGGTACCGGCTTTTGTTTTCTTTGTATTGACCTTTACTTTTGCAGTGGCTTTTCCGGTTTGATGTGCCGGTATCACAACACGGCTTGTGCCGGATGTGGAGATGCCGCTGCCGTTATATGTGTATTCAAGTGTGTATGACTTTCTAATGGAAGATTGGTTTTCAATCGTAAACGTTTCTTTTTTCGTATTGTTTCCGTTTTCCTTCAAGAATGTGCCGTAGGAATAGCTTCCAGGCGAGACGAGGGAGTCAGCTTTGATTGCGTTCATGATTCTTGCGCTGCCTGCACCTTGGGCGTTATGCGGGTACACTTCTCCATCGCTATCCTTTAAGGCGACAGCGGTATTCATGATGGCGGCTTTGATCTGTTCAACGCTCCATTTTGGTTTGGCTTGTTTAATAACGGCAACCGCTCCGGCAATATGAGGAGATGCCATGCTCGTACCTTGTTTTGATCCGTAGCCATATGGGTTTTGAGGATCGTGTGTCGGAATCGTGCTGACGATATTGACGCCTGGCGCGGAAATATCAGGCTTGATCATCCACGTATCCATAACAGGTCCGCGGGATGAGAAATCAGCCACTTGCTCACCGAGCGCTTTTGAGACTGTTAAACCGAATGTTGTTTTTGTCTCGCCGGCTTTTATGGAGCTGATGAGTTTTTCGCCGTCTTCTAATGAAAGCTTAATCGTTGGCACAGACATGCCAGGCACATTGGCTTCAATTTCCCCAGAGAGGTTGTTATACACAACCATGCCGATGGCGCCGGCTTTTTTAGCATTCTCGGCTTTATCCACAAACGCAATGCTGCCCCGTTTGACAACGGCGACTTTGCCTGTCAGATTTTTTCCTTCAAAGTCCTTTGCTTCGCCAAGTCCGGCTTCAACAAGCTCAACATCCTTGTTATTGAGCGCTTTGACATCGTCCTCTTTGTTATACCCCATTACTTTTGCGGAAGAGTAAGAGCTGAAAGTGACGGCGTATTCGTTGAGCGGCAGCTGAGTCGCACCGACAGAAATCGCTTCTCTTGATGTGCCTGGCGATCCGACTGTCCAGCCGTTCGGGCCGCTGTTGCCGTTTGACGTTACCGCGACAACGCCTTCTGACATGGCCCAGTCAAGCGCTGTGCTCGTCGCCCAGTCCGGGTTGTTTAAAGAGTTTCCGAGAGACAGGTTCATCACATCTGCACCGTCCTGTACAGCGCGTTCCACGCCGGCAATGACGTTTTCCGTTGTGCCGCTTCCGCCGGGGCCCAGTACGCGGTAAGCAAGAAGCGTGGCATCTGGCGCTACGCCTTTAATCGTTCCATTTGCAGCAACCGTTCCGGCTACGTGTGTGCCGTGGTCAGTTGCTGCACCTCTCGGATCGCCAGTTGGGGTTTCTTTCGGGTCATAATCATTGTCTACAAAATCGTATCCTTTATATTGTCCAAAGTTTTTCTTTAAGTCCGGGTGATGATATTCAACGCCAGTATCAATAATCGCCACCTTGACGCCTTTTCCTGTGTAGCCTAAATCCCATGCGTCGTTTGCTCCGATATACGGCGCGCTATCATCCATTTGCGGAGATACGGCGTCTTCAGAAATGGTGACATCTTTATCCTTTACATTGTCTGTTTTATAGGTGACGTTCGGGTATACAGCTTTTACGTCTTTTACCGCAAGAAGTTTTGGAATCTCATTAGCTGGGAGCTTCATAGAAAAGCCTGAGAACACCTGCTCATATTCCCGGTTCACTTTTCCGTTTTTCACCGCTTTGACGGCTTTGTTTTTTACTTTAGTGCGAGCGGTTTTCAGCTTGCTTTTCGTTTGGCTTTCTCCCGCTTCCTTCGCCTCTGCCAAGGATTTTTCTTTTAATTCCACAATAACGGTTGTTTTTTTGCTTGTTGTCATGTCGATATCACCGAATACCTCGGCTTTTTCCAGGCCAGCCGACGATTTTGAAGAAGCCGGAGCTGCTTGTACACCTGTTATACCTGTGGATAACGCAAAAAATAAAACAAAACTTAGAAGCAGAAAGCGAATGATTCCATGTTTCAATGTGTTTCCCCCTTTTGTTTAGAAAAAATATGAAAGATCTAGTATATATTTCTTGAAAATTCAAAAAAATCCTTGTGTCAATTGGATCATTTATGGGATTTTGTTTGTGTATAAGGAAGGAGTTATACACAGAACCCTGTGCATAAGTGAATAAATCTGTGTATATATATAGGTGGGAATATATGTTCCTATACAAAATATAGATAGAGATTGTGGACATGTGGATATCTATTGTGATTAAGCTGTTCTTATCTTTGGGATAACTTGTGTATAAATTTTTTAAAGCGGTTCTCCAATTTTCATTTCATTTCTTTCAGCTTTCAACAAAACTTCTAAAAACTAGTTCGTTTTTTCACTCATATTGTGACAAAGAATTCTCTTTCCACGGTCTATCATAGAGTCATGAGTTTTGCTAGAGCCGCTAGTTTGCGAGAAAAGAAATCGGCCGTCTTTTCCCGCAGGCTCGGCTGAGAAAACGGGCTGCTAAAAAGGCTGCCTGCCAAAAAGAAGCGGAGGGATGTTTTTCTATGAAACGTTTGCTTGTAACTTTACGGGTGTGGATGGTCTTTTTGATGAATTGGGTGACGCCTGACAGAAAAACTGCGGCTGCTGCGATTTATACAGCTCAGCGTACATATCAAAGAAAAGCGGCGGGGCAGGCCGCGGGGCTTGTTTCGTTTTATGAATGGCGGATGGCTGTGAATGAGGAAGAAAAGCAGAAAGCGAAAGCCGCCGCGCTTTATAAAAGAAGGTGTCTGCAAGCCTTCAAGGAATCGCCAAAGCAGGAGAGAGCTGGCCCGCATCTTTACATGGCGGTCAAAAGGAGGTAAAATCCCAGTCAAAAGCAAATTGGCGGGAGAGATAGCCTCTTGAAAATCTATAAAGTACTAAACAACAATGCGGCTTTAATAAAAGAGGATGATCAGGAAAAAATCGTAATGGGTCCGGGAATCGCTTTTCAAAAAAAGAAAAATGATCTCATCCCTATAAATAAAGTGGAAAAGATCTTTGTCGTGCACGGCGAGAATGAAAAGTTCAAACAGATTCTGCAAATGCTGCCGGAGGAGCATATTGAAATAGCTGAAGATATCATCAGCTATGCGGAAGGGGAGCTCGC
The DNA here is from genome assembly GCF_000507145.1 of Bacillus tequilensis KCTC 13622. Classification (GTDB taxonomy): domain Bacteria; phylum Bacillota; class Bacilli; order Bacillales; family Bacillaceae; genus Bacillus; species Bacillus tequilensis. The sequence continues at coordinate 38,820 of NZ_AYTO01000007.1, read as the reverse complement.
GGCGCCGCTGAGCGACCACATTCATATCGCGCTTTCTGACCATTTGTCCTTTGCGATCGAAAGGATTCAAAATGGGCTGCTTGTCCAGAATAAATTGCTGCACGAGATAAAGGCGCTCTATAAAAAAGAATTTGAGATCGGCTTGTGGGCGATCGAACACGTAAAAGAGACATTGGGCGTGTCTCTGCCTGAAGATGAAGCGGGTTATATTGCCCTTCATGTCCATACGGCGAAGATGGATGCGGAGAGCATGTATTCAGCGCTGAAGCATACGACCATGATCAAAGAAATGATAGAAAAGATAGAACAATACTTTAATCGAAAGGTGGATGAAAACAGCATTTCCTATCAACGCCTTGTCACGCATTTGCGATACGCGGTCAGCCGGTTGGAATCAAATGAAGCGCTCCATCATATGGACGAGGAGATGCTTTATTTCATCCAAAAAAAGTATTCATTTGCCTATCAATGTGCGCTGGAGCTGGCGGAGTTTTTGAAAAATGAATATCAATTACATTTGCCGGAGTCCGAGGCCGGCTATATCACGCTGCATGTCCAGCGTCTTCAAGATCTCTCGGAATAACCGCTTTGACTTGCAGGGAGTGATCTCTGGAAGTTTTTTTATTGATCGGGATACAACCAGCCCATCATTATGATTCCGGCGGTCAGATTTCCGAGCGTAACGGGAATTAAGTTTCTGACGGCTCCCATTTACGAATTTTTGTCTGCGTGTTTTATCAAACTTATTAACTAAAAAACCGTTGACGAAAGCGCTGTCATGATTTATGATGAAAGCGTATTCTTAAATCTAAATAAGCGGGATTGTGACTGGTAAAGCAGGCAAGACCTAAAATTTGTGTAAACGAGTAGGATCGCTGTGTCCTTTATTCGTTGGCGAATTTTAGGTCTTTTTTGTTTAAATAAAAGGGGGAAAAACAGATGGATTACAAAGAGACTGCAAAACGACTTATTGAGCTTCTCGGGGGGAAAGAAAACATTATCAGCGCGGCTCATTGTGCAACAAGACTGCGTTTAGTCATAAAAAATGAATCAAAGATAGATCAAGAGCAAGTAGAAGAGCTTGATGGCGTCAAAGGCGCTTTCAGCAGCTCTGGCCAGTATCAGATCATTTTCGGAACAGGCCTTGTGAATAAGGTGTACGACGCTTTTTCAAAGGAAGCCGACATTGAGCGTGAAGATCACGTCAATCACCAGGATGCGGCAAAAGAAAAAATGAATCCCGCGGCGAGATTTGCGAAAACGCTTTCTAATATTTTTGTTCCCATCATTCCGGCGATTGTGGCCAGCGGCCTGTTAATGGGATTACTCGGTATGGTCAATGCGTTTCATTGGATGAGCAAGGATTCTGCGCTGCTGCAGCTGCTTGATATGTTCTCAAGTGCGGCATTTATTTTCTTGCCGATTCTCATCGGAGTAAGCGCTTCAAAAGAATTTGGCAGCAACCCTTATTTGGGAGCGGTCATCGGGGGAATCATGATTCATCCGAATCTTTTGAATCCATGGGGGTTGGCGGAAGCGACACCTGATTATATGCATCTTTTCGGATTTGATATCGCACTTCTGGGCTACCAGGGAACTGTCATCCCAGTACTGCTGGCGGTTTATGTAATGAGCAAGGTAGAGAAATGGACAAGAAAAGTGGTTCCGCATGCGGTAGATTTGCTTGTTACACCTTTTGTCACAGTGATTGTCACCGGGTTTGTCGCTTTTATCGCGATTGGTCCTCTGGGCAGAGCACTTGGCTCCGGCATTACGGTTGCTTTAACCTATGTATATGACCATGCCGGTTTTGTTGCGGGTCTGATTTTCGGAGGCATGTATTCACTTATCGTGCTGACAGGCGTTCATCACAGCTTCCATGCAATTGAGGCGGGGCTTATTGCAGATATCGGCAAAAACTACTTGCTGCCGATCTGGTCAATGGCGAATGTTGCACAGGGCGGGGCCGGCCTTGCCGTCTTCTTTATGGCGAAAAAAGCAAAAACAAAAGAAATTGCGCTTCCGGCTGCATTTTCTGCTTTTCTTGGCATCACTGAGCCCGTCATATTCGGAGTCAATCTTCGCTACCGTAAGCCATTTATCGCCGCGATGATCGGAGGCGCGCTGGGCGGTGCATATGTCGTCTTTACACATGTGGCAGCAAACGCTTACGGATTAACGGGTATTCCGATGATCGCCATTGCCGCGCCATTTGGCATGGGCAACTTGATCAACTATCTGATTGGGATGGCCATTGCGGGAGTGTCAGCGTTCATTGCAGCGTTTATCATGAAAATTAATGAGGATGAGGGGAGAAAAAAATGACAGCACATGATCAGGAGCTTCGTCGCCGGGCTTATGAAGAAGTGGCGAAAAAAGAGTCTATCGCTAACAGCGATCCGCACCGTCAGCATTTTCACATTGTGCCGCCGGTTGGGCTGCTGAATGACCCAAATGGCGTGATGTATTGGAAGGGCAGCTATCATGTGTTTTTTCAGTGGCAGCCATTTCAGACGGGGCACGGCGCGAAATTTTGGGGGCATTATACGACACAGGATGTTGTGAATTGGAAGCGAGAAGACATTGCGCTCGCTCCGAGTGATTGGTTCGATAAAAACGGCTGCTACTCGGGCAGCGCTGTCACGAAAGACGATCGGCTCTATCTGTTTTATACAGGCAATGTCAGGGATCAGGATGGGAATCGGGAAACGTATCAATGCCTGGCAGTATCTGACGATGGACTGTCCTTTGAGAAAAAGGGTGTCGTCGCCCGCCTCCCGGAGGGATACACGCCGCATTTTCGTGATCCGAAGGTATGGGAGCATGAAGGCACATGGTATATGGTGATCGGTGCGCAAACGGAAAATTTGAAAGGGCAGGCCGTGCTGTTTGCTTCTGATAACCTGACAGAGTGGAGGTTCCTAGGTCCGATAACCGGCGCGGGCTTCAACGGGCTGGACGATTTCGGGTACATGTGGGAGTGCCCTGATTTATTTTCCCTTCAAGGATCAGATGTGCTGATTGTCTCGCCTCAAGGGCTTGAAGCAGATGATTTTCGCTATCAGAACGTGTATCAATCAGGTTATTTTGTCGGGCGTCTCGATTATAACAAGCCTGAACTGAAGCATGGTGACTTTACGGAGCTTGATCAAGGTTTTGATTTTTACGCGCCGCAAACACTTGAAGACGATAAGGGAAGGCGGATTTTGTTTGCATGGATGGCTGTGCCTGATCAAGATGAAGGAGCTCATCCGACGATTGACTATCACTGGATTCATTGTATGACGCTGCCAAGACAGCTGACGCTATCAGGCCGGAAGCTGATTCAGCAGCCGCTGCCCGAGCTGAAAGCCATGCGCAGGAATGAGAAGAACATACAAATCAGCATGCATGGATCATCTGGCTTACTTCCGATTGAGAAGCCTGAAAGAGCTGAGATACTGATTGAAGACATTCAGACGGAGTCTGGATTTTCAATCAGTATCCGAGGTACGGCTGTGTTTTCCTTTCATAAGGACGAAGGGATTATTAAGCTGGAGAGAACGAGCTTCGATGGAAAAAGAACAGAAGCGAGACATTGCCGAATGAATGATTTGCATACCGTGCATATGTTTATCGACGCGTCATCTTTAGAAGTTTTCGTCAATAACGGAGAAGAGGTCTTCAGCGCGAGATATTTTCCTTTCCCGGGAAATGATGAAGTAACAGTCAGCTCGACAGGAAAATCTGCGATGAGCGTCGGGATTTGGACACTTATGTAGAAAATCCTCCTATTTTCTTATGTGAAATCTGAGTCATCTGTGCTATTCTTCAACGATAACCTACTATTTTTTTCTGTAAAAGGAGTTGTTTTCTTGAATATACATGAACAGAAGATAACGCCGGAATGTTTGGAAGCTGCTGCGGACCAAGTTGAAGATAAGCGGGAAGAATATAAGGATGTGCTGCTTCAAGTGAAAGAAATGCTTGGCGGGACAGCGCCGCACAGTGAAACGGCGGAAATTCTTTCACGGGCATATGAGCAAATGAAGGAATATGCACTTTTTGTTCAGTCGATAGAAGCATTTTTGCGGAAATCTGCGAACAATTTAAAAATCAAATAAACAGGCTGCCAATGGAATCGGCAGTTTTTTCTGTGAAAAGTTTTCGCTCATATCAAAAAGGCTGCCTCTCTGGAAGGCAGCCTTTTTTATTTATGATTGTTTATTCAGGCGCTGTGCAGAATGCTTAGTAGGTCCGACATACTGGTTAAGCGGGAAGGATTCTTTAATGGCAGCGGTAATGAATTCTTTCGCTGCGTAAATGGCTTCTTTGACTTCCGCACCTTTGGCAAGCTCTGCTGTCACGGCTGCTGAGAACGTACAGCCTGCGCCATGTGTATAAGGCGTATCGATCATTTCGCTTTCAAGAACTTCCGCTGTTTCTCCGTCATAAAGAACATCAACGGCTTTTTCGTGTTTGAGTTTGCCTCCGCCTGTAATCACAACATATTGAGCGCCGAGTGCGTGAATTTTTTTCGCAGCTTCGATCATATCGTCAATTGTTTTTAATTCATCCATGCCGCTGAGCTGGCTGGCTTCAAAGAGATTCGGCGTAATGACAGTGGCTAGCGGCGCTAATTGCTCACGCAGGGCTTGGGCATGCTCCGGATAAAGGACTTCATTTGCTCCTTTACAAACCATGACCGGGTCGATCACCACATTTTTTAATTGTTTTTCTTTGATCGTTTTTGCTGCAAGCTCGATAATGTCAACGGTTGGCAGCATTCCTGTTTTCATGGCGTCCACACCGATGCCGTCCGTAATGGTTGCAAGCTGGGCGCGGATTGTATCAGTATCGATCGGGAAGACTTGATGGTCCCAGCTGTTGTTCGGGTCCATGGCAACGATCACCGTTAAGGCGGTCATCCCGTATACGTTTTTTTCTTGAAATGTTTTTAAATCAGCTTGAATCCCAGCACCGCCGCTGGAATCTGAGCCGGCAATGGTGAGTGCTTTATGCATAGACATGTCTTGAACCTCCATCGTGTTTTATCTTTCATTATAGTTAGATTTTCTCTGTATCACAATATAGAAGATCGATAGGAATCATTTGACAATACCAAAGGGCTTTCGTAAAATGCTACATAAGAAAACTAGGTAGGGGTTTTGTGATGTTAAATCGTGAGCTGGTTAAGGGCAGCACTGTTATATTGGTATTGACGCTTCTGGACGAGCGGCCGATGTACGGTTATGAGCTTGTCAAAGAAATGGGAACACGCAGCAGTAATGAACTTCAGATGAAAGAAGGCACCTTGTATCCTTCTCTTCACAAGCTTGAACGCCAAGGATTTATTTCGTCATATTGGGAGAAGCAGGAGAAAGGGCCGGACCGCAAATACTACCGGATTACAGATGAAGGCAAAGAGGTGCTGGCGGAACGCAAGAAGGAATGGAACGTATTTTCCGCTATGATGGACCGAATGTTGAAGCGGGGCGGGCAGAATGGATAAAAAAACGTATCTATCCGAAATCAAAAACGGGCTTAAGGGGCTTCCAGAAGATGAGGCAATGATAGATGAAATTGAGAGCCATATTGAACATCATTTGTTCCACTCTTTTCAGGAAGGGATGAGTGAAGAGGAAGCTATGCAGACTTTAATGCAGGCGTTTGGAACGCCAGCTGACATCGTTTCTTCGTTTAAGAAAGAACAGCCTGTCACGTTCCGAGCGTTTTTAATGTTCCATCTTTTCTTTAACAGCACACTTTTCGCTGTCGGTATCATCATTACGATGATGCATGCCTGGCTTGAATCACCCATTGTTCATGCTGTATGGAAAGGCATTTCTGTTTCTGTGTGGCTGATCTTAGCTGCATATATGATCTACTGGGTGCTGATTGGGTATCAAGGGGTGAGGGAGTTTGGGAAACACGGAGAGCAGCTTGTTTTGCATACGATTCTGATCTGCATGGTGCCAAACATCATTTTTATGCTTGTTTTTCTATTTCATTTAATTCCTGTTGTGCTGTTTCAATCCTTGCTTTCATCTTGGTTTGTCGAAACTTGTGCTTGTGCAACGCTGCTATTTCCGTTATTCGGCCGAATGGGCTGTTATATTGGCAGGCGTCAGCTAGCCTGATTTTTTATTTATATACATAGAATTTCTATGTAAGGAAGGTGCAGATTGTGAAGATTAGCTCTTGTTTATATGGTTTTGTAGCTCATGGAGCAGTATTTTTGTTTACGGGCGGCTGTATGCTCTTGGCTATGCTGGCCAGCTTGCCTTTTGTCTTTCTGCTAGATCTGCTGCCTGACGTCGTATATACGGCCGGAGCCATTCTTATGCTGTTATGTTCATATGCTTACGTTTGGTTTTGGGCGGTCCGGTTTGCATATAACCAGAAAATGCGCCTGTTCGAGGTTCAACTGGGATCCTTTGTGTTGCTGGCCATCATGATATCTTTGTTTTTATTAGATGGATCAAGTGTGAAAGACATCGTGAGGAATTGGGAGGATACAGGCTGTGCTTTTGTTCCGCCGGCTTTTACGTTTTTGTGTCTTGCTTATGCGCTTGTGCTGCTTCCGGTCTATCAATCTAAGCTCTGGCACCTTATCCTTCCGAATGGCGTCCGCCTAAAAGATCTCTTTCATGTTTTTGGAGATCTGACAATAATCATGGCGCTCCTGATCAGTGCAACACTGCTGTTTCTGTCAATTTAGTTTCTCGTTTCGGTAGGATATTCCCACTGATCTCCCGTCCAATATATGTTTTAATAGTACATGACTATGAAAATGAGAAGGAGAGCATCATGAAGATTTCTATCGTAATTGTGACCTATAATCGGATTCCGGCTTTGTGTGAGCTGCTGGAATCGATTTCTGAGCAGACCTTGAAACCGTATGAAATTATTATTGTGAATGATGCCGGAGAATCGGTCGTGCCAGTGAAAGCACTGTATCCGGAGCTTCCGATTGCTGTCATCAATTTAGAAAAGAACTCGGGGCATGTGGCAGCGAGAAATGCCGGTGTGAAAGAGGCATCTGGCGATTGCATTATGCTTTGTGATGACGATGATTTCTTTACGCCGGGGCATGTGGAGAGAATGGCGAAGGAAATAGAAACGGCAGATTTCGTTCATTCTGATGCGGAAATTGTCTCGTTTGAAGAGAAAAACGGAACAAGATATCCTATTTCACGGAAGCTGTTTGCTTACACCGCTGACTATGAGGATATGAGAGTGTTCTCTACATATGTGCCGTCGGGCAGCATGTACAGACGTTTTCTGCATAATGAAATCGGGTATTTCGATGCTGATGTGCACAATTATTGGGACTGGGATTTTTATTTGCGCGCGGCGAAGGAGCACCGGGTGAAGCGTGTCCCTTGCGCCAGTGTGATTTATGCCTTTAGTGACGCGGGAGACAATCAGTCTGCGGACCTTGGCGACAAGCGGAAACAGTATTTGGATCGTTTAAGTGAAAAGCACGGACTCGGGGAACTGCCGACGAAAAACTTTGCCGTCCTGCTTGAAGAGCCTGAGATGAAAAGACGGGAAGCACAAAGTGAAATCGTTTGGGATGGCAAGCCTGTCTATTCCAGACTTCATCGTTCGTAAGGGAGGCCTGAATCTTGAAACAGCTATTACAGGACAGCTGGTGGAATCAGCTGAAAGAAGAGTTTGAGAAACCGTATTATCAAGAGCTCAGAGAGATGCTGAAGCGGGAATACGCGGAGCAAACCATTTATCCGGACAGCCGAGATATCTTTAATGCGCTGCATTATACCTCATACGATGATGTCAAGGTCGTCATTCTCGGCCAAGACCCGTATCACGGTCCGGGACAGGCTCAAGGCTTAAGCTTCTCCGTAAAGCCGGGTGTGAAGCAGCCGCCTTCATTACGGAATATTTTTCTTGAGCTGCAGCAGGATATCGGATGCAGCATCCCGAATCACGGATCGCTTGTCAGCTGGGCAAAGCAAGGGGTTCTGTTGCTGAATACGGTGCTGACAGTAAGGCGCGGACAGGCGAATTCCCATAAGGGTAAAGGCTGGGAGCGTCTGACGGACCGGGTGATTGACGTGTTGAATGAAAGAGAGCGTCCAGTGGTGTTTATTTTGTGGGGCCGGCATGCCCAAATGAAAAAAGAACGGATCGATACGTCCAAGCATTTTATCATAGAGTCGACGCATCCCAGCCCGTTTTCGGCAAGAAACGGATTTTTCGGGAGCAGGCCGTTTTCCCGGGCGAATGCGTGCTTGGAGAAAATGGGAGAAGCGCCGGTTAATTGGTGTATAGAGGATTTATAAAAAGCGCAGATACTCTGCGCTTTTTTATTTAAGTATTTTCCGAATCATCCGCAGCCCGTTTTTGGATGAAGGGTAACGAAAAGCAAAATCGAAGCGGTTCGTTTGTTTGACGACGCTTTTTTGATGCGAAAAGGTGTTAAAGCTGTCAAATCCGTGATAGCTGCCGATGCCGCTTTCTCCGACGCCGCCGAATGGCAAATATGGCGTTGCGACGTGCATTAACGTATCATTGACACAGCCGCCGCCAAACGACAGATTCTCTAAAACAGCCCGCTCGATGTCTTTGTTTGTGGTGAAGATATACAGAGCGAGCGGCTTTGGGCGCAATTGGACTTTCTCAATGACTTCCTCGATATCGCTGTATGTAAACAGCGGAAGAATCGGCCCGAAAATCTCCTCCTGCATCACTGGAGAGTCATCCTTTACTTGATCAAGAATCGTCGGCGCTAGTTTGTGGTGATCAGGATCAGATTGCCCGCCTGTAAGCGGGACGCCATCTTTGAGAAAGCTGAGCAGCCGCTGATAGTGGCGTTCGCTGACGATTTTGCCGTACTGCGGATTTTGTTCAGGCTGAGGGCCGTAAAACTCATTGATCGCACGCTTCATTTCTTCTGTGAGCTTTGTTTTGATGCTTTCGTGGACAAATACGTAATCCGGTGCGATGCAGGTTTGCCCCGCATTAGTAAATTTCCCAAATACGATGCGTTTGCCGGCGAGCTTTATGTCAGCATCCTTGTGGACAATGCAGGGGCTTTTGCCGCCAAGCTCCAAGGTAATCGGAATTAATTGTTTGGCGGCGGCCTCCATGACGATTTTACCGATGGCAACGCTGCCGGTGAAGAAAATATAGTCAAAGGGCTGCTGTAATAACGCTGTGCTGACGTCGGGCCCGCCCTCCGCCATAGCGACATAATCACTCGGAAAAACGCTGCTGATGAGGTTAGAAAGAACAGCGGAAACAGCCGGCGTATATTCTGACGGCTTGAGAACGACCGTGTTTCCGGCTGCAATGGCTCCGATCAAGGGAGAAAGAGCCAGCTGCAAGGGATAGTTCCAAGGAGCAATCACCAAAACGGTCCCATACGGCTCAGGGATAATGATGCTTTTCGAGCCTAGATGGGTCAGCGGTGTTTTGACTCGTTTCGGCTTGATCCATTTTCTCAGCCGTTTCATCACAAAGCTGATTTCCTCCAACACGATTCCAATTTCTGTCGTGTATGCCTCTTGTTCGGATTTGTGGAGATCCTGATAGAGAGCGGCTGTTATATCGGCTTCATGTGTTTTGATGGCTTGTTTCAGCTTTTGCAGCATGTCCAGTCTCGATTCTAGCGGTCTCGTATGCCCCGCCGCAAAATAGGCCTTATGCTTGCTGACGATAGAGGGGATGCTGTTCATTCCGTCGCTCCTTTTTTGTAAGATATGGTGATTTATTATGTGAAAAATTTGTTCTGCTTGTCAAATGCGCAAGGTTTGTCAGAAAAAATAACAAACTCATATCTGCGTTTGCCGCATGAATTTGATAAAATGCAGGAAGACGACATTTATTTTCTTGGAGGGTTCTTGATGAACATTCATATATCTGCTTTGATTCAAAAGATGGAAGAGGAGCTGAAAAAAGCAAAGACTGCTGAACGGGATGAGGAGCTGAAGCGTTATGTAGCGGTTGTCCGATCTTTGTGTGACGTCGTGCTGGATCAGCCGGAGACTGCGAGCGCGCCCCGCATACAGCCAAGCAGCACACCGAGCCCTGCCGCGCCGCCATCGACAGACCAGCTGATGATGGAAAAAATGATGGGAAGCGCGGGATTAAATAAATATCGAAAGCAGGAAAAAGAGAAGCAGGAAGAGGACGGAAACGGAGAGTCTTTATTTGATTTTTAATGAGAGAGGTTGAGCTCACGTGAAATTGGTTCTTGGCGCACTACAATGGACAGCGTTTATCATTGCTGCGGCAATTGTTGTACCGGTGGCGGTTGCCCAGTCGTTTCATCTGGATCACTCTGATTCTGCGAGATTGATCCAAAGCACCTTTTTTGTACTGGGAATTGCCGCGGTTATTCAGTGTTTGAAAGGCCATAGACTGCCGATTAATGAAAGCCCCGCCGGCTTGTGGTGGGGAGTGTATACGATCTATGCCGGGCTGACGGGAACTGTGTTTGTGACATATGGAGATACATTGCGCGGTTTGCAGGGGGCACTTCTTGTAAGCGCTGTATGTTTCTTTTTGTTAAGTGTCTTCAAGGTTATAGACCGGCTTGCCGCCTTGTTTACTCCGGTTGTAACGGGCGTCTATTTATTGCTGCTCGTCATGCAGCTGAGTCAGCCTATTATAAAAGGAATTCTCGGAATCGGCTATCGAAAGGACGGGGTGGACGCTCTTGTATTTGGCCTGGCGCTTGTTGTGATTGCTGCCGCCTTTTTGATGACAAATTCGAACATTATGTTTTTTAAGCAATATTCGATTCTATTGGCCCTGTTCGGAGGGTGGGTGCTGTTTGCCGCTGCCGGAGCCGCAAAGCCGATGGAAATGCCGGACCGGCTGTTTCAGCTGCCTTCCCTGTTTCCTTTTGGCACCCCGCTATTTAACAGCGGATTGATCATCACTTCCATTTTTGTTACCATCCTGCTGATCGTGAATATGCTTGCGAGCATGAAGGTGGTGGATATTGCTGTGAAAAAATTCGGTAAACAGCCGGATGGACAGCATCATGAACGCCATGCCGGTTTTGCCGCTTCATTCAGCCATCTGCTCAGCGGTTTGACGGGAGCTATTGCACCGGTTCCGATTTCTGGAGCCGCGGGTTTTATTGAGACGACCAAAATGTCTTCTAAAAAACCGTTTATGCTCGGCAGTATTCTGGTTGTCGTGATCAGTGTGATTCCGTTTTTTATGAATGCGTTTGCGAGCCTGCCGTCACCTGTTGGATTTGCGGTGAACTTTGTTGTGTTCTCCGCAATGGGCGGTCTGGCCTTTGCTGAATTTGATTCATACGAGAAAGCGGAACTGAAAAGGGTGCGGTCTGTGATCGGTATCTCTCTGCTGACAGGGGTCGGTATCATGTTTGTTCCTGAAACTGCATTAAAGGGATTGCATCCGGTATTTATTTCTCTTTTAAGCAACGGGCTCGTATTAGGGACGCTTGCGGCAATAGCGGCAGATCAGTTTCAGCTTTGGCGCAGGAGAAAATCCGACAATCTCGTGTCATCGGAGAACAAACATTGAATTTTGGTGCAGGTGCGATAAGATAAATGATATGAGTTTAACGAAAAGGCGGGAGAGATAGATGAAAGTTTTTATCATATTAGGAGCCATAAACGCCCTCCTTGCTGTGGGCCTCGGCGCTTTTGGCGCTCACGGATTAGAAGGGAAAATCCCTGATAAATATCTTCAAGTTTGGCACACAGGCGTGCAGTATCATATGTATCACGCCCTGGGGCTTTTCGTAGTCGCATTTCTGGCCGATAAATTATCCGGCACCGGCAGTGTCACGACAGCCGGCTGGCTGATGTTTGCGGGAATTGTGCTGTTTTCCGGAAGCTTATATATACTCAGTGTGACGCAAGTCTCCATTCTTGGGGCTATTACTCCGCTCGGCGGCGTGGCGTTTATTATTTCTTGGATTATGATCGTTGTCGCAGCCGTCAAATATCTATAAACAAAAAAAGCCAATCCCTCATCATAAGAGGGATTGGCTTTTTCTTTATCTTGGCGAATAGGAAGACATGGAATATGGATACGTATAGGCAATTTCCTCATCAAACGTAATGTAATCGAGGTAGATTGTCAGGAGCAGGTAGCGTGTTCCTGATTTCGGATCGCTGATAATAATGTGATCCCGGCCCGCGGCCTCGATGACACCGCGAAAGATTTTCGAGGGCCATTCCTTGCTGTTTTCAAACGTCATGTAAATGGTAGCTGTTTTTCCACGATTTAAACGCAAAATGTTTTCGATATAAGATTCTTCAACAGGCAGCATGCCGGGAACGCTTTGGCCCGGCGCTGACGGTGTAGGCCCCGATGGAATTTGAAAACCGCCGCCTTGCTGCTGGCTCGGGAATCCGAAACCCTGCTGTCCTTGCTGCTGCTGCCCCTGCTGCATTGTTGGCATCATTGGCTGCATCCCCATCATCTGCATTTGTCCGCCTTGGCCTTGCTGCGGGTAAGGATTGGAGCCAAACTGAGGCTGAAACCCCTGCATATTATCAAATGCCTGCATTTGCTGATATTGATTTTTTTTCGGTTTCATATCGTTCCTCCTTTTGATGAAAACCATTCAAAACATGTTCAGGATGTATAGGTGAACGCTCCGCGATAACTCACCCCCGATGGAAAACGATCTTAGTCGCTGGTGCGAGTTTTATCTCTTTCACATTATGAGGCTGATGCTTGGAATATGCGCAAAAAGGATAGCGGACGGATCAAATTTTGATCAGGACAGCCGCTGTTTTTTAAAGATATACACAAACTTTTCGCATATTGGTTTGTATCCCTGGCGCAACTGGCGCGTAAGCAACATAAGATAACGATAGTTTCAGGTGTGAAGTGCCAAGAAGGAGGTGTAGGATTTGCCGAAAGTGTCAGTCATTATGACGAGCTATAACAAAAGCGATTATGTGGCAAAATCCATTTCTAGCATACTCTCACAAACGTTTTCAGATTTTGAATTGTTTATTATGGATGACAACTCCAATGAAGAGACGCTGAATGTAATCCGTCCTTTTTTGAATGATAACCGAGTGCGTTTTTATCAAAGTAATGTATCTGGAGTAAAGGAAAGAACGGCAAAGACGAGGTACGCGGCGCTGATCAATCAGGCGATTGAGATGGCGGAAGGTGAATATATCACCTATGCAACGGATGACAACATTTATATGCCGAATCGGCTCCGGAAAATGGTGCAGGAGCTTGATGCTCACCCTGAAAAGGATGTGATTTACTCAGCCTCCAAAACCCTTCATTTAAACGAGCACCGCGACATTGTAAAAGAGACGGTCAGACCTGCAGCTCAAATGACTTGGAACGCGCCGTGCGCCATCGATCATTGCTCGGTGATGCACAGGTATTCCGTGCTTGAAAAGGTAAAGGAGACATTTGGCTCCTATTGGGATGAAAACCCGGCGTTTTATCGGATCGGCGATGCCAGGTTCTTTTGGAGAGTCAACCACTTTTATCCGTTTTACCCGCTGGCTGAGGAGCTGGATCTGAATTATATTACCGACCAATCGATTCACTTTCAGCTGTTTGAATCCGAAAAAAATGAATTCGTCAGGAATCTTCCTCCGCAGAGCAATTGCCGCGATCTGCGTGAATCATTAAGAAAGCTTGGAATGGGGTGAGAGCTTGTCGGCCTATTTAAGCAATTATTGGGTGCTGTACCGGAAGTATGTAGAGCTTTTTGACAAACTTCGCTATAAGGGGATTCCGCTTGGGCTTATCAGCAATTTTTATCAATATATCAGCCCTGAGCTGCGAGTGATAATGGAAGAAGAACCAGAGTTATTTGGACCGGCGGATCAGCATATCGATGAAGGGCAGATTCAGCCGTTTTTTGAAGAAAACATACAAAATATAGTCAAAATAAACGACGAACCTGTTGAAGGGAAAGTCATTTTGCACTTTGATTACCTGCGTTTTACAAACGAAAATTACTATCAGTTTGATCCTGAAAAAACATCTGTTTTGGCCAGATGGAGTTTGCCGCATTATTGTGATCTGCCAGTGATCAGTAAGCGTGAGATTGCGGAATCATGCCAGAAGGGCGACCCGAAGCCGTATCTCGAAACAGCCTGTTCGATTCTTGCCTCTTTCAACGATCACCCGGCATTCGGTGATCAAGCGTTTCGCGACCGGCTTTATAAAGATATTCCTTTATTTATGGAAGCCATTGATACGGTTGATACGCTGTTTGAGAAAGAGAAGATTTCGGCCGTTGTCGTCGGAACTGCCGAAGATGTTTACAGCAGAGTGCTCGCTCTCATGTGCCGTAGGAGAGGTGCCGTCAGCATTTGTCTTCAGCATGGCGCATTGATGGGAGATGAAGCCTTCATTCCTGTTTTTACAGCCTATCAAGCTGTTTTTGGCGCGTATGAAGCAGAGTGGTTCATACGAAAAGGCTGTAAACCCGAGCAGATTCTCGTCACGGGACATCCCCGCTTCGATGAGATTTTTAACAGAACCCCTATGGATATGTCCGTCTTCTATCGCAAACTTGCTTTTCATCCGTCTAAAAAAATTGTGCTCATTGCCACTCAGCCCTTTTCAGAAGATTTTTATTCCGGTGTGCTGGAAGGGCTTTCTGATCAGAATCAGCTGCAAATCATCATCAAACCCCACCCGTGGGAAATCGGAAAAAACAAGCTGGATCTGTATCACGAGGCGGCGAAAAAACATAAAGCATGCCGAGTCCTCAAAAAGGAGCCGGGGCTTTATGATGTGCTGCCATATGTTGACGCGGCAGTGACGCAAACCTCAACAGTCGGACTTGAAGCCATGCTGTTTCAAAAGCCTGTGCTGATCGGGAAATCGACCGGAAACCGCTCTTATCCGTATTATGAATCTCTAGGCGATTTTATGTTTGACCAGCCGGATGAACTGGCGCGCACCTTGATTGAGGTTCTTCAAAGTCCCGCTGTGCAGGAAAAAGCAGAAGAGTCGCGTCTGGCATTCACAGCAGCTAATTATCCGGTGACAGAATCAACAAACGCTTTATTAGCGGAACTGAAAGCCAAAACAGGGGTTGATTACAGGCGGGAAGATACTGAATAAAATGATGGGAGCGCAAAGGAAATGGTGCAAAAGAGAGATCATTTTCTTCCTAATTCATTTCCGTTAATCGGCAAGGGAGAACTCGCTTAAAGCGGGATGGCTCTCCAAAGGTCCGAAGGCGGATCCGAAAAAAAGCCGCAGTACACGGTGATCAGGCAGACAAATGATATGGCGGGTGTGATGAAACAAGCAGGTGCAGCTATTGCCGCCGGGGGCCTCTCTCTGGATGAAGCTATTTGTATCGGCGTGCCTTGCCTTGTTCTTTCCCAGGTTGAACGTCAAACCGCAACAGCCAAACTATTCGCTGAATAAGACGTCGTCCTTGGTCTTGGTCTGGGAGAGCCTGTATCGGGTGAAACGATTATCCATCAAATGTCACGGCTCATCAGCAGCTATTCTCTGCGCCTTTCTTTGCACAAGGGGGAAGGCCGCTCTTGGATGGCAAAGGGAACAATCGGGTAACAGCTATTCTTTCAAGATATGTATGATCGAAAGGTATAAAAATGCAAGTAAGGAAGTGTTAATGTGAAAGGTGTTATTTTAGCCGGAGGAAACGGCTCACGCCTTATGCCCTTAACGAAAGCCGTCAACAAGCATTTGCTTCCTGTAGGCCCGTATCCGATGATTTACTGGTCGATTATGAAGCTTGAGGAAGCCGGAATAAAAGACATTTTACTCATCAGCCAAAAAGAGCATATGCCGCAATTTTATAAGCTGCTTGGGAACGGGGAAGAGCTTGGCGTCACCATCACTTATCAGGTACAGCCGGCCGCATCGGGCATTTCGGATGGACTGTCTTATGCAAAACGCTTTACGAAAAAAGAGCCTTTCCTTTTATTATTAGGTGATAATATATTCGAAGATTCATTAAAGCCTTATACGGAGCGCTTTGAACAGCAGGGAAAAGGAGCAAAGGTGCTGCTCAAAGAAGTTGATGATCCGGAACGCTTCGGGATTGCTGAGATTGATGAGAAAAACAAGCGGATCCGTTCCATTATCGAAAAGCCCGCGCATCCGCCGACCAATCTTTGTGTAACCGGCATTTATATGTATGATGCGGAGGTATTTTCATATATTGAACAAATATCACCGTCAAAGCGCGGCGAACTGGAAATCACCGATGTGAATAATCTATACATCGAAAACAGCCAGCTTACGTATGATGTGTTATCAGGCTGGTGGGTTGATGCCGGAACTCATGAATCGCTTCATCTCGCCTCCCGGCTTGTACACAAGGCTTTACAGAAAGGACAGGACGAAAAGTGATGGCAAAATCATATTTAATTACGGGCGGGGCCGGCTTCATCGGGCTCACGTTTACAAAGCTCATGCTGAAGGAAACGGATGCGCGCATTACCGTTTTAGATAAACTGACGTACGCCAGCCACCCGGAGGAAATCGACATATTAAAGGAAAACAGCCGATTTCGTTTTGTAAAAGGGGACATCAGCGTTCAGGAGGATATCGACCGCGCGTTTGATCAGACCTATGACGGTGTGATTCATTTCGCGGCAGAATCGCATGTGGACAGAAGCATTTCCCAAGCGGAGCCGTTTATCACTACGAATGTGATGGGGACATACCGATTGGCGGAAGCGGTTTTACAAGGGAAGGCAAAAAAGCTGATTCATATTTCAACAGATGAGGTCTACGGGGATTTAGAACTGGATGATCCCGCGTTTACTGAAACGACGCCGCTTTCCCCTAACAACCCATACTCAGCCAGCAAAGCAAGCTCTGATTTTCTCGTGTTGTCTTATGTGAAAACCCATAAGCTTCCGGCCATCATTACAAGATGCAGCAACAATTACGGCCCCTATCAGCACAGCGAAAAAATGATTCCGACGATTATCCGCCATGCAAAGCAAGGGCTTCCGGTTCCGCTGTATGGCGATGGGCTGCAGATTCGAGATTGGCTGTTTGCGGAGGATCATTGCCGCGCCATCAAGCTGATTTTAGAAAAAGGAACAGACGGCGAGGTGTATAACATCGGCGGCGGAAATGAACGCACGAATAAAGAGCTGGCGAGCATCATCATGAAGCATCTGGGCTGTGAGGAATTGTTCGCCCATGTGGAAGACCGAAAAGGGCATGATCGGCGCTATGCGATCAACGCGTCAAAGCTGAAAAACGAACTGGGCTGGCGGCAGGAAGTGCCGTTTGAAGACGGCATCGCGCGTACGATTCGCTGGTATACAAACAATGACCGATGAGAAGGTGATTCGATTGACGAAGGTATTGGTGACTGGTGCGGGAGGCCAGCTTGGCCTGGAACTGTGCCGCCAGCTGAAGCAAGCCGGATATGAGGTCATTGCCTTAACAAAGAAGATGATGGACATTTCTGATCAGCGCTCAGTACGGCATTCGTTTGGATATTATCGGCCGGATATCGTGGTCAATACGGCCGCATTTACGTCGGTTGACAAATGCGAGACAGAACTTGATAAAGCGTACTTGATTAACGGAATCGGCGCTTATTATACCGCCCTTGAGGCAGCCGGCATCGGCGCTCAATATATTCATATCAGCACGGACTATGTATTTGACGGAAAAGGAACGCAGCCATACAAGGAAGATGATCCCCTCGAACCGAACACCATCTACGGCAAAAGCAAAAAGCTCGGAGAAGAATTGATTCGATTAGCAACGAAAGACAGTACGATCATCAGAACATCGTGGGTGTACGGACATGGCGGCAGCAATTTCGTCCATACCATGCTGAAACTTGCCGAAACGAAACAAGAGCTGAGGGTTGTAAACGATCAAATAGGTTCGCCGACATATACGAAGGATTTAGCAGAAGCGGTCATCAAGCTGTTCAGCCATCCGCCGGGCATCTATCATGTCAGCAATTCAGGCATATGCAGCTGGTATGAATTCGCGAAGGCGATTATGGAAGAAAGCGGGCTGGCGACAGTCATTTTGCCTGTCACGACAGGAGAATACGGGAACAAAACGCCCCGTCCGGCTTACTCTGTACTGAGCCATCGGGCCATTGAAGAAGCCGGCATCCGCCCCCGCCATTGGCGGGAAGCGTTACGGGAGTATTTGCAGGAGAGGAGCAGTGCGCGTGATTGAAGGAGTCAAGGTGAAAAAACTGACAAAGCATAATGACGACAGGGGCTTTTTTGCTGAGCTGGTTCGGGATGATGAGAACCTTCTCGAGCATTTCGGGCAGGCGTCTTGGTCGAAAAGCTATCCTGGTGTCATAAAAGCATTTCACTATCATGAGAAGCAGGATGACCTATGGTTCTTTCCGACCGGCCACGCTCAGGTTGTCCTTTACGATCTTCGAGAGGGTTCAAAGACAAAAGGAGAAACTGACGTCTATTATATGGGTGAAGACAACCCAATGCTGTTATTGATTCCAAAAGGGGTCGCTCACGGATACAGGGTGCTGGGAGAAACGCCGCTGACGATTATCTACTTTACCACCATGTCGTATAACCCTGATCAGCCTGATGAAAAAAGGATTCCATGGGATGATGAGACGATCGGCTTTAACTGGAACACCGAATGTAGATAAAGATAGATCATGATCAATCGAAGAGCGAAAGCGTCTTCGACTTTTTTGTGAAAATAGGAAAATAGATACAAAACGACAGGCGGATGCGGCTGAAAAAAAGAGAAAACACATGTTTTAGAACCTTGTAAAAACAGAATAAGACTATCGAAATAATTACAAGTGTGAATATTCCTAAAAAAGCATTTACTTCCATGGAAAATGATGATAGATTAATTTTTAAGGAAAAAGAAGGATCATTCGCGAATTACAAAAAAACACTTTTTCTGCAGAGGACGCTCTGGCCAATCCCAACAGTGATTTAAGGAGATAATGTCATGCTAAAAAGAACTTCATTCGTATCTTCATTATTCATCAGTTCAGCTGTCTTACTATCAATCTTGCTTCCTTCAGGCCACGCGCATGCAAAGTCTGCATCAATCGGGGCAAAAACAATCAACAGCACAACAGAGTGGACTACTTCTGATATTGAAGTGACATATAAACCAAAAGCGGTGTTTTCTCTCGGAGCGGTAGAATTTCGTTTTCCTGACGGGTTTCATGCCACGACAAGAGATTCAGTAAATGGAAGAACACTGAAAGAAACACAAATTTTAAACGATGGCAAGACAGTCAGACTCCCGCTTACGCTTGATTTGTTAGGCAGGTCTGAATTTGACCTCGTCATGGTGCGCAAAACCCTTCCGCGCGCAGGCACTTACACAATTAAAGGGAACGTTGTAAACGGTTTTGGAATCGGCAGTTTTTATGCAGAAACACAGCTGGTAATTGACCCTCGTTAATGAATAGAGTGATGAGAGACTGAGATCATGTCAGTCTCTTTTTTGTGCTTAAAAAACTGTATGAATCTGGCCGGCTGATTTTATAAAGCATTCACAATTACGGCCGCCCAAAAAACAATGAGGTGAAAAAGATGTCAGCAAAGCACGTGATTTCGATCATATGCTTGAAATCGCCAATAATACAGAACACGGCTTACCAACAGGATCGCCAAATGGCTGATAGCCGGCAATTGTCCCAGTGCAGCCTCAAAAGCAGGCGGCTGCAACCCAAAACAATGTCCGAAGCATGTGGATTTGAGAGAAATCGAATCGTGCGAGGCGCAGCAGAAAAAGTTCTCCGGAAACCGGTGAACTTTTTTACATGTTGTTATATGGTATTTTTAAAATGAAATGAAGAAATTTATATTAATATGTAAATGAAAATAATAAAAATGATAAAGATTCTATACGTATTGTAAATTATGAAAAAACAATGCTAAACTATATTACAACTTTATGATATGAAGATTATGGAAGAGGTGTTTGAGAAAGAATGAACAGCAATCAAAACAACGACATCAAAACAAAACATCATTTTCCGCTATTGTTAGCACTGGCTTTAACGATGGGGGTATTTGCGGCCGGATCTGAAGAGCTTGTGATCTCACCGCTGCTGCCGGATTTAGCAAAAGCCTTCAGCTCAGATGTCAGTGTCCTTGCGTTATCTATCAGTATTTACGGCATTATGATTTTTATTGGTGCGCCGCTTTTGGTTCCATTAGGTGATAAATACTCCAGGGAAATAAGTTTAATGGCCGGGCTTATGATCTTTATTATAGGGACCGTGATGTGCGCTTTAGCTCAAAATATCTTCTTCTTCTTTTTAGGCAGGGCGCTTTCAGGATTGGCTGCGGGAGCGTTTGTGCCGACCGCTTACGCAGTTGTCGGGGATCGTGTTCCTTATACATACAGGGGCAGGGTGATGGGACTGATCGTCTCAAGCTGGTCGCTGGCACTGATCTTCGGTGTGCCGCTCGGCTCATTCATCGGCGGCGTCCTGCATTGGAGATGGACATTTTGGATTTTCGCCTTGATGGGTGTTTTGGTTGTTCTGCTGATCCTGCTTGAAATGCGCCGCCATGCCGAGCATAAAAACAGCGGCGGGGAAGGAAAAGAAGAGCCGGCTGGAACATTCCGAGATGCGGTGAAAGTCCCGCGCGTACCCGTTTATATCATGATTACCTTTTGTAATATGATTGGTTTTTACGGTATGTATTCATTCCTGGGCACCTATCTTCAGCACATTTTTACCGGTGGAAATACTGCCGCAGGCTTATTTATCATGATTTACGGCATCGGGTTTTCCATGAGTGTGGTGACAGGAAAGATGGCCGACCGTATCGGAAAAATGCGTTCCCTTTTGATAGCGCTGGGGGGCATCAGCGTGCTGCTGGCGTGTTTGCCATATGCGTCGGCGTCAATGTTTCTGTTAATCGTCAGTCTATTTATTTGGGGATTAATGCAAAGCTTGACGGTGACACTGCTCAGCACCATTTTAAGTGACTGCTCAGAGCGTCATCGCGGAAAAATCATGGTATTTTACAGCCTCGCCTCGAATCTGGCCGTGACATTAGGCTCTGCGTTGATGGGACCTGTATATGTGGCATACGGCTATGCAGCCGTCGGATTGATTTGTGCCGCCATCACAGTGCTCGGGTTTGTGCTCAGTGTTTTCGCATATAAAAAGTACGGCAAGCATGAGAAGAAGGCCAATCAGTCCTTATCCCAATAAACAAAGTTTCTAAATTCCTATAATTAAAAACCCTTTTTTAAGGGTTTTTTTGTTTGTATGGGAATAATTATCAGTATTTTCTAAAAACATTGACAGTTTGATTGCCGCTGGATAAAATTTACTTAAAATTTTAAAAGATTGGTTGGTGCTCATGATTATATTGGATAATAGCATTCAGATAAAAAACAGAACTGATTCACTATCCAAACTCATTACAGTCAACACGCTCGGCCCTGAGGGGACAAGCAGTGAGTACGCAGCAAAGCATTTCATTTCCAATTTTACTCTTCTCCAAGGGCTGAACAGTAAATTGTCCTTGCATGATACGTTTGAATCATGCATCGAAAGGACGCTCCAATGCCCGCTGGAATATACCATCGTCCCACACGCTTACGACGGCATTAAGCATTTCTACATGAGGCCGGATTTGCAGCTTTTGCAAATTTTCAGATGCGATACACCAATGTACGGCCTGGCTGTTCGACCTGATTTTGAATTCAGGGAGGATATGCTTGATACATCTGTTGTTGCTTCACATCCATCGCCTATTAATTTAATCAAATATTTTACCCGCAAAGATGTACGTTTCAAACTGGTCAATTCAACCAGCCAAGCCGCAAGAAAAGTAAAAGAAGGCTTGTATGACATTGCCTTAACCAATGAGATTGCCCGGCAAAAGTACGGGCTTACATTTGTGAAAACATTTAAAAGCATTCCTATGAGCTGGTCATTATTTGGAAAAGGAGACGTTGATAATGAAAACTAAAGAAGATATGCAGGAGCTTTATTTCCCGACACCTAAATTAATTGAATGGGAAAACGGAGTGAGACAGTATTCATCCGTGCGCGGTGATACTGAAGTATTAATGTCTTACGTCCCGCCGCATACCAATGTCGAACCCCACCAGCATAAAGAAGTTCAAATCGGCATGGTCATTTCTGGCGAGCTGATGATGAATGTCGGAGATGTGACGAGAAAAATGACGGCCTTGGAATCTGCGTATATCGCGCCGCCGAATGTGCCTCACGGGGCAAGGAACGATACAGACCAAGAAGTCATCGCTATTGATATCAAACGGCTGAAAGCTGATGAAATCTATACAAGTCCCGAGGATTATTTTTTGAATATTTTCAAAACGAGAGACCTGTTGCCAGGCATGGAAGTCACGTTCTTTGTTGAAGATTGGGTGGAGATCATGCTGGCCAAAATCCCTGGAAATGGCGGAGAAATGCCTTTCCATAAACATAAGAATGAACAAATTGGCATCTGCATTGGCGGCGGATACGACATGACGGTCGAAGGCTGCACAGTCGATATGAAATTCGGCACAGCCTATTTCTGTGAGCCCCGGGAAGATCACGGCGCCATCAACCGTTCCGAAAAAGAATCAAGATCGATTAATATCTTCTTCCCGCCGCGCTACAACAGAGCAAAAGCAAAAAAAATAAAGGCGGATGAGTGATCATGAACCTCACCGATAAAACCGTCCTCATCACAGGAGGCGCATCCGGCATTGGTTATGCGGCGGTTCAGGCTTTTTTGAACCAGCAGGCCAATGTGGTTGTGGCGGATATTGATGAGGAGCAGGGAGAAGCAATGGCCCGAAAAGAAAATAGTGACAGGCTGCATTTTGTGCAAACCGACATTACAGACGAAGCTGCCTGTCAGCAAGCCGTTCAATCGGCTGTTGATACATGTGGAGGGCTGGATGTATTGATTAATAACGCCGGCATCGAAATCGTGTCCCCCATTCACGAGATGGAGCTCAGCGATTGGAATAAGGTGCTGGAAGTCAATTTGACCGGCACATTTTTAATGAGCAAGCACGCACTCAAGCATATGCTGGCTGCCGGCAAGGGCAACATCATTAACACATGCTCAGTCGGCGGACTCGTGGCATGGCCTGATATCCCTGCCTATAACGCCAGCAAAGGAGGCGTTTTGCAGCTGACGCGGTCGATGGCCGTTGATTATGCGAGACATCAAATTCGTGTCAACTGCGTATGCCCGGGGATTATCGACACACCGCTAAATGAAAAATCATTCCTTGAAAATAATGAAGGCACACTTGAAGAGATCAAAAAAGAAAAGGCAAAGGTAAATCCGCTGCTGAGGCTTGGAAAACCCGAAGAAATCGCAAACGTGATGCTGTTTTTAGCCTCAGATTTATCAAGCTATATGACCGGAAGCGCCATCACCGCAGACGGAGGATACACCGCACAATAGAGAAGGAGTGTTTTACATATGGAGAGAAAAACAGTATTGGTCATCGCTGATCTTGGAGGCTGCCCGCCGCATATGTTCTATAAAAGCGCTGCAGAAAAATATAACCTGGTCAGCTTTATTCCAAGGCCTTTTGCAATTACAGCCTCCCATGCAGCACTAATTGAAAAATACTCGGTCGCGGTCATAAAAGATAAAGACTATTTTCAGAGCTTAGCAGATTTTGAGCATCCCGATTCTATTTATTGGGCGCATGAGGATCACGACAAGCCTGAAGAAGAGGTCGTCGAGCAAATCGTCAAGGTTGCCAACATGTTTGAGGCGGACGCCATCACGACAAACAATGAATTATTCATTGCCCCGATGGCGAAAGCCTGTGAACGCCTGGGCCTCAGGGGCGCCGGGGTGCAGGCTGCCGAAAATGCCAGAGATAAAAATAAAATGAGAGACGCTTTTAATCAAGCGGGAGTCAAATCGATCAAAAACAAACGAGTCACAACACTTGCGGATTTCCGAGCCGCACTTAAAGAGATCGGCACACCTTTGATCTTAAAGCCTACATATTTAGCAAGTTCAATCGGTGTCACGCTCATTACGGATACTGAGACGGCAGAAGCTGAATTTAACAGAGTCAATGACTATCTCAAATCGATTAACGTGCCAAAGGCGGTCACATTTGAAGCGCCGTTTATTGCTGAAGAATTTTTACAGGGTGAGTACGGAGACTGGTATCAAACTGAAGGCTACTCGGACTATATCAGCATAGAAGGCATCATGGCGGACGGTGAATATTTCCCGATCGCCATTCATGACAAAACACCGCAAATTGGATTTACAGAAACATCCCATATTACGCCGTCCATTCTGGATGAAGAGGCGAAAAAGAAAATTGTTGAAGCCGCCAAAAAGGCAAATGAAGGGCTTGGCCTGCAAAATTGCGCAACACATACAGAGATCAAGCTGATGAAAAACAGAGAACCGGGTTTAATCGAGTCAGCAGCCAGATTCGCCGGCTGGAATATGATTCCTAACATTAAAAAGGTCTTCGGCCTTGATATGGCGCAATTATTATTAGATGTCCTCTGTTTCGGAAAAGACGCAGATCTTCCGGACGGATTACTGGATCAAGAGCCTTGCTATGTCGCTGACTGCCATTTGTACCCAGAGCATTTCAAACAAAATGGCCAGATTCCTGAAACGGCTGCGGACTTGGTCATCGAAGCCATTGATCTTCCGGACGGGCTATTGAAGGGTGATACCGAACTCGTTTCTTTTTCGGCTGCAGCACCAGGCACATCAGTTGATTTGACACTGTTTGAAGCCTTCAATTCCATAGCTGCATTTGAATTGAAAGGCAGCAATTCTCAGGATGTGGCTGAATCAATCAGACACATTCAACAGCATGCGAAGCTGACGGCGAAGTATGTGCTGCCGGTATGAAACAGTTAAAACCCAACTCTAAATGCTTGCTTTACGGGCAGGCGCTTTCGTTTATGGGAGACTATTGTGTTCTCCCTGCCCTGCTCATTTTGTCTACATATTATCATGATTACTGGGTGACGTCGGGAGTCATCGTGGTCAGAAGCATTCCGATGGTGTTCCAGCCGTTCTTGGGAGTTCTGGTCGACCGGTTGGACAGGATTAAGATCATGCTGTGGACGGATATCATCAGGGGCATCATCTTTTTGGGGCTCACATTTCTTCCAAAAGGCGAGTATCCGCTGATTTTTTTGGCTTTACTGTTTATTTCCTATGGAAGCGGCGTGTTTTTTAATCCTGCCCGTCTTGCTGTCATGTCATCTTTGGAGTCTGATATTAAAAGCATCAACACGTTATTCGCGAAAGCGACGACCATCTCCATTATCGTCGGAGCGGCTGCCGGAGGGCTTTTTCTGTTAGGCGGATCTGTAGAACTGGCTGTTGCTTTCAACGGTGTAACCTACCTAGTTTCGGCCTTTTTTATCAGCCGCATCAAGCTGCAATTCGTACCGATTCAATCTGAAAATATAAAAGAGGCCTTTCAGTCTTTTAAAGAAGGACTCAAGGAAATCAAAACCAATGCTTTCGTATTAAACGCCATGTTTACAATGATTACGATGGCTTTGCTGTGGGGTATTGTGTACAGCTATTTTCCGATTGTCAGCCGCTTTCTGGGTGACGGGGAAATCGGCAACTTTATTCTCACGTTCTGCATCGGCTTCGGGGGCTTTATCGGAGCGGCGCTTGTCAGCAAATGGGGCTTTAACAACAATAGAGGCCTGACGTACTTTGCCGTTTTGTCCATTGTCTCGCTGGCGCTGTTTTTATTCACGCCGATTTTCGCTGTCTCTGTCATCGCCGCTATCCTCTTTTTCATCGCGATGGAATATGGGGAAGTGCTTGCAAAGGTGAAGGTTCAGGAAAACGCGGCGAACCAGATTCAAGGGCGTATTTTTTCGGTGGCGGAAGCGTCCATCGGATTATGCATTTCTGTTGGTTCGATGTTAATCAATGTTTTGAACGCACCGGTCATTATGGGGCTGATTGTCGTGGTCGTAAGCGGATTGTTTCTGCATACGAAGCTCGTCAACAAATCATTTTTGGAACGGGATAACAAAACGGAGCAAAAAGGAGTCTTTTAGATGGAAATAACACCGTCCGATGTCATCAAGACACTTCCAAGGCAAGAGTTTTCACTCGTTTTTCAAAAGGTAAAAGAGTTGGAAAAAACGGGGGCCCGCATCATTAATCTCGGACAGGGAAACCCTGATCTTCCCACTCCGCCGCATATTGTCGAGGCTTTGCGGGAGGCTTCGCTGAATCCTTCGTTTCACGGATACGGCCCATTTAGAGGCTATCCGTTTTTGAAGGAAGCGATCGCTGCTTTTTATAAAAGAGAATACGGGGTGTCGATCAACCCAGAAACGGAAGTTGCACTTTTCGGCGGCGGGAAAGCCGGCTTGTACGTGCTGACGCAATGCCTGCTCAATCCGGGCGACATCGCTTTGGTCCCGAATCCAGGCTATCCTGAATACTTGTCAGGAATTACGATGGCGCGAGCCGAGCTGTACGAAATGCCATTGTATGAAGAAAATGGCTATCTGCCGGATTTTGAAAAAATTGATCCCGCCGTGCTGGACAGGGCGAAGCTGATGTTTTTGAACTATCCGAATAACCCGACGGGAGCTGTAGCCGATGCGGCTTTTTATGCAAAAGCGGCTGCATATGCGAAAGAGCACAACATTCATTTGATTCATGATTTTGCATACGGCGCGTTTGAATTTGATAAAAAGCCGGCCAGCTTTCTTGAGGCAGCGGATGCCAAAGCTGTCGGGGCGGAGCTTTATTCATTTTCAAAAACATTTAACATGGCTGGCTGGAGAATGGCATTTGCCGTTGGGAATGAAAAGATCATTCAGGCCGTCAATGAGTTCCAGGATCATGTATTTGTCGGCATGTTCGGAGGCCTGCAGCAGGCGGCGAGTGCGGCGCTTTCAGGAGACCCGGAGCAGACGGAATCTTTAAAACGAATCTACAAGGAACGAATTGACTTTTTTACGGAGCTGTGTGAAAAGGAATTGGGCTGGAAGATAGAAAAGCCAAAGGGAACATTTTACGTATGGGCTGAAATTCCGAAAACGTTTGAAACCTCTCACCAATTCTCTGATTACCTTCTGGAGCATGCCCATGTCGTTGTCACACCGGGTGAAATATTCGGAAGCCACGGAAAAAGGCATGTCAGAATATCAATGGTGTCGAAGCAGGAGGATCTGCGGGAATTTGTCATGCGGATTCAAAAGCTGAACCTGCCGTTTGCATCATTACAAAAGGTATCCCGCTAGAAAGCGGGATTTTTTATATGCTTTTCATACTGCCGCCGTCAGCGGAAATTTGCTGTCCAGTGATGTAGGAGGCTTCCTCTGAGGCGAGAAACGCGGCGAGCGCTGCGGTTTCTTCGGCTGATCCGACCCGTTTCATCGGTATTCCGGAAGCGATTTGTTCTTCTGCTTCACGTTTAGATATGCTGTTCTTTTTCATTACATTTTCCACAAATTGATGGTAACGGTCTGTAGCGATAAAACCAGGATTCAGGCAGTTGACAGTAATGTTGTGTGGAGCAAGCTGGATGGAAATATTTTTACTTGCGTTAATTAAAGCGGCATTCATCATGCTGTTTGTGAACATATTGGCGCCGGGTTCTTTCCACAGATTTCCGACAATGTTGATGATTCTGCCAAACTCGTTTTGTTTCATCAGTGAGGCTGCACGCTTGATCGCATCAATATAGGCAACGGTTTTCTGTGTGAACGTGGCCGTCATATCTTCTATATTACAGTTATCAAAGGTGTCAGGCGCGCCGCCCGGGATATTATTAATCAGAACATCAAGCCGTCCGCATTGAGATTCGATTTTTTGAAAAATGTCGGCTCTCGTGCTTTGATCAGACATATCACCCGCAAGAACAACGACCTTGGCTTCAGGATGCTTGGCCAAAATGTCTTCTTTGACAGATTCAATATGATTCAGGTTTCGCGAATTAATGACGACGGAAAATTGCTGTTCTGCTAATTTCAGAGCGATTGCTTTTCCGATCCCTTGACTGGCTCCCATAATAAATGCCGTTC
Organism: Bacillus tequilensis KCTC 13622; assembly: GCF_000507145.1. GTDB lineage: Bacteria > Bacillota > Bacilli > Bacillales > Bacillaceae > Bacillus > Bacillus tequilensis. The sequence continues at coordinate 10,862 of NZ_AYTO01000007.1, read as the reverse complement.
GTTTTGACAAATAACTGCACCCCTTTGAAAAATTTGGATTGTTAACTCCATCGTAAGAAAAAACGGATAAAATAGCAAATTTTATTTAAATTCTGATAAATAGAATCAGAAAAACTCCCGTCGTTAGGACGGGAGGGGATCTTATACATATAGGAATTGAGGAAGTGTATCAAGCGAAAGCCGGTTGCCGACAAAGAATGAACCGAATTCGCCGTAACGGGCGCTGACTTCGTCAAAACGCATTTCATACACAAGCTTTTTGAATTGAAGCACATCATCACTGAATAATGTAACGCCCCACTCGTAATCGTCAAAGCCGACGGAGCCGGTGATGATCTGTTTGACTTTGCCGGCATAGCTGCGGCCGATTAAGCCGTGGCTTCTCATCAAGTTTCTGCGTTCTTCCATTGAAAGCATGTACCAGTTGTCGTTACCGGATCTTCTCTTATCCATAGGATAGAAGCACACATATTTTGATTCAGGCAGTTCAGGATAAAGGCGGGCACGCACATGCGGATTTTCGTAAGGGTCGCCATCGCCGCTTGCCAAGTAGTTGCTCAGCTCTACCACTGATACGTAGGAGTAAGCCGGAATGGTGAACTCAGCAAGTCTTGATTTGTTGAATTCGAGCTCAATTTCATTTAATTCTTCCATTGTAGGGCGAAGAATCATCAGCATAAAATCAGCCTTTTGACCGACGATGCTGTAAAGGGTCTGTGATCCTTTTCCTTCTTTTTGGGCCACGCCCCACTTTTCTAGCAATCCTGTGAATTCATGGATGATAGATTGGCGCTCATCACTGGACAGCAGCTTCCAAGAAGTCCAGTCCATTGTGCGGAAATCATGAAGCGCATACCAGCCGTCAAGTGTTTTCGCAGCTTCATTTGTCATTTGCTGTTCACTCATTTATCTTCACTCCTATTATCTTTTCATAATTGCCTCCACTATACCATAGTTTATCCGATTCTACAGTTGAGAAACCTTGAACATCTCTTCCGTATAACTTCATAAAAATAAGAGAAGATATAAGGAAAGATTGAGTCACTTAAATTAATTAAAAAAAAGTAGATTTTTTCATGAAAGCGCTATAATAAAAGTTGGCTGTTTGAATTTGATTGGAAGAAGAGTATGCTAGTAAAAGAAAGCGTTTTTGTAACTTTTTGAGGAGGTTTTATTTGTGGCAGATTTATTTTCAACAGTGCAAGAAAAAGTAGCTGGAAAAGACGTTAAAATTGTATTTCCTGAAGGCTTAGACGAGCGTATTCTAGAAGCGGTCAGCAAGCTTGCAGGGAACAAAGTGCTGAATCCGATTGTGATCGGCAATGAAAATGATATCCAAGCAAAAGCAAAAGAACTAAACCTGACGCTTGAAGGCGTTAAGATTTATGATCCTCATACATATGAAGGCATGGAAGACCTTGTGCAAGCATTTGTAGAACGCCGTAAAGGCAAAGCGACAGAAGAACAGGCTCGCAAAGCGTTATTAGACGAGAACTACTTCGGTACAATGCTGGTGTACAAAGGCCTTGCAGACGGACTTGTAAGCGGTGCGGCTCACTCAACAGCCGACACTGTCCGCCCGGCTCTTCAAATCATCAAAACAAAAGAAGGCGTGAAAAAGACTTCCGGCGTATTCATCATGGCTCGAGGAGAAGAGCAATACGTATTCGCGGATTGCGCGATCAACATTGCGCCTGACAGCCAAGATCTTGCCGAGATTGCGATCGAAAGTGCCAATACGGCAAAAATGTTCGACATTGAGCCTCGCGTGGCAATGCTCAGCTTCTCTACAAAAGGCTCTGCAAAATCTGATGAAACAGAAAAAGTAGCGGATGCTGTGAACATCGCGAAAGAAAAAGCGCCTGAACTGACACTTGACGGCGAGTTCCAATTCGATGCCGCATTTGTTCCTTCTGTAGCGGAGAAAAAAGCGCCGGATTCCGAAATCAAAGGAGACGCTAACGTATTCGTATTCCCAAGCCTTGAAGCAGGGAACATCGGTTATAAAATCGCTCAGCGTTTGGGCAACTTTGAAGCAGTAGGACCAATCCTGCAAGGCTTAAATATGCCTGTAAACGACCTTTCAAGAGGATGTAACGCTGAAGATGTTTACAATCTCGCATTAATTACAGCTGCACAAGCACTGTAATCAAAATGAAGACTGGCAGCTCTCTTCCGGGAGGCTGCCTTTTTTGCGTCTCCGTACACCCTTCTTTACCAAGGCAGATGATATGAGTACAATAAAGAAAACTGATGATAACTATATCATTTATTAATGACAGGGGTGGGGTTTTTGTATTACGACGTGCTGAAAACGTTTATAGCGGTGGTAGAAGAAAAAAACTTCACAAAAGCGGCGGAAAAGCTGATGATCTCCCAGCCCAGCGTCAGTCTGCATATCAAAAATCTTGAGAAAGAATTTCAAACGGCTCTCCTGAACCGGTCGCCAAAACACTTTACGACAACACCGACAGGAGACATTTTGTATCAAAGAGCAAAGCAAATGGTGTTTCTCTACGAACAAGCCAAGGCTGAAATCTATGCGCATCACCACTATGTGAAGGGTGAATTGAAAATAGCCGCCAGCTTTACGATCGGAGAGTATATTCTTCCGCCGTTACTTGCCCAGCTGCAAAAGCTGTATCCAGAACTGAACCTCGATGTCATGATTGGCAATACAGAGGAGGTCAGCGAGCGTGTGCGGATGCTTCAGGCTGATATCGGGCTGATTGAAGGACATACAAACGAGAATGAGTTGGAAATTGAACCGTTCATGGAGGATGAAATGTGCATTGCCGCGCCGAATCAGCATCCGCTGGCCGGACGGAGAGACATTTCGATCAGCGATTTGCAAAACGAAGCGTGGGTGACAAGAGAGAAAGGCTCCGGGACGAGAGAATTTCTCGATCATGTGCTCAGTTCAAACGGACTGCGGCCGAAGTCGATGTTCACCATCAGCAGCAATCAAGGCGTAAAAGAAGCGGTCATCAGCGGCATGGGACTGTCGGTTCTATCCAGAAGCGTGCTGCATAAGGATTTGATCCACCGTGACATTTCAATTCTTCATATAAAAGATTTCTCATTAAAGCGCAAGCTATCTTACATTCATTCTCCGCTCATGGAGAATACGAAAAATAAAGAAATTTTTATTACGATGCTGAGAAGCAATTATCAATCACAGCGGCTGAAATGATATAATAGTTTTCGTTCATAAGCCTAACATGAAAGGGTTTTACATAGATGGCAAACCAACCGATTGATTTACTGATGCAGCCGACATGGAGAGTCATTGACCAATCCAGTCTCGGCCCTTTATTTGATGCGAAGCAATCCTTCGCAATGGATGATACGCTGTGCATGTCTGTCGGAAAAGGCGTGTCACCGGCGACAGCGCGCTCATGGGTGCACCACGACACAATTGTCCTTGGCATACAGGATACCCGTCTCCCATTTTTGCAGGATGGCATATCCTTTCTGGAAAATGAAGGATACCGTGTGATCGTACGCAATTCTGGCGGTCTTGCCGTCGTGTTGGATGAGGGCGTGTTAAATCTCTCTCTCATATTCGAGGACGAAAAGAAGGGCATCGACATAGACAAAGGATATGAAGCGATGGCTGAGCTGATGAAAAGGATGCTCAAGCCGTACAACGCAAAGATCGAAGCCTATGAAATTGAAGGATCTTATTGTCCCGGCAGCTATGACCTCAGTATAGACGGCAAAAAATTCGCGGGTATCTCTCAAAGACGCGTTCGCGGCGGAGTCGCTGTGCAGATTTATCTTTGCGCGGATAAAAGCGGCAGTGAAAGGGCCGACTTAATCAGACGATTCTACCAAGCGGCGTTGAAGGACAAACGAAACGATAAAAAAGGCGTCTATCCGGAGATACGTCCGGAAACGATGGCGTCCTTAAGTGAGCTTCTGCAAACAGACATCTCCGTACAAGACTTAATGTTCGCTTTATTGACGGAATTAAAAGCGTTAAGCACCCATCTTTATTCAGCAGGACTGTCCACTGATGAGGAAATGGAATTTGAGAAAAACCTCGTCCGGATGGCTGAGCGGAATGCAAAGATATTTGGGTGAGCGTCCCCTCGCATGCCAGCCGTATCTTGCCGGCATGCATTTTTTATTTCAAACGCATTTTATCCTCAACCATCTTATTTTCAGATAAATCCTTCTTCCATTCGGATAACAATGACAAAGTGAAAAACGATAAAATGACATCAGCATCCATATACAAAGGGGAGAGGCGGATGAAAGGGAATGTTTACAGCCTGCTTGTGCTGATCGCGGCTATTTTCTGGGGAACCACGGGAACCGTCCAGACGATGGCTCCAGAAAGCTCCACACCGCTGGCATTCGGGGCGTTCAGATTATTAATAGGGGGAAGCGCCATGCTGCTTACAGTTTGGATCAGCCGGGAGCTTCACGTGAAAAATGGGTCATGGCCGCTCGTATTATCGGCAGCAGTGTGTATGGCGTGTTACCAGCCGCTGTTTTTCACAGCCGTTAAAGAAACCGGAATCGCGGTGGGGACTGTAATTGCGATCGGCAGCGCGCCTATCATTGCCGGGAGCCTTGAGTGGGCCGTATTGAAAAAACGCCCGCGAAACGCCTGGTGGATCGCCACTTTATTGGCGCTATCTGGTTGCTGGCTTCTGTTTTCCGATGGTTCAAATGTTCGGATTGATGTTTCTGGTGTTCTCATGGCGCTTGGAGCGGGTGCTTCTTTTGCGGGCTATACGCTCATCAGTAAAGCGATAATGAAAACCCAGCCTCCGCGAGCGACTACTGCTGTTGTCTTTATGATCAGTGCCATTCTGCTGACGCCGCTTTTATGGCAGTCAGATATCTCGTGGGTGCTGACCCCTAGAGGGCTGGGAACGAGCCTTTACATCGGGTTAATTGCAACATGCGCCGCATACTTTCTGTTTGCGAAAGGACTTACAGGGATCCCGGCCTCGGCGGCGGTCACGCTGTCCTTAGCTGAACCGCTGACGGCCTCGTTGCTGGGCGTGTTTTTCATAGGAGAAATGCTGTCATTTTTCTCGTGGCTTGGCATTGGCCTTATGATGCTGGGACTTCTGGTTATTTCCGCTGCGCCTCGTAAACAAAAAACGGGCGAGGCAGCTCACATGCCTTAATAGATTCACATAAGCTTGGCCTCATTTTACAAGAATAGCGGAGCAGGCTGCAAAATGATAAAATCCTCTTTTCTCAATAGAAAAGGGGGTTTTGTGCATGGTGAAAATCCCAAAACAGCACATTGTTTTGGGATTTTTTAACTTACTCTGCCATTTTTTCCAAATTTCCGTTCCGGTCCATTTTGAAGGATGGAGAAGCATGTTCATCTTCTTCAAATAAAACTAGCTTTCTGGCTCTATTCATAATTTTCACCAAGGTTTCATAATCTTCTTGGATTGTTTTTTGGTCTTTTTCAAGCTTTTGTACTTCCGCCTCAAGCTGTTCTGTTTTGCTTAGTAACTCCAGATTTTCTTTCTTTAAACGCTCATTTTCCATTTTTAATGCCGATGACTGCTCGTTATTGCCTTCATAATTTTGCAGGAAGCGGATCACATCATCCATCGTCATTTCCGGTGCAGCTGCAGGCGTTTGAGGAGACAATAAGTGTGATAGACTAGCTAACTCTTCCTTAAAACTTTCATCCACAAAAGGCATGTGTTCGCCTGACAGTAAAGGCTGCTGCTCATGTTCGACAGAAGGTGCATCCGTTTTAACCGGTTCCTCTGCAACGGTTTCTTGAATGATTTCAGGATCAACCGCAGGAGGCTGATATAATAGCCTTTTTTTCGCTGGCTGTCCGTTTCCGAGCGCTCTCATCCGCTGTTTTCGCTGTTTTTTCGCAAGCTGAAGCGCTTTTTCATATTGATGGCGGACCACTGCGTTCCATCTAAATCCGCAGGCTGCGGATGTCCGGTTTAATTTATCGCCGACCTCTTCAAAGGCGTTCAGCTGAGTGCTGCCCTCCCTCACATGCCGAAGCACTGTTTCGGCTAAAAGCAGATCGTTTTCCTCTGACCAAGCGTCTTGTCGCTGTTTTGTCATTTATCTCAACTCCCATTTTTCTTTTCGTGGTATTAGAATGTCCAGTTTGGAAAACATTTATACAAGTTGCTGAAAGAATAGGAGATACGAAGGATGGAGCGGCTTGCAGGAACAGTCGAATCCTTGTAAAATAAAGAGTGATGTGATTTTTTTTGAAAAGCGATTTTACGTTATTCACATAGATGAACATAGAAATGAAGGGAAGCGTACGTCATGGCTAATGAATTTCGAGTGTGTGATGATTGCCAAGCCACTAATATCAAAACATTGCTGCCACGTTTAAGAGAAGTGGACCCGGACGCAAAGGTTGAGGTCGGATGCCAATCTTATTGCGGGCCCGGACGGAAAAAATCATTTGCATTTGTGAACAATCGCCCGCTGTCAGCTCCGACAGAGGATGAGCTGATCGACAAAGTGAAAAAGAAAATAAAAAAATAAAAACATATTTTTTCATAGCCTCGGCCCTCAGGTCAGGCTTTTTTGCTTCGCATCATGCGTTTTTCGCCAATATGGAACAAATCGCCGGGCAAATTCAAGGATGTTTTCAAAGAATAGAGTCGATATAATAGAAACACGGCTAAAAAAAAGAGGGAATGACGATGGCGTATCCAAATGGAAAATTAACAGAAGAAAAAGTGTTTAAAGATCCGGTGCACCGTTATGTTCATGTTCGGGACAAGCTGATATGGGATTTGATCGGAACCCGCGAATTTCAGCGTCTCCGCAGAATTAAGCAGCTCGGCACGACGTATTTGACGTTCCATGGCGCTGAGCACAGCCGGTTCAACCATTCTCTCGGTGTCTATGAAATTGTCAGGAGAATGGTTGATGATGTCTTTAAAGGCCGCCCTGAATGGGATGACAGCGAGCGCGAACTCTGTTTGGCCGCGGCGCTGCTTCATGATCTTGGGCACGGGCCGTTCTCGCATTCATTTGAAAAAGTCTTTCACCTTGACCACGAAGATTTTACAAGAGATATCATCTTGGGAGACACAGAGGTCAATCAGGTGCTCAGAAAAGTGAGCCCCGGTTTCCCGCAGGATGTTGCTGAAGTTATTGCCAAAACATATAAAAACAAGCAAGTGGTCAGCCTGATCTCGAGTCAGATAGACGCAGACCGCATGGATTACCTGCAGCGCGACGCTTATTATACGGGCGTCAGCTACGGCCATTTTGATATGGAGCGGATTCTTCGGGTGATGCGCCCGCGCGAGGATCAGATCGTCATTAAAGAAAGCGGGATGCACGCTGTCGAAGACTATATCATGAGCCGCTACCAAATGTACTGGCAGGTATATTTCCATCCTGTGACAAGAAGCGCGGAGGTTATTTTAACGAAGATTCTTCACAGGGCAAAACAGCTTCACGATGAAGGCTATATCTTCACTCACGCTCCGGTTCATTTCTATTCTATTTTTGAAGGGAAATTGACGCTGGAGGATTATGTAAAGCTGGATGAATCTATTATTTTGTATTACTTCCAGGCCTGGGAGGATGAAGAAGACGCGATTTTATCCGATTTGTGCCGCAGATTCATTAACCGCCAGCTGTTCCAATACGTTGAATTCAATCCGAACGAAGAAATGGCGGCATATTTTGAGCTGACTTCATTGTTCAAAGAAGTGGGAATCGATCCGAACTATTATTTGGTCGTCGATTCTTCTTCAGATCTGCCATACGATTTTTACCGTCCAGGAGAGGAAGAGGAGCGTCTGCCGATCCATCTCTTGACGCAAACCGGCCAAATTAAAGAGCTGTCCAGACAGTCGGCTATTGTGGAATCAATATCCGGAAAGCGGCGTACGGACCACAAGCTGTACTATCCGAAGGACCTGATTTGTGACAGCTCTGAACATCCGGAAGCGAAAATGAAAATCCGGCAGCTGCTGGGACTGACATAGAAATTGGAAAGAAGGAAAAAGGAGATGTCGGGAATTTGTTGAAAGAACATGCAAAACTGATGAAGGTGTTCTCGGATTCTGGAGAAATCATCGGACGGAAAAAGCTGCAGAAAATGATTTATATCGCGAAAAAAATGCAGTTTCCTTTCTATGAGAAATATGATTTTCACTTTTACGGACCGTATTCAGAGGAACTGACGCTCCAGATTGAAGAGCTGTGCAACCTTGGATTTCTGCATGAGGTGAAGGAAAAAAAGGGCGGCTACTTTCAATATCGTTACTCGCTGACTGAGACAGGTTCCGCGTTTTTAGACCATGCCGATTTGAATATGCCGGATATGAAAGGCTATATCGACAGTGTTAACAGCCGTTCATCACGGTTTTTAGAGCTGGTTTCCACAATCCTTTATTTTGACGGGCTTGAGGCCGAGGAAAAGAAAGAAAAAGTCTTTACCATCAAAAGCAAGCAAAAATATACAAATGAAGAATATGACGAAGCGCTTCGATACATAGAGGAACTGAAGCAGATTTGTTAACCAATTGAGCAAAAGAAATGAACCGTTTCTTTTGCTTTTTTTATTGACAAAAGCTGATAAGGGATCTATTGTGGATAATAGTTATCCATGGTAAGTCAGGAGTGAATAGAATGAAAATGAAATCAGGGATGGAGCAGGCGGTTTCTGTGCTGCTGTTATTGTCACGGCTGCCCGTACAGTCTTCTTTAACGTCAGAGGCAATCAGCCAGCGGTTGCGCGTGTCTCCTTCTTATTTGAAGAAGCTGATGAGGACGTTGGTTCAGGCCGGTTTGGCAGAATCTATACCGGGGACGAAGGGCGGCTTCACCCTTACGAAGCCTTTGACAGACATTACGCTCTATGATGTTTATCAGGCGGTCGAAGGCAGAGGTTCGATGTATCAGGGGAAAGGCCTGCTGCAATCCGTATTCGAGGGTGAAAGCAGCTGTGTGCTCGAGACAGTCATGGGGGAAATCGAGGATAAATGGGCCAATCTCATGAGAGAAGAATCCTTGCAGCATGTCATGGACAGAGTCGGGGAATTGTACGATCTTGAAAAAATAGATGATTGGGTAAACGAGCAAATGAAAGGGCAATTGCAATGAAAAACAGCGGATCTTTACAAAAATCAGATTCATCACCAGGCATATCCGTACTGATCGTGCTCGCTCTTGGTTTTCTTATGGCTACTCTTGATGTAACCGTTGTGAATGTGGCGATGGCTGATATGAAAAGCGCTCTTTCGATGTCACTTTCAGGTGTGGCGTGGGTGGTGGATGGTTACATCCTTACGTTTGCGTCGCTTCTGCTGGCAGGCGGAGCCTTGGCAGACCGTTTCGGCTCGAAGGCGGTATATATGCTGGGCTTGGCCGTTTTTGTCCTGGCCTCCTGTCTATGCGCCGCATCCAGTAACGGCCAGATGCTAATTGCCGGACGTCTCATGCAGGGAATTGGCGCGGCTTTGTTTATGCCAAGCTCACTCAGCCTTTTGGCGGCCTCTTACCCAGATGAACGGGTGCGGGCGCGAATGTTTGGACTGTGGGCCGCGCTTGTTTCCGCCGCTTCAGGCCTTGGACCCTTTATCGGCGGTGTGCTGGTACAGGTTGCAGGCTGGCAAAGTATTTTTCTGCTCAACGTGCCGTTAGGGGCTGCTGCGCTCATTTCAGCTTATCGAATCCTCGGCCGCGTGCCGGGAAAAAACAGCCGCGTAAATATGACAGGTCATCTGCTCGGAGTGGCGGCTCTCGGGTTTCTTTCCTTTGCCTTGATACAGGGACCTGCTGCGGGATGGCGCTCGCCTGAGATTCTTGGTGCATTCGCGGCGGCGGTTTTGGCGTTTGTTCTTTTTTTGCTGCGGGAAATCTCTGCGGAGACGTCGATTCTGCCGGCGTCCTTATATAAAAACGGGCGATTCTCGGCTGCTCAATTCGTCGGGTTTTTGCTGAATTTTGCCCTTTTCGGCGGCATGTTTATGCTGAGCCTTTTTTTGCAGGAAGCAAGAGGCGCAAGCTCCTTTATGGCCGGTGTTGAGCTGCTGCCAATGATGGCGGTCTTTGTAATTGGCAATCTGCTGTTTGCCCGTCTGGCCAATCGATTTGAGGCCGGACAGCTTATGTTTGTGTCAATGGCGGTCAGCTGTATCATTGCATTGCTATTGTTTGTGCTTGTTTCTCCTGATTTTCCTTATTGGCAGCTGGCGGTCTTGATGTCTGTTATGAACCTTGGCACCGGCATAACAGTTCCTGCCATGACAACTGTCATCATGCAGGCTGCCGGACAAAAGCATGCCAATATCGCCGGCGCGGCCTTGAATGCCAACAGGCAAATCGGAGCCTTGGTCGGCGTAGCGGTTTCCGGGGTGATCATTCATCTGTCCGCCACTTGGTACGCCGGAGCAGGATTTACATTTTTGATGATGGGAGCGGCGTACAGCCTTGCCGCATTGCTTGTATGGCTGTTTCTGGCTGCCCATAACGGGACTGGCGCGCCAGAAAAAAATATAAATCACTGATTGCGCTTTGTGGGAATATATAGTAAGATATAAAAAATTATTGAACAGGCACTGATAAGGACACGAGATGCTTTTTACGGTTTCCAGAGAGGGAAGAACAGCTGAGATCTTCCTAACGCAGGGAAAGCAGCTTACCGCCTTTGAGCCGTATCGGGGAACTAAAGTATCTGATACCGTCATGCTGCGTTACAGCACCTTAAAGCCGATGCAACATATGTGTTGATCGGGAATTTGGGTGGAACCACGGATGATAAACACATTCGTCCCTTTTAGAGGGATGAATGTGTTTTTTTATATGAATTGAATACATGCGAAGAAAAGGACATGAATGATCGTTACGGTTTTCAGAGAGGGAAGAAAAGGTGA
>NZ_AYTO01000006.1 GCF_000507145.1 Bacillus tequilensis KCTC 13622 | reverse complement strand
GCGATTTGTTTAAAAATGAATTAACAGGTACGTTTTGTCTTGTTTAGTTTTCAAAGATCATTTTTGTTCACTTTGTTAAAGCAACTTTATTATTATAACTCGTCGACTCACTGAAGTCAATAACTTTTTTTGAATTTCTATTATTCGTTATCGCCTTGTTTAGCGGCAACGAATAATAATATACCACCTTGTAAATAATAGCGCAATAGTTTTTTGAATAAATACTTAGGAATTTAAAAAGAGCAGCATCCCTTTATAAAAAAGGATACTGCTCCTCTTTATTAGCGTTGTCTCATTTGCGGGAATAACAGCACGTCGCGAATAGAAGGAGCATTCGTCAGAAGCATTACCAGACGATCGATACCGATGCCTAAGCCTCCTGTTGGCGGCATACCGTATTCCAGAGCTTCAACAAAGTCTTCATCCATTAGATGAGCTTCATCGTTACCAGCTTCGCGCTCTTTTAATTGATCTTCAAATCGTTCTCTCTGATCAATAGGGTCATTCAGCTCTGTAAACGCGTTCGCATGTTCACGACCGACGATAAACAGTTCAAAACGGTCTGTAAAACGCGGATCCTCAGGATTTTTCTTAGCTAGAGGAGAAATTTCCACAGGATGTCCGTAAATAAACGTTGGCTGAATAAGTGTTTCTTCAATTTTTTGTTCGAAGAATTCATTGATGATATGACCTACTGTCATAGAATCTTTGATCTCTACGTCATGTTCTTTTGCATATTCGCGTGCTTGCTCAACAGTGACCTCTTCCCAGAAATCAACACCAGTTGCTTCTTTAACTGCGTCAACCATGTGGAGTCTTTTCCACTCCGGTTTAAGATCGATTTGTTCTTCTCCGTATTGGATCGTAGTTGTTCCAAGCACTTCTTGGGCGATATGGGCGACAAGGTTTTCAGTTAAGCTCATGATATCTTTATAGTCCGCATATGCCTCATATAACTCAATCATCGTGAATTCCGGGTTATGGCGTGTAGAGACACCTTCATTACGGAAAACGCGGCCGATTTCATACACTTTTTCTAAACCGCCGACGATTAGGCGTTTTAGGTGCAGTTCGATTGCAATACGCATATAGAGCGGAATGTCTAACGCGTTGTGGTGAGTGATAAACGGACGTGCAGAAGCTCCCCCAGGAATGCTGTGCATTGTTGGTGTTTCTACTTCTAAGTATCCATGATCATCAAGGTATCTTCTCATAGCTTGAATAATCTTGCTTCGTGTGATGAACGTATGTTTGCTGTCCGGATTTACGATTAGATCCAGATAGCGCTGACGGTAGCGCTGCTCAACGTCTTTTAGACCATGGTATTTGTCAGGAAGCGGACGAAGTGCTTTTGTCAGTAATTCAAAAGAAGTTGCTTTTACAGACAATTCGCCTACATTTGTTTTGAAGACTTTTCCGGTTACGCCGATAAGATCACCAAGGTCAGAAGACTTGAAGATTTCGTATTGGTCGTCACCGACACTGTCTTTTCTTACGTAGATTTGAATTTGGCCTTCTAAATCCTGAAGATGCGCAAAGCCGGCTTTTCCTTTGCCGCGTTTTGTCATCATGCGGCCTGCGATTGTCACTTCGATCGCTTTTTCTTCTAACTCTTCTTTTGTTAGTTCTTGATATGCTGAAATAACTTCCTGAGACTGGTGCGTTCTTTCAAAGCGTGCGCCGAACGGATCAATGCCGTTATCTCTCAGTTGATTCATTTTATCGCGTCTGACTTGCAGCTGATCGTTCAATTCTTCATGGTTATGCTCTTCTTGACTCATTGTTATCACTCCATTACAGATATTGTTTCATGAAAAAAGCAGAAAAACTGCCAGCGCAATACTGGCAGTGAGCAGCAAATAGAAGTAAGTATTATCCTACTTTTGCGTCTTGAAGCTCTTTTGCCTCAACCTCAACAGTAAATGCATCTATAAGCTGTACAAACTCTTCTCTTGTCTCGCAATGGTTGATTTCATTACGAACCTTCGCATTGCCTTTAACACCTTTCAGATACCAAGCAGCGTGTTTTCTCATTTCTCTTACCGCTACATTTTCACCTTTTAAGTTAATGAGACGGTCAAGATGCAGTTTGCACACCGCCATTTTTTCGCGCACTTGCGGCTCTTCTTTTAATTCGCCTGTTTCAAGGTATTGAACCGTACGATAAATCATCCACGGATTGCCCAGTGCGGCACGTCCGATCATGACACCGTCTGCCCCTGTTTCTTCAAGCATACGTTTAGCATCCTGCGGCGTCTTGACATCGCCGTTTCCGATAACCGGAATCGATACTGATTGTTTTACTTCTTTGATGATATCCCAGTTTGCCGTTCCTTCGTACATCTGCACTCTTGTACGGCCGTGAAGCGCAACAGCTTTTCCGCCCGCACGTTCTACTGCCTGTGCGTTTTTCACTGCGAAAATGTGGTCTCCATCCCAGCCCATTCTCATTTTGACTGTAACTGGTTTATCAACGGAATCCACTACCGCTGACACCATTTCGTAAATTTTATCAGGATCAAGAAGCCATTTGGCGCCCGCATCGCATTTTGTAATCTTGGGTACAGGACATCCCATGTTAATATCAATAATATCAGCAGTTGTGTTTTGGTCTACAAACTTCGCCGCTTCCACAAGGGTTTCCTTTTTTCCTCCGAAAATCTGAAGGCTGAGCGGTTTTTCACGTTCATCAATGTAAAGCATCCCCATTGTTTTTGCATTGTTGTAAAGGATCGCTTTGTCACTGACCATTTCAGCGCATACCAATCCGGCTCCGAATTCCTTTACAGTCAATCTGAATGCTGAGTTGCAGACACCAGCCATCGGGGCTAGCACAACCCGGTTTTTCAATTGAATATCACCGATTTTAAACATTTTCCCCCTCCTTTCATTTGTTTATTTTTCTGGCGGAGCCAATTCTTCCGCACTTATATTTAAAACCTCTGCAGCATCTTGAATGATGGCAGCTGACGGCAATCGGTTTCCGCGTTCGATTTCGCCGAGAATAGAAACTGATATACCTAACGCTTTTGCAAATCCTTCTTGAGTATAACCTTTCAGCTTTCTGAATGCACGAATTCGTCTACCCCAGATTTCTGCTTCCATACTCTTACACCTTCTTGGTTTGGTTCCGCGTTTTTTGCCTCTTTTTCAACCTGCGGGAAAATCTCCGCAAGCGGCGCAAGGACAAACAAACGCTCATACATTCTCGGGTGCGGAACAATTAGTTGCTCTGTTTCAATATTTTCACGATTAAACAGCAAAATGTCAAGGTCTGCCGTCCGCGGCCCCCACCTTACTTCCCTTGTTCTGCCTAATTCATTTTCTATATGCTGCGTCAGTTCAAGGAGTTCAAATGGGTTAAGCGATGTCTTGATTTCAACGGCCATATTTAAGAATTCATCTTGGTCTTCGTATCCGACCGGATCAGTTTCGTAAATAGACGACACCTTGGTGACTTTCACAGCGTCATGCTGGTGCAGCATGGTCACCGCTTGTCTTAAGTACGTTTCTTTATCTCCAATATTAGACCCTAGTGCAATATAAGCTATGTTGTTCATGATTTTTTTCTCGTGATTTCAATTGCTACTGATTTATAGTGTCCGGGAATCGGCGGGTCGGGCTTAATCACTTTCACAGTACATTGCTGCACCGGCTGAAATTGTTTGAGAACCGTGTCTGCAATGCGTTCTGCCAGTGTTTCTACCAATTTCACAGGCTCCCCCTCTACAATATCTTTACATACGTGATAGAGCTCAGCATAGTTGATCGTATGCTCAAGGTCGTCCGTTTGTCCAGCTTTGCTTAAATCCAGCTCAGCGGTTAAATCAACTTTAAACCGCTGACCGAGCTTGTTTTCTTCTTTGAACACACCGTGGTATCCGTAAAACTCCATGCCTTCTACGTAGACTTTATCCATGGTGCACCCCTCCCTTATTCAGCATTGCGTCCATCATTTTCGCCATTCTGGCAATTTGTTTCACATCATGGACTCTGACAATGTTACAGCCTTTTTGAATGCCGAGACACACAGTTGCACCCGTTCCCTCAGCCCGCTCCTCAGGCGGAAGATCCAGAACATGTCCGATGAATCTTTTTCGGGAGGTTGCCAGAAGAACCGGATACCCCAGTCCGCTGAAAATCTCGAGCTTGTTCATCACTGCCAGATTGTCATGATAAGTTTTCGCAAAACCGATACCTGGATCAAGGATAATGTTCTTCTCCTCTACTCCGGCTTCAACAGCGATTTTTACACTCTCCATTAAGTCCGACAGCATATCCGGCAATATGTCGTTGTAATTTCTCTCTGGGCGGTTATGCATAAGAACAATGGGAACATTGTGTTCGGCTGCAACGGAAGCCATCTTCGGGTCATGTTTCGCTCCCCAAATATCATTGATGATGGATGCGCCCGCTTTCACAGCTTCATCTGCGACAGAAGCCTTGTACGTATCTACTGAAATCGGCACAGCCAGTTCATTTGTGATCCGTTCAATCACTGGAATGACTCTTGACATCTCCTCATCCTCTGACACATACTCGGCGCCGGGTCTTGTCGATTCTCCTCCGATATCAATGATATGGGCGCCGTCATCGATCATCTCTTTCGCATGCAGCAGCGCCCTGTCCAAGCTGTCATATTTTCCGCCGTCCGAGAAAGAGTCAGGCGTTACGTTTAAAATTCCCATCACCAGCGTCTTCTCTTTATATGATAAAGCGCTGGGCTTGGTATGGATTACTTGTGTTTGGTCTATCGTTTGCTGCGCCATTCTCTTCCTCCCTTTTCATGAATCATGTTCTTTATTTCTTTGTTGTATAGCTTCTGAAGAGCAGCGGCTGCTTCTCCTCTTCGTCCTGCATAGTTTACTTCCTCTATTTTAGTAAATGGGATGATCTCAAGAACCGAGTTTGTCATCCATGCTTCGTCAGCTGACAAAAGAGCCTTCAGCTCATATCGCCCCGTTTTGAGTTCCAATCCTATTTTCTTTGCATTTTCTATGACAAAACGCCTCGTAACACCGTCCAGAATACCGGTATCAAGTGATGGCGTATAGATGCAGCTGCCTTTTCTCCAGAAAACATTTGATATGATGCCTTCTGCAACAGCTCCATCCTCTGTTAAGAAAATTCCTTCGATACGCGGATCATTTCCGATTTCTCTTTTCGCATACATATTATTTAAATAATGATGAGATTTTAACCGAAATGGCCCCTCTGGTGTGTTTCTCCGTAACGATAAAACCTTTCCTTCTTTTTGCGAAGGAAGGCTTTCTGGTTTCAGCTGGTTCATAAAACATAATACAGTGGGCTTATCATATGTCTGGGAGACAAAGCCTTTGTCGCTGATCCCGGCTGATATGTCCAGTCTTACGCGGGCATTGCCATCCTTGACTTCATTCAGCAAAAGAAGCTTGTCCAGCATCTCATGAATCTCATGCTTCGAAACAGTATATTCAATTTGCAGATCGTTAAGCGCGCGCTTAAGCCTTTCTATGTGCCAATCAAGCAAAAATGGGGATCCTTCGTAGAGCCTGAAGGTTTCGAAAACACCGATCCCATATAAAAATCCATGGTCAAAAGGAGAAAGAACTGCATCTTTCTCCTCTAGATACCGGCCGTTCACATATATCATCACGCAATAACTTCCTTGCGGTATGTTTCAATGAAATTTCTGAGCATTTCTTTTCCAAAGGAGGTCATAATTGACTCCGGGTGAAATTGCACGCCTTCTATCGGAAGATCATTGTGGCGAATGGCCATAATTTCTCCTTCTTTCGTTTGTGCTGTTACTGTAAAACAGCTTGGCAGGGTCTCAGGTTTTACGATCAGCGAATGGTAACGAGTCGCGACAAGGGGATTTTTCAAACCTTCGAAGATTGTCTTGCCGTCATGCTCGATATCCGAGGTTTTCCCGTGCATAAGCCGCTCTGCCCTAACCACATCGCCGCCAAACACCTGTGCGATGGACTGATGTCCGAGGCATACACCAAAAATGGGGATTCTGCCTGCGAAATGTTTAATAGCTTCAAGGCTGATTCCCGCCTCATCAGGACTGCACGGTCCAGGTGAAATCATCAGAAAATCAGGAGACAGCTCTTCGATTTCTTCGATCGTAATGCTGTCGTTGCGTTTCACAATCAGTTCTTCCCCAAGCTCGCCCAAATACTGCACCAAGTTGTACGTGAATGAATCATAGTTATCAATCATTAAAATCATTTCTCGGCTCACCTCATCTAATTTTTGTCTCTTCTTTGCTCAGCTCTAATGCCTTTTGCATTGCAAAAGCTTTTTTGAATGATTCCCTGTATTCGTGCTTTGGAACGGAATCAATCACAACTCCTGCACCGGACTGCATAAATGCCTTCCCTCCGGTTGCATAAATGGTTCGAATGACGATATTAAACTGCAGATCGTGATTATACCCAAACCATCCTATAGATCCAGTATAAAGCCCGCGGCGTGTCGGCTCAAGTTCTTCTATAATTTCCATCGTTCTTACTTTGGGAGCACCTGTAATGGTTCCTCCGGGAAATACAGCATGAATAATATCTACCGCGTCATATCCATCCTGCAGTTCACCTTGGACATTAGATACAATATGCATCACATGCGAGTATTTTTCAATTGCCATGAATTCGTTCACGTTCACAGACCCGTAACGTGATACTCGTCCAAGATCATTCCTCTCTAGATCAACCAGCATGACATGCTCTGCGCGTTCTTTTTCATTATGGATCAATTCGTTTGCCAGCGCCTTGTCTTCTTCATCGGTTTCCCCTCTGGAACGGGTGCCTGCAATTGGCCTCGTCTCTAATAGCTTGCCCTTTTTACTGACAAGCAGTTCAGGCGATCCGCAAATGATTTGGAAATCAGGTGTTTCTAAATAGGCCATATAAGGAGAAGGGTTTACTTCTCTCAAAGTCTTGTAAATTTGATATGGGTGGGCAGACAGTGACTGCGACTGTCTGATTGACAAGTTGACTTGAAACACATCTCCGCTGGCGATGTATTGTTTGATTTTCTCTACAGCTTGCGAGAACCCCTCCTCCGTAAATGGTGCCGCGAAGGAGCTGTCTGTTTCATGCTTCATCTCTCGCGAAGAGACAGCAGGGAGCTCAGTCAGCCACAGCCGCTCCAGCTCAGAAAGCTTCATGTCCGCAGTTTCGTAATCAGAACCATTCACATGAGTAATCAGCCACAGACACTCATCTTGATGGTCATAAACTGCTATATCATCAAAAACCAGAAAATAAATATCCGGTGTTTCCAAATCATCTAGTGAGAGCATTTTAAAATTTTCAATGTAACGTGCGTAATCATAGCTGAGAAATCCGATTGCCCCGCCTTGAAAATCCGGAAGCTCGTGATCTGTTTCTGTTTCCAGCGTTTTAAACCAGCTGTGGAAGGCCCGTAATGGGTCACCTTCTTTAAACAGCATCTCATCTCCATGCTTAATTGTGGTTATTCCGTCTTTTCCTTTTACCGTCGCAATCGGATCAAGACCGGCTATGCTGTATCTGCCGCCTCTTGCACTTTCAAGGAGTACATGCTGTTTTCTGGATTGCGCAAGTTTCTCATATTGTTGTAAGAATGAGTCTTTTTGAAAAGGTACTTTTTTGCCTGCCGGTCTGCGTTGTGCCATTGATATCATTCCTCTATTTTCTTTTTTGCTTGTTTTTTTATTGTAAAGCAATCTTGTTATTGAAAAAAGTGAATTTCTCTTCCAAGCATAACATTCGGCGCAGACATGGCATATTTGATGCACGAATATAAAAAAACTCCCGGCGGACCGGGAGTTTGGCATTTTAATCGAATTGATACAGCGGCGTGCTCAGATAACGTTCGCCGTTACTTGGAATGACGGCCAAAACTTTTTTGCCTTTTCCGAGTTTTTTCGCTACTTGAAGAGCAGCATAAATCGCCGCGCCTGATGAGATGCCTCCGAGAATTCCTTCTTCACGTGCAGCTCTGCGTGCATATTCAAACGCTTCTTCATTCTTCACAGGGAAGATTTCATCGTATACTTCGGTGTTTAAGATGTCTGGCACAAATCCGGCTCCGATTCCCTGAATTTTGTGGGGACCTGGTTTTCCTCCGGCAAGCACTGGAGAATCCGAAGGTTCAACAGCGTAAATTTTGATGGAAGGGTATGCTTCCTTCAGAACTTCGCCCGCTCCCGTAATCGTTCCGCCTGTGCCGATTCCGGCCACAAATGCGTCAAGCTGATCATCACCGAATTGCTCAACAATTTCTTTACCTGTTGTTTGGCGGTGAATTTCTGGGTTAGAAGGGTTATTAAACTGCTGCGGTACAAAGTATCCGTGCTTCTCAGCAAGCTCTTCAGCTTTCTGAATGGCGCCTTTCATGCCTTCCGCGCCAGGCGTCAGCACAAGCTCAGCACCGTATGCGCGAAGAAGGTTGCGGCGCTCCATGCTCATTGTATCAGGCATCACCAAAATAGCTTTGAAACCTTTAGCCGCAGCAACCATCGCAAGCCCGATTCCAGTATTTCCGCTTGTCGGTTCAATGATTGTATCGCCGGCTTTTAATTTTCCTTCTTTTTCAGCGGCTTCAATCATAGCTAAACCGATACGGTCTTTTACACTGCTTCCAGGGTTCATATATTCAAGCTTCAAATATACATCCGCACTGTTTTCATCTGTAAGGCGATTTAATTTAACGATTGGCGTATTCCCAATTAATTCAGTAATGGAGTTTGCTACACGTACCATTCTCGACACCTCAATTTCCGACTATTTGTATTGGTATTATGTATATAATCTATCAATTTCAAAATTTTTTGTCAATCACTTAGTACTTTTTTCCCCATAAAACCATGATACATCAGCTTCTTTCCAAAGTGTTTTGACTGAGGCTTTATCACCTAGCTGATCCATTGCGATTTGACGTCTGATCTGATCTTTCACCTCATCGTATGAAAATGTCCTTGCCTTTAGTTTTTCTTTCAGCTGAATGACGGCGTATCCGTTACTGACCTTTATCGGTTTGCCAGACCATTCATCCTCTTTGAGTGTTTTTGCTTCTTCAATGTATGCTGAAGGAATGTTGTCTGATGCTTCTGTAACAAAGCCTAAATCTCCGCCGTATGGCGATGTATACCTGTCTGTAGACCTTTCCGCCGCGACAGCTTCAAAGCTCGATCCGCCATTCAGTTCTTTTAGGACTTCTCTCGCTTCTTCTTCATCTTTTACCACAATGTGCCGAATTCGATACGAATCATCAAATTGATACAGCTCTTTATTTTTATTATAGAATGATTTCAATTCTTTGTTTGAGATATCAATATCCCTTGTTAACAATTCTTCAAGGAGGATATTATAACGAATTTGGTCTTTCCACTCTTTCTCAGTCGTATGTTCGTTTTCGTAAAAGGAATTGTTGACCGCTTTAATCAGCAAAAACTCACGATCAATTTCGCTCTTAGATACTTTTAGGTTGTTCTTTTGGGCCAGCTGTTCAACGACTCGGACGTTGATCATATCTTCAAGCGTTGACTTACCATATTGGTCTTCCATTTCTTTTAGCCATTCTTCTCTTGTTACGCTCTTGCCTCCGATAGTCGCAATAGACTCACCGGACGATGATGCGCCGGCTTGGGATTTTGTCAGTGTATATGCAACAGATATACAGCAAACAAGCAGCGCCCCTAAAATAATGGTCCAGATTGTTCTTGATTTCAAACCTGCTTTCAGCCCCTTTTCTTAAATTAAAAACCCGCTAAAGAGCTTAGCGGGTAGTTTGGTCACGAAGCCCTTCCAGCTCTTCTTTTGTAAATAAGTACTTTTCATTACAAAAATGGCATACTGCTTCGGCTTGTCCATCTTCTTCTATCATATCTTGAATTTCTTTTTTGCCTAGTCCTAAAATGGCTGTTTCGAAACGTTCTTTTGAACAAGGGCAATGGAATTTAACAGGCATCGTTTCCAAAATCTCAGGCTTCTCGCCTAGGACTTCTTCTAAAATTTCTTCTGGTTTCAGTCCTTTTTGGATGAGCTTGGAAATCGGCTCAACTTGGGATAGACGCTGCTCAATTTTTGTAATCGTTTCATCATCTGTTCCCGGCATAAGCTGAATAATAAAGCCGCCGGCCGCAAGAATGGAGTTGTCAGGGTTTACGAGCACACCGACGCCTACAGATGAAGGAACCTGCTCAGATGACACAAGATAGTAAGTGAAATCATCTCCCAATTCACCCGAAACGATTTCAACTTGTCCTGTGAAGAACTCGCGCAACCCTAAATCTTTTACGACACTTAACGTTCCGCTTGTTCCTACCGCACGTCTGACATCAAGCTTGCCTTGTTCATTTAAATCAAAATGAACTTGCGGGTTAGAGACGTATGCTCTGACTTCCCCTTTGGCATTGGCATCAGCCACAATTGCTCCGATTGGGCCTCCGCCCTCGACTTTCACGGTCAGCTTATCATCGCCCTTCAGCATAGCCCCAAGCATAAGTGAAGCTGTCATTGTACGGCCCAGTGCAGCGGATGCTGTCGGCCACGTACCATGGCGTCTCTGTCCCTCATTTACCATATCAGTTGTTCTTGCTGCATAAGCGCGAACTTTCCCGTCATATGCAAGTGCTTTTACTAAATAATCCATTACAAGACCTCCTATACACTACCTACGCGGTTTCGTTCATAAATCAATTCCAGCCCTTTTAGGGTTAAAAATGGATCTACGATATCTATGCAATCTGATTCGTTTGCAATGAGCGGCGCAAGACCTCCTGTCGCAATGACCTTTGGTTCCTGTTTTGCCTGCCACTTCATTCGCTTGACGATTCCTTCTACTTGACCGACATAGCCAAATAAAATTCCAGATTGCATCGCGCTCACAGTGTTCTTTCCGATAATATTGTCAGGCCGGGTGATTTCGATACGCGGAAGCTTTGCCGCACGCGAGTAAAGCGCCTCTGTCGAAATCGTAATCCCAGGAGCAATCGCCCCGCCCATGTATTGTTTGTTTTCATCAATATAGCAGTACGTTGTAGCAGTTCCGAAATCGACAACAATTAACGGATTGCCGTATAAGTGTATCGCAGCGACAGCATTTACGATTCTGTCTGCTCCCACTTCTTTCGGATTGTCATATTTTATATTTAAACCGGTTTTCATACCCGGACCGACAATTTGCGGTTCGATATGAAAGTATTTTGTGCACATTCTTTCTAAAGCAAACATGATTGGCGGCACTACTGATGAAATAATGATGCCATCTATTTGTTCAAACATGATTCCGGAGTGGTCAAATAAGGAGCGCAAAATCATCCCAAACTCATCTTCTGTTTTATGCCTGCTTGTTTCTATACGCCAGTGATATTCTAATTTTCCATCATGATATACACCAAGTACAGTATTGGTGTTCCCCACATCGATAACCAGTAACAACCTCTATCACCACTTTTGAATAGTTTCTCTACTTTACTTTTTACAAACATTCTACAATACCATACACGATCAGCGGCTCATTTGTAAACAAATCGATACCAGAATTGGATGATTGCAAAAGAGGCTGCCGAGGCATGATTGACATAAAAAAACTGCCGGCATCAGCCGGCAGTTTTCAGAGAAGACGTTACTCTTTTGTATCGTCTTTCTTATCTTCTGTTTTTGTCAGAATGTTTACTTTCACATCATCGTTCTTCTCATCGTCAGAGAAATTGCGCTCAGGCAATGTCCCGTGATCAATAAGGTGTTTGATCTGTTCAGCGTCAAGCGTTTCAACTTTCAGAAGCGTTTGGGCGATCAATTCAAGCTTGTCACGATTTTCAGTCAGGATTTGTTTCGCGCGCTCATAACATTCTTTAATGATACGCTGAATCTCCTGATCGATTTCGTAAGCGATTTGATCACTGTAGTTCTGTTCGTTGTTGAAATCACGGCCTAAGAATACCTGACCGCCTTGAGACTGTCCAAATTGCAACGGTCCCAGTTTTTCCGACATACCGAATTCTGTAACCATTCGTCTTGCAATATTCGTCGCACGCTGGAAGTCATTGTGCGCTCCAGTGCTGACTTCACCGAAGATAATTTCTTCAGCGACACGTCCGCCCAAGAGGCCGACAATTTTATCAAGCAGCTCTGGCTTTGTCTGGAAGTAACGGTCTTCTCTCGGCAGCATAACAGCATAACCGCCAGCCTGGCCGCGAGGAACAATCGTTACTTTATGCACCATATCAGCCTCATCTAAAACGAGTCCGATCACGGTGTGTCCGCCTTCGTGATAAGCCACGATATTGCGTTCTTTCTTGGAGATGACGCGGCTCTTCTTAGCAGGTCCGGCAATAACACGGTCCGTTGCTTCGTCAATATCACGCGCATCGATTTTTTTCTTGTTTTGACGAGCGGCCACGAGAGCAGCTTCGTTCAATAGATTTTCTAAGTCCGCGCCTGAGAATCCTGGTGTTCTCATGGCAATTGATTTCAAGTTAACCGTTTCATCCAGCGGTTTATTTCTCGCATGGACTTTCAATACAGCTTCACGGCCAATGACATCTGGGCGGTCCACTGTGATTTGACGGTCAAAACGTCCCGGACGAAGTAAGGCAGGGTCCAAGATGTCCGCACGGTTCGTCGCAGCAATGATGATAATTCCTTCATTAGCGCTGAATCCGTCCATTTCAACAAGCAATTGGTTAAGCGTCTGTTCACGTTCATCGTGTCCGCCGCCGAGACCTGCTCCACGCTGGCGTCCAACTGCGTCAATTTCATCGATAAAGATCAAACAAGGCGCATTCTTTTTCGCATTTTCAAACAGGTCACGCACACGGGAAGCACCGACACCTACAAACATTTCAACGAAATCAGATCCGCTGATGCTGAAGAAAGGCACCCCGGCTTCACCCGCACAAGCTTTTGCCAGCAATGTTTTACCGGTACCCGGAGGTCCGACTAAAAGCACGCCTTTAGGTATTCTTGCGCCAAGCTCAGCAAACTTGCGGGGATCTTTCAGAAACTCAACAACTTCAACAAGCTCTTGCTTTTCTTCGTCAGCCCCTGCAACGTCCTTAAATTTGACGCGTTTCTTTTCCTCTGTATACAGCTTCGCCTTGCTCTTACCAAAGTTCATGACACGGCTGCCGCCGCCTTGAGCCTGATTGAGCAGGAAGAAAAACAGAATAAAGATAATGACAAATGGAATGATGGTCGTCAGGAATGTCACCCATCCGCTTGTTTCTTGAGCGGGCTCAACCTTTACATCTGTCTTTTTCAAAGCATTAAATATCTGGTCTGCTCCCTTTCCTTCAGGAACATGAGTCAAAAAGTATCGATCTTTGTCGTAGTTTTTCAGCTGTCCTTTTACCTCATAAACACCTCTGACAGGCTGAACCGATACGCTATCAACTTTCCCGTCATCCAGGTTATTGATGAACGTACTGTACGACATATTTTCTGTTTTCGGATTTGAGGTCTGGAAGTAGCTCACAACCCCGATTACTACTAATAAAATAAGTAAATAAAAAATGGTATTACGGAAGACCCGATTCATTCCTTACCTCCTCCCACAGTAAGCACAACTATGTTCAATAGTACCATAGAAAATCATTCCAATACAAACAATAACCATCTCGGAAGCAGGCTGCCGATCAGCTTTCATAAACTGCCGGTTTTAACACTCCGATATAAGGCAGATTGCGATAGCGCTCAGCATAATCAAGTCCGTAACCCACAACAAACGCGTCAGGCACTTCAAAGCCTACAAAATCTGCTTTGATGTCCGCTTTTCTTCCGCTCGGTTTATCCAAAAGGGTAACAATCTTAATTGATTTTGCTTTACGGTATCGGAAGAGCTCTACTAGATAACTTAAGGTTAACCCACTGTCGATGATATCTTCAATAATTAAGATGTCCCGGCCCTCTACAGATGTATCCAAATCTTTGATGATTTTTACTTCTCCAGATGAAACCGTAGAATTTCCGTAGCTTGATACATCCATGAAATCCATTTCCAAATATGTATCAATATGCTTGATAAGATCCGCCATAAAAGGAAGTGCTCCTTTTAACACACCGATTGCCAACGGAAATGTATCTTGATACTCGCTCGTTAATTCTGCGCCTAACTCTTTTACTTTCTCCTGTATCTCTTCCTCTGAGATCAGTACTTTCTCGATATCATGTTTCATCATGATTTTGCTTGCCCCCTACACTTTTCATGCTGTCTATATTGTAATACAATGCGGTCGCTGTTTGGAATCACAAGATCTTCAAAAATTGATTTTTTCAAGCCCGGTATCCAGATAATTTCACCGCTTGCATCCGTCACAATCGGCCAGTTGTCTCTTTCTCGGAGCGGCACTTTCTTATCAATAAATATATCCTTTACCTTTTTCGAGCCGTTCATCCCTTTTAGTTTGATCCGGTCTCCAGTTTTTCTCGTCCGGATCGTTAAGGGAAATCGCACCTTTTTTTCACTTGTAATAAAAACAGCATTCCCATGTTCTTCAGGCGAATCCGCATAATGCTTTGCCTCTATCAAAAATCCATTGGGGAGCACTGCCATTTCATCAGCAGCTCCGCTTATCTGGTATTCAAAGGGAACATTTTTGCACTGCCATTGTTCAAATGTAAACAAACATGTCTGATATGATTTGACCACCTTCAGCCCTTGTGGGAAGTCCAATACTCCTGAAGGACCGCCCTTTTCCGCCCAATCAAGAAACTGCTGTATATGATGAGCTGAAAAGGATGATGGACCGTTTTCATAAAGATAGTTTAATATTAGTTGAACTCCTCTTCTTTGTAAAGGCATCGGGAGGGCAAGCAATAGAGAGGAATTGATTTCAACTGATGTATTAGACTTGCTTGTGATTACTTTATTCATTTCATCTTTCGTTAATGACTGTAAGAATTGCTCATCTTCCGTCAGTGCCTCACTGACTTTCTGAAACCTTTTATGCACATCCGGCGACTCCTGTTTTAAAAACGGGAGCACTGTTTTTCTGAATCTGTTTCTTGTGTAGTCGTCTTTGGCGTTGCTTTCATCCGTCCGGTAGCTCAATCCGTTTTTATGGCAATAATGAAGGATCTCTTCCTTTGTAATGGTTAAGAATGGCCTGATGATCCGCCCGGCCCCAAAACGTCTGACCGGCTGCATACCCGCAAGTCCCGCTCCAAGCGTGCCCTTAGCCAGCCGCATAAGCATCGTTTCAACTTGGTCGTCACCATGATGCGCGAGCGCCAGATAGTCCGCTTGATGCTTCGTCATGATTTCCTCAAAAAATTGATAACGGCAATCACGTGCTGCAGCCTGCTTGTTGAGGCCTTTTTCCTGTGCATAAGCGGTTACATTGATTTGAACCGTTTCGCACGAGAGCTGTTCAGCCTTACAATAAGCTTGGACAAAACGCATGTCTTCCTCAGATTCCAGGCCTCTGAACTGATGGTCGACGTGAGCCGCAATAATGTTCGCTGAACAGCCGTATAATGTATGCAGCGCGTGAAGAAGAGCCATTGAGTCCGGACCGCCGGAAACGCCTACAATAATTGTCGCCCCTTTTAACGTAAGATTGTGTTTATTAAAAAAATCTTCGACACTTTTCACAATGTCCTCCTCACAATGAGCAGGTTTTTTAAAGATATTCATATCCTATCACTTTCAATCCTTCCAAGCAAAGAAGAAGCATAGGCTTTGCAGTTCGCGCCATTCAGATTAGGAAAAAGATAATGTAGGCGAAATATAGCGCTAAAACACTGATTACGATAAGTGTTGTTTCAAATAACCCTCCCGACTTAGCCGGCTTCTGTTTAGGTGTGTATCGCGTCTTTGTTACTTTTCCTTGGCGCGGTTTTTGCTGCCTTTGTCTCGCGGCCGGCCGCGGTGCTGTTTTTACAGCTTGTTTTCTCTGTGCTGCCTTTTGTCCCGCGTCAAGCATCCCTTTTTTCATTTCGTCTGCGGATTGATAATCTCCGTTCAGAGCTGAAAAAAGCACTTTTTTATACTTTTGCAGTAGCGGGTGCCCTTCGATCAGAGAATTAAGCTGTTCCTTAGGCTGGTTTGTTTTCTTGAATTCTTTTTTATACACACTGTTGATCATAATCATGGCAACCGCGAACAGATCATAGGATGGCTCTGCTTTTCTTGTTCCATACCCCCAATAACCTCTGTCGTAAAACTCCGTATACTCTTTTATCGCCCGGCCTTCCTTTGTCGTGCCGCCTACATCAATACAGCGAATTCTTGCGGGCGGGCCCGTGACGATCAGATTATCAGGTTTTAGATCTCCGAATATCCATCCTTGCTGGTGAAGCGCCGACAGGCTGGATAACAGCTGAATCATCAATACCGGTATCCATTCCGCTCCTTTATCATTGACATACTTTAAAAGCAGCGGCCCTTTTATGTATTCCATTGCATAAAATGAAACTTTCGTATTGGCACTGGGGATATAAGCATCATCCGTATCAAAAAAAGAAGGCCCCATCGTAACGGACTGGGCCTTTGAGAAAGATTTCAAGACATTCACTTCAGAAGTAATAGACAGGCTGTCATCACTCACCTTTAAGGCAACATGTCCATCTGATGCTTCTGCCAAATAAACAATTCCATTAGCCCCTTTTCCAAGCTGTTTACGCAATGTATAAGTGTTTCCGTTCCACTTTCCTTTAATTGCCACACCCGGTTTAAGGCTACATGCCAAACTCGTCAAAGCGTCGTTCATCATCTGCCAGCATGCTCCTTCTTGAGCGGATTTTTTCAAACTGCATTGCAGCTTCACGTATCGCCGGACCTGTCGGTGTGATGCCGCCTGTCGAAAGCTTTGCAAAGAGTGTGGAAAGAGATTGCAGCTTCGGTGTCCAGTTCAGCACAAGCTCGACCTCTTGTTTTTTCCCGGGAAATATACACATGGCAAATTCGTTATTCCCGATTCGGGAATTGAGGCTGACAGACAAATCAATCAGCGCCTCCTTTACTGTAGGAAGCTTAGGCGCCATACTTGCGCTTGTATCCACAAGAACCAAAACCTGAAGATGCACCGTTTCTCCAAGCTCGTCTACCACTTCCATGACTTCGCCGCGTTTTTCTGGAGAAAGCTCTTCCATTTCCACATTCTTTCCGAGAATTTGTTTCAGCTCCTGATTGACTACACCTTGTAAGGTTTGCGTCATCGCTTTTTTTGTTACCATTTGTACGGTTTGTGAAAGCTGAGAAGCATAAACGACTTGATGCACGCCGCCTCCGGCAAGTGCAATCCCTTCGACTTCCTTCATCGCCTCAGGGTCAATTTGATTTTCTTCCATTATCCCTATGACATTTACCGTAATCCCCTGCTCTTTAGCAAAAGCAGCCATTGCAAGAGGGTCTTCCCCGTGGTTCGAGCAGCCATCCGTTATCAGCAAAATTTGATTCAAATGTCCGTTATTCACATTCATTCCTCCTGGAGAATACGAGGATTCTCAGATTCATATATTTCCATCTTCGCCAGAAGAAATTTGATTTATACGGAAGTGCTATGAAATTTCTTGTTTGTTTTGAAAGATGGCAGGGACAGGGATGGATGCCCACTTCGGCGTATTATGATCAATCCGGACGACAACAACTGTCATATCATCCTCAATTTGACCGGATCTCGTACGGATGACTTCTTCCATGAGCAAATCGGCAATCTCCTGCGGGTCATTTGTTTTCAGCCCCTTCATTTTGCGCTTCATCCATAAATCATGATTTTCTACATGCTTAGGCCCCTCAAAAATGCCATCACTCATCATAATTAAGAGGTCACCCGCTTTCAGCTGCTCACTCACAACCTCCACATCGAATTCATTAATAATGCCGATTGGCAGATTACTCGCTTGAACTTTCATGACCTGATCGCCCCGTTTGATAAAGCTTGGCGTCGATCCGACCTTCAAAAACTTACAGCTGGCATCTTGAAGATCGATAATAGACAGGTCAAGCGTAGAATATATCTCATCAGTTGTCCTCAGGGACAGTATACTGTTGATGGTTTTAATTGCTATTTTTTCATCAATGCCGGATTCAAGTATTTTTTCAAGGAGCTTGATCGTTTCATTGCTTTCGAAGTGCGCTCTTGCGCCGTTGCCCATTCCGTCACTAATTGCCGCAGCATACTTTCTGGCCCCAAGCTCCATCATGCTGTAGCTGTCGCCGGAGACAAGGCCGCCTCCCTTTGCGGCGTGGGCAGCACCTGTAGATACCTTGTATGATTTCGTTGATCCAAAGGCGACATGGCTGTATCCATTTGGATGCGGAGAGTGCTGTTCGGCTTTCACAAGAATTTGCTCCTCCAGAATGTCAGAAAGCATAGGGGCAATGATTTTCTCACTTTCTCCATGTCCGCTGAACGGAATGGTCATTTCGATATCGATATTTCCTTGTTCAAGGCTATAGATCTCCACATGCTGAATCTCGATTCCAAAATGCTGAAGCGCCTCTATAATCTGCTCTTCCTGAAGAAAGTGCTGTTCGCGCTCTCTTTTTATTTCCCGAGAAAAGTCTGCCATGACCTCAGAAACACCTAAAAGCTGTTCAGCAACAAGCCGCCTGCTGTCCTGCACCTTTTTCTTGAGCGTTAGATGGGCATGATGATGTGCAAGTTCATCCTCAATCAGCTCTTCAACCTGCCTTGATTTCGAGCAATGCTGATGAAATTCTTTTTTCAGCCTTCGGTTTGATGCATATTCTTTTTCTTCTGTTTCAAGCATAACTTGTTTCATTAAGTCATATGTTTTATCAAAGTTCTGTACCCAGCACTTGTTTTTCTTGTAGCATGTCTGACAGGAATGCTCCGTGATTTTGCTTAAAAACAGATCAACTTCGCTGTCATCTGTCTGTTCGTCTGATGCTTGGTAAAAGGTCGCGAAGCTTTCAGACAGCGCGTGAAAAACATTGGAGAACTGATCTACCTTTTGAGCGGTGACATCTCTGATTTTCCTTGCATATTGCTGCTGCTCTTGAAGATGCTCGACGGTTCCCGGAATATATCTCGCCACCTTCCTTGTAATCGATTGAGGTGTAAGTAAAAACAGGCCGACTGCAATTAATGACTCATAGAGCGTTGTCATCAGGCCGGCAGAGCCTTCACCATATAAAGAAATAAGAAGCGATCCGACGATCAGCCCAATTGCCGCGCCCGCTTTTTTCCCTTCCTTCAGCAAACCGCCTAATAGACCTGAAAAAGCGAGCAGACTCATTTGATAGAGGTTTCCGATATTTGCCAGACCGAGAATCAGACCGGTCACAACACCAACCGTACAGCCAATGCTTGCTCCGCCAATAAAGGAAAAACTCAAGACCACATAACGCGCCAATATGTGTTCTGCCTGCATCCCTTGGTAGGACAAGCCGGCAAGCCCCGTCAAAACGGAAGCAATAAGGATCATAAAGCAAATGATTTCTTCTATTTTTAATGATTGTTTTACTTTTTTTACTGTGAAAACCGGAAGACTCTGAAGAAAAATCAGCGTTAAAATAAAGGATAATCCAGCCTCAACGACAGCCATCACATAATCATAGGTTGTGAACGTGCCATTTTGAGCGTAAACAAACCCAGCTCTTGCTACAGCCATGGAGAAGAACACGACAATCGGGAGTGCTTTCACGCGATCGTCGGTGATGAAAGCAGCCACTTTAGAAAATACGAAGAAGGCCAGCAATGCTCCTAGTATGAGCAAAGAGTGCTTCGGGGAAATGGTCAGCGCACCTGCAAGCACAGCCAGCACCGCATAAAGCGCCTTGTCTCTTCTAATGAGCAGCATCGCTCCAAAGAAAGGAAGTGCGAAAGGAAGCACCTCGGATAATATGAACGCTCGTCCAAGCAAAAATCCGATGACAACATAAATAAATCCTTTATAGAAAAACAGTGAATGCAAATGATGAGTCACCAGCTTCGTGCCCCTGTCCAAAAACGATTGGAGTTTTTCCAAAGCTTGTCCCGTCATTGGCCCGTTCACTCTTCTTTCTGCTTTTTCCATTCCTCTCATCCCCCACCTGTTATATTCGTTGCCTGTCATTATAGCGAAAACACAGATAGGATTTTGTCAAAAGAAGGTAACAATACCAGAGAAATCTTCGACGGTTTCTGCCTTGATATTCGTTTATCAAAAGAATTTCCGGAATGTTGTCTAAAAATGAAAAAACTCGGTTTCTGCAAGAGAAACCGAGTTTTTCAGGATGACCCGTACGGGATTCGAACCCGTGTTACCGCCGTGAAAGGGCGGTGTCTTAACCGCTTGACCAACGGGCCAAACAAATATGATAGCGGCGGAGGGGATCGAACCCCCGACCTCACGGGTATGAACCGTACGCTCTAGCCAGCTGAGCTACACCGCCATATTTTCTGGTGCTTCTAAGCACAAGTTATATAATACAAAGGTTTGTTCCTTTCGTCAACAGAAACTTTAATGTTATAATTTTCAGACTCTTATAGCGGGTGGGGATAATAAAAAAAAGCATCCGTCGGGATGAACGGATGCTTCATTTATTTATAGAAAGCAGCAAGGTTATCCTCTTCTTGCTCCGCGCCCTCCACGTTTTGATTCCGTATTGCGTTTTAAAGATGACAAGCGGTCTTCGCTGTCTTTTAAAAACTTATTCATTTTCTGTTCAAAAGATTCTTTCGGACGGAAATCATTTCTAGGTCTGGCTTGCGGACGGTCTTTAGCTTTTTTAATAGATAAACCAATTTTCCCGTCTTTTTCAACGTTGATGACTTTCACTTCAACTTGGTCGCCGACTTTTAAGTGATCGTTAATGTCTTTGACATAGTTATCAGCTACCTCACTGATGTGAACGAGACCGGTTGAGCCTCCAGGCAATTCAACAAATGCTCCAAAATTTGTAATACCTGTTATTTTCCCTTGCAACTTGCTGCCAACTTCAATCGACATAAAAAAAGTGCTCCTCCTTAGGCTTATAAAAAGATCGTTTGCTTAATTATACCTAAATAAAAATTTAAGTGTCAACAAGGCTACTTGCTCTTCTTCTCCACATTGAAGATAATTTCTCCATCTCCAGACATGAATAAGTCCCTTCTGGCAAGCTCTGTGACGTAATCCTCATCGTTCAATTTGGATATTTCTTCTTTTAAATCTGTTTGCTTTGTCTTTAAACTCTTCAGTTCCTTTTCAAGCTGTTCTTTCTTTTCTTCTTTTGCGCTAAGGGAAGATGTTTGGGACCATACGGAGCTTGCCAGCACGATTGCCGTCAGGAATACTAGGGCGCCGAAGACCGTTAACCGTCTGTACAGTCCTTTTCGTCTTCTTTTCTTCAGCTGATTTTGCCGCTCTACTTGTTCTTTATATTCGTTTTGTATTTCAGTTATCGTTCGTTCTCTGGAAAAATTCAAACCAGACGGTCCTCCTTTCATCTCTTCAAAAAACGTGTAATAGTCGTTCTTATGGTTACCAATAGTTTCTTCTTCTTTTTAAGAAATCCTGCACCTTTTTCAAAATAACGTCTGAAAGTTAGACGCAGTTTTACAGGAAGAAGTTTCAAACATTGTTTTGCGATAAAACGGATCGGAAAACACAGAATCATGGTTATTTTATATAGACACAACAAGAGAAAAACGATCAGGCTGTATGCTTTCTTTAACAAAAACGCCGCCAGCCAGAGGATCGCTCCGCATGTCCACACAATTGGACGAAAGAACACGTGCTGAATGAGCCTTTTGAAGAATTGATAAACAGAAACAACAAGGTAAATGACGAATTTCAGTATTTTTATATAGATTCGTTTGCAAAGACTCTGATACGTCGCAACGCCGAGCAGAACCGCTAAAAAGATGTACAGCCTGAATTCTCCCTCATTTACATGAAGCAAGACATAAAAGAATAGCAGCCCTTGCAAAATCCAGAAAAGAATATCATGAATAAATAATAGCCATCTGGCTGTTTTGGCACGAATGACAAAGAGCCGGTATGTATCAAGCGATGCGCCAAGCCAGAGACCCATACCGGACATCGCCAGCATTGTATAGAATTGTGTCGTCAGCGTCATTTAAACAACTTGCTAAAAAACCCTTTAGCTTTATCCCCTTGTTGTTCGTCTAAGTACACTAGATCAAATACCCTGCCTTTAATAGAAACAATCCCTTTTTCCACATCCAAATTTTTCATCTGCAGGTTTTGCCCTCTGACTGAGAGCATTCCCATCACCGTTTCCAGCAGGAATTCTTCATTATCAAAGCTCTCCACCTGCTTAACCCCAGAAATATCTAAATGCTTCCGGCCTTTCATTGTCACATCATGCTGCTCCGGAACAGACGAAGAACCTTTTTGCTCATAATATGAATTCATCTATTCAGCCCCCATATCCTCGATACTTTTAGCATTATTACTGCATTGTATGAGGCGGGGGATTTTTTTAGAACAAGCCTATTCGCCGAGTTTTTCTTCCTTTAGGATCGTATACATGTTTGCAGCTTCTTCTTTTTTCGTCGTGTCTTTCAACTCATTGACTTGAACCGTCACAAGCTTTTGGCCGAAGCGGACCGTTAGTTCGTCTCCCGGTTTTACATCAGAGCTTGCTTTAGCCTGGTTTCCGTTAATAGAGATTCGCCCTTGGTCAGCTACTTCCTTTGCTAGTGTACGTCGTTTAATCAGCCGTGATACTTTCAAAAATTTATCTAATCTCATAGTTATGATCTCCTCTCAGTTTCTTTTGCTTCATTCCACAGTTTGTCCATGTCCTCAAGAGACATATCAGCCAGCTCGATTCCCTTTTCCCTCGCTGTTTCCTCAATGTAAGAGAACCGTCTCTGGAATTTGTCATTGGTCATGGCCAGCGCTTCCTCCGGTTCTATTTTGTAGAAGCGGGCTACATTTACGAGTGCGAATAAAATGTCGCCAAACTCAGCCTTGAGATTGTATTCATGAGGATCTTCAGAAACCTCAGAAGAAAATTCCTTCATTTCCTCGCTTACCTTTTCCCAAATGTCGCTGACGTCTTCCCAGTCAAAACCCGTCTTCGCTGCTTTTTTCTGCAGTTTAGCAGCTTTTGAAAGGGCTGGAAGGGTTTTCGGCACGCTGTCTAATAAGGATGCTTCGGTTGTGTTTTTTTCAGCCTTTTTGATGTCTTCCCAATTTGCCAAAACATCGTTTTCATCCTGAACCTTAACATCTTTAAACACATGGGGATGTCTTCGGACCATTTTTTCACTGATTCCTTTTATGACATCATCAATTGTGAAATAACCTTCATCTTCACCGATTTGCGCATGAAGTAAGACCTGAAGCAAAACATCGCCAAGCTCTTCGATCATATGGTCTGTGTCTTCTTCGTCAATTGCTTCGAGAAGTTCATAACATTCTTCAATCATGTATTGTTTTAATGACTGATGCGTCTGCTTTTTATCCCACGGACATCCATTAGGGCCGCGAAGCTCTCTGATGATGCTTCTGAACGCTGAAAATTCGTGGTAAAGCAGCTTCTCTTCTTTAATCGGCGGAATATACACACTTGTTAAGTTATCTAGGGTGACATTGCGGTCCAGCTCAAATAAAGGCACTGCCTGGATCACCTCGTCACGGCTTCCTGCCGCAGTCACGATCACAACCTCGTAATCGTCAGGCAGCTTTTCCATCAAAGTCAGCTTGACTTCAGAAGCGGTCATTTGGTCGTAAACCTGACAAATGATCAGGTGATGTCTGAGTTCAAGCTCATCCGCAGACAGCGTACCGGCATCCACAAATTGAAAGCCTTCAATCGGGTCGATTTGCAAGGCATTAAATGTGGCATCAAGAAAACTTTGTCCTCCCGCGACTTTCACTTGAACGTTTTTCTCTTTCTGACGCTCCGTCAGCAGCTGTACGGTTTTTTCCGCGACAAACGGGTGTCCCGGCACAGCATAAACCACGTCCTCACGTTGCGCCTCCTCAAATAGGATATCAGCGATTTCTTCATATACGGCATCGAACTGGTCGTGTTTCTCATAAATATCGTCAAAGAAACGGATGTTCTTCGTTTCCTTTTCAAGCTCCTGAATTAAGGGATGATCCTTGGTTCTGACATACAGCGTATCTGCCTTCGTCAGCAGCTTGTGTATACCAATTGTCAATTGGTCCATGTCACCGGCGCCAAGTCCGACGACTGTAATATTACCCGCCATCTCGTCCTCTCCTTCTTATGATTTTGCTCAGCCTATTGCCAAAAGGCACACTGTTCAGCTCTTCATCTGTAAATATTCCCAACTTCATCATACAATAAATAAACACCGCGCCACCAATGGCGACAGCAGAAATACTTTCAATCACAGCCGACCCTCTTCCTGCTGCTGGAAACAAAAAAGTCCAGAGACGCCTATACGCAAGTAAGACAGCCGACATGAATAGGGCAGATCCAACTACGCGAATCAAAACGCCTCTCAGCTTATTGAGCCATTCCTTCTTCCGAAGCTGATACAAGTTAAGACCGGCGACAGCCGCAAAGGAAGCCGCTGTTGCCAGCGATGCGCCTTCAATCCCGTAGCGCGGTACTAAAAGAGTGTTTAGCACCCATTTCACCGCAACGCCCGCTCCCACCGCTACCGCAGGGAAAACGGTGTGTCCCGCACCCTGCAAAACTGCAGCTGACGTGACTGCCAGAGACGCAAACAATATGGAGCAGCTGAATACTTGTAATGCAGCTGTCCCTTCACCATTTTGAAACAGCATGATATTCACCGGCTCAAGAATGCAAATCAACCCAGCTGACGCGCCTGCCCCCAGTACAAAACACAGTTTTAAAGAAGACGTGGCTTTTTCTTTTATGATCCTCAGCTCATTGTTCTTTACGGCTTTAGAAATATACGGAACGAGTGACGTCGCAATGCTCACCGCGAAAACCGAACCAAGCTGCAGCAAGGGCTGCCCCCGATCATAAATCCCCTTTAGGCGTTTCGCTTCTTCACTTGCCTCACCACCCGAAAGCAAAGCGTATAAATTCAATGCATCAACAAGCTGGATAAACAAAAGCAGCAAACTGCTTACACAAATGGTAACCGAATATAAAAGCAGTTTTTTTGCCAATTCTTTTGTTGTTATCACATTTTCATTTTTCCAATCTGTTTGGTTGTCTCTTTTTGCTTTGAACCAAAAAACTGCGAGTATGAGTAACGCTACGCAGCTACCGGCAAGAGACCCGGATGCGGCTGCCGCTCCCGCGGTGTAAAGCGAAGCTCCCTTTTTGACGAGCCAAAATGATAAGCTCAAGAGCACCGCAACCCGCAGAAACTGCTCTGTCATCTGCGATAAGGCAGACGGGAGCATATCCTGCCTTCCTTGAAAACCGCCTCTCAGCAATGCGACCAACGGGAACAGCAAAAAGGCATACGCGGTCACTTGAATTAACACGGCGAGGTGTGAATCTCCCATAAAAAAGGCGATTGGAACAGCTCCAAAATATAAACAAAGAAATAACAAAACACCGATTAAAGACAAAAACACCGCTGCTATTTTTAATATGGTGTGATGGCTTTTTTCGCTATAATCATTCATCAGCTTTGATATAATGACCGGAAATCCTGATGTTGACAGCATAACCGCAATACCAAGAAACGGGTATACCTGCTGATATATATAAAATCCAACATCGCCGACAATGTTTTGAAACGGGACTCTGTAAACGGCGCTTAATATTTTTGAGATGACGCCTGCCAAAATTAAAACAAAAGCCCCCTGCCAAATCCAATGCCGTTTAACGCCTATTGAATCATTCATCCAAAAGCTCCTTCCCAACGTCAGGGGCAATACGGTTTACGTATTACCGAGGCACACATAAAAACGAGGTTATTATACCACAACCAACCCTTGGAATCCTTTTTGGGCCTGCATAAAAAAGAACAGCGTCCCCAGGGAGAGCTGTTCTTTTCATACCTATTTTCGATAAAAGGAATAAGACCTACTGTTCCATTTGACGAGCTAAAAATCCAGCAGCTGTCTCAACGGCTTTATGTTCTACTTCGCCCATTGTCTGATCCTTAGAAAAAATCACCACGGCGCCTATCGGATCGCCATTTGCTACAATCGGGCCAATAGTGTAAGAATTCATATCCTCATCTATGCCATTCAAAAGCTGTACTGATTTTGCATCACTATCAAGCACGGAACTGCGCTGATCCATAGTTCTTTCGAGCATTTCGCTGATCGATTTGTTTAAGTAGTCTTTTTTTGAGCTGCCAGACACGGCGATATATACGTCACGGTCACAAATAAGGACTGAATGTCCTAGACTGTCGTAAAGCGCGTCTGCATACTCCTTTGCAAAGTCTCCAAGCTCACTGATCGGAGAGTACTTTTTCAAAATCACTTCCCCGTCGCGATCTACAAAAATCTCAAGCGGATCGCCTTCCCTGATTCTCAGAGTTCTGCGAATTTCTTTTGGAATCACGACCCGTCCTAAGTCATCAATACGACGTACGATACCGGTTGCTTTCATCTCTGGTGCCTCTCTTTCATTTGATGGTATATACATGTGGGAAAGACCTAAAGCAGTTACTTTATGTACCTTCCGCCTCGCTTGAAATTAGTATCCGTCACATCAAATGTAATATACACCAGAGAGTAACAAAATTTACGTAGATGAAATGGTTTGCTTTTTCACATCTGTAAGGCCCTTCAGCATGCCCAGCACGGTTTCGAGCCATTCATCGGCACTGCGGCCTTTCGTCTGTATGGAGATTTTGAGTTTTTTTCCTTCCATTCCCAGTCCGATTTGTCTGCCGTATTTATTGCCGAGCTCAAATAGCTTCTGGCCGTCAATTTCAGCACTTGCGTCTTCAGAAATCGTCAATCTGACAGCATCTTTATCCTGCTTAACCAGCTCCACACGCTCTTGTTTCGCATAAACCTTCATTTCCGCAACAGTAAACAAGTATTCAACTTCTTTTGGATAATTGCCAAACCGGTCAATCATTTCGTCTTGAAGCTCATTCTTCTCTTCAATGGTAGCCACAGACCTGAAGCGTTTATACATATCAATTTTTTGTTTGCCGTCTTGGATATAGGTTTCCGGAATATACGCATCAAGCTCGACATCAATTTCTGTTTCAAATTGCTCCGGCTTCGCTGTGTCCCCTTTACGTTCTTCAATGGCCTCTTTCAGCATCTGTGAATAAAGGTCAAATCCGACTGAATCGATGAAGCCATGCTGCTGGGCGCCAAGAAGATTCCCGGCTCCGCGGATCGTTAAGTCACGCATGGCGATTTTAAAGCCGGAACCAAGTTCTGTGAACTCTTTAATGGCCTGCAGCCTTTTTTCAGCGACTTCAGTCAGCACCTTATCCCGACGGTACGTGAAATATGCATACGCCACACGGTTAGAACGGCCGACACGCCCCCGCAGCTGGTAAAGCTGGGAAAGACCCATTTTATCGGCGTCAAATACGATCAGCGTATTGACGTTCGGAATATCAACACCCGTTTCGATAATGGTTGTACTGACGAGAACGTCTGATTCTCCTTCAAGGAAACTTAGCATAACGGTCTCTAATTCATTTTCTGTCATTTTCCCATGCGCATACGCTACCTTCGCATCAGGGACAAGCATTGAGATCTCATCCGCTTTCCGCTCGATATCCTCTACCCGGTTGTACAAGAAATAGACCTGTCCTCCGCGTGCAAGCTCACGTTCAATCGCCTCTCTGACAAGAGCGCCGTTGTATTCCACAACATACGTCTGTACGGGGAAGCGGTTTTCCGGCGGAGTCTCAATCACTGAAAGATCCCTTACGCCAAGCATAGACATATGTAGCGTACGAGGAATCGGTGTCGCCGTTAATGTTAATACATCAACATTGGCTTTGATCTGCTTGATCTTTTCTTTGTGGGTTACACCGAAACGCTGCTCTTCATCAATGATAAGGAGCCCTAAGTCTTTATAAACGACATCTTTTGACAGTAGCCGGTGCGTCCCGATAACGATATCTACAGTACCATTTTTCAATCCTTTGATCGTTTCGTTCGCTTCTTTTCTCGTTCTGAACCTGCTGAGAAGGCCAATATTAATCGGATAGTCTTGAAAGCGCTCAGTAATGGTTTCATAGTGCTGCTGTGCCAAAATGGTTGTCGGGACGAGCAGTGCTACCTGCTTTCCGTCACCAATCGCCTTAAACGCAGCGCGTATGGCAACCTCTGTTTTCCCATAGCCTACATCTCCGCACAGCAAGCGGTCCATCGGACGTTCTCTTTCCATGTCCTGTTTGATCTCATGAATGGAACGAAGCTGGTCCTCAGTCTCTTGATAAGGGAACGCTGACTCAAATTCACGCTGCATCTCATGATCCGGAGAAAACGCATAGCCTTTGCTTGCTTCTCTTTCGGCATACAGCTTAATTAAGTCATCGGCAATATCCTGAACAGAGGTCTCTACTTTCTTCTTGACCCGCTTCCATTCGCTTCCGCCTAATTTGTACAGCTTAGGCTCTTTTCCTTCGGAGCCGACATATTTTTGCACCTGATCAATTTGTTCTACAGGAACGTAAAGCTTGTCGCTTCCCTGATAATGGATATTTAAATAGTCTTTATGAATTCCATTGATTTCAAGGGTCTCAATTCCTAAATACTTTCCGATCCCGTGATTAATATGAACGACATAATCACCGATTTGAAGCTCGGAATAGCTTTTAATACGCTCCGCATTGGTCAGCTTCTGTTTTCGCGGCTTCTTTTTCACACGGTTTTTGAACAGTTCTTCTTCCGTAATAACGACAAGCTTCATTAACGGCAGCTCAAATCCCGACTGAAGCTCGCCTTCCATGATATAGACCTGTCCCTGAACAAGTGCCTTTTTGCTGTCTGTCATGGCGGCTTCGATTTCATAATCAGTCAGAACAGAAGATAATCTCTGTGTACGTTCTTTGTTTGCCCCTAAAAATACAACGGTGAAATTTGACTTTTTAAAGCGTTCCATTTCACCCGCAAGCACGTTCATTTGGCCATGGAAACTTTGCATTTGTCTGCTCGACACATTGACGATATTTTGCGGACTCGTATGGTGTACATGCCGTAAAAATAAAGAATAGTACAGCAGAGGGCGTTTTTGCCCAGCCACTATTTTCTGGAAGCTGAATGACAAACTGATGTCATGCAAAATCTTCCCTTCCTCAAGAAGATTAGTGATAAATTCCGCTTCTTCTTTTTGAAGCTGTTCTTCCATCTCATGAATCCGGCTGACTTCATCCAAAATCAGAAGCGTATTCTCAGGTGTATAATCTAGTAAACTAGCAGGCTGTTCATAGAAATAAGAGAGATACTTCACCAGCTCCTGATCTGTCTGTCCTTCAGACAAGCGTTCTTTATCATGAGAAATATTGGCGTGAAGAATTTCTTTTTGCTTGTCAGCCTTTAATTTTTTCAGGCTTTCGGCAAGGCCTTTATCGATCTTCTCCATCGCACGCGCTTTTTCTTCAGGTCTGACAATCAATTCCTTCGCGGGACCGATATTGATTGAGGTCAGGGTTTCGATTGACCGTTGATCATCTGAATTAAAGCTGCGGATTGAATCCACTTCAGTGTCAAACAGTTCCATTCTCACCGGATGCTCTGAAGTAAGCGGATAAATATCAATGATTCCTCCGCGAATGCTGAATTCTCCGGGTGCGGAAACCATATCAGACCGCTCATATCCTACCTCAACCAAACGTGATGCAAGCTGATCAGGTTCGATATCATGACCCACTTGAATGAGCATTTGGCTGTTTCTCCACACCTCTACAGGCGGGAGCATTCTTCTGATTGCAGCTACAGGAGCCACGACGATTGGCGCTTCTCCATTCGTTAATCTATTAATGACATCTAATCGCTGCGCCCGCAATTCAGGGCTTGCGACTGCGATTTCTGATGAAATGAGTTCATTGACGGGGTACAAAAGGACAGACCGATCCTCTAGAAGTGAAGTCAGATCATCCGTTACTTTTTGGGCTTGATATAAGTTATGGGTGATTAGAAAGATTGGCTTATTCGTTTCATTAGCCAGAGCGGAAGTAAAAACAGAACGCGCGGAACCCGACAGACCCGCAAGCAGTTGTTCCTTCAGCCCCTCGTGTAAACCGTTGATGATGGATTTAAAGTCATCGCTCTCTTTTATAAAGGTTTGAATGTTGTCCATATAGCCCCTCCTCTCTGTTTCCTGTGAGAACAGAAAAACGCTTTGGTCTAGTGTCTACACCAAAGCTTTTTATTGAATAAATGTGTGATGTTCGTGATAATGCGGATTTCGGTCAAGCGCCTCTTGGCAATCTTCACATATTGTCAAAACATGGACATCTCCATTTTCTTTATAAGAAATCATATCGTTTCTTTCGTCGTTTGTTAAGTGCTGAAATCCAAGTGAGTCAGTCGAAACCATGGAAGATTCGAGACTGCCTACTTTCACTCCGCAATGACGACAATAATAGTGCAAAGCCATACAAGGGACCTCCTGATGAAAAAGTCATTTTGGTGTAGTATGGACTTTGATGATTCATTTTATACCTTTGCGTTAAATTCGTTCATGACTTCTAAAAACGGTTTGCTCACAGCAGCTTCACAAGCCTTAACAGATTTATCAATCGCTCCATCAATCTCAGGTGCCTCCTCCTTAGTGAAGGAACCTAACACATAATCAACGACCTTCATGCCATTTATAGGCCGGCCGATCCCAATGCGGATGCGGTCAAATTCGGATGTTCCAAGATGCTGGATCAATGACTTAATGCCATTGTGCCCTCCAGCACTTCCTTTCGTTCTTAAACGGATTTTTCCAGTCGGAAGATCAAGGTCATCGTAAATGACTGTCAAATCTTCATTATCGACATCATAGTAGTCCATTAAAGGCCGCAAACATTCTCCTGATAAATTCATATATGTAAGCGGTTTAACAAGTAGAACCTTTTTGCCGGAAACAAATCCGGTTCCATATAATCCGTTGAATTTATTTTGATTCAGCTCTATATTCCATTCCTTCGCAAGCTGATCTATCACCATAAATCCGACATTATGCCGTGTGTTTTCATAGTTCTTCCCCGGGTTTCCGAGACCGGCAATTACAAGCATGGCGAATCCTCCCTTAGTCACATAACCCCCGTCTGTGTATGCGGGCTATAATTCTTCTCATTCTAGCACAAAAGACGTAACCTCGGGAGGGTTACGCCTTAAGCTATTATTGTTCTTTGTTTTCACCTTCAGGCTGGGCATCGGCAGATTCCTCTTCATCTATCTCAGCTGCTTCCTGCTGCTGCGGAGGAAGGATAGAAGCCACGACCTCATCTGATTCATGGTTAAAGGAGTAGTCACCGCCAACAGGCAAATCTGCAATCGTCAGCACTTCATTTACGTCGAGCTTTGAAATGTCTGCCTCAATCGTTTGCGGAATGGCTTTTGGCTTAGCCTTTACGGTTAGTTCATACAGCGGCTGCTGCAGCACGCCTCCGTTTTTCACTCCAATGGCCTCACCGGTCAAATGAATCGGCACTTCTACCTCAATGTCTTCACTCATATTAACCACTTGAAAGTCAGCATGAGTGATTTCATTTTTCAGCGGGTCCGTTTGCAGGTCAGTTACCATGACAGAATGCTGTTTTCCGCCGACCTCAAGCGTGAGGACTGTATTTTTCCCTTCGTCTCTCAGCGTTTTGATCAGCTCCACACTGTCTAATGATACAGGTTTGTTTTCCGTGTCTTTCCCATATATGATACCTGGAACATGTCCTGAAGTACGGATATTCCGAAGAGACGAACGAGTAAAGTCCGTTCTTTCTTTTGCCGTTAAAGTTGCCATATTCAGCACCATCCTATTATCGTTTTATTGTCCTATTACAAACAATACCCAAAACGATAAGGATTTAAACCTCAAATATCGGTTTAGCTGAATAGATAGCTGACGGATTGCTGCTCATGAACGCGAATAATCGCTTCAGCCAGAAGCGGTCCGACTGAAAGCTGCTTGAACCGTTCGATTTTCTTTTCTTCAGGAAGCTTGATGCTGTTTGTCACAACAAGCTCTTTGATTGTTGAATTGTTAATCCGTTCAACAGCAGGACCTGAAAGCACAGGGTGTGTGCAGCATGCATATACTTCTTTCGCTCCGTTTTCAACGAGCGCATTAGCAGCAAGTGTAATGGTGCCTGCAGTATCGATAATGTCATCGATAAGGATAGCGGTCTTCCCTTCGATATTACCTACAATATTCATGACTTCCGCCACGTTTGGACGCGGACGGCGTTTGTCGATAATCGCAATCGGCGCTTTTAATCGGTCAGCCAGTTTGCGGGCGCGCGTCACACCGCCGTGGTCTGGTGAAACAATGACGATATCTTCAAGATTTTTGCCTTCAAAATATTCTCCTAAA
This sequence comes from Bacillus tequilensis KCTC 13622, assembly GCF_000507145.1. Taxonomy (GTDB): domain Bacteria; phylum Bacillota; class Bacilli; order Bacillales; family Bacillaceae; genus Bacillus; species Bacillus tequilensis. The sequence continues at coordinate 23,130 of NZ_AYTO01000006.1, read as the reverse complement.
ATCGGAACACCCATTAAGTGGTCAATCGGTATATCAAAGAATCCTTGAATTTGCGGCGCATGCAGGTCAAGTGCAATCACGCGAGTCGCACCGGCTGTTTCAAGCAGGTTAGCGAAGAGTTTTGCTGTAATTGGCTCACGGGATCTTGCTTTTCTGTCTTGACGCGCATAACCGTAGTAAGGAATCACAATGTTAATCGTTTTTGCAGAAGCGCGTTTTAACGCATCTACCATAATCAATAATTCCATAATATGCTCGTTAACGGGGTCACTTGTAGACTGGATGATATAACAGTCACATCCGCGAATACTTTCTTCGATATTAATTTGGACTTCTCCGTCACTGAATCTTTTGACAGAACATTTTCCTAATTGAACTCCAACTATATCTGCGATTTCTTTTGCAAGCTCTGGATTCGAATTCAAAGAAAAAATCTTTAAATTCTTATCTCCGTATTGATTAGACATGGATAAACCTCCGAATTTAGGATTAATTTTTATGAATATTTTTTACATAATCGTCTTTGTTAACTTGTCTCGCTCTGGCAATAGCAAGCGCTTTTCCAGGCACATCTTCCGTAACAGTTGAACCTGCCGCCACATAAGCGCCTTCTCCGACTGTGACAGGGGCAACCAAGTTCGAGTTGCAGCCGATAAACGCGCCATCTTCAATTCTCGTCAAATATTTATTCTTTCCATCATAATTGACAGTTATTGAACCGCAGCCCAGGTTTACATCTGTGCCTACCTCAGCGTCACCGACATAGCTTAAATGAGAAGCCTTGCTTCGGTCTCCGAATTGGGTCTTTTTGATTTCAACAAAATTCCCGATCTTCACTTCATTCCCGATGACAGAATCAGGTCTGATGTGAGCAAAAGGTCCTATGTTAACATCATTCCCCACTTTACTGTGATTGACTACCGATTGCTTAATAACTGTACGGCTGCCAATTGAACTGTTCATAATCTCCGTATGAGGGCCGATAATCGTATCTTCTCCGATTTGCACCTCACCTTTCATCACAGTTCCAGGATAAATCACAGTATCGCTTCCGATGACAGCGTCAGGAGAAATATACGTGTTCATCGGGTCAATCAGCGTTACGCCATTTTGCATATGCCGTTTATTAATACGCTCTTTCATAAATTGTTCTGCCTGAGAAAGAGCAACTCTATCATTAACTCCGAGCGTTTCTTGGAAATTACCAGTCTGGTAAGCGGCAACAGTTTCGCCTTCGTTTTTAAGAATCTCTATGACATCCGGCAAATAATACTCGCCTTGAGCATTATCATTGGACACCTGATCAATGGCCCGGAACAGCGCTTCATTATCAAAACAATACGTGCCGGTATTGATCTCAGTCACAAGACGTTCTTCTTCAGACGCGTCCTTATGCTCAACGATTTTTTGAACCGCTCCGTTTTCGCCGCGAATAATACGGCCATATCCGGTTGGATCTTCTGCAACTGCAGTTAAAATCGTAGCTTTCGCTTCTCTTTGTGTATGTTCTTTCAGCATCTGTTCCATTGTCTCTGCTGTTAAAAGCGGCGTATCTCCGCAAATGACAATCGTGACGCCTTTTTTGTCAGCAAGAAATGGCTGTGCCTGTTTTACAGCATGAGCAGTGCCAAGCTGTTCTGCTTGAAGCGCGTACTCGCTTTTATCACCAAGCTGCTTTTTCACTTCTTCCGCACCATGTCCGACAATCGTGACAAGCTTTGATAAAGATAACTTTAAGGCTTCGTCCACGACGTGCTCTACCATAGGCTTCCCGCAAACTGGATGAAGGACTTTATAAAGCTTTGATTTCATTCTCGTTCCTTGTCCAGCTGCTAAAACAACTGCAAACCGCTTATCCATTTATTGGCCTCCAATATCCCTTTTATCCATAGAAAAATATATCCTAAATATCTTCTGATTTCAAGGAGACTTCATGAAGTGCAAGAATTTTCTATTGAGCACAATTAAGTTTGAAAAATCAGAATTAAAAAAGGACCGCCGTCAAAAGGCTTTTGTCAGCCCTTGCAGCAGTCCTTGCTTTTTTGGTTATTTTTTAAGAAGCGCCAGCTTCTTCGAATTCTAATGCTTCAGTGTCACCCAAACGATGATACTCATTTAACACGGCATCTTGAATCTTTCCTCGCGTGCTTGAATTAATAGGATGAGCAATATCGCGGAACTCTCCATCAGGGGTGCGTTTACTCGGCATCGCAACGAAAAGACCATTGTTTCCATCAATCACACGAATATCATGAACGACAAATTCGTGATCCAGCGTGATGGATGCAATCGCTCTCATGCGACCATCGGTATTCACGCGGCGTAATCTTACGTCAGTAACTTCCACAGTAGTTCACCACCTTTTCCCTATATAAAAGCATTAGTGTATCAATTCCACGATTTTTCCTGAAATCCTGCTCGTTTTCAAAATATTTTTTGAAAAAATAGGATATAGTTACACAATTAGGTCATAACGCTTTTACTCGGGGCATAAGGTAAATAAAAAAGTGATTCCGAGTTTACCCAGAATCACTTTTTCTTATTATTTTACCAAAGCGATAACTTCAATCTCGACCAGCGCGTCCTTAGGGAGTCTTGCCACTTCAACACAGGATCTCGCCGGTTTGTGTGTGTCAAAATACTGTCCGTACACTTCGTTTACTTCCGCAAACTGTTCCATATCAGCGATAAATACAGTTGCTTTTACAACTGTTTCAAAAGATGCGCCTGCTTCTTCCAGCACCGCTTTTAAGTTGCTGAATACTTGATGAGTCTGCTCCTTAATATCACCATTCACCATTTCGCCTGAAGGGGTCAAAGGGATTTGGCCTGAGCTGTAAAACATATTGTTTACGATAATCCCTTGTGAGTAAGGCCCAATTGCTGCTGGGGCATGTTTTGTGTGGACTGCTTTTGTCATGATTCCGTCTCTCCATTCTTTAAAAGATTGTCTTTAAAAAAACGCAGAAAATTGCCATTCTGAATTTCAATGGACTTCTCTTTCATGTTGATGGTTGAAAGAGTAAGAAGTGACATATATTCATCAACAAGACGTTCATCTACTCCCTCGGCTTCAACCAAGACGCCGATCCCCGCCACATTTGCGTTAAACTCATCCAACAGGTTAATCATACCATTAATTGTGCCGCCCGCTTTCATAAAGTCGTCAATAATGAGTACATTTGAACCCGTTTTCATGCTTCTTTTCGCAAGTGACATTGTCTGAATGCGGTTTGAGGAGCCTGAGACGTAATTAATGCTCACTGTGGAGCCTTCTGTGACCTTGTTGTCTTTACGAACGATGACGACCGGCACATTCAGATAGCTCGCAGCTGCGTACGCCAAAGGGATGCCTTTCGTGGCAACGGTCATGACAACATCAATTTCACGGTCTGCAAACACAGAAGCAAACAGCTTCCCTACCTTGGAAAGTACAGATGGCTTTCCTATGATATCCGTTAAGTATACATAACCGCCCGGGAGGATACGCTCAGGATTTGCCAGCGACTGTCCAAGAGTCTGCACAAACTCTTCAGCTTCAGCCTGCTTCATTTTCGGAATATATTTGACGCCTCCGGCAGCTCCGGGAACAGTAAGCAAAGTACCAATCCCCTGCTGCTCAAAGGTTTGCTTAATAATTGTTAAATCTTCACTGATCGATGATTTTGCAGATTCATACCGCTCAGAAAAAAAGGTTAGCGGTATTAACTCGTGCGGATGGGTTAACAAGTAATTTGTTAAGTCCACCAATCTGCCGCTGCGACGAAACTTCATGAACTTACCCCCAAAATCCGAATATTTTAAGATCAATATAACTTAACATACGGATTTAATCAAGCGCGTTCTGTTCGCCGATCATTCTTACGGCATAAACCTGATCGCAGAAGCCTCTTAACCCGTTATAAATTCTTTGCACCTTCGATTCATACTGAACCAACCCAAACACCGTCGGGCCGCTCCCGCTCATTAATACGGCATCTGCGCCAAAGCGTTTCATCTGGTTTTTGATCATCGCGACTTCAGGATGCATATCAAGCGTAACAGATTCAAGCACATTGCCTAAACGGCTGCACATCTTTTGAAAACTCTTTTCCTCTATTGCCTCAATCATGCCATGAACATCAGGATGCTCTACATCATCCACCTTCAGCTGTCTGTACACTTCAGCAGTTGAAACACCGATTGTCGGCTTGGCTAAAATAACCCAGCAATGCGGAGGTGTACCGATATGTTTAATTTTCTCGCCGCGTCCTGTTGCAAGGGCAGTTCCGCCATAGACACAAAATGAAACGTCAGAGCCAATTTCCGCTCCAAGCTCAGCAAGCGTTTCTGCTGAAAGATTTAAATTCCACAGTCTGTTCAGCCCTCTGAGCGTCGCCGCAGCATCACTGCTTCCGCCGGCAAGACCGGCAGCCACCGGAATCGCCTTTGTGATCATGATGGAAACTCCCTTTTTCACGTTGTATCTGTCCTTGATCAGCTTGGCGGCCTGATAAGCTAAATTTCTTTGGTCATCTGGCACAAAACGGTTGTGGGAGGAAACTCTCACTTCATCCCCTGCCAGCTCCGTTAATTCAATCCGATCCGCTAAATCAATCGTCGTCATGATCATTTCGACTTCATGGTAGCCATCCGGGCGTTTTCGGGTGACATCAAGTGACAGATTGATCTTGGCTGGCGCTTTTTCTAAAATACGCATAGCTTTCACCTACTTCTCCATCTAAACATAAGTATGAACATTGTATCACATTTGAAGTACAGGATGAACATATCCATATTGCAGCCCATTATGTATTTATATCTAACACAAAAAACCGGGGAACGGCATGTCCCCCGGGTCACATCTTTATCGGTTATTCTGATTCTGAGCCATTTGCTGTTCAGCGATTTCAATGGCGCGCTTTACCATGTTACCGGCATCGCGTGCCCGAATTTCGCCCCAGCCGCCATTTTTGACTGTGTCATAAAATCCAAGGTCTTTAGCCAGCTCATATTTAAATTCTTCTGACATAACTCCACGACGTCTGCCCAAACGAAACAACCCCTTTTTTTAGAAGTGATAGCCATTCGTGCACGTCACGATAAAATGTGACCGTTTTTATCTTTTGTTTAATCAGAAGAAACTTACGTAAAAATTGCTGGAAACAAAAAAAGGCAAAACAAAAAGCAGTAAACAAAAGGTTCACTGCCCGTTAAAATGCCACTGAGCTTGCGGCGTCATCATTAAATGTCAGCTCAACAGTCTCAGTTAAAATATCAGCGTAACTGTATGAAACTCTTTCAAACGAGTTCTCGTCTTGATCTAGTTGTATCACAAAAACAGAAGGGTACGTCTCAGCTAAAATGCCCGAACGCTCAATCGTTTTTCGGCGGCCACCGTTTGCTTTTAACGTCAGCCTTTTACCTAAATTTCCATCAAGCGATCTTTTAATATCGGACAACGTCTTCGCCATTGCATCCACCTCACTACATTTATTGTACAACATGAGCCCAATTTTGTCAAATAAAATTTAAATTATATCAACGTTAATAAGACATTGTCAATAAAATTATTTTGACAAAATTCTATGATTCCTCAAATATTTTCCGCAAATTTCGGTAAATTATGTATCATTATGCAAAATAAAAAACCCGCATAGACCTCCTATGCAGGTTTTCATCTGTTAATTGGACTTATAAGGCATTCCAATTCTCAGTACTCCTCTTGTTTCAATACCTCCAAGCCCTTTCTCCCTTGTCAGCGTATTCCGAAGCACTTCCCATACATTGATTCGGTCCATAAACGGCGTAAAACTGATTTTCGCGACGATATAAACCGGATCAAGCGCATGTATGTTGACCCTTGATGGTGAACTCGCGAAATTCGCTCCCGCTTTTATGAGTGATTCAAAATGGGATTGGCAGGCCCCTGCAAAAATAACAAGCTGATCTAAGTGAGGGATCTTTTTTCGGGCGTTTTGAACCGTTTCAACAAAGTGCTTTGAATGTCTGTATGCGTTCAAATCATCAATGCCGCCCTTTTGCTTTGAGTACGCATCATGCCCTGTTATCACCAGAATGTCAGGTCGATATTTGTCGAGCAATTCTTCAATAGAAACAGACATTTTCTTTTCATGACAATGAATGCCGTAGACCGGCACTCCAATTTTTTTATAGACATTCAGGCATTTTTTCAGATACGCTTCATCGCCGTCCAGATGAAGCACCTTGCCCGGCATATGAAAATAATGCTCCTGATGCTGATATTGGCTTGTCGCATAGTACTCCTGCTTTTCTCTGAGCAGCTTATAATCCTGGCGGAGTAATTCGAGCGATTCGTTCATTCTGCTCTCCTCTTTCTTTTTCCGCAACATCTGCTCATCTTTTTTCACTGCTACCAGATCAGAAAAATCAGAATCAGCAATCAGCCTGACTTCATCACCATGTAAAATGGCAATTGAATTACCTTTGCTTGTTTGCTCTATTCCTATAATGCGAAACAAAATATCCATTTGATAGGATTTTCTGACTACCATATCCCCTATTTGAAATTGCACGTTCCTCACTCCACACATAGACTAAGCCTCATCATGAAAGAGAAAGAGCCTTGAGAAAGCGCCTTTTTTCGCTGAGTCCAAGTTTTCTTCTCATTGAATGAAAGGTCCTTCTCTAGCCTATGTAGCGGCAGTCCATGTGGTGCGCAAAACAAAAAGCCCTTTTAGAAAAGGGCTTTCCTATTGTTGAAAAAAAGCTAAAGTGGTTGCGGTTTAGCGTTTTTTCGTCCTTTCAGCGTGACTGAAAACCCTTGAAGTCTAGGAAAGGCGAGCATCGGAGCACAGCGAATGTTATAATTCGTGAGCACTGAAGCGCAGCCTTGACAACGAATGCGAGGGTTTGTCGATACGCTGAAGGCCCTTTTAGAAAAGGGCTTTATACAATCCGTTAGACAGCGCTGCGAACTCCTCAATAGACAGGGATTCACCTCGGCGCTTGCCATCAATATTTGTTTCTTCGAGCACTTGCTCAATCTTTGATTTTTGTGCTTTTCCTTCAGGGAGATTGTTAACTAAGTTATTGAGCAGCGTTTTCCGGCGCTGAGCAAAGCTTGCCTTGATTAACTGAAAGAAAAAGGCTTCGTTTTCCACATCGACTGCCGGACCATCGCGAAGAATCAGACGAATGACTGCGGAATCTACATTAGGCTGAGGAACAAACACGGTTTTCGGAACGATCATTACCGTTTTGGCTTCTGTATAAAATTGCACCGCGATTGAAAGTGAACCGTATTCCTTAGATGAAGGGTCTGCCGCCATGCGCTCTGCCACTTCTTTTTGCAGCATGACCACAATCCCTTTCAGCGGAAGATGCTCTTCAAGCAGTTTCATGATAATCGGTGTTGTCACGTAATAAGGAAGGTTGGCTACAACCATGATCTCCTCACAGTCTTGAAATTGTTCTTCAATAACCGATTTGACATCAGCCTTTAATACATCCTGATGAATGACAGTGACATTGTCATAAGGAGACAGCGTATCCTTCAGGATCGGTAATAATCGCTGGTCGATCTCAAAGGCCACGACCTTTTTCGCCCGCTTGGCAAGCTGCTCGGTCAAAGCCCCAATTCCTGGGCCAATTTCAATAACACCTGTTTTCTCGGTCACTTCCGCGTGATCGACAATTCTGTCTAAGATGTTCGTATCAATTAAGAAATTCTGTCCTAAGCTCTTTTTAAAAGAAAAACCGTATTTCTTCAGTATCTCTTTCGTTCTAATTGGTGTCGCAATATCTTTATTCATTCTGTTCCTCCCGCATAACGGTATCAAGCGCACTCATAAAATCACCTTTTTTTATCTGAAACATTTGCAGCCGTTTTTGAAGCTGTTTTCCATTTGTATAGCCGATTTTCAATAGATCACCCAGCCGTTCGCGGCGGCGTTTGGCCGCAGATCCGCCAATCAGTCCGGCTTGAATCAGATCCTCAGCTGAAATGTTACTAGGCTGCGCTTCCATCTCTTCGTGCACGTTTTCTAAACATGCCCTAATGCTTTCAATCGATGCGTGCTCCACACCAATTCCCCGCTTGTTTTTAGGTTTGGCAAGATGCTTTGGCAAAAATGCATGCTTACAGCCTGGTACAGCCTCTGAAATGGTTTTGCGGATCTTCTCTCCCGGGAAGTCCGGATCCGTTAAAATAATGACGCCTCTGGTCTTTTGGGCCAAACGAATTTGGTCAATCACACGATCATCAATAGCGGAACCATTTGTTTCAATCGTGTCTGCATCTACAGCCAATTTGATGCGGGCCGTATCGTCACGCCCCTCGACCACAATGATCTCTTTAATTTTCATTATTTCCTCCAAGACAAAATAAAAACTTTTGTATATTTATGAAACTTTTTCTTATGTCGAGCGTCTAATAAGCAGAAAATACACTTTGTCTATTATAACGAAAAAAACAGAGGGCGCAAAACCCTCTGAATACATAAGTATATATTAATTTAAGATTTTAATTTTGACTGTTTTATTTCCCCATCGGTACGCCGATGATTTCTCCGGGAAAAAGACGTCTATTTTGTTCCCTTTAATCGCTGAACCAGTATCTGCCGCAATCGCATATCCATAGCCTTCAACGTGGACCTTGGAGCCTAGCGGAATGACATTTGGATCTACAGCGATAACTTTCGCATTCGGATTATTTTTTAAGTTGACCCCTGTGGCTGTATGTCCTGAACATCCGCTGCAGCTTGCTGTATAAGCTGTGGATGCTACAGTCATGGCTTTGCCTGTTGATTCATTGCTGCGGGACACAACTGTTTTTGAATCACCGGAAGCACTGACCTTTTCGATATTTGGACTTGATTGCTTTGTGCCGACAGCAATCACCTTATCTTTGCTTTGTTCAGCGGTTTCTTCTTTTATAAGCTCTCTGGACACTTCTTTGCCGTTTTCTTTAACGACCTCGAAATGTTTTTTAAGCTTGCCTTCTTTTCCTTTTTGGACGACCTTTTCTTCCCCTTTTTCAAGAGAAGCGTCTTCTTGTTTTTTCACATCGAACGCGATTTTCTCTTCAACTACATCGGTGACCTTTTCGATACGAGTAATTGTAATATCAGCCTTTCCTTTCGTCAGCTTCGCATCTAACGCAGGCTTGATTTTATCTTCGTCTTTTATGTTCATCTTTTGCTGTTTTAAAAAGTCAGCGACCGTAGTCGAAGTCGTCCAGATCTTCTTCGGTTTTCCTCCATCATTCACAGTCACCTGGAATGCGGGTTCGATGTTAATCTTCATGTCTTTCGAAATATCTGTATCTATTGCGGGATCAATTTGATCGTGTTCTTTCACATCAACATCTTGTTCGTCCAGTAATGCACCGACCGTTTTTGCTGTTGACCATAATGTCTTTTCTTCCCCGTTTATTGTAAGCTTCACAGGTTTTGCAGCCTTATACACAACGTCCATATCTGCTGTTATCTCTGTCTGTTTAGCAGGTGTGACCTTATCTTCGTCTCTTGTCTTTATATCAAGCGTCTCCAAAAGATCACCGACTGTTTTTGCGTGTGTGCGTATATGTTTCTTTTCGCCATTGATAGAAACTGAGACTGATTGTTTCGTCAGCTCATGAGCCGCGTACGCAGTCCCGCTTCCTGCCAAAAGCAAACAAGCAGCAACCAAAATGACTTTGCTTTTGCTAAGCTTTACGGAAAACAGCTTTTTCATTTTTTGTATGATGAAAAACGCCTCCTTCTCCTCGGAGAGATTATATAGAGTATCTAAAAGGCTGTCAACCCTCCCTTCTCTTTCTCCCAAAAGCTCAGTGTCTTCTTCATTATCCTGAAATACACCGAGAAACGAAAGAAAGACTTGTCGACAAACCTATCCTATGAGGAGAAGAAAGCATGTAGAACTTTTATAGAAAAACACCGCAAGGGACAAGCTCTTACAAAACCCGCTAGCGTTTTTTGTCAGTTTATACGGAAAAGTCTTTTGGCATTTTCAGTCGTGATTGACGCAATCTCTTCAAAGGTCATCTCTTTTAATTCTGCGATTTGCTCCGCCACATATTTCACATAGCTTGGTTCATTTCTTTTCCCGCGGAAAGGGTGAGGTGTGAGAAACGGGCAGTCCGTTTCAATCAGCAAACGGTCATTCGGTATTTCCTTTACAACTTCCTTTGGCTTCTTCGCATTTTTGAATGTCACCGGTCCCCCAAATGATAAATAAAAATTCATTTTCATGCATTCTCTTGCGACTTCGGCGCTTCCTGTAAAGCAGTGCATGATGCCGCCCACAGCTTCCGCGCCTTCCTCTTTCAAAATCGTCACGACATCCTCCGTTGCGTCACGGTTATGAATGATAATGGGCAGATTGACCTCTTTTGCTAAGGCGATTTGTTTTCTGAACACCTCTTTTTGAACATCTTTAGGTGATTTATCCCAATGATAATCCAGTCCCATTTCCCCTATAGCTACCACTTTTTCATGAGCAGAAAGCTCTTTAATCCAGGCTAAATCTTCATCTGTCATATCAATCGCGTCAACAGGGTGCCAGCCGATGGCTGCATAAATAAAATCATATTCCTCAATCATTTCCATCGCACGGGTAATGGTCGGACGGTCAAAGCCAACTACAACAATCCGTTCTACTTTTTCAGCTTTTGCACGTTCTATCACCTCTTCAAGATCTGTATCATATTGTTCTGCATTTAAATGTGCGTGTGTATCAAACAACATCAGTAAAAAACTCCTTTCTTGTCGAAACACAAAAGGTGTTCGACGAATTGTTACACGTGAAACACCTTTTGTTTGTCATTATTTAATTCTTGTGCCTTTTGGTAACGACTGATCGATAGATACGACTTTTAGTACGCCGTCTGCTTCGCCTGCAAGGATCATACCTTGAGAAAGCTCGCCCCTCAGCTTAACCGGTTTTAGATTTGTTACACATACGAGTTTTTTTCCAACAAGCTCTTCAGGTGTATAATGCTTCGCAATGCCTGATACAACTTGGCGTTTTTCAAAACCAAGATCCAGCTGCAGCTTCAATAAACGGTCTGCTTTTTTCACTGGCTCTGCTTTGATGACCTCTGCGACGCGAAGTTCTACATCCATGAATTGATCAATCGTAATTTCAGGTAAACGATCAACCTCTTGCGGTTCTTCTTCTTTTGTTTCTTCTTTCACTGGCTCTGAGCCCTGCATCTTCCCTTTGATATAAGCAATTTCTTCTTCTGCCTCCAAGCGAGGGAATAACGGCTCGCCTTTTTGTACTTTTGTATCTTTCAGCTGACCGAAAGCTGTAATGCTGTCCCATGCTTTTAACGCTTCATTAGTAATGCCCAGCTGCTCAAACATTTTTTCTGGTGTCTTTGTTAAGAACGGCTGAAGCAACACGGCTGAAATACGCAATGATTCCGCCAGGTGATACATAACGGATTGCAGTTCTTCTTCTTTTGCCGGATCCTTCGCAAGCACCCATGGAGCTGTCTCATCGATGTATTTATTGGTACGGCTGATGAGCTGCCATAGTGTTGAAAGAGCCACTGAGAACTCCATGTCTTCCATTGCTTTCTCGTAGGCCTTCACTGTTTCTTCAGCAACTGAAGTGAGCGCCTGGTCAAATTCCGTTACGGCGCCTTTGTAAGAACCGATTTGTCCGTCAAAATACTTATTGATCATCGCAACCGTACGATTCAATAGGTTTCCTAAATCATTCGCTAAATCATAGTTAATCCGTTCAACAAAACCTTCCGGCGTGAATACACCGTCAGATCCGAATGGCACTTCGCGAAGCAGGTAATAACGAAGTTCGTCTAAACCATAGCGCTCAATTAATGTAACCGGATCTACAACGTTCCCTTTTGATTTCGACATTTTTCCGTCTTTCATCAAAAGCCATCCATGAGCGAATACTTGCTTCGGCAGAGGCAGATCCAGAGCCATCAGCATAATTGGCCAATAAATCGTATGGAATCGCACAATCTCTTTACCGACTAAATGAACATCAGCAGGCCAATATTTTTGATAAAGCTCATCATTTTCTGTATCATAACCGAGTGCTGTTAAATAGTTAAATAGTGCGTCGATCCAAACATATACAACATGCTTTGGATTTTCCGGCACCTTCACGCCCCAGTCAAACGTGGTCCGTGATACAGCCAAATCCTCAAGCCCAGGCTTGATAAAGTTGTTAATCATTTCGTTTTTGCGTGATTCCGGCTGAATGAATGTCGGGTTTTCTTCATAGTATTTCAGAAGACGGTCAGCGTATTTCCCCATACGGAAGAAGTAAGATTCCTCTTTAATCAATTCAACTGGGTGTCCGCTGTCAGGGCTTTTTCCGCCGATAACCTCACCCTTTTCATTCCGCTCGATATCAACCAGCTGCGTTTCCGTGTAGAACGTTTCATCCGGAATACTGTACCAGCCTTCATATTCATCAAGATAGATGTCCCCGTTATCAAGAAGCTTTTGAAACACTTTTTCAATGACAACTTTATGTCGTTTTTCTGTCGTGCGGATAAAATCGTCGTTTGAGATTTCAAGCTGCTTCCACAGTTTCTGAATATCTGCCGCTGCACGATCCACGTACTCCTGAGGTGTAATGTTTTCCTGCTCAGCTTTTTGCTGGATCTTTTGTCCATGCTCGTCCGTTCCCGTTAAATAGCGAACATCAAACCCTTTTAATCGTTTGTAGCGCGCCATTGCATCTCCCGCGACTGTGGTATATGCATGGCCAATATGTAATTTTCCGCTCGGATAATAAATCGGTGTTGTAATATAAAATGTATTGTTTTCTTGCGGCATCTTGAAACCTCCTAATCAGAATGTCAAAAAGCTCCCGCCCAAAGGACGAGAGCGGCGATAAGTGCAAAATCATATATGACTATTATTTAGAATTCTCCTTTATCTATGATACCATCTTAGCCTTTAAGATCAAGAATATATACGTATGCCCTGAAAAAGAATAATTAAAATTAAAAATCTTTAATGAAAATAAAAAAAGTCTGTTCGTGTCGAATTTTGTCGTATATAATCAAATGAAATAAAAAACCTTGGTTCGAAAGTCTTGATTTAAAAGGAAATTTAGTAGGATAATAGCTATATTAAAAATTTATAAAATGCTGTTATTCCGGTAATTTTCGAGGCATTACTGACTATTAGAACTAATTCTTACAATCAATAGTAAACAAAAGGATTGACGATTATTGGAAACCTTGTTATGCTATGAAGGTAAGGATTTTGTCGAATAATGACGAAGAAAAATATAATGTAAACAAATAATTATCTCTCGGGAGGAGAATATTTATGAAATCTACTGGTATTGTACGTAAAGTTGATGAATTAGGACGTGTAGTTATTCCTATCGAACTGCGTCGTACTCTTGGAATCGCAGAAAAAGACGCTCTTGAAATTTATGTTGATGATGAAAAAATCATCCTTAAAAAATATAAACCAAACATGACTTGCCAAGTAACTGGTGAAGTTTCTGATGATAACCTTAAACTTGCAGGCGGTAAATTGGTTCTTAGTAAAGAAGGCGCTGAGCAAATCATCAGCGAAATCCAAAACCAGCTTCAAAACCTTAAATAATCATTTCCTGTACAAAAAACGTTCTTGTTATGACACAAGAACGTTTTTTTTATTGCTGAATATGGTAGGCATCGTATACTTCACGCTTTGGAACATTGCGATCAACCGCTGCTTTTTTAATAGCTTCCTTAGATGTAGCGCCTTTCGAGATGTAATGCTCGACATGTTCTTTCGCCGTGAGGGCTTCCCACCATTGTGTCTCTTCATCTGAGTCTTCATGTTTACTTCCTTCTACGACGAGGCAAAACTCACCGCGTATCTGATCCTCATTTGCCCATTCAATGACCTCGGGTATCGTGCCTCTGATGAACTCTTCATATTTCTTAGTCAGTTCGCGCGTTACCGCGATTTCCCGATCTCCTAATATCTCCGCCATCGCCGACAAGGTTTCCTTCAATCTGTGAGGCGCTTCATAAAAGATGATCGTTTCCCGCCTTTTTTTAAGACTTTCAAGCTCCTTTTTCTTTTCTTTCTTCTGCCTGTTGAGAAAACCGTAAAAGAAGAAAGGCTGAGGTACAATCCCTGAAGCGATTAAGGCTGTTAATGCGGCATTTGCTCCTGGCAGCGGAACAACATAACCGCCAATTTCCGTAAAATCCTTCACGATTTCCGCACCCGGATCAGATATCGTCGGCAGCCCAGCATCACTGACAAGAGCAATGTTTTTTCCCGATTTCAGCCATTCAATGATTTTGTGACCGCTGCTTTCTTTATTATGTTCGTGATAGCTAACGAGTGGTGTTTCAATTTCGTATACATGACAAAGCTTTTTCGTTTGTCTCGTATCTTCCGCAGCGATTGCATCCACTGATTTCAGCGTATCAATCGCCCGAAATGTCATATCCTCTAAATTTCCGATTGGGGTTGGGACCAAATAAAGAGTCCCCATGTCCGACTTTCCATTAAAACTCATTTGGCGCCTTAACATATACAGCCTCCTCGCTGTTCCGCTTTTCTTCTATATAAAGCTCTTTTTTCTTTCGAGTCAGTTTTTTGAAATAATATTCCGCCTGCATGGCTTCCCGTTTCGTTGTGAAGGCTTCGGCAAAAATCAATTCAACCGGACGTCTTACTTTTGTATACTTTGCGCCCTTTCCATCATTGTGTGTTTTTACCCGTTTCTGCAAATCGTTGGTATACCCGGCATACCAGCTATTATCCTTACATTTCACGACGTAGAAGAAATGGTTATTTGTCTCCATATAAAATGGTCCTGATTTCTTTCGTATATTCATTTTGTTCGTCATAAACGAACAGAGGAGGAAGGATTTTTAAATCCGGCCGTCCGCCTTTAATCCCCTCAACCAAAATGGTATTAGCTTCTTTCCCTTGCTTCGGATAGACAAATTGCACCCGCTTCGGTTCGATTTGATAAGCCTTCATCAATTCAAAAATCTCCAAAAGCCGGCCCGGCCGGTGAACAAGGGCTGCTTTTCCTCCTTGCTTAAGCAGCTTGCTGCTGACTGAAATGACATCCTCCAGTGTGCAGTGAATTTCATGTCTTGCAATCCTGAGGTGCTCATTCATGTTTTGTTCAGTTTGTTTCGGCGTTTTAAAATACGGAGGATTGCAGGTGACAACATCATATCGATTATGTCCCAGCTTCTCCGGCATGTTTTTCAAATCATCGTGTATGATCTGAATCTGATCCTGCAGCTTATTATACTCGACACTGCGAACAGCCATATCCTTCAGCCGTTCTTGAATTTCAACTCCAAGAATGTCTGCTTTTGATCTTGTACTGAGCAGCAGCGGCACAATGCCATTGCCTGTGCACAAATCAACGATGTTTCCTTTTTGAATCGGAACGTAGGCAAATTTGGACAGAAGCACAGCGTCCAATGAAAAAGCAAAAACTGTTGGACTTTGTATGATTTTCATATCCTCTGCCAGCAAATAATCTAATCTTTCATCATCACGTAATGAAACCATTTTCTTATCCTTTCAGTACCTTTGAAAAAGGCTTCCGTCTTATGCGGAAGCCTTTTCCTTATTTTTTATTTAAGAACGACAGACAGAACAGACAATCTTCTTTTCGAACGCTTCCATAGTGGACATTGCAAATATGAAATCCTTCTTGATACAGACGTGCCAGATTATCATACCCTTCCCCTATATCAGTTTGTTCTGTCTTCTGTGTTTTTGATTCTTTTTTATCAGCTTTGAACTTTTCTATCTGCTGCGTCGTATCGTCCAGCCGTTTTCGCAAATGCTTATTTTCAAGCTGTAAATGATGATTTTCCTCAATCATCTCACCGATATGCTGCTTCAAATCCCCCAGCTGCCGGTACAGTGAGCCAATTTGTTCTTCTAAGTTAATGACTGTATCAAATAACTCTTTTTTATCCAAGGTTCCACACCTCGTTAATCTGTGGTTTGTGCGGATACGACGCCCTCTTCCAAGAGCTCTTCCCAAGTATATTCTATCACTTTTTCACGGTTTATCAGTTCCACCTGAAGCACCCGTTCCAGAATATTAAGTCCGACGACCTTTGCGGGGCCGTTTGCTGTCGTAATCATTTCTCCTATATCCGGGAGCTGTTCTTTTGCCGTCTCATATTCATCGTTCTCATATTTTAGACAGCACATCAAACGTCCGCAAAGACCTGAAATCTTCGTAGGATTTAAAGACAAGTTCTGATCCTTGGCCATTTTAATGGAAACGGGTTCAAAATCTCCAAGGAACGTTGAACAGCAAAGCATTCTTCCGCACGGGCCGATTCCTCCGAGCATCTTCGCCTCATCCCTCACTCCGATTTGGCGCAGCTCAATTCTTGTTTTAAAGATAGAAGCCAAATCCTTCACAAGCTCTCTAAAGTCTACTCGGCCGTCAGCAGTGAAGTAAAAAATGACTTTATTGCGGTCAAACGTAAATTCAACATCGACCAGCTTCATATCTAAGCCATGTTCAGCCACTTTCTTTTGGCAGATGGAAAATGCTGATAAAGCTTCCTGTTTGTTTTCTTCTACGATGAGAAGATCGCGCTCGTCAGCCACGCGTATCACTTTTCTAAGGGGCAGCACCACATCATGCTCATCCACCTGTTTATTTGCAATCACAACCTGGCCATACTCCACGCCTCTGACAGTTTCCACGATTACGCAGCTGTCATGTTCTATATGAAATCCATTCGGATCAAAATAATATATTTTACCCGCTTTCTTAAAGCGGACACCAATTACATTGTACAAGCTTATCCCTCCTGCAACATTAACACCAAGTGCTCCATTAATCCTTGTACATTCACATTGGAATGAAGCCGTTTCTTTGCTTCTAAAACAGCAAGTATCTGATTCGTAACGCTTTGTTGTGTTGATTGTAGCGCATGCTGTTTTATTGATTGGAATAAGTCTTGATAAATCAATTTATCTTCATTTCCTATTTGGATGGACAACACATCGCGATATATCAATAAGAGCATATCAAGACCCATTTCTTGATGGGTTTTTTCTTTGAAAAAGGGCATCCATTGATCTTGAATAAAGAAAAAAGCATGTCCTTTCCGCTGGTGTAGGACTTCATACAATTTTATCACTTTCGCTCTAGACTCTGCAAACTCATCATTTCGACTTAATTCGACTGCTTCTGCTACATTGTTGGTCATGTTCGCCAGAAGCCTTGCCATATGAGGCGAAACATCCTGTTCGATCAGTCTGTCTTCAATTGCTTTCGGCTGCAAAGGTTGAAAAGGAAGAGTTTGGCACCTTGAAATGATGGTGTCCAATAACCTTTGGGGCTGCTCAGTGATGAGGATAGCCATTGTGTCCTTATTCGGTTCTTCTAAAAATTTCAGCAGGCTGTTCGCTGCATTTGCTGTCATTTGATCTGCGTGCGAAATAATATAAAGCTTTTTATGCGATTCAAGCCCTGTCTTAGAAAACTCCTCTTGAAGCGCCTGTATTTGCGCCTTTTTGATCGATAAACCGTCAGGCTGGACAAGATGGAGATCAGGATGGTTCCCTGACTCTATCCGCTTACAGTTGCGGCAGCTCTCACAAGGCTCCGTGCCGTCCTCCAGACAAAAAAAGCTTTTCGCAAGAAGCAATGCGGCATCAAGCTTGCCTGTTCCTTTTTTCCCCTCAAACAAATAAGCGTGTGATAGTCTGTCTTTCTCAATACTATTATATAAAAGCTTCATCACTCTGGGCTGAAGCTCAGTCATTTCCTTCCAGGATATTGCCATTGTATCACTCTCTATGTGTAAAGGTTAATCAATAAACCTTTTATTTCGCCAATACGCTCCAGCAAATCAATTGCCGGTTTTTCCTGATCCATCATCTCTTCCGTAAGCTGCAGCAATTTGTCATCTATTTCTTTCACAAGACCAAGTGTTCGGCTGTTGCCATACAGGTCAAAGCTTTGCGATGTTTCATGTGAAAGACCGCTGTCTACAGCTTCTTTGACAAAACGCTTCACAAGTCCTTTAAATCTCGCTAGATCTTTAAAATTCCGGGACTTCGTCAGTCTTTTTCCAAACGCCTCTATATCTGATAGCAGTCTGGTGAGCTGATCAAACTTCAATTTGCTGCTTTGGTTTTCCATTGATGTTTTAAACGATGCTGTGATCTCAGATGTTTTCACAGAAGGAAGCTGCTTATTATCTATAAATGTACGTATATCTTTATTAATTTTCACAGTTTCAAATCCTTAAAATTGATGAAATTCATCGACTGGAAGGACAAATACTGTCGCTCCGCCAACTTCAACTTCTACTGGATAAGGGACATATGAATCAGCATTTCCACCCATTGGAGATACAGGGGCAATCATCTGATCACGCTTCTGTCCGTTTTCTTTGATGAGACTAAGTGCTTTATTGACGCGTATATCCTCGACACCAATTATAAACGTTGTATTGCCTGATTTAAGAAATCCTCCCGTCGTCGCAAGCTTTGTGACTCTAAAATTGTGATCTGTTAAAGTTTTCAAAAGTCGGTTGCTGTCCTGATCTTGTACAACTGCCACTATTAATTTCATCTGTGAAGGCCTCCTTTAGATTGGAAACAACAATGATCTCGTTTACATCATTATATCAACTATTGGGAAACAGGTCACAATTGAATTTTTTTTAACGCTTCATTGATAACCTTTAGAACGTCCTGAACGACGAGGTCTTTGGATTGGCTGGCATCAATTGGATGAAATCTTTTCGGGAATCGCTTCATCAGTTCTTGATAACCTTCCTGCACCTTCGAATGGAAGCTTAATTTTTCTAAATCAAGCCGGTTTTTCTCCCGTGAGCCGTTTGCATAAATACGCTTCAGTCCTTCTTCCGGATCAATTGAAAAATAAACCGTTACATGGGGCATCATATCTCCAATGGCAAATTCATTAATGGACAGAACCTCATCAATTCCAAGTCCTCTTGCATATCCTTGATACGCAAGCGAACTGTCTATGAATCTGTCGCAAAGAACGACATGCCCCTCTTCTAAAGCAGGTTTTACTTTTTCAACTAAATGCTGGCGTCTCGCAGCCGCATATAAGAGCGCTTCTGTTTTTGGGTCCATTAATGTGTTGTGCTCATTCAGAATAACCTCTCGAATTTGTTCTGCAATATCTATTCCGCCCGGCTCTCGAGTTGCCATAACCTGAAGGCCTTCAGCTGACAGTATGTTTTTGATTTCCTGGAGAACAGTTGTTTTCCCCGCCCCTTCAGGACCTTCGAATGTAATAAATAAACCGCTCATGATTTCTCCTCTTCTATATAAACAAGTAGTTGTTTCTCTTTGATTTTCATATTCCCTTGAACATGCGTTTTCATGCTGATCAAGCGGCTGAGCTTTTGCACACTTTCTTTTGTTATTCTTTCTCCCGCCATAACCATCGGGATACCCGGAGGATAAGGAATGATATCCTCTGCGTTCAGCCGGCCCGCTGCTTCATTAAAGTCCACATACTCTTTTTTGAATGTATGTAAGACCTTTTTTTGATAAGGCAATACAGTAACAGGCTGCGCTCCCCATTCTGCAGAAACAAACATCTGATCGGGAGGCGTTTTTTCAATCTCTTCATCAATGCTTTTCATGGTTTCAGCGTTTATTCTGCGTGCTCCTCCCAATGGAAGAACGAGCAGTACTTGATTTTCATCAGCAAGCTCAGTGAATATATTGGCGCGCTCTAATATGTTTTGCAGCGTGTACCCAGAATGGCCGCGTTTTGAACGAATGGTGAGCTTCAGCGGATCCGTTGTCATCCGTGGGTCGGCCGGTTTGACAGCTTCTGCATTTGTAAGTGAATCAAACGTTTGTTTAAGTGATTGTATTCGCTGCATAATGTCAGGAAGCTTCTGTTCTTCTATAATACGCTGCACATAAGCACGAGCAATGTCTAACGAAGCCATAATCGGATAGGACGGGCTGCTGCTTTGTAATCGTTTTAGATAATCTGCAACCCGATCCCGGTTAACTCTGCAGCCTTTGCCAATGTGCAAATATGAACCCATCGTCATGGCAGGCAGCGTTTTGTGGGCCGACTGCACAACAATATCTGCACCCATTTTTAAAGCTGAGACTGGAAAAGGCTCTTCCAAAACAAAATGTGCACCATGTGCTTCATCCACCAAAACAGGAATCCCGTAATGATGTGCCTCTGAAATGATTTCGGTCAAATCAGCACTATGCCCGTAATAAGTCGGATTGGTCAGCACCAAGCCTTTTGCATGTGGATATGCCGCCAAGGCTTCTTTAATGGTATCAAGCGGGACGTGCGTAGGCACATGCATCGCTTTATCAATGTCAGGTGCGAGATAAACCGGCTCTGCGCCAGCCAAATCAACAGCATGAAATACAGATTTATGACAGTTTCTTTGAACCAAAATTGGACCACCCGGTTCACAAACAGATAAAATCATTGCTAAGTTTCCGACAGTCGTTCCATTCACCAGAAAAAAACTTTCCGCCGATCCATATAATTGACTGACAAGCTCTTGAGCTTCCTTAATCACCCCAGAAGGATGATGGAGATCGTCCAGTCCTGACAGTTCAGTTACATCAATGGTGAGAAGCGGATCGAATATTGACTTAGCGTCATCAAAAAAGACATCTCCATTGTGATGTCCCGGAACATGAAATGAATGAGAATTTCTTCTTGCATGTTGAATCAATGCTTTATATAAAGGTGTGTTCATGAAAACAATCCTTTGAATGTGTCTTCTTACACTTTATTATATCGTGCCTCCGTCAGAACTTAAAGCTAGACTTCCTGGTAACTACCTTTCCTTTATGGTAAGCAGCTTTTGTTTCAGATCGCCTTCCATCATCACGAGCTCTTCTTCTGCCTGGCGGCGTTTCATTCGACCCTCTTCTTGTATGGTCAATGTTTCTTCCAGCGTACTGATTAAGCTTTCCTGTACCTTCTTTAACGTATCGATATCAACAAGACCTCGTTCATTTGCACGCACGGTTTCAATTGTATTGGTTTTCAAAAGCTCCGCATTCTTCAACAAAAGCTCGTTTGTTGTATCAGTTACTTTTTGTTGAGCGTCCACTGCATTGCGCTGCCTTAAAAGTGTGAGCGCAATCGCTACTTGGTTTTTCCAAAGCGGAATTGCAGTCACAATAGAGGACTGGATTTTTTCAGCTAACACTTGGTTTGTATTCTGAATTAACCTGATTTGCGGAGCGCTTTGGATTGTAATTTGCCTGCTCAGCAGCAAATCATGCACCCGTTTATCTAACCGGTCAGCAAACTGAATCAAATCGTTTACTTCTTGAACAGCCATTTGGTTGTGCTCACTTGATTCAGCCAGTTGCTTCAGCTCAGGAATCGTTTTTGTTTCTAATTCCTCAAGCTTCAGTTCCCCTGCGACAATATAAACATTCAGCGCAGCGAAATACTCTTTGTTTTTTTCATATAGCTGCTCTAACAGTTTATTGTCACTGATTAAAGCATTTTTAGAATGCTCCAGCTTCAAGCTGATTCTGTCTATCTGTACGCTGGTCTTTTGATATTTAGACAGAACCTCCTGAAGAGAATTCGATACTCTTCCAAGCATGCGTGCCAAAAAACCCTTTTTCTTAGACTGGAGATCCTCAGGATTTACTTGCTCCAGCTTTTTCATCAGCTCTCCAAGTATTTCACCAATCTCTCCGACATCCTTCTTTTGAACATGATCAATCATGGTATGAGAAAAATCCAGCAGTTTTGATTGAGCCTGTGAACCGTATAAAACAATGCTCTGCATATTTTTATGGTCGATCTGTCCAGCGAGCTGAATTGCCTTTTCTTTGTTTTCTTTAGGAAGGACATCAACAAGGCGTACTTGCTGCTGTCCTGCTTTTACAGTCTCCGCCTCGGATATCTCTATATCACCGAAAGGGTCCGCCAATAATTCATCTATATGAAGGCCGCTTCGATCTCTGCTCATTGCTCTTACCCTCTTCCATTATTTCTTTAATGAATGCTTTGCTGCATCTAATTCAAATTGAAGATCAACAATTTCATCACCCATTAATTGAGTTAAATCCTCCTCTAAGCGCTTGGTCAATTCAGCAAGTGTGATACGCGCCTCACTCAACGACATCGACAGTTCTTTGCTTTTTTTCGGGTGAGATGATAGAAAGGCATACTTCTCTGTCAGTTCAACAACCGAATCAAGGGTTTGATAAAAAAAGCGCTCAGCCTGGTAAAACCGTTTCGGCTCTTTTTTTGTGAGAACATAAATCCTTCTGACAAGTCTCAGCATTTCAGCATTTTGTTTAAACATTTGAATGCTTTTTGCCTGAAATAACGCTTTCCGAAGGCGTATGATTTTCCGCCTTGATTCCTCGAGATTTTTCTTAATGTAGGCATATTCTCTGCCTGTCAGTCCATGCCTTTTAAGAAATAACCGTCTCGCATTCCAGATGCCAGCTGTATATACGACTATCCCAGAAGCAAGCCCATAAACAAAAGATAAAAAAAGCGACTGGTTCAAACCGAAAAAGCTCAATATCCCTATAAAGACAAAAGTCGCACTGCTTGTTAAACTCCATATCAAAAAGTGAAGAAACCTCTGCATGAGATAATCGACTCCTGTGTATATACTCAGTTTTAATATTATTATCTACTACGTTCAGTCCCTAAACAAGTTTCATCTTCTTTTTGTTAACCCCTTCACGATGAAAGAATACAAAAAAAGACCTTTTCAGGTCTAAGAATATAATGGCGGTGTATGAATGCTCTTTAGTTTTTTCACGTAATAGGCATAGTCAGGATCGGCAGTTGATGTAGAAATTACTTTTCTCTCACAATCTAAGCATATGAATTTCGTATAAAGATGAATACCCCTATTCTTCTCTTGATCACATATCACACATGTATAATTAGGTTTAACAGTTTCGTCCATCATCCCCACCTCCGTACAATTAGCCTTCCCTGAAACTTGATATTGTATACACTATTTAGATCCTTTTGAAACTTGGAATCAGTATATGGGCTATATAAGCTGTCGGTGTTTGTATTTGTTTGATTTTACTGATCTAGAATAAACAAAAAACCCAGCTCAATGAGCTGGGTTTTTACCTTGCTTGGCGGCGTCCTACTCTCACAGGGGGAAACCCCCGACTACCATCGGCGCTG
>NZ_AYTO01000005.1 GCF_000507145.1 Bacillus tequilensis KCTC 13622 | reverse complement strand
ACGCCGCCAGCGTTCGTCCTGAGCCAGGATCAAACTCTCCGATAAATGGATCACAGATTAAGTTCGCCGCATCCTGCGACGACATCTGTGTGACCTGCATCGTGCAGGCCCTAGTTTGACTGACTACGCACATCGCTGTGCGATTTATTTAAAAATGAATTAACAGGTACGTTTTGTCTTGTTTAGTTTTCAAAGATCATGACTGCCACCTAGCGAAGCAGCTTTACTAATATAACATTCAGCCTCTTTTTTGTCAACAACTTTTTAAATTGTTTTTGAAGCTTCTTGTTTTGTCTGCTGTTCATCAGCGACGTTTAATACTATAACATCCGTATTTATTTCTTGCAATAGTTTTGGCAAAAAAATTTATAAAACAAATAAACTATAATCCTTGTCATGAGATATAACTATTTTAAAAGAACATATACACCAATAATGTAATCTTGTTGTTTTTTTCTTTTTCTTGTATAGTAGAAACGAACTGAATACTGATGACCACAAGGGGAGCATTAAAGCTGAGAGTGAGCGATTTCGTTCTGACCCTTTGAACCTGTTAGTTAACGCTGGCGTAGGGATGTGGCAAAGTCAAATGAATTGCAGCTCGTAAAGCAGTGCGTGGAACTTTTCTCATCCTTCCGCGTGCTGCTTTTTTGTTGTCCTTTTGGATTGTCTATCAATGGAAGGGGATTTTTATGAATCAATCTAAGCAACTGGTTCGCCTTATTGAAATTGCCATTATGACTGCGGCTGCTGTTATTTTAGACATCGTTTCAGGAATGTTTCTCAGTATGCCTCAAGGAGGCTCGGTCTCCATCATGATGATACCCATCTTTTTGATTTCGTTTCGCTGGGGTGTCAAAGCAGGCCTTACTACCGGTTTATTGACAGGTCTGGTACAAATAGCGATCGGAAACTTATTCCCACAACATCCTATACAGCTGCTGTTAGATTATATTATCGCGTTCTCAGCTATCGGCGTAAGCGGCTGTTTCGCTTCTTCTGTCCGTAAAGCTGCTGTATCCAAAACAAAAGGGAAATTAATTGTTTCAGTGATCGGTGCAGTTTTTATCGGCAGTTTCCTGCGTTATGCCGCGCATGTCATTTCAGGGGCGGTGTTTTTCGGCAGCTACGCTCCAGAAGGAACGCCGGTATGGATTTATTCTTTAACTTATAATGCTACTTATATGGTCCCTTCTTTCATCATTTGTGCAATTGTCCTTTGTTTATTGTTTTTAACCGCACCACGTTTGCTCAAAACTGACAAAACTTAAAAGCGAATCCCCCCAGCGCAGTCCGCTGGGGGGTTTTTGTTATCTTTTGAGAACTGTTTTCAAAGCAGAAAGATCCGGCCAGCCAAGGCCCACTTCTTTCATTCTTACTCCGCCGATATCAATGCTGTCCTCCGCTACTCTTTCAGGTGAATAGGACTGATAAAATATTATCGAGGGGTTCTGCTCAATGACCCATACAAACATGCTCGAAAAGCCATGATGAAGCAAAAATTCTGCTCCTTTTATTAAGAGCGCCCTGCCTGCACCTTGCCGCTGGCACTCTTCCAGAAGATAAATTGCGTATAGCTCGCCGTCGTAACCTTCTTGTTCAGAGCGGATAGGTCCAAATGAAGCAAAGCCGAATATCGAACCCTTTTCATCCTGAGCGACAAATACACCCTTTAACGAGCGCCTTTTCCATTTGTCTTCAAAATCCTTGTAGTTCAGACTGTTTAAATAATCAGCCGGGATCATTTCGCGGTATGTTGTCCTCCAGCTGTCTACATGCACTTTTGCAATGTCCTTTATATCCTCTACCTTCGCTTCACGTACAGCTACCACCCGCTTCTCTCCTTCCCTTACTCATTACTCTGATTTTGGGGCTGTTTTAGCTTCTTTGATTTCATTTGTTAATTCATTAATGCTTTGTTTTACGTTTCCTTTTCCTGAAAAGTTCTCCATCATTTCTTTTACGTCAATTCCCGACGAGGCTTTTAAGCTTTCTTGCAGGCTTGACATTAAGTTCGTCGCATAGCTTGTTACTTTGTTGGCACCGCTTGATTCACCGCTTCCTCCTGTATCAACCACGGTGATTTTATCAATATTTGAAAGAGGAGCAGCTGCTTGTTTCGCGTATTCCGGAAGCATTTTTACGATCATATCGAAAATCGCCGCCTGCCCGTACTGTTCAAAGGCATTGGCAATTTTCTCTTTGGCTTCCGCTTCCGCAAGACCTTTTAGGCGGATTACCTCAGCTTCTGTTTCCCCTTTCGCTTTTTCAGCTTCTGCATTTGCCAGTCCGTCAATTCTGACTTTTTCGGCCTCAGCTTGCGCCATTGCTTCTATACTGTACTTCTTGGCATCGGCTTCCGCGAGCTGTTTGGCTTTCTCAGCTGCTGCTGACTGCTCAACAGAATAACGGTCTGCGTCGGCTTTTTTCTTCACTTCTGAGTCGTATTGACGTTCACGGCGGAGAATTTCTTTTTCTTCTAGTTCAATTTGTTTTTGGCGTTCGATAATTTTAACCTGCATTTCCTGCTCTGTGACCTGCTGGCGAGCTCTGGCAGTCTCTAAATCATAAGCCTGGTCAGCATTCGCTTTTGCCGTATCTTGTTCTCTGCGGTATTCAGCCATTTTGAGCTGATTGATTTTTTCAGCTTCGGCAATTTCCGTCGCCCGTTCAAGTTCTGATTTTTTTGCATCTTTAGCGGCTTCCGCCCGCTTTATTCGGGTCTCTTTATCAGCCTCAGCTGTTGCGATATCAGCATCACGTTTTACTTGGGCAATTCTCGGTTTTCCTAATGATTCAAGGTAACCGTTTTTATCACGGACATCTTTAATGGTAAAGGAGACAATCACAAGTCCCATTTTTGCGAGATCCTGTGAAGCGACACGCTGCACCTCTTGAGAGAACTTTTCTCTGTTTTTATAGATTTCTTCTACTGTCATGGAGCCGAGAATGGAACGAAGGTGGCCTTCTAAAACCTCCCGCGCTTCCTGCTCACGGTCGTCTTTTGATTTTCCTAAAAATTGCTCGGCCGCTGTAGCAATTTCTCCTATAGAACCGCCGATTTTAATAATCGCAGTTCCATCGGCCATTACAGGCACTCCTTGTTCTGTATAGACTTCAGGTGTCGAAACATCAAGTTTGCTTGATAAAAGGCTTAGCGGCTCTGCCTGCTGAAAGACGGGAAGGACAAAGGTTCCTCCGCCGCGGACGATTTTAAGACGGTTGCCGCCTTCATCGACGTGAACATTTTTATTGCCCAAATAGCTCCCGGTTACGATTAAGGCTTCATCAGGCCCTGCCGTACGATACTTTGTAATAAACACAGCTATTAGTGCAATTAATAAAAAGAATACAACTCCGATGACAATTATAATCGGCATTGTCATATTACATTCCTCCTTGATTTAGATGGGTTCATGCGGAATAACCGAAAGAACTCCGTTTTTGACATCTACGACTAGCACTCTTGTGCCATAACCGATCTGTTGATTTTCAAAGCTGATCGCTGACTTCGAGATGGTTCCGCCTATCCCTTCAATGACCACTTCACCAAACCCGTCAACAGGAACAGCTGTAATCACTTTACCGACCCTGCCTCTTAGATCATCTTCTTTATAAGCCAATGATTCTTCAGCGGATGATAATGGCACCAGGACAAAGAGGTGAAGCAATACCACCAGCATGATCGAAAGGATGCAAGAGAAAAGCGCTATTAACAGGCTGGACAGCGGCAATACGAGCTCGCCTATGTATCCGCCTGCCGAAAAACATGTGAAAAATGCAAGCACTAATGTAGGATTAAGAAACGGAATGCCTTCTGACAGCCCTGCAAATACATCTCCGAAAAACAAAAATAACAGCGTAAGACTGCCAGCAATAATCAGCACATAAAGATAAATCGTTTGTATAGGAACTCCAAGTAACTCCAATTTCCTCATCCTTTCTTCATCAATGCATTGATGAACGGCTGCCGTTACCATTTATACGAGACACTGCCGAAAAGGTTTCGAAATTTTAAGACAAATAACCTATTTTGAAGTGCTTGATGAATGATAATTGCCTATATATATGGTAATGTCATTTTAGGAGGAGATATGATGAGTATCTTTAATGAAGCCAGATTAGAAACGTGGAACGAAATCAAAGGACTTTCTGATGAAAAGCTGAATCAAAAGCCTTCTGCTGAGGAATGGAGTATTCGGGAAGTTCTTGACCATTTGAAAAAAATCGATATGACCGCACAACAAATGCTGAAGGAACGTGTAAAGGAAGCTCCGATTAAAGAAATTGAAGAAAAATCGCTTGAGGCAGCGCAAAACAGAAATAATAAACGGAAAGCCCCGAGTCATCTTGAGCCTGCGCATGATTTTATTTCAAGCAGCCAAATGAAACGCGAGCTCGATGTAGTAAGAGAGCAGCTGACAGCTGTAATTGCCTCTCTGAAAGAAGAGGATTTTGAAAGAGTGCTTCCGCATCCTGTGTTTCAAGAGCTGACTGTCAAGCAGTGGATCGATTTTATCGGCCATCATGAAAAACGGCATCTCAGCCAGATAAAAGAAATTAAAGAAAAGGTAGAAAGGGCCTGATTTGATCAGACCCTTTCTGCTTTTCGTTTGACTTTCCGCTGATAGGAATAAACTTCGACTTCATCACCTGCGTAAACAGCACCAGGTCTCTCAACAATACAGACAATCCCTCTCATGCCCAATGCATGGCGGACGAAAGCAGGTGCCAGCTTCGGCTTGTCCGGATAATAGGACTGAATGACTTCTCCCGGCTGGATACACGGATCATTTTCTCCCTCACACAGCAATGCGGCTCCGCTAGGAAAAATGAGCCGGCTTCCTTCTTTTAATGAAGTGAAATCAGGTATGCCGCTGACTGCTACATTCGCGCCGAGCCACTCCGGGAAAATGCTCGGCACTCCCATTTTTAAAGCCATTTCGTCGCATTCCTCTGCTGATACAATTGAAATTTGTCTTCGGTTGAAAATTTCTGTCCCTCTAGAAAACATCGGTTCTCTGGCTCCCGCTTTTTTTGTCAGGCCAAAATGCAAGTCGCCAGGGATGCCGCCATAATCAAAATCAAGCTTGTCCATTTGCTTTGTTACGAAACTTTCTGTATCTGCGATATATAGTCCTTCCGTTTTTGCACTCATGCGCTTCCACATCAGCCGGCACCTTCTTTCTCTGAAATTTCCATCTGTGCTTCATTATCTAAAAAAAAGCCCGCTCTGTAAAGGAGCGGGACATGTAGTTATACTGTTTTCGGTATCAGGTTAAAGCAGCGCTTGTAGATCCAATGATATGCTTTTTCATTTAAATCTCTAGGGTTTCCAAAGGTTTGCGGATCTTTCATCGCTTCTTTTGACAAGCGTTCGATCATATCAGGTGAGACTCCCTGCTCTTCTAAAGTCGGTACTTCTAAGTCTTCGACAAGGTCATACATCCAATTGACAGATGCTTTCGCAGCTTCTTCTGTTGTCATCTTGCTTGTATCAATTCCGAATGCTTTTGCAATGCGTGCAAATTTCTCAGGATAGCCCTTCCAGTTATACTCCATGACAGGGCCCATCATCGCGGCCACACATTGACCGTGAGCAACTGGAATGATACCGCCAAGCGTTTGGCTCATCGCATGAGCGGCGCCCGCTGATTCACTGCCGTAAGAAAGACCGGCAAGCATCGCAGCCTGCGCCATTCCGTATCTTGCTTCCAGATCCTCTCCGTCAGCAAATGCTCTTTTAATGTAATGAGCGGCATATTCAATCGCCATCAAGGCAACTGCATCCGTGATTGGCTGTGCAAATTTCATTGTATAGCACTCAATGGCATGAGCAAGCGCATCGATTCCTGTCATGGCCGTTACATGCGGAGGCATTGAAATATGAAGCTCAGGATCAATGATGGTCAGGTGCGCCGCGATCAGCGAGCCGCCCGTGTTGAATTTGAATTCCCTTGCTTCATCTGTGATAACCGCCCATTGAGTGACTTCTGATCCTGTTCCGGCCGTTGTCGGAATTGTCGTCAGCGGAGGAATACGATTTTCCAGCGGTTTTTTCCCATCTGCAGCTTCATAATCAAGCACGCTTCCTTCGTGAGTCGCTTCTACTCCGATTGCTTTTGCTGTATCCATGGAGCTTCCGCCTCCGACTGCCACTAAACCATTACAGTTCTCTTTTTTGTATAGCTCAGACCCTTCATTCACCAGACGGACGGGCGGGTTTGGCTCTACTTTATGAAAGAGCACTACTTCAATGCCCGCTTCTTTTAGCGACTCAATAACAGGATCAGCGACACCGGCTTTATAAATCCCAGGGTCTGTGACAAGGAGCGCCTTTGACACGCCCAGCGCAGCTACTTCTTCACCCGTATGCTTGACAGCCCCGATTCCGTGCTTAATCACAGTTGGAATTTCAAATGTGTGGAATTTGTGCATGCTTTCTACTTTCATATTTAATGTCATCATCAATCTCCCCCTCTTATGAATTGAACCAATTAACCGCTGCCGGTTTTGTATTGCGATACACGTGCTTGACTTCTGTGTATTCTTCAAGGCCTATTTTTCCAAGCTCGCGTCCGAATCCGGATTGCTTATAGCCGCCCCACGGCGCCTGTGCGAAGTAAGGATGGAAATCGTTAATCCAGACTGTGCCCATTCTCAAACGGGCTGCTACACGTTCACACTTCTCAATATCTTTTGACCATACCGCTCCAGCCAAGCCATAGATGGTATCGTTCGCAAGCGCGATGACCTCTTCTTCAGAGCTGAAGGTTTCGACTGTCAATACAGGGCCGAAAATCTCTTCCTGAACGATTCTCATATCAGATTTGCAGTTTGAGAAAATAGTAGGTTCATAGAAAAAGCCGTTTTGCAGCTCAGGGTCCTCCGGACGTTTGCCTCCTGTCTCCAGCTTGGCCCCTTCTTCTATTCCAATCTCTACATATTTTTCGACCTTTGCCCTGTGCTCCGCTGAAATAAGCGGGCCGCTTTCTGTCTCGGCGTGAAAACCATTTCCGAGTTTAATGCGTTTCGTCCGTTTGACAAGCTCTGCTAGAAACTGATCGTGAACGGCTTCTTCAACAAGCAAGCGGGAACCGGTAGAGCACACTTGGCCGGCGTGGAAGAATACAGCGTTTAATGCCTGATCGACCGCGACTTCTAAATCCGCGTCCCTAAAAACGATATTTGGATTTTTGCCTCCCAATTCAAGCGCGATTTTTTTGACGTTTCCGCTTGCCGCACGCATGATGTTTTTGCCTGTTTCAATTCCGCCCGTAAACGAAATCAAATCGACGTCTTTATTTACGGCAAGCTCATCGCCTACTGTGGCTCCCGGTCCAAGGACAAGATTCGCGACACCTTTTGGAACACCGGCTTCTTCCATCAGCTTAAAGACCTTAATTGTCGTCAGCGGCGTGATCTCACTCGGTTTCATAACAATCGTATTACCTGCAGCAAGTGCGGGTGCGATTTTCCAGCTTGCTTGCAGGAGCGGATAATTCCACGGAGTGATCTGGCCGCACACCCCAATTGGCTCTCTGATGATTTTGCTTTCTGAATCAGGGATCGGAGATGAAATGATCTCTCCGCCATCTTTATCTGCCAATCCGGCGTAATATTGAAAAACATTGGCGATATCATTCATATCGGCCTTGCTTTCTTCGAGTGTTTTTCCCGTATCAAGGGATTCAAGCTCAGCCAGCTCATCAAGATCACGCCTGATTAATTCCGCAATTTTCAGAACAATGTTTCCGCGTTCAAGCCCGGATAGCGATGACCACTCCCCTTTATCAAATGCTCTGCGCGCGGCTGCGATTGCCTTGATGGCGTCCTCTCGCCCTCCTTCGCTTACTGCTGCAATTTCTTCTTGATTAAATGGATTGATAATGGTGCGGATCTGTCCTTTTTCGGCACTGATCCATTCTCCGTCAATGTATAATGTTTGACTCATATAAGCCTCCTTGACGTAAATAAAGTTTGTTAAATAAAAATTTAACGTTTTTAACAACCTTAATCTAACATACGAATTTTAAACTGTCAAAGCCCCTTTTTGTTTTTTCTTTTTGACTTTTCCTTATGTTTCGTTAAGATAAAGAACATAAAGAAATAACTTAACGAATTTAACTTTCTAAAGGAAAAGAGGGTCAGTATGGATGAAAGTCCAGAATTTGCAGCTATAGAACAGGCACGCGATCTTGTTATCGACTCCATTGCTGAAACGATGGATCTTTACGGAATCACCCGCAGTGTCGGGATTTTATATGGAACGATGTATATGAGAGATGAGATGACGCTTGACGAAATGCGTGAGGAATTGCAAATGAGCAAACCAAGCATGAGCACAGGCGTCAAAAAGCTTCAAGACTTAAATGTAGTGAAAAAAACATTTCACCGGGGCATCCGCAAGCATACATTTGTCGCTGAAAAAGATTTCTTCAAATTTTTCACGAATTTCTTTCCGCCTAAATGGGAGCGGGAAGTTCAAGTGAATGTAGCAGCAATTGAGGAAGCTCAGGCTGATTTACAAGACGTTTTAAACAAGGAAGGTCTTAATGAGGACATTAAAAATGAAGCGTTGCAGCTATTCGAACAGCTGGAAAGCTCTAAAGCTTACTATGACTGGCTGAAGCGGCTCGCTGATGCGGTGCAAAGCGGAGAAATTTTTAAGTTTATACCGATCGAAACAAAGTAAACAGAAAACGCCTGGGAAACCGGGCGTTTTTTGTTCTTTTATATGAAATTATTAAAAATTTGAAAAATACGGGAAAAACATACCATTTACTCCCAAAAAAAATGATGATAATTTTTATGTAGGTAAAATTTGTATTTGGCCGTTTAAGGGGGAGGTGAAAAACGGCAGGCCTGTGTATTTTTATCAACTTAATTAGGGGGAATTTATTATGAAACGCAAATTATTATCTTCTTTGGCAATCAGCGCATTAAGTCTTGGTTTACTCGTTTCTGCGCCTACAGCTTCTTTTGCGGCTGAATCCACAGCAACTAAAGCTCATACTGAATCAACGATGAAAACACAGGCAACAGCTTCGTTGTTTGCAACTATCACAGGGGCCAGCAAAACGGAATGGTCTTTCTCAGATATCGAATTGACGTATCGTCCAAACACGCTTCTGAGCCTTGGTGTGATGGAATTTACATTGCCAAGCGGATTTACTGCAAATACAAAAGACACAATGAACGGACATGCTTTGCGTACAACACAGATCCTCAATAACGGCAAAACAGTAAGAATTCCTTTGGCACTTGATTTGTTAGGAGCTGGTGAGTTCAAATTAAGACTGAATAACAAAACACTTCCTGCCGCTGGTACATATACTTTCCGTGCGGAGAATAGATCATTGAGCGTCGGAGATAGATTTTACGCAGAAGCCAGCATTGACGTCGCTAAACGCAGCACTCCTCCGACTCAGCCATGCGACTCCAAATAATCTGAAAGACCGGTTAACGCCGGTCTTTTTTGCGTTTTCCCCCTTTTTCCTCTATTCCCAGTGTCTTCTTTCCGGTTTAAAATTTAAATTGACAAACACTAGAAACAGGAGTAAATTCTTGAGTGTTCAATTTCATACAGTCTCTTTTATCGCTTAATCAAACACGAACGGGGGAACCAACGATTGGCTGTTTTTTTACCAGCCTTGGGGTGAATCTTACTTAGTAAGAAGGGGTACTCTGAATCCCTAATCCGACAGCTAACCTCGTAGGCGTATGCAGAGAGGAGGTCTATTAGCGGCCATTCTTCGAAATGGTCTTTTTGGGTTCAAAAACGTTACTTTACTAAGGGAGTTATGAACATTGGGAAGAATAAAAAATAAGCAATTTGCCGTGATCGGTCTGGGCCGGTTTGGCGGAAGCATTTGCAAAGAGCTGCACAGAATGGGCCATGAGGTCCTTGCGATTGATATCAACGAGGAAAAGGTAAATGCATACGCTTCTTATGCGACACATGCGGTGATTGCCAACGCCACCGAAGAAAACGAATTGCTTTCGTTAGGAATACGCAATTTTGAATATGTGATTGTTGCCATCGGAGCGAATATTCAAGCGAGCACCTTGACTACGCTATTATTGAAGGAATTGGACATTCCGAATATTTGGGTAAAAGCTCAAAACTATTATCATCACAAGGTGCTTGAAAAGATCGGCGCTGACCGCATCATTCATCCTGAAAAGGATATGGGCGTCAAAATCGCACACAGTCTTTCTGACGAGAATGTTTTGAATTACATTGATTTATCAGATGATTACAGTATTGTTGAACTGCTGGCAACACGCAAGCTTGATTCAAAATCGATTGTTGATTTGGATGTAAGAGCGAAGTACGGCTGCACGATCCTGGCTATTAAACATCATGGAGATATCCGTCTTTCTCCCGCACCTGAAGACACCATTCACGAACAGGATTGCCTTGTGATCATGGGGCATAAAAAGGATATTAAGCGTTTTGAAAACGAAGGGATGTAGACAAAGGTGACACTTCAAAAGGATAAAGTCATCAAATGGGTTCGGTTGACACCGCCTCAAGTGCTTGCAATCGGTTTTTTCCTTACGATTATGATCGGGTCTGCGCTCTTGATGCTTCCGATTTCCACAACAAAGCCATTGTCATGGATAGATGCCCTTTTTACGGCGGCTTCTGCTACCACCGTTACAGGACTTGCTGTTGTCGATACAGGCACTCAATTTACGGTATTCGGGCAAACGGTTATCATGGGGCTGATTCAGGTCGGCGGGCTTGGCTTTATGACTTTCGCTGTTTTGATCGTGATGATATTAGGGAAAAAAATCGGATTAAAAGAACGAATGCTGGTTCAGGAAGCCTTAAACCAGCCGACAATCGGCGGCGTCATACGACTTGTCAAAGTCCTGTTTCTGTTTTCCATCAGCATTGAATTGATGGCAGCACTCATTTTATCCATCAGGCTTATACCCCAGTATGGCTGGGCGGCCGGCTTGTTTGCCAGTCTGTTTCACGCCATATCTGCTTTTAACAATGCCGGGTTTTCGTTGTGGCCGGATAATTTGATGAGCTACGTTGGGGACCCTACCGTAAATCTTGTGATTACGTTCTTATTTATCACAGGAGGCATCGGATTTACGGTTCTGTATGACATTTTGAAAAATCGGCGATTTAAAACCTTTTCTTTACATACAAAGCTCATGCTGACAGGAACGTTGATTCTGAATGCGATTGCGATGCTTGTGATTTTTATATTAGAGTACAGCAACCCCGGCACCCTCGGCCACCTGCATCTAGCAGATAAACTGTGGGCTTCCTATTTTCAGGCAGTGACCCCGAGAACCGCGGGCTTCAATTCCCTCGATTTCGGAAGTATGCGAGAAGGAACCATTGTATTTATTTTATTATTGATGTTTATCGGAGCTGGCAGCGCCTCAACGGCGAGCGGCATTAAGCTGACTACGTTCATCGTGATTTTAACGTCTGTTATCGCTTATTTGCGAGGTAAAAAAGAAACGGTTATTTTCCGTCGCTCCATCAAATATCCAATTATCATTAAAGCTTTAGCCGTGAGCGTCACCAGTTTGTTCATCGTGTTTTTAGGAATATTCGCCCTGACGATCACAGAAAAAGCGCCATTTATTCAAGTTGTGTTTGAAACCTTTTCCGCTTTTGGAACTGTTGGACTTACGATGGGCCTTACTCCTGAACTGACAACAGCGGGAAAATGCATCATTATCATCATCATGTTCATTGGAAGAATTGGTCCTTTGACGTTCGTGTTTTCATTCGCGAAAACAGAGAAATCAAATATCCGTTACCCTGACGGCGAGGTGTTTACAGGGTGAAATGAAAAAATCCGGCGCGCAGGCGCCGGATTTTTTATGATTCGATATGAGATTGATTCTGTCTTTTTTCCTGTTCCGCGATCATTTCGTTATCTTCTGCGTTATCACGGGTCACTTTTTGTGTAAGAATCGCACCGACTGCTACAAGTATCATAACTGCAATGTAATAGCCTTTTTCATTGAGTGCCAGGTTATCAGCATTATAGAGTCCGATACTAAACAAAAATACTCCCGCAAAAAAAGTGAAATAAGCCAATACTGTAAAGGCAACCGTGTTTCTCCGTCTATATTTCTGCATCTTTATCCCCTCCTAAACATAGTCAATAAGTGATAACTTCCGTGGAATATTATACCTCAAATTCCCCTGAATGGAACAAAGAATTAAAAATACCAGTAAGAAGGGTTTAGGTTGCTTCCTTTATTTCAACAGCAGAATCGTCAATCCAGCCGATGAGTTTATCATTGATTTGAAATTGGTACCATACCGATTGGCCTTTCTGCTTTTTAGATACGACCTTTATGTCTTTTCCGACGTAAGATTGGACAGAAGCGAGCTTTATGGACCGATCGTCAGTAGAAGGCTTGGACCATACGTCTTGAACGGCACTGTCTTTAATGGAGGCGTTTAAATTCACTGATTTGAGAGATAGATTTACCTTATCGTACTCAGCTAAATCGTATTTTTCCACAATATCGCTAATTTTGTCAGCGTAGTCAGGGTCTGTAGCATATCCTGCTGTTTGCAAGGCAGTTGCCGCTTCCTTATAATCTCCAGCCTCAAGCACCGGTTTATACTTCTTTTTATTCCATGTTGTGCCGCGGACAAACAATTGGGCGTGGTCATCCATCGATTCAAAAAACGTGCTGTATTTTCGAAACTTTGCGCGAATGGTTTTTCTCTTCCCTTTTTCCACTTCGTCTGTTTCCATCGTGACGTGATGTCCTTTATAGTTTCCTTTTACACCAAAGAGGTTGTTGGCTTTAGCAGCAAGCTCGCTGTTCCCCCAGTCAGATTCGAGAATAGCCTGAGCGATCGTGATGCTGGGAAGAACATGATATTTCTCATACAAAATTTGTGCATGTCCTGACAGGCTGTCAATGAATACTTGCTGTTCATCAACTTCTTCAGGTTCTTTGGATGTTTCAATCGGTTTTGATAAAGTTGTCGCCAATACAAACAGGGCTAGCGGAATAGATACGATGAAAAATAGTGTAATGAAGAGTCTGCGTTTTTTTAGTTTTTTACGAGCCATGAAAACCTTCCTTCAAGTTAAAAGATTACGAATGTAAAAGAATCTACCTTTTAGAATTTTACTTGCACTTCTAATATTTTTCAATTCTTTAAGGATAAAGTTAGGAAAAGATTGCAAACAAAAAACCTTTTTCCTCAAGGAAAAGGCTTTGATCACATATCATATTTCTGTTTAAGCTTTCTGAGTGCATCACGATATTCTCTATCATGTATCACCTTATGTGACAATCTATGTGCTGAAACAGCTGGTTTTTCCGGAGTCGGTTTCGCTTTATCATGGGGTTTATGCGCCAGCTTGTGCCCCATGCCTGTAGCGTTCATACAGAATGACAGGCAAACGAGCAGCACGCTCAGGATAAATGAAATGAAAAAGAGATCATGATAAGCAGTCATCATAGAATCCTGCATCGAACCGCTCTGTCTAGCAGCATCTTTTTTCGTGAAAAAGCCGATGAGGATTGGAACTCCCATATAGACAAATAACCTTAAAAACTGAACGGCTGTCATTCTCTTGACCAAATCGGGCAGCGGGCCGCCCATAGCAGCTCCCATCAGTCCTGCGGCGACTGTCAGCCCCGTTCCAGCCGCAAGCATGATAAACAGCACTGCGAACATATAAAGAGACGAATGATCCTGCATATGCAGCCATTGAAAATTCACAAATACGAGAATGAGGGCGCCTATAATACCGAGCATCCCGGGCCCGACTTTATCATAAAACAAAGCGCTCACAACAGCGGCGATCGCCACTCCGATTAAAAGCGTCAAGTTTAAAAGAATGAGATGCTCCTGAGAAATGCCATACATTTGACGGAGCAAGCCCTGAAAAGCAGAAAGGCTGACAGCTACCGTTATCGTTCCCGCAGCTATAATAAATAAGCCGAGCACCGGTTTTGGCAGCAGCATCTGTTTAATAGAAATAAAGGGGTTTTTCGCTTTATATTCCACAATCAATAGAATGAGAAGCAAGCATAACGTAACGCCAAAACCAGTCCATACATAACCTGATGAAAGCCCCCATTTTTGCAGAAAAATAAATGCAATCGCTGAGGCTGCAGCGAGGCAAACAGATAAAATGATCCCTGCACTATCGAGCGGCTGTTCTTGATCTGCCGCCCCATGATGCTCATCATGAAGAAAGAAATAGCTCACTAACACACCGAGCAGTGACAGTGCACCAAAGGTGTAAAACAGCCATCTCCAGTGGCCGCATCCTGATGCAATTGTTCCAAGGATCGTGCCGATGATCACAGAGCCATAAAATCCGCCGATCAGCACCAGCAGCGCATAGTTTCTGCGTTCAATCGGAAATGACAAAACAAGCATTGGAATCATAACCATCAGCATAACGCCTGTAGCCGCACCCTGTAAAAAGCGTCCTGCCGCCATCCATGCAATATCGCTGGAACATGCGAAAAGCAGTGAGCCAAGTATAAAAACAGGTAATGAAGCCAGATAGATCTGACGGGCTCCGAATTTTTTCCTCAACAGCGGTCCTGCCGGCACCAATAAAGCAAAGGCCATATTGCCGATCAATATCGGATTCACTGATGTGAAGTCACTTGTTCCAACCGTCTTCTGAACAAGGCCTTGAACTGACGACAATGCCGTGTTGGACATCAATCCCGGCCCGACCGCTAAAACAGCGAGCAAAGAAATCACCCAATAGTGTTTTGTCTTCATGTTGTCATTCCTTCCTATATCATTCATAAGAAACACATTATTTTTTGAAAACAAAAGAAGCTAATAGTTTTTAGATGCCATTAGCTTTACTTCTAATCCTATCCCTAACATGGGAAATGATATAATCTATTATCTATATGTGAACAAATGAGCATATAATCAAATATTATTTCAAATCGGTTTTGTTTTGTCAATGGCGTAAATTTCTAATACAGAACCTGAACAACTTTCATCTGATATCATGATTTGAGCTAAGGTGTCTGGCACTTTACAATGATGAGCCCCTGCTTGCTTCCTCAATCGATTTTAATCAAGCGGTTTTGAATATAACTAACCAACTCGAATAAATCGGAATAAAAACAACATTTTGACCGCACAAATTTTTTATGTACACTGGGCGTTTGCCGCCTCTAAATTGTATATGGGTAAATACCATGAATTAATCTGCAAAATATCAATGCTGCTTCATTTTAAATACCCAGGGAGGCAAAACGAATGGAACTGTATGAGTATATTCACGACATATTTAACGGCTTGAAAAACCCATCGGTTAAGGATTTGGCAACTGCTTTAAAACAAATTCCAAACGCAGCAAAATTGAGTCAGCCGTATATTCAGGAACCAGACCACTATGCTTACGGCCGGAATGCCATCTATCGAAACAATGAATTGGAAGTCATCGTGATTCACATTCCGCCAAACAAGGAGACAGCAGTCCACGATCATGGCCAATCCATTGGTTGTGCAATGGTATTGGAAGGAAAACTTCTCAATTCTATTTATCGCTCAACCGGCGAACACGCGGAACTCTCCAATTCATACTTTGTCCACGAAGGAGAATGCCTTATTTCAACCAAAGGCTTAATTCACAAAATGTCTAATCCCACGTCCGAACGAATGGTGTCTCTTCATGTCTACTCCCCACCTTTGGAAGACATGGCGGTCTTTGAAGAACAAAGAGGCGTAATGGAAAATTCATGATTTACAGATGAACTGCTCACTTTGACTGCGCTCAACTAGAGGATTCAGCAAATGAACCTATTCTTCAAAACAAAAAACCCTTATAGAATAAGGGTTTACAGGTATGGAGCCAAGGGGGCTCGAACCCCTGACCTCTACGCTGCCAGCGTTTTGAGATGGGTTTCTGATACAAACAGAAGGTTTATATTATATTCAAACCCTAATTTTATAGGGTTTTCTTACATAAGCTTCTGATTAAAAATCCTCACTGTCCCCAAATGGGATTATATCATACTCCATTTACGTCCCTGTCCGGAGTTAATTTAATTAACTATTTTAAACAAAACCTAAATTATTCCAATACAGTTACTAAAAGAACATTTGCTCGAATATAATATTGTTTAAGGAGTGGTCGGAATGAATGGCGGAAAGCGTTTCTCAATATGTTTAAAATCAACATAATTTACAGATATAACGAAATGACACTGGATTTTTCGCACTTTATAAAGATCATACTGATTATAAATGTCCATCGCTTGTTTAACATGGTGCACCGAGATAAGATTTTGCTTCATAATATAGTAGGCTTCAGCCAACTTAAAATGAAACTCCGCCTTCTCAATATCATCATTTACATGAGTAAGATGTTTTTCTGCTTCTCGATAAAAGCCGATTGCTTTGACATATTCCCTTTTATCAAACTCATACATTCCACAAAAAATAACCGCAGTTTGTCTGCGGTCTAATTATTACGTTTATGTTGTTTGCGCATCCCCATCGTTTTGTGGCTTTAATAATATGGTAAGAGTTATCCCTGATGCCCAAGTCAGTATATACCCGCTCAAGACAGTGTAGGGCGCAATTTCGTTTATGAGAGATTTAGAGAAGATGAAATATAGAGCAAAAAAGATAACTGCCGTTCCGCTTAAAACGTAAAATGCTTTTTTGTTTTTAAAAGTTAACCGTTTCGATCGTGTTATCTTTTTAAAAAGCAATGGGCTTCCAGTGTAAATGCCGACGAAAAACGTAAAAATAATAGACCACAAAAAGCCAAAAATCGAAAAATAATTTTCATGAAAAAAACCATCAAAAGACCATCTACTCAAAAAGATAAAGCCAAGTAAATAAACAAATGATAATATAACCTTGACCAAAAACATCCCTCCCTTTCATTTAATATACACCTGCCAAAAGGTTGTTTAAATGGGAAAATACCATCATTTACTTTTATACCACGATTGCCAGAACAGAACCTAATCCCCTGCATATTTCACACTTTTGTTACTTTAGTCTCGTTTACCAAAATTAAACATTGCGTTACCATGGGAAACGAATACTTAAGGGAGGAGATAGAATGAAAAAATTTGCCGTTGGTATTTTATTCACTCTGGCTTTGAGTTTTTCACCCCTGTTCAGTCTTCATGCTAATGCTGCCGAAAAAGTGGACAAGGAATCAGATTTGATTATTGATAAGGGAACCCTTCACGAGGTAACAAAACAAAAAAACTTGAGAACTCTTTCATCTGAGAAAATCCCAACTGTAAAAGAAGTAAATAAGGCTTTAAACAGTATGCATGTCAGCAAAAATCACCCATATCAAAAAATCGATCTCGGCAATGGTTTCACTGTGGAAATGGGCGTCAGTACAGATATGGGAATGGAGAAGATAAAAACACAAGCCACTCAAAATAAAACAGCAAGTGGCTATTACGCTGTAAAATTTGCAGGGCTAAAATTATACGATATTCGAGTAAGCGACAACTATTCATACGAATATGGAAAGAAAATAACGAAGTGGGAAAACCCGCCGAGCGCCTCCGCTTCAGGTTTCGCTGGTTGGAATGGTAAAATCACTTCCAAAAAAATTGCAAACATTGACAAAACGGCCAAGGATGCAATCGCCAATTCTGATTACACGTTTGTAAAGTATGGCGGTAACCGCCACGGCCATATGGAATTACGATTCACAGCAACGGGAAACTGGTACACACATCACGTTTCTATCAAATAAAAAAGCCCTCTCACTAGGGACTAACCTCCCGTTTTTGAAACAGGTGAGACAGGGATCAAAACACCTTTATCAAAAACCAATTGCCGATGGTTTTATCGGTGATTGGTTTTTTTGTTTGGCTACGAATATTGTTATCATAATAAATGTATTCTTTGACAGTGCGTTCTACGATGGCGGTCGTAGTTTGACCAATTTAACCCTAATTTGAAGGTGAAAAGCAACTAAACGACCCCAAAATAAAATTTTCGTCCCCAATTTGTCCCCAATTGCTTTTTTGGGTAATTGGCTCTGTTCCTTACAAACAAAAAAACCCTTATAGAATAAGGGTTTACAGGTATGGAGCCAAGGGGGCTCGAACCCCTGACCTCTACGCTGCCAGCGTAGCGCTCTCCCAGCTGAGCTATGGCCCCGTATGTAACATCATGTTTATTATAGATGATTTTTTTTTGAAAAACAAGCTGTTTCCTCTTGAATGGACAGAAAAAATAAGGCTCTGGAAGGAGCCTTATTTTTCAGTTTTACATCATGATCAAAAGTAAAATCACACCGAGAATGATTCGATAGATTGCAAATGGGACGAGTTTGATTTTGTTAATGAGTTTTAGGAAGAAACGGACAACAAATAGCGCGACAACAAAGGCAAAGACGAAGCCGACGATGAAAAACGGCATCATATCCGAGCTTAAGCTGTCCCAATGCTTCACAAGGCTTAAAAAGCTGGCGCCCATCATGATCGGCATCGCCATAATAAAGGTAAAGTCGGCCGCCGCTCTATGGTTTAATCCGAGAATAACACCTCCGGAAATGGTTGAACCGGAACGTGAGAAGCCAGGCCAAAGCGCAAGACATTGGAATAAGCCGACGCCTATCGCCTGCTTATAGGAAATGCGGTCGAGTGTGTCTGTCGCTGCTTTCCGTTTATTGACCCAATCAGCAAAAAGCATCAGGATTGCCCCGGCGATTAAACCGAAGGCAACCGTTTTAACGGAAAATAAATATTCATCAATGTAATCCTCAAACAAAAAGCCGAGAACAGCTGCAGGCACAAGCCCGACGGCAATTTGAGCGATGCTTAATTTATGTCCCTGTTTCTGGTCGTTTGTAATATTCTTTTTTAAGCCGAGCAAATTCAAAATCCGGTCTTTAAACACGATGGCTACTGCTAAAATGGAGCCTAGCTGAATAACAACTTTGAATGAATTGGCAGCTTCTTCTGACATCAGAGCGCTTGATTTCAGCCAGAGATCGTCTACTATGATCATATGTCCTGTCGAAGAAACCGGAGCGTATTCTGTTAAGCCTTCTACGATTCCTAAAATGGCAGCTACAAACAATTCCCATAGAGTCATGATTTTGATTCTCCCCATTAGACATTTATTTTTTACATAATGGGAGCTTTCCATAAATGGAAAGCCCGTCTTATATAACTATAAACGAAAATCACACTTTATGACCCGGCGTATTTTCTTTTTTCTCTTCATCGTACAGGTGTGATTGCATTTTAAACCAGTCAAATAAATGTGTTGTAATGACTTTGGCAACCGCATAGCCCGGAATGGCCAGAATGATTCCAACAACGCCAAACAGCTTGCCGGCTGTTAATAGCAGAAAAATAATCGTAATCGGGTGGATGTGAAGGTTTTTCCCCATAATTTGCGGAGAGATCAATTTCCCTTCAATCAGCTGAACAATAGTCCATACGATAACCAGCTTGAGCAGCATGAGCGGCGATGTCACTATTGCGATGATAATCGCCGGCGTAATGGCAATCGTCGGTCCTAAATACGGAACGATGCTTGTACAAGCCGCAATGACGGCCAGCAATGAAGCATAATCCAGCCCGATAATCAAATAACCGATAAACAGCAAAAAGCCGATACAGAAGCTGACAATGATCTGGCCTCTGATATAAGAGCTTAGCCGATGATTCATTTCGCTTAAGACTGTATATGTCTGTTCTTTCAATCGAGTCGGCACAAACTTCAGTATGTAGACCGGCAATTTTCTTCCATCTTTTAATAAATAGAAAAGAATAAACGGAACCGTGACGATCGAAATAATAATCTCAGTCAGCGCGCCGATAAAATTCCCAACGCCGGTAAAGGTGCTGTTCACAATCGTCGCTGCCTGGTCTGAAACCTTTGTCGCGAGATCGGATATATTGATGTTCATCGTTTGCTGGGCCTGATTGACGAAGTTGCTGCCAATCAGCTGTTTCGTCTGGTCTTCTACGACATCCACATATCTCGGGATGTTGTCAATCAAACTCATAATTTGTTCTTTTAAAAAGGGGATGATGGACACGATCGTGATCGTGATCAGCCCGATAATCAACAGATATAACAGCAAAATAGAATAGATTCTTCTGATTCTTCTTCTCTCAAGGAAATCGACCACTGGATTTAACAGATAGAACACAATGCCTGTTAAAATGATCGGCAGTGATATCGTTTTGAGCAGAACAATAATCGGGGTGAAAATGAATGATGTTTTTGTAAAAACAAGAATATTTAAACCAATCAACAGCAGCACAAGCAAAAATAAAACAAACTTATTGTCCAAGAAGAATCGCTTGAATCTGCCGCTCCACGTTTGCAACGTCTCCACTATCGTTCCTCCGTCATACTTAGTTTAATTAAATTGTACACTATCGTCCCTATAATGAAAAACAATAACCGTTAATTGCTGGAAAAGCTTTCAAGCCTATTTGCATTCGTAGTCATATCTATCATGTGATTTTGTTCTTTTTAAGCTATAATTTAGCTATATCATGTAAAAGGAGCGATAACAGTGATACGTTTTGCAATAATAGGAACCAACTGGATTACAGACCGCTTTCTTGAATCAGCAGCAGAGATAGAAGATTTTCAGCTGACAGCTGTTTATTCAAGATCGGCTGAACGCGCTGCCGAGTTTGCCGCTAAACACAGTGCTGATCACATCTTCTCAGACCTTCAGGAAATGGCGGCAAGCAATTGCTTTGATGCCGTATATATAGCCAGCCCGAACGCTCTTCACAAAGAACAAGCCGTTCTCTTTATGAACCATGGCAAGCATGTGCTTTGCGAGAAGCCGTTTGCTTCGAATACAAAAGAAACAGAAGAGATGATTTCAGCGGCTAAGGAAAACGGCGTTGTGCTTATGGAAGCGATGAAGACCACTTTCCTGCCGAATTTCAAAGAGCTGAAAAAACACTTACATAAAATCGGAACTGTCCGCAGATTTACCGCAAGCTACTGCCAGTACTCCTCACGCTATGACGCGTTTAGAAACGGAACCGTCTTGAATGCGTTTCAGCCTGAGCTTTCCAATGGATCATTAATGG
Source organism: Bacillus tequilensis KCTC 13622 (assembly GCF_000507145.1). GTDB lineage: Bacteria > Bacillota > Bacilli > Bacillales > Bacillaceae > Bacillus > Bacillus tequilensis. The sequence goes on along the minus strand of NZ_AYTO01000005.1, from coordinate 38,701 downwards.
ATATCGGCGTCTATTGTATTTATCCTGCTGTCGTGCTGTTTGGTGAGCCGCAGGATGTGAAAGCGAACGGATATGCTTTATCTTCCGGAGTGGATGGAGAAGGCACCGTCATTCTGTCTTACGACGGTTTTGAAGCCGTTCTGATGCATTCTAAAATCTCTACTTCCTACGCCCCTGCGGAAATCCAAGGTGAAGACGGGACAATTGTAATCGATGCGATTCACCGTCCTGAACGAGTGGAAATCCGCTATCGTGACGGCCGTTTGGAAAACATCTCAATTCATGATCCTAAACCGGCGATGTTCTACGAAGCAGAAGAATTTGTCACACTCATAAAAGAGAAAAAGCAGGAATCTGAAGAAAATACATTTGAACGGTCTTTAATCACCGCGAAAATCATGGAAGAAGCAAGAAAGCAAATGAGGATTATCTACCCTGCTGATCAAGCCTGAAAACATCCGCCCGCGTGCAAAAGCCGCGGCGGATTTTTTATTAGAAGCAAGTCCAGTCCGTCAGCCGCTTCATTATAAGTGATCTTTGTTTCTTTTTTCCCACAAAAAAAGAAAGCAGCAAAATGCCGCTTTCTTTTCCATTATCATTCAATGATAAATTTCTTCGTGATGTCCTGAAGTTCTTCCGCCATGTTTGCCAGCGTTTCAGCTGAAGAACTGATTTCTTCCATTGACGCAAGCTGTTCTTCCGCTGAAGCTGCGATGTCTTGAATGCCTGCTGAGCTTTCTTTCGACACTTCAGAAATATCCTCAACCGCACTTGACACTTCCTGTGACCCGGCTGACAGCTGTTCAACTGTCGCGTTCAGGTTTTGCAGTTCGCCGGAAATTTGGCTTGTCATTTCATAGATTTGTTTAAAGCTTTCCGCTGTTTTGTCCGTAATCTGCAAGCCTTCCTTCACTTCATGATTCACAGATTGGAACATCGAAAGGGAAGTGCTGATTTCTCTGACAATCTCTTGAATCAACCCTTCAATTTCCTTGGCAGAGTCTGCTGATTGTACGGCAAGTTTTCTGACCTCTTCCGCTACAACAGAGAAGCCTCTTCCGTATTCTCCCGCTCTTGCCGCTTCAATCGCAGCATTTAATGCCAGCAGGTTGGTTTGATCAGCAATGCCGTTAATCACATTTAAGATGCTTGTGATGTCTTGCGATTTTGTTTCAAGACCCTTCACAACAGCCTCTGCTTTTTGAACAGATTGATCGATTGTTTTCATTTGGCCGACTGTGTGTTCCACCAGTTTTTCACCGCTGCCTGCTGCCTCAGAGGACTTGATCGATGACTTCGTAATGGTTGAAGACGTCTGTGCCACTTTTGAAATTCCCTCGTTCATTTGAGAAAGGTGGTTTGAGCTTGTTTCCAGCTTTTCGCTTTGCGCCTCATTGCCATCTGAAAATTGTTCAATGGCAAGTGTAATGTGTTCAGTTGCCTTGCTCGTTTGGGCTGCGCTTGCTGTCAGCTCTTCAGAAGATGATGCCACGTTTTCTACAGACGTTTGGATCACGCCGATCACAGAACGTAAGGATGCAGACATTTCGTTAAAGCTTTCTCCGAGCTGGCCAAGCTCGTTTTTCGAGTGGATGTCAATAACTTCTGTAAGATCCCCGCTGCTGATTTTCGCAGACGTTGTGACCAGTTTTCTTAACGGCTTGGTAATGGCACTGATAATAAAGAGAATAAGTATGCCGCCGATCACAATGGACACGCATAGAATGATAAGTGCCGTGTTCAGTACCGGGCTTGAAGCATCTTGCAATTCACTGACAAAGTATGTGCCCCCAATTTTCCAGCCAGTCAGTTTATTTGTTGTGAAGGCCATTTTCTTTTCTTTGCCTTCAAACGTATATTCAAATGTGCCGCCTTCTTTGGAATATACTTCGTTTGTCCAATCGCCGGATCCGATTGTCCCTGGCTTAATCGTCGGATGGGCGATGTATTTTTTGCTGCCTGTTGTGATGAATGCGAAGCCTTCTTTACCGATTTTGATTCTTTGTGAAGCCGCAAGCACTTCATCCAGGTTTAAATCAATTGCCACAACTCCTGAGCCGTCTTTAAGTTGTTCGGAAATTGTGATAACTGTTTTATTTGTTGAAACATCAGTGTAAGGCTCTGAAAAAACAGCTGTTCCGCTTTTACTTGTTGCATCCTTAAACCAATCACGTTCTGTCGGATCAAAGTTTTTTGGATTAGTCGTTTTTGGATACTGGACCATTTTCTTATCATTTGAAGCAATGTAAACAGACGCTACATCAGCATTCAGCTCGGTATACTGCTTAAATTTTTCATTCAACAACGTTTTGTTTTTTTCTTGTAAAACACCTTTATCGAGTGACTCGCTGTAATAATTAAGTGCTTTTACTTTATTATTCAATTTGTTTTGCAGGGTGCTGTTAAGTTCTTCAACATTTCCCATTGCACTATTCGTAAGTTCTCTGTCCAGTGCATTCCAAGCTGATTGATAACTGAAATATGCTAAAACCCCAACCGGCAAAATAAGCACCGCCAGAAAAGCAGCAATAAGCGGTTTGCTGATTGATGGCTGTTTAATCCATTTTATAAATTTCCCCATTCTTGTTGATTCCTCCTTTAAGCTAAATCTAATATCGTCAAACCAGGATAAAAGCTTTAATAAAAAAACTAAAAAAAACACCCAAACGTATAGGATTGGGTGTTTTGGCTTATTATTCGATTTTGAATCGTTTTGTCATATCGCGAAGCTCTTCCGCCATAGACGAAAGGGTTTCCGCTGACGAGCTGATTTCTTCCATAGAAGCAAGCTGCTCTTCGGCTGACGCCGCGATATCTTGTATATGATCTGAGCTTTCTTTTGAAATTGATGCAATGTGATCTGAGGCCCCAGAAACTTCCTCAGAGCTGGCAGAAAGCTGCTGAACCGTCGCACTCATATTTTGCAGTTCGCCGGCGATTTGATTCGTCATTTCAGAAATGCGTCTAAAGCTTATTTCTGTTTTATCTGTAATGTCAAGGCCTGTCTGAACCTCTTGATTGACAGATTGGAACATGCCGAGTGATGTATTGATTTCCTTCACAATTTCGATGATTAATCCTTCGATCTCTTTTGCTGAATCCGCTGACTGAACTGCCAGTTTTCTCACTTCTTCCGCTACAACGGAGAAGCCGCGGCCGTATTCGCCTGCGCGTGCCGCTTCAATTGCAGCATTTAACGCCAGCAGGTTCGTCTGATCTGCGATACCGTTAATCACACGTAAAATATTGGTGATGTCTTTCGATTTCGTTTCCAATCCGCGTACGACTTGTTCAGCTTCTTTAACGGACTTGTCAATAACGTTCATTTGGCCGACGGTTTGGTGAACAAGCTTTCCGCCTTCACTTGCGATTTCTGTTGATTGAACGGATGAATCTGTGATGACTTCAGAAGCTTGTGCCATATTCGTCAATCCGTCATTCATTTGAGAAATATGCTCTGCTGCGGTTTCAATGTTTTCATTCTGTTTTTCATTGCCGTTTGAGAATTGTTCAATCGCCAATGTAATGTGCTCTGTTGCCTTGCTTGTTTGCGCGGCTGATGCGGTCAGCTCCTCAGAGGAAGCCGCAACGTTGTCCACGGAGTCCTGAATCGCTTGTATGAGAGACCGAAGTGACGACGCCATATTGTTGAAGCTTTTGCCAAGCTCGCCCAATTCATCTTTTGAACGGATATCAATGGTTTCCGTCAAATCTCCCTCGCTGATCCGCTTAGAGGAACCGACAAGCTGTTTCAATGGCAATGTGATAGATCGAATGATCAGTGTCATGACGATGATCCCGATAATAATGGCAGCTGCCAGCACAATTAAAGCGAGATGCAGGACAGGCTGCGCAGCATCGTGTATTTCATCCAATGACATCGTGCCGGCAATTTTCCACCCTGTTAACTTGTTTGTGTCAAAGGCCAGCTTTTTACTTTCGCCATCTTTTTCGTATTGATAATCACCTTTATCCGCATTTAACATCTTATCGACTGCGCCTTTTAATTCAGTTCCTGAAGTTTCCTTAGGATGGGCGACCACTTTTTTGTCCTTTGTCATGATAAAAGCATAGCCTTGTTTGCCGATGCTGACTTTTTTGGTTGTTTTCAGCAGGTTTTCAATCGTCATGTTGATTGCGATAACGCCTGAACCATCTTTTGTCTGCTGGGCGATTGTCACAACCATCGTATTTGTAGAAGCGGTTTTATAAGGATCTGTGATTACGACTTTCCCTTTATTCGCAACCGCTTTTTGGTACCAGTCCCGTTCAACCGGGTTATAATCGCTTGGCATCGGAATATCCGGGTAACGGGTAAAGCGTCCGTTTTCATCACTAGTATAAATGGATTCTACATCTTTATTAATGCCGATATATTGTGAAAATTTCTCTTTAATGCTTGCATTGCTTTTTGCATTATATCTTTCTTTTGTCAGCCATTCGCTGAAGTAAGCTGCACTGTTTTCTTTTTCACCAATGCTGGTGTTAATGATTTCGTTTAATTGCTGTACATTTTCTGATGCGCTCCCCATCATCTGTTTGTCGAGTGAGCTGCTGGCCGATTGATACGCGAAGATCGCCAATATGACAACCGGTATGATGAGGATCGACAGAAAGGAAACAAGAAGCTTTCGTGTAATTGATCTTTGTTTTATCAGTTGGAGTATTTTTTTCATCATTCATTTCTCCTTTTTTATGCTACCCTTCATATCGGCCGGAAATGGGTAAATATATACAGTAAAAAAGAAGAATTTTAGAAAAAGAAACTATTTTCCTATAAAAAGATAGTTTTTTAGACCTATTACTCATCCACCTTAAATCGTTTTGTCAGATCACGAAGTTCTTCAGACATTTTTTCAAGCGTCTGTGCGGAAGAACTGATCTCCTCCATGGATGCCAGCTGTTCCTCGGCTGAAGCGGCGATATCCTGGATGCCGTCCGAGCTTTCTTTAGAAATAGCTGTGATATCATTTGAAGCAGCGGAAATTTCCTGAGCTCCCGCTGACAGCTCCTCAACCGTCGCATTCATGTTTTGCAGAGTTGAAGCAATTCCTTTGGTCATGTTCGAAATATGTTTGAAGCTCTGTTTGGTTTCATCCGTCATGACAAGCCCTGTTTCAACTTCATTATTCACAGACTGGAGTACGTTCAATGATGTATGAATTTCTTTTACAATTTCGCTGATCAGCGATTCAATCTCTTTTGCCGAGTCAGCGGACTGCACCGCGAGTTTTCTCACTTCCTCAGCGACGACGGAGAAGCCCCGCCCATATTCTCCCGCTCTGGCGGCTTCGATGGCCGCATTTAACGCTAAAAGATTGGTTTGATCTGCAATGCCGTTGATGACACGCAAAATATTCGTGATATCCTTTGATTTGATCTCAAGTCCCTTCACGACTTGTTCTGCTTTCTTTACGGAATGATCAATCGTATTCATCTGGTCGGCTGTTTTCTGTACGAGTGTCTCACCCTTGCTTGATAACTCTGTTGAATCTGCAGATGTTTCTGTAATGACTACAGCAGCCCGCGCCAGTTCAGCCAATCCGTCGTTCATTTCATTAATTTGTTCGGTAGTCGTCTCAATTTTGTCGTTTTGGCTTTCGCTTCCGTTTGAAAATTGCTCAATGGCCATCGTAATATGCTCAGTGGCTCTGCTTGTCTGATCGGCGGATGCAGTCAGTTCTTCGGACGATGAAGCGACATGTTCTACTGAATCTTTGATGCCGTGAATGAGCGATCGGAGCGAGTGGGCCATATGATTGAAGCTCTGGCTCAGAACGCCGAGTTCATCTTTTGATTTGATTTCAATTGTTTCCGTTAGATCGCCTTCACTGATTTTTTCAGCCGATGCGACAATGCGTCTTAATGGCTTTGTAATCGATCGAATCACAAAATAAATCGCCGTTATTCCAGCTGCAATGGCAATTGCCAGTACGATTGATGCCACGGTCAGCACTTTGCTTGCAGCATCGCGGATCTCATCCGCATACATCGTGCCGCTGATTTTCCAGCCCGTTGTTTCACTTGTGGCAAAGATCATTTTCTTCTCTTTGCCTTCGTACGTGTATTCAAAATCGCCGTTTTTATCTTTGTAGAGCTTATCAACCCAGTCCCCTTTTAATTCAGCTCCCGCTTTTTCTCCGGCAAAGGCAATAACTTTTTTGTTTTGGCTTAAGATAAAAGCATAGCCTTCTTTTCCGATATTGATTCCTTCCGCGGTCGAGACCAGGTCATCAATCTTCATATCAATGGCGACGACACCTGATCCATCCTCCGTCTGACGGGCGAGGGTGACGACCATTTTTCCTGAAGAAACAGATTCATAGGGTTCAGTAACAATTGTTTTGCCTTTATGGGCCATTGCTTCTTTGTACCAATCTCGTTCCAAAGGATTAAAGTCACTCGGCATTTCTGTGTATGGAAAATATGTGAATTCCCCGCCTTTGCTGCTGGAAAATACTGCAGCGACATTGTCATTCATTTGGATAAATTGTTTAAATCTCTGTTTCAGCTCTGTTTTCTTTTTATCGTTTAACTTATCTGCTGTAACCCAATCGCTGAAAAACGCGAGGCTTTTTTCAGTTGTGCTGATTTTACCATCAATAATGTTGTCTAATATTTGAACGTTTTCCTTTGCGCTTTGCGTCATCTGGATATCTAGAGAAGCAACTGCTGATTGATAAGCGCTTGCCGAAAGGGCGGTTATCGGAACAATTAAGATCAGCAGGAAAGAAATGATAAGTCTCCTGGCAATTGATGACCTGCGAATAGTGGTAAGTGTTTTTTTCATTTCCTTTTGAACCTTCTTTCAATAATTTACAAATTATATCGGATGATATTCCTTTATATTACATTGAAAATGAAGGAAAAAATGAAAAATAGTTCTAAAATCACCGAACGTACTAGGACTTTGTTATTATTTCCGGTATAAAAAAACAGCGCCTTGATAAGCGCTGTTTTTCTGTTTTTATTCAATTTTAAATTGCTTTGTCAGATCACGGAGCTCTTCTGCCATTTGTGCAAGAGTGGTCGCTGATGAACTGATTTCTTCCATTGAGGCAAGCTGCTCCTCAGCTGATGCGGCAATGTCCTGGATACTTGCCGAACTTTCTTTCGAGACATCGGCAATGCCGCTGACTGCTGTGGAAACATGCTGTGAACGGTCTGACAGCTGTTCGACGGTCGAATTCATCGTCTGCAATTTGCCCGCGATTTCGTTTGTCATGCCGAAAATGCTCTGGAAGCTCTCTTTTGTATGATCTGTCACAACAAGTCCGGACTGCACTTCCTGATTGACCTCTTTAAACATGTGAAGAGAGGTATCGATTTCTGCTACGATTTCTTGAATCAGCTTTTCGATCTCTTTTGCTGAACCAGCTGATTGAACTGCCAGTTTGCGCACTTCCTCCGCTACGACAGAGAAGCCGCGTCCTGATTCTCCGGCACGCGCCGCTTCAATAGCTGCGTTTAATGCCAGCAGGTTTGTTTGATCAGCGATGCCATTGATGACTCTCAGAATGCTTGTGATGTCTTTTGATTTTCCTTCTAAGCCTTTAACTACAGCCTCAGCCTGCTGAACCGACTGGTTAATCGAGTTCATTTGTCCGACTGTCTCCTGTACAAACTTTTCACCCGTTCCGGCGATTTCCGTTGATTGGATAGACGCCTTTGTAATATCTGATGATGTTTGTGAGACTTTTTGGAGCCCTTCATTCATTAAGTTCAGCTGATGAGAGCTGGAATCAACCTTTTCGCTTTGTTCTTCGTTTCCGTTGGAGAACTGCTCAATCGCCATCGTGATATGCTCGGTGGCTTTGCTTGTCTGTCCGGCAGATGCAGTCAGCTGTTCGGATGATGCGGCCACATTGTTCACCGAGTCCTGAATTGCGCTGATCAGTGAGCGGAGAGATTGTCCCATTTCATTGAAGCTTTCCCCAAGCTCTCCAAGCTCATCCTTCGAACGGATTTCGATCGTTTCTGTCAGATCCCCGCTGCTGATTGTTTTCGATGACTGAACGAGTCGTTTTAACGGTTTTGTAATCGAACGGACGATAAACAGAATTAAAACCCCGCCTATAACAATGGAAGCGATCAGCACGATCATACCTGTTATCAACACAGATTTTGAGGCATCCTTGATTTCACTCATGTACATTGCGCCGGCTATTTTCCAGCCCGTCAGTTCATTTGTTGTATATGTCATCTTTTTATCTGCATGCTCCGAAGTATACTGGAGTTCACCGCTGTCATTGGCATACATGTTGGCTACCCAGTCTCCTGACAGCTTTTCTCCAGCCTTATGGTCCTGGTGGGCGACATAGGTTTTGTTTTTCGTCGCAATGAAAACATAGCCTTCTTTACCGACCTTGATTTGTTTCATCTGTTCTAACAATTTATCTATGGTAATATCCATGGCGACAACACCGGATTTGTCCTTCAGCTCCTGGGCAATAGTAATGACCATGCTTCCGTCACTCGCTGCCACGTAAGGATCTGTCACTACAATTTCACCGCCGGCCTTCATCGCATCTTGATACCAAGGGCGCTGTCTCGGATCGTATCCATCCGGCAATTGTTCCTTTGGTGCTTGTACATAAGTACCGTTTTCTGAGCCTCCATAAATTCTGGCTACCCCTTGATTGATCGAAACATATTGTAAAAACTTGGCCTTAAGCTCTTCTTGATTAGATTTTCCTTTGAACGCGGAGCTTTTAAGAGATTCACTGAAAAAGGTGACTGCTTTCGCTTTTGCTCCCAGATCATTTGTAACGGTTGTATTAAATGTATTGACACTGTTTTTCGCATTCCCCATAATTTCTTGATCCAGCTTTCCGCTGGCGCTTCGGTAAGAACTAAATTCCAAAATAAGAATAGGGATCATGAGAATCGCAATAAATGAGACGATTAATTTCCTTGAGATAGACGGTTTCTTCAGCCAGTTGATAAAAGTCTTCATGCACAGTTGCTCCTTCAGGTTTAATACAGTATATATCGGCTGCTTAAAAAAGTTTTAAAATAAAAAAAGAAGAAGTTCTTTTTTGGCTGCCTTCTGCCTTTTAGCTTTCATTGCCCAAGCTCTTTGCATATCTTATAAAAAACAAGGGGGGATTAAGATGATTATTGTATCCGGACAATGGCTCCGTCCCCAAGATATTGAGAACTGGCAGATTGAACAGCATTTGAAACCGCTGTTAAAAGAGATGATCGAGACGCCTGTTCAGTTTGATTATCATTCAATCGCTGAACTGATATTTGAGCTTAAACTGCGGATGAATATTGTTGCAGCGGCAAAAGCGCTGTACAAAAGCGGAGCAAAGTTTGCCACTTTTTTAAAAACGTACGGGAATACAGCGTATTGGAGGGTTTCACCGGAAGGCGCCTTGGAGCTGAAGTATCGAATGTCGCCTTCAAAAGCAATTCGGGACATTGCAAAAAACGGCCCGTTTTACGCGTTTGAATGCGCGACCGCAATTGTTGTCATTTATTACTTGGCTTTGATTGATACAATCGGGGAAGAAAAATTTGATGCCAGCTTTGACAACATTATTTTATATGATTGGCATTATGAGAAATTGCCGATATATACGGAAACAGGACATCATTATTTCCTCGGAGATTGCTTGTATTTTAAAAATCCAGAGTTTGATCCGCAAAAAGCGCAGTGGAGAGGCGAAAATGTGATTGTATTGGGAGAGGATAAATATTTTGCCCACGGCCTTGGAATCTTAAGCGGAAAGCAAATTATCGATAAGCTGAATTCTTTTAGAAGAATGGGCGCCGTCCAGCAGGCCTACCTTATGCCTCAGGCGACCAGACTGGATGTTCCGTCTCTTTACCGCATCGTCCGCTAAAAAGCCCCATCGTCTACTTCTGCGACGATGGGGTTTCAAACACTCTTCGTTTTCGATAAAAAGGGGCTGTGCCAAAATACTGGTTCGCAGTCCATTCCATTTTTTCAAGGTCATTTCTTGTCACGATAGGATCTTGGCTGCTCCATTTAATAAAGCGGACAAAATAGTAGCCTTTTATAGGAGCCATTGTAACTTTTGAATGAGGCCAGCCTTCAAATACAAACTCAATTTTCCCTCTCTTTTTATACGAATATTGAAGAATGTTCATCATCTGTCACCTCTGTTGATCAAGTTACGTTCAGCAAAGTTCGGCTAACAGTGTCTTCACGTCAATGGGACCGTTCAGCATTCCGATGGATTGCCCCGCCCACAGAGACATGTACCCGGAATCTTTTTCTTTGGCTGCGTGTTTTCTCATCGGCTTTGTTAATGTGTTTTGCAATGGATACGGAAGTGCGTTTGCTTCCTCAGCCTGCTGCTCTTTCATCCATTGATTGACTATACCCCTTGCAGGCTTACCTGAAAACAATGAGGTGAGGCGTGTGTCTGTTCCCTGTGCCTTTTTTAATTCTCGTCTGTACGTTTCCGAAACTTCGCATTCCTCACACATGAGAAACGGCGTCCCGACCTGTACGCCGTGCGCGCCTAGACAATGAGCGGCCTGGACGCCGCGCCGGTCGGCAATCCCGCCTGCCGCGATGACTGGAACGGAAACAGAATCTGCCGCTTGGGGGATCAGTGACATGAGGCCAAGTGCGGATTCCCCGCTGACCGGCAGAAAAGACCCGCGGTGCCCGCCCGCTTCGCTTCCTTGCAGTACGATGATGTCCATTCCGCGTTTTTCAAGCAGGACGGCTTCCTCCGGAGTTGTAGCTGTCCCGATGAGAGAGCAGCCATTTTTCTTTAACGCTTGAATGCTTTCGCCCGGCGGAATGCCGAACGTAAACGAGCAGGCTTTTACATTGTGTTTGAGAATGATATTTATTTTTTCATGGAAATCCTCCCATTCTTCTTCCTCTGAAGAGAATGGAGGAGCCTGTTCGGCAAACGGGATTTTGTTTTTCCAAATTCGAACGGTGTCCTCATCCGGTTCATTTCTGCTTTCCGGAACAAACACATTCACTTGAAATACCCGATCAGTCAGCTGCTGCATTTCAATGATTTGCTTTTCAAGCATGTCGGGACTGAGATATCCTGACGCCAGGCTGCCAAGCGCGCCTTCGTTCGACACAGCGGATGCCAGGCTGGGCGTGACAAGCCCGCCGGCCATTGGCGCCTGGATGACAGGTTTTGTCAGTGATAATGCTTTCATCCATTCCGTCATAAAAAACCTCCTGTTACTCCATGATTTTGATATAGCATGTCCGAGTGCGAGGGCCGTCAAATTCGCAGAAATAAATGCCCTGCCATGTCCCAAGAATGAGGCGGCCGTTTTCGATCATAACATGCTGTGAAGCTCCGACCGTACTCGACTTCATGTGCGCAGCTGTATTGCCCTCCATATGGCGGTCCAGCTCGTGTTCCCACGGATACACCTCATCAAATCTTCTGAGCATATCTGTTTTGACGTCTGGATCGGCATTTTCATTAATTGTAATGCCCGCTGTCGTATGCGGACAATAAATCAGCACCGCGCCGCTCGTCACACCTGTTTCTTGAAGAAAGGCTTCCACCTCACGCGTAATCTCAATCATTTCATCTCGTTTGGCCGTTTTGATTTGCAGTGTTTTCAGCATTTGTTTCTCCTTTCATTTGTCCGCTCTATTTGCTATTTCGTTCTGTGTTCTTTTTTTCCTGTTACACCGCTCATATAAACCTGATAAAAACAAAAAACTCCAGTCTCTGGCTGGAGTTTAGCGCCATACATATATTCTTGCTTCATACGGCTTTAACAGCAATGATGTCATGTGCTTATGAGGCTCTGTTTCCACATTCGCCAATGCGAGTCTGTCCGATGACAAGGGCAGCCTGGAGTGCTTAAATAAAGCCGGTGTTCTTGTCAGATTAGCCATCACCAATGCAGTATGGTTCTCGTTTTTCCGAAGATACGCAAAGATTTGCTGATCCTCCGGTAAGATGAGCTCGTATGTCCCGTGGATAAAAACATCGGATGTTTGTCGCAGTTTGATCAAGCTTTTGTAAAAGTGGTATACGGATGTTTGATCGTTTTCTTGCGCTTCGGCATTCAGCCATTTGTAATTTTCATTGATTCCGATCCACGGTTTGGCTTCAGAGAATCCGGCGTATCGATCAGCAGTCCATTGCATCGGCGTTCGTGAATTGTCCCTTCCCTTTTTCCAGACAATCTTCATCACATCCTCGTGTGATGCGCCTTTCGCCATTTCTGTTTCATACATGCGTTTCATTGCGACGTCATCATAATCCTGAATAGACGGAAATGCTACGTTTGTCATGCCGAGTTCCTGTCCCTGATAAATAAACGGTGTGCCTTTCATGAGAAAATAGACAGCGGCAAGCGCTTTTGCACTTTCTTTCAGGTACACTTCGTCGTCTCCCCACACAGAAACCGAACGGGGCTGGTCGTGATTTTCCATAAACAAAGCATTCCAGCCGATCCCTTCAAGACTGTCCTGCCAGTCAGTTAACATTCGTTTGAAGGAGACGATGTCGATGCTTTCATTGATCTCTACATCCCACAGGCCGAGATGCTCAAATTGAAAAATCATATTGAAGATGCCGTTTTTTTCTCCAGCCCATTCAGCCGCTTCCTTCGCAGCGACACCGTTCGCCTCTCCGACTGTCATGATCGGATAGCGGGAAAATGTGTGTTCCTTCAGCTCTGTTAACAAATCCATTATACCGTCAGCGTTCATATGATACGGAAAGGAAGGTACGTAATCCAGCCCCTTTGGATTCGGCAGATCAGGAAGCCCTTCTTTTTTCTTAATATGCGTAATGGCATCTACCCGAAAGCCATCAATTCCTTTATCAAGCCACCAATTTATCATGTCATAAACGGCAGTTCTCACTTTTTCATTTTCCCAATTCAAATCCGGCTGTTTTTGATCAAAAAGGTGCAGGTAATACTGGCTTGTCTTTTGGTCATACTGCCATGCCGGCCCGCCGAAAATGCTTTCCCAATTGTTCGGCGCTTTTCCGTTTTTGCCGTCCTTCCAAATATACCAGTCGCGTTTTTCGGAGTATATGGATGAACGTGATTCAATAAACCATGGATGCTCGTCGCTTGTATGGTTCACGACAAGATCCATAATCAGCTTCATCCCCAGCTCGTGAATGTCATCAAGCAGCTGATCAAAATCCCCCATTGTGCCAAAATCGCTTAATATGTTTTGATAATCCCTGATATCATAGCCGTTATCGGCATTGGGCGAATCATACAGCGGGCAAATCCAGATGACGTCAGCACCCAGCTCTTTTATGTAGTGAAGCTTGGATCTAATCCCTTGAATGTCGCCGATTCCATCGCCATTTGAATCTTTAAAACTGCGGGGGTAAATTTGATAGACAACCGCTTCCTTCCACCAAGCCTTTTTCATACGAGCACTCCTTCCTAAGTGTGCGGTCTATATATCTTATGTAGAAAAAAGGCTTTACAGCATTGTTTTTTAGAAAACCGTCAGCCATCAAAAAAACAGCCGCTCAATCTTCGGCTGTTTTTGATCAAAAGTCAGTTTTTTTAATTTCCACAAAACGGATATGATGATCTTCGGCATCGAGAATTTTAAATTCACAGCCCTCAGCGTGTATCACCTCTCCTGCTTTCAGCTCCATTTTTTGCGCCAGCAGCCATCCTGCAATCGTATCGATTTCTTCATTTTCAATGGCAATATCGAGCAGATCGTTCACTTCATCTATTAGCGCTTTTCCATCCATGACATAATGGTGCTCGCCTTTTTTCAAAATGTGCGGCGTTTCATCCTGATCATATTCATCACGGATTTCCCCGACGATCTCCTCGATAATATCCTCGACAGTGACGAGACCCGCCGTTCCTCCGTATTCATCAACGAGAATCGCCATGTGAATCCTCTCCTTCTGCATGCGGATTAAAAGCTGCTGTACAGGGATGCTTTCAATAACCCTGATGACGGGTCTCATGATCTGCTCCAGCTCGATCGGCTGGCCGAGAAAATAAGCTTTAAACATATCTTTGCTGTTGATGATCCCTAAAATATGATCCTTGTCTTCTTTAATGACGGGATAGCGTGTATACCGTTCATTAATGATGTGATGAATCGCTTCTTCAAGCGACTGCTCCAGAGAGATGACCGCAATTTCTGTCCGCGGAATCATAATCTCTCTCGCTACCCGGTTGTCGAATTCAAAAATCTTATTCACATAGCGGAATTCAGACTGATTGATTTCTCCCTTTTCATAGCTTTCTGAAAGGATCAGCCTCAGCTCCTCTTCACTGATGACGACCTCATGCTCCTTCACCGAATGAAAGCCAAACAATTTGACAAGAAAGCTTGCAGAGCCGTTCAATGCTTTAATAAAAGGATATGTGATTTTATAAAACCAGATCAGCGGCTTTGCAATCCATAAACTGACAGCCTCAGCCTTTTGAATAGAAACCGTTTTCGGGGCAAGCTCTCCCATCACCACATGCAAAAAAGTGACGATGATAAATGCAACTACAAATGTGACGATGTGGTTAAACGGTTCCGGCATGCCTGTCATTGTAAATAAGGGATGAAGAATGCGTTCAAATGTCGGTTCGCCAAGCCATCCAAGGCCGAGTGCTGTAATCGTAATCCCGAGCTGGCAGGCTGATAAATACTCGTCAAGGTTGGAGATAATTTTATGTGCGGCAAGCGCCCGGCTGTCACCGCTTTCGATGAGCTGATTGATTTTTGAGCCTCTGAGTTTGACGATCGCAAATTCAGCTGCGACAAACACAGCCGTAATGCCAATCAAAACAAATAGGGCGATCAATTGTAAAATAAGCAAAAAAAGCCCTTACCTTAAATGGTAAGGGGCCACCTCCTTAACGTTAATTCTCATTACGACCGTTTAAGAAGATCATCACAAAGCGAAGAAGCTCAAACAGGGAAACCAGGGCGGCGGCCACATACGTTAAGGCGGCGGCGCTCAGTACTTTATTTACCCCATTCTCTTCATTGTTTCGGATGAATCCTTCTGACACTATAATCTGCTTCGCGCGTGAACTTGCATTGAATTCAACCGGCAATGTGACCAGCTGGAAAAAGACAGCGGCTGAAAACAAAATGATGCCGAGCCCGATCAAATTCAGGCTGCCGAGAAGCATGCCTCCTAAGAAAAGCAAAGGCGCTACACCGGATGCGAAATTCACGACTGGGAAGATTTTATGTCTCAGCACAAGCGCACCATATGACTCCTGATGCTGCAAGGCATGTCCGACTTCATGGGAAGCTACAGATATGGCGGAAATCGAGCGGCCGTAATAGACCGGCTCAGATAAACGCACCACCCGTCTTGTCGGGTCGTAATGGTCTGTTAAAGTGCCTCTTACCGGTTCGACCGGCACGTCGTAAAGACCGTTTATATCTAAAATCCGTCTTGCCGTTTCTGCCCCTGTACGTCCGCTTGAGGCTTCCACTTTTGAATATTTTTCAAAGTTGCTCTTCACTTTAAATTGTGCCCAAAACGACAATCCCAATGCGGCTATTGTTAAAAATATAAACAGCATTTTTCATCATCCTTTTTTCATGATCATTTCTATTACGATTATTTTAATGAGTTTTCTTTCCCGTGTACAGAAATGCGCTTCTTCTTCCGGCTCGGAGCACAGATTCCAATCAGCAGAAAGAACAGTCCTGTTAAAAACAAATAAAAGGAAAAACTGCCGGCCAGCTGTTTCAGAAAGTGAAGCCATGAGAAGCTGCCTGAAAAGTGATTATATGAATTCAAATCGAAAATAAACAATATGACTGCGGATGCAGCCAGCTGTGTACCGATCAAAACCACGATCGTTCTTTGAATGATCGTCATCTTTTTTCATCCTTTTTGTTTTAGTTTATGGAGAAATCCGTTTTTATATGTTTTGTTCATTTTTTGAAAAACATCACCGGAAGTGGGACATACTGTTAGTAAAAAGTACGGGTGGTATAAGCCATGAAAGTGACGAGCGAGGAAAAGGAACGGCTGAGCACGGCAATTGACCGAATGAATGAAGGGCTGGACGCGTTTATCCAGCTTTATAATGAATCGGAAATCGATGAGCCGCTGATCCAGTTTGATGATGATACTGCCGATTTAATGAAGCAGGCTCGGGATATGTACGGCCAGGAAAAGCTAAATAAGAAATTAAATACAATCATAAAACAGATTTTATCCATTTCAGTATCTGAAGAAGGAGAAAACGAATGAAATCAAACCGGATATTTATTTCATGGCTCCGGTGGCCGTTATTTATCCGAATTGGGGTTATTATTTTATGTCTGATTCTTTTATTCGGCCAAATCATTTATATACTTGAGCCAAAGCAGTTCACTTCGGTATTTGAAGGCATTTGGTGGGCTGTCGTTACTGTTTCGACAGTCGGTTATGGAGATTATGTGCCGCACACGCCGCTGGGACAGGCTGCCGGGATTCTGCTGATTTTGAGCGGAGCAAGCTTTGTCACCGCGTATTTCGCCACATTATCAGCGGCTGCATTCAACAGACAGCACCGCTACATCGAAGGAAAAGTCGCTTACAAAGGCCGCGGCCACATTATTATCATCGGGTGGAATGAAAAAACAAACCGCCTGCTGAAGGAGCTGCAGCTTGCGGCTCCTTCTAAGACGGTTGTGCTGATCGATGAATCTTTAAAAGAAGGCCCGCTTATCGAAAATGTCCATTTCATACGAGGGTACGCTGCTGATGATGAGACATTGAAACGAGCCAATATTACTGAAGCTGAATCAGTGATCATTACAGCCGATCAGTATAAAAGTGAAACGGAAGCAGATATGCTGTCGGTGCTTATTCTTTTATCAGTTAAAGGCCTTAATCCTCTTGCTTACTGCATTGCTGAGATTTTGACTGACCGGTTTGTCACAAACGCTGAGCGGGCAGGCGCTAATCAAATTATCGGAACTTCAGAATTTATCAGCCGGGCGATCCTGCATCATTACCAAGTCAAGCTACGGCCATCTAAACAGCAGAACGGAATCAAGCTGACACTTGATCAGCATGTGGAGCTTCTTGCTGTCCCTGATGAACTAAAGGGAGCGGCTTACAAAACGTGCATCCTCTATTTCCTTGATCACAACACGACAATTATAGGCGTACAAAAAGAGGAGGGGCCGATGATTTCTCCTCCTCTTACATACAAAGTGCTCGAAACAGACCAATTTCTTGCCATCTAATGCAGCAAAACATCCTCCAGTTCCTTCACAAGGGAGGCGCCGATATCTAAATACGCCGGATCAATTTCCGCGTCCCGCCTTTCCGGTTCGGAAAATTGATTAAACAATGATTGGAACGGCCCTCCCTCGGCGTGGTCGTCAAGATCAGTCTGAAACACCTGCCTTAGCATAAACGGCGTTCCGATCCGGACAGCCGCGCCGCGTTCATCGAGACTGCCCTGTACCGCATTGATGGGAATCCTTAAAAACAAATAGCCGTCTCTATCATCAATTTTATAATCAAAATAGCCGTGATGGTATTCCCAGCCGCCGTTTATCACATAACCGAGCGGCTTCATCACTTGTTCCAGTTCTTGAAGCAGAAAAGACTGCCCATCTATCACAGAAGGTATTGGTATCATCAAAATGCCCCTTTTTTACTTATCCTGTCCTTCCGGGCAAGACTTCATTCAGAGGCAAACTACATGGAAATCGTTGTTTCTTTCGATCGTCCGACAGAAAAGAAAGCGCATTCAAATAAAAAGTAAACAGCCATCGCCGGGGCAAGCCCTGCGGCCGATTCCCATGAAAGATAAACAACCGCGGCATAGAGCCCTAATTTAGTGAAAAGAGTATGAGATCGTTTTACATGCAACATCCGGTGTACCGCATCGATAAAAAGCGCAAGCGGCAAACCAATAGGAAGAAAGACGAGGATGAAAAAGTATAACATCGTACCGCCGAAGCTTGAGGAAAACTCTGTGTGCACGGCGTCGAAGGAAAAAAGAATGCATAGAACAGCAGCAGAAAAAATGGCAATGATGAGATGCTTAACCAATTGTTTCATGAACCATCAGCACCCTTCTGATTTTATAAAAAGCTGACCGGCACATGCCAGTCAGCTTCCTTACATTAATCTTCCAGACGTTTTTCAAGCTCTGCTTTTTTCTCTTCAAAGCCAGGTTTGCCAAGCAATGCAAACATATTGACTTTATACGCCTCTACTCCAGGCTGGTCAAATGGATTGACGCCAAGGAGATAGCCGCTCATCGCGCAGGCTTTTTCGAAGAAATACACAAGGTATCCAAAAGTATATGCATTCAGCTCAGGAATGTTGACAATTAAGTTCGGGACATTTCCGTCTGTATGCGCAAGCATCGTACCCTGGAACGCTTTTTTGTTAACGAAATCAACCGTTTTTCCGGCTAAATAGTTTAAGCCGTCAAGATCGCTATCCGCTTCTTCGATTGTCAGCTCATGTTTAGGTTTCTCTACATTCAGTACTGTTTCGAATAAATCTCTGCGGCCTTCTTGTACGTACTGGCCTAATGAATGAAGGTCTGTTGAATAGTTAGCTGAGGAAGGATAAATGCCCTTCTCATCTTTCCCTTCACTTTCTCCGAACAGCTGCTTCCACCATTCTGCAAAGTATTGCAGCGCCGGTTCGTAGTTGATGAGCATTTCAATTGTTTTGCCCTTGTTGTAAAGCGCATTGCGAACAACCGCATATTGGTATGCAGGGTTTTCTTCCAATTCAGATGTTGCAAAATCTTTGCTCGCATCAAGTGCGCCTTTCATCATGTCGTCAATGTTGACGCCGCTCACAGCAATCGGCAAAAGGCCTACAGCTGTTAATACAGAATAACGGCCGCCGACGTCATCAGGAATGACAAATGACTCGAAGCCTTCTTCGTTCGAGAGCGTTTTTAATGCGCCGCGCTCTTTATCAGTTGTTGCGTAAATCCGCGCTTTCGCTTCTTCTTTGCCGTATTTCTCTTCAAGAAGCTTGCGGAAAATACGGAAAGCGATTGCAGGTTCAGTTGTTGTACCCGATTTAGAAATCACATTAATAGAGAAGTCAGCATCTTCAAGAAGGTCCATGACATCTCTCATATAAGATGAACTGATGTTGTTTCCGATGAAAATAACTTGCGGATTGCCGCGTTTTGCTTTTGGCAATGTGTTATAAAACGCGTGATTAAGCGCTTCAATCGCAGCCCGCGCGCCGAGGTAAGAGCCGCCGATTCCGACAACAAGCAATATATCAGAGTCAGATTTGATTTTTTCCGCGCTTTTTTTGATGCGCGCGAATTCTTCTTTATCATAATGTTCAGGGAGGTCAACCCAGCCTAGAAAATCGCTGCCAGCGCCTGTTTTTTCATGAATATTATGGTGTGCTGTTTTTACGAAGTCTCGCAGATATGTAAGTTCATGTTCGTTGAAGAAAGTCAACGCTTTTGAGTAGTCAAAGCGTACATGCGTCATTGCTTGTCCCTCCATAACGGTAGAATGTTTTCATCTTTCACTTTATATGAACTTATCTGTGAAATCAAGTGAAGAAAAAAGGGCGGAATGACTGGATTCCGCCCTAAGGGATTATAGAGACGCGCGAAGGATGGCAAGCACGTCATCTTTGTTTAGTTTTTGGAAGTTGCCGAAACCGCCGTGCTCCATTTCTTTGGCTGCGATATCAGCAATCAGCTCAAGCTTTTCTTCCCCGATATCGTAATCGGCAAGACGGGAAGGCGCGCCGAGGCTTGTCCAGAAGGCAGACAGCTTGTCGATGCCCTCAAGCGCAATTTCTTTATCTGTTTTGCCTTCGGTATCAATATCAAACATGTTTAGCATGAGGTTTTTAAAACGGCCGACATTTGTATCAAGCGTGTATCTCATCCAGTTCGGGAACAGAATGGCCAGTCCGCCCGCATGAGGAATATCATATACAGCTGAAACAGCATGCTCCATTGTATGTGAAGCCCAGTCGCCGAAGTAGCCCATTTGCAGCGTGCCGTTCAGAGCGATTGTGCCCGCATATAAAATCGTTTCGCGAAGCTCGTAGTTTTCCAGATCTTCTAGAAGCTTAGGCGCTGTTTCGATGACGGTCTGCAGAACCGCAAAGCACATTCTGTCTTGAAGCGGTGTGTTTTCGACATTATGGAAGTACTGCTCGAATACGTGGCTCATCATATCAACCATGCCGTACACTGTTTGATTTTCCGGAACAGTGAATGTATTTTCGGGATCTAAAATAGAGAAACGCGGATGAGTCACATTGCTGCCCCACACATATTTCTCGTTTGTTTCCCAGTTTGTAATCACGGAATCAGGGTTCATTTCAGAGCCTGTCGCAGCAAGAGTTAAAACAGTGCCGAACGGCAGCGCATCCTTTGCTGTTGTTTTTTTGCTGAAAATATCCCAAGCGTCGCCGTCATATTTGACACCGGCAGCAATCGCTTTTGTGCAGTCAATAACGCTTCCGCCGCCCACAGCAAGCAGAAAATCAATGTCATGCTCTCTGCATAGAGCAATGCCTTTTTCAACAGTCGCAAGACGCGGATTCGGCTCTACACCTGACAGCTCACGAACCACAGCGCCTTCTTCTTTTAGAAGACCTGTGACTTGATCGTAGAGGCCGTTGCGTTTAATGCTTCCTCCTCCGTAAACAAGCAGGACATTCTTGCCGTATTGTTTTAATTCTTTTCTTAATTGTTCAATCTGGCCTTTTCCAAAGATTAACTTTGTCGGATTATAATAAGTGAAATTTTCCATGTAACAACCTCCAAATGATACTGATGAAAAACAGGTTTTCAATTGTAACATAAGCTGACAAAAAGAAAAAGGGAAGCAGCCGAACGGCTATTTCCCCCTTTGTTTATAGAGATGCTTTTAAAATGGCAAGCACATCTTCCTTATTGAGTGATTTAAACTGGCCGAATGTCCCGTTCGCCATTGCCTTGTCAGCAATTGTGTCAAGCTGCTCGTCATTAATATCGTAATCAGCAAGACGGTTTGGAGCACCAAGACTTGTCCAGAATGCAGACAGCTTATCGATGCCTTCTAGGGCGATTTCTTCATCTGTTTTACCTGCTTCTTCAACATCAAACACGCGAACTGCAAGCTGTTTCATGCGGGCAGGATTTTCAGACAATGTGTGTCTCATCCAGTTCGGGAACAGAATCGCCAGTCCGCCGGCATGAGGAATATCATAAACGGCTGATACTGCATGTTCAATATTATGAGTAGCCCAATCCCCTCTTGCACCCATAGAGAGCATGCCGTTTAATGCGATTGTTCCGGTATACAGGATCGTCTCACGCAATTCGTAATTTTCGAGATCGTTGATCAGCTTAGGCGCTGTTTCAATGACTGTACGCAGAAGAGATTCACACATACGGTCCTGATACGGCGTGTTTGATACGTGATGGAAGTATTGTTCGAATACGTGGCTCATCATGTCAACCATTCCGTAAATCGTGTGATTTTTAGGAACGGTGAACGTATTCACCGGATCTAGAATTGAGAATTTAGGGAATACGAGCGGACTGCCCCAGCCGTATTTTTCTTTTGTTTCCCAGTTTGTAATCACCGAGCCTGAGTTCATTTCAGATCCAGTCGCAGCGAGAGTCAATACCGTTCCGAAAGGCAGGGCATCCTTTGGCTGATGTTTTTTCGTGACGATGTCCCACGCATCACCATCATACTTCGCTCCTGCGGCAATCGCTTTTGTACAGTCGATGACACTTCCGCCTCCGACAGCAAGCAAGAAATCAATGTTTTGTTCTTTGCAGATCGCAACACCTTTATTAACAGTCGCCACACGCGGGTTCGGTTCTACACCTGCTAATTCATGCACGTTCACTCCGGCTTTATTCAGCTGTTCAATCACTTGATCATACAAGCCGCTCCGTTTAATGCTTCCGCCTCCGTAGACGAGCAATACGTTTTTTCCGTAAGGTTTGAGTTCCTCCGGCAGTCTTTCCACTTCTCCGCGCCCGAAAATTAATTTGGTCGGATTCCAGTATGTAAAGTTTTGCATGACATCTCCTCCTTGTTTTTTTATTATGCAGAATGCCTTCACTACATGTAAAGCAATCAGCTCTCACCGTATCGAATGGTTTCGTATGGAAGGATGCTGGGAAAAAGCTGATATAAGTGAGGGCAAGCCAGTTTCCTTCAATATGGGGAATGCATGTATAGATTCTCCAAAATGTCACAATCTATAACTGTTTTAATAATTCATGGAGGAGGTTGCAAAACATGAGCACCATTCAAAGAATTTGTCTTGTTTTAACGATCATTGGCGCTATTAACTGGGGGCTGATCGGATTTTTCCAATTTGACTTAGTAGCGGCCATCTTTGGAGGCCAAGGCTCAGCCCTTTCTCGCATCATTTACGGTCTTGTCGGAATTGCCGGCTTAATCAACCTCGGTCTGCTGTTTAAGCCAAACGAGGAAAGATCACGCGAAGAGGCAGCAAATCCTGAAATGCGATAGGATCACAAAAGCACCGAACATTCCTGTCCGGTGCTTCAGCGAGTTGACAAACCTTCGCATTCGTTGTCGGGTCTGCGCGTCGGTGCTCACGAATTGTACATTCGCTGTGCTTCAATGCTCGCCCTTCCTAGACTTCAAAGGTTTGCAATCACGCTGACAAAAGGAGACAAAATCCTAAAACATAGTGTTTTGGGATTTTGCATTAAATCAAAAGCACCGAACATTCCTGTCCGGTGCTTTTTTGATGCTTATTTTTTGATAAGGTCTTTGCGGTTGGACATTTCAATCCACTCTTCAAGCTTATCTTTTAATGTGTTGAAACCTTGTGGTGTAGAAGCTTCTTCGCTTACTTGCGCAGCTTTAGGTTTTCTTGGTTTGCTTTCTTTTTTCTCAGGCGCAGCTTGTGTCGCACGAATTGAAAGGCTGATTTTTCCTTTTTCTTCATCAACAGCAAGTACTTTTACTTGTACTTCGTCGCCAACTGAAAGGTGCTCGTTGATATCTTTTACGAAACCGTGAGTCACTTCAGAAATGTGTACTAAACCTTGAGTTTCTTCATCTAATGCAACAAACGCACCATACGCTTGTAATCCTGTAACTTTACCAGTGTAAACACTGCCCACTTCAAATTTTGCTGCCATTCATAACAACTCCTAAGTTAAATTAAATATCTGTTTATACGCAATTAAAAATTATATCATACATGTCTAATTTCCGCAAAGAAAACTTTTTTATCAAAAATCAGGTTTATGCACAGCAAAAAGGGGGTAAACTGAAAATACCAAAGGCTTTCTAGTATTCCCCCCCTTTTTATAGGATGCGGACAAAAGGTTCGTATCTTTTTTTATGTTGTTTTGTGCAGGAATCGTTTCATTCTGACTAACGCTTCTTGAAGCTGCTCAATCGAGGTTGCGTATGAACAGCGGATATATCCTTCACCGCTCGGGCCAAATACACTTCCCGGAACAACAGCGACTTTTTCCTGTGTCAGAAGCTCCTCGGCAAACTGCTCCGAGCTCATTCCCGTGCTTTTGATGGATGGGAAAGCATAGAAAGCACCGCCCGGATGATGACAGCTGAGGCCGATTTCATTGAGCGTTTCCACAAACAAATTCCGTCTTCTTCGGTAGCTTTTTTTCATTTTTTCTACGTCTTCCATGCCGTTCTTCAAGCCTTCAAGGGCGGCAAACTGAGCCATTGAAGGTGCGCACATCATCGCATACTGATGAATTTTAAGCATGGCATCACGAAGCACGGCTGGTGCCGCGGCAAAACCGAGCCTCCAGCCCGTCATCGCAAACGCTTTTGAAAAGCCTGAGATGACAACAGTCCGTTCCTTCATGTCCGGTAATGCCGCTATGCTTGTAAATTCCTCATCATATGTCAGCTCCGCGTAGATCTCGTCGGTTAAAACGATGACATCATGTTTTTTGGCAAACTCAGCAATTTCATTCAGCTCTTCCTTCGAATATACAGAACCTGTCGGATTCGATGGCGAGCAGATGAGAATGGCTTTTGTTTTTTCAGTGACTTTTGCTTCAAAATCCGCAGCCGTTGCTTTAAATCCTTTTTCCGCTGTTGTATGGACGTGAACAGGGATGCCGCCTGCCAAAGAAACAAGCGCATCGTATGCCACAAAACAAGGCTCAGGAATGATGACTTCCTCCCCTGGATTCACGATCGCGCGGATGGCAATATCCAAAGCCTGGCTTGCCCCTACTGTCACAATCAGCTCATTATCCGGCGAGTAGCGAAGGTCAAACCTGCTGCTTAAATAACGGCTGATCTCCTCACGCAGTGAGTATAAACCGGCATTGGCAGTATAGGACGTATATCCTTGTTCAAGGGAAAGAATGCTTGCTTCGCGGACATTCCATGCAGTAACAAAATCAGGTTCGCCGACGCCTAAAGAAATGACGCCTTCCATCGTTGCCGCCAAATCAAAGAATTTGCGGATGCCTGACGGTTTTATTTGTTGTACATAGTCAGATAAATACGAAGTCATTTACGGTGACACCACGATTCTTTTGTCGTCGTCTCCTGTTTCAAACACTTTGCCGTCATGCTTGTATTTTTTCAGGATAAAATGGGTTGTCGTAGATACAACTGAATCAAGTGTGGACAGCTTATCTGAAACAAAACGCGCTACGTCAGACATCGAATTGCCGCGAATCACGACAGACAAATCGTATACGCCTGACATCAGGTAAACTGATTCAACCTCTTGAAATCGGTAAATTCGTTCCGCCACTTCATCAAAACCGACTCCCCGTTTCGGCGTTACTTTGACGTCAATCATGGCTGTGACGCCTTCATGTCCGTCGACTTTTCGCCAGTCAATCATAGCGGAATAATCGATGATAACCTTTTCTTTTTCCAGTTTATCAATAATTGTTTGTACTTCATTTACAGGGATGCCCGCCATCTTTGCAATGGTTTCTAAATCGGCGCGGCTGTTTTCGTCTAAAATTTCTAATATTTCTGTTTCTTTTTCTGTCAATTTCATTCGATTCACACCTTTGCAATGTCAAGAAATCTCATGACATTATATCACGTTTTTTGACGAATGCTAAGAAAAAACAAGGAGAAACTTCCGCTAGAATTGACAATTTCAGGGCACAATACAGACATCACATGAAAGGAAGTGACACAGAATGGAGGCGGTTTCACCAATAAGGCGGCTTACGGTCGATGGCGTAAATGTATACTACGAACATTATCAAAACCCCGGCAGGCAAACGCTTGTCTGCGTGCACGGTTTTTTATCGTCTGCTTTCAGTTTCAGAAAAGTTATCCCTCTTCTTCGGGACAAGTACGACATCATCGCGCTAGATTTGCCTCCTTTCGGCCAATCTGAAAAATCAAGAACGTTTATCTATACCTATCAAAACCTCGCAAAGCTTGTCATTGGAATGCTGGATCACCTGCAAGTGAAACAGGCTGCGCTTGTCGGCCATTCTATGGGCGGGCAAATAGCACTGTCTGCTGCTCTCCAAAAGCCGGAGCTTGTCTCAAAGGTTGTGCTGCTTTGCAGTTCAGGGTATTTAAAACGCTCGCACCCGACGATCATACTCGGGACCCACCTCCCGTATTTTCACCTTTATATCAAGCGCTGGCTCTCGAAAGACGGCGTGATGAAAAATTTATTAAATGTGGTGCATGACAAAGCGCTGATTGATGAGGAGATGATTGACGGCTATGGCAGGCCGTTTCAAGACAAGCAGATTTTCAAAGCCATGGCAAGATTTATCCGCCATAGAGAAGGAGACTTAGAACCTGAGCAATTAAAGAAAATGACCAAACCTGCTTTATTGATTTGGGGCGAGGAGGACCGAATCGTCCCTGTTGAGATCGGTAAACGCCTGCACGGAGATTTGCCCGATTCTGTGCTGTACTCACTTGGCCAGACAGGGCATCTTGTGCCTGAGGAACGGCCTGAATTCGTTTCCGAACAAATTGCGGAGTTTATCAAATAAAAAAACCGGTGCGAACCGGTTTTTTTAAGGCGTGCAGGAGCTGCTGTCTTTCATGAATAATAGCCGGCCAGCCACTTCCCGGCAGCTGTCAATCGGCAGCGTTTGTTCAAAAGAGGTTTCAAATATCTGCTGAATGCGTTTCGCCAGGACGTTGGGGTCGTCTTCATCGTAAACGGCTTGGACGACATCAACAGCCTCCGTTTCGTAAAACTCTTCTCCATATTGAAACGGGTCCCATTTGGAAATAATCTTGATCATTTCCCTGACCGCTTGACTTTCTTCCATATTCATCACCGCTTATAATAAAATTTGCAGTTCTATTTTATCATAGTCGCGTTCAGAAGAAGAAACAGACATGAGGGGGTAACAAAATGAACTTTGATAAACGAGAAGAACGCCTTGGCACCCAATCAGTCAAATGGGACAAAACAGGCGAATTGTTCGGCGTGACAGACGCACTCCCGATGTGGGTGGCGGATATGGATTTCCGCGCACCGGAAGCGATAACTGAAGCATTAAAAGAGCGCCTCGATCACGGAATTTTCGGTTATACGGCTCCAGATCAAAAAACGAAAGATGCCGTGTGCGGATGGATGCAAAACAGGCACGGCTGGAAGGTGAATCCGGAGAGCATTACATTCAGCCCGGGAGTTGTCACTGCATTGAGCATGGCGGTACAGGCTTTCACGGAGCCCGGTGATCAAGTGGTTGTCCAGCCTCCTGTTTATACGCCTTTTTATCATATGGTTGAGAAAAACGGCCGCCGGATTTTACATAATCCGCTGCAGGAAAAAGACGGCGCATATGCAATGGATTTTGAAGATTTGGAGTCGAAGCTCAGTGACCCAGGCGTCAAATTATTTATTTTATGCAATCCCCATAACCCTTCTGGACGTTCATGGAGCCGAGAGGATTTATTGAAGCTCGGCGAATTGTGTCTTGAGCACGGCGTCACAGTTGTATCGGATGAAATCCATTCCGACTTAATGCTGTACGGAAACAAACACACGCCATTAGCAGCTCTCTCAGATGAATTGGCGGATATTTCCATAACGTGTGCTGCACCAAGCAAAACATTTAATATCGCAGGGCTGCAGGCTTCTGCAATCATGATTCCGGATCGGCTGAAGCGTGCCAAGTTTAACGCAAGCCTGCAGCGCAACGGTTTAGGCGGACTGAACTCGTTTGCCGTCACTGCGATCGAAGCCGCTTATTCAAAAGGCGGACCGTGGCTTGACGAATTAATCTCATACCTTGAGAGAAACATGAACGAAGCTGAAGCCTTTTTGAGCGCCGAGCTGCCGAAAGTCAACATGATGAAGCCGGATGCATCGTACCTGATCTGGCTCGATTTCAGCGCCTACGGCTTGTCTGACAAAGAGCTTCAGCAAAGGATGCTGAAGAAAGGGAAAATTATTTTAGAGCCCGGAACGAAATATGGCCCCGGCGGAGAAGGATTTATGCGCCTGAACGCGGGCTGCTCTCTCGCAACCTTACAGGACGGACTGCGCCGCATTAAAGCCGCTTTAGTGTAAATATAGCTGTTAAACGCCTTTACATATCATTTGTAAAGGCGTTCTTAATAAAGGAATTTTATATTTCCCTTGTCATATTTAGTGTTATAATGGATTCATATTTTATACGAAAGGATTTCACGCGAATGGAAATTCTAAAAGACTATCTCCTGCATATCTGCTTTATTTTGTTTCCTATTCTTCTTTACCAAGTGTTTTGGCTTGGAAAGCCGACGATCCTTGTGCCCAAAATAAACAGCGGGCTGGTCACGTTATTCGCCTGCGGCGCCTCCGTTTTATGCATTATATTTCCTATCCATGAAATGGAATACATACAATACGGCCTTCAGATGATTCCCGTTATCATTTGTTTATTTTACATCGGGACTGCTTCAGGGCTTACAGTCGCCGCATCTGTCTTATGTTTTGAACTGCTGTTTTACGAACCTTCCGCCATCTTTGTTTTCACTTTGCTTCCTTTTCTTACTATCATCCCCATCCTATTTCAAAAAAAATGGCCATTCATGTCCAAAGCGAAAAAACTGCTGCTGGCATTATTGATCAGCTGCTTGGAGATCTTCTTATTTTTCGCCTCCAGCTGGATTTTTTTCGCTCTCAATATTTTAAATTTTCAAAAATCAGCACTTTTATTTTATGAGGCAGCTGTCTCAGGGCTGTTCCGCTCCATCGTTCTTCTATTAAGCATCTATATAATCGAAAGCATCGCCGAAAATATCGCCCTGCGTTCACAGCTTATCCATTCAGAAAAAATGACGATTGTCAGTGAGCTGGCAGCGAGCGTCGCTCACGAAGTCAGGAATCCGCTGACAGTTGTCCGCGGGTTTGTCCAGCTTCTGTTTAATGACGAAACCCTTCAGACCAAATCAAGTGCAGACTACAAAAAGCTTGTACTGTCAGAGCTTGACCGGGCGCAAGGCATCATTACAAACTATCTTGATATGGCTAAACAGCAATTGTACGAAAAAGAAGTTTTTGATTTATCAACTCTTATCAAAGAGACAAGCTCCCTTATGGTGTCGTATGCCAATTACAAGTCTGTCACCATCGAGGCCGAAGCGGAGCCGGGCCTTCTTGTATATGGTGACGCAACAAAGCTGAAGCAGGCTGTCATCAACCTGATAAAAAACAGCATTGAAGCTGTTCCCCACGGAAAGGGGATCATCCACATATCGGCGAAAAGAAGCGGCCATACGATCATAACCAACATCTCAGATAATGGAGTCGGCATGACAGACAATCAAATGCAAAAACTCGGCGAACCTTATTATTCATTAAAAACAAACGGAACGGGGCTCGGTCTTACCGTAACCTTTTCAATTATTGAGCATCATCATGGGACCATTTCATTTAACAGCAGCTTCCAAAGAGGCACCACTGTAACAATTAAGCTTCCCGCTGATCTTCCTCACTAGCAAATCGAACGGAACTTTTATAGAATAAATGCGAGGTGATGACAGATGAGTACGTTTGAAACAGGCTCTATCGTTAAAGGATTTTACAAAACAGGTGTATACATAGGAGAAATCACGGCTTGCAGGCCGCAGCATTATTTAGTGAAAATCAAAGCGGTTCTCACCCATCCCGCTCAAGGAGACCTTCATCATCCAAAACAGGCGGATGTGCCTTTTTTTCATGAGAGAAAAGCGCTTGCATACGGCGAACAGACCAATATCCCCCATCATATGGTGAAGCCTTATGACGGTGAAGTGCCGGATTATACCGCGTCTCTGCGGGAAGCGGCAGCACAGCTGAGAGCCAAATTAAATGAGGATGGTTCGGAGTGGGCAAAGCGCTCCCTTCACAATCTGGACGTGTTAGAAAAGGAATATTTCAACCGGACATAACCCAGTCTGACAAAAGATTGGGTTTTTTACGTCGCGCGCTTGAGCAGTTCGGATAAATCAATTCTTTCACCGATTGTCGGCGGTTTTGGTTTTTCGAGATACTGCTTATCCTGTTCAACAAGCTTAAAAAGCTTATGTGCTGTTAGAGCATCATCAAGCGCTTTATGATGAGTGCCGGTTCCGGAATCGCCATACTCTTCGGCAGCTTTCCATAAACCCGTCAGTGTCCGGTCTCCAAAAAAGTTTTTGTATTCAAGCGACAAATCTCTCATTTCTCCCTTAAAAGGAAAAGAAATATGGTTAAACATACAGTTTTGCTTCAGCACTTTCATGTCCATGTTTCCCCACGTAATAATCGTGCTGTTTTTCTCAGGGTCCAGCTCGTTTAGTTTACGGATGAAATCTTCGAATCTCATTCCCTCGTCTACCTGCTTTTGGGTTATTTTCAAAAATGATTTGCAGCGCTTTGTCAGCTTCGGAAATTTTTTCGGTCTGACATAGCTAGAAAACGTCTCAACTACTTCATCATCAACCGACTTTACAATTCCGGCTTCAATGATTTCAGGGAAAAAGTTTTGCGGCCTGTACTTTCCTTCCGGCATCGTAAATTCGAAATCAATAATGAGTATGCTGTTTGTCGTCACCTCTTTACACCTGCCTTTCCTCCGATCAGAAAATGCTATCTTTATAGTATATCAATTCACCCTCTCGACCTTTCTTCATTTTCTAAAAATAATGAATTTCCCCAGCCGCTTTGTTTCTTTTAAATGATGCATCGTTTCTTTATAATTAGTAAGGAACCCGAAATAATAAGAAGGTGATGTTATTTCTATCCGCAAAAAAAACTTTGTCATTGTGTGGCTGGCGAACTTTTTTGTCTCTGCCAGCACAACGATGATCGTTCCTTTTCTCTCCCTATACATTGAGACGCTCAGCACTTTTTCAAACGGCTTTGTGCAAAGGTGGAGCGGCTATGTGTTCGGCATTACATTTCTCATGGCGTTTTTGGTGTCCCCGTTTTGGGGACGGTTCGGAGACAAACGCGGATACAAGAAAATCCTTATGGCAACCGGAACAGGCATTGCCCTCAGCATTTTATTCATGGGCTTTGTTACATCGGTATACCAATTGTTTTTTCTGCGTATGGCAATGGGCCTTGTAACCGGATTCATCCCGACATCTCTAGCGATGATCTCGGCGCAGACTCCAAAAAGTTCAGCCGGCAAAACACTCGGGACGCTGCAAATGGGGCAGGTGTCCGGAAGCTTGTTCGGTCCGCTATTGGGCGGCATGCTCGCTGATCGTTTCGGCTTTACGTATACCTTTTTTATCACATCCTTTGTGATTTTCTCATCTGTTCTTCTCGTGTTATTCGGCGTTAAGGAAAAGCCTCTTGCAGAGAAGTCAGCCAAACGTGCGTCTTACACGAGAAAAGAAGTGCTCTCCTATATTTTTCACCAGCCGGCGCTTTGGGTCATGATGCTGTTAACCATGCTGATTCAAACAGGCAATTTCAGTATCCAGCCGCTGCTCGCTTTATATGTAAATGAGCTGCACGGACCTGTCAATCTGGCCTTTTTCTCTGGTATGGCATTTTCAGCAACGGGACTCGGAAGTTTGCTGCTGGCTAGAAAATGGGGTGATCTGGGCGACCGCTACGGCCACCGCCGCATTTTAATCGGACTTTTGCTCGCCGCGTCTTTCTTTTTTATTCCGCAGGCGCTCGCGTCCTCACTAAGCGTGCTCCTTGTTTTCAGATTTTTATTCGGAATGGCGATGGGCGGCTTGCTGCCATGCATCACGGCAGCGATCCGCGTTCAGGCTCCCGGCAGCATTCAAGGAGAAGTACTCGGCTATAATGTGAGCTTCCGCTTTTTAGGAAACGTGCTCGGGCCTCTTCTCGGCGGAGTCATATCGAGCCATTTTACCATTTCGGCCGCCTTTTATGTCACAGCGTTTCTCTTTTTCGCCGGCGCCTGCATGCTTTGGGTCATGCAGAAATTCCGGAAGGATTCTTATGCCAAAGCAAGCTGATTCTCAGAAAAACTGAGGAATCTTCTAAATTTAACCTTCTCGTAAACTCAAAAGAGTGGTACGATATGGCTAGAATTTAGGAGAAAAGAGAGTGACCATGTTACGAAAAATAATCGGATGGATTTTGCTCCTTTGCATAATCCCATTGTTTGCATTTACAGTTATCGCTTCCGGAAAAGAAGTTAAACAAATGAAGTCTCTGGATCAGGTGCTTGATAAAAATATTAATCTGGAAGATATCAGCCTTGTTCAAAACAGCTACATGTATGACAGGGACGGCTCCCTTGTCTCGGAAATCGTCAGCAATCACGAAAACCGCGTGATCGTTCCATTTGACAAGATTCCCGAGGAAGTCAAACAGATTTTCTTAACATCTGAGGACCGCCATTTTTACGAGCATAAAGGCTTTGACTTTATGGGAATGGTGCGGGCAGCCGCTTCCAACGTAAAAGACAAGAAAATTGATCAGGGTGCCAGCACCATCACACAGCAGCTTTCAAGAAACTTGTATTTAAGCCACGAACGCTCCTTCAGCCGCAAGCTGACTGAGCTCGCGTATTCTTATCAGCTAGAGAAAAAGTATACGAAAAATGAAATTCTTGAAGCTTACTTAAATACGATTTATTTCAACAATGGCGTTTACGGCGTCGGTTCAGCGGCTGAATTCTATTTCAGCAAACCGCTGAAATCTCTCACAGCGGGAGAAATGGCTTTTATTTGCGCTATACCTAATAACCCTACATTATATGATCCTCTCAAGCATTTTGACTACACGAAAAGCCGTCAAGAACGTTTGCTTAAAGGGTTAAAAGATGCCGGGGTCATTACGGATAAAGAGCTGAAAAAAGCCGTCAAACAAAAAATCAAACTGGATGTTGAAAAGAAAGAAGACAAATATCCAGACTACGTTTCATATGTCAATGATGAATTCACTCAGCTGGTGTCTGAATCAGAAGGCTATGATAAACGTCTTCAAAAAGCATCAGGAAAACAAAAAGAAAAGATCGAAAACGAGCTGTCCGCAAGAGTCAGCACGCTAACGAAAGACGGCGTGAAAATTTATACCGCACTTGATCCGTACATGCAAAATCAAGTTGTGTCACAAATGAATTCCAAGCTCCCGTATGCGGACGTACAGGGCGGAGCGGCTGTGATCAATCACCAGACGCATCAAATCATCGCTCTATCCGGCGGGAAAAACTATCAAAAATATGACTTTAACCGCGCCTACCAGGCATACAGACAGCCGGGGTCATCCATTAAGCCGCTACTTGATTACGGCCCTTATATTGAACAAACCGGCGCGACAACAAGCAGCACTATTGATGCCAGCAAGTTTTGCAGCAAAGATTACTGTCCGCAAAACTATAATAACCGCACGTACGGCACAGTAACGGTCGATACGGCCTTTAAAAATTCATATAATACACCAGCCATCAGAATGCTGGACCGTGTCGGCATCCAAAAAGCATTCAGTTATATTGAGCCGTATCATTTTGCCAAACTTGTCAACAGCGACTATCTTCTCCCGGCGGCCCTTGGCGGATTTACAAACGGCATGACGCCTCTTGAGATGACAAAGGCCTATACGACATTCGGCAACAGCGGAAGTTATACGCCGAGCCATGCGATTACAAAGGTGACAGACCTTAAAGGAAAAACGATTTATAAATGGAATGATCAGCCGACTCAAATATTCAGTGTCCGCACGAACATGCAGCTGAAAAAACTGATGTCTTCCGTTGTGAAAAGCGGAACAGGGAAAAAAGCCTATTTTAAAGCGCCTTACATCGGCGGGAAAACAGGAACATCAAATGATTATCACGATATGTGGTTTGTCGGCCTGACAGATACGTATACAATGGGGGTTTGGGTCGGAAAAGATACACCGAGCAGCGTTGAATATCTTCACAGTATCAGCCCTCAGCTTTCGATCTGGAAAGGAACGCTGCAAGCGGCTTATTAAAAGATAGGAGGGGATCTGGTGGCACCAGAACACATTCCAAATCGCGTTTTGCTCTTTGACGGTGTGTGCAATTTATGCAATGGCGCCGTGCAATTTATCATTACACGTGATCCAGAAGGATTGATCTCTTTTACATCGCTGCAGTCGGAAACAGGACAGGGCCTGCTGAAAAAAAGCGGGCTCCCGACTGATCAGTTTGACAGCTTTGTCTTTATTGAAGACGGTCAAGTGTACACAAAGTCAACTGCAGCTATTAAGGTTTTCAGGCATCTGCGGGGCCCGTGGCGGCTTTCCGTCCTGTTTTTCGCTGTGCCGAAGCCTGTCAGAGATATGGTCTATTCTTTCATTGCCAAAAACCGCTATAAGTGGTTCGGCAAAAAAAATGAATGCATGCTCCCCTCTCCTTCTATTCAAAAAAGGTTTTTACCATAAACGAAAAAATGGCTAGCTTACACAGGTAAGCTAGCCATTATGCTATTATAAAGCTTGATAAATATGAACAGAATACCGATAACAAAGGTAAACCAAAACAGCAGTTCCAATAGAATGAAGCCGACTAATGACATAAGAGAAAGCGTCGAATAAATCCGGTATACGATAAACACAAAGTAAGCGAGCGTGACGACCGCAAACCAGATCACAATCCAGACGATATTGTGCAAGAGCACAAAGGATAAAATCCCGCCGCCTAAATAAATCATGGAACCCATTCTGATTTTTTTCAGATTGTTCCCTTCCGGATCATTGGCAAAAAACAGCAACGACAGCTCAGTCACGGTATTCGCAATTAATTTCAGAGCGGACAGAACCATGAAATATAAAAGTGCAAAGGCCGCAAATAACGCAAGCCTGATCCCTTTCTCTGAAAAATAATCGAGCATTCCATCATACATTCCAAATGAGGACAGCATCTTCATTGCATAAAGTGAAGTTGAAATGGATAAAGACGAACTAAAAAGCAGGATCGCAATCAGAGGAAAGTATCCTGTCAAATAAGTATTTTTCATATAAAAAAGTCCCTTTCTATAATCTACCTCATTTATTATGGAGGACTTAAAACACATTGACAAGATAAATTATTCCATTTTTTCTCCTTTTTACGAATTACGGTCCCAAATCTTCACAAAGCAGCATTTTGAGGGTAAAGTAGTACGCAGGAATCATAAAACATAAGGAAGTTTACGATGAAAAAAACATTGAAACTGCAAACCAGACTCACCATATTTGTTTGTATCGTTGTGTTAATCGCACTGCTCATTACATTTTTTACAGTCGGTGCCCAAACCACTAAACGAATTAGAGATCAGGAAAAGGCCACAGCGCTGCAAACTGCTGAAATGGTAGCCGAAGCGCCGATAACAGCCTCTGCTTTGGAAAGCGGAACAAACCAGAAGGAACTGCAAAGCTACACAAAGCGGGTTCAGAAAATCACCGGTACGGAATTTGTTGTTGTCATAGATATGAACGGCATTCGCAAAACACATCCTGACCCGAACAAAATCGGAAAAAAATTCAGGGGCGGTGATGAATCCGAAGTATTAAAAGGGCATGTCCACATCAGCACTGCCTCCGGCACGCTCGGAAAATCGCAGAGAGCATTCGTTCCTGTCTACGCGAAGAATGGAAAACAGGTCGGGGCGGTCGCTGTCGGCATCACCGTAAATGAAATTGATGAAGTGATCAGCCATAGCTTACGTCCGCTCTACTTTATTATCTGCGTCAGCATTTTCGTCGGTGTAATCGGAGCTGTTATCGTCGCCCGTACGGTGAAAAATATCATGTACGGACTTGAGCCTTATGAAATTGCGACTCTTCTTGAAGAACGCAGCGCGATGCTGGAATCAACGAAGGAAGGAATTCTCGCTGTTGATGAACACGGAAAAATCAAGCTTGCCAACGCGGAAGCAAAGCGACTATTCGTGAAAATGGGCATCAACACAAATCCCGTTGATCAGGATGTCAATGACATCTTGCCGAAAAGCCGCTTAAAAAAGGTCATCGAGACAAAAAAACCGCTTCAAGACAGAGATGTCCGCATTAACGGATTAGAGCTGGTATTTAACGAAGTTCCCATCCATCTAAAAGGACAAACTGTCGGAGCAATTGCGACATTCCGGGACAAAACCGAGGTAAAACATTTAGCTGAACAGCTTTCCGGTGTTAAAATGTATGCAAACGCACTGAGAGCGCAGTCTCATGAATTTATGAACAAACTGCATGTGATATTAGGTCTCGTCCAGCTGAAAGAGTATGACGATCTTGGAGAGTATATTAAAGACATTGCGATTCAGCAAAAATCAGAAACAAGCGAGATTATAAATGATGTCAAAAGCTCCGTACTGGCCGGTTTTCTGCTCGGAAAGCAGAGCTTCATACGGGAGCAGGGCGCAAATCTTGATATTGAATGCAGCGGTGTCATCCCAAATGCGGCAGACCCTTCAGTCATTCATGAACTCATTACCATTATCGGAAATCTGATCAACAATGCCTTGGATGCCGTTGCCAATATGCCGAAAAAACAAATCACCATGTCCATGCGTTTTCATAGCGGCATACTGGATATTGAAATTACCGATACCGGAGCCGGCATGTCGGAGGAAGATCAAGCCAAGGTGTTTGAACAAGGCTATTCAACGAAGGGCAAAAACCGGGGATTCGGCCTTTATTTTACACAGCAAAGCATCGAAAATTTAAAGGGTCAAATGATCCTCACAAGCGAAGAGAATGAAGGAACGACATTCAGTCTTCGTGTCCCGTACGAACCGAAGGAGGAAAATCATGATTAATGTACTAATAGTTGAAGACGACCCCATGGTGGGTGAATTAAATAAACGATACTTAAGCCAAATAGATGGCTTTCAGCTGAAAGGCATTGCCTCTTCCTTTCAAAGCGCTCTGCATATTTTAGGAGAGCATCACATCGACCTCATTTTGCTCGATATTTACATGCCGGGGAAAAACGGGCTGGAACTGCTGACGGAATTGAGAGCCCAAAATGAAGCGGTTGACGTCATTGTCATCTCAGCGGCCAGCGAGCTGGACGTAATCAAGAAAACACTTCGTTACGGAGCTGTTGATTATTTAATCAAACCGTTTGAATTCGAACGTTTCCAAACTGCCCTGTCTGATTACAGACGAAAACAAAAGGTCTACTCAACCCATCGCAACATGAGCCAAAAAGAGCTGGACGCCGAGCTTTTTCAAAAGAAAGAAGCGACAGAAAAGGTGCAGCTTCCTAAAGGCCTGACAAAAAGCACGCTGAAGCTGATTTGGTCCAGTATCCAGTCGTTTGAAAATGACTCTTTTACAACAGAAGACTTGGCAAAGCATACAGAAATCTCTCAAGTATCCATAAGAAAGTATTTAAAATTTCTTGAAGATATTCAAGTTCTGAATGTGGAAATGGCGTACGGAACAATCGGAAGACCGGTATTTCAATACAACGTCAACACAGGAAACCTTAACGGAATTAAGCAATATTTATAAAAAAATGCACTGTTCACTCCGAGCAGTGCATTTTTTTCTATTACATCTCTTGCCAAGATAATAATTGATTCTATTGGTGAAAAGCTATGTCTCGGCGGCGGTGTGTGTATGCCTCTGCGATTGCACTTGATTTTACGCACTCTGCCATCTCCGGGCAAGGTTTTATCATACATGCAGCGCTTGTATTCGGGGCAGCCGATTGGAGCACTGCTTAAGCACCATCAGTCCACTGCTCCCTCTTTTTAAAGACAAGCCAAATGTGTATTAACGTTTTCGTTTTGAACGGCTTTATCGGACGCACAGATGCCGAAAGCAAATGGCGTGCCTTATATTAAAGAAAAACGATAAAATATTCCTCCCGGGAAGACGCTTCTCGGGGAGATTCTCCTAATCCAAATGACCCTATTAATTTAATTGTTTATTAGTTTTTTAAATTAAAAAACTATAATATGTTAACGCTTTCTTGTAGACTGTAACAAACAATACATGGGGGTGTATGACATGGGAGCAATTCCAAAAAAGGGGGCAATTTCACCTGAGCAAAAAGTCACACAGGAGAAAAATCCGTTTCAAAAAATATGGTCCTGGGAGATCGGTGTGATTCCTCTGCCATTATACACAGTGTTGGCTATTATTATTATTCTTGCAGCCTATTACAATAAACTGCCCGCAAATATGCTTGGCGGTTTTGCCATCATCATGATTCTGGGTGTGTTTCTTGGGGACATCGGCCAGCGCATTCCAATATTGAAGGATATTGGCGGCCCAGCTATTTTATCGTTGTTTGTTCCTTCATTTTTAGTCTTTTACAATGTGCTGAATTCAACATCTTTAGACGCTGTAACCAACTTGATGAAAACGTCTAACTTCCTTTATTTCTATATTGCTTGTCTTGTTGTGGGAAGTATCCTTGGAATGAACAGAATTGTTTTAATACAGGGATTTATCAGAATGTTCGTTCCGCTGGTTGCCGGAACGATCGCAGCCGTTGCGGCCGGCATCCTTGTCGGATTTATTTTTGGCTACAATGCTTACGATTCCTTTTTCTTTGTTGTTGTTCCGATTATTGCCGGGGGAATAGGCGAAGGAATTTTGCCGCTCTCAATTGCGTATTCACAAATCCTCGGTTCATCCGCTGATGTGTTTGTATCACAGTTGGTCCCTGCCGCTATTATCGGAAACGTTTTTGCAATCATCTGTGCCGCCTTAATGAAAAAGCTTGGCGATAAGCGTCCAGATCTAAACGGGAACGGACGTCTCGTCAAATCTAAAAAAGCAAATGAGATTTTCAATCAAAAAGAAGCCGAAGCAAAAATTGATTTTAAACTGATGGGAGCCGGTGTGCTGCTCGCTTGTACATTCTTTATTTTCGGCGGGTTATTGGAGAAATTCATTTTCATTCCGGGCGCGATCTTAATGATTATTTCAGCGGCGGCTGTCAAGTATGCGAATATTCTTCCGAAAAAAATGGAGGATGGCGCTTACCAGCTTTATAAGTTTATTTCTTCTAGCTTTACATGGCCGCTGATGGTCGGCCTCGGCATCCTCTTTATTCCGTTGGATGACGTAGCGTCTGTGATCTCTATCCCGTTTGTCGTCATTTGTATTTCAGTTGTTGTCGCGATGATTGCTTCTGGATATTTTGTGGGCAAGCTGATGAACATGTACCCTGTTGAATCCGCAATCGTTACCTGCTGCCACAGCGGTCTTGGCGGAACTGGTGATGTTGCGATTTTATCAGCATCCGGAAGAATGGGCCTTATGCCGTTCGCTCAAATTTCCACCCGCCTCGGCGGTGCAGGCACCGTCATTTGTGCGACAGTTCTGCTTCGTTTTTTCACTTCATAATCAGAAAAAGAGTTCCGTTATATGCGGAACTCAGGCTGTCGAGAAAATCTCGACAGCCTTTATTTTTCCCTTAAAATATCAATTCCCCTGTA
>NZ_AYTO01000004.1 GCF_000507145.1 Bacillus tequilensis KCTC 13622 | reverse complement strand
ATCGACCATCAGGTCAAGGTCCGCGGCTACCGGATCGAGCTGTCGGAAATCGAAGTCCAGCTTGCCCAGCTTTCTGACGTGCAGGATGCGGCGGTGTCAGCTGTCAAAGATAAAGGCGGCAATACAGCGATCGCGGCGTACGTCACACCGGAAACCGCTGATATAGAAGCACTGAAATCAGCACTGAAGGAAACCCTGCCGGACTACATGATCCCGGCATTCTGGGTGACGCTGAACGAG
>NZ_AYTO01000003.1 GCF_000507145.1 Bacillus tequilensis KCTC 13622 | reverse complement strand
ACATTGAAGGATAATTGGGATACAAAAATGATTCACGGGGATGCATACACACGGCTGCACTATGTTACTTATTTGGGCGGAAGTCTCCTGTTGTTGAAAGGTGGAAAGTCCTCTGTCTCAACAGGCTCGAAAGATCTTGCTAAAGTTGGGAAAGCAACTGGTGGCACAATTAAAAAAGGCGGAAAATCTGTAAAACAATTTGTCAAATCTCCTGTCAATCGGTATACTCCTGCATTA
>NZ_AYTO01000002.1 GCF_000507145.1 Bacillus tequilensis KCTC 13622 | reverse complement strand
ACATTGAAGGATAATTGGGATACAAAAATGATTCACGGGGATGCATACACACGGCTGCACTATATTACTTATTTGGGCGGAAGTCTTCTGTTATTGAAAGGTGGAAAGTCCTCTGTCTCAACGGGCTCGAAAGATCTTGCTAAAGTTGGGAAA
The DNA here is from genome assembly GCF_000507145.1 of Bacillus tequilensis KCTC 13622. Lineage (GTDB taxonomy): Bacteria > Bacillota > Bacilli > Bacillales > Bacillaceae > Bacillus > Bacillus tequilensis. Next base: position 84 of record NZ_AYTO01000002.1, on the reverse strand, counting down.
GCAGCTGGTGGCACAATTAAGAAAGGCGGAAAATCTGTAAAACAATTTGTCAAATCTCCTGTCAATCGGTATACTCCTGCATTA
>NZ_AYTO01000001.1 GCF_000507145.1 Bacillus tequilensis KCTC 13622 | reverse complement strand
TACAGGGGAATTGATATTTTAAGGGAAAAATAAAGGCTGTCGAGATTTTCTCGACAGCCTGAGGCTATGGCGGGTACGCCATAGCCTTTTATTTGACTTCAAACTGCTGAACAGCCTGAACCTGCTTGAGATGTTCCGCTCTGCCCTTAAATGTCACCTTCACCTCGTAGGTTCCGGGCTCAGGGACTTCCTTCCACATATCAGAGAAATCGTATGTTTCTCCGGGTTCAAGCGTCAGGTTTTGAAAAGCCTGCGTAAACATTTTGTCTTTCGAATAACGGTATCTTTCTTTGTGCTCAGAATCATACACGACAAGTTCAAATTTTTGTCCTGTGCTGAATTGAAACTCGACGGCACGTTCGCTTTGGTTCTTCAGCGACATGTTAAACTTGATTTGTTCAGGCTCCTGAATGGCGTCAACAGATAAAACAACCTCTTGATTCTCCACTTCGCCTGATACCTCCTTATCGGGTTCTGTCTGCTCATCTTTCCCGCAGCCTATCAAAAGCAATACGGGAAGGAGCATCACAAGCAGCCGTTTCACGACTCCACCTGCTTTCGTCAGTCTTTTCTAAAGAAACCAAATATCCCTGTCGTTTGAACAATGTTCGTAAATGCTTTCGGATCAACTTCCTTGACGATCTTCTCTAAATCGTACAGCTCATACCTTGTGATGACAATAATCATCATCTCTTTCTGTTCGTTCGTAAAGGCTCCCTTTGCCGGAACAGTTGTGATGCCGCGTACCATTTTTCCGTAAATGGCTTCCTTGATTTCGTCCGCTTTTTTCGTCACGATCATTGCCGTGAGCTTCATGTGGCGGGTGTGAATGGCGTCGATCACCCTCGTTGTCACATACAGTGTAACCAGGGTATATAATGCTTTCTCCCAACCTTGCAATAATCCTGCCGTCAAGATGATAATCCCGTTTAAAATGAAGAAATACGTGCCGACGGGTTTATCCTTCCACTTTGCAAGCACCATGGCGACAATATCAAGCCCGCCTGTCGAAGCGCCGTATTTTAATGTTAAACCGATACCGACTGCGGAAATGACACCGCCGAACACCGCGTTCAGCAAAATATCATGTGACAAGCTTGTTTCAGGCAGAATTCCCATAAACAGAGTAGTGAGTGCGACACTTAAAATGCTGTACACCGTAAACGATTTGCCGACCTTCAGCCATCCTAAAATACCGACCGGAATGTTTAAGAGGAACAAGAGCGTTCCCGTCGATATGTAAAAAGGGGCATATTGATCAACGACACTTGATAAAAGCTGGGCGACACCAGTAAAGCCGCTGGCATATACATCTGCCGGGATCAAAAATAAGTTCAGCCCGGCCGCATTAAGCAAAGCGCCAATGATGACGATGAGTAATTTTTTTGTTTGGTCTAGTACCATGGCATGTTCCTCCGCTCTTTCTTCTTTATTATGTTTTCCCTTAAAACAAATATTTGAACACGATTTTGGCAAATTAATATGATATAGTTGGCTTAACTCTCATGTTAACGAGCAATAACGGAAAGAAGGGAAACAATATGACAGTTCATCTCATCGCTGACAGCGCCGCCGATCTGCCCCGTTCTTATTTTGAAGAAAACAGCATCGGCTTTATTCCGCTCAGAGTTTCTCTCGGCGATAAAGAATTCGAAGATGCGGTCACGATTGATGCGGGTCAAATATTTGAAGCGATGCAAAATGGAGAGACGCCGAAGACGTCCCAAGCTTCACCGCAAACGATTAAAAATATGTTTTTGCAATATGCCGAAACAGGTGATCCCGCTCTTTACATTGCCTTTTCCTCAGGCCTCTCCGGCACGTATCAGACAGCTGTGATGATCGCTAATGAAGTGAAGGAGGAATTCCCCGATTTCGATTTGCGGGTCATTGATTCCAAATGCGCTTCATTAGGATACGGCCTGGCTGTCCGGCATGCTGCCGATCTCTGTATCAACGGGAATACAATACAAGAAATTGAAACGTCTGTAAAGAACTTTTGCGAACAGCTTGAGCACATTTTTACCGTGGATGATCTCACATATCTTGCGAGAGGCGGCCGCATCTCCAAAACGTCTGCTTTCGTCGGCGGTTTGCTGAATATTAAACCGCTGCTCCAGATGGAGGACGGCAAGCTTGTACCTCTGGAAAAAATCCGCGGACAGAAAAAACTTTTCAAACGGATCATCGAGCTGATGAAAGAACGCGGTGATCATTGGGACCATCAAACCGTCGGGATCAGCTACGCCGCGAACGAAGAAAAAGCCGCTGACATGAAAGACTTGATTGAAGATGCGTTCAAGCCAAAGGAAATCATCATGCATCCGATTGGTTCTGCGGTTGGCTCACACGCCGGCCCCGGCACATTGGCGATATTTTTCTTAAGAAAATGAGCAAACAAAAAACCTCCAGGTCATTTGATAAATGCTGGAGGTTTTATCGTAATCTTTTATTTACATAAATAATGACTCCTGCACCATATGCAAGAATGATTGGGGGTATCAGCTGATCTTGTCCCTGATAGGAAATAAAACCGTTTAAAAGAATAAATATTCCTGAATTCAGAAAAAAGTAACCCGCAATTCTAGCCAGACGATCCTTGTCACGTATCCGAGACTCCTGGAAACCGGACAGTAGCCATGTTTGTTTTTTTATTCCTGCCATATAAGCAACCCAAAAGAAAAGCATCGCAATCAAGATCAAGAAAATATCGATGCGTATGTCCACGATTCTGCCCTCCTGCTCTCTAACTGACGTGTCTCTCCTCATGATACGAAACGGAATTTTATTTGTGAAGTTCTTATATAAAAATAGAAGGCGCTAAGGCCTTCTATTTTTTCTCATATGTCCATCCGTTTTCCTGATACACTTTTCCGTTTTTCATCAAATGGCCGAGCGCGCGTTTAAAGGCGGCTTTGCTCATGTTAAAACGTTCTCTGATATCGTCAGGCTGGCTTTTGTCGCTGTACGGCATGGCGCCGTTTCTCATTCTCATGTACGTCAAAATGGACTCGGCATCAACAGACATGGCATCCTGTTTTCTCGGAAGCAGCGACAAGTTGACTGAACCGTCTTCTTTCACTTGAATCACCCGTCCCGTGACTCTTGAGCCGAGTCTCGGCTCCTCTTTTCTTTCTGAAGGATGGATAAAGCATCGGATACCGTCGTCCGTGATGACGAATGAACCTGTTGCAATCAATCTGTATACCGTACCTGTCAGCTCTTTATTCATCAGATCTTCTGAGGCGTCGGTAAACAGTTCGCTGATGATATCTTCCGGCGCAGGTTTCGCAAACATACGCCCCCGGTTCGTCACCTTCAGCATACAGTAAAGCTTATCCCCTTTTTGCGGCCAGACATCTTCGTATGGCGGCAAATGCTCAGTTGCGACAAGCGCGTCCTTCGATAAACCGACATCAACGAAAACGCCCATATCTTCCACTTTATCCACCACTTCGACCCAGCCGTACTCATCAGCGCTGATGACCGGAATTTTCATCGTAGCTGCAAGCCTTTCCTGCTGGTCGACGTATATAAAGACCTCTACCTCGTCTCTGTCTTCGATATCCTCAGTTATTTCACTGTTATGTAAGAGAATCGTATCTTCTCCATCGGTTAAAAAGTAACCGAAGTCCGTTTGATGATCTATACTTAAGGTTAATTGCTGCCCTGGTCTCATGCTATCGCCCTTCCTGTTCCGCTTGTTTATCTGCGGATTCTGTTAACATTTTTTCCAATCATCACAAATTGATTCTTTGTTCTGTTGGAAGTTTCTCTTTATTCTACTATAATCAACACATAAGTTAAATGTTATGGAGGTTTTCATATGGCAAAAGAAAGTTCATTTGATATTGTATCCAAGGTGGAATTGCCTGAAGTGCAAAATGCGATCCAAATCGCTCTGAAGGAAATCAGCACACGCTATGACTTTAAAGGAAGCAAAAGTGATATTTCTTTAGATAAAGAGGAGCTTGTCCTCGTTTCTGATGATGAATTCAAATTAAGCCAGCTGAAAGATGTGCTTGTCGGTAAATTGATCAAACGAAACGTGCCGACAAAAAACATTGAATACGGCAAGATTGAAAACGCTTCTGGCGGAACGGTGCGCCAGCGTGCAAAGCTTGTTCAGGGCATTGACAAGGACAACGCCAAAAAAATCAATACGATCATCAAAAACTCCGGACTGAAAGTAAAGTCTCAAGTTCAAGATGATCAAGTGCGCGTCACCGGAAAAAACAAGGATGACCTGCAGCAGATTATCACAGCGGTCCGAGGAGCAGATCTGCCGATTGACGTCCAATTTATAAATTTCAGATAAATTTTCTGAATCCTATTGATTATTGTCTTTATTTTCGGTAAATTTGGAGAAAGGGAAAACGTCAGGAAGCTTTTGGCACTTCCCGAACACAAAAACTTCATATCCGTTCTTATCAAGAGAAGCAGAGGGACTGGCCCGACGAAGCTTCAGCAACCGGTGTAATGGCGATCAGCCATGACCAAGGTGCTAAATCCAGCAAGCTCGAACAGCTTGGAAGATAAGAAGAGACAAAATCATTGACAAAGTCTTCTTCTTAAGAGGACTTTTTTTATTTCTCTTTTTTCCTTGCTGAATGTGAATAAAGGAGGCAGACAATGGGACTTTTAGAAGATTTGCAGAAACAGGTGTTAATCGGCGACGGCGCCATGGGGACACTCCTCTACTCCTATGGCATTGACAGGTGCTTTGAGGAGCTCAATATTTCAAAGCCGGAGGAAATTCAGCGCATACATAAAGCGTACGTTGAGGCGGGAGCCAACATCATTCAAACGAATACGTACGGGGCTAATTATATTAAATTATCCAGACACGGCCTTGAGGATGACATTAAAAAAATGAATCAGGAGGCAGTCAAGATTGCGCGGGCTTCAGCAGGCGATGCGTACGTGCTTGGAACGATGGGCGGCATCCGCACCTTTAATAAAAATGCGTACAGTCTTGACGAAATCAAACGCAGCTTTCGCGAGCAGCTGTACCTGCTGCTGCACGAAGAGCCGGATGGCTTGCTGCTGGAAACATATTATGATTTGGAAGAAGCCCGTGAAGTCCTGAAAATCGCCCGAAAAGAGACTGGACTTCCGATTATGCTCAATGTCTCCATGCATGAGCAAGGCGTGCTGCAGGACGGAACGCCGCTTTCTGACGCATTGCGGTCGATTGCGGATCTCGGGGCTGATATCGTCGGCATTAACTGCCGGCTAGGCCCTTATCACATGATTGAAGCGCTCAGCGAAGTGCCGATTTTTGATGACGTGTTTTTATCAGTTTATCCGAACAGCAGTCTTCCTTCGCTCGAAGAAGGCCGGCTCGTCTATGAAACAGACGACACGTATTTTCAAAACAGCGCGTCAGAATTCCGCAAGCAAGGCGCGCGAGTTATCGGCGGCTGCTGCGGCACTACGCCGAATCACATCCGGGCGATGGCGGAAGCGGTTGGCGGGCTTGCACCGATTACGGAAAAAGAAGTCAAAACCCGGGCGAAGGAATTCATTTCTGTTCAGCACGAGCGGACAGAGCCCGGCTTGAACGAGATCGCGGCGGAAAAACGCTCCATCATCGTAGAGCTGGACCCGCCGAAAAAATTGAGCTTTGATAAATTTCTGTCCGCCGCTGCTGAACTAAAGGAAGCGGGAGTCGAAGCCCTGACACTCGCCGACAATTCCCTTGCGACCCCGCGAATCAGCAATGTTGCCTGCGGCGCCCTCGTGAAGCAGCAGCTCGATATACGCTCCCTTGTCCATATTACGTGCCGTGACCGAAATATTATCGGCTTGCAGTCCCATTTAATGGGCCTTGATACATTGGGGCTGAATGACGTGCTGGCTATTACGGGGGACCCTTCTAAAATCGGGGATTTTCCGGGTGCGACGTCTGTATATGATTTAACATCCTTTGATTTAATCAGGCTGATCAAACAGTTCAATGAAGGGCTGTCCCTGTCTGGAAAGCCGCTTGGCAAGAAAACGAATTTCTCAGTTGCCGCCGCATTTAATCCTAACGTCCGCCATCTGGATAAAGCGGTAAAACGGCTGGAGAAAAAAATAGATTGCGGCGCCGATTACTTTGTTTCACAGCCTGTCTACTCCGAGCAGCAGCTTGTCGATATCCATAACGAAACAAAGCATTTGAAGACGCCGATCTATATTGGCATTATGCCGCTCACAAGCAGTAGAAATGCTGAATTCATTCACAATGAAATTCCCGGAATAAAGCTGTCTGACTCAATTCGTGAAAAAATGGCCCTCGCCGGCGAAGACAAAGAGAAACAAAAAGCGGAAGGCCTTGCGATTGCACGTTCCTTATTGGATACGGCATGCGAGCTGTTTAACGGCATCTATTTGATTACGCCTTTTCTCAGATCAGACTTAACCGCTGAGCTCACTTCGTATATCCAGCAAAAAGATGAACAGCGCCAAAATATATCCTTGCATTAACACCTGAAAAACCGCCTGAACCAATCGGGCGGTCCTTATTTGACTGATCCGTGTTACGATAAAGAAAATCAGTTTATAAGGAGGAACATCATGCTCGAAGTTAAAACCATTCCTGCGGAAGATACATACGACATCCTGCGTCCCCATCAATCCATCGAACAATGTAAATTTGAGCAGGATCACGCGGAAGGCGCCTTTCATCTCGGTGCGTTTTATGAAGGAACACTAATCAGCATCGCTTCTTTTTCCCCACAGAATCAGCCATTATTAACAGAATCTCCTTCATATCGGCTGCGAGGCATGGCAACACTTGAAGAATATCGTGATCAAAAAGCGGGCAGCACGCTGATCAAATACGCTGAGCAGAACCTGGCAGATAGAGGTGTGCAGGCGGTCTGGTGCAATGCGAGACACCACGTCAAAGGCTACTACGCGAAGCTTGGCTGGGAGGAGCTTGGCGAGCCATTTGACATTCCCGGCATTGGCACTCATATCGCCATGTACAAAACACTCGGAACAAGCAGGTGATCTGATGGGCGTAATGGATGAGCTGATTGAGCTTCATGAAGAACATGTCCCCGGATTATTGCGGCTTTGCAGGCAAGCCGATTGGCCTGATTATGGCGAACAAGAACTGACACTGCTTGTCCGGCAAGGACGCTTTTTCGGTTATCAAAATATCAGCGGAGACATCATTTCCTGCATCGGCTTATTTTTGTTTGGCGGCCTTTCTTCTATCGGCCTCGTTATCGTGGACAAAGATTACAAACGGCTCGGTCTCGGGCGACGGATGGTCCGCGCGTGCCTCAGCAGAACCGACGAAAACACGGCCATCAGGCTTTGCGCCACAACAGAAGGTTTGCCTCTTTATGAAAAAGCAGGTTTTCATACGGCGGGTTCAGTGCGAAAGTATGGCTGTCACAGCTTTCATCAGATCGAAAAACAAGAGGATCTTGACGCTGAACTGTCGTCCTTTAGAAAACAAGACTTTCAAGAATTGGCCGCGGCCGATTTGGCAGCCTTTGGCGGAGATCGATCAAACCTTTTACAGCAGCTTATTTCCGCCTCAGAGGAATGCGTCATCGCCAGAAACAATGACGGACATCTGATTGGCTACGGTTTGTCCGTACAGACACCAGCTAATTTGAAATTCGGCCCCATCATCGCCTCTTCATCAGACATTGCTGCACAAATCGTGAACAGGTTGGCCGCTGGCACTCAAGATCCGATGCGCATCGATATACCGGCTGAACACACATCTTTTCATGACAGGCTGACAGAAATGGGATTTCACGCAGTCGGAGCGCAGCCGCTTATGCTGTACCAGAAAAAGATGCTTCCCAGCCAAAATGGACACTTATACGCATTGATTTCCCAGGCGCTCGGTTAACCCTCCTTTTTCCCGAACAGGCATTTTCTGTTCGGTTTTTTGCTGTCTGAACGTTGAATAAACGAAGCTATCAGGGACATTCTAAACAGAAGAAAAGGAGTGTGCTCTGAGATGGAATCATCAAAACAAAATAACGGAATGACGATTGTTGCAATTGGTTCAATCCCTTTAATCTTAACCCTTGGGAACTCAATGCTTATTCCAATTTTGCCAAAAATGAAATCTGAACTTCATTTATCACAATTTCAAGTCAGTCTCGTGATCACCGTTTTTTCCTTGATTGCAGCGTTTGCGATTCCGATTGTCGGTTATCTCGCAGACCGATTCTCAAGGAAAATCATCATTATTCCCTGCTTAATATTGTATGGTGCCGGCGGTTTGCTAGCCGGGTTTGCGGCAGGTTTTTTTGACAATGCATACCCTTGGGTCATGGCAGGACGGGCGCTCCAGGGAATCGGGGCGGCGGGGACCGGCCCAATTGCCATGGCACTGACGGGGGATCTGTTTAAAGGCGCCCAGGAAAGCAAGGTACTCGGCCTCGTTGAAGCTTCAAACGGCATGGGGAAAGTGCTTTCTCCGATCATCGGCTCGCTGATCGCTCTGCTTGTCTGGTATGGCGCGTTTTTTGCCTTCCCGGTGTTTTGTATCATTTCGATCGTGCTGACTTGGATTTTTATTAAAGAAAAGAAAAAGGAAAAAGAACCGCCCCCGATCGGAAAATATGTGAAAGGGCTGTTAAGTGTTTTTAAACATGAAGGCAGATGGCTATTTACCGCTTATTTAGCGGGAGCGACCTGTCTGTTTACTTTATTCGGCATCCTCTTTTACCTGTCAGATGTCCTTGAAAAAACATACGATACCGACGGCGTCAAAAAGGGCTTGATTTTGGCGATCCCGCTTTTGGTCATGTGTGTGACGTCTTATACAACCGGCAGCAAAATCGGGCAAAAGCAATCGTTAATGAAAAAGCTGATCGTACTCGGGTTGGCATTTATGACCGTTTCTTATGCGGCATTGTCTTTCATTGAGAATCTTGTGCTTTTTATTAGTGTCCTTGTGCTGAGCAGTATCGGATCAGGACTGGTTCTTCCTTGTGTGAACAGCTTTATTACCGGAGCTGTCGGCAAAGAAAGACGGGGATTTGTGACATCGCTGTACGGATCGGTTCGTTTCTTAGGGGTGGCGATTGGGCCCCCGATTTTCGGCCGCCTGATGCAATGGTCCAGACCCGGCATGTTTTTAAGCATTGCGGGTTTGACGCTTGTTGTCGGCATTCTCGTGATCTTGCTGATCCATGTGAAGCAAAACAAAGAAGAAACAAAAGAAAAAGAAGAACCTAAAATGGCTGGCAATCGCCTTCAGCCTGCTGAGGAAAGGTAGATTCCAGTTTGAAAATTGTACAGGTTGAGACCTTTCCGCTTTTACACCGTTTAGAAAAGCCCTACGGAGACGCGAACGGGGTTAAACGATATCGAACTTGCTATCTCATCAGAGTTGTCACAGAAAGCGGGATTGACGGCTGGGGCGAATGCGTTGATTGGCTCCCGGCTCTCCATGTCGGCTTTACCAAACGGATCATCCCGTATCTTCTAGGAAAACAGGCTGGCAGCCGCCTGCCGTTAGTGCGCACAATTCAAAAATGGCATCAGCGGGCGGCCTCCGCTGTGAGCATGGCGCTGACAGAAATCGCGGCCAAAGCGGCGGATTGTTCAGTTTGCGAACTTTGGGGCGGGCGGTACAGAGAAGAAATCCCTGTATACGCCTCATTTCAATCGTATTCAGACGAGCCGCAATGGATCAGCCGTTCTGTTTCCAATGTTGAAGCTCAATTAAAAAAGGGCTTTAAGCAAATCAAAGTCAAAATCGGCGGGATGTCGTTCGAAGAGGATGTCCGGCACATCAATGCGCTGCAGCACGCAGGCGCAAGCTCCGTTATGTTGATTCTGGACGCAAACCAAAGCTACGACGCCGCAACAGCTATGAAATGGGAACGCTATTTCACTGAATGGACGAACATCAGCTGGCTTGAAGAGCCTTTGCCCTTTGATCAGCCAAAGGATTACGTTTTGCTGCGCAGCCGTTTGTCTGTTCCTGTTGCCGGCGGAGAAAATATGAAAGGTGCGGCCCAATTTGCCCCCCTCCTTTCACAGCGCTGTTTGGATATCATTCAGCCTGATGTCATGCATGCCAACGGAATCGATGAGTTTCGGGACTGCCTCCAGCTCGCGCGTTATTTCGGTGTCAGAGCGTCCGCTCACGCATATGACGGGTCGCTTTCACGGCTCTATGCTCTATTTGCGCAAGCCTGTCTGCCTCCATGGTCTAAAATGGCGAACAATCAAATTGAACCAATCGAGTGGGACGTCATGAAGAATCCTTTTACAGATATCATCAGCCTTCAGCCTTCAAAGGGAAAAGTGCACATCCCGAAAGGAAAGGGCATCGGCTCAGAAATCAATATGGAGATCGTCAATCGCTACAAGTGGGATGGCTCAGCATATTAGGCTGGGCCATTTCTTTTATTTACAGACATAAATGATGGACAGCCTCATAAAATGGAAACAGCGGACAAGTCTTTTCATAAAGGAGCAAATGACGTAATGGCTGAACTGCTGATGAAAGCAAAACTTACGTTTATGATTGTCGTAGGCGGCGTATTACAGGGACTCGGCATGTCCTTGTTTTTATTTCCGCACGATATTCCGACTGGCGGGGCAGCAGGTATTGCGGTGCTGCTGCATTTTCTGTTTCACATTCCCCACGGTTTTTCCGTATGGGCTGTGAATGTGTCGATGCTTTTTACCGCTTTAAAATGGCTGGAGATGAGAACTTTCACCGGCACCCTCGCTTCGATTACGGTTACATCCGTCTCGGTCTTGATCTTTGATGCGATTTTTCCTGATATCACATCAAACCTGTGGCTTGATCTGGCTAGCGGCGCTGTGTTATTAGGACTCGGCATCGGGCTTTTATACAAATACAAAATTTCAAACGGAGGATTCGGGGCCCTTGCTCTGATGATTTCCATTTACCGCGGCGGGAATCCCGGAACGATCCTGCTGATCATGAATTGCATTATTTTTATGGTGACCGCGTCTATTATCGCTTGGGGCATTGTGATTCAAGCCTTGATATGTCAAGTGATATCAACAAGAGTCATCGACTTCATCTATAACATCCGTCTGACCTCCCTCCCCTATCTCACGCCTATGTACCGCCATAAAAAATAATAAACAGAGGCTCTCTTCACGGCGAGAGCCCCGCAGCCGCAGTGTTACAAATAAAACGTATCGGATCTCAGCCCTAAGCGCAGCGTCTCCAACGCAATCGCATCATGAAATGGGATATTGGCCAGATTCACATTCGACCCGATCCTTTGAATAAATCCTTGCTGGAGCGTTTTATTCGGCGCTTCAAAAATCAGCCTGGTGATATCAATATCCGAGGACATGATGTCATCGACAATTTGAAACCTGACATCCCCGCTGCTGGAACAGATCCCTCCTGTCCCGCTTTCTCTCGCCTCCGTAATCACTTTTTCCGCCCCCGCTTCCATATCCTCAACGATATACTCAAGCCATTCCTCAGAGCTTTGCCGGCTTGATAATTCCGCATCCTTGCTGCCCACCTCGCTGAGTACAATAAATTCATCGGAAAAATCCGCGATGTAAGCCGCTTTTTCCTTATTCGTCATCGGGAGCGTACCGTTTGAAATCTCAATATATTCACAGCCGAAATAGGTGCAGTACCGATGAAATTCATTCACTTTTTTCTGGCTTACATACTTCTCAAACAATGTGCCGCCAAAGAAATATTTAATGTCATGCTCTTTCAGCGCGCTGATTTTTGTTTCAAGTTCTTTCGTAAGTAATGATGTGCCCCAGCCAAATTTCACAAAATCAATATAGTCGGATGCTCCAGCTATCACATCCTTGAAAAATTGCAAGGGATAGCCGTTATCAATTAAAATGGTCTGACCGGCTTCTCTCGGCTTGCTTGTTCTCACTGGCAATTCTAGTGAAAAATCATTCATATTCTGACCCTCTCAATCGTTGGAACTTCTCTGTCTTGTTTCACTTTCATCACAAAATCGCCCGGCAATTCTTTTGTACAGTATGCTATGTCTTCCGGATCAAACAATGGCTGGCGGCGGTCAAAAAACTTCTCCGCAACAGAGGAGCGTTTGATTCTTTCAATCGCCCCCGCGGCCGTTACCTCGTTCGTCCCTTCAATAATGCCCTTTATATACTCCGCACACGCCGCGTCGTCATCGCCTGACGGATGGGAAGCGACAATGTTCATGATACAATCCTCACCAGCCAGCGTTTTCACATACTCTGCCGTTGTTCTGGCGTTGGAAAATCCGGTCACGAACAGATGCTTGGCGTTCAGCGCTCCTAATGCTGCTGTGACGCCGTTGGTTGTTTTCTGGATCAGGCGCTTATTCCCCATATCCTGCTTCGCCATGCGTTTTGGCGAATTGTCTAAATCAAATCCGCTGATACCGACCCCCTTTTCCTCCCCCGTCAATACGTAATCAGGATAAGTGTCTTTCAGCCTAAAAGCTTCCTTTGCTGTTCCGGCCAATAAAATCTCTTTCGCCCCGCCGATAAAGGCATAATGGGCGACTGTAAAAGCTCTGATGACATCAATGACGATGTTAATATCCGCCGGGGCAAGCGAATGATGACGCCCCTGGTAAATGGCAATCGGCATACTACCTCTCCTTGGGCAAAAAACCATTTTGCTTAAAAGCATATTCAGCCGGTTTCTTAATGGTTCCGCTCCTCATTTTAGCCGGGTGCCGCATCCAAAAATCTGAACCTTTATGCAAAAAATGAATAGTCTGCCTATAACTCGATCAATAGATCATAAAAGCAGATGCAAACGGGGGGAAAACGTTGAACGAACAAATCATCACATATGACACATGGAACGACAAACTGTCCAAACAGATAACGGACCAATTGATCGATGAGCTCGACGTGCTGAAATGGGCTTACCGAACATACGGGGAAAAGATTGTGTACGCGTGCAGCTTTGGCGCAGAAGGGATGGTGCTTCTCGACCTTATATCAAAAATCAGCAAAAACGCCCACATCATCTTTTTGGATACAGGGCTGCATTTTCAGGAAACATACGAGCTGATCGAAACCGTCAAAGAGCGATATCCGGGATTTACAATCCAGCTTCTCGAACCTGAGCTAAGCTTAAAAGAACAGGAGACGCAATACGGAGGAGAGCTTTGGAAGCATAACCCGAACCTCTGCTGCCAATTACGGAAAATCGAGCCGCTGAAAAAGCACCTGTCCGGCATGACAGCTTGGATTTCAGGGCTGCGCCGGGAACAGTCATCTACGAGAAAGCATATTCAATATGTGAATCTGGATCAGAAGTTTAAGCTCATCAAAATTTGCCCGCTCATCCACTGGACATGGGATGACGTTTGGACGTACATCCGCCTGCACAATTTGCCTTATAACAAACTGCACGACCAACATTATCCGAGCATAGGCTGTGAAATGTGCACATTGCCTTCCTCGGACCCGAACGATGAAAGGGCTGGAAGGTGGGCCGGACGTGAGAAAACAGAATGCGGCCTGCATCAAGAATAATGGCCTTTGTGCCTGTTTAAAAGCTTTCAGCAGACGCAGAAAAACAAAGGAAACGTAAAAATGGAGGTTGAACGCGTTGAATGGAAATGAGCCCCATGGAGGGGTGTTAATCAACCGCTGCGATCCCGCATGCCATTTTGAGGGGTGCACGTGCGAAGCAGAGCTGGATCAGCTTGCACTGAGCGACCTGGAGCTTATCGCGATCGGCGGCTACAGCCCGTTAACAGGCTTTTTGGGAGAAAAGGATTATCATTCCGTTGTGAAAGAGATGAGGCTGGCAAACGGCTTGCCATGGAGCCTGCCGATTACGCTGCCTGTCGGAGAAAAAACAGCAAAACAGCTGTCTGCCGGCGATTGCGTCAAGCTTGTGAAAGACGGCATCACCTACGGCATGATCACAGTCACTGATATCTATCAGCCTGATAAAACACAAGAAGCACTGTCTGTTTTTAAAACAAACGACACTGCCCATCCCGGCGTAAAAAAACTGCTGGCGCGTCCGGATTACTATATCGGAGGGCCTATCACGGTCAGCCGCCTTCCCGACAAATCCTTCGAACAATTTTATGCAGCACCCGAAGAAACAAGAGCGGCCTTTAAAAGACTCGGGTGGAAAACGATTGTCGGCTTTCAAACCAGAAACCCCGTTCACAGAGCGCACGAATACATTCAAAAAACAGCGTTAGAAACGGTCGACGGTCTGCTGCTTCATCCGCTTGTGGGTGAAACGAAGTCAGACGATATCCCGAGCGATATCAGAATGGAGAGCTACCAGGTTTTGCTTGATCACTATTATCCAAAGGATCGTGTCATGCTGTCAGTTTTCCCTGCCGCCATGCGATATGCAGGTCCGCGGGAAGCGATTTTCCATGCCCTCGTCCGCAAAAATTACGGCTGCACCCATTTTATTGTAGGCCGTGATCATGCGGGGGTCGGCAGCTATTACGGAACCTATGACGCGCAAAATATTTTTCAAGCATTCACTGAGGAGGAGCTCGGCATCAAGCCATTGTTTTTCGAGCACAGCTTTTACTGCCGGAAATGCGGAAACATGGGCACTTCAAAAACATGTCCGCACAGCCAAAGAGACCATATCCACTTATCAGGCACAAAAGTAAGGGAGCTTCTCCGCCAAGGCAAAAAGCCCCCTAAAGAATTCAGCCGGCCAGAAGTCGCAAACGTGCTGATCAAGGGGCTTCATCAACAGCCCGTCGCCATCCAGCAAAACAGCGGGGGATTACAGTGACACACAATCCAAACATCATTTGGCATACCGCTTCCATCTCAAAGTCTGACAGACAATCCTTAAACGGACATAAAAGCTGCGCCCTCTGGTTTACCGGGCTGTCCGGTTCAGGAAAATCAGTGCTGGCCAACGCTGTTGATGAAAAGCTTTACCGCATGGGCATTCAAAGCTATGTGCTGGACGGTGATAATATCCGCCACGGATTAAACAAAGATCTTGGTTTCCAGACTGAAGACAGGATTGAAAACATCCGCCGCATCGGAGAAGTGGCGAAGCTGTTTGTTGACAGCGGGCAAATGATTTTAACGGCTTTTATTTCTCCATTCAGAGAGGACCGCAACATGGTCAGAGCCCTCTTTCCTGAAGGGGAATTCTTCGAAATTTATGTGAAGTGCCCGCTGCATGTGTGTGAAGAGCGCGATCCGAAAGGACTTTATCAAAAAGCGCGAAACGGAGAGATCAAACATTTCACCGGGATCGATTCCCCGTACGAACAGCCGCTTTCACCCGATTTCATCATTGAGTCAGACCAGACATCTATTTCGGCTGGAGCTGATTTGATCATTAGTGAACTGCAAAGCAAAGGAATCATATAAAAAACCCGAGCCATATCGGGTTTTTTCTTATGATCCGGCAAACTGCGCAATCAAACTGCTGATCTTCTCTTTTTCTTCATAAAAAGCCCCGTGCCCGCTGCTTACAAATGGAACCAATTCCGAGTGTTTGATGCCGCGCCTTAATTCTTTCGCAAAATCAAACGGCGCAATTTTATCCTTTCTTCCGTGGAGAATCAGCGCCGGAACCTTGATTGACGCAAGATCCTTTCTGAGATCCTCGTCTCTTAATGCAATGCCCGAGTGGATCGTCCCGTAAGAGGAAGCCTCCAGCATCAGATTAAGAAACCATAGCCTGAGCTCCGGAGACACTTTTTTCTCAAAAAACTGTGTCCCTAGATCAGCCAGTGTTTTCGGCCGATCCGTTTTAAATTGTTCAATCATATCGTCAATATCCTGCTTCCTCATTCCGTACGGATAACCCGGGCGTTTTGTAAATGCGGGCGCCGCTGCAGACAATAAAATGAGCTTGCCAATATCGGCTCCTTCATGTCTTGCCATATAACGGATGGCAATAGCGCCGCCCATTGAAAACCCGGCAAGAACCGCGTTCTCAAGCTGCAGCGTATAAATGACAGCCTTCACGTCATCGGCCATCGTGTCATAATCGTAGCCTTCCCACGGGCGGTCAGATTGCCCATATCCACGTAAATCAACGCCAATGAAACGGAAACCTCTTTTCGGAAGCTCATTCATTTGATATTCAAACATCTTATGATTCAGCGGCCACCCGTGCAAAAAGATGATCGGCCTTCCGTGTCCGATATCCTCTACAAACAGTGTCACATGCTCCTCGGTTTTGACGTAATGCCCCATTCCGCATTCCTCCTGTTCCCTTTTCTTTCCCGGCTTAAAACGTCTTGACGTACAGGAATCTTTCCATTTATGCTTACAAAACAAGCGGGCTGCTGTCTCAAGAAAAGGTTCTTTACGATTTACTATATGTATCAATCTCTATAACGATTTATTAAATTGTTCCCGGAAGCTTTTGGTTTTCGGGCAGTAAAGGATGTCATCATATGAATAAAATAGCCATTCAAAAACCGAGCATACCTGAAAATCTGCAAACCGCAGATTTTCAGGAAACCGCGACGCAGGACGATGTGGTCAGCATGTGTTTGTTTGAAAATTGTACAATCTTCAGCGAAGATATCGACAGACTTTGTGTGGAAAAAACGGTTTTCAAAAATGTCATGTTTATCGATGTGTCTTTCCGGCATATGGAGCTGACTGATGTGATCTTTGAAAAATGTGATCTGTCAAACGCAGATTTCAGCGGGGCTGTCATTCACAGAACTTCAGTTAAACAGTCAAAAATGGTTGGAATGAATTTGGCGGAATCAACGCTGCGGAATGTTTCATTCGAGGAATGCCACGGACATTTCAGTTCATTTTCATACTCAAATATGAAACAAGTTCGCTTTGAGCACTGTGCTCTTATGCAAAGTGAGTGCAGCAATATGGCGCTCCAGCACACACACTTTGACGGGTGCGAGCTGGAAGGCGCGAACTTTTCCGGAACGTCTCTTCAAAACATGGACATCAGCACGTGCCGCTTTGAACAGCTACATGTCTCCCTCGACAAATTGAAAGGCTGCAAAATCGCACCGGAGCATGCGATTGCTTTCGCCAGAGCGCTGGGAGCTGTCATTGTATAACAAATGCTTAGGACATCAGGCGGCGTGCTGTCTCGGCTGCCGCTTTAATGCCCGTTTCCAAATCGCCAAGAGATGCATAGGAATATGAGAGCCTGATGCTGTTTCGGTCTTCACCGTCATAAATGGAACCGGGATTCACAAGCACCTGCCGTTTCAGCAATTCATAAAAGAAACGGCTGACAGGCAAGGTTTTATGAAATGTCACCCAAATATAAAAGCCGCCGGCGGGAATTCGCCACGAGGCGATGTCACCCGCATACCGCTCGAGAAAATGAACAGCGGCGTCTCTCCTTTGTTGGAGCACCCTGCGTACCCAAGTCAGATGCTCTTCATAATACCCCTGTGACAGCCACTCGGCAGCCGCCCATTGGGACAGGCCGCTTGATCCGTAGTCTGTCTGCATTTTAATGTCCGCCAGCCTCTCAATAACCGGTTCCGGACCGGCAAGCCAGCCGATTCGCAGGCCTGGGCTGACCGTTTTTGAAAACGTACCCAGATACAGAATATTGCCCTCATGATCCATTGCTTTCAACGGCTGCGGCGGTTTTTCTTCAAACCATAAATCACCGTACGCATCATCCTCAATGATGGGCAGCTGCTCTTTTTTTGACAGGCTGATGATCTCTTTCCTTCGCTGCTCTGACATAACGGTGCCTGTCGGATTATGAAACGACGGATTCGTGTAAAGCAGCTGTCCTCCGTATTGTTTTCGGTAAGAAGAAACAAGCCCCGCCTTCATTCCTTCTTCATCCATCGGCAAGCCGCGAAGCCGCATACCCGCTGATTGAAACACATACAAAGATTGAAGATAAGAGGGTTTTTCAGTCAAAATGACAGATCCCCGTTTCAAAAGTCCGATTGAGATGAGCTGAAGCGCCTGAAGTGCACCGGACACAATTAAAATCGATGACGGTGATACATGGACCTGCTTGCCTTTTAAATGGTCCGCCACCGCCTCCCTCAGCTTAAGATTTCCTTTCGGCTGCTCATATCCTAAAGACAGGTCGGGCGGATTGATCTGCTGAAACATCCGGAGTATTTTTTCAGCAGGCAGCAGATCCGGCGAAAGCTCTCCTGTGCCTAATCTGATGATATCCGCTCTTGGTTCGTTTTGATTAATAGCTTGAATGATTGAAGAATTAGGGTGATGAATGCCTGCATGGACGTAATCGCTCCAGTCAAGGGGAGGCTCAGCTGCCAGCATGCTCCACGTACTGTTTACAACCTTCGTGCCGCCTCCTCTTCTCCCCTCTAACAGGCCTTGAGACGTGAGTTCATCAATGGCTGCAGTCACTGTGCTGCGGTTGACTTGAAAGATGTCGGCCAGCGTTCTCTGTGAAGGGATTTTCGTCCCCACAGCCCACTCTCCGTGAAGGATTTTGTCTTTTATGTATTGTTCGATCTGCCGATGGAGCGGAACATCCGACCTTCGGCTTGGCTGCCACTGCGACATGGTCATGCCTCCTTTTTTCACATTATACATTTGGCTGGGTCTAATCCCAACCAAATGGCTGGAGACTTAGGAAACAATCTCCCTTATGATTGAAAAAAACAGATATGAAGGGAGTTTTTTCAGCATGAATGCAATCATTCATGGAGCTGTGCTTGCGTTTGGCTTAATTTTGCCGCTGGGGGTGCAGAATGTATTTATTTTTCAGCAAGGCGCGTGGCAAAGGCATATTTGGCTGGCACTCCCCGCCGTGATCAGCGCTTCCGTCTGCGATACCCTATTAATCGTTTTAGCCGTTTCGAGTGTATCAGTCATTGTGCAGCAAACGCCTATTTTTGAAACGATAATGATGGCCGGGGGATTTTTGTTTTTGCTTTATATGGGCTGGATAACTTGGAACAGCCGTCCGAAAGCAAATCAAAATGAGAAAAATACGTTCACAGCTAAAAAGCAAGCTGCGTTTGCGGCCGCCGTTTCTCTTTTAAACCCGCACGCTATTCTGGACACGATCGGCGTCATCGGCACGAGCTCGCTCCACTATTCCGGGCTTGAGAAATGGCTCTTTATGGCTGCCTGCATCGCTGTCTCTTGGATTTGGTTTATCAGTCTAGCGATAGCGGGGCGGCTGTTTCAGACAATAGATACGAGCGGCAGGCTTATGCAGATCGTAAACAAATGCTCTGCGGTGGTGATGTGGGCTGCAGCAGGGTATTTCGCGGTGTCTCTTTTCAGCAATTGAAGGAATAACAATTGAGACAGCGAATGTCTTAGAAAAGGAGGCAATGCTGATGACTGATGCAAAACAGTTATATGACTATCATTCTTGGGCAAACGAGCGAATCTTTCACCATATCGAAAACCTGCCGGAAGAAACGGCTTATCAAGAAGTAAAGAGCGTATTTTCTTCTGTCAGTGACGTGCTGCTTCATATGTGCAGAGCTGACTACTTTTGGCTGAACATTCTTTCCGGATCAGCCTACCAAGAGATTATAGACAGCACAGGCAAATTTGAGTCCGCGAAAGGTAATATGGCAGCGATTAAACAGCACGCCGCCGAGTTGGTGCCACAGTATCATGATTTCTTCAGCCGCCAGACGGACTTAGAGCAGACCTTCTCCATGCAGCATCCGAAACTCGGGACACTTGAATCAACCTATGCAGACACCATCCAGCATGTCGTCAATCACGGCACTTATCACAGAGGGAATGTGACCGCCATGCTGAGGCAGCTTGGCCATTCAGGCGTGCCTACTGATTATGTATTTTATTTATATGAAAAGAATGAAAGCAAAGGCTGACCTGCCCTTGCTTTCATCGATTAGCATGTTTGCAGGAGTGCAGAAGGCGCATTGATGATGCTGACCGCTCCGATAAACAATCATAGGCACTCGTCAATTCTATTTACTGTGTTGTTGTTTTATCCATTCCTTCTTTAGCAGTGCGTATTGGAAAGTGTTTTCATATTTAGGTGTTCCATCCTCGTATTTCGTAAATGAAATAAATTCAAGAAAATAACCTTCTTTACGCATACCCGCTCTCTCACATAATTTTTGTGACCTGTAGTTGTCATCCTCAACATATGCATAAAGCCTTCTTGCTCCTTTTTGTATAAAGAGATACTTAAAAAAAGCCTTCACACTTTCACTTGCATACCCCTTCCCTTCAAACCGAGCATTGAAGTTCCAGCAAACAGCATAGGTATCTTGTTCTTCTTTCACATAATATAGTTCTCCGATTAGAGCATTGCTGTCTTTTAAGCACACTGCAATATAAGAGTCATCATTGCTTCTTTCTTGAACTCTCAAGGCAGCTTCTTCTAGCGTAGATATTTTGTCATCAAGAAAGCAATTCACTCTTGGATGAGCCGAATATTCTAACAACCCTTGAGCATCTGTTACGGAAAAATTTCTTAATATTAATCGATCGGTTTCAATTTTTTTCATATAGACCTCCTCATTTACATGTAGCCGACTCATTTCTATGAACAGATTGCACCATATCCTGTTAATGGTCAATAAGAAAACAACGTCTATTTTCCGAAAAAAAGAGCCCGCTCATTAGCAGGCCTTTGTGCAGGACAAGTTTTATTGGATCTTTCGTGTTTTCTTCGATAGCTTCTCGCACTCCGCCCCATAAAACGCCCGCCGCCCTAGATTGTTGTTTTCATATCCGCCTCTCGTCCGGTTATTGAACTTTTCGGCTGGCAATTTTCCGGTATTCAATTGGTGAAATGCCTTCTATCTGCTTAAAAAGCTTTGAAAAGTACGTCGGGTCTTCCATTCCGACCGTTTCCGCAATGACGCCCATTTTATCATTTGTAGAGGATAGCAGGCGCTTCGCTTCCGTCATTCTCACACGATTCGTATATTGTGCCGGCGTGACACCGAGCACCTGCTGCATGCAGCGGCTCACATAATCCTGGTTATAATGAAGGGCGAGCGATAGGTCTTTGATTGTTGTTTTTTCTTTATAATGCTCCTGTAAGTACTGGGCCGCCTCCCAGGCTACCCGCTCTTTCGCGGACGGTATTTGAAACGCCTCCTTTTGAAGATGCAGCATCAGCTCCTCAAATAAGATTTGTTTTCTTAGCGGCAAATCGGAGTTTTCCGCCGAGTAATCAATCAGTCTTTTAAACTGCTGCGCCATGAACTGCGGGCGCTGCACCTTGCCTTTTCTCGGCAAAGCCAGTCCGTAGCGGGACGGCTGCTCAAAGCTCCCTTTTTCCTGCTGAAGCTCAGACCAATTGCTTCCTCCCTTTGCCGTAAATTCATATCGATGTTCATCAAAGTGAAGCCAATAATAGAAGGTTGCTTCATCACTGCCCTTCGTCCCATAGTGTTCAAGGCCGGGAGAAAGCAAGATGTACTCGCCGCCTTCAACAGAGAACGATTTTTCATTTTCCGTGATATAAAGCGTCCCCTGCTTGACGTAAATCAGATCAAACACAGAAAAAACGCGCTTCACATGGGTTTCTCCCTTTTTAAACATCCCTTCTCCGGCTGCGATAAATACAGGAAAAGGCGGGACTGTAAACAGGATGCGAGGCATGTTGATCATCCTCCTTTTTAAGTCGGATTTTTGCAAGAAGTTTCGTTTCTCTCCCTTTTTATTATAAGGAAATGGAGGTACACTTTAAAACGTTGATTTTATTTACGAAAGGGGTTAGACACAATGAAACAAGCTGTCTTCAAATCAACCGCTTTGAAAAAACCCGCTGACAAAACGTTCTCATTATTTTCGCTTACTTGGCCAATCTTTATTGAGGTCTCATTATATATGTTTATGGGGAATGCCGATACACTGATGCTCAGCCAATACTCGGATAACAGCGTGGCAGCAGTCGGCGTCAGCAACCAGATTTTGAATTTAATTATCGTGATGTTCAGCTTTATTGCAACAGGAACGACCGTTATCATTTCACAATTTCTAGGGTCACGGAAAAAGAAAGAAGCCGTGGAAGTCGCTTATGTATCAATCGGCGCCAATTTCTTCATCAGCCTTGCCATCAGCGCCGCCATCTTTTTTGCAGCCGTCCCTCTGCTTCATATGATGGGATTATCAAACGAGCTGATGCCTGATGCGAAAGTCTTTTTACAAGTTGTCGGAGGTCTGTCCTTTATTCAGGCTTTAATCATGACATTCAGCGCGATCTTAAAAAGCTACGGCTACACAAAAGATACAATGTTTGTCACGATCGGCATGAACATTTTAAACATCGCCGGAAACTTTGTTGTTATTTTCGGTTTGTTCGGCTTTCCTGTTCTCGGCGTTGCCGGTGTGGCGATGTCTACGTCTATCGCCCGCGTCATCGGATTAATTGCGATGATTGTGATTGTCAACAAACGCATTCAACTGAAGCTGTCGTTGAAAAAAGTCTTTCATATGCATAAAGACCACTTGCGCAAGCTGCTGAAAATCGGCATCCCTTCTGCCGGAGAACAGCTTTCATACAACCTGTCACAAATGATTGTTACGTATTTTATCGCCATCATGGGTGCGCAGGCGCTTACAACAAAAGTGTATACGCAAAATATTACGATGTTTATTTTGCTGTTCGGCACTGCCATCAGCCAGGGCACACAAATTTTAATCGGCCGCTTTATCGGCGGCAAACAGTTTGATGCCGCGTATGAGCGCTGCATGAAGAGTTTATATTGGGCCCTCGGAATTGCTGCGGCTACATCAATTTTAATGACGATCTTTTCAAAAGACCTGATCGGCATCTTTACACAAAGCCCTGACATTATTGCGACTGCGAGCCTTTTGATAGCCATGACGATTATCCTTGAACCGGGCCGCTCGTTTAATGTCATTATCATTAACTCCCTGCGTGCTGCCGGGGATGCGAAATTCCCGGTTTACATGGCAATGATTTCGATGTGGGGCATCGGCCTCCCGCTTGCTTATCTGTTCGGCATCCACCTTGGTTTCGGCCTTGCCGGCATTTGGATTTCCTTTATCGCGGACGAATGGGTCCGGGGAATCTTAATGTACAGAAGATGGCGCTCCCGTATCTGGATTCAAAAAGGTATGGCGTAACACCCGGCTCAACAAAGCCGGGTGTTTTTTTATCGTTCAGACAGAATTCGCTCTGCTTCGCTGCGCCTGTTCAAACACATTGTACTGCTCAGTCCTGATTTTTTCTAAAACAGCTCGGTACAGGTGAGCTGCCGTTTCCACCGCCTTTTGCGAATACTTAGGGAAAAGCGGCAAGGCATCCAGGCACTCTTCAAGATAGGCTTCCGCTTCAAAAGCGATATACTCCCACGTCATCGTGAACGCTTTATTTACAGTGCCTTTTTGGAGATCAGCCTCTGTATAGCCGAATTGCTGCATGACCTGGCGGGGAATGCGGTTTTTTTGCTGATCTGAGCCAAGATCACTTAAGAAGCGAATCAGCTGTATGGCCAAGCCGAGAGAGACGGCTGCTTGTTTGAGCTGATCTTGTTTGCGGCGTGTCAGTATCGGCAGCAGCATCAATCCGGCAGCACCGCCCGTCTGATATGCGTACATGAGCAGTTCATCAAGGCCATCATACGGCTTGGCATCTTCTTTTTGTGCGGCAATAAACTCCCGAAAAGGTTCGCTGTCCAATGTAAAGGTCTGATACGCATGATCAAAAGCCTTCCATATATGGTGATTACCGTTATTTGTCCTTTTGTAAACATGATCAGCCTCAGCTTCAAATGAGGGCAATGCCTTTTCGTCTGCACTGGCCGCCGTGTGGCAAAACGACAATACTGCCCAAGCGGCTTGTCTTTGCTTTAGCGGGAGATATGATAATGCTTTGAAACAGGCTGGCGCGTATTCGCCAACAATCTGTCCGCATTGCTGGTAAGCTTCTTTTATCTCTTTCATTTTTCTCACTCCTATGTATCACTGCTTCTTCAAGTCTAGTATGTTTTTTCTTAATTGTATATGAAGAAAATGCCGATTTTTCCTTTGTAAAAGTAACCATACGCAGCATGCTGCTAAACCTCGGATACCTAGTCTGAACAGAATCATCGACGAGATATGCTTTTTTATTTTTAATGCTATACAACAGATAGAATGTAAACATTTCTCGATCATTACTTCAATAAAAGAGGAATCATGGAAAAAAGGGCTAATTGTTATTTGATACATGATAGGATTGGAGTGAGTTCAGTGATAAAATTTTTCGAATATAACTGGCAGGTTAGAGATCAATGGTTTGCTTGGTGTCATCAACTAACCACTGAAGAATTACTTAAAAACCGTCTTGGCGGAGTAAAGAATATTTTATATACCCTTTTTCATATTATTGATGTGGAATATAGTTGGATTCGTGCGATCCAAGGAAAAGAAGATATCTCTGTTCAGTTCGCTGATTATCAAACACTCAATAAAGTGAAATCTCTCTCAAATACATTCCGAAGTGAAATAATTGATGTTTTAGAAACATATTCAGATCAAATAAAAGATGAACTTGTAAGCGTTCCTTGGGAGAAAAGTGTTTTATATACGCGAGACGAAATATTACACCATATCATCGCTCACGAAATTCACCATATTGGTCAACTTTCTGTATGGGCTAGGGAATTAAAGGTAAGCCCGGTATCAGCTAGTTTTATCGGCAGAACATTAAAACCTATTCATTCTTATTGAAGGAACGCGGGGACAATTCGATCGTGCTGTTGTACAAAAAAAGATAGATAGAGCATATATTTCTCTGCCCATCTATCCTTTTATTTAAATCTATACATCTCTGGCTTTTCATCACATTTGCATTGAACCTATCTCTCGTCAATATCAATGCGGTACGCTTCAAACCATGTATGGATTTGGGCGAGGTGGGCGATCAGCTGAGGCCCTTTCATGAGCTGTCCGAACCACGGAACCTTGAAGGAGGAGCCTTCCGTTTCTAAAAGCTGATCCAATTGTTTTCTGTCCAGCAGGGTATGGAGCACGGAGTCCTTTTGGCCTCTGATCGTTTTCAGCCATTCGCTGACGCCTTTTGTATATTCCGGGTGGTGTGTCTTCGGATATGGGCTTTTTTTGCGATACAGGATATCATCAGGCAAAATGCCTTCAAGCGCTTTACGCAAAATGCCTTTTTCCCGGCCGTCATGCATTTTCATTTCCCACGGAATATTCCAGACGTATTCCACGAGCCGGTGATCGGCAAACGGCACCCGCACTTCCAGGCTAGCCCCCATGCTCATGCGGTCCTTTCGATCCAAAAGGTTCGTCATAAACCAAAGCATATTTAAATAGAACAGCTGCCTTCTTGCTTTGTCCACGCCGGTTTCTCCGTCTAACAATGGCGTTTCCGCCAAGGTTTCTTCGTATTTGGCATTGACATATTCTTTGAGATTCAATTTGGTCTGCCATGAATCAGAAAGCAGCTTGATCCGCTCCTCTGTCGACCTCATCCACGGAAAGCCCGACTCAGCGTCTGCCATATGGAACCACGGGTACCCGCCGAAAATCTCATCCGCGCACTCTCCCGACAGGCTGACGACAAAATCCTTTTTGATTTCCCGGCAAAACCACAGCAGAGATGAGTCGACATCCGCCATACCAGGCAAGTCTTTGACAAGCACGGCTTCCTCCAAATGATCGACGAGATCCTGTTGGCTGATGATGCATCTGTGGTGGGTCGTGCCGAAGGCCTCTGTCATTTTTTCAATCCAAGGCCCATCGTCATTCGGTTGAAAAGCGCTTGCTTGGAAAAATTTATCGTTCTCTTCGTAATCAATCGAATAAGTATGAAGCGGCGCTTTTCCTTCCTTTTCAAAATGGCCCGCCGCAATCGCTGTAATCGCGCTTGAGTCAAGTCCGCCGGATAGGAACGTACAAACCGGCACATCAGACACAAGCTGCCGCGTCACCGCGTCCTGAAACAGCGATCTGACATTTGCAACCGTGTCATCAAAGCTGTCCGTATGTGTTTTGCTTTCGACATTCCAATAACGCCACATATTCAGCCCGTCTTTAGAAAACGTAAGCGCATGAGCTGGCCGGACTTCTTCTATGCCTTTAAATACGCCGGTCCCAGGGGTTCTGGAAGGTCCGAGCCCGAAAATTTCAGAAAGCCCTGTTCTGTCCACCCGCGCTTTTACCTCAGGGTGTGCGAGAATCGCTTTGATTTCTGACCCGAAGAGAAAAGAAGATCCTTGCTCCGTATAAAAAAACGGCTTCACGCCGAGACGGTCTCTCGCGGCAAACAGCAGATCACGCTTTTCATCCCACACTGCAAAAGCGAATATGCCATTAAGATGATCTACACAGTCCTCCTGCCATTCAATGTAGCTGTGCAGCAGCACCTCGGTATCTGACGTCCGCTCAAACCGATGGCCCCGCGCCTGCAATTCTTTGCGCAGATCTTCCGTGTTATACAGCTCACCGTTGTAAATAATGGTGTACGTATCCCCTTTATAGGTGCATGCCATCGGCTGGCGCCCGCCTTCAATATCGACAACCGCAAGCCTTTTATGTCCGAATAAAACATGATGCTCTCCCCAAACGTTAGAATCATCAGGACCCCGTTTGGAAAGAGTGTCTGTCATTCTGTACATCGTTTGTTTTTCCTGGACGAGCTGCTTTTTAAAATCGACCCAACCCGTAATTCCGCACATGTGATATCAGCTCCAATCCCGTTTCTTTCGCCACAATTTCGTTTCTTTCAGCACCTTAGTAAGTTTATGCAACTATAGGCAGATAGTTGATTTGTCCACAAAAGAGTTGTATGGAACAGGCTTGAATTGGAAAAAAAGGAGAGGAAAGAAGAAAAAGGAGACGGCTTGCATGAAGCGGAAACAATTGTTATATCAAGAAGAACAAAAATGGGAATACGGCACCATCCTCATCGAAGACGGCCTCTGTTTAATCGAAAACGGAGAAGGCGATATCCTGCTGGCGGACAGTATGCGCCACAGCTCAATCTGGATACAGCATAAAGGAAAATGGGAACAGGCCGGCTTTCAGGGTCAAATGGCACTGACTTGCGGCGGCGAAAACATCTCCCTTTCAGGCGGAGAACGCATCCGTTATGAAAAATCGGTCAAGCGGCCTCTCATGGCGCTTTTAGATTCGCTTGATGACGAAACCTTTCTCGCATTTTTACAGCATTTGCACAGCTTCGGCTTATCGGTATTCGATTGCGTGTTTTCTTATAATAAAGGAGTCTTTTCGCATACATCGGAGGAGCAGGGTGTTTCTTTTTATCACTTTTCAAACGACACCGCCCAATGTGCCATGCAGCATCACTACAGCCATGACGGGAGAGGAGACCGATTCGAATGGACGGCTTCAAATGGAAAGAGATCCATTATGTATTCAGCGGTGCAGCGGGGCCGCAAATAAAAAAAGCGGTGCAGCGAGCACCGCTTTTTGATTACTTTTCAACGACGACTTTTACATCCTTGCTTTCTTTTTTATCTGTATCAGCAGCTGTGACGTACAGCACGGTTCCGGCTTTTTGTTTTTTGATTTTCACTGTGAACGTTCCTTTCGCGTCTGCTTTGGCAGAAGCAATGACTTTCTTTGCTTTGTTTTTCACTTTGATCATCGCCTTGCTGTTCGCTTTTCCTTTCACTGCCGTATCCTTCGTTTTCACTGCGTTTACTTTCGGTGTTCCGGAAGGTTTTCCTTTGACAACGACAACTTTATAAGAGGTTTTCGCATCGCCTTTTGCCGCTTTCACATACAGGACTTGATCCTGTTTTTGAATCGGGATATTGACTTTGAACGCACCGTCTTTCCCGGCTTTGGCGCTGCCGAGTTTTTTCTTGCCGTTCATTACCTCGATCAACGTGCCTTCCTTCGCTTTTCCTCTTACGGCTGTTTGTGTGCTTTCCAGTTTGTTGACCTTGAGCTGCAGATCAGCTGC
The DNA here is from genome assembly GCF_000507145.1 of Bacillus tequilensis KCTC 13622. Lineage (GTDB taxonomy): Bacteria > Bacillota > Bacilli > Bacillales > Bacillaceae > Bacillus > Bacillus tequilensis. The sequence goes on along the minus strand of NZ_AYTO01000001.1, from coordinate 148,917 downwards.
ACTGACAGCCTTCATGACATTCAGCCGTCCGTAGCCTGAGTGCCAGTCTACACCAGGCGTCTTCGGAATGACGATTGGATCGCCATTATCGTCATACAATTCCTCTTCTTCGCCATCGACGCTTTCAAAGGAAATATCGTCCGCCGTCTTTTTCAACATATCCTCAACTTCTGTTCTTTTCAGCTTAGGGTTTTGAGCAAACAGCAAGCCTGCAGCTGCGGCAGCATATGGCGTTGCCATGGATGTTCCGCTCATGTACGTGACATTTCCGTTCGGCACTAAGCTCGGGATATCAGACCCTGGAGCGGAGATGTCCAGACCTTTTCCATAGTTAGAAAAATCCGCGGTCATATCCATGCGGTTCGTTGCGCCGACTGACATTACATATTTAGAAGATGCAGGATAGGATAATGAATTGGCTCCGTCATTCCCGCTGGCTGCGGCAACCAAGACATTTTTGTCAGCTGCATATTTCAAAGCAAATTCAAGCACGCGGCTGTAGCCTCCGCCTAAACTTAAATTAATCACCTTTGCTCCTTTGTCAGCAGCATATTTGATGCCGAGGGCAATTTGTTCAGTATCTCCGGAGCCTGTTGAATCAAGCACTTTGACCGGAATAATTTTCGCTTTGGCGTTCAATCCAGTCATTGAATAGCCGTTATCGCTTTGGGCGGCAATAATGCCGGCGACGTGTGTCCCATGCCCCTGATCATCCATTGCGCTGTTATTCCGGCCGACAAAATTGTGTCCGAGATCTGTTCTTACTTTTCCTTTTAAATCAGCAAGGGTGCTGTCCACACCTGTGTCTACTACCGCAATCAATGTATCGTTCAGCTTGCGTTTGGACAGCAAGCTGCTGGCAGGTTCGTATTTCAGATCCGCATTTTTGACCCCGCCGTTTTCACCGTTGTTTTTAAGCGGCCATTGGTAAGGATACTGAATATCGTTTGAGAGGCTTTTGTATTCCTGCACAGGCTCCGCAAACTCTACATTAGACATCTTGGATAATGTCGCGGCAGCGCTTTTGACCCGTTTGGCACTTGCCGTATATGCGCCGTTCTGTTTCTCGTCTTTTGGAATTTCAAATGAGTATAGATTGTCAAACAGTTTCTTTGCCTTTTTCACATTGGAAATGTCTTTTTTCGATTGCGCGCTTGCAGAGAAGCCCTTCATTTCATTATGTACGGATGAGAGGCTTTTATTGTTCTTCACCTTGAAAATGACCTTTGTTGTCTGAACTTCACTTTTCGCGGCAATATTGTTTTCTGTTAAAATTGCCCCTGCTGTTTTGCCTTGCAGCTTGTTGATATTTAATCGTTCCGCCTGTTTCTTTATCTCCTCTTTAAGGAAAGACGGGACTGATTGTAAAGCTGTATCGTAAAGACGATTGATGGCTTTTTGATCCTTTTCAGTCACCTTATATGATGATGACGCACCGTTTTCTGACACATCATCAAACATCGGTTTTAATGTCACAAGATCCTGATAGATTTCATTTCTCGCTGTTTTATTGAGTGCGAGTTTCGCAACGATAAACGGCGCCGCTTTATAGTAAAGGCTTGTCAGCTCTTTGCCTTCTGCTGTTTGGCTTAACTGCTCATCACGAATCGCTCTCAGCTTGTCGAGGATGCTTTTTCCTGATTTCTTCTGATCGACACTCATTTCCACCGGACAAGATTCTTCCTCTTCTAAATCTGACGGCTGTTTTTTGGTGCCTTTATATCCAATCGAATACTTGGCTTCCGCAGCTGCTTTCGCCGTTCCGCCGTCCTCTGGTTCTTCGTCTCCAAGGTATTCAACTTTTACATAGTAAGGGCCGCTCCACGCGTATGGAAAATTGATTTCGCTTTTTCCATCCTCCGCTGTGTAAGAACGGTACATCTCAAACGTTTCATCTTTAAGCGCTTTTTCCTTACTTGGATATACAGATACATTCAGTATGGAATCACTCTTTACAGTCAGTGCCATATGTGAGTTTTTCTGAATATCTGCTTTTCCCGGGGTCACTTTGTACCATTTCACCTGTTCCGGTTCTTTCATAGTCCCTGTCTGCTCTTTTCCGTTTTCCAGAGCAGGCGCCTGATCGATTGCACCGGCAGCAGCCGCTTTGGTTCCCGGAGAAAAAAGGCTGAAGATCAGTGCAATAATGAGCACTGCCGCCACAAACGAACTGAATTTTTTACGTTTCATGATATCCCTCCTGCAAAATAATGAATCTTCTTGAAGGTATCATAAATTCATAGGACGAGATACCGCTTACAGGGAATTTTAAGGTTATTTTAAATGATTTGGAATATACGGGAGTAAACACCTAAAAACCCGACTCCATCAAAGGGCCGGGTTCACGTTTTTTCTATTAAAACAATTGAAAACCGATTGGCAAATGCAGACCGAGCAGCACTGTCAGGACAAGAACGATGACGAAGGCGATCCATAGGCCTCCGGTTGATTTTTCTTTTTTCTTGCGGATGAGGAGCATTTCCATCAGGCAGATGGTGATAATGCCAAGAATCATTTTGCCGGCGTATTCTCCGTTCCAATTGGCAAAACGGACAAACAGCTCAGCTCCTGTCAAAATAATAAGGATATAGAATAACCGCAGAATCATATGAGTGATTTTTGCGCCCTTCGCACTTCCTGACGCATACAGCGAGTAGCTGACGAAAAGCAGAATCAGCGCTACCACCCATGTCGTAATATGTATGTGTGTCATACAGGTTCCCCCTATCAGATAAAATTACCCCACTTATAGTACCATGAACTTGTCCTCTGCCACAAAGATGAATCTCAGAAAAAACGAGCGGAGCCGAAACCGCCCTCCTGTTTGGTTCAGCCGATTTGGTTTGACAGCGTTCCGATCCGGTCTATCGTAATGTCGATTTTATCGCCTGACCGCAGGAATTTAGGCGGCGTAAAGCCCTTTCCGACCCCAGACGGCGTCCCGGTGGCAATAATGTCTCCAGCTTCAAGCGTCATCCCTTTTGAGAGGGTTTCAATTAATTCCGGAATGGAAAAAATCATATCGCTTGCCGAACCAGATTGGCGCAGCTCGCCGTTGACTCTCGTTTCAACTTTAAGGCGGTCAGGCTCCTGAATTGATGATTTATGTACAAGCACGGGTCCCATCGGACATGTCGTATCCAGACTTTTTCCGATAAAAAACTGCTTATGCCTTTTTTGCAGATCACGCGCCGTGATATCATTCACAATCGTATACCCGAAAATATGGTCATATGCGTCTTCTTTTGATATGCGGGTGCCGCTTTTTCCGATGACGACAGCAAGCTCTCCTTCATAATCGAGCTGAGAGGTGACCTCTTCATGACTGCTTACGATATCACCATGCCCTGTTACGGTTACCGGCGATTTTGTAAATACCATCGGATGCTCTGGAATGTCAGCCTCACTCCCCATTTCAATCGCATGATCCCGATAGTTTTTGCCGATGCAGATGATATTTTTTGACGGCCTGGGAATGGGTGCATGGAGCTTCACCTCAGATAATGAATACATAAATGACCCCAGCTCATCATTCGGTTTCTTTGCCCACTCGGCCAGCTGCCTTGCATGCGCAACAAACTTCTCCCCTTCTGCGATACATTCAATCAGCGATCCCGGAATCGTCTCAAGTTCAAACAGTTTTTTTTCAGCCTTTTGTAAATCCATAATTTTCTCATCATCAATGATCAGGCCGACAAACATTCGGTTGTAAAGTTCCCCTGTCGCAAATTTCATGTTATTCCTCCATCATCTTTTAAATCAGAATGCTCCTTCATGTATTCTCTGTCGAATGCTGAAATTCCTTTTTCTCATATCCGTTTTCATTTCGTTTCAGGACGGGCCTGCTGCACATATCATACAAATGTCGTTTTGAGGAGGAGGTAAGAATATGGAGAACGTACATTTATTTTTTCATCGGCAGCAGCTGAATCATAAAGGCACATCCAAGGGGCTTCTAGTTACAGACCGAGCAGTTTCTCCCATTCTTCTCACACAGCGTGACAGAGCGGAAAAGGCATCCTATGAAATCAGCTGGGAAAAGTCCCTGCTTGGCGAACGCACACTTTTTTTGAATGCGGAACAGGATGATCCGTCACTGATGCGACGCAGGCTCGCCTATTGTTTTTTTGATCAGATCGGCGTTCCTGCTCCCGCTGCCTCGTACAGTTTTTTGAGCATCAACGGCCAGCCGGAAGGTATTTATTTGAGCATCCGGAACCATCACTTGGCCCATAGAGCAGACTGCCTGTTGAAGACCGTCGATCCGAGGGTACCTCTTTCCATTTTTAAAGAGGAAGCTTCCGCGTTTTCACACGAATTTCGCACGCTGATCTGTACAGCAGAAGATGACGAGTTGGCTGACCGGATTAAAATGTATCTGGATGTCAAACGGTTTTTCCTGTGGCTGATCGGCAGCGCCTGCACCAGCCAAGGCTTTTACTATGCATTTTGCGCAAACGAATCCGGACGGCTCCTTGTTACCCCGATGGAGACAAGAGCACTGGCGGCACCCGTCAGATCTGATGATGATCCTCTGCTGACTAAAGGACGGACGCTGGCGGCAAGGCTGCTCTCCATACCCGCCTTCCGGTCGCAATATCATACTTTAATGAAGAACGTACTGAACCGCTCGTTTACCATTGAACGATTGGCTCCTTTCATCAGCAATTGGCTCTTTGACATTTGTCAAAAATCTGATGATGATCCTTTCATAAAAAAAAGCCCCTCGCAATTCGAAAAGGAGCAGACAAACATACTTAGAGAAATTGAAGAGCGGCAGGACTGTCTACAAGCACACTTAGCCAGACTATAGTCCTTTATTCATGAAAAAGGCCGCAGCAAAAAATGTCGCTTTTTTAGTCAAATTGACGAAAGGCAACCTATTCAGCAAAAATGGGTTATACTAACCATATCCTGTATTTATCAAAATAAAATCTGGAATTGGAGATAGTGTAATGGATAGTAAAATTGAAGAAATGAGAACCACACTAATTGAAACAGCACAAAAATATGGCATGAATTCAGAGGAAACGATTCAATGCAGCCAAGCGCTTGACAGTTTACTAAACAGCCGAATTAAAGAAGAAACGATCTTTGGGGGATATGCTGAAAACTCCTGTATGTGAATCTTTTTCTATAACGGTTTGAATACTGCTCCGCTTTTTGCTCTGCACTTCTGGGATATACCTCGGGGCTAGAGTGTGCCAGCCCAAAAATGAAATCCGCAACACGATATACTCCAAAAAGCATTTCTACACGCCAAAGGAACTGAATCAAAAATCACGCGGCGGATATGCGGCAGTCACTGCCGTATTTCTGCTCAGTCTAGACAATACCCGCTTTGAGAAATATGTAAATGTAACGGCCGAAAAAAATAGTCCAAGCTGATATGCCCCTTTAAATTTTTCTCACACATATGTGCGTTTGTCATAAGCTATCGTGAAAAGCCCAATTGAAAACAAATTCTATTTTTACTTTACTTGGCTTTTTTCAATTTTACAACAAAGGATGTGCTCGTATGCCGGCCATTGTCGGGGCGTTTAAAATTAATGCGATTGGTACGAGCGGAGTCGTTCATATCGGGGACTGCATTACGATTTCTCCTCAGGCACAGGTCAGAACGTTTGCCGGTGCCGGCAGCTTTAATACCGGCGACAGCCTCAAGGTGATGAATTACCAAAACGCGACGAATGTGTATGATAACGATGCGGTAGATCAGCCGATTGCAGGCAATGCGTAAAAGGAGTGAGGCTCATGAATTTCTATATTAATCAAACGATCCAAATTAACTATATACGCCTGGAATCAATCAGCAACTCCTCCGTTCTGCAAATCGGAAGCGCCGGATCAATTAAATCCCTGTCAAACCTGTATAATACGGGAAGCTATGTCGAACCAGCACCAGAGGTTTCAGCCTTAGGGCAGCCGGTTCAGCCGCAGGCACCCGATGCAAGTTCATTGGTCCCTCTCCAGCCACCTGGCCGTTAATTATATGAAAGAGGTGAAGACCATGTATGATCAATCTGTTTCCTCTTACTTACAAAACTTGAATTCCTTTGTTCAGCAGCAGGCACTCCATATTCAGCAGCTCGAACGCCAGCTGAATGAGATTCAATCTGAAATGAATTCGATGAAGCAGCGGCCGGCCACTACCATTGAGCGTGTGGAGTATAAATTTGATCAGCTGAAAATCGAAAGGCTTGATGGGACATTAAATATCGGTTTAAATCCGACTGATCCGAACAGCGTTCAAAACTTTGAAGTCAGCCAATCGACACCTGGAATCGGAATGATGCAGCAGGAAGAGGGCGCCCAGCTCATGCAGCAAATCCGCCAGAATGTCGACATGTACTTAACCGAAGAAATCCCAGATGTTTTAGAACAGCTCGAAAACCAGTACGACAGCAGGCTGGACGATACAAACAGACATCATATCATTGAAGACATCCGAAAACAAATGGACAGCCGCATCCACTATTACATGTCCCATATCAAAAAAGAAGAAAATATTCCGCCTGCACAATATGCGGAACATATCGCTGAGCATGTGAAGCGTGACGTAATCCGTGCTGTAGAACATTTTCTGGAGCATATCCCAGCAGAAATGAAAGGAGATGAGCAAGCATGATCTTTACCGTCATCAACCGCAGCCTGGAGGTCGGGGATATCCGGATGAATGGTGTGTCCAGTTCCTCTGTATTCCACATCGGAGACACTGAATCCATCTATCTCTCTTCGATTTTTGATACACCGCCTGAATCTCTTATTATCGGGCCGCTTGCTCCGATTTCGCCGGCATAATGTTAAAACGTATCCCACGCATCAGAATGATTAAATTCAATTCACTTGGTATAGCAAGCGTGTTTCAAGCCGGTGATACAAACGAAATCGACATGAGTATAAGAGTATTTGCTGTTCAGCGCTCGCTGGCTACGTTTTACTATAACGAAGGCTCATTTAACAGAAAGGAGTACCCGATTTTTCAGCAGCAGGTATTGAGGCAGATTCCTGAAACTAGCGTACAAAGCGCATTTTGCCACGAGATGCCGGCTATTTTTGTTCGCAATGTCAAAATTCAAGGGGTCTCCGCTGCTTCTGTTTTTCATGCTGGATCAGCTTCGATTGTTCGCGGCGACGCGAGAATCAAACATATTAGGCAGATTCAGTCTCCGCGCTCACAATCGCCCGCCAAGAGCATATAATAAACAGAGACTTCGATAAAGGGTGTCGTTTATGCCAGCAATTGTCGGGCCTATAGCTATCAATTCCATATCGGGCGGAGTCGTAAACTTTGGTGATTCCTTTTACTTATCTCCGAAAAGCTCTTCAAAATCTGCGCTCGGTTCGGGAGCAGGAAATACGGGAGATTTCCTTCTATTAAACAACGCAGTCAACGCGACAAATTATATAGACCCCGATGTCAGCGATCAGGATATGGTTGGAAACGGATAAAAGCAGCCACTCTGCAAAGAGAGGGCTGCTTTTTAGTCATGTTTTCTTTTGTCGATCATTTGATTTTTTTGTTTTGATCAGCTTCTCTGACGGCTGTTTTCGGATCCATTTGACAAATCGGGCAAGCTGCGGGTCGCTTCTGAGTTCATTGATTCCGTTTAAGCGAACCGCAAGCTCTTGATTGGTATATAAGGCATGAATTTGTTTATGGCAAGGAATACAGAGCATTGCTGTCGGCAGAAACGTTCCGCCTTCCTCTTTCGGTGTGAGGTGGTGCTCTGTCAGCTGGACATCGCTCCGGCCGCACAGCTCACATATTCCGGCAGTCTGCTTTGCCATTTCCGCTGTCCTCCTTACATCAATTCAAGTGACACCCGTGTGCCGCGTCCGCTCGGTTCAGCCGGATGGACGATCAGCTTTTTCGGAAGCCGTGCCCGCAGTTCCTGCACATGGCTGATAACACCGACAGACAGATTGTCTGACTGCAGTTTTTCCAAGGCTGTCACAACCGTATCAAGCAGATCTTGATCCAAGGTGCCGAACCCTTCATCTAAGAAAAAGAACTGTAGCGGGTATTCTCCGCGAAGCTGGATCTGGGCAGACAGCGCAAGAGCGAGAGAAAGCGAGGTGAGGAAGGTCTCTCCTCCAGACAAGCTGGATACCGGGCGTTTGACGCCTCCATTTGCGTCATCACGCATCACGAATCCGCCTTCTGAATCCACTTCGATGGCATAGCGCTGTCTCGTCAGCATGCCAAGTCTTGCTGAAGCGTCCCGCGCTACGCTTTCAAGCTGCTCCTCAGCTAAAAATTCGACGAATGTGTTCCCTTTAAACACAGCTTGCAGCTTGTCCAGCCTGTTGATATGCGTCTGCCATTTTTTCAGCTCTGCCTCAATTTCGTTAAACCGTTTATGATGGTCGCGAATAACGGCCAGCGCTTTCACTGCCGCGCCTTTTTCCTCTATCGCAGCGCCAAACGCGTCCTCAGCTTCCTGTAAAGCCGTAACGGTTTCGCTCCATTCACTCTCTGACAAGGCTCGGCCGGCAAGTCTCTCCGCTACACGCTTTAAGTTTGCGGCATTTTGCTTCAGTTTATCCATAAACTGGTCTATGCCCGTTTTTATCTTTTCAAGCTCTTCCGCTGGGATAAGACTTCGCTCCACCTCTTCAGTCCAGGTAAAGCGAGTGCCTTTCGCATGCTCATGCCAATCGGATTCGGCCTTTTCCAACCTGTCCTTCGCCTCTTGAAGAGTCAGTTCGCTTGCTGAAGCGCGGCTTTTCGCCTGATTGAGCCTCATTTGTGCGCTTTGCAGTTCTTCATATAGAGATTGTTCTTTTTCTCTTAACAGCTTAAGATCTTGCTGAACAGAGCGGAGTTTGGCTTGGATCGAATCTCCTTTAGCGTAATCTCCTAGTTCGCGCTCATAATCAGCTATCACGTTCTTGATGCGTTCAGCCGCATAGTGAAGCTCCAGCTTTTCCCGTTCAAGCCGATGTCCGGATTCACGCAGCTTTTCCTTTTGTGCTTCATGCTCAGCAAGAAACGCGATGCTCTTCTCAATTCGTTTTTCACAATCTTCTGCAGCCCGGTCCTTTTCTTCAATGGCTTCCTGCCATTTCTCTGCTTCATTGATAGATTGATCCTGAAACGCTTCGTCAAACGCTTTTAGACGGCTGTCCAACGAGGACTGAAGCTCGGCGATGATGCTTGCGATACGATCCGCCTCTCTTTTTTCAAAACCGATTTTTTCATTAAGCTGCTCGGCCTTTTTTAAAGACTCCTGATAAGCGCTGATCATTTGAGCCATTCGTGTTTTCACAGAAAGAATATCCTGCTTGACTCGTTTCCATTCAATGTAGGCAGTATTGAATGCCTCATGCACCGGCTGATTCTCGTAAGAAGCTGCCGCTTCAAGGTTTGGTGCTTGCTGAATCTTTTGCAAGAACGGACACTGTTCAATAAAACGCGCAGACTGTTCTTCAAGCGTGATTTTGGCTGAAAAAATCTCCTGGCTGAGAGCTGCCGCTTCCGTCAGCAGCATATCTGTCTGTTTGATGTTCTCTTCAAGGCCGCTGTCGAGCTCATATGTTTCGTGTACTGAGGCAGACGGATCATGATGTGTTGAACCGCAGACAGGACAAGGCTTTCCGGCTGTCAGCTTTTCGGCTAACTCTTTTGTCAGCAGTGCCACCCTTGCTTTTTCGCGCTGCATCTGAAGCGTCTGTTGTGTCTTTCTAGCCTGTTCAGTTATACGTGTTAATGACCGCTCACTCTCGCATACCAAATGGTACACGGTTTGTACAGCCTCATACGCTTGAATGATGTTGTTTTCTTCCGCTTTCGTCTTTTCGACGAGTGTACTCTTCTCCTCATTCAGCTTCTGAAGCACAAGGTTCAATGCGTCACTTCGTTTTTGCTCTTTTGTGATTTGCTCCTCAGTCTGCCTGATGCGTAATGCCATCTCTGCAGCCTGCTGGCAGCTTTTTCGCTCATCTGATGTCACCTGCAGGGATTTGAGCTGCTGCTTCAATTCCGTCTGCCTGTTTTGTCCCCGTGTCAGACGGTCTGTTACAGCCTCCAATTCATTCATGACAGAGTGAAGAGCCTCTTCTTTTTGATGGAGTTCAGCCTTTTTGCACTCTTCCTCTTGCTTGGCCTCACTCAGTTTGATTTCAATCTCCTGCAGGCGGGAAAGCTGTTCCTGCTCGGTTAAAAGCTCAGGCTCTTTCTCGCTTTTATGCCGGCGCCACGCTTCATGCTCTTCATGTTTTTGATGAAAGAAAGCGGTCTGGTCTGCTAAATCTTTTTGAGCAAGCATTTGTTCCTTTTCAGCTTTCTCCTCCTGCTGGATGGCTTCTGCATACCGATTCGCATAGGGCTTCAGAGCAGCGGCTGTTTCAGCTTCCAGCAGACGCTTTTTCATGTCGTCTACGTGCGGCTGTTCCTCTTCGAGACGTTTTTTCTCTTCTTCATATACGGCTTTTTCCTTTTGAACATTCCAAATCTCCTGATGTTCAGTAAACCGCTCTTTTGCCTGATCCCGATTCTTCTTCATCGCTTCCAGCCGGGATTCAGCTTGTTCGAGAGCCTGTTCTGCCTGCTCAACCGCTTCTGAACTCGCTTCCCCAAGACCGGACTGTTCAGCAAGCATTTCGTTTTTTCTCGCATTGGCTTCCTGTGCCTGCCGTCTTAGTTTTTTCACGAGCCGGTCTCCATACTGCTCCAAATGAAATAAGCGCTGGAGCATATGCCTGCGCTCCGCTCCTTTTAAAGACAAAAATTCAGCAAATTTCCCTTGCGGCAGGACCACCGCTCTCGTAAAATCGTCAATCGTCAGCCCCAAGAGCTCCTCGACTCTTTTATTGACTTCGCTGGCTTTATCGGCCAGCACTGTATGCTCATCCTTAATCTCAATGAAGCGGCAAAGTGCCGTTTTCACCTTCATTTCATCCGTTCTTTTAAACACGCGCTCGACTTTGTAAGAGATTTGATGGTTTGTCTGAAGCGCAAAGGTAAAGGAAACAGACAGCGTATCTTCCGCATGGTTTAAAATTCCGTGTGTATTGTTCGCCGCCCGCTCCACCTTTCCGTATAAAGCAAGCGTCATTGCGTCGAGAATAGAGGATTTACCGCTTCCTGTCGGGCCGAAAATGCCGAAAACACCGGCGCCGGAAAGGCCTTCGAAATCAATCGTCTGCTCCTCTCTAAAGCTGTGCAGCCCCTTTATCGATAAGGCGATCGGCTTCATTTCGCATCCTCCTCTTCAACGCCGGATGCAAGCTCTAAAAACAGCTTCACCATTTCTTCATCCGGCACCGCGCCGCCAGTTTGTTTTTCATAAAATTTCTTAAAGCGGTCTTCGATCGACACATGCTTCACCTCGACTCGCTCCCGCTCTTTGTTTTGTTCTTCAAAAACCGGCCTGATATGGATAAAGCCCGGGTGCGCCTTCCGCAGCCTATGAATTTCTTCAAGTGACAGCTGGTCCGTCACACGGATTTCAAGGTCAATCCAGGCATTCTCATCCCTGCCTTCATCCAGCCAGCTGTACACCTCGCTCAAGCCATTTGCCGCTTTCCACTTCACAAGAGGCTTGCCGCTAGATAATAACACTTCATGCCAAGACGCCTCTTCTCCCGGCTTCGCGTCCACGATTGTCACCGATTTGGCGTAGCCCGCTTCAGAAAAGCTGTAGGCGAGCGGAGATCCGGAATAACGTGCAAGCGTCCGCGCCCGCTTGATCGTTTGCGGGCGATGCAAATGGCCGAGCGCCACGTAAGCGGCATCCGCCGGCAGGCTTTCAGCAGCCACCGTATATGCGCCGCCGACTTCAATCGGCCGTTCTGAATCCGTTTGGTTTCCGCCTGCGACATAAATATGGCTTGCGGCAACCTTTACTGCGTCTTTGCGAAACCGGCTCGTCATATGCTCAAACGCCTGCCTGATTTTCACATCATAATGATCGCGGAGCAGCTTTTCATCAAATGTATCGGAAAGCACTTCATTTAACCGCGCTTCAGATGGGTACGCCAGCGCCCCCACCGCCAAAAGCTCACCTGCTGAAGGCACTTCGATATGAAGCGGTTCCGTTGTCGGATAGCCGATTAAATAAATGCCGTGTTCATGTGTCAGCGGTGAAGCGGCGGACAAACGGTCAGGATTATCGTGGTTTCCGGCAATGACAACAATCGGGCGCTTCCCTCTGTCGCTGAGCGCAGACAGGCTTTCATAAAACAGCTGCTCCGCTAAAGCCGGCGGGTTCACGGTGTCAAACGCGTCCCCTGCCATTACGATGGCATCGATCTGCTCTTCCTTTACAATCGTATTCAATTCATCAAGCACATCTGCCTGTTCACTCAGCCTGCTTCTTCCTTCCAGCGTTTTTCCAAGATGCCAGTCAGCCGTATGTAAAATCCGCAAATGCTTTCACCTCTCTTTTATATGGAAAACGAGATCCGCTCCGCCTGAAATCACCGGAGCTTACGGATCTCGCTATAATGTCAGAATGTGCCCTCCGTCAAAGAAATAAAGCGCACATCCCTTTACCTTTGTTTTTGCAATTTGCTCAACTGCCTTCGTGTACAGCTGAATTTGCGTTTCATATCGTTTCTTCAAGATCGGGGCCGCTCCTTCAAATCCGTGCTGGAATTTGCCCTCAATCCGGTCCGATTTATAGTCCAAAAGATATAAACCGCCGTCAGTTTCATAGAGACAATCAATGATTCCCTGCACTAAAAGCGGCTCATCCGCCTCCTGTGCATCAGGATAGATCTCCTTGGCTGGAAGCGCCAAACTGAACGGTACTTCCCTATTCTTCCATTGCGCGCTGATCAGCTGTCCGCCGATTTCCGTATGGAAGAATTGCACGATTTCTTCTATATATATAGCGGCTTTTTGTTCTTCCGTAAGCAGTTCTTTTTCATAAAGCTTATGAACCGTCTGCTCCGCTTCTTCTATCGTCGGCACATGTGTCAGCGGGATATGCTGCATCACCGTATGCATGGCCGTTCCTTTCTCTGCCGCCGTCAGGCCTTTTTTCATCATGAAAGCAGGCCGTCTGTACAGCATGCTGCCGTCAGCCGGTTTAACAGGGGCCCTGCCGCTGTATTCATCCTCGTACTCTCTTTTTCTCTTGATCTCAGACACCGACTGCTTTGTACGAATTTGCGTCACCTCGTGATGCGGGTAGGTCCAGTTCAGCTGCTCGCGGGCTTTTTCATCAAACATAAACGAGCCGGGAACTGGTTCACCTTGGCGAATCGCTTCTAGGCGCTCGCTTTTTTCTTCCATTCTTTCCTCCAAATCATCATCCAGCAAATCATAGGAATGGATCATTCGGACGGCAAAACGAGCCGGGTGTCCTGATATATCAGGACGCGCTGTCGCACCGTTTTCAGCCAAAGTCTCCATATCTCTGTGTCTGGCAAGAGCCGGCCCGATGAAATCTAAATACGTTTTTGCCTGATAGCGGTCAAACTCCGGAAGAAGCCAGTCAGTTTGTGACGCGGATGCCTGCCATTTTGCGAGCTGTTTCTGATGATCCTTGCACGAGCCAAGCAGAAACAATTTTTCCTTTGCTCTTGTTAATGCAACATAGAGTACCCGCAATTCCTCTGACAGCAGCTCCCTGCGCATTTTTTTCTTCATCGCAATGAGCGGAAGCGTCGGATAGCTGATACGCAATTGCGGGTGAATATACTTCGTGCCAAACCCGAGCTCCTTGTCCAGCAGGTACGATTTGTTTAAGTCCATCATGTTGAAATTGCGGCCGAGACCCGCTGCAAACACAACAGGGAATTCAAGCCCCTTGCTGCTGTGGATCGTCATTAAGCGGACAACATCCTCCTGCTCGCTGAGCGCTCTCGCCGTACCAAGATCATCGCCCCGCTCCTGCATGCGTTCGATAAATCGCAGGAAACGGAACAGGCCGCGAAACGCCGTTGATTCATATTGGCGCGCCCGGTCGTAAAGGACGCGCAAATTGGCCTGGCGCTGTTTTCCGCCCGGCATCCCGCCGACATAATCCATATATTTCGTGTCGCGGTACACTTCCCAAATCAGCTCAGATACTGAGTGGTTTTTCGAAAACGCGCGCCATTTTTGCAGATGCCCGTAAAAGGTTTGCAGCTTTTGATAAAGCTCGCCGTTCCGGTCGCCGGCTGCCAAGTAGTCTTTCATCGCTTCATAGTACGGCGCTTTTGTGTTTTCAAGCCGGATCAAAGACAGCTCGTTTTCATCTGCTCCGACAATCGGTGAGCGCAGCACAGAGGCAAGCGGTATATCCTGATACGGGTTATCGATCACCTTCAGCACCGAAATCGCGACGGCGACTTCGACCGCTTCAAAATAGCCTGACGTTAAATTGGCGTAAACCGGTATGCCCTGTGCTCTCAGCTCCTCCATGATTTGCGGCGCCCACGGCATGGAACGCAGTAAAATCACGATATCGCGGTATTCAATATTGCGGTGTGTTTTCGTTTTTCCGTCATACACCTTAAAAGGTGATGAAATCAGTTTGCGAATTTCCTTAGCGATCGCTTTCGCCTCGAACTGCACCGTTTCCAGCTCTTCTGCTTCCTCGCCTGCATCCGTCTCTTCTGTGTTGTCGATCAGCAGCAGCTCCGTTTCCGTCTCGCCACTGTCCGGATACGCCGCGCCAAGCTTCAGCTCAGCCTGCTCGTCATAATCCACCTCACCGATTTTGCCGCCCATCAGCTGTTTAAATAAAAAGTTTGTGCTGTCTAAAATATCAGCCCGGCTTCGGAAGTTTTTATTCAAGTCGATCTTCCGTCCCGTTCCTATTCCGCTCTCTGTAAACCGTTTGTATTTGGAGAGGAAAAGAAGCGGCTCCGCAAGCCTGAATCGATAAATCGACTGTTTGACATCTCCTACCATAAACAGGTTTCCAGTCTCCTCCGGCCCGCTTGTGACAAGCTGCAGGATCGATTCCTGCACGAGGTTGGTATCCTGATATTCGTCAACGAGCACCTCATGAAACTGCTCCTGATAAAATCTTGCTGCCTCGCTCGGACCGCGTTCGCCTTTGTCATTTTCAGCTGTCAAAATCGCCAAACAGTAATGCTCCAAATCAGAAAAATCAATGATTGATTTTTCCTGCTTCGCGGCTTCGAATCGCTTTCCATAGCTAATGACAAGCTGTACGAGTGTATCAATGACAGGCTTCATCTCGGCTAGGCTTTTCAAATGCTGTTCAGGACTTCTTGTGAAGTAGTCGGTTTTGAGCTTTTCAAGCAGTTTTTTCGCGCCATTTCGCAAGTCTGTCGCTTCATCAAGCAGCGCGGGATCAAACTCGTCCCCTTTTACCGCCTTCGCGCGCTTAAATGAGACGGCAGGCACCCGCTTATAAAGTTCATTGAAATCGTCCTGATGCTGAATCAGTTCATCAATCTGCGCAAGATCATCAAGAAAATTGTCAGCGCGCGGCGCCGGTCCGCCCGGCGCTTTTGTCAGTTCAAGGGCGCGCAGGAGCTTTTCCCTCGCTCCGTTAAGCACCATTGCAATATCCTCTTTGACATATTGATAAAACGAAAGCTCTTCGATCGCGCTCTTTTCAGATACATCATATAAATGAACAAAGCTTTCCAGCCATGCCTCCGGGTTTGGGTGGGATCGGGAATACTCGTACACCTGTTTGACGAGAAATTGCAGATCCAGATCATGCCGGTCTGTCGTGTAGCGGTCAACCAGCTCAAAAAACGCCTCGTCACCCTTTGCGTATTCGTCTTCGAACAGCTCATCCAGCACTTCATCCCCAAGCAGCTCGCCTTCGGTCTGATCGGCAATCCGAAAGCCCGGATCAATATCGATCAAATAGTAATATTTTTTCAGCACTTGCAGGCAAAAGGAATGAAGTGTCGAAATGCTGGCCCGGTTTAAAAGAGACAGCTGGCGTCTGATATGCAGCGAGCCGGGGCGCTTTACGAGCTCTTTTTCCAAGGCATCCGCAATTCGGTGTTTCATTTCTGCCGCCGAGGCGTTTGTAAAGGTCACAACGAGAAGCCGGTCTACATCAATCGGGTTTTCTTCCGCTGTGATTTTCCGGATCATTCGCTCAACGAGCACAGCGGTTTTCCCGGAGCCCGCAGCAGCCGCCACAAGAATATCCTGGCCGGTTGAAACAATGGCATTCCATTGGTCATCTGTCCACGTGCTGTCTGCCGGTTTAGGAATGTTCATTGCCATCCGCCTCCTTTTTTATCCACTCAAGTATCGTCTTGTCCTTTTCAGCCTTTAATGTGCGATACTCGTTTTCTTCTAATGATTCATCAAATTGGCATACTGATTTGAACGCACAGTATGTGCATGGCGTCTTGTTCTTCATTTTATAAGGCTCAATCGATACGCGTCCGTCGGTGATTTGTTCGCCAGCTTCTTGGAAGGTGCGGCGCACATGCTTCGTCAGCAGCTCAAATTCCTTTTCGCCGACTGCCGCCGAGTCCGATCTGAGAGAGCCGTCTTTTTTCAAGCCGGCGTTGACGATATTTGACCGTCCCTCTTGAAGCGTCGTATCCATGAGGCGAACCGCTTCCTGATCACCGAGGAGCAGGCCCTTCATTTTAAATTTCTTAAAGATCTCCTGTTCAATCTCGTCAAGCCCGAGCGGGAGATTAGATTGAATCATCGGGTCATGAATATGGAAATACAGCACCCCCGCAGGCGTCGCTCTCATTCCGAGCCAGTCGGCTGAGTGTGTAATCGATAAATCAAGGTATGTCAGCATTTGCAGCGCCAGGCCGTAATAGACTTCCGCTAAGTCAAGGCCTTTGTCGCTTGATTTATAATCGACAATCCTTAGAAGCAGGCCTTTTGAGCTTTCCGCTTTATCAACGCGGTCAATTCGCCCGACGAGCTCCATCGTGCAGCCGTTTTTCAGCTTAAAGGTCAGCGGCGGGAGCGGCCCTTTTCCTCCAAAGCCCAGTTCAAGCCCAATCGGCACGAATCCGCTCGCTTTCGCATGCTCGCTTAAAATGCCGGACACGCGTGTCACAATTTTTTGCAGTTTTTCCTTCACATAATAATGCCGGTTTGAGCTGAGCAGAATTTCTTTTTGCAGTTTTGGCGCCAGCCGCTCTACCGCATCATAGGAAAACAGCTCACACTGCTCTTTCGTTAAATCGCGCCAATCCAGCTTTTGCTCCCGCAGCCGGTCTGAAATCAGCTTTAAGCTGGAATGAAACAGCTGGCCGATGTCCGGTGCTTCAAGCTTAAAAAATTGCCGTTCCTTCAGGTGCAGCCCGTGTGACGCAAAATGGGAGAACGGGCACGCGTTAAAGGTTTCCATCCTCGACACACTGCCTTGAATGCGTTCACCATAAAGCTGCCTTGACACGCTGCGTTCAAGCTGCTTTACTTCATTACGGAAAAACAGGCTTGAAAACAGTTTTTTCGATTGCAATTTGTCCGGGTCGCTCATCAGCACATTGTACGTGCTCCACCAAACGTCGCTGATCTCGTATTCCCGTGTCCATAATCTAAGCTGGCTCGCAGTAAAGGACTGTGCCACGCTTTTATTGACGACATACATCAGCTGTTCCTCATCGCTGACCTGTTCAGGTTCATTTGTCAACAGGCGCTCCTTATGGTGCGGAAACAGTTCTTCCAGCCGCTTAATAACAATCGACGGCAAAAGCGTTTTTCCTTCCGCATCGGCAATCGGATACGATACGTAAAGCCTGTCAGACGGACTGGAAAACGCCATATAGATGAGGAAATGCTCGTCAAGCAGACGCTCTCGCCCGCCTGAGGAAAGCTCAACCCCAACCGTTTTCAGCCATTCCCGGTCATCGTCCGACAGCACTCCGTTTTCATCAGGGCGCGCCGGGAGAACACCATCGTTTGCCCCCAGCACAAAAGTGCAGGAGGTGTCATACATTCTGGACAAATCCATATTGCCGACAAACACCTGGTCAAGCGCAGGCGGAATGAGAGAAAATGTAAGCGACTCCGCGCCGGCTTCCATCATTTGCTGAAACAAATCTAGAGAAATCTCATCATCTCCCATCATTTCAACAAACTCCTCAAGCAGCTGAACGACTGCATCCCACGCCTGCTGATGCTGCTGCGCTTCAATGATTCTGCCGTCTTCTTCAGCACGCTGTCTTTCCTGATCCAGCTTAAGCGGCACATCCGTCTCTTCTAAATAGCGGTAGAGCGCCTCCGCCTTCTCCTGAACCGTCTTTGCTTTTTTCATTCGTTTCTGGAGCTGAAAAAGCGGCGGAACAATCCAGTCGCGTGTGTCATTCAGCATGTTTTCCATTTCGATTTCCTGGTCGGTCTGCGTAAAATCATCATCCAATGACACAAAACGTCTGTAATGGAAACGGTCGCCCTTTGTCCAGCGATCGCCTTTGATCCCGTAGGCGATACAGTAATTTTCAAGCTGATCGACCTGTTCTCTCACCTTATTCTTCGGCTCGTTAAGCGGGAATAACAGTTCGGTTTTCACGCAGCGAAACACCGCTTCATAACGCCAATTCCCTTTCAAAACATCAAGGCTCGAGCGGATAAATTCAATTAACGGATGGTTCAGCATAGATGCTTTTCCGTCAATGAAATAAGGAATCTCGTAATCAGCGAACACTTCCTTCACCATATCTTTGTAGTCTTCCGGCTGGCGTGCAAGAATCGCTACATCCTTATAGCGATAGCCCTTCTCTCTGACAAGGGCGTGAATTTCCCGGGCAATGCCTTCAAGCTCTGCTCGTCTGTTTGCGGCCTGCATCACAGTAACAGCCTCTTGTTTTTCTGCATATGGGATGGCCGGACGCGTTTCATACTGCGCCTCTAGATGCGCCAATTCCGGTGTGCGTGTATGCCTTTCACTCCCGCTAGGCTCTTTATACGTAATGTCCAGATTTAATTCCTTCGCCTTTTCGTGCAGGCGGTAATAGGTTTTTCCCGTCATTCTGAATAATTCCAGTTCATGCGGCTCCCGTTCGTCAGACGGCTTGTCCGCTGTCAGCGAAAACGTGATGTGCTCTGCGTGAACCATAAGCTGCTCCAACACCCTGAATTCCTGCGGCGTAAATTGATAAAAGCCGTCCACATAGATATGTGCGCCCTTTACATCCTCCGAAAGAGGAATATGCTCCGCCAGCAATGTTAAATAATCCTCTGAGTGAAGATATTGCCCTGCGAGGCTTTTTTCCATCTGCTGATACAGAATCGATAAGTCATGAAGCTTTTCAGATAAAACACGTTCCCCGCGATACTCGGAAGCCGTTCCGCTTTCCGCCATCCGGCGGATATCTTCCGGTTCCAGACAATACCGCTTAAATTCTGTCAGCATCCGTTCAACCTGGGCGGTGAATCCGCTTTTGTCACTCGCTTTTTGATAAACTTTGAACTCCTGTTTATGCTCCTCAATGAGTTTTCGCAGGAGCATCTGTACACCTGTGCTCGTCAGAAACGGCCTGCTCATTCCTCCCGTATGCTGGAGAATGCGCCATGCCAATCGTGAAAAGCTGAACACTTGAGCGCGTATCATTCCGCCCATATCAGGCGTTTTAGCAAGCTCGTATTCCATTAAAAACGTCATTTGATCCGGGACTAGAAAAATGATCGGTTTCCCGAATGGAGCCCGGCGCAGTTCATCCTGAATGCTGTCGATGATCAGCTTCGTTTTTCCACTCCCGGACCTGCCTACTAAAAACTCTGCTCCCAAATTAGAAGACCCCTCTCTTTTTATCTCTATATATTTTATCGAATGTTGACGAAAATGACCAATCTCATCTATTGGTAAAAAACGGCCTTTCACATTGAAAAAACTGAATTTCTCAGCACATGTCTCTCTGCCCTACATATACTTTTTACAGAAGCCCAATTCTTCAAGAATGGAGTTGAATCCCCTTGTACTACAACTATTATCCATATCCGGCGCCATACCGGGATGATCCTATTTTGATTCAGAATCTGAAAAAGGCCATTAACGGAGAATTCAGCGCGGTTCAATGCTACCGCAAGCTTGCCAAACTTGCCAGCCGCGATGACGCCAGAAAACAGATTGAAGAAATCAGGCGTGACGAAATGCGCCACCTCCGTGAATTTTCCACATTGTACGGGACCATTACCGGCAAACACTTCATGCCGAAACAAACGGAAGAATGCCCAGACAATTTCACGAGAGGACTGGACGCCGCTTTTAAAGATGAACAAGAAACAGTCGACTTTTATTTGCGCGCGGCGGAGGAAACCTCAAATGTAAAAGCGAAGGGCATCTTTATGCGCGCCGCTCGTGATGAACAAAATCACGCTGTCTGGTTTCTGTACTTCTTAATGGAACGTTAAATATACCCGCACAGTGAATCCACACATATCCCCTCATCCAAAAAACACACTCACCTGTTTTTTTCACATGCAGCCGGGAAACATAAAACTATACACTGGCATACAGGGGGAATCTGCCATGGAGCAATATTCAGAAGCTTGTATCGAGGCTTGCATGAATTGTATGAAGGCTTGCAATCATTGTTTTACAAAATGCTTGGAAGAAAGCGCACACCACAAGCTAAGCGGCTGCATCCGGCTTGACAGAGAATGCGCGGATATTTGCGCACTGGCGGTCAAAGCCATGCAAACGGACAGCCCGTTCATGCAAGAAATTTGCGCACTTTGCGCCGACATTTGTGAAGCGTGCGGCACAGAATGTGAAAAACACGAGCACGATCATTGCCAAGCGTGTGCGATGTCCTGCTTTAGATGTGCTGAACAATGCCGTAATATGGAAGCGTCATAAAGGACGGAGAGGGTTCAAAAAAGGAACCCTCCTTTTTTATTTGGACAGCCACACGGCGTACAAATCAACCCATCCCTCTTCATCAAGCATGAGGCCTTTCACATTCCCGCTTGATTCCACCTGAAGCACACTTTGATACAGCGGAATCGCATTGAACTCCTGTACAAGCCGGCGGTCAATGTCATGCAGCAGCTGGATTCTCGAACAGCGGTCAGGGATCGAAAAAATCCGTTCTGTCATTCTAGAGCATATTTGTTCCAGTGTTTCAGATAGATGCTGGAACAAAAAACTGTTCTCCGACAGCAGCAAATGCAGAAAACCAAACTCACTGTCTTGATAAAACGTCGCACTGTCATGAATGATATCCGCCATTTGCACAATTTCCGGCCGGCGGAGATCAGCAGAATCACAGAATTGAAGTGTAAGCCTGATGCCATGCCGGGCGCAAACATTTTGAATCCACTCGGCGTCCTCACGATGATCAGCTTCCGAAAAGGTAGACAGCACAAGCGTTTCTCCCCCGTACCCGCTCTGCTTCAGCAATTCAAAAGGTGATACGTCTTCCCGTTCAAAAGGGTTCTGATGTAAAAAAGACGAAACCGGAATTCTGCGGTGCCCTCCCGCTTCCTTAACGAGCCGTTCAGAGGAAATCAGCAGGCGGAGCGCTTTT
Source organism: Bacillus tequilensis KCTC 13622 (assembly GCF_000507145.1). Taxonomy (GTDB): domain Bacteria; phylum Bacillota; class Bacilli; order Bacillales; family Bacillaceae; genus Bacillus; species Bacillus tequilensis. The sequence goes on along the minus strand of NZ_AYTO01000001.1, from coordinate 127,539 downwards.
CGAAAGCTTCGGTGCTGAAGAGGCCCATTCTTTTTCAAATTGAGCGACAAGTACTGGACATGCCGTTCATCAAAAACAGTTTGCCGATCAGGACCTGTTTGTTTTTCTTGAATGGTAAAGCCATTCATCTCTCCGGCTTGCTCAGAAAACACAAACTCAACGCGATCCAAAAAGGGGCGTCCTTTGAAGTAACGCTCATTGGCTTCAAGCACAAGCATCCGGCTGTGATGCTGATTTACCCGAAAAGGACCTGTTCCGTTGATCGCGCCGCCCTGTTCTGCCGGCAGAATAGACAGCCGTTCATCACAAAGAACATACGGCAATAGCTCATTCGGCTGATCGAGTATGAACTCGACACAATAAGGGCTGTTTTCCAGAACTTGCTTCACCCCGTGTAACAGCCATTTATACGGGTTATCAGCACGTGTCAAAAATCGCTGAAACGTAAACGCAACATCCCTCGCTGTCAGCGGCTGTCCGTTATGAAAAGACACACCCTTCCGAAGAAAAAACCTCCATCGTTTTTTTTCGTGCTCTTCCCATCCGTGAACCAAATGAGGCTTCGGCTCCCGCACAGTTGGATCATACGTGAGCAATGTATCAAATATCTGCTTAACGAAATGCCCTTCAGATCGCAAAAATATTTGGCAAGGATCCAAACTGCTGACATCTTCAGGCGTGATGAACAGCCGGAGCACATCCTTTTCTCCATCCCCGCCGGTCTCTGTCACAAAGCCGAACACCTCAGAAAACCACATATCATATTCGTTTTGAAGCCCCGGAAAAGCGGACTGATACTGCTGAAGCAGTTCCTTTGCTTTTTTAAGCTTTCCAGCCATTGTATAATCCTTGGCTGTTTGAAGCAGCAGCTCCTCAGGACGGCGAAGAAACGCGATTTTAGATTTACGGCCTCGCCCCGCCCCGCTTTTCCTGATAATCCAATCCTTGTTCTCCAGCTTATGTAAAATGAGCTTTGCATTTCTTTCTGTACAACATAAGCAGTCTGCAATTTCTGTGAGCGTCATTTCGTTCATCTGCCCATACGCAGCGCATCCCGCTTTTACAAGTTCCACATAATGCTCAATCAGCTTCAATCCCCGCACCTCCCGACAAAAGGGGAAACTTTTTCTCTTTTTTTCTTCACTTTTTGGGCCGCCTCCCCTTCTATACACTACTACTATACCAAACAGCGAAAGGCGGCGATCACATGCTGACCAGCTTTCAATCTATAAAATCGAGATATACCGCTCCCGTTTGGCTCCGCTTTTTCGGCGAAATGCTGACAAGCCTGACAGGTGCAATGATGGGACCTTTTATGGTGCTGTACCTGCATGAACAATTAAACGGCAGCGTCATGATTCCAATGCTGATCATCAGTCTTCAGCCATTTGCCGATATTTGTCTGACCCTGATTGCCGGACGGGTGACGGACCGGCTTGGGCGGCGAACAGCGATTTTGATCGCATTGCTTCTGCAAGCAGCAGCCATGACGGGGTTTGTGTTTGCAGATCAAGCGTATGTTTTCGCCCTTCTCTACGTCATGAATGGCATCGGAAGATCGTTGTATATCCCTGCTTCCCGCGCTCAAATTGCCGAAAGCACGCCGGAAAGCAGACGTTCAGAAGTGTTTGCGGTTATCAATGCGATCTATTCAGCGGGCCTGACGGCAGGGCCGCTAGCGGGGATGCTGCTGTACAAACATAACCCCGTGTGGATATTCGCTTTAGATGCCGCGGCATTGTTCAGCTACTTTCTGGTTGCCGCACTAAAACTGCCGGAAACAAAGCCGATCATAACAGCTGGCACACCGGCGTTTTCCGGAAGCTTTACGATATACAGGCCTGTACTGCTTCTTTTGCTGCTTTCTCTCCCCATCAGCATGTTATATGCGCAAACAGAAACAACCTACAGGCTCTTCAGCAAAAACATGTTTTCTGATTATCTGTCCATGCTGACCATCTACTCGGCGGTAAAAGCTTTATTCAGCTTTGTTCTTCAGGTTCCTCTTGTAAAAGCGACCGAAAAGCTTTCGATGAAAACGATCCTTTTGATCGCTTATATCTGCTACGCCCTTGCGGCTGCCGGCTTCGCATGCTCAACCTCCCTGACAATGCTTTTAGTGACGGCAGCGGTGATGACGGTTGGCGAAAGCATCGGACTCACCCACATCCAGACCTTCATTTCAAAATTGGCGCCGCCTCATCTGCTCGGCCGGTTTTATGCGATATACGGCCTGCATTGGGATATTTCCCGCTCAATCGGACCTTTGGCAGGCGGGATGATCCTGACATCGTTTGGCGGAGAAGTGATGTTTTACGCCCTTGCCGTGTGTATACTGGCAGCATGCTTATGCCTGACTTACACAATAGATAGGCTCGAACAAAAAGTCATAAGAAAAATGAATGGTTAATCGAAAATAATTCCTAATTTCTTTATCACCGAAAATATATTATAGTAATTATACATTCACTACGTGAACCATTTGGAGTGTTACGTGAAAAGGAAGAAGGGTTTTACATTGAAGAAAGACGAAAATCTCCTCAAAGATCTATGGTTTATCGCAATCAGTGCAGCCGGGGGGTTTATTCTTTCATTAACCGGAATATCGATTGGATGGATGATCGGAACGCTGATTGTCGCCTGCTGCCTCGCCATGATACGGCCGGCATGGCTGATGATGGCGCCAGATCAAAAAGGAATTAACCGCCGGTGGCTCGCTCTCGGGCAGATGATCCTCGGCATCGAATTGGGCCAAAAGCTGAACTTATCCGTTCTCTCTGTTCTCAAAGATCATTGGTTTTCAGTCAGCGTTATGCTGATATTGTCTATACTGCTTGCCATGCTGTCAGGATATGTGCTTTGGCGTTTCAGCAAAACGGACATGTTAACAAGCTTTGTCGGCACTGCTCCAGGCGGACTGTCTGCCATGCCGAGCATCGCGCAAGAGGTCGGCGCCAATACCGCCATTGTCAGCCTCGTTCAAATGATGCGGGTGCTGCTCGTGGTGCTTTCCATTCCGTTTTTAGTCATTTTGATCTATACAAAACAAGATTCTTCCGCTCGTGCCGCAGCAGAATCGCTTTCCACAGCAACGACTGATATCAGGCTCGCTCCCCTTTTGTGGACCGCTATTCTGATTCTGGCTGCCTGGGGAGCTTGCAAAGCTGCTAAATTTTTAAAATTTCCGGCCCCATGGCTGCTCGGAAGCATGCTCGGTGTAGCAATTGTACACGTTGGCGGCGCTGCGGTGACAGGACACGACATGACGGCATGGTGGCCGTCACAAGCTAACCATGTGTCCCAAGTATTTCTCGGAGCAACGATCGGCTCTAAAATGTACAAAAGCATGTTTGTCGGCGTCACCCGTATTGTCATCGTCGGGTTTGTCTCGTCCGTCGGTTTAATCGCAGCTATGTTTTTAAGCGCCGTAATCGTTTCCGAGCTGACAGGAATCTCGCTCATCACTTCTGTTCTGGCATTTGCGCCCGGCGGCATTGCAGAGATGGCGACGACGTCTGTTACCTTGCATGCTGATTCCACCTTTGTCGTTGCGGTTCAGGTCATACGCGTTATTTTAGTCATTGCCCTGCTGCCGCCGTTTTATCGTCTGCTTCACCATCTTCATGGTGAAAAAAAAAATCATGAAAGCCCGATCAGCCGCAGTAACGCCTAATGAAAAAAGGGTTCAAGAACTTTTAAACCGCAAACCATCAAGATGGGGACATATAAGTGTGAAAAGCTTCGAACAAGATGATTCGAAATATATTAACGCCAAATTCATTTGATAAAAAATGGATCAGATTTGAAGTGAGTGCTGACAGAAGGCGAAATGAGAGACGAAGAAATCGTTGACGACTTTGGTATAGAAGCGTTTATGAAAATTCCAAAAAACAGGCTTCCTGATAGAAAAAGAGGTTATATATGAATAACCTCTTTTTCTATACAAGGAAGGCGAAATCTCTAGTTAAGTTGATTCTCTTATGATAAGACTTGTTGGCAGTTTAATAATGTTTCTGTTTAAAGAAATGTTGCCCGAAATATACTCGATTATTTTCAACACAGCCTGTTGACCTAATTCTATGATGGGAATATCAATTGTTGTTATGGTCGGAGTCACTACTTGGCAAATCAATTGGTTGTCAAAACCTATTACAGCTAAGTCTTCTGGAACATGAAAGCCGTTTTTTATCGCCTGTTTAATAATCCCTGCGGCGACTTGATCATTTCCCGTAAAGATTGCTGAGGGTCTGTCCTTTAGATCCTTTATCTTATGAAAAACACGAAAGCCATCCTCGATATTAAACAATTCACCGAATATCCATTCGTTTCTATGATGTAAATTGTAATCTTGTAAAGCTTTCAAGTACCCCTCTTTCCGCTGACATTGAGCTTCGCTATATGGCGTGTCAAAACAAAATCCAATTTTTTCATGCCCTCTTTCAATTAAATGTACCACCCCCATGTATGCAGCTTCAAATTCATCATATCCAATGATCGTGATGTCCGCTGAGTGATGATATTCATTACATAATAAGATCGGACCATACCTTAAAAAATGCGATATCTTATCCCAGTCATTTTCTAAAGTTCCAAGAATAACACCATCAACTTCTTTGTGCTTCAATAACTCTAATAGTTCCAGCTCTGTCTGTTTGTCATAAAAGGTTTGAAATACAATTACCTTGTAATTCTTAGACAGTGCTTCATGAGAGACCCCTTTTATTAATTGTGCAAAAAATGGATGGTCGATACTCGGAACCGATAAAGCTATCGTTTGTGTCTTATTTCTCCTAAAATTCCGAGCTAAATAATTGGGAGTGTAATCAAGTTCGTTAATCGCCTTTAAAATCATATCTCTTTTTTCTTTCGATACATAAGGGTGATTATTCAATACTCTTGATACTGTGGTTTTAGACACGTTACATAATCTTGCTATTTCATCAATTGTAGGCATATTTTCCCTTCCTCAAAAAAGTTATTGACATGTTACCGGTTTCAGAAATTAGGATAAATTTGTATCAAATTTTCCACATTATAAACTCATTGGAGGTACTGTTCATGCAAAAACAAGTCAGAGTTTCAGGTAAAAGTAAAGAAAACATGTTACTGCTAAAGCACTTAAAAGGTGACGTACAAGGAAAAGAACTTGTTATTGAAGACAGTATTGTAAACGAGCGTTGGAGACAAGTATTAAAAGAAAATACCGATATTGAAAATGACCTTTTCAACTACCAAAAAAATCGTGAAATCAGTAAAGTCCCTTTTATGCCTGTAGACAGATTAATAACCAATGATGAAGTGGATGATATCTTAACTGCATTAACTAGCGTTTTGCCAACTGGAAAATTTACGAGTGGTTCCTATTTAGAGAAATTCGAAGACGTTTTATCTACATATTTACATAAAAGGTATGTAATTGCAACCAGCAGCGGAACGGATGCTATTATGATAGGATTATTGGCTTTAGGGTTAAACCGCGGGGATGAAGTGATCATGCCAGCTAATAGCTTTTCAGCTACTGAAAATGCTGTGTTAGCTGTGGGAGGCGTGCCTGTCTATGCAGATATTACCCCACAAACATTCTGCCTCGACCCTAACAAAATTGAGGAAGCAATAACGCCTTATACAAAGTTTATTCTCCCTGTGCATCTATACGGAAAACATTCAGAAATGAAGCAGATCCGCCAAATAGCAAATCGTTATAAATTGAAAGTAATTGAAGATGCTTGCCAAGGAATTGGGCTGACAGACTTAGGAAAGTACGCAGACATCACTACATTAAGTTTTAATCCATATAAGAATTTTGGTGTATGCGGTAAGGCTGGGGCAATAGCAACTGATAATGAAGAACTCGCCAAAAAATGCATTCAATTCAGTTATCATGGTTTTGAAGTAAATGTGAAAAATAAGAAAGTCATCAATTTTGGATTTAATTCAAAAATGGACAATTTACAGGCTGCAATTGGTTTAGAGAGAATAAAGCACCTTTCATTAAACAACTTCAAAAGACTATTCTTGGCTGATAGATACATTACTCAATTAGCAGAATTACAGAATAAAGGCCTTATTGAATTACCGGAATTAAGCGAAGATCATGTGTGGCACCTGTTTCCTATTAAGGTAAAAGCAGAGGATAGGACAGATATCATGACGAAATTAAATGAAGATTATGGTGTTCAAACAGATATATATTATCCAGTACTGTCTCATATGCAAAACACTCCTTTAGTACAGGACAAGTACACAAAACTCCAATTGGTCCATACGGAAAAGGCACATAGTCAGGTACTGCATTTGCCTTTATATCCGTCATTTACTTTAGAAGAACAAGACAGAGTAATGGAGGGACTGTTCAGTGTTATTAAGCAAAAAGCTGGAGTATAAAACGTTATCCAAGGTTGAACATCCTCAGTATATTGTTTTTTGTGATTTTGATGAGACGTATTTTCCGCATACAATCGACGAACAGCAACAACAAGACATATATGAACTCGAAGACTATCTGGAACAAAAAAGTAAAGCTGGGGAACTGCTAATTGGATGGGTTACTGGGAGCAGCATAGAATCTATTCTCGATAAAATGGAACGAGGAAAATTTAGATATTTCCCGCATTTTGTCGCTAGTGATCTTGGAACTGAAATCACGTACTTTTCAGAGCATAACTTCGGACAGCAAGATCATGAGTGGAACAGCCGTATAAATGAAGAGTTTAGTAAAGAAAAGATAGATCGAATTGTGAAACAGCTACACGACAATTATAACATTCTGTTGAATCCTCAAACTCAATTAGGAAAGTCACGGTATAAGCACAATTTTTATTATCAGGAACAAGATGAAATAAACGACAAGAAAAACCTGTCATCCATTGAAAAGATCTGCGAGGAATACGGAGTTTCAGTTAATATCAATCGATGTAATCCGTTAGCAGGTGATCCGGAAGACAGCTATGATGTAGATTTTATCCCCAAGGGAACAGGAAAGAATGAAATTGTAAAGTTTATGTTAGAGAAATACAGCCTAAATGCCGAAAAAGCTATCGCATTTGGAGATAGCGGAAATGATGTTCGTATGTTACAGGCTGTAGGGAATGGATATCTGCTGAAAAATGCAACACAGGAAGCTAAAAACTTGCACCAACTTATAACTGATAGTGAGTACTCAAAAGGAATTACTAATACCTTAAAAAAATTAATTGGTTAATAAGGAGGAAAATAGATATGAAGAAGATTGGTATCATAGGTGCAGGTGGTATTGCCAGAGCGCACGCAACTGCTTTATCTACAATAAAAAACGCAGAGTTAGTAGGGGTATATGACATAAATCAACAAAATGCGGAAAGCTTTGTGAAAACTTTCGGTGGGAAGACATATGAAAAAGCAGATGAACTCATTGATGCCTCAGAAGGTGTAATTGTAGCATCACCAAACTTTTGCCATAAAGAACACGCTTTACAGGCATTGGCAAAACATAAGCATGTATTGTGTGAAAAGCCTATGGCTATTTCTCTCGAGGAAGCAAGCATAATGAAAGATACCGCTGAAAGGTCAGATGTAAGAGCTAGTATGGGATTTAATTATCGATATTTATCTTATGTAAATATCTTAAAAAGCTTAATTATCAATAATGAACTAGGTAACATACTGTCCATAAAAGTACACTTCAAGAAAAATAGTGCAATTAGACGCAAAAAGTTTACTTGGAGAGATGACGCTAATAGTAAAAAGACAAGTGGATCATTAGGGGATCTGGGTATTCACCTTATCGACTTGGTATGGTATTTGTTTGAGAGTGATTTCATCCCAGAATCAGTAAGAGCAAAGATGAACACAAATGTAAAAACAAAAGAGGATAAACAGGTACTTGTAGATGACTATGCAGAAATTTATGGTCAACTGAAGAACAAGGTATTTGTAAATATCATCACATCAAAATGTTCTGTGCCTGAAGACTGCGGTTTTAGCATTGAGGTAGTTGGACACAAAAAAGAGTTTAAATATCATACAGGCAATCCTCATGTTTACAAGCTCATAGATGGCTTGAATGTGGCAGACTGCTCAGTGCCGCAAAGTCTATTAAACGATCCGCCAAACGAATTTTATGGCTGGGCTGATTCTTTTAGAAGCGAGTTAATCAATTGGATTGAATCAACTCAGAAAGAATGGGTGGAGATCCCTTCTTTTCACGATGGTCTTAGATCTCAGAAAGTATTAGAAATGTTCTTTGAGAAAGATTGCGACTCTCAAACAAGGTCTGCTTTAGCAGTCAATTAGTATTTCGAAGAGGGAAGTTACTAAAAAAGCAGGAATCTATTTTCCTGCTTTTTCATATAGGGGTGTGATGAATGTTAAGAGGGACATATTTATTTGGATATGCTTTCTTTTTCACAGTAGGTATTATCCATATATCAACAGGGAGTTTGACACCATTTCTATTAGAGTCTTTTAACAAGACAACAGATGATATTTCGATCATCATTTTCTTTCAGTTTACCGGATTCCTAAGCGGAGTGTTAATCGCACCGTTAATGATTAAGAAATACAGTCACTTTAGGACACTTACTTTAGCGTTGACAATCATGCTTGCAGCATTAAGTATCTTTTTTCTAACTAAGGATTGGTATTATATTGTCGGAATGGCTTTTCTCTTAGGCTATGGGGCAGGTACATTAGAAACGACAGTTGGTTCCTTTGTTATTGCTAATTTCGAAAGTAATGCAGAAAAAATGAGTAAGTTGGAAGTCCTCTTTGGATTAGGCGCTTTATCTTTCCCATTATTAATTAATCCCTTCATCGATAGCAGTAACTGGCATCTACCGTATTACTGCATATTTACCTTTTTGTTCGTCCTATTAGCAGGGTGGTTAATTTTCTTGTCCAAGAACCGAAAGCATGCTAAAAATCATGCTAACCAGCAAGTGGCCTTGCCACATGCAGGAGCGTTTCAATACTTTATAGGAGATAGAAAAAAATCAAAGCAATTAGGCTTTTTTGTATTTTTCGCTTTCCTATATGCTGGAATTGAAACGAATTTTGCCAACTTTTTACCTTCCATCATGATAAACCAAGACAATGAACAAATTAGCCTTATAAGTGTCTCCTTTTTCTGGGTGGGGATAATCATAGGAAGAATACTGATTGGCATAGTAAGTAGAAGGCTTGATTTTTCTAAGTACCTCCTGTTTAGTTGTAGCTGTTTAATTGTTTTGTTGATTGCCTTCTCTTATATAAGTAACCCAACACTTCAATTGAGTGGTATTTTTTTGATTGGTCTAAGTATAGCGGGCATATTCCCCATTGCTTTAACCCTAGCATCAATCATTATTCAGAAGTACATTGACGAAGTGACAAGCCTATTTATTGCTTCAGCAAGTTTCGGAGGAGCCATCCTCTCTTTCTTAATTGGATGGAGTTTAAATCAGGATACGATCTTATTAACAATGGGAATATTCACAGCTATGGCGGTCATTCTAGCAGGTATTTCTGTAAAGATTAGAAGAACGAAAACAGAAGACCCTATTCACTTTGAGAGCAAAGCTTCAAAAACACAGTAAAAAACCCATAAATGAAAGATACTAATAGACAAACCAAAGGTAAATACAAGTGATCGAGAAGCCCATAGTTGAACATCAAGAAATTGAAGGAGACGTGGCAGAGTTATCAGAAAACGCAGTTGTATACTTTTAAAAGAAAAGTAATCCCAAAAATCCTCTCGAAGTATTTTGAGCATTCATCTAAAGCCAAAGATCGATTCATGTAAACTAAAGGAGAAATCTTGAAATTAATGCGGCGTTATGATGAAAAAAATGGTAAAGGGGCGTTTTCTGCGCGACAATCCCGGCAAGGCAATGCATTTATATTACGGATTATGTTTAGGCATCTGGCTGATTTACAATTTGGTGACATCCGGCTCCCCCGGACTGCCGCTTACGATTTTAGCCGGAGGAAATTTGATTTACCTCGCCATCCTGAAAAAGAAAGAAGAAACGTGAAAAACACGCACCACAGTGCGTGTTTTTTATTTAAAAACGCTGTGCAGACCCTCTTCTATTTCTCCTGACGACGGATACCATTTTGTCACGAGATCACGAAACAGCCGTTCCGCAAAAAGAATCTCTTCCTCTGTATACTGGTCAAAAAAAGACAGAAAACGCTGCTCGACCTTCTGATGATAATACTTGTGCAGCCCATGCAGTTTTTTCCCAGCCGGCGTCAAACGAAAGTAAACTTCCTTTTTATTATCGCTGAGCTGAGTTCTGTGAAGGAAGCCTGCGCTGAGCAATTTTGTACTGATGCGCGACACTGTCGCTTTTGTCGTATTCATTTTTTCTGCTATCGACGTGACATTGATCGGCTCATTGTCTCCAACACAAGAAAGAACATGAATTTCTGTCATCGACAATTGAGATTTGCTCCCATGCTCGGCATCAAGCTTCTTCAATTCGTCAGCCAAAAAAGCTTTAATAAGCCCCTCCCATTTCTCCTGCTGGTGAATGAGCTCCGCATACAATTCAAAAAGTTTGTGTTTCGTATGATCTGTGTTCATCGGGTTTTTCACCTTTTCCATTCGATTGTTTCTTCTATCATACCGTTTTGTTACAGATGAAACAATCGAATTGCGTTACACCCGGCTGGTGACGGAAAGCCAGCGGCTGACCCCTGTTTGAATCATACCGGCACAATCAGGCGCCGATGCATCTATTGCCCATGCAACATGTCCATCAGGGCGAATCAATATTGTATGCACGTCCCGCAATTTTCCATCTGGTTCTGCAAGCGAGGCGGTTACCGTGCGCAAGCCTTTTATTCGGCTATGATCATCAGCTTCTTGTATCAATGACAGCAAAACGAATGTCCCGTTTTGGAGAAAGCTGTACAGCCGTTCCGAACTGCCGTCGGAAAGAATCAGCTCCATGTCAGGAAGCCTTGACCCGTTCAAACGATGCGGCGGCATATCGGGATCAGCTTCATACCTGACATCGAGCGCAGAAATTTGCCCCGCTATATATCGATTTACTTCAGGGAAGGCAAGCAGCTCAGACATCATACTTCGCAAATGGAGGCCTGCTTGAGAGAAATCGATCAGCTTCGTCTGTGCCTCCGCGTTTCTCAGAAGCTCTTCCGCAGCAGGGTGCCGCTCCTCATGGTAGCTGTCCAAAAGCCATAACGGCGCAGTGCCCTTCACAGCTGCTGCCAGCTTCCACCCGAGGTTCATTGCATCCTGAAGGCCGACATTCAGCCCTTGGCCGCCTGCTGGAAAATGAATATGCGCCGCATCACCCGCAAGAAAGATTCTTCCGTCCCGATACCGCTTCGCTTGGCGTGCGGCATTCCCGAACCGCGACATCCACGAAGGCTCTGTTAGACCGAAGTCAGTCCCGCAGATTCGTATGAGATCGGCTTTCAGCTCCTCCTCAGTGACTGGCACATCTTTCGGCGTCTGCGTGCGATAAGGGCTGATCACGACGACTCGGTATTGTTTCGGAGAAAGCGGAACGATCATGACACCGCCTTCTTCTGTGCAAAGGGACAGCACGCCTGACGGCGGAGGAGAATGGAGCGCCGCATCTGCAAGGGCAGCGGTGATGGTGCTGTCTGTTCCCGGAAACTCAATTTGCGCCTGTTTCCGGACGGTACTTCTGGCTCCATCGGCACCAACAGCAAACTGGCTTGTGACCGTCCGCACACTGCCGTCACGATCCTTGAAAATCGTTTGCACCTCTGCCCCGTTTTGCGTAACCGACAGCGCCTCTGCTCCTCGAAACACCTCTGCCCCCAAGCTTCGCGCATGTTCCTCAAGCAGCTGCTCTGTTTTAGCCTGCGGAAGCAAAAGCGTGTAAGGACAGCTCGTATCCATTCCAGAAAAATCAAGACGGGTATCCAGCATCGAAAAGTGCCCGGAAGGTATTTTGCTTCCTTTGGATACGAAACGCTCCAGCAGCCCTCTCATCTCAAGCAGCTCCAGCGTGCGGGGATGCAGCGTCAACGCCTTGGAATGCGGAACAGGCTTTTCAAACCGCTCAATCACACATGTCTTCACCCCGGCTATCGCAAGCTCGGAAGCCAGCATAAATCCGACCGGCCCTCCCCCTATAATGACAGCTTCAACATTCATCGCGACCACTCCTTTTGTTTTACTTAAAACGATTATGAACCCTTTGAAAATAAAATCATATCAAATTATAAACATATTTTTTGTTACATACGTAACAATATTAATTATAGCTTCTTGCAAATTTTTCTTCAACACATTTTTCCAAACAAGCACAAAAAAGACGCCCCTTCAATTGACGTCTTTTTATTCAGCATCGGAAATCACACCGACAATATTTTTTTCTCTGATCGGGCCAAAATGCCGGCTGTCGAAGCTGTATATGCGATTATCTCCCACGACAAAATATTGCCCTTTCGGCACCTTGCTTGTTCCTGTCACATCTTTCAAGGTAAAATCACCTGTTACATGGCTCCCGGCAGAAACAGACTTCAAATGCTTCAAAAATGGTTCCGCAACCCGCTTTCCGTTCACATACAGCTGATCATCTTTATATTTGATTGATTCACCGGGCAACCCGATTACCCGCTTAATCAGCACTTTTTGATCAGGGCCTTTAAAAAGGACAATATCAAAGCGATGGATGGTTTTAAATCGATGAGAAAATTTATTGACTAACAGTTCGTTCCCTTCCTGAAAGGTCGGGTTCATACTGACGCCTTCCACCTTGTAATCAATGAAGACGGCATTTTTAACCTGAATGACGAGAACGACGGACACTACACCGGCAAGAAACCAAAACCGTTTTTTCATGCTACTGTCTCCCTCCATCATGCTCATGCTGACTGGCTCTCACATGCAAATACCGCTCTACCTTTTTTCCGACATACCATAAGACAGTGATCACCAATACAGCAATGACCGTTCGAATCGGCTGTGTAATCAGTGCGTGCAGATCATATCCGATGAAGCTGATCATAAAAATCATGACAAGCTTTCCCGAGGCTGCCGCCAAAATAAACTGCCGCGTTCCGATCCTTGACAAACCCGCAACAACATTCACCGCCGCTGACGGTGTAAACGGAAAACAAAGCAGAAGAAACAAAGGACCAAAGCCGTGTCTTTCCACCCATACCATCAGCTTTCTGACCGACGGATGACTGCGGATAAATCCAAGCAATCTTCTCTGACCGTATTGACGGACGATCAAAAATACAAGAATAGATCCAGCAGTTGATCCCGCCCAAGACAGAATGAACCCTTCCCACAAGCCAAACGAATTCGTATTCGCCACCACAAACACAATCAGCGGCAAAAACGGGAGAAATGCTTCAATTAAAGGCAGCAGCACAGCAATAAGAGGACCGAAAGCCCTATAGCTTTGAAATAATTCAGTTACATGCTCTTGCGTGAAATAAGATAAAAAATGCTCCAACATTTATACTCCTTACCGGGTTTGTCTATCCTTATTCTACACATTATCAGCAGAAAACTAAAAAGTTTTGGTGATTTTTTCTGTCTTGAATCATTTCACCAGCCGATATAGAATATAAACAGAACAAACGTTCCCGAAAGAAGGAGTCAGCATGCCGCATCTGCAGGAGGAAATCTACAATTTAATTGAACGGGCGCTTTTTTTGCCCATGGCTATTACGATTTTTAACCGTGATCTCGCCGGAATTGAGGAGAGCACTTTAAAATTGAAACATCCCTATAAAAAGCTTATCAGCGAATCATTAAAAATAGCACAAAAGGATTTGATCGAGGTCAGAAAAGAGCTGCGAAAAAGAAAAATTGCGATTCACGAGGCGGAGCGCGATGAGGCCTTTACACTTTATGTATTTGTGATCGATCGTTATGAAGAAAAGCACCGCTATTTTAATCCGCGGATCCGAGAGCAGGTCAGTGAATTATTAACATACTACCTATTCGCCCCGGACAGGATCTGAGTCTTTTGAATTATACTGCCCGTTCCATCTTCGGGCGATTCTGTAAAAAATTCAGACAATTCACACTATACAATTAAAATAAATTTATTTATAATTCGTACCACAGCCTTTCACCCCAAAAAATGACATGTGCTGTCATCTCGACGACAACATTTTCAGTACGGTCGGGCTTGTATACCCCACCCTAATTCGAAGGAGGATTTTATGAAACTGATTCACATTCTCGCCGCCTTGCCCTTTATCGGAATCTTACTCGGCACCCCTTTTGCAAATAAAGTGACCCCCTACGTGTTCGGCATGCCGTTTATCCTGGCCTATATTGTGATATGGGCTCTTTTGACCTCTGCGCTGATGGCAATTGTGTATGTCCTCGACAACGAAAATAAAAAGGAGGAAGCAGAATGAACGCAGCGCTCATCATCATTTTCGGCGTCCTGCTCTTAAGCATTTTTCTCGGCATACGCGCCCAAAAAGGAAAAGACATGAACCTTGAGCAGTGGACCGTTGGAGGCCGCGGCTTCGGAACCGTATTTGTTTTCTTATTAATGGCAGGCGAAATTTACACTACGTTTACGTTTCTCGGCGGCAGCGGCTGGGCTTACGGGAAAGGCGGGCCGGCCTTTTACATCATCGCCTACGGCTGTCTGGCCTATATCCTTTCTTATTGGCTCCTGCCGGCGGTTTGGACATACGCGAAACAGCATAAGCTGATGTCGCAGTCTGATTTTTTCACCAGAAAATATAACAGTCCGCTGCTTGGCGTTCTCGTCTCATTGGTAGGTATCGCCGCTCTTATTCCATATCTTGTGCTGCAGCTGAAAGGCCTTGGACTGATTGTATCGGAAACGTCATACGGCAAAATCTCTCCGGCCGCCGCCATCTGGATCGGCGCTGTTTCCATCACGGTTTATGTTATGGTTTCCGGCATTCACGGATCCGCTTGGATATCGGTTGTAAAAGACATCATGATTTTGGCTGTCGTTCTGTTTTTAGGTGTGTATTTGCCGATTCATTATTACGGCGGATTCCAAGACATGTTTCAGCAGATTGAAACGGCAAAGCCGGGCTTTCTGACGCTTCCGGAAACGGGGCAAAGTGCGGCGTGGTTCAGCTCCACCGTGCTCTTGACAGCGCTTGGGTTTTACATGTGGCCTCATACGTTTTCCGCTTCGTATTCAGCCGAAAACCCAAAAGTGTTTCGCAAAAATGCCATCATCATGCCTTTATACCAGCTGGTCCTGCTCTTCGTCCTTTTCGTCGGCTTTGCCGCTATTCTGCAAGTTCCGGGGTTGAAAGACGCAGACGGGGATCTATCGCTTTTGAGGCTGTCTCTGCAAACATTTGACCCTTGGTTTGTCGGGATTATCGGTGCTGCCGGATTGCTGACCGCGCTTGTGCCGGGGTCTATGATCTTAATGTCCGCCTCCACGCTGTTTGCAAAAAATGTGTACAAAGTGTTCGCACCCCGCACGACAGAACAGCAAGTCTCAATGCTTGCCAAATGTTTAGTTCCAGTGATCGCGCTGATTTCGGTGTACTTTACCTTCAGGGGAGGAAATACCATCGTTACGCTGCTATTAATGGGCTACAGCCTTGTCACACAATTATTCCCGGCTCTATTGTTCAGTCTGTTCAGGCATAATATGGTGACGAAGCAAGGAGCTTTCTGCGGCATCATTACAGGTGTCGGAGCGGTTTCTTATATTACATTGACGGAAACGACGATTGGCACTTTAATTCCGGCGCTGCCGCAAGCAGCAAAAGACTTGAATGTCGGCATAGTCGCTCTGCTTTTGAACATGACGGTCATGGCGGCAGTAAGCTTGGCGACAAGAAAAACGAAAAGCGCCGCGGCTGATCAAGCGGCATAAATGAAAAAGCAATCTGAAATCAGATTGCTTTTTCTTCTTTAACGTTCGCAGGCGATTAAATCTTTATCGCGGTCTTTATTTTTATTGGCATCATAAAGCGTCTTAGAGACGTAAGGCTTGTACTTCGTTTTTCCGCCTTTATTTTTCACCTTCGACGTGCGGGCCACCCCGCCTTTATATACTTTGTTTAACTCCTTGCAGTTCTTATAAACCTTCACCTTTGTTTTAGCTTCCGCCACATGATCTGCTCCGTATGAAAAACCGAAAACGAGACCGAGTGACAGCAAAACCGCCGCCGTTTTCTTCATGACGATATACCCATCTCCCATCCAATATTTAGTTGTTTTATAGCTGGATTTATCATAATTCATACAGTCATATTTGACAAGATAAATATAGAAGTAAGTCTGTTTTTTTGTCTTTCAGCAGTCAAACTGCCAAAACATGTTTTTCTCTATATGCTGCGGGGGTACACGTACGAATATACACCAAACAGAAAAGGAGCGTTGATGATGTCTGATTCAAACCTTAGCAATCCTTTAACAGCATTTTTTCACGATGAATTCCCTGAACAATATCAAGAACCGCCCGGCCTGCAAAAGAACATGAAGCCGGTGCCGGATTGCGGGGAAAAAAGCTATAAAGGAGCGGATAAACTGATTGGCCGAAAAGCGCTCGTCACCGGCGGCGATTCCGGTATTGGCCGCGCTGCCGCAATTGCTTACGCCCGGGAAGGCGCCGATGTGGCCATTAACTATTTGCCTGCGGAGCAACCTGATGCCGAACAGGTAAAAGAACTGATAGAAGCAGAAGGACGAAAAGCAGTGCTCATCCCCGGAGACTTGAGCGACGAGTCCTTTTGCCGGGATTTGGTCAAACAGGCCCATCAGGAACTTGGCGGATTGGATGTACTGGCGCTGGTTGCCGGTAAACAGCAAGCGGTCCAAAACATTGAAGACCTGCCCACTGAACAAATCTATAAAACATTTGAAGTGAACGTCTTTTCCCTTTACTGGGTTGTAAAAGCGGCACTTCCGTATTTGCCGGAGGGAGCTTCAATTATCACTACGACCTCAGTTGAAGGCTACAACCCAAGCCCGATGCTGTTAGATTACGCAGCAACGAAAAACGCCATTATCGGTTTTACTGTCGGACTGGGAAAACAGCTGGCTTCCAAAGGCATCAGAGTGAATTCAGTTGCGCCCGGGCCAATTTGGACGCCGCTGCAGATTTCCGGAGGCCAGCCGACGGAAAACATACCGACATTCGGTCAAAGCACACCGCCATCACCGCTAAACCGAGCTGGACAGCCGGCAGAATTAGCAGATGTTTATGTATTTCTAGCTTCAGAGAATTCAAGCTATGTGACCTCTCAGGTATATGGCATCACCGGCGGAATTCCGACGGCCTAAAGCAAAGGAGCTGTCCTGTTCGGTCAGCTCCTTTCTATTTTCTAATATCGCTCCCCGAGCTCTCGCAAAATAAAATCATAAATCATCTTCGTCCGCTCTTCCTTCGGGTACAGCATAAATTCCTGCCGTTTCGGCACGCGGTGTTCGATTCGATCTTGGAATTTGGTTCTGAGCCACGCTGTCCGGTAAACCTGGTTTTCAAACGAATTGCAGGAGATCGGCAGCTCCATCGTTTTGCCGTTCGAAAAGGTCACTTCTGTATCGTCGAATTCAGTCGGTTTGAATTCTTTCACATGCACATGGGAAATCCAGCCGCATTGGGGTCTTGTCGAAGAAAGTGTAGGGAATAAAAAGATTTGGTTCGAAGGGTCCACCATAATCGGCGGTTTGTGGGAAATTTTTGTCACTTCATAAGTTCCCGCTTTTCTTCCCGCATAGCTTGATCCGAAAAACCGGCAGCTTCTGTCGACAATTTGCAGCGGCTTCATGCTGACGTAAAACACGCAGTCTTTTTCAATAATTTTGGAACAGATTTTGCCATCGATTTCTTCTGGCAGCACGGCGATTGTGGCGCCGTTTACTTCATACGATTCTAAGGGTGCGTCTGTTTTTTGACTCATATTATGGCCTCCATCCTTTTTCTGCAAAATTTATACTAATAATCTATCATCTGTTTTTATAAAACGACAGTTTTTTTTACCGAATAAGCTAAAATCATCTTTTAATGATATTTATTAGCTCTAAATTACTAGTAATAAACCGATTTTACATTCATAGGATCGGCTGGTTTACGGCATTTTGCAGGATATGTCGATAGATTGCCAAGTATTAGTTGTCTAAAGATTATAAAAATTTATTGATTTTTTCGATTGTTATCCATATACTATAAAAAAGGCATTGGGGGGATTCTTTATGAAAGAGAAAAAATCGTACACTGAGCTCATGAAGTCCCGCAACACGCAACAAACAAAAGAATTTGATGTCACAATGACGGATGTCTACATTCAAATGGTGCTCGATGAATCCTTGTATAAGCGCCGTCTGACCATGCTGACGGACCAAATCAACAAAGCCTTGGACGAAAAAGATAAAGATGCGTTTTTGACGCTCTCTAAAGAATATGCAACGCTCAAACAGAGCGAATAAGCCAATCCTTAAGGATTGGCTTTTTATTACCCATTCACAATCGTGCCGCCATTGACGTGAATCGTCTGTCCTGTAACATATGAGGAATCATCGCTGGCAAGGTATAAATAGCTTGGCGCCACTTCCACCGGCTGCCCCGGGCGTTCCATTGGCACGTCTGAACCAAACACTTCCACATCCTTTGCCGCAAAGGTGGCTGGGATAAGCGGTGTCCAAATGGGACCCGGCGCTACTGCATTGACCCTAATGCCCTGTTGAACAAGTGACTGGGAAAGGGACCTTGTAAATGTGACGATGGCTCCTTTTGTCGCTGAGTAATCGATCAGCGTTTTACTCCCTTTATAAGCCGTAATTGAAGCGGTATTAATGATGGAGCTGCCTTTTTTTAAATGAGGCAGCACTGCCTTTGTTAAGTAAAACATGGAGAAAATGTTCGTTTGAAAGGTTCTGATCAGCTGATGGCTTGTGATTTTTTCAATGCCTGGCTGGACATGCTGCTCAGCTGCGTTGTTGACCAATATATCAATGGACGGAAACGCTTGGCTTGCCTGCCTGACCACATCATTGCAAAACGCTTCATCTCCGACATCTCCCGCAATCAGCAGGCATGTTCTCCCTTCCCTTTCTACGTACTGCTTTGTTTCCTCGGCGTCCTGATGCTCATTCAAATACACAATGACCACATTAGCCCCTTCTTTTGCGAATAACACCGATACAGCGCGTCCAATTCCGCTGTCTCCTCCAGTAATAATTGCGGTTTTGCCCTCTAATTTTTTCGCTTTCTTCGGCTTATCAAAAACCGGACGGGGATCCATGAGATATTCAAAACCCGGCTGCTGGTTCTGGTGCTGAGGCGGCAATGTTTTCTTTTTTTGATTCGCCAATGAACTCACTCCTTTTCAACCTTATTAGGTTATGAACAATGCCTGCTTCCTATGTATGAAAAGATAGAATATGGAAAAATTAAGGGATAAATCTGATTGGAGGTATAATGGCTTGGCTAATCCATATTTTGCAAAGGAAGCACCTGAAACATACTGGAGAACATCAACCGACCTGCCTTCTTTTCCGGCCCTTGAAGAGGATACCGAATGTGATGTCACCATTATCGGGGGCGGAATTACGGGAATCACAACAGCGTACGAACTCACAAAGAGAGGCTTTCGTGTCGTATTGATTGAAGCAAATCAGATTCTCAATGGCACTACTGCCCATACAACCGCTAAAATCACCGCACAGCATGACATGATTTACGATGAGTTTATCCGCCATTTCGGATTGAATCACGCGAGGCTTTATTATGAAGCAAATCAAAACGCAATTGATTACATAAAAGGAATTGTGGATGAACATCAAATTGATTGCGAATGGATCGAACAAGATGCTTATCTTTACACGGCAGATGAAAATGCTGTGCAAAAAATCCGCACTGAGCACGAGGCATACACAAAGCTTGGCATTGAAAGAGACCTTATCAAGGAACTTCCGATTCCTGTTGGTTCTAAGCTGGCGCTTGTCATGAAGAATCAAGCCCAATTTCATCCGCTGCAATACTTAAAAGCGCTTCTCGGGCAGATTGTTCAAAAAGGCGGACGGGTTTTAGAAAACACAGTTGCGCTTGATATCAAAAAAGGAGAAAGGCCTGAAGTCATCACAAAAAACCGGCACGCCGTTAAGAGCCGCTTTATCATATGCTGCTCCCACTTCCCTTTTTATGATGGCGGCGGATTATATGCAACGAGAATGTACGCTGACAGATCCTATGTCCTTGCCATCAAGCCGAAAATTGAATATCCCGAGGGCATGTATTTGAGTATCGATAAGCCGTCAGTGGCGCTCCGCTATACCATCGCCAATGGAGAAAAACTGATTCTCTTTAGCGGAGAAAGCCATAAAACCGGCCAGGGAAAAGACATGTCGACACATTACGAAACACTGAGAAAAGCGGCAGAAAGCACCATCGGCATCGAAAACATCCCGTATTATTGGTCCACCCAGGACCTTGTGTCAATTGACAAAATTCCGTTTATCGGACCGATGTCGGAAAACGAGGACAATATTCTTGTCGCGACCGGTTTCAAAAAATGGGGCATGACGTCATCAGCTGTCGCGGCCACTCTTTTGTCAGACCTTGTGGAGAAAAAAGACAATCCATACGAAAGCATTTTTACGCCGTCCCGTTTCCATCTAAATCCCGGATTGCAGAAAGTGATTTCCTACAATGCCGATGTCGCCAAGCATTTGATTAAAGGAAAGCTCGAAAAGCCTGATGTCCAATTTGACGAGATTGCGCCAGGAGAAGGGAAAGCTGTCACCATAAACGGCAGGCGAGCGGGGGCTTTTCGGGATGAAACAGGCTGCCTCCATCTCGTCGATACGACGTGCACCCATTTGGGCTGTGAGGTCGAGTGGAACGACGGCGAGCACACGTGGGATTGCCCATGCCACGGATCACGCTTTAAACCAACCGGCGAGGTTGTAGAGGGTCCGGCGATTAAACCTTTAAAACAAATAAACCTTGATTAAACCGTTCATTTTAATGAACGGTTTTTACAAATATTTTTAATTTACAGCTTCATTCGTGCTCCTCTTGACCGATAAAAAAGAAAAAGGCTTAAAAAGCCAAAAACTAAACATTATTTTTCCCAAGGGGGATCACTGGATTGTTATTTAAAAAAGATAGAAAACAAGAAACAGCCTATTTTTCTGATGCAAACGGACAGCAAAAAAACCGCATCCAGCTCACAAACAAACATGCGGATGTCAAAAAACAGCTCAAAATGGTCAGATTAGGAGATGCCGAGCTTTACGTGTTAGAGCAGCTTCAGCCACTCATACAAGACAACATCGTATCCATCGTCGATGCGTTTTATAAAAACCTTGACCACGAAAGCTCACTGATGGATATCATTCATGACCACAGCTCAGTTGACCGCTTAAAACAAACGCTAAAACGGCATATTCAGGAAATGTTTGCAGGCGTGATTGATGATGAATTCATTGAAAAACGAAACCGAATCGCCTCCATTCATTTAAGAATCGGCCTTCTGCCAAAATGGTATATGGGCGCATTCCAAGAATTACTTCTGTCAATGATTGACATTTACGAAGCCTCTATTACAAATCAGCAAGAACTGCTGAAAGCTATTAAAGCGACAACTAAAATCTTGAATCTAGAACAGCAGCTTGTACTTGAAGCGTTTCAAAGCGAATACAGCCAAACCCGTGATGAACAGGAGGAAAAGAAACACCTTCTTCATCAGAAGATTCAAGACACCTCTGGATCGATTGCCAATCTGTTTTCAGAAACGAGCAGATCTGTCCAAGAGCTTGTGGACAAATCTGAAGGCATTTCCGAAGCATCCAAAGCCGGCACAGTGACATCCAGCACAGTTGAAGAAAAGTCAATCGGCGGGAAAAAAGAGCTTGAAATCCAGCAAAAACAGATGAACAAAATTGACACAAGCCTTGTCCAAATCGAAAAAGAGATGGTCAAGCTGGATGAGATCGCACAACAGATTGAAAAAATCTTCGGCATTGTTACAGGTATTGCTGAACAAACAAACCTTCTCTCACTCAATGCTTCTATTGAATCTGCCCGCGCTGGCGAACACGGCAAAGGCTTCGCCGTAGTGGCAAATGAAGTGCGGAAGCTTTCTGAAGACACGAAAAAAACCGTCTCTACCGTGTCTGAGCTTGTAAACAATACGAATATGCAAATCAACATCGTATCTAAACATATCAAAGATGTGAATGGACTAGTCAGCGATAGCAAAGAAAAAATGGCTCAAATTAACCGCTTATTCGATGAAATTGTCCACAGCATGAAAATCAGCAAAGAGCAGTCAGGCAAAATCGACGTCGATTTGCAGGCCTTTCTCGGAGGGCTTCAGGAAGTCAGCCGAGCCGTTTCTCACGTGGCCGCTTCTGTTGATTCGCTTGTCATACTGACAGAAGAATAAACATTAAAAACCGGTCTGCCATGCAGCCGGTTTTTTCATATCTATTATGTTAACCTGTATAAATAAAACGTTGACATAATAATTGTCTGCCTTTATTGTATAACCATATTTTATTATGGTTTGGAGGATTTCATATGCTTAGATTAATAGACATGATGCATATTGCCATTTTTACCGCGCTGATGGCCGTGCTTGGCTTTATGCCCCCTCTCTTCTTATCTTTTACACCCGTTCCGATTACATTACAAACGCTTGGTGTCATGCTGGCAGGCAGCATCCTCAAGCCTAAATCTGCTTTCTTGAGCCAGCTTGTCTTTTTGCTGCTTGTCACGTTCGGAGCGCCGCTTTTGCCGGGCGGACGAGGCGGCTTTGGTGTTTTTTTCGGACCGAGCGCAGGCTTTTTGATCGCCTATCCTTTCGCTTCATGGCTGATCAGTTTAGCCGTTTCCAAATTGCGAAGGGCGACTGTATTGCGGCTCTTTTTCACACATATCCTATTCGGCATCATCTTCATTTATTTGCTCGGTATACCTGTGCAAGCTTTTATGATGCATATTGATTTTTCACAGGCCGCCTTCATGAGTCTTGCATATGTGCCTGGTGATTTGATAAAAGCGGCTGTATCCGCGTTTCTGGCAATTAAAATCACCCAAGCCTTGTCTCTTTCCGATCCGATGTTTACGAAAGGAGGCTGACATTTCATGACAATTACTCATCCCTATTCAGCTATTGCCGAAACATCGCCAGGTCGTGTGGCCATACATACTGAATCAGAGCAAATCACGTACCGGGATTGGGCCCATCTTGTCTCTCAAACCGCAAATTGGCTGCGGTCGCTACCGAAGATACCGAACCGTGTGGCGATTTTGCTCCCAAACAGTCTTGCGTTTTTACAGTTGTTTGCCGGAGCCGCAGCGGCGGGATGCATCGCAATTCCTATCGACATACGCTGGAGCGCGGCAGAATGTAAGGATCGTCTGGCCATAGGCCATGCGGATCTTGTGGTTACTTCAGCCTTTTTCAAAAATAAACTGATAGAAAGCAAAACGCCTGTTGTTTTGCTAGATCACTGTATGGCAGCGATATCAGAAACATCCGCTGTATCCCTGCCTATGATTGACCCTGAACATCCCTTTTACATGGGATTTACGTCAGGTTCGACAGGAAAACCGAAGGCCTTCACACGATCTCACCGCTCATGGATAGAGAGCTTTGCCTGTACGGAAACAGATTTTTCAATTTCAGCAGATGATACGGTATTGATTCCCGGAACGTTAATGTCCTCACACTTCCTATATGGGGCTGTCAGCACTTTGTTTCTCGGAGGAACCGTTTGTTTGCTGAAAAAGTTCTCCCCCGCTCAAACGAAGGAATGGCTGAACCGTGAATCAATCAGCGTTCTCTATACCGTACCGACGATGACAGATGCCCTCACCCGGATTGGGGCCTTTCCAGACTGCCCCGTCAAAATCATTTCATCGGGTGCAGACTGGCCGGCTGAAGCTAAGAAGAAGCTGGCCGATACATGGCCGCAGCTCAAGCTATACGATTTTTACGGCACATCAGAGCTTAGCTTTGTGACATATTCCTCACCTGAAGACAGCAAACGGAAGCCCCATTCAGCCGGCCGCCCGTTTCACAACGTCCAGATTGAAATCCGTAACGCTGCCGGGGAACACTGTCAGCCTGGGGAAATCGGAAAAATATTCGTTAAAAGCCCGATGCGTTTTTCCGGCTATGTCAATGGCAGCGCACCGGATGAATCCGGCTGGATGACAGTTGATGATATGGGCTGTGTCGATGAGGAGGGCTTTCTATACATATCAGGAAGAGAAAACGGGATGATCGTGTACGGAGGATTAAATATTTTCCCAGAAGAAGTTGAACGTGTGCTTCTCTCCTGTCCAGAAGTTGAAAAAGCCGCTGTCGTTGGAATTCCGGACGAGTATTGGGGAGAAATCGCCGCGGCCGTCATTCTCGGAAATACGAATGCCAGAAAGCTGAAAGCCTGCTGCAAACAGAAACTGGCTTCCTATAAAATACCGAAAAAATGGGTGTTTACAGACAGCTTGCCGGAAACGAGCAGCGGAAAAATCGCCCGTTCCAGCGTGAAGAAATGGCTAAAAGAGGGTGCAGTGTAACTTGAATGCGGTTATTGTTAATGCAAAACGAACGATCTTTGGTAAACAGAACGGGCTGCTGAAGCCATTTCTTCCGGAAGATTTGGCAGCCCCCATCATCAGCTGTCTCAGCCGAAAGCTGGAGGATCAAATCGATGAGGTCATTTTCGGGAACGCGACCGGCAGAGGCGGGAACCTCGCCAGGCTGTCAGCACTGCAAGCCGGACTGCCTTTTTCGGTTCCCGGGATGACGATAGACAGACAGTGCGGCTCCGGCCTTGAAGCTGTGCGCTTTGCCTGCACGCTCATTCAAGCGGGAGCCGGTACGATGTATATCGCGGGCGGCTCAGAGAGCAGCAGCCAATCGCCTTTTTCAGAGCGGGCCCGCTTTTCTCCAGAGTCTATCGGCGATCCCGGCATGGGCATCGCGGCAGAATATACGGCGTCACGCTATTCCATCAGCAGAAGCATGCAGGATGAATATGCGCTTCTCAGCCATCAACGCAGCAGAAGCGCGCATGATGAAGGATGTTACCGAGAAGAAATTGTTCCTCTCGGAGAATTGGAGACGGATGAAGCATTTCTGAAAAAGCGGCCGATAGAAGCGATAATCTCCCGTGCGAAACCGGTTTTCGACACCGGCTCCGGAACAGTCACGGCAGCCAACAGCAGCGGCATATCAGACGGAGCGGCCGCTCTCCTTGTAATGGAAGAAGAAAAAGCGGCAGCGCTGGGGCTCAAACCTATGCTCCGGTTTATCGGCAGCGCCGTCAGCGGGATTCACCCAAACTATCCGCCCGCAGCACCGGTTGATGCGATCCGGAAGCTCTTAGCTGCACACAATGTAACACCTGACGATATCGATTTATTTGAAATCAATGAAGCCTTTGCCGTCAAAATTTGTGTCTGCTCGCGAGAACTCGGTATCCCCTTTTCAAAAATCAATGTGCGCGGCGGCGCGTTAGCTTTGGGTCATCCGTATGGCGCATCGGGTGCAGCTCTGGTCACAAGATTGTTTTATGAGGCGCAAAGACGGACAGACTGTCAATATGCCGTTGCGGCCATCGGAAGCGGCGGCGGAATCGGACTGGCTTTATTATTTGAAATTCTTCCCTAGGCTTTTTCATAGGATGCGTTGCTTTGATTTAGTATAATAGCGGTATGACCAAAGTCAGGAAGGGGATTATATGACAGCCGTTTGTTTAGTAAGACACGGAGAAACCGATTGGAACCGGCAGCAAAAATGCCAAGGCAAAACTGATATCCCGCTAAACGCGACAGGTGAACGCCAAGCAAGAGAAACCGGAAAATACGTAAAGGATTTTTCTTGGGATGTCATTGTAACGAGCCCGCTGAAAAGAGCGAAAAGAACTGCGGAAATCATTAATGAATTTCTGCATCTTCCGATTGTCGAAATGGATGATTTTAAGGAACGCGATTACGGCGATGCGGAGGGCATGCTGCTGGAAGAACGGACAAAGCGCTATCCGGATAAAGTCTATCCGAATATGGAAACGCTGGAAGAGCTCACTGACAGGCTGATGGGCGGTTTGGTAAAAGTGAATCAGGCGTATCCAAACCAGAAGGTGCTGCTCGTCGCGCACGGCGCAGCCATTCACGCACTGCTGACGGAAATCTCCGGCGGTGATCCAGAGCTTCAAAGCACACGCCTTGTCAACGCCTGTCTCAGCAACATTGAATTTGCAGAAGAGAAATGGCGGATTAAAGACTATAATATCAACAGCCACTTATCCGGCTTTATCAAATAAGAAAAGACAGGCGTCCGCCTGTCTTTTCTTTTATTTTTTATTAGCTGGCATCTCTTTCTGAAGCTCATTCAAAATGGCGTCCGCCCCGTCCACACTGCGGCGCAGAGACCATGCTGCGCGGTCCACGCGGTACACGTGTCCGTTTTTCACTGCCTTCAGCTTCTTCCAAAGCACATTCTCTTCGATGGGGCGTTTGCCGTCCGCATTGATATCATCTGTTTTTCCTGTCATCAGGATGATCACATCCGGATCGGTTTTCAACAGCTTCTCCAGCGTCATTTTCACGTTCACTGAGTCGCCGCCATTGCTTAATTCGCTGTTGCTTGACGTGCTGATCGCATATCGGTAGCCAACCTGTGTTAAAAGTCTTGATGTGAAGAAATTCTCATCTCTGGCCATAATCGTGTCATTTGTGCTTCCGATCAAAAGTACGGATTGGCTGTTCGCGCTGATTTTCTGCTTTGTCTCGCTCATCTTTTCTTCATGCGCCGTCAGCTTTTTCTCCATTTCCTTCTCCTTGCCGACTGCTTTTGCAATCGTAAGTGAAGCGTCAATTGTATCCTGGTAATCAGCATTTAAATTATGGAGCGCGATCGTCGGCGCGATTTTTTTCAGCTGATCGTACACCTTCTTATGACGGGTTGTGTCAGCAATAATGAAATCGGGTTTTAATGAAGCGATTTTTTCCATGTTTGGCTGTGAGCGGGTGCCGACAGATGTGTAGCCGTCCATTTTCTTCAGCACATCTTTGTTGATCAGCTGCTTTGCTTTATTGTCATCGGCAACCCCGACAGGCGTAATGCCGAGATCAAGCAGCGTGTCGATAAAACCAAGCTCAAGAACAACAACCCGCTTCGGATTCTCAGGCACATTTGTCTTCCCTAAATCATGTGTGATTGCGACTTTATTTTCTTTGCTGTTTTGACTGCCGCTCGAAGAGGAGCACGCAGCCGTTAAGACAGAAAGAAGTAAAACTGTAAGAATAATCAGTGTTTTTTTCATACGTTCCAGTCTCTCCTGTATATAGTTTCTGCGATAAAGATGTCCAAGAAATAGTATAACACGGAATGATAATCATTATCACAAATTATTTTTCAAAAGTTCAGCTTATAAGAAAAACTCGTTTCTCACATAATGAAGTGGATGGATCAAAACAAATGAAAGCGTAACATGATGTACACAAAAAGGCTTGCAGAAAACCCAGCCTTCTCTGCAAGCCGAACCTGTTAAAGCTTTACAAGCACTCTTCCTTGAATGCGATTTTGCAAAATATCTTTTAACGCTGCCGGCGCTTCTGCCAATGATACTTCTCTGTCCACGACAGCCTCCAGCTGATCAGGCTTGAGATCAGAAGACATGCGGTCCCAAACGGCTGCCCTGACCTCCATCGGACAGTACACTGAATCAATTCCGAGCAGGCTGACCCCGCGAAGAATAAATGGATACACCGTTGCGGGAACCTCTCCCCCGCCCGTTAAGCCGCTCACCGCGACAGCTCCGCCATATTGAATGTTGCTTAACAGCGAGGCAAGCTGTTTTCCGCCGACAGGATCGACCGCTCCCTGCCATAGCTGCTTGGACAGCGCCTTAAGCGTTCCGTCATAGACATCTTCCCTGCTGATCACTTCGCTTGCACCGAGACGCTTCAAATAATCAGCCGCCTCCCGGTTTCCGGTGCTTGCCGCCACTTCATAGCCCCGCTTGTTCAGCATCGACACCGCAATTCCGCCGACACCGCCGGTTGCTCCTGTGACAAGCACGCTCCCTTTTTCCGGAGACAGGCCGTTCTGTTCAAGCCGATGCACCGATAACGCCGCGGTAAATCCAGCTGTTCCGTACATCATCGCTTCTTTTAATGAAAGATTCTCCGGCAAAGGCACCAGCCAGTCACCAGGGACTGAAGCATATTCACTTAATCCGCCATCGCGGGAGACACCGAGCTCATAGCTTGTCGCAATCACCTCATCCCCTTCGGTAAAGCGCGGATCATTGGAAGAGACGACCGTACCCGCAGCATCAATGCCCAAAATAAGCGGATACTCTCTGACGACATTGCCGCCTGCTTTTCCAGCCAGACCATCTTTATAATTGATACCGGAATAAGCAATTTTAATGAGGACACCGTCTTTCGGCAAATCCTCTGTTGACATGGTTTTCACATGGACTGAAACATCATCGGCATTTTTCTCTGCCCGCAATGCTTGAAATAACGTTGACATTCGGCACACTCCTTTTCATTTCTATCGTAACCGAAGAACGTCCAAAAAACCAAATCATCAAGCTCCCATTTTTCACTTAGCCGGCACATTGAGATGATAGTGAACAAATGCTGTTTCCTCTTTGTAACCGCTTTGCTCATACAAACTTCTTGCCGTCCGATTGTGGTGTTCCGTTTTAAGCGATAAACAGCTTGCCCCATTTTCTGCAGCAAAATCCTTTGCGGCAGACAGCAGCCGTCCGCCGGCTCCCTTTGTTCGCGCATGAGGTGCAACAAATAAGTCATTTAATATGTAGATTCTTTTCATTGACACAGAAGAAAACGTTGGGTAGAGCTGGGTAAAACCTATGAATTCTCCACTTTCTTCCGCGATCAAAATAATAGACTCGTCATGTTCCAGACGCGCTTTCAAAAAAGCCTTTGCCCCCTCCAGATCAGACGCCTGCTTATAAAATCCCCGGTACTGGTTAAACAGCGGCGCGATGGACGCTGCATCTGATGTGTTTGCTTGGCGAATGTTCATTGTATTTCCTCCCTCTCTATAATCGTTTCATTTTATATTCAATAGAATTTTCTGTAAAGTTCATTTTCAGAATACTTTTATCAGCATGCATTGAAAAAATATCACAATAGTATTCGTTAAACCCACGGAAACATATGCAGGCCATTTGAAGTGTTTTTTTCGACACGAGTTTGCCGGGGCGCAGGAGCATTTAACCTGAAAAAGTCTGGAGACTCAGCGTAATGAACATTTACACATGCCTATTTTCGTTCTTTTCTGTATGAAAATAGTTATTTCGAGTCTCTACAGAAATAGCGAGAGATGATATACCTAAATAGAAATAAAATCATCGCGAAAAAATAGGTCTACTAAAATATTATTCCATCTATTACAATAAATTTACAGAATAGTCCCTCAAATGAGGCTAATCTGAATATTTTTTAAAAGGGAGAGGGTAAAGAGTGAGAAGCAAAAAATTGTGGGTCAGCTTGTTGTTTGCGTTAACGTTAATCTTTACGATGGCATTCAGCAACATGTCTGCGCAGGCTGTCGGAAAAAGCGGTACAGAAAAAAAGTACATTGTCGGATTTAAACAGACAATGAGTGCTATGAGTTCCGCAAAGAAAAAGGATGTTATTTCTGAAAAAGGCGGCAATGTCCAAAAGCAATTTAAATATGTTAACGCAGCCGCAGCAACATTGGATGAAAAAGCTGTAAAAGAACTAAAACAAGATCCGAGCGTTGCATATGTGGAAGAAGATCATATTGCACATGAATATGCGCAGTCTGTTCCTTACGGCATTTCTCAAATTAAAGCGCCGGCTCTTCACTCTCAAGGCTACACAGGCTCTAACGTAAAAGTCGCTGTTATCGACAGCGGAATTGATTCTTCTCATCCTGACTTAAACGTCAAAGGCGGAGCAAGCTTCGTACCTTCTGAAACAAACCCATACCAGGACGGCAGTTCTCACGGCACACATGTAGCCGGTACGATTGCCGCTCTTAATAACACAATCGGTGTTCTGGGCGTAGCGCCAAACGCATCGTTATATGCAGTAAAAGTTCTTAACT
This sequence comes from Bacillus tequilensis KCTC 13622, assembly GCF_000507145.1. GTDB lineage: Bacteria > Bacillota > Bacilli > Bacillales > Bacillaceae > Bacillus > Bacillus tequilensis. Next base: position 97,530 of record NZ_AYTO01000001.1, on the reverse strand, counting down.
CATCAGGAAGCGGCCAATACAGCTGGATTATTAACGGCATTGAGTGGGCCATTTCCAACAATATGGACGTGATCAACATGAGCCTTGGCGGACCTTCTGGTTCTACAGCGCTAAAAACAGTCGTTGATAAAGCCGTTGCCAGCGGTATCGTCGTTGCGGTTGCAGCCGGAAACGAAGGCACAAACGGAAGCTCAAGCACAGTCGGCTATCCTGCGAAATATCCTTCTACCATCGCGGTAGGTGCGGTAGACAGCAGCAACCAAAGAGCTTCATTCTCAAGCGTAGGTTCTGAGCTTGATGTGATGGCTCCTGGCGTATCCATCCAAAGCACACTTCCTGGAGGCAAATACGGTTCTTACAATGGAACGTCTATGGCGACTCCGCACGTAGCCGGAGCAGCAGCGTTAATTCTTTCTAAGCACCCAAATTGGACAAACACGCAGGTCCGTGATCGTTTAGAAAGCACTGCAACAAACCTTGGAAACTCTTTCTACTATGGAAAAGGCTTAATCAATGTACAAGCAGCAGCACAATAATAATAAAAAGAAGCAGGTTCCATACCTGCTTCTTTTTATTGATCAGCGTCCTGTTCTGAGGCAGGATGCTCTGATGCATTCTCTTGTTCGGCGTGTTGAATCCGTTCCATAATGGAAGGGTGGCTGCCTCTGAAAATCTTTACAAGCACGGGAGGATCAACCTGACTCAGTCCCGTCACAGCCAAATCCTGAAACGTTTTGACAGCGGCTTCTCTATTCTCCGTCAGCTCAATCCCATATTGGTCAGCCTGATTCTCCTCATAGCGCGAGACAGCATTAGAAAAAGGCGTAACCGCAAAGCTCAAAATGGAAAACAAAAGCATTAGCAGCGGCAGTGCTGCAAGATCATGCCGTCCCTCCAAATGAAACATGCGGCGGGTAAAGCGAACCGTCCGCTTGAAAAGCTTATCAACGATATAAAATCCGGCTAGCGACACGAGCAAATAGCCAGCCAGCCCGATATAAACATGCTTCATGACATAATGGCCCATTTCGTGGCCCATAATAAAGAGAATTTCTGAATCGTCAAGTTTGTTCAGCGTCGTATCCCACAATACAATCCGTTTGTTAGCCCCAATTCCAGTGACATAGGCATTAAGCGCATTTGTTTTTTCAGACATGTTCACTTCATACACATGGTCTGCCGGAATATTAGCTTCTTCTGCCAGCTCTAAAATTTTGGTTTCAAGCTCTTTGTTTTTTAACGGATAGAAATCATTGTATAAAGGATCGATAATGACCGGCTGAATAAAAAACAGAAACAGCGAAAATGGCACTGTTAACAGCCAGGCGTATAACCACCATTTTTTTTCATGTCTTTTGATCAGCCAATAAAACACGAGAACGCAAAGCGTAAAGATCGGGAAGCTGATCCAAAAGCTGATAACCTGATCCTTAGCCCAGCTCGCTGCTGTCTGTGTGGAAATGTTGTAGTCAAGCGATACTTGATAGCCTATCCAATCTAAAGGCAGCGTCACCAACGCTGTGATCAGCGAAAGCACAAACACAAAACCACTGATCTGCAAAAACCGAAAAGGCACGGCTGCTTCCATCCACTTCTTGATTTTCTTTGACGCGCCGCTGACAAGCAATACAAAGAACAAGAACCAATCAAGAGGAATCCCGATAAAAAATAAAAAATTCTTTACATTCGAATACTGCTCGGCCACTGCCAATTCAGACGGCTTCATGAAAGAAGCCGGGTCAGCCTGCGTCCCTTTCACAGCCTCCGGTACTGCGGAATCACCGGACAGAAAAAAATACCAATAAAAAAACAGCCCGTACAGCACGTAAGCAAGCCCTGCTGCCGCAATCCACTTGCGCATAACACCTCACTCCTCACATCAACCCGTTACTTCTATTGTAATCATAAATTGAAATTCTTAGAACCAAGCTATGTGTCCGTACTTTTCCTTCCTTTTAGGCATGGAAACCCGGATCACTGGGAAAACTAACAATGTTTGGAGTGATGCAAATGAAAAAAATAGTGGCAGCCATCGTGGTAATCGGTCTCGTGTTTATTGCATTTTTCTATCTTTACAGCCGGTCAGGTGATGTGTATCAATCGGTAGACGCGGATTTGATCACACTGTCTTCAAGCGGCCGGGAAGATATCAAGATTGAAAAAAGGCAGCATGTCAAAGATATGCTGGACATTATGAATCAGGGAAAACAGCTGAAAACAGAAAAAACAGCAGCTCCTGATTACGAAGGGACAATCAAGTTCCATAAAGACCGGTACGACTCATTCAGACTGTGGATTGACGGGAGCCGGCAAGCCGTTTTTTTGAAGGACGGCACATATTACAAATTAAGCAAAAATGATACAAAGGCGCTGCTAAACATTATTAAAAAAGAAGCAAAGGATTGAAAATGAAAAAGCGAAGCTCGCCGCTTCGCTTTTTTCGTATTATTGAGGCAAAATATCTCTCAGCGCCCGTCTGAGCAGCTTCCCCGTCGCATTTTTCGGAATGTCGTCAAGAAACGTAATCTCGGCAGGCCGTTTGTATTTCACCAGATGTTTTTCACAGTGCTCCATGACATCCGCTTCTGTTACGCCAGAGTGTTTCGGCACAACATATCCCTTTACCGCTTCCCCGCTTTGAGGGTCCGGCACGCCGATGACAACCGCCTCTTTGACATCCGGGTGGCTGTACAGCACCTCCTCCACCTCACGTGGATACACATTGTATCCTCCTACAATAATCATGTCTTTTTTCCGGTCAACAATGTAAAAATAACCGTCCTCATCCCGTCTTGCCAAGTCCCCAGTATAAAGCCACCCATCTTTTAATGCATGCTTTGTTTCCATCGGCATTTTATAATAGCCTTTCATCACATTGGGGCCTTTTACGATCAATTCGCCGACCTTGTGAGCAGGAAGCTCGCGTCCGAGCGGATCTACGACCTTGTTTTCGACATGTAATATACTTGTCCCGATCGAGCCCGGCTTTCTGCCCCTGTCAAATGGGTTAAAGCACGTCACGGGTGATGCTTCTGAAAGCCCGTAGCCTTCCAAAATGGTCACGCCGAATTTTTCTTCAAATGCCGTCAGCAGTGCGACTGGCATGGCCGCACCTCCAGAAATGCACAGACGGATGGAAGAAAAGTCATCTTTTCTCCCCTTTTCATGCTGAAACAAGTAATTATACATCGTCGGCACGCCGGCAAAAATGGTGGCCTGCTTTTCTTTAACAAGCTTAAAAACAGATGCCGGACTGAATTGAGGTTCAATCAAGATCGTTGCGCCGCTCATCAGAGGGGCATTCATGCAGACGGTTAAACAAAACACGTGAAACATGGGAAGAGCGCAGACCACATTGTCCGTCTCATCCATTCCCAAATAGCCGGCGACATCGTTGGCATTGCTGTACAAATTCTGATGGGTCAGCATGGCGCCTTTCGGTTTTCCGGTCGTTCCTGACGTATATAGGATGACCGCGGTATCATCAGGGACAAGCTCCGGGCTTTGTTTAGAGACAGATGCCGGACGCAGCATTTTTGCAAACGTTGTCATTTTCATTTTGACCTCTGGATCGGAAGCTTCAGGCTCGGCGTCTCCCGTCGGACACAAAATGACGAGTTCAACCTTTGGCAGTGATTCATGCATGCTTTCATAAAGCGGCAAAAGCTGATCAGCGCCTACGATCGCCTTTACATCCCCGTTTGTCAGCATATAACCTATTTCTGTCGGCGTATACATCGGATTGATAGGCACGGCCACAACCCCAGCCTTTAACGCACCAAAAAACGCGATGATAAAATCAGGCGAATTGCCAAGCAGCAAAGCAAGATGGTCCCCTTTCTCCATACCGGCTTCCTGAAGGCTGTCCGCAAATCGCTGAATGTGTGCATTCAGCTCCTGATACGTCATCATGTGATCCTTAAACCTGCATGCGGTGCTGTCGGGCTTCTCAGATGCTGTCTCTTCCAATTTCGAAACGAGATTCATTCTCCCACCCCTTAAAGTGAATGAATAGTCATTCATTATTGAAGATAAGCTTTCTCATTCATTATAGGGAAACAGAAAAAAACACTCAAGAGCAAAAAGCCCCGAGTGTCAGTACTGTTATAGTTTCTTTAATGCTTCGGCAATCGGTGTATCTCCTTCTGTCAGGTCAAAGGCCCGATTTTCCGTATTGGTTTCATCCAAAGAGGCAATGACCGTTTTCGCAACGTCCTCACGGGAAATGAATCCCCGCTCCAAATCGGCGGCTGCTGAAACAGTTCCCGTCCCAGGCTCATTGCGAAGGCCTCCCGGGCGGATAATCGTATAGGTTAAACCGCTTGCTTCCAAAATTTTATCAGCATAATGCTTGGCCACATAATATGGTTTAAGCGACTCATTCCAATTTTCACGGTTGTGAGCTTGCAGGGCGCTGACCATAATAAACCGTTTGATTCCTGCGATGTCCGCGGCTTCAATGGCTTTTGCCGCTCCATCTAGATCAACCAGCAGCGTTTTATCATAACCTGTGCTGCCGCCGGAACCCGCTGTGAAAATCATCGCGTCGCAGCCTTTTGCCGCGGCGGCGATTTCTTTCGGGCTGCCTTCAAGATTGGCAAGCACGGCTTCTGCACCGGCAGCTTCGAGAGGCGCTTTCTGTTCTTCTTTTCTGACCATCGCTCTGACGGAATGATCAGGATTGTCTTGGAATAAAGAAACAAGTTTTTGTCCGATTTGTCCGTTCGCTCCGATTAAAAACACCTTCATGTGAATCCCTCCTGTCTCCATTATTTCAAAAACACAGCCGCTCATTCAAACAATGTGTTTTGCCTTAATAAATCAGATCAAGGAAATCCTCTTTCGTAATGTTCCCAAAGTAATGCTTGAGATTTACACCTTCCAGCACATCAGCGATGACGCTGCGTTCGTATTGTTTTCCGACCAGCAGGTTTTCAACTTCAGATACATCGCCGGCACCGAAGAAATCTCCGAAGATTTTGCAGTCCTCAATTTTGCCTTTCTTGACTTCCAAGCGCAGATCAATCGACCCAATCGGGTAACGTTTCGAATGATTGAGGTTAAACTTCGGTGAGCGGCCGTAGTTCCAATCCCAATTCTGATAGCGCTCTTTCGAAATTTGATGAATGACCTCCCAATCTTTCTCCGTCAGCTTATACTCTGGAACATTTTGAATGTCATTTGTGTTAAAGATATGGCGAAGCAAATGGCTGCGGAATTCTTCCGTCGTCATTTTATCATCGAGAAATTCACTGATGTTAGCCACGCGGCTTCTGATCGACTTGATGCCCTTTGATTCAATTTTATCCTTTTTCACCTTTAGTGCTGACACAACATGATCAATGGCAGAATCAAACATGAGGGTGCCATGGCTGAAAATGCGCCCTTTTGTCGCAAACTGGGCGTTTCCGGATATTTTCCGGCCACCCGCTACAATATCGTTGCGGCCGCTTAACTCCGCTTCAACGCCAAGCTGGCGTAATGCCTGAATTACAGGTTCAGTGAACTTTTTAAAATTATGAAAGCTGTCTCCCTCATCCTTTGTGATAAAGCTGAAGTTCAAGTTCCCCAGATCATGATATACAGCGCCTCCGCCTGATAAACGGCGGACGACGATAATCCCGTTTTCCTCTACATATTTTGTATTAATTTCTTCTATTGTATTTTGGTTTTTCCCAATAATAATAGACGGTTGATTCACATAAAAGAGCAAATACGGCTGATTAGGATCTAAATGCTTTACACAGTACTCCTCGATAGCAAGATTGATCCGCGGATCATTAATATGTTGATTGTCTATAAATAACATGGTGTTCCCCCTTTATCCTTCCCACACAAAACCTGATGCCGCAATATTCACTTCGCCGTTAAAAACGGTTTTCGCTTCTTTGCGAAGATGGTCATGCACGCCGAAATGCGGCAAATGCGTCAGCATCAGCTCTCCCGCTCCCGCTTCTTTGGCAATTCGCCCGGCCTCCAAGCTGTTCATATGCCCTGCGCTTGTCCCATCTTGATCGGCATAAAAATTGCATTCTGAGATTAGCAAATCGGCATTTTCCGAAAACGGAATAAATGAATCCTGATAGCTCGAATCAGCGGTATATACGACAGTGTGGCTGCCGTCGGTAATTCTCATAGCATAGCACGTCACCGGGTGAATCGTTTTTAAAAAGGTAATTGTAAACGGACCGATAGTCAGCGGCTGATCCGGCTGATAGGCAATCCCTTTCGTATGTGTTTTATATGTAAGCTTTTGAAACTGTTCTATATCAGCATCATGCCCGTAAATCGGAAGCGTATCGTCTCCTTTGCCGAGAAATGAACCGACTTGTTTGGCAAACTGGAGCGGCCCGATGTCAGCAATATGGTCATGATGATAATGAGACAGAATGACCGCATCCAGCTTTTCCGCCGGTACATATGCGAGCAGCTTAGATAATACGGCACTGCCGCAGTCGACAAGCAAAGAATAATCACCCGATTGAAACAAATAGCCTGACGTCGCTTCATTTGCGGCTGGAAAACCGCCATAGCATCCGATAACTGTAACTTTCATAATGTCCTCCTATCTTTTCAAAAAAGTTGATCCCCTTCAATATACCCATTTTTCTTAAAAAAAGCATGTTTTAAACATTGTATCAAAACAGTTATTGATTTTTAAAATCTGTTATATTACAATAAAATGACTACAAATGGAAAAGAGGGATTGGTTATGCTGGGAAAAATCACAGAATTTTTTAGAAACCTGCCTTCGAAAAAGTGCGCGGAATGCGGAAAAAAGATTGAAGAGCAACATGAGTGTTATGGTAATATCTGCAATGACTGTATAAAAGTAAACGATTTGTAATGAGCGAAAATCCCGCGCCTTACGCGCGGGATTTTCTTATTTTTTCTCGTGTTTCTTCATTTGAAATGATAGTCAGGTTAGGTCAAAGTTCACCAGTTTTTAGATAATTCTGGTGATTTTCATAATACCATTGAATATTCTTTATTTTCGAAATATAATTTACTATAGACGAATTCATTTCTTATCTATTATAATTTGATCTAATAGTGAGATTAAATATATGTCTATTCATGATATATGTTGATACTTTGTTTTTCGGGAGGTAATCTATGAAAAGAATTAGGTTTGGATTAGCCACACAAATATTCGTTGGACTTATTTTAGGTGTCATTGTTGGCGTTATTTGGTATGGTAACCCAGCATTGCCAACTTACCTGCAGCCAATCGGGGATCTCTTTTTACGCTTAATCAAAATGATAGTGATTCCTATTGTTGTCTCAAGCTTAATCATCGGTGTAGCCGGTGCAGGAAATGGAAAGCAAGTCGGTAAATTAGGCTTCAGAACGATTCTGTACTTCGAGATCATCACAACATTTGCCATTATTCTCGGACTAGCCCTTGCAAACATCTTCCATCCGGGTACAGGAGTTAATATACACGAAGCTCAAAAATCGGACATCAGTCAATATGTTGAAACCGAAAAAGAACAAAGCAATAAATCAGTGGCGGAAACGTTCCTGCACATTGTGCCGACAAACTTCTTCCAGTCCTTGGTTGAAGGGGATCTTCTTGCCATCATCTGCTTTACAGTGCTATTTGCATTGGGAATTTCCGCGATCGGTGAAAGAGGCAAGCCTGTATTAGCCTTTTTCGAAGGCGTCTCCCATGCCATGTTCCACGTTGTAAACCTTGTGATGAAAGTAGCGCCATTTGGCGTTTTCGCGCTAATCGGAGTGACTGTGTCTAAATTCGGGATCGGTTCTCTTCTCTCTCTCGGAAAGCTCGTTGGATTGGTGTATGTCGCGCTTGCTTTCTTCTTAATTGTCATATTTGGAATTGTCGGAAAAATCGCCGGCATCAGCATCTTTAAATTCCTTGCATACATGAAGGATGAAATCTTACTGGCGTTCAGTACGTCCAGTTCTGAAACAGTTCTTCCGCGCATCATGGAAAAAATGGAGAAAATCGGCTGTCCGAAAGGCATTGTTTCATTTGTGATTCCGATCGGATATACGTTTAACTTAGACGGTTCTGTTCTCTATCAATCTATTGCCGCGCTGTTTTTGGCGCAGGTATACGGCATTGACTTGACGATTTGGCACCAAATTACGCTTGTGCTCGTCCTAATGGTGACATCTAAAGGGATGGCCGCTGTTCCAGGAACTTCTTTTGTTGTCCTGCTTGCAACCCTTGGCACCATCGGCGTTCCGGCTGAAGGACTTGCCTTTATTGCCGGCGTAGACCGTATCATGGATATGGCACGTACAGTTGTCAACCTGACTGGAAACGCGCTTGCGGCCGTTGTGATGTCCAAGTGGGAAGGCAAATTTAATCCTGCAAAAGCAGCAACTGTTATGTCCCAATCGAAACCAAATCAAAACGCAACCATTTCCGGTTAATAAAAAGCCAGCGGGGTTCTTGCCCCGCTGGCTTTTTTAGTCTTTCACAAGCTCAAACAACTCTGTAATCAAAACCGTATCTTCATTCAGCTCCAGGTCACCATTTTGGATCAGCTCCTCCCATGCGGTCCGATGGTCTTCCTGAAATTCCTCAATTCGCTCGCCATTGCCCTCTCCTTTGACTAACCTTATATCAGGCGCTCCAAAGGTCGTTTCAAACACATCTGTCACTTTTATATTGCATCTCGGTTTGTCATGCTTATCATAAACGGTAACAAGCTGCCCCGCTGTTTGATACACTTCACTCAATTCATCTTTTGAATATAAAGATTTCGGTGCGCACGTGGCTGTTTTTTCCCCCGCGAGGATTTGCTGAATCAGCTGTTCCCCTAAGCCGTCATCCCCCTCCCAGCCGAATGTGCTTTTCAGCTCATAAATTTTCATTTTAACTCCCCCCTATACCATTGGTGACTGTATATAATAGTACAGAAGCTTAGCCGTATGGCGAAGAGAGGATTTATGGGTGCGTTCAAACGCATGCGACGCGTCAATTCCCGGCCCGATGAGGCCATGCACAATATCATGCCCGGATTTGATTGCTGCCGATGCATCCGACCCATAGTACGGATAAATATCAAGCTTATAGTCGATATGATACTTCTCAGCTAAATGGACTAAATGCTTTCTGAGCTGATAATGATACGGCCCGCTCGCATCCTTTACACAGATTGATACTGAATATTCATCCGTCGCCTGCCCATCACCGATAGCCCCCATGTCAACCGCCAAATATTCGACCGTTTCAGGAGGAATATTCGAATTTCCGCCGTATCCGATCTCTTCATTATTGGAAATGAGAAAATGAGTTGTATACGGCAGTTCAATGTCTTCTGTTTGAATTTGATGGATTAAGCGGAGCAATAAAGCGACGCTTGCTTTGTCATCCAAATGGCGCGATTTAATAAATCCGCTTGATGTGATCTCGACGCGGGGATCAAACGACACAAAGTCACCGACGCCAATGCCGAGCTCCTCCGTATCTTTCCGGCAGTGAACAGGCTCATCAAGGCGGATCTCCATATTTTCTTGATTCCGTTCAGCTTTTCCCGCGTCCTTGTACACATGAACAGACGTTTGATGCATTAAAATGGTGCCTGTATACGTCTTCCCAGAGGCGGTTTCAATTTGGCAATACTCGCCCTCAATCGAGTTGTAGCGGAAGCCGCCGATCAAATCGATTTTCAGCCGGCCGTCAGCTTTAATTTCTTTTACCATAGCGCCGAGGGTGTCTACGTGCGCCGTCAGCATGCGGTGCCGGGATGTATCATGTCCGGGAAGCGTTGCAATTAAGCCGCCCTTATGATTCCGAACCGTTTCTACCTTCCATTCTTTTAAAAGGCTTTCAATATAGTTGATCACCTCATATGTATTTCCTGTCGGGCTTGGAATCGATACAAGCTCTTTAATGAGCTCCATCGTTTTACGTACGGACGTCACAGGACATTCCTCCTTTTATTTTTCTATTTAAAATATACTCTTTTCTCGAGGAACTCGTCCAATCTTTTCCTATCAATCTCTCATATGCTGTAGAGAGCATGGGAAGAGGAGGGGTATCTATGTGCTGTCGTCATTCACATGAACGGAAACATCATTGTCACGATTGGTTTGATGATTTTTGGTTCTTTGACGAGTGGTTCGATGAAGATTTCCACGACCATTGCGAGAAAAAGAAAGAACGCCATGACCCTTGCGAGAAAAAGAAGAAAAAGAAACACCATTGTTTCTCTTGTAAAAAACACAGACACTCTTGCTGTCATTGGTAAAGACTGAGTCAGACATATTCTGATAACCCATGCTTAATGAATATTTTCATTCACATGTTTCCAAGCGGGCTGTGCTGCTGCTTGGACCTTTTATTGAAACAGCCCTTTTGCTTTTACAATCCAATAAACTGATACGGCCGCTAGCAGAACAACAATGATCTCAACAGCAGCAGCCTGTTCTATTATTCTTTTTTGGTATAAAACCGCCGGCACATTAAAGAGCGCATGTAAAAGAATTGAATACAGCAAAAACAGCAGCCGGCGGCTTTTAACCGCATACAGGACAACTAGCGACAAGCCGATCTGGACAGCAATCGCACTCATTCTTTCTATTCCGCCCAGCAGCCATTCATACGAAGGAGTATGCAGCAGCTGCTCCCGAATGGGCAAAAGCGCCTGTTTCATGTCATCATTAATCAAAAGCTGTTCAAATGTTCCGCTATTAATCGCAAACGCATATACAATAAGCGAGATAGAGGACAAGCCTGTAATCATGACAGCCTCAAGCCCTCCATGGCCCGTTCCGAACGCCAACCCGTCCGACCAGGCTTGATGGCGCTTCAAAAAAAATCTCATCATGATATACCTTCCGCACTCCTCAAAAATCCCGGCCATCAAGCAGCCGTAAATGCCATACCACAATGGATTTCGCATGGCTTCTTTCGTCATTTCATTCATTTGAAGTACATAAACATGAACGCCGCCCTCCAACAGCTGGGCAAAGACAAAAAATGTGAGAGCGCCAATAAAAAATACTTTAAGCGCAGCGCCATACTTTCGCTTAAACCATACAATCAGCCCGATCGGCAACAAAAACGCAATAGCCCCTGATATCGCCATAAAGACTATTGCTCCTTGACTGACCATCTTTCAGCCTCCTTTTCTATTTCATAGATTCTCTATTTCATCATTTCTCTTTTTTTATGAAAAAACCTTCTTTTTAGTACCAGATACTAATATCTAGTGTTATAATCTGACCATAAGGAGTGATTCATATGTCAAAAGCAAAAATCACGGCTATCGGGACCTATGCGCCGAGCAGACGCTTAACCAATGCCGATTTAGAAAAAATCGTTGATACATCTGATGAATGGATCGTTCAGCGCACAGGCATGAAAGAACGCCGGATAGCTGATGAACACCAATTCACCTCTGATTTATGCATCGAAGCAGTGAAGGATCTTAAGAGCCGTTATGAAGGGACACTTGATGACGTGGATATGATCCTTGTCGCCACAACAACATCCGATTACGCCTTTCCAAGTACGGCATGCCGTGTGCAGGACTATTTCGGCTGGGAAAACACCGGCGCGCTGGATATTAATGCGACGTGCGCCGGACTGACATACGGCCTTCATTTGGCAAACGGATTGATCACATCCGGGCTTCACCGAAAAATTCTCGTCATCGCCGGAGAGACACTCTCAAAAGTAACGGATTATACTGATCGAACGACATGCGTTCTGTTTGGCGACGCTGCGGGTGCGCTGTTAGTGGAACGAGATGAAGAGATACCTGGATTCCTTGCGTTTGTCCAAGGAACAAGCGGAAACGGCGGAGATATTCTGTACCGTGCCGGACTTCGTAATGAACTAAACGGAGTGCAGCTTGCCGGTTCCGGTAAAATGGTCCAAAACGGACGCGAAGTGTATAAATGGGCAGCGAGAACCATCCCCCGCGAATTTGAACGCCTTTTACAGCAGGCAGGATTGACAAGTGGCGAGCTCGATTGGTTTGTCCCTCACAGCGCGAACTTGCGCATGATCGAATCGATTTGTGAAAAAACACCGTTCCCGATTGAAAAAACGCTCACCAGTGTCGAATACTACGGAAACACGTCCTCTGTTTCGATTGTATTGGCCCTGGATCTTGCAGTGAAAGCCGGGAAGCTGAAAAAAGATCAAACTGTGATGCTTTTTGGATTTGGCGGCGGTTTAACCTATACAGGATTGCTTATCAAATGGGGTATGTAATAAAAAAAGAACTTGTTTCCAAGGAAACAAGTTCTTTTTCATTATGAAGCCGGCTGTTCTTCTGAAGTTTCTTCCTTCCGGCTTAAAATCGTAAAGTAAGTGATCGTCAGCGCGATCATGACGAGGGCAATGCCGATGAGTACACCGGCCATTTGCCACATGTAGCCAAAATCACCGTTTGAAATGACCGCTCTGAATCCGTTAATGCTGTAGGTCATCGGCAATGCGCCGTGGATGACTTGATAGAAATTCGGAAGCAATTCAAGCGGGAAGGTTCCTCCGCTCGCTCCCAGCTGCAGCACTAAAATAATGACTGCGATAAATCGTCCCGGGTTGCCCATCGTTGTCGCCAAAAATTGAATCAGCGCCAGGAAAGCGAGACTCGTAATCATCGTAAACACGTAAAATCTCCACGCGCTCTCAACCTCGAGACCAAGTCCCAGAAGCAGAACCGTCACCACAATCAGCGACTGAATGATTCCAACGAGCATCATGACATTGAATTTGCTGAAGAACCACTCAAAGCCGTTTCTAGGACGTCCTGACGCTTCCTTCAGCGGGAAGACTACCGTCAGCATGATGCCGCCGACATACAAGCCCATTGACAGAATATAAGGTGTCAGCCCTGTACCGTAGTTAGGCACCGAATGAATGGCGTCATCATTGGTTTTAACCGGATCGGCAATCATGCCGTATGTTTGATCGTCAGCATCGACATCTCCTGTTTGATCAGCTGCACCTTTTAGCTTACTGGACAGCTGTCCTGTGCCGTCCAATAGCTTGCCTAAGCCTGTATCAAGTGATTCAGATCCGTCTGCAAGTTTTGATGATCCGTTTTGGACTTGTTTAGAACCATCTAACAGCTTCAGCAAGCCGCCGGATACTTTGCTGCTGCCTGTTACCAATTGCTCTGAGCCCGCTTTTGCTTTGGCAAACTGCTTATTATATTCATCAATTCCGGCTGTCAGTTTATTTTGGTTTTCTGTCAGGTTCTGTGAGCCGTTGTATATCTTTTCGGCTCCAGCCGTTAATTTGTCAATTGCATCTTGAACCGATTTTGTGCCGTTGTAAAGTTCCGAAGTAGCTGCCGGCAGAGCCTTTACCTGTGCAACCTGAGCTTTCACTTCTTCCAGAGAGCTTTTTATCTCTGAAATGTCAGGCAGTTGATCAGCTGTAGGAAGCTGGCCTACTATTTGATCAAAATCAGGCACATCAACTTGCGGAAGCTGCTTTTCAGCAGAAGCGATCAGCTGGCTTTTTTGCTCCGCTGTTAAGAAATCACTCGAGTTGATGAGATTTTTAAATGCCTGATCTCGGTTTTTCAAGCTGTTTTCAAAGTCAGTCAGCTGCTTTTGGAATTCCTTCATCGCAGTCTCTGACTTTTCCAGATTGTTCACAGCTGTTTCAAGCTGTGTTAAATCAAGCGCATTAATGAGCTTTTCCGCTTTTGCTGCTTTCTCGGCTCCTGCTTGTGCTTTACTGTTGAGCTGATCCAGCCCGTTTGTAATTTTAGGCAAGCCCTGCTGCGTTTTTTGCAGGCCGGCGAGAAGCTCATTCAGCTTGCCTGTCAGCTGCCCTGAACCTGCAGCAAGCTTACTTGAATTATCATAAATTTGGTTACTGCTGGCCTGGAATTTTCCGAGCGAGCTGTCAAGCGATTGGATGCCGCTTGTCACCTGTGCCGCTCCATCTGCAAGCTGCGCCGTTTTGTCACTGATGGTGGCTGTGCTTTCCTTCAGCTTATCCAGATTTTCTTTCAGCTGGGTGCTTCCGTTTTTCGCATCCTTTGTGCCGTCATCAATTTTTTTCGCGCCGCTGCTCGCGTCGCTCAAACCTTTTGCGATATCCTTAAACTTATCAAAAATAACTTTCGTATATTGCTCGGTCACTTCTTTAGAAACAGAGGCTTTGAGTTTATCAATCGCTTTTTCACCGATCGTTGCCCCCACATAGTTGGAACCAGCATTTGTATGGTATTTCAAATCCAATTTTTTCGGATTTTTGTCCAGCACAGTGCTGGCATTCTTTGAAAAATCCTCAGGAATCTCGACAACCAAATAATATTTTTGATTTAATAAGTCCTTTAACGATTGGTCGAGATCACTGGAAAAATGCCAATCAAAGTTTTTATTATCCTTTAATTCTTTAACCAGATCATCACCGATTTGAAGTTTTTCTCCTTCATACGTTGCCCCTTTGTCTTGGTTGACAACAACGACCGGCAGCTGGTCAACTGTACCATACGGATCCCAATAAGCCTTTAAGAACACGCCGCTGTAAATAAGCGGGACAAACAAAATGGCAATGATGGGAATTAATAATTTTTTACTCGTTACGATGTCTTTCCACTGACTTCGTATTGTGTTCATCCTGATGCCTCCATTCTAAAACTGACTCACCATGAAAAATGGTCATTTTCTTGCAAAAACAAAGGATTATCTAGTTGGCTGACAATCCTTTGACTACATACAATTCAAGCAGTTCCGCAATCGTCTCTTTATCGAGCGGGGGATGCTGTTTTTCCCAATCAAAAATGAGCGCAATATAAAGCTTCAGCATCACAAAAGCTGTCAGTTCAGGGTCGCACGGCTTGATTGCACCGCTTTCGATCCCGTCTTCAATCTTATTATTGATATAAGACAGAATGCCTTGCTCCATTTTTTGGATCACATCCTGAACTGCCATTGTACCAATCTCGGCATTTTCTTGGAAAATTTTAATCGTCAGCTGATGTGTTTTCCTGAATTCCAGGATGGCAAACAGCGCCCTGTGCACATTTTCGTGGAACGGGAGGTTCGGCTCCATCGCTTCGTCTGCTTTTTGTTTCATTTCCTTCAATAATGTAGTGAAAATCTCGTCAAACAGCTCTTCTTTGTTTTTGAAAAAAGTATAGATGGTTCCCTTCCCCACGTTCGCAAGCTTTGCCACAAGATCCATTGTCGTCGCTTTATATCCGAACTGTGTGAAAGACTTTGTGGCCGCCTCCAAAATCAGCTTTTTTCGATCTATTGACATTATATTCACCTCAAAACTGACCATTTGAACATTTCAGTCATTAAGTACATATGCAAATGTATCACAACCAACTGCTCAAATCAATCATTTTTTTTCACAATATTGCCATCGCACAACAAAAAAACCTCCGCTATGACGGAGGTTTTTAGCTGAATAAATAGGTAAGCGCGTCAGACACGGCAGCTTTCCCCTGATCGATGCAATCGGGAATTCCGACACCTTCAAAAGAAGCGCCTGTCATATAGACACCCGGATACGCGGAAGCCAGTGCTTCGCGCAGCTCTTTGACGCGCTGCTTATGGCCGACATGGTACTGCGGCATGCTCTCATGCCAGCGGGTGACACATGTCATTTCCGGCTCCCCGTTTATGTTCATGACTTTCTTTAAGTCTTCTAACACAATGTTGATAATGTCGTTATCTGAGAGATCGACAATGGATTCGTCTCCGGCTTTTCCGACATATGCCCGAAGCAGCGTTTTGCCTTCCGGCGCTGCGTGCGGCCATTTTTTGTTCGTCCACGTACAAGCTGTGATTGCGAAATCACTGTTTCTTGAGATAACAAAGCCCGTGCCCTCATGTTCCATTTGGACGGCGCCTTCTGGGAATCCCAGGGCGACATTTGCCACTGATGTGGAGTGCATATTTTTCAAATGGGAAATGGCCGGAAGCTCAGAAAGCATTCCTGCAGCCGCTTTATGCGGAGCGGTCACTATTACTGAATCAGCATCAAGTGTGACGCCGTTATCCAGCTCAAGGGAATAGCCAGTATCGCTCCGGCTGATCTTGGTCACTTTTGTGCCTTTGTATACCTTCGTCAGCTTTAATTGCTTTTCAATCTCTTCTACAAGGGTCTGCAAACCGGTTGACAGAGTTTGAAACTGCCCTTGCTTTTTTGCCGTCAGCTGTTGGCCGGAGCCTTGAGGTCTTGTTTTTTTCATGCCGAGAATCAGGCTTCGGTGCTTTTGTTCTGTCTGGTAAAATTGCGGGAATGTCGACATCAGGCTGAGCTTGTCAATGTCGCCCGCGTAAATGCCTGACAGGAGCGGCTCGATTAAATTCTCAACCACTTCATCTCCGACACGTCTGCGGAAAAATTCTCCCAATGACTGGTCGTCTTTTGATTTGCTTGCAGGCAGAATGAAATCCATAGCGGCTCTCGCCTTACCGGACAAGGAAAACAGACCCGTAGAAACAAACGGCGCAATTTTTGTCGGTATCCCCATCACGGCGCCCTTTGGCATTGGATGCAGGGTCCCGTTTACCAGCACATAGGATTGTCCTGTCGCATTGTTGACAAGCAGATGCTCAAGTCCTAAGTCTTTGACGAGCTGCGGAGCGCTTTTCTTCCGTTCCAGAAATGAATCCGGCCCTCTTTCGATGATATAACCGTCTTTCTTGATTGTCTGGATTTTTCCTCCGACTCTCGGACTTGCCTCAATAAGCGTCAGCTCAAGCGGCAGATTTTTTTCTTTGATTTCTTTTTCCATATAGAAGGCGGCGGCTAAACCGGTAATGCCGCCGCCGATGATGACTACATTTTTTTTGCCGTCACTCATATTCATCGCCTTCTTTAACGTCCTATTTTTTTTAATACAACTGTTGCTAATGCATCAATAAATTCCGGCTTGGCATTCGGCATTTCCGGGCGGTAGTAGCTTGCGCCGATATCGTCAGTGACCACTTTGCATTCATAATCATTATCATAAAGCACTTCTAAATGGTCCGCGACAAATCCGACAGGGACGTATACAAATGCCTGATAGCCTTTTTGTTCGAATAAATCACGTGTTAAATCCTGTACATCAGGACCAAGCCAAGGATCAGGCGTGTTCCCTTCGCTTTGCCAGCCGACAGCATATTCAGAAACGCCTGCGCCTTCAGCAATCAATTTCGCAGATTCATGAAGCTGATCCGGATACGGGTCTCCAAATTCTTTGATTTTTTCCGGCAGACTGTGTGCGGATACGATAAGCATCGCGTTTTCTCTTTCATTCTCAGACATTGACGCATATGTGTCCTTCACTCGGTCAACCCAATATTTCACGAACTTTGGTTCATCGTACCAGCTTTCAACAGACGTAATCGTTAAGCCGCCTAGTTCCTCAGCCTCTTCTTTGGCACGTTTGTTGTAGGACTGCACGCTGAACGTGGAGAAATGCGGTGCCAGCACAATGCTGACCGCTTCTGTAATGCCGTCCTTATGCATCTCTGCCACAGCGTCTTCAATAAACGGCTCAATATGCTTCAGACCGATATATGCTTTAAATGCAATCTCGTCCTGAATCTCATTTAGGTGCTGTTCAAGCTTGTGCGCTTGCTCTTCTGTGATTCTCGCAAGAGGTGAAATGCCGCCAATTGCTTCATATCTGTCTTTCAAATCTTGAAGCATTTCAGGCTCAGGCTTTCTGCCTCTTCTGATATGTGTATAATAACGTTCGATATCTTCTTCTTTATAAGGCGTGCCGTACGCCATCACGAGAAGCCCCATTTTCTTTCTACTCACTGTTTACACCCTCTTTAATGATCTGATACAAACATTTTGACAGGATATCACCATGATACCAAAAGATATGCTTAGGAATATTGACCCATTTTCTTGTTTTGTGAATATTTATGGACAAATGCTGTCAGTTTTTTCAAAACCTCAGGACTGACGTCAGGAAATACCCCGTGTCCAAGGTTAAAAATGAAGTTGTCCGATTTCATGCCTTGATCAAGTATTTCAGTCGTTTTCTTCTCAATGACTTCCCAAGGCGCAAGCAAAATAGATGGATCCAGGTTGCCTTGCACTGTTTTGGTAATGCCTTTTGATCTGGCTTCATCAATGCTGAGTCTCCAATCAAGCCCGACAACATCGAGAGGAAGGTCATGCCAATCATTTGCCAGATGGCTTGCGCCGACGCCAAACATGATCAGCGGCACATTCTCCTGTGCAAGCTCTGAAAAGATTCGGTTCATCACCGGTTTGATATATGTTCTGTAATCTGCTTGGTTCAGCGCGCCGACCCACGAATCAAAGATTTGAATCGCTTTTGCGCCTGCCTTAATCTGCGCTTTCACATACATGATGATCATGTCGGCAAGCTTGGACATCAGCAGATTCCATGCATCCGGCATGCTGTACATGAAAGCTTTTGTTTTATTGTAGTTTTTCGACGGGCCGCCTTCGATCATGTAGCTTGCCAGCGTAAAAGGCGCACCTGAGAAACCGATGAGCGGGACGTTCAGCTGCTCATTGACAAGCAGTTTAATCGTCTCAAGCACGTAGGGCACGTCCTGTTCCGGATCAATCTGGCCGAGTTTTTCAATGTCCGCCATAGACCGGATCGGCTGATCAATCACAGGTCCGATCCCGTTTTTAATTTCAACATCGACACCGATTGCCGGAAGCGGAGTCATGATATCTTTATATAGGATTGCAGCATCGACTCCGTATTGCTCAACCGGCAGTCTTGTGACATACGCACAAAGTTCGGGCTGATGCGTGATCTCAAACAATCCGTATTTTTCCTTCAGCTTACGGTATTCCGGCTGTGAGCGCC
This sequence comes from Bacillus tequilensis KCTC 13622, assembly GCF_000507145.1. Taxonomy (GTDB): domain Bacteria; phylum Bacillota; class Bacilli; order Bacillales; family Bacillaceae; genus Bacillus; species Bacillus tequilensis. The sequence continues at coordinate 78,769 of NZ_AYTO01000001.1, read as the reverse complement.
CTGCTTGTCTCATATACCATACAGGCGTGTGATCCGCTTTCTCTCCCCGTGCAGCTTTTAAGAACGTCTCGTTAAACGTTTCTCGTTTACTCATCTGATTTCCACCTTTCATACTGCAACCATACGTTCGTATTTCTTGACTTATTACACTATACCTTGTTTTAGGCAAATGGTATAGAAATGAAGCTCAAAGTTCAAAAAATCGCCGAATTCCATTATGAGGAAAACAACTTAGGCTGAACGTAATCGGTTCCTTCCCCTTCTCTTTTTGTCTGTGTATTATAAGGCACGACTTTATAAGAAGCGCCTGAAAACAAGTTGGCATAAGGGATTTCATAGCTTCCCTTTCCTTCGACTGAATCAAGAAGTGTCTCCTTGCCGTCCTTGTTTACATAAATTCTGTATACAGCCCGGTCATCCTCTTGAGCGTTCCAATTTAATTCAATGGTAAAGAGCCCCGCAGCTTTAAATGTGTAATCCGCTTTCAGCGTTTTGACCGGATCCAGCTCAATCGGGCTTTCCAGTTCTTTGACGTTTTTAGGCTTCGTAAACACATCACCGGTTTCTCCAGCCTGTGTCAAAATATCCTTAAACAGTCTTGTTGAATACGCGCTTCCGCCTTTTAAGTAATGGCTTTGATCTGTTTTGTCATAGCCCATCCAGACAGCCCCGGTGATTTTTGGCGTATAGCCTGCAAACCAGGCGTCCTTTGTCGCTCCGGAAACGCCTGTATAAGTCGTAGAACCGGTTTTCCCAGCCAAATCGCCGTGATAGGTGCCGGACGTTGCCGTTCCCTTTTTGACCACCTGCTGCAGCATTCTCGTCATATTCCAGGACGTCTGCTTGCTGAATACCCGATTTCCTTCTTCCTTATGATCGGCTATTGCTTCTCCGTCTTCATCTATTATGCTGGAAATAAAGTACGGCTCAGTATACAATCCATTCGCGGCGAACGTATGAAACGCGCCGGCAAGCTGAAGGGGGGAAACACCTTTTTCCAGGCCGCCGAGAGCGAGCGCAAGGCCTTCGTCAGGGATATCAATGCCGTTTGCTTTCAAATATGATTTTCCTGTTTCGACGCCAATCTCATTCAGCGTCCATACAGCCGGCGCGTTTTTGCTGTACGTAATGGCGTCAGACATGGTCACTTCGCCCTCATACCGGCTGTCATAGTTTTTTGGAGTATAATCTCCGTAGGATTGCAGCTCATCCTTTAATAGAGAATATGGTTTGAATTTCTTTTCCTGCATCGCCGGTCCGTATACGGCAAGCGGCTTAAATGTGGAACCCGGCTGGCGGACAGCCGTGACGCGGTTATATCCTTTGGCTGTGTAATCTCTTCCACCGATCGCCGCTTCCACACCGCCTGTCTTATTATTGATAAAGACCGCGCTTCCTTCAGCATGCTGATCTGTTCCCGGATAATAGCTTCCCTGCTTCATCACTTGATAAGCCGTCTTTTGCAGCTTCGAATCGAGCGGCACCTTGATCGTGTATCCGCCTTGAAGCAGCTGCTCTCCGGAAATTGAATACTTATCCTCGGCCTCTTTAATCACAAGGTCGATATAGCTGTCAAACCATGGTGTTTCCGACTGTTTCTTCACGTTCAGCCCGAGCGTCCTTCCCTGCGCGCTGACAGCCTCTTTCGCACTGATGTAGCCTTGGTCATTCATCATGCCAAGAATCGTATCACGCCGCTCCTTGCTTTTATCAGGGTGCAAAACAGGAGAATACATGGAAGGCGCCTTCGGAATAGCAGCCAATACCGCGCCTTCGGAAACGGTTAAGTCTTTTACTTCTTTATTAAAGTAATAATGGGATGCGGCTTGGATGCCGTAGACCCCATGTCCGAAGTAAAGCTGGTTCAAATACATTTCCAGCAGCTTGTCCTTGCTGTAATCCCGTTCAAGGTTGATCGCAATAATGACTTCTTTCGTTTTTCTTAAAAACGTTTTGTCGTGTGTCAGAAAAATATTTTTGGCAAGCTGCTGGGTGATCGTGCTTCCGCCCTCCACCTTTCCGCCAGCTAAAATATCGCGGTACACCGCCCTTCCGACAGATTTTGTATCAATGCCGTGATGCTCATAGAACCTTTTATCCTCAACAGCGATAAACGCTTCTCTAACCTGCTTCGGAATCTCATTGATCGAGACTGGCTCGCGATTTTCTGTATACAGGCTCGCAACCTCATCCCCGTTTTGATCAACGATTTTTGAAGAGGCATGAAGGATCAGTTTTTTTTCATCTATCACATAATGGCCGAGAAAAATAATTGAAATATATCCTATTAAAGCGAGAAAAGCAGTTAGCACTAAAATAATAATAGGTATAAAAAGTTTCTTTTTCTTTATCTTAAACATGAACTCACCTCGCCTTTCTAAAGGTAGTATGGGAAAAATTGTTTTGAATTATGTTCGAAGCACTCGCCAATAGAAACTTATACCATTGTTTTGATATACTAGCAAGCAGGAGGTGGCTGATATGAAGGTTTATATTACATATGGAACAGCCGATTTTTTAAAAACGATCGTAGAGAAGCATCCCTCAGAACATATCCTTTTGATGCAGGGGCAGGAAAACGCGATTTTAATCCACGAAACCAGCGGAGAGACGGTTTTCCAGGCACCACATGCTTATGAAGTCATTGATCAAGCCGGAGAGATGAAGCATCCCGGTTTTGCAGTGTTGAACAATATTGCTGTCACTCAGGAAGGCCGTCCGCTGTTTGAAAACAGATTTAAAAACAGAGCGGGAAAAGTCGAAAATGAGCCTGGTTTTGAAGCGATTCGTGTGCTCCGTCCTCTTGACAGTGACACCTATGTCATTCTGACCTTGTGGGAAACTGAAAGAGCCTTTCAAGACTGGCAGCAATCAGCGTCATACAAAGAAGCCCATAAAAAACGAGGCACGTCTGCCGGAATTGACACAACGTCGATCTTCTCCCGTCCTTCTTACGTCACCACGTTTTTCGCTGTCGAATAGCTGCCGGCATGTCCGGCAGCTTATTTATTTGGAGGCATGCAAAATGAAGCATACTTGCCAAGGCTGCGGGTTTAAGGGATTGACGGAACCGCCATATGATCATGAAATCTGCCCGTGCTGCGATTTCCAGTTCGGATTTGATGATTACGAGATGCATCGCCAGGATGGTTCATATTTAGATCCTTCGGAAAACCTCGTCCCTATAGAAAACACATGCTTGCTGACAGTGCTGTTATTTTTTTCTCCTGATTGCTATGCGGCACATCTTCCATTATAACCCTTCCTTCTGTCCCGGCACCTTCCGCCCGCCTATGAATAATCTGTAGGAAGCGGAAGGAGTGATCAATGATGGAAGCCGGGATTTTGCCTATCCATATTCTGTACGTGTTATTTATCGGGGCGATTATCCTATTTATGCTGCTGCGGAAAGACACAACCTTTATCTCCTTATTTGGTATTTTCACCCTATCGTTATGGGCGAGTCATTCACTTGCAGCTTCTGTCAGCAGTTTATTCCGCAGCTTTATCTACGCGGCGGGCGAGCTGCTGCCTACAATTTTCATCATTTGTTTTATCGTTTCGATGAGTGATTTGTTAACTAAAACAGGGATAAATGAAGCAATGATTTCTCCCTTTGCAAGCCTTATGAAAGGTCCTGTGACTGCCTATTGGCTGATTGGCGGCCTGATGTTTGCCATTTCTCTCTTCTTCTGGCCTTCACCTGGTGTCGCTTTGATCGGCGCCGTGCTGCTTCCGGCAGCTGCCCGCGCCGGTTTTCCGCCTATTGCCGCCGCCATGGCCATGAGCTTATTTGGACATGGTTTCGCCCTGTCAGGAGACTTTGTCATTCAGGCTGCGCCAAAGCTGACAGCCGATGCGGCCGGTATTCCAGTCGGCGATGTCATTTCGGCCAGCATTCCTCTTGTGCTGATTATGGGCGCGACCACAACAGCCGCCGCCTTTCTCATGATTCAGCGCGAGCGCAAAAAACAGCTGGCTCCAGCTTCTTTTCCCCCCTTACATGCTGGTGAGCAAGACACCTCGCTGTACTTGCCGAAACGTCTGCGGTCCATACTGGCTTTGTTGATTTTGCTTATCTTTCTTGCGGATATCGCCTGCATGCTGTTGTTTAACCTGCAGGGAAATGATGCGACCGCGTTAATTGGCGGGTCTGCGATCAGTATCCTTCTGACCGTTCATTTTCTCGTGTATAAACACAAAGGACTTGAAAAAATCACTGGTTATTTTATTGATGGATTCCAATTCGGCTTTAAGGTTTTCGGACCCGTCATCCCGATTGCCGCTTTCTTTTATCTTGGCGACTCAGGCTATGAAAGTATCATGGGCGCTTCACTCCCTGAAGGTTCTCACGGAATTGTCAATGACCTTGGCATTGCATTATCCCATATGATGCCTATGTCAAAGGAGTTTGCCGCGGTGGCTTTAACTGCCGCCGGAGCCATAACCGGCCTCGACGGATCAGGTTTTTCAGGCATTTCCCTCGCCGGCTCTATCGCCAAGCTCTTTTCGTCAGCTCTTCATACTGACCCCGCCGTTCTGACCGCGCTCGGACAAATATCTGCCATCTGGGTAGGCGGCGGAACACTGGTTCCATGGGCGCTGATTCCCGCCGCTGCCATTTGCAAGGTTGATCCTTTTGAATTAGCCAGAAAAAACTTCATCCCCGTCGCAATTGGCCTTTCAGTCACAACCATCGCAGCCATGTTTTTCATGTAAATCACGATGAGTTGAAATATTCAGACTTTTTATATACAATATGGAAAACCATAGAAAAGGGGGAAGCGGCTTTGTCCATATCCACACTCCAGAAAGAGATAAACAAACAGCTCGACAGCTGTTTTGAAGAAATGGTCGAGATCAGGCGCCATTTTCACATGTATCCCGAGCTCTCGTACCAAGAAGAAAAAACTGCCGCGTTTATTGCTTCCTATTATGAATCGTTAGGCGTTCCGATCCGCACGAACGTCGGCGGCAAAGGGGTTTTAGCATATATAGAAGGAAGCGAACCCGGCCCTGCCGTCGCTTTGCGGGCCGACTTTGACGCTCTCCCCATTCAAGATGAAAAAGATGTTCCTTATGCCTCCAAAGTGCCCGGTGTCATGCATGCATGCGGCCATGACGGCCATACGGCAGCTCTTCTCGCAGTGGGGAAGGTCCTTCACCAAAACAGACATGAGCTGAAGGGAACATTTGTAATGATCCACCAGCATGCGGAAGAGTATTATCCGGGAGGCGCAAAGCCAATGATTGATGATGGCTGTCTTGAAAACGCGGATGTGATATTCGGCACGCACCTTTGGGCAACCGAGCCGACTGGAACCATTCTCTGCCGATCTGGCGCCGTAATGGCGGCGGCGGACCGATTCACGATCAAAATCCTCGGGAAGGGCGGCCACGGCGCCCACCCGCATGATACTAAAGACGCCGTCCTGATCGGCTCGCAAATCGTTTCCTCTTTGCAGCATATTGTCAGCCGCAAAGTCAATCCGATTCATTCCGCCGTCATCTCGACAGGCTCTTTCATCGCAGACAATCCGTTTAATGTCATCGCAGACCAAGCAGTACTCACCGGCACAGCACGTTCTTTTGACGAAAATGTCCAGAGCATTCTGGAAAAAGAAATCGAAGCCGTTGTAAAAGGAGTGTGCAGCATGCACGGCGCATCCTACGAGTACGACTATGAACGGGGCTATCCGGCAGTTGTGAACCATCCTGCAGAAACGAACCATTTGGTGAGCATCGCAAAGAATACGGAGGGCGTTCAGCAGGTCATTGACGGCGAACCGCAAATGGGCGGCGAGGATTTTGCTTACTACTTACAAAACGTCAAAGGCACCTTTTTCTTTACAGGTGCCGCTCCTGAACAACCGGAGCGAGTCTATTCCCACCACCATCCTAAATTTGATATCAATGAAAAAGCGATGCTGACAGCGGCAAAAGTGCTTGCGGGCGCCGCGATCACCTATCATACGCTATAAAAAACAGCCGGAGTGTTTATTCTCCGGCTGTTTCCTTTCCTATTCTCAAATGAAAAACGTGCCTCGCCGTCTCGCCAAGCTGAGCGAGCAGCTTATAATTAGCAATGCCGCCGACTGCGGCTCCTACTCCCGGCAACAGCTGAAACAGCTTCATGACGTCGATATAATCGCGATATTCCTGCTGGAACACTCTCCAGTCGATGCTCTTTTTCTCCGTCTCCCAATTGTCAATGACAGAAAAAAGCGATTTACGGCCATCATCACTTGAAAACGCAAGCTGAAATACAAGCAGTAAAAACATTCTTTCTTCTGAATCCTTCACATCAAAGCCATAAATTGAGGATAAGGTAAATAAACATTTCATCTTAATCGAAAGCAGCAGCGGGAAATCGGCAATGCCTAAAAATATGCCGCCCGCTCCGGTGCCGACTCCCTCAGCAGCCGCCACCTTCTGATAAGATGCAATCGTTTTTTTCGCCAGTTCGTTTTTTTCACTGAGCGAAAGTGCGCTTGTATCCTTCTTATAGGTAATGATATTGGAGCCCGCCATCGTCGCTTCCACCATCTTTTTCACACTTTCGGTGACGACCGAATGGATTTTTTCAGGAATCCGCTCATTCACCTTCGTTTGCACACGCTTCGAAAAGCGTTCAAACATGGAATCTTTTCGCAAAAAATGCATTTTCCATTGAAGGGCTTCCTGCATCAGCAGCTGATTGTCTGTCATTTGACCTACCCCTTTTCAGCTCACAGCTTGCCATGTTTTTTCAGTCTGGTTGTCATATAAGACGGCAGAACAGCAAAAATCAAAACGGCAGAACCGAGCAGCGCGTACAGAAGACCTGTCATGCCGGCAGCATAGGCAGATGCAGCAGACATCAGCAGCGCTTGAACGCTAAGTGCAGTTTTTAATAAAGAGAAATAGCTTTTCAGCTTCATTTCTTTTTTGACAGGGTAAAGCTCTTGAAGCGCCAGGTGATCAAAGTGCCCAAACAGCGGCAGAAGCTGAATCCCCGTAATGAAAATGGTAAACACAGTCAAAACCCCTGCAATGAGCGGGCTTGCCGACACATACATAATAATCAGCGCGAAAATAATCGTTAATCTGACGAGAATGCCTAAATAATCACTTGAACGCAAAAAGGCGCGAGTGAACATGTAGGCAAACGTTTTCCGCTGCTCAAACGGCACAAGCCGCAGCAAAAAGTCGAGATACGCCCTGCGTTTCGCTTGCTTTCGTAAATGGGGCACATCAGTGAACAGGTTGGCAATCCGATAGAAACGCTGCTTTCGTCTCAATTCGGACTCAATATGGCTTTCCCATTTAAATGTTTTCCGCTTTGCTGAGGAAGACATATACAGATAAAAAGCAGCCATAATGGCATAGACAACAAGCGCATACATATAAACAGATTGCAAAACAAAATAGAGAACGAGCGTATTCGCCACGAAGCGAATGATAAGATCCATCCGTTTCATGCTTCGGTCATTCTGAAAGGTCGTGCGCCATTCCAGCACCTGATTCCACGCTTTCAAAAGCAAAAGCTGGATGAAGACCGCCGCATACGATATGAGCGAAGCCCCCGGTGAGACAGCGAAATACAGCGGCATTGCGACAAGACTCAGTGCAATCAGCGGAAACAGCTGAGACACAAAGCTGTAGACAAACGCCTGCTTCAAGTAAGGCTCCATTTTTGCCTCAAGCGGCAATAAGAAAACAAGGTCAGCCTCCTTCAAAAGCGTCCGCACATAAGAGCTTGTCAGCACGAGCGAAAACAGTACGGCCATCACCCAAAAGGACGGAAAATGAGCGGGAATGTCCCGTATCCATTTGCTGTACCAGCTTGCAGCGCCCGCGAGAAAAAAGATCAAAACAATGACGAGGTGATCGTTGAGCATGTATTTCATGTAAGTTCTTGTTTCTTTGATATGCTCCTGCAGCCGCGACTGCCAAATATCAAGCATATTATTCATGGCCAGCGTCTTCCTTTGTAAGCTCAAGATACAAATCGTCCAGCGCCGCGTCTTTCATTCCAAACTGCTCTCTGAGCTCGGACAGCGTGCCGCGCGCCCGCACCTCGCCGTTATGTAAAATAATAAACGAATCACAATAGCGTTCTGCCGTTGCCAAAATATGCGTTGACATCAGCACGCTCGCCCCGCCCTTTTTCGCTTCATTCATTCGCTCAAGCAGCGCGTTAATCGCAAGCGGATCAAGCCCCAGAAAAGGCTCATCAATAATATAGAGCGAGGGCTCAGCCAAAAACGCGCACATGATCATCACCTTCTGTTTCATTCCTTTAGAAAAATGAGCCGGGAACCACTTCAGCCTCTTTTCCATTCGGAATTCCTTTAACAGCGGCGGCAGCCTTTTCTCCATCGTTTCTTTTGACAGGCCGTATGCCATGGCTGTTAATTCAAGATGCTCCATCAGTGTCAGCTCTTCATATAAAACAGGCGTTTCAGGTATATAGGTGAATTGTGAACGGTAGCCTTCCGGATCCTCAGCAAAGGTTTTTCCATTTAATTCGATCGATCCTTTATGCGGGTCCATCAGCCCGATGATATGTCTGATTGTTGTACTTTTACCAGCACCATTCAGCCCGATTAAGCCGACAATTTGATTCGGTTCAAGGGTGAATGACACGTTTTTCAAAACCGGATTTCTTGTATACCCGCCGGTTACATCATTTACTGATAGCAGAGACATAGTTTCTCCCCTTATATTGTTTTTCTTCATAGTACCAAAAACGAAGCCTGATTTGAAACAATTCCCTTTTAACAAATAATCAATTTGCTGTCATAAAGAAACAGGGTTCTGGACATGATAATAGTCGTAGAGGAAAAGCATATCAACTGAAAAATGAGGTGTTTGTCAAAGACGTCTTAGATACAGTTGGATAGAAAATCAACATGTCCAATGCTGAAACCATTTCTCTTCACTGAATTGATGAATTCTTCATCTATGAAGCAAATTGTCAAATGAGGTGTTTATCGCAGGAATCGTTAGGCATTAAACAAGTCTTCATTTTATTAACAAATGAGGTGCTTACCAAAGGCATATCACATTTTCTTCATATAAGCTCTTCCTCTGCATTCAGGGTGAACGCTCGCCGTTCATCCTGTTTTCTATTTCCTGCATTTCTGTGGTACGATGAGTGTATACATACTAAACAATTTCATAAGGAGGAACCCCTCATGCATTGTGCAGAGAATTGTATCTTTTGTAAAATTATCGCCGGCGACATCCCGTCAGCAAAAGTGTATGAAGATGAACATGTGCTGGCCTTCCTTGATATCAGCCAAGTGACAAAGGGTCATACGCTTGTCATTCCGAAAACGCATATCGAAAATGTGTATGAATTTACGGATGAATTAGCAAAACAATATTTTCACGCCGTTCCGAAAATCGCCCGCGCCATCCGGGATGAATTTGAACCGATCGGCTTAAATACGCTGAACAATAACGGCGAAAAAGCAGGACAATCCGTTTTTCATTACCATATGCATATCATCCCGCGCTACGGAAAAGGAGACGGATTCGGAGCGGTTTGGAAAACGCATGCTGACGATTACAAACCGGAGGATCTGCAGAAGATTTCTTCCTCTATCGCAAAACGCCTGACCTCATCATAAGATGAGGTTTTTTGTTTGTGAACATTTCACAAACATTCGTCAATTTCTTTTGATTATTCTAATTTTTTTATCAAAAAACTGAATTTTTGTGATAGGATAATTGTATTATTTTATACATAATCGTGGAAAACAGGGAGAGATCATGATGGAACGTACAACGAATTTTAACGCAGGTCCTGCAGCGCTGCCATTGGAAGTTCTGCAAAAGGCACAGAAAGAATTTATTGATTTTAACGAATCCGGCATGTCTGTTATGGAGCTTTCTCACCGCAGCAAAGAATATGAAGCGGTGCACCAAAAAGCGAAAAGCCTTTTAATTGAACTGATGGGCATCCCGGAAGATTACGAAATTTTGTTTCTTCAAGGCGGGGCAAGCCTCCAATTCTCCATGCTTCCGATGAACTTTTTAACACCTGAAAAAACCGCGCATTTTGTGATGACAGGAGCTTGGTCTGAAAAAGCCCTCGCTGAAGCAAAGCTGTTCGGGAACACCTCTGTGACAGCCACTAGTGAAGCGGATCATTACAGCTACATTCCGGAGGTTGACCTTACGAAGGCAAAAGACGGCGCGTATTTGCATATCACGTCCAACAATACGATTTTCGGCACACAGTGGCAGGAGTTTCCGAATTCCCCTATTCCGCTCGTCGCTGACATGTCCAGCGATATTTTAAGCAGAAAAATCGATGTGTCCAAGTTTGACGTGATCTACGGAGGCGCTCAAAAGAACCTCGGCCCTTCCGGTGTAACAGTAGTTATCATGAAAAAAACGTGGCTGCAAAATGAAAATGCGAACGTTCCAAAAATCCTGAAATATTCAACGCATGTCAAAGCGGATTCACTCTACAACACGCCGCCGACATTTGCGATTTATATGCTGAGCCTTGTTCTTGAATGGCTGAAGGAAAACGGCGGTGTTGAAGCTGCCGAACAGCGCAATGAACAAAAAGCGCAGGTTCTCTACAGCTGTATCGATGAAAGCAGCGGATTCTATAAAGGACATGCCAGAACCGACAGCCGCTCCCGCATGAATGTGACCTTCACGCTTCGTGATGACGAATTAACAAAAGCATTCGTTCAAGAAGCAAAAGAAGCCAAAATGGTCGGCCTTGGCGGACACCGCTCAGTGGGTGGCTGCCGCGCTTCTATTTATAACGCAGTGTCTCTCGAAGACTGTGAAAAATTAGCTGCGTTCATGGTGAAATTCCAGCAGAAAAATGAGTAAAAAGTCTGGCTATGCAAACCGTTCGTTTGGTATACTGTTTGCATATCACATTCTTTAAGCCTTCGCAATAAATGATGAGCATATTATTGGAGGGCAAGAAGCTTAGCAGAGGAGAGCATAGATATGAAAACAAAAGAGTTAGTTATTATGGCTCTGTTTGCCGCAATCGGCGCAGCGCTCCATTCCATTATTCCGCCCTTTTTAGGCGGCATGAAACCAGATATGATGCTAATCATGATGTTCATGGGCATCCTCCTGTTCCCAAGAGTGCAAAATGTACTCGTCATCGGAATTGTGACCGGAATTATTTCCGCGCTTACAACCGCATTTCCGGCGGGACAGATTCCCAACATCATTGATAAACCCGTGTCAGCGTTTCTGTTCTTCTTCCTGTTCCTCATGTTCAGAAAGAGCCGGAAAACAAGCGCAGCCGCTGTACTGACAGCGATCGGGACTATTATATCGGGGATTGTCTTTTTATCATCAGCTTTATTGATCGTCGGTTTGCCTGGCGGTTTCGCCGCATTGTTCGCAGCTGTTGTTCTGCCTGCCGCTGTACTGAATACAATCGCAATGATCATTATTTTTCCGATTGTGCAAACCATTTTAAGGCGTTCGAGCATTATGGAAGCTGTTAAATAATTACCATCCAAAACCTCTTCCGCTTCCGGGAGAGGTTTTTTCGGACAGAGAGCCCGCAGCATGTCTGCATGTTTTAAGCGAAGAGTTTTGTGAAAAAGATAAGACATAGTGTAAAGGCAGTTCCGGTTGAACAAACAAACGCTTTCTGCCGGATAACCTTCTTGGGCGGATAAGAAGCAGCCTGGCTGAGAAGTCTGATATAGTAAACAGCCCCTGAAGCGAAGGCGAGGGTGATACAGGACAATACAATCATAAAGACAGACAACCTTCTCCCTCCTTTTCACTTAAAAAATATGCTAAAATAAAGCAAGCTATGTATAGAAGTTCAGGGCTTTCAACAAAAATTGAAACATGCTGAATGAATCCTATTTTCAAGAAAAAGACGGGGTGATTGTAATGGCAAGCGGACGTTCTCTATTAACAGGACTATTCGTAGGCGGCATCATCGGAGGAGCAGCGGTTCTTCTTACCGCACCTTCCTCAGGAAAGCAGCTGCGTGAAAAAATGAAAACCAATTATGATTCTTTCGAAGAAACGATCAAACGCTTAAAATCAGACGGGCTTGCGTTAAAAGACCAGCTGATCAAAGCGGCCAAAGAAAGCACAGATGTGATTAAAGACGTGAGCGGCGAGCTCCAAACGTCAATTAAAAAATGGCGGGAAGAGATCAAGCCTCATCAGCAGGATTTGCAAAAAGAAATTGCTGATATTGAAGAGAAAATCAGACAGCTGGAGAAAACCTTACAAAACTAATATCCTATTCTAAACAAAAAAATGCGGCCCCAATGGGAACCCGCATTTTTTGTTGCCGAAAAAGCCTCTCACCGCAACGGATTTTGAATTTATTAAAAAATTCTTACACTTTCATCTTTATTAATCTTTATTTTATTGGCATAATAGAGAAAAAGAAAAAGAGAAGCAGGTGACGTAATGAATCGAGTGGAACCGCCTTATGATGTGAAAGAGGCTCTTGTCTTCACCCAGAAAATGGCTCAGCTTAGCAAGGCTCTTTGGAAATCGATAGAGAAGGATTGGCAGCAATGGCTCAAACCGTATGACTTGAATATTAATGAACATCATATTTTATGGATTGCGTATCAGCTGAATGGAGCATCCATTTCTGAGATCGCGAAATTCGGGGTCATGCATGTATCAACGGCATTCAACTTTTCAAAAAAGCTGGAAGAACGGGGATATTTAAGGTTCTCCAAACGGCTGAATGATAAACGGAACACATACGTCCAATTAACCGAGGAAGGCACTGAGGTTTTCTGGAGCTTGCTTGAGGAATTTGATCCGACTCGCAATGCGGTTTTTAAAGGGTCACAGCCTCTGTATCATTTATTCGGAAAATTCCCTGAAGTGGCAGAAATGATGTGTATGATACGCCATATATATGGCGATGATTTTATGGAAATTTTTGAAACGTCTCTGACCAATATTGACAATGACTTTGAAAGCGTAAACGGAAAACTGAAGAAAAAAGCTAAGGACAGTGCGGCGGATGAACTGGCAGAAGAGCTAGAACCTGTAAACAGTTAATCAAAGTGCTTCATAATGTCGATAAAGACTTCCATCAGCTCTTGATAAAGCCCCTGTTCATACAGGGCAAAAATCGTTTCATGAACATCTAATTTTTCATTCAGCTGTCCGGCAAAAAGCGCAAGGAGCTTATCGAAGGTTACAAATCCTTGCGCTTTTTGTGCTGCCAGCTCTTCTGACAATTCAACGCATATCCTCATAACCTCTTCCCCTTCTTCCTTGCTCAGCCCTTTATCAATGAGAAGCGCATAGAAAGGGTACCTGTCCATATCTACTGTTTTCACTAATAATTGTATGTAATATTCCAATCGCTCAATGCGATGATCCATCGAATCCATCCACACCACTTCTTTCTATCTTTAATCTTATTTTAGCTGATAATTGACTGAGAAGAAAGTTCTAAACCCATATTTCGCAGTTTGTTTGCCCGCTTCAAAAAAATACCTGCCTTATGATATTTTTTTCTCAAAAAAGCATTGATTTTTTCTCTTGGGAGGAGTAAATTATTTTGAGATTCTATTCAAGATGTATGGAAGGATGACTTTGATGAATTGCTGGAAGACCATAAATCTCATGAAGGATTATGGCGCCATTCGCATAATATTAACTGCTGTATGTTTTATGATTTCGGTTTTTATATCTACTTTTTTAGCATTTGAGCTGCTGCGGCCTGGCACAAGCTTAAGCGATGAATATGTACCTTTATTCGGCGGTTTGCTCGTCGTTATTTTATTTGTACATAAAGTCATTCATGTCCTGCCAATCATCTGCAAAAAAAGAAAAATAGAAAAAAAGTTTTACATCTTGCGTATGCGCACATGGAAACGAATACCAAAAACAACAATGCTGATTTCACTCGTAAGCCCGTTCTTGCTGATTACGCCTGTATTATTTTACGCCGCGCTGGCATTTCCAAATCACGCTCATTATTTCTGCATGATTTCAGGCATTCATGCAGGCTACTGTCTTCCTGACTTTTTGCTGGCTCTCAAGCTGATACAAGCGCCAAAAGCCTGTTTTATTGATCAGGAAGCGGACGGCTTGGATATTCTTGTTGAAAAGTAGCACAACCTTGGCGCTATTGGCGATTTTTCAATTTGCATTCTATCTTTTTTAATAAATATTTGGTAATGTAATATGGGACAGTTCAGAGAGAGGGGGAATCTCCCATCATTTTATTCTATTTTATCGTGGCTGCCGTGTTTATTTTATATTTTATAAACAGGCTCACCAATACATTATGCCTTGTCAGAGAGATTCCTGAAGAGCGGCAGGATAAGGTATTTCGATTTATTAATGTTTCTATATTAATTTTACTGATCTCTTCGTTTGTGGAGATCTCCTTTACAGTGTAAATACGAAAGAAAGCATAGCTGCGATTTAGCAGCTATGCTTTTTATTTTGATTAGCACAGCCAAGAAGCGCCGATGATAATCAATAAAATAAATAACACAACCAATAAAGCGAATCCGCCTGCAAATACCTCACCCATCTTAAAAAGCACCTCCTGTAAAAAGCTTTATTTACCAATTACATCTTATGCAATTCATGATTGAAACGATTAGGCGCTAGTGAAAATAAAGGATCGCTTATCTTGCAAGCGATCCCCGGGCTGCTTAGTAGATGTAAGCTGCACCTACGATGATAAGCAAAATGAACAGTACTACGAGCAACGCGAATCCGTTAGAGTATCCTCCGCTCATGTTACATACCTCCTTTTCTTGATCAATATATAAGTATGTCATCAGCAAAAATTTGACTAGACGAATGCCCTTTATTTAAAATCTTTTTACAGAAAGCCACAATATGTTATGATACGCATAGGTAATTTAATTTGGAATGATTAGGAGTGTTTGAAAACTATGAAGAAAATCGCAATAGCAGCTATCACTGCAACAAGCATCCTCGCTCTCAGTGCTTGCAGCAGCGGCGACAAAGAAGTGATCGCAAAAACAGACGCAGGCGATGTAACAAAAGGCGAGCTTTACACAAACATGAAGAAAACAGCCGGCGCGAGCGTCCTGACACAGCTCGTGCAAGAAAAAGTATTAGACAAAAAATACAAAGTGACGGATAAAGAAATTGACAACAAGCTGAAAGAATACAAATCACAGCTTGGTGATCAATATTCAGCCCTCGAAAAGCAATATGGAAAGGATTACCTGAAAGAGCAAGTGAAATATGAATTGCTCACACAAAAAGCGGCTAAAGATAACATTAAAGTTACAGATGCTGATACTAAAGAGTACTGGGAAGGCTTAAAAGGCAAAATCCGCGCAAGCCACATCCTTGTCGCTGATAAAAAGACTGCTGATGAAATAGAGAAAAAGCTGAAAAAAGGCGAGAAATTTGAGGACCTTGCGAAAGAATACTCTACAGATGCACGTTCAGCATCACAAGGCGGGGACCTTGGCTGGTTCGCCAAAGATGGTATGGTTGCTGATTTCAGTAAAGCTGCATTCAACTTAAAAACAGGTGAAGTCAGTGATCCTGTCAAAACACAATACGGCTACCACATCATTAAAAAGACAGAAGAACGCGGCAAATATGATGATATGAAAAAAGAACTGAAATCCGACGCGCTTGAACAAAAACTAGGTGACAATGCAGCTGTTCAGGAAGCTGTTCAAAAAGTCATGAAAAAAGCTGACATCGACGTAAAAGATAAAGACCTGAAAGACACGTTTAATACGGAAAGCAGCAACTCTTCTTCCTCTTCAAACGGTTCTAAATAATAAAAAAACTGTGCAGGCTCATTGAGCCGCACAGTTTTTTTTATGCGATGGAATGGTTTTGATTTTCTTCATCATGCTGTTGAGAACTGCGGCGTTCTCTCTCCTTTTCCATCCTCTCTATATAAATCTGCCCTTCTTTTTCAATAAACGATTGATCTACTTTTTCTTCCTCTTTGGCTGCCGCCACAAGTTTATATGCACTGAAAATGATGCCTACAATACAAAGATACACCCACCATGGAAAAAACAACACGGGCTCCTCCCCCTTTTTGCATAGATTCTTTATTGTTAACCATATGCGGGAATGAGACGAGTTATGAGCGTCAAAAGCGCATAAAAAAGGACTGACCTGAATGATCAGCGTCAGTCCTTTTTTGATTATTTGTGAAAAGTCGGTTTATAAAAGGAACGGTTTTCCAGCGCAAATACACGTTCAGTATATTCGCCCGGCTTCACGCGCTCAAGCGCTCTGTCCATCATGTTCATTTTGGCATCCAGATTATCGATATAGTGTAAAATTTCCGCTTCCTTCACCATCGGCGGTTTCGGGCTTCCCCATTCTGCTTTGCCGTGGTGACTCAAAATCAAGTGCTGAAGAATTAACACCTCTTCACAATCGATTTGAAGCTCCTCAGCCGCTTTTGACAGCTCCGTCACCATAATCGAAATATGGCCGAGCAAATTGCCTTCGACCGTATACGAAGTGGAAACAGGGCCAGACAGCTCTTTCACTTTTCCAAGGTCATGCAGGATAACACCGGCATACAGCAGATCGCGGTCAAGAGACGGATATAAATCCGCAATGGATTTTGCCAGATTCAGCATCGAAACGACATGGTACGCTAAGCCTGAGACAAACTCATGGTGGTTTTTCGTAGCCGCCGGATAATCCATAAATTCAGCTTCGTGTTTTTTGACTAAAAACCTTGTGATCCGCTGGATATACGGGTTTTTCATTTCAAATATATATTGAGTGATGGTATCCATCATTTCATTTTTCGGAATCGGCGCGGTTTCTAAAAAATCATCAATATTGACGTTTTCATGCTCGCTTACTGGTCTGATATTTCTCAGCTTCAGCTGGGTGCGCCCGCGATAATGGTGAACATCCCCCACGACTTTCACAATCGTCTGCGGCGCATAGGTCACTTCATCACTTTGCTTGGCATCCCACAGCTTTGCTTCAATATCACCTGACTGGTCTTGCAGCATCAGTGTTAAAAACGGTTTCCCATTGCTGGCAATCCCTTTCGTCGAGGATTTAATCAATAGATATTGGTCCACCTGTTCGCCAACTTCATGTAGCATAATCCCTTTAGCCATTCTATTAAAGCTCCCTCCGTATCTTACATAATACCAGTATATCACATACCGATTTACAGCTATAGAACCTCTTTTATGACACCAAATGGATGACTTGGCTGCTTTGAAATGCATCTTTGACATGGTCATGGCATGTAAAATACAAAATCTGTCTTCCGCCTTCAGATAAATCATAAAGAACGTCTAATACACGTTTCAGCCTTTCCTGATCAAAATGAACAAAGCTGTCGTCAAGCTGGAACGGAAGCCCTGCCCCATCCTGGCGCGTAACAGCCAAGGCAAACCGGATCGCTGTATACAGCTGCTCGCACGTCCCTTGTGACAGCTCTTCCGCATGATAGACAGTTCCGTCATCACGCATAACGATAATGGAGTCATCCGTTTCAGAAAAATAAATCGCCTTGTAGTTTCCGTCAGTCAGCGGGCGGAAAAATTCTCCGGCTGTCTCCAGAAGGCGCGGAAGCTCGACTTTTTTATGACGTTCCAATTTATTTGTGATTACCTGTTTAATCATTTGGATCGAGGCCCATTTTTTAGCTGACTCTTTCACACGCTCTTTTTGCATTTCGATTTGCAGCTTGAGGTCCGAGACCAAACCTGAAGCCTCTAATTGTTCCTGTTTGACAAAGTGCAATGCGATTTGACTGCGAAGCTGCCGGATCTCCTCAGTCAGCCGCTCTTTTCTATCATTCTCACTGAATTGCTTGTTTTCCAATTCAGAAAGCGTATTGGAATCCGCCAGTTCAAGCTCCTCCGGATGCCCGCCTTGAAGCTGTGCGTTTATGCGATGCAGCTTGCTCTCTGTCTCCTTCAATTGCCTGCTGATGTCTGCGATGGTGCAATACTCATTTCTGTCTTTTGCACCCGCCGCAGCAAATAACTGTTCGATCTGCGCTTGGAAATACTTTATTTCTTGTTCCAGCTCCAGCATCTGTTCCTTTGTATAATGAATATCTGTTTCAATTCCCTTTTTTTGCTTCTCAATTTCTTTTTCACGTTCAACGTTTTTTTGCAAGGTGTGAAGGGCGTCCGAAATAGAGATGTTCTGACTATGATTCTCAGACATGAGCATGCTGACTCGTTCTTCGAATGTGCGCCGGTGTTTTTTCAGCCGCCCTGCTTCAATTGTCAGCTCATGTTTTTTCTTCACTTCTTTTTTGACATCCTTCATTAAGCTGTATGCATCAAGCAAAAAAGACGGATCTTCCTTAAACCCAAGCTCATTCATAAAACGCTCGGCTTGAGTAAAGGACGGGGCCATATCGGCCTCCCACTGTTCAAACTGCTGGATGACCCTTTCATACGCCGCCTCCTTTTGCTGGAGCACTGCACGCTGTGTGATGAGATGCTGTTTATTGCGGTCATCCTCCCATAACGCTTCTCGAAGCGCTTCAGCTTCTGCCGGCGAAATGTCCGTCATCGGCTGTCTCATCTCCCGGCTGTTTCGAGAAGGCGGTGTTTTTTTTCCTGATGCAAGCCCATACACAATAAGTGCAGCGCCGATACTTATGGCGGGAATCCATTGCTGCAGCAGCAGAAAGAGGACAATGAACAACATACCAGCTGCAATGACCGTCTTTTTCTGTTTCGCCTGCTGCCGTTCAAAAAAGTTCAGCTGTTCTCTCAGCTCCGCTTGTTCCTGATATTGCCCCTGTGCTTCATCATATGCTTTAAGAGCGGCTTCTTTATCTTTTCTCTGACTGTTTTCAAGGATGGCGGACGAAGCGGCTTGGACGGCCTTTTCTGCGGCTTCCAGCTCCTGCCGGGCAAGTTCAAACGTCTCATCAAGCTGCCGTTTTCGATCTCTTGCTTGTACGTATTGCTGCACCGCCTGCTGAAGCTGCCATTCATAGTCATATGACGTGTTCATCGTCAGGAGCTCATTTTCATCCGTTTTATTGAGCTGTTCCAGCCCTGCCGCTGCCTGTGCAGACGACTGGCGCAGCTGTGCCTGAATCGCGGCGAGCTGTTCACCGCAGGACTGGTACATATGAAACGCTGCCGAAAGCTCTTGTATGAGCGTTTCCTTCGCCAACAGTTCTTTATCTGGGGTAAGCCTTTGCCTTTGTTTGTCCAGCTCCGCCATTTTCACCCGAAGCGCCTCCAGCTGTGCGGATTTCGGGTGAAGATGAGATTCATATTTTTCCAGCTGATGAAGTCCGTCAGCTGGAAATTGTCCCGCCTGTTCCGGATATTGTGCCATCTCCTGTTCAAGTGCCGCTTTTTCATGCAGCAGCGGATTCAGCTCAATGGCTCCCTCAATCGTTCGGATATATCCTGCGGTCTCTTTCAATTCAGTTTCTGCTTCTGCAAGACGGGCTTCAAGCGTTCTTTTTTCCTCGAGAATCTGGTGATAGCCCGCTTCTTCTGCTTCAGCCTGTTTTAGCTTTATTGCCAGCTGCTTAAGCGTTTCCAGCTCCTGATTCAATTGGGGATTTCGCCCGTTTGGTTTATAGAGCCTTTCGCTTTCCTTCGTCAGCCGCGAATCAAGCTTAGAAACTGCCTCAGCGCCAAACAAGCTGGAAAACAGCAGAAACTCCCCAATCTTGTCCCGATTAAAGGCGTGAATTTCCTGCAGCCCGAATACGTCAAAAGAATAGATGGCTTTATACAGCGACCTGTCCGTTCCATGGAACAGCTGCTTTAAAACATCTCCCTGCATCACTTCGCCCTTTTCTGTGTACACTCTCAGCTTTTCGGCAGTCCCTTTCGTGCGTTCGATCTTCATGACCCCGTACTCAGGATGTTCAGCTTCAAGAATACCGCCGTAAACACCGCCTGTTTTCGGTTCATATTTTTTCGTTTTCGGAAAACCGAACAGCATGCTTTCAATAAATGACATCATCGTCGTTTTTCCTGCCTCATTTAATCCGTAGATTACTTGGACAGGCGAGGCGGAAAAGTGAAAGGCCTGATTGGAAAATTTCCCGTAATTATATATATGTAAAGATTTAATTCGCAAAGCCTTCACCGCCTCATGTTTCAAGCACCTTAAGCTGCCGTTTCAGTAACATCTGTGCCTGCGCTTTTATTTCCTGTAATTCCTCTTGGCTAAACCGGTCCGCGTGCCTTCTATACACAGGATGCCGCTCAAGCCCTTCCAGCACCTCTGTCAGATCGCCGCGCTCAATGTCTGCAAATAAACCGCCAAAAAAAGGATCAAGGTTTGTAACGTTTGCTTCATTTTCTGTCTCATCATCCAATGCAAGCGGCCAAACGAAATGTTCCTCCTCCGCTTCTTGCTCCCGAAAGGCTTCAAGAAGCTCATCCAAAGTGCCTTTCGGCGCCTTCAGCAGCCATTCCGGAGCCGTTCCTTGTAATACGAGTCTTATACAAACAGGGCTCTCCTTTATCCGCAGCTTCGAAAACGTGTCCTCAATCATTTGGAAAAGGGCGGTCATATTCTTTGCCTCCGTCACATCAACAGCCGCTTTTTCCCACAGAACATCATGCGCTTTCTGAAATTCATAAGAGATGTCTCCATTTGTCACTCGAACGAGATAATAGCCTTTTTCTCCCGTCTCCTTCATATGGCGCGCTTGCGTGTTTCCCGGATAAATGACTGCCGGGTGCTCAGCAGAAAGAACCTGGCGTTTATGTATATGGCCAAGCGCCCAATAATCCATCCCGCTTTTCACAAGATCGTCATGTGTGAACGGGCAATACGGATCGTGTCCTTCAGATCCTGATAGCGTGCCGTGCAGCATACCGATATGAAACGGCGCGTCTGTTGTTTTCCGGTAATGGGCGGCTGGGTTTTCCGTTACGGCTCTGGCCTGATAACTGAAGCCGTAAATGCTTGCCGCGCGTCTCTCTTCCTTATAAAATGATTTTTCTTCAGGAAAAGCGGACGAAAAAATGTGAACATTCTCAGGCCATTCAATCGGCGTCCACTCCCCGCCCAGATGATCGTGGTTTCCAAAGATTACATAAACTGAAATCCCGCACTCTCTCAGTCTTTCAAACTGCTTTTTTAAAAAGAGCTGGGCCTTTAAGCTTCGATTGGCTTCGTCAAACAGATCCCCCGCAAGCAAAATGAAATCAATGTTTTCTCTTATTGCTGCATCTATCATGTGTCTCACGCTTGCAAACGTGCTTTCTTTAATCCGGGCAAAAATCGGTTCCGGCAGATGCGATATCCCGTAAAACGGGCTGTCGAGATGCAGATCTGCCGCATGAATAAAGGTTAGATCAGTCAACATTCTGCTCCTTTCAAGAATGAAGTACCCTTATTTTAGCACCGAATTCTTGCGAATGCACGTTCTGTGTATAAAGAAACAGCCTGAGGATTCCCAGGCTGTTTTCAATCAGTTTTTCGCCAAACGAAGCGCTTGTTTGATCGCTTTGAACGCGCTTGAATTTCCGTAAATTAACACGCCGCCTTTGTAAATTCTGGCGCCGATGACGGCCAGTATGACAATGGTGAGCAGTGTGATTCCGATTCCTGTGGCCGCCTGCCAGAACGGAATATCAAGCATGCCGACACGCAAGAACATAATCATTGGTGTAAAGAATGGAATAAACGAGGTTACCGTAATAAATCCTGCATCAGGTGCATTCAAGCCGAACATCGCGATCATAAAACCAGCGACAACCAAAAGCGTCATCGGCGTGATCGTTTGCTGCACGTCCTCTATTCTTGAGACGACACTGCCGAGAAACGCGGCGAGTGTCGCGTATAAAAAGTAACCGAGCAAAAAGAAAATAACAGCATAAACGACAGTTGTTGCTGAGACATCGGTCAAATTGAAGAATCCGCCGACAGATGAAGCTGTTTCGCCCGTTTTGTTCAGCTTAAGCGACAGAGCGCCGGCTGTTATGATGACAGCAAGCTGCGTGATCCCGACAAGCCCGATGCCAACCAGCTTTGCAAACATCTGCTGGATCGGCGGCATGCTTGAGATCAGAATTTCCATGACGCGCGAAGATTTTTCGGTTGCGACCTCCATCGCAATCATGCTGGCATACATAATGACTGAGAAATAAATGACAAATAGCATAATGTAAACAAGCCCTACCGTCTGTCCAAGCTCTTCCTCAGACTTCGCTCCCTCTTTCAGCGCCTTTTGCCCGACAGTAACGGGCGCGTAAAGACTGCTGATCGTTTCCTGCGAAACACCAAGCTCGGCCGTTCCGACAGCCGTTTTGGTTTGCGTCAGGGCCTGCTGCAGCGTTTGGTACGTGCTGTCATCAGAAATCGTTAACGCTTTATATGTACCTGAAATGGTTCCTTTTCCATCTCGTTTGATGATGAGCATGCCATCGAGCGTTTCATCTTTGACTTGCTTTGTGACCTCATCCTCCGATTGCTTCGACTGCTTTACATCAAGCTCGCCGTCAGTATCCACCGCTTTCAGCTGCTTCGAGAATATCGGATACAGTTCGTTTGTTTCATCAACAACGGCGATTTTTTCTTTCGCATCATCACCTTGAAACAGAGAAATGATCGACTCCAGATTCGTAACGACTAATACAAGCAGTACCGTGATGGCTGTCGAGATCATAAAGGATTTTGCCATAATTTTATTTTTGTATGTATGAGAGAGCATGATCCAAAATTTATTCATAGACGGCCCCCACCTTTTCTATAAAAATATCATGCAGTGACGGCTCTTCAAGCTCAAACTTTCTGATAAACCCTTTTCCTTGGAGCATGGCAAATATCTCCTGAGAAATGTCTTCATTAGCGATCTGCAGCTTGACGCCGCCGGCCGTTTCCTTCCATTTGAGAATGCCTTCATGAGACTGTAAAAACCGCAGGTCGTCATCAGAATGGATGGTGACATTCTTTTTGCCGAAGGAACGTTTTATTTCCTTCAGCCTGCCTTGCACAACCGGCTTTCCTTTCTGCAATATGCAAAGGTGTTCACAAAGCTCCTCCACATGCTCCATCCGATGGCTTGAAAATAAAATAGAAACGCCGCTGTTTTTCAGAGAGACCACAGCCTCTTTTAACAGCTCAACATTGACAGGGTCGAGCCCGCTGAATGGTTCATCTAGGATCAGCAGCTCCGGCTTATGCAAAACAGCCGAAATGAATTGGATTTTCTGCTGGTTTCCCTTCGAAAGCTCTTCCACCTTCTTATTCTCGTAATCTGTAATGTTGAAGCGTTCAAGCCATGTACCGAGCTCTTTTTGAGCCTCCCGCTTCTCCATCCCTTTTAATCTGGCAAGATAGACAAGCTGATCCTTTACCTTCATTTTCGGATAAAGGCCCCGTTCTTCCGGCAAATAACCGATTTTGTTGCTGATACTGTAATTCACAGGCTGGCCCTTCCAGCTGATTGAGCCCTCCGTAATGCTTAATAAGCCTAGGATCATGCGAAACGTTGTCGTTTTTCCCGCTCCGTTTGCGCCTAATAGACCGAACATTTGCTGCTCGGGAATGTCTAAGTCCAATCCGTCAACGGCTTTATCGTCTCCAAATGTCTTTGTTACGTGATCAATCTTAAGCACCGAATCTCCTCCTTCCCTGACCCATTATATACTAATTTTGGATGGATCATAATAAAGGATTTTGATTTTCTTTTTAGAATATAAATGAAGAAAGACTGATAAACCTTGAAAATGGAGGAGAAATCTGATGGCTGATTATTTCCTTACAGCTTTTGATCCTTCGGGGAAACCACTGGTAAACGAGCGATTCGAGGCGGAAACTGAGGAAGCGGCAAAAGAGCATGGGGAAGCTCTGTTACAAGCAAAAGAGCTCCACAGTCATACCCATCGTTTAGTCAATGGAGCCGGAAAGCTGATTTTGTTTCACAGATGATCAGCTTTCCGGCAGATCTGTTACGCTTGAAACTTCGGCTCTCGTTTTTCTAAAAAGGCACGGATTCCTTCTTGATGATCCTTCGTCTTTCTCATTTTCTCTTGGGCGCTGCGCTCAAGAGAAAGCACCTTTTTCAGTTCTTCAAGCTGGAGGCTTTGAAAGATGCCTTTCGTTTCGATCATCGCCAAAAGAGGCGAGGCCAAAAGGGTTTCGATAAAGGGTCTTGCGCCTTCTGCAGGATCTCCGGCAAATGTCCCATCCAGAAGGCCCATATCAGCGGCTTCCGCGGAGGATAGTTTTTTCCCGCTCCAAATCAGCTTTTTCGCCTTCGCTTCCCCTATTCTTTTCTTCAGCAAATAATGCCCTCCGCCGTCTGGAACAAGCCCAATGCCGATAAAGTTCATTGCGAGAACGGCGTTTTTTTCCGCGAGCACAATGTCAGCGCAAAGCGCCAAACTCAGGCCCAATCCCGCGGCGGCGCCGTGAATAGCAGCAATTGTCACTTTCTTCATCTGATATAACGCCAGAGTGACAGCCTCAATCGTATCCATCAGCCGCTTAAATTGATCAGGGTCATGCTCTGACGTCATCATCCGGATATCCCCGCCGGCCGAAAAGCCTTTCCCGGTTCCTCTCAGGAGAACGATGAGCGCCTCGCTTGCAGCCGCCTTTTCAACCGCTTCCTTCAGTTCAGACAGCATCTGTTCATTCAGGGCGTGATGGGCATCGGGACGATTCAGGATAATCTCCGCAACAGCTCCATGACATTCATATTGAATAAACTCCATATAATACACCTCCATGTATGCGCTTGCTTTTTTCTTTCTCCTATACATTCCCCGCCACCCTCACATAAACCTTTTTATTTTTCAAGGTCAATAGATACTGAAAAATGCATATTGTTTGAATGGGAACATAAAGTTTTATATAGTGAAAAAGAAGGGATATTAGGATGAGAAAGGAGGAAAGGAAACATGGATAAATGGCTGATTAGTTTTCTGTTAAGTTTA
Source organism: Bacillus tequilensis KCTC 13622 (assembly GCF_000507145.1). Taxonomy (GTDB): domain Bacteria; phylum Bacillota; class Bacilli; order Bacillales; family Bacillaceae; genus Bacillus; species Bacillus tequilensis. Next base: position 53,906 of record NZ_AYTO01000001.1, on the reverse strand, counting down.
TTTATGGTGTACTTTCCGCCTTCGGATGTGGTTCTGCCTTCCCAGCTTGAAGCAAGCACTGACAGCTATGTACCCATGTCCTCCTATCCGCAGGAAACACAATCGGCCAAAACGCCGTCGCCCGGCAGCCTGTACCCGGCAGAGCTGAACAAAGAGTACAGTCCGCTGGCGCAGTCTGTCAGGCAGCTGTCTGTCAAGCCCCTTGACGAACCGCTGATGAACAGGCTGGAAAAGGTTTGTGCCGTGCCTGTCAAATACCAGTCTAATTACCTCCGAATCTAAATCTCCAACTTTATTTGCAACTCACCCCGCTTGGCCAACACTACATTCGGAGGGATTTCATTGAATATTAAAGAAAACGATCTGCCGGGCATCGGCAAAAAATTTGAAATTGAAACGAGAAGTCACGAAAAAATGACGATTATCATTCATGATGACGGAAGAAGAGAAATTTACAGGTTTAATGACCGGGACCCGGATGAGCTTCTTTCCAACATCTCATTGGATGATTCTGAAGCAAGGCAAATAGCCGCTATTCTAGGAGGCATGGTCTATAAACCGCAAGCGCTGGAGTCCATCGAAATGGCTTTCAGCGACCTCATCATTGAATGGTTTAAGGTTGAAAAAGGCGCCAAATCGATCGGGAGCACGCTCGGGGAGCTTGATGTCCGCCAAAACTACGATGTCACTGTAATCGCCATCATCAAACACAGTCAGGAAAAGCTTCTAAATCCCGGAGCTGATTCGGTTATTGAAGAAAATGACACACTTGTCCTCTCAGGTGAGAGAAAGCATCTGAAGAAACTGATTCACGATTTCCTTTCTGGAGAGGGCGTGTAGCCGCCGATGGATCATCTTGTATTTGAAGTCGGAACTGCGCTTGTGCTTGTGGCGTTTGCCAGTGTGATCGCCAATAAAATTAAGTTTTCGATTATTCCGTTTCTGATTGTGCTGGGAATGCTGGTTGGGCCGCACGCGCCGAAAATGGGGATTATTGACCTTACATTTATAGAAAGCAGTGAAATCATCGAGTTCTTCGGGCGGATGGGCGTACTGTTCCTCCTCTTCTATCTCGGACTCGAATTCTCCGTCGGAAAGTTAATCAAATCCGGAAAATCAATCGCGGTCGGCGGAACGATTTATATCTTGATTAACTTCAGCCTCGGAATGCTTTACGGGTTTATCACAGGTTTTTCCTTTCTGGAAGTCCTCGTCCTCGCAGGCGTCATCACCATCTCGTCAAGTGCGATTGTCGCAAAAGTCCTTGTTGATTTAAAAAGAACGGCCAATCCGGAAACCGAGCTGATTCTCGGCATTATTATGTTCGAAGATATTTTCCTTGCCGTATATTTGTCCGTTGTTTCCGGCCTTGTGCTGGGTGATGCGACATCCGCAGGGAGTGCGCTCTTGTCCATTTTGATCGCCTTCGGCTATATGCTGCTGTTTTTTATCGCAGCCAGAAAACTTCCGCCGCTGTTGAATAAACTGTTAGACATTCGCTCAAATGAAGTGTTTATTATCGTCATTTTCGCAGCGCTCTTTTTTATCGCCGGGTTTTCAGAGACAATCCATGTAGCGGAAGCAATCGGCGCGCTGCTGCTCGGTTTGGTCTTTTCAGAAACAGCACATTCCGATAGGATTGAACACCTTGTCGTTCCGTTTCGTGACTTCTTCGGTGCCATGTTCTTTTTCAGCTTCGGCCTCAGCATCGATCCATTTTCGCTTGGTGAAGCGGTTTGGCTTGCGTTGGGAGCGGTGATGTTGACCATTTTCGGAAACTTTATCGCCGGAATGGTTGCCGGACGGCGCGCAGGGCTCTCCCATAAGGCTTCATCGAATATCGGGCTGACGATCGTCTCTCGGGGAGAGTTTTCGATTATCGTTGCAAACCTCGGGATCGCCGGCGGACTGTCCGCCACATTAAAGCCGTTTGCCGCATTATATGTCCTCATTCTGGCGATTTTGGGACCGCTTTTAACAAAGGAATCAAAACGAATTTATCGCTTGCTGAATAAGGTTTTCAAATGGAAGCCTAATGTTCAGCCAGCAAAAAAACAAGGATAAAAAAAGCAGCACTGTGATCAGTGCTGCTTTGTCGTTTTCTCAAAAATCTGCTCTAAATATTTGATTTTTTCGTCCGTGTAGTGCTCGAAGCGCTCATTATACGATTTTGGATCTTTCGGATTGGCAAAGTGAGTGATTTTCCCTGTATCCCGGTCAATAAATTTACTTGCCGCGCCGCAGCCGATGCCGATAATCGTCTGAACCTCTTCCATAATCATAATGTTATAGATGCTTTCTTGTCCCGGCAAAGAGTATCCGACGTTTTCAAGGTTTCCAAGGATGTTTTTCTGGCGGTATAAATAGTAAGGCACGTACCCATGCTCCCTCGTCCAAACTACCGCGTCATCCATCATTTGAGAAACCTCTTCCCTGCCGGCGACTTTGTACTTATGTTTGTTTCTCGTCATTTCTGACGCCCGTTTAAAGGAAAGGGTATGAACCGTAAGTGATTCCGGCATCAGCTTTTCCGTTTCTGAAAGACTGTGTCTGAATTCCTTCACGCCTTCCCTGGGCAAACCGATAATCAGGTCCATGTTGATATTATTCATGCCGTGCCGGCGTGACAAATGATATTTCTCAATGGTCTCTTCAACTGTATGATGCCGCCCGATCGCCTTTAGGGTTTCGTTTTCGTAGGATTGCGGATTAATGCTGATCCGGTCAATATCATATTTGTTTAAAACGGCGAGTTTTTCTTCTGTAATCGTGTCAGGACGGCCGGCTTCTACCGTGATTTCGCGAATATTTTTCACATCCGGGAAGGAGCGGACCATTTCTTCATACAGCAGATCCATTTCCTCCGCTGTAATGCTTGTCGGCGTCCCGCCGCCAAAGTAAATGGTTGTAACCTTAACATCATGCGCCTTCAGCCATTCGCCGATTTTCTGCATTTCGTAATGCAGCCCCCATAAAAATGAACCGACTCTGCCCGCCTGTCCTTGGATCGCGTACGCGGGGAATGTGCAATACGCGCATTTTGTCGGACAGAACGGAATGCCGATATAAATGCTGACTTCATCTTTTACTCGATACAGATCCGGCACTGCCGCCAGCTGCCGGTCCACAATTTCCTGCATTAACTCGATTTTCTCATCATGAATTAAATAGTCTTTTTTCAATTCTGCGTGTGCTTGCTCCCTCGGCATTCCGCTTTGCAGCTTTTTATGAAGCAGCTTTGTCGGCCGAATCCCTGTAAGGATTCCCCATTTTTGCGTGATGCCCGTATGCGCCTGAAGAAGATTGAGATATACATAAGAAATCGTGTTTTTCACTTGCTTAAACGCTTCTTTTTCATTCATGCCGGGAGAAAAAGATTTTGTATGCTGTTCCTTTATGCACGTTTCCTTCACTTCTCCCGATACCGTCACATGCTCATCCGTTTGTAAGCAGTCTAAAGAAATGACAACATCTGCAGGCTCATCTCCGCCGTATACAAGTTCGCACTCTTCATAAAACAAATTTGCAATATTTTGAAGAGGCCGATGCAGGCGGTCATCATGTATGCCTTCTATTTTAATTTGCAACTTCATCACCTAATTTATCAGATTCAAAACTTTCTTTAGTGTACAGAAATAAACCGCTAAAATCAATCGGCAAAAAAGCCGCCGCGCCTGCCAGGGCGCGAGCGGCTTTTTTACACACGTTTCATGTGGAACTTATCAAGAAATCCTTTTCGCTGCTGCATTCGGAAATATTCCTTCATCATATAAGCGACACCTTGCTCGTCATTGGACCTTGTGACCCAATCGGCTTTTCTTTTAATCTCTGGAGCGGCGTTCCCCATCGCTACCCCAAGGCCGGCTAGTTCAATCATTGGGAGATCATCAAATTGATGGCCGATGACCACGACATCATCCATGGTCAGCCCAAGATCTGAAGCGACGAGCGCCAGCCCCGCTTCCTTCGAGACACCTTTCGGGACGATATTCAGCTTCTCATCGTTTACGCGAATTACGTCAACCGCAGGAAAGGCTTTCGTAATCGTTTCTGTAATGTCATCCTGAATGTCGTGCTCTGTATACACTTCAATGACAGGCGCGCTCACCGGTTCATCCATGAGAAGGTCGCTTAATGATTCAACAAATTGGACTGGATAAAAGATCGGATCGGACGGATGAATGAGCGCTTTTCCCAGTAAATTGGAATTTACCTTTTGCTTGTTTCCAATGGAATACTTCTCGTGAAGAAGCCGAATGTTACATTGGTAGCTCTCCAGCACTTGCACAATATTAAAGGTGTGATCGTCAGAAATTCTTCTTTCAAAAAACGGGGCGTCTATTTTCTCAGCGATATATGACCCGCTATGGGTGATCAGCTTGGCATCAAGCTTCAGCGATTTTGCTATTTTCTGAGCTGAACGAAAATGGCGATTGGTCACGAGTGTGACGTAAATCCCTTTTTTCTTCACATATTCAATCGCGTCTTTTGTTGCCTGATGAATTTTCCCGTTCGACCGAAGCAGCGCTCCATCTATATTTAAGGCAAGCAATTGTTTTGACACAGAGATGTCCCCCTCCTTGATGACTGTACTTGTGTATAGGATATGACCCTGTCTCTGTGTTTAGAACAACCTTTTCAGAAAAGCAAAAAAAGCCTGGCTCAGCAGGCTTTATGTTTGGCATGTTGATAGGATACGATCGAAGCAGCCATTCTCCCTAATATCGTTGTTTCGATTTACGAAAAATCATGTATCAGGAACCCCTTGTTTGACCGTTGATGCGCTCCGAACACTTACTCTCTGTTGCTTATCCCCTCTATATAACGGCATGATATGCGACCGTATCCATTTGAAATCAGGTAAGTGTAGGCGCTTTCAATGAGTATTATCTCAGTTTTTCTTGCTGATGACAAGGGTTTTTTTAACTAAAAAAAGCAACCGAATTATGTATCCGAGGTAGGACCGGTTGTTAATTTCTGGATTTTAAAGCTTGATTCAGAACATATATTCTCATATAATATATATTAAAATGAAAAAGCGGTGATCAGATGGCTGATTTAAAAGATATATACAATGACGAACTGATATCTCGATTGATACACCATATAAAGGCGTCTTGTCCTGATTTTAACCAAGACCGCTTCGAGGAACAATTGCTGCTGGAAGATTGGCCTGAACTCGCTTTAAAAGAGCGGATGCGCCGCATTACAGCATCCTTATACGAAGCACTGCCAAAACAGTACAGTGAAGCGCTTGCGATTTTACGGGATACAGCTCCTCATTTTAAAGGACTCAGCGGAATTCTATTCCCTGATTATGTCGAACTGTACGGGTTAGCATACTGGGAAGAATCAATAAAAGCATTGGAATATTTCACGCAATATTCTACTTCAGAATTTGCTGTGAGGCCTTTTTTACTTTTAGATCAAGAAAAAATGATTGCACAATTGCTTGCTTGGGCAGAGCATGAAAATGAACACGTGAGAAGACTGGCGAGTGAAGGAAGCAGGCCCCGTCTGCCATGGGGAAAATCGATACCCGCTTTAAAATCCGACCCTTCCCCCATCCTGCCGATCCTTGAAAAGCTGATGCAGGACGAGTCCTTGTATGTAAGGAAAAGCGTGGCCAACAACCTTAATGATATTTCAAAAACGCATCCTCAATTGCTGAAAAAGGTTGCAGATCAATGGTACGGAACCCATCCCCACACCGATTGGGTCATCAAACACGCCTATCGGACTTTATTAAAACAAGGTGATAAACAAGCTTTAGCGCTTTTTGGTTATGGAAATGCTGATTCGATACATTTATATGATTTCACGTGTCAACCAAGCCGTATACCGATTGGCGAAAGCATTGAATTTTCTTTTTATATCCATTCAGACACGGAACAAAAAGTTAGAATTGAGTATGCCATTGATTTCGTGAAAGCGAGAGGCCAGCGCCATCGAAAAGTATTTAAAATAACAGAAACAAATATACGAAAAAATGAAACCAAGTCATACAAAAAAAATCACTCCTTTAAGAACCTAACAACCAGAAAACATTACAAAGGAATTCACACATTATCTGTGATCATCAATGGAGAGGCAAAAGATTCACTGGATTTCGAAGTTTGCTGAGTGAATAAAAAATCCCTTCTTTTCCAAGAAGGGATTTTGCGATTAGCCTTCGACACTGCCGTAAAGCTCTTCTAAAGGCTTCATAATGATTTTGTTTAATTCTCCGATCAGCATGCTCATGCGCTGCTCCGCTTCCATCAGCTGAGAAATGGTTTCGTGCTGCTGTACAAGTGCTACGGTTTTTTGAGCCTGCATCACTTCATCCTGTGTAATTTCTTCTCCTGCCATTTGTTTTTGCTGGAGTTGCAGCTGCACATCACGGAAGTTTTCAAACATGCGCTTCGCTGATTCATCCGCGTTCACTTCATCGTAAAGGTTTTTTAAACGAGAGAACTCTTCGCTCCCGCGTAATGCATGTTCCAGATCATATGCTACATCATAAAAATTAACAGCCATTATAAATAGCTCCTTTCATCATTGCCGTTTGACATACCACTCCACTATAACAAACTATGGAGCTCCTTTCATTAATCCAAAACCATTTTCTCTTAAAAAAGGATTACAAACAGCGCTTGAATGGCACCTATGATTCCCCCGAGAAGTCCTCCCAAATAGGTAATCATTTTAAATTCTTTTTTTGAAATGGACAAAACCATTTCTTCAAGACGCTGCACTGGGAATTGATCCACCTGCTCCTTAACGATTTCCTCAAGGCGCATCCGTTTTAAGACACTTTCAAGATTGACCGAGATCCCTTCAAGCAATTTGTCTAACAGTGCCGGCAGCATTTGCTGAGTCAGCTCAGATTCATAACGGACGGTAAGCGCGCCAATGGTATTGTCGAAGAAAGGAGCAGTCGAAAATGTTTGCAGCACGCTTCGTTTCAGGCTGAAAATGAGCGCTTTTGCATTCCATTTTTCGTCCGCTTCATTAAACGTATACTCCCTCAGCTTGCCCCATTCGTTTTTCAAGAGATCCGAAAGCAATTGATTTGTTTCCTCATTCCGCAAAAACTTCAACAACTCCGGCAGCACACGGTCCGCAAGGCTTGAATTGCCTAGAAACATCTGCACCATGCTTCCAAGCATGCCGCGTTCTTTTAAGAAGTCATCAATCATATTGCCGAGACGGATTTTTCCTTCATCACTTTCAAAATAACTGACACTGCGTGACAATATATATCCTGAGATCATCGGGATCTTTGCCTCAAGCTTTTCCTGCACTTCCAAAGGCAGCAGCTCTTTTAGCGATTGGTGCTCATATTGGCGGAAAAGCTGGTTTAGTTTATGATCCGTCCAATTGCTGATCCATGCGTCTGCCGCTTCTTCAGGACGCTTCATCCCCGCTTTTTCCAGCGCTTCTTTTACTGTCATTTCAGAAAGTGACAGTTTTTGAATCAGCTGTTCCCCGATTTGAAGGGCCTGTGTTTTGGCTGTATCAGAGACGAGCCGCTTTTTAATGCCTTCAGGTGTTAAGAGATGATTGACGACCATAAGTCCCATTTGTTTTGCCAGTTCATCCCGTCTTCTCGGAATCAGCCCGGGCGTAAAAGGGACGCGTTTTCCAAACAAATAGTACGCCCTATATGGCCTAAAGAGCATTTGAATTGCTAAATGATTGGTCACCGCGCCAATGACGGCGCCGATCACGATCATAAAAATAAAGGTTCCTGCAATACCCATTCCTATTCATCTTCCTCCATCTGTGCTCCAACTTTTTTTATCTAGATTATGTACCTATTCGTATTATAGAGGCTGATGCAATCACTTAGCAAACGAGGAGACAAATTCCTGTTTTCAGAAAATCAGCTTGTTCATTTGGAATAGGGCAAGGTGAAGAATCGTATTCTGTAAAGTAGAATACCGTCAGCTGCGTTCGTCTTACATGTATTTAGCGTAAAGCTTCCGACACCCGCCGGCAGCTTTTGAATAAAAGGGGGAGTCTCACCATGATAACACTCGGTTTTATGTCCTTGTCCCGTCAGCATGAAGCGGACTATTCCACAGAATTGGCCAAAAGAGCACCCGAATTTGGCATACGCTTCGTCCGATTTACACCATTTGATATTTTACCTGACACCTTGCGTGTCAAAGCATCGGCCTATCACTCGGCCAGCAGCACATGGAACGAAACGGAAATGGCGATTCCAGATTATATTTACGACCGCTGTTTTTACGGCAAGGATTCACAATCCCAAAAAGCAAAGCCGATCGTTGAGTGGCTCAAAAATTATCCGGAAACGGAATTCATCGGGCGGGGTCTTCCCGATAAATGGACCGTCCTTCATGACTTGCAGCAGCACCCTGTAATCAATCCTTATATTCCGGAAACGATGAAAGTGAGCCGCTATGACCAAATCCACTCCTTTTTATCCAAAGAAAAAGCCTGCATCTTAAAACCGGCATTCGGCGCAGGAGGCAGAGGTGTAATTCTTTTGGAGCTGGGTAAGAAAAACATAACTGCTACTTATCACATCGGAAAGGATAAGCAGACAAAAACGTTTTCCAACCAGGCTTCTTTTAAGACATGGTGCAAAAAAGTGCTTCAGCATCAATATTTGCTTCAGCCTTATTTAAATATTCAAGATAAGGAACAATACCCATGCGATATCCGCCTGTTCATGGAAAAAAACGAATCAGGTGAATGGAATACAGTCGGAAAGGCAGTGAGACGCGGATACAAACACGGGCTGCTGGCCAATTTGTCAGGCGGATCTGCTGTGCAGACATTCGATTCATGGTTTGAAGATATACCGAAAAAACAGCAAGTGGTCTTGCTTGATGACGTGTTCTCGATTACCCAGTCGGTTCCGTACTACCTTGACGAGCGCTATGGGCCGCTGTTTGAACTCGGCCTCGATATATGCCTTGCGAAGGACGGGAGAATATGGATCATGGATATCAATTCCAAACCGGGCAGGAAATCAATCGTGCGTGTCGCTCCCGAGCAAAAAGAACAGCTGTACACTTGTCCCCTAAAACGATGCCAATATCTGTTTTCTGAGCAAAGCCAGAAAGGAGCTATTCCGCGTGAATCGTAAACGGTTTTTGATCGGTATAGACAAAACCAGTGAAAATACCATGTTTCTGCCCGCTTCGCTGAAGCGGCCCGGACTTTTGCATGCCGCGTTCGGGACGAAGGTGGTCAGATGCCACGTTTCTTACAGGCGGCACCTGGAGCAAACCGTGCTTCTTTCTGAAAATCTGTTTCATGAGCTTTTGCTTCCCCACCGAAGCAGGGCTGATATTCTGATTCATGATCATACGGTGCACATCGGGCCGTTAATTGGCATCTTTACGGCGGGATTCACCGCATCTCTAGAGCGCCCTTTTAAGGATCGCTCCCTCTTTTTTTCTAAGCTCGTCACATTACACGAGCAATCCGGAGGCTACTGCTTCGTTTTTGGCGCGCACCAAATCAATTGGGAGGAAGGAACGATTGAAGGGCTCCTTTACAGGGAAAACGGCTGGGAGAAAAAAATCGTTCCATTGCCGAACGTCGTTTATGACCGTTTGCCGAACCGAAAAATCGAAGGTTCACTTCTTTTGCAGCATACAAAAAAGAGATTGATCGATGAATATCAAATCCCGTGGTTTAATAAAACGTTTTTCAATAAATGGAACGTTCATCAATTGCTCGAAAAAGATCCGCGAACAGCTCCTTTTTTACCGAAATCTGAGCTGACACCAACTGAGGAGCGGATTGATGAGCTCTGTGATGCATACAAAAAAGTCTATATCAAACCAGCGAACGGAGCACTCGGCACTGGCATTTATCAGCTGACAAAAACAGACGATGGCCTGACGGTGAAGCATACGAATGACGCCAAAACGTTTTCTTCAATCGAATATGCCGATGCCGCCGCATTTCTGGCAGAATTTCAAAAGCAGCACGACCCGTCTGATTTTCTCATTCAGCAAGGCGTCGATCTCATCGAATTTCAAGGTAAGCCAGCAGATTTCCGTGTCCATACCAATAAAAACAGAAAAGGGAAATGGACAGTGACAGCAATAGCCGTAAAAATTTCTGGAGAAAACAGCATTACAACACATCTTTCTAACGGAGGAGCTGTAAAAACACTTGCAGAAGTATACGAAGATCCTGCAGAAAGAAATGAGGTCATTAAAAAACTTTCTGCTGCAGCGCTGACGGCAAGCCATGTGCTTCACGATCATATCGAAGGGTTTATCGGGGAGATTGGTTTTGATTTTGGCATTGATCAGAACGGGAAGGTATGGATGTTTGAAGCCAATTCACGGCCGGGCCGCAGTATTTTTTCTCATCCGAATTTGCACCATGTGGATTCTCTGACAAAACGAAGAAGCTTTGAATACGCGTCATATTTATCTGAGAAGGCAATTACATCCCCTGAAGCTCTGTGGCCTTCGTAGCCTGTCCGCTTTTTTTAATAAAGCGGGCTTATCTTTATCCAAAGCTGGGACAAACTGCATGATCAAGAGTCCTTCAATGAAGCCTCTGCAACAGTGATACAATGAACATCATTCGTTCTATTCAGGTTAATGAATACCAAATATAAGGAGCGTGTCCGTCATGATTTCTCATTTCAGCTGGAAACCTTTGTTCCAAAAAGAAAAGCTGCCCGGATGGAGCATTTCATTTTATTATGAAGGAACCCATTATGAAGGCATTTATCATAAGAGCGGTGAGATTGAATGGGGAGATGTGTTTCCCGCCCGTGCTGACCAGCCTGCTCTTACAAACGAGATACATGAACTGATGCTTTTTCATATTTATGACTAGCTTAGCCTGAACGGCTAAGCTTTTTTATGCCTTCTCAAGATTTACCACTCCATTTTCCGCATGAGTTTCCGGCGATTTTAACATAATACGTAGTACAAGCCGGCAAAGCATTGGGTTACGCCGAGACGGCAGTGACACCCGAGACGGGTCCGCAGACTGGTGCAACTCCAGTTAACCCAACCATACTAAATAAAAAAGGAGATTTTACACATGGCTAACCAAAACTCTTCAAATGACTTACTAGTACCTGGCGCAGCTCAGGCTATCGATCAAATGAAACTTGAAATCGCTTCTGAATTCGGCGTTAACCTTGGAGCGGATACAACTTCCCGCGCTAACGGTTCTGTCGGAGGAGAAATCACAAAACGTTTAGTATCTTTTGCTCAGCAGCAAATGGGCGGCAGAGTACAATAACAATTCAATATATGGCTATAGAGAGAGCGCGGTTTCCGCGCTCTCTTGATATTTGTCACCCTTTTTCCCGTTCCACATATCCTAGGAAAAAGGGAGGGAATACGGATGGCATTCATCACTTTTTTGAATTGGGAGCTGGTTCAGTTTGTAAGTATATCCATGATTCATGAATATGTTTCCCATCATTCTGTTTGCTTGTACAGGTATTCTTTCCTGCGCTGTTCAAACTGAGAGCATCCTCTTATAATGAAGGGCGAGGAGGTATTTTGATGAAAATCGCTTTATTTGGAGCCAGCGGCCGTGTCGGACAAGCCTTTATCAAACAAGCTGCCGCAGATGGACAATTTGACGTTTACGCTCTGGTCAGATCGCAACATACAGAGCTTCCCCTTCCAAAAGACCGAATCGTCATGGGAAACGCGCGCAGCCGGGAAGATGTGAAAAAAGTGATGAAGGATGCGGAAATCGTGATCAGCTGTCTTGGCACAGATGGTGATGATACCCTTTCAGCAGCTATGACACACATTATCGGCATTATGCGAAAACAGCATATCAAACGGCTGATTACAATCGGCACCGCAGGCATTCTTGATTCACGATATGAACCGGGAAAATTCCGGTTTGAAACAAATGAATCAAAACGAAGGCAGACCCGCGCAGCCAAAGAGCACGCAAAAGTATACGAAATGCTAAAAGATTCCTCTCTAGACTGGACAATCATCTGCCCCACTTACCTTCCGGACGGAACAGCAGCCGGCGTATATCGGGCTGAGCGTGACGTTTTGCCAGAAGGCGGTAAAAGCATTACGGTCGGTGATACTGCTGATTTTCTCTATCGTGAGCTTATTACAGGAGAGTATATCGGATACCGAGTCGGACTGGCTTATTAACTACATAAACTAAAAACCCAAAACACGATTGTTTTGGGTTTTTGAGCGTTATGCAATGGAATGTTTCTGGCCCTTTTGCAGCTTATACATTTGATAATATTGGCCTTTAACGGCCATCAATTCCTCATGGTTCCCTCTCTCAACAATTTCTCCTTTATCAAGGACCAAAATCTGATCCGCGTTTCTGATTGTTGAAAGCCGGTGGGCGATGACGAAGGTAGTACGCCCTTGTTTAACAACATCAAGCGCCTTCTGGATCACAGCCTCTGTCTCAGTATCAATATGCGCCGTTGCTTCATCTAAAATCAAAATGGCGGGATCAAACGCCAAAGCTCTTGCGAAAGAAATTAACTGCCGCTCTCCAGAGGACAGCGTGTTGCCTTTTTCAATCACTGGTTCATTGATGCCTTTCGGAAGCTTTTTCAGAAGCGGCTCGGCACCGACTTGACGCAGTGCTTTTTTCATATCTTCTTCGGTCATTCTTTCGTCATCCAGACTTACGTTAGATCCGATTGTGCCCGAGAATAAGTACGGGTCCTGAAGCACAATGCCCATATGGGATCTAAGCTCCTGTCTTGACATGTTGTAAATGCTTTTCCCGTCGATCAGCACATCCCCTTTTTGCGCGTCATAAAAACGAAACAGGAGATTCAAAATTGAGCTTTTTCCTGATCCGGTATGACCGACGAGCGCTACAGTTTCGCCTTTTTGCGCGGTAAAGGAAATATGTTTTAATACCTCTTCACCATCTTGATATGCAAATGACACATCGCGAAATTCCACCCTCCCCAGCGCTCGCTCCTTCGCCGGTTCACCCGCTTCTTCTGTATTTTTTTCGTCAAGCAATTCAAAAACACGTCCGGCAGAAACCCGTGCAAGCTCCAGTTTTGAAAACTGATTGACGATGCCTGTAATCGGCTGAAATAACCGGTTTAAATAATCGACAAACGCATAAAGCACACCGATAGAAACAATCCCGGCCGCATTCAGGCTTGCACCGCCAAAATGCCAGATCAGACTGACAAACGCAAGGTTGCGGATGACATTAACAAGGTTATGGGACATTAACGAGTTTAAATTCAGCATCCTGTTTTGAAAATAAAAATGAGATTCGTTTAATTCTTCAAATTCCCTCATCGTTTCTTTTTGATGACGGAAAGCCTGAATAATCGGCATGCCTTGAATGGACTCATTCATTTTTGCGTTAATGTCACTGTTGATCGAGCGGATTTTCCGATTGTAATATGACGCGTATTTTCGGTATATGACTGACCACAGCCAGATCATCGGCACGATTGCCAGACACACAAACGCGAGCTTAACATCCAGCAAAAACAATGCTGTGAATATCCCGAGCATATAGATTCCGCTTGTCACAAAGGTCGACAGCACTGTGACATATAAATCCCTGATGGCCTCCGTATCGTTGGTAATCCTCGCAACCACTTTTCCGGCCGGAAGATTGTCAAAATAGCGGATCGGCATTTTCTGAATGTGAGAAAACACGTCCTCTCTCATCTTTTGAACAATCCGATTAGCGCTCATCTGCAGCAAATAATGCTGTCCGTATTGAAAGAATACAGAAAAGACAAGCAGCCCCCCATACAGGCAAATTAGAAACACCATTCCCTTTATTTCCGGCTGATAGAACCCGAAAAGCTCCTGCTTTGTCAGCTTTTCGGCAGCATATGTCCGGCTCTTGTCTCCGTTTGTGATCGTCAGCTTTCCGTCAGAAACCGTTCTGTTCCCGTCAAAGCTGACAGCCTGATCAACAAAATAGAATGCCGTTCCCACTTGATAAATATGCGCTTCTTTTTCTTTTGAAACAGGCCCCTGCATACGGTCCTCTCTCACATATGAGGCGCCGTGAAACTGAACGGCGTTTTTATCTTTTCCCGCAGCTTCATACCATGCTTTCTCAATGCCGAGGATATGGTCATCAATCATTTTTTTGCCGATAAACGGTCCAGTCAGTTCTGCTCCGACGGCAACCGTAAGCAATAGGACGGCTGTGATCAGCATTTTTCGATAAAGGAGTGCGTATCTCCATAGCGTTTTTCCTGTTTTCACGCCCCTGCTCCCCCTTCATTCGCAGTGAACAGCTGCTGTCTTTCATATTGTTCCCGATACCATCCATTATTGGCCAGCAGTTCTTGATGCGTGCCTCTCTCAGCAATAACGCCGCCATCCATCACTAGAATCAGGTCAGCATGCTCTACCGCGGATAGACGGTGCGTCAAAATAAATGTCGTTTTCCCTTTTCGGTTTTCTCTGATGTTCCTGATAATGGCCGCCTCTGTTTTGGCATCTACAGCGGAAAGCGAATCATCCAGGATCAAAATCTCCGGATTCGCCATGAGGGCTCTGGCAATCGAAATTCTTTGTTTCTGCCCGCCTGACAGCGCCACGCCTTTTTCGCCGACCATTGTCTCAAGGCCGGACGGAAGCATGTGTAAATCCTTTTCGAAGTGTGCTTCGGCGATGGCTTGCCGAACCTCTTCATCACTTGCATCCTGTTTTCCATATAAAATATTTTCTTTTACTGTCCGCGAAAACAGCAAATGATCCTGCGGCACATATCCGATCCACCCGCGGAGCCGGTCAAGAGGGATCTGCTCAATCGGCACGTCTGAGAATGTGATGCTTCCTTCACCGGCAGGATACTGGCGCAAAAGCTGCTTAATAATCGTCGTTTTTCCACTTCCGGTTTTACCGGCGATCCCGACAGTCTGCCCTTTTCGCACTGTAAATGAAACATCCTGAATATTGGCGCTTGCTGAGCTGGGATATGTAAAGCCGACATGGCTGAATATGATATCTCCAGGCTCTTTCAATGCAGCGGGCTGCTTTGGATCGGTTACGTCCGGCTCATAAGAAAGGGTTTCATTTACCCTGTCTAGTGACGCATTGCCTCGCTGCATCACATTGATGAGTTCACCGATTGCAAACATCGGCCAAATCATCATGCCGAGATAAACATTAAAGGAAACAAGCTCGCCAAGCGTCAGCTCGTTCCGGAACACAAGAAACGCTCCGTAGCCGAGCCCGATCAGATAGCTGGCGCCGACGAGCAGCTTTACCGTCGGCTCAAACAGGGAATCAATAAAAGCCACTTTCATATTTTTCTGATACACATCGGCGGTCATTTCATGAAACCGGCGGACATCATTTGTTTCCTGTACATACGCGCGAATCACCCGCACGCCTGAAACGGATTCAAGCACCTTGTCATTCAGCGCCCCGAATGCATTTTGGGCTTCCGTAAACCGCTCATGAATTTTACTTCCGTATAGACTGATGGCAATCGCCATAATAGGAAGCGGAATAATGGCGGCAAAGGTCAGCTTCCAGCTGATCAAAGATCCCATTGTCAAAAAGATCGTCAACATAAACATCGTAGAGTCGACTAATGTTAAGATGCCAAACCCCGTCGTTAAACTGACAGCCTGAAGATCATTCGTCCCCCGCGCCATTAAATCACCTGTCCGGTTTTTTTCATAAAACGGCGGCGACATAGTCAGCAGATGTCCCATCAGCTTCGTACGGAGAATTTTCTCCATCAGATTCGCTCCTCCGAACAGCTGATGCATCCAAAAATAAGACATGATATACACAGCGGCCGTCAGCACAAAAAAGATACCGATATAAAACAGCATCCCTTCCGCAGTAAACGCCCCTGATTTCATATCATCTATGGCGTTCCCCAAAAGCTTAGGCGGAAACATTTCAATGACATTAACCCCTAATAAAAGCACAATCGCAATCGTATAGCGCAGCCAGTAGGCTTTAAAAAACCAGCCTAGCTTTTTCAATACTGAAAACATTTATCTCCGCCTCCTCATCAGCCGCCTTCTATTTTCTCCTTGCAGCTTTTTTCACTCAGTTTGCTATGAGCTGTCCTCGTCTCTGGATTTGTCTTCACATCCCATACACCTGTCTTTCCGTAAGATTTGTATATAAAAAAGGCATGAAGCGTCAGCTCCATGCCTTTTTTAACCAATATAAATGCACAGCGCTTTTCAGCGCGCGGCCAGGCCTAAAAAACCATTCAATCAATCAGGACACAGGGTTTGCCGCGCCAATATGAAACTGTTTTGTAAAGACACAAATTCTTTGGCATAGCAAACCCTCCTTCCATTCCGTTTTCATCTTTTTTCCATCATATAAACAAAACCTTTTTTTGTCAATCACTACTTGAATAGGAAAAGGTTAATAGTTCTCGAATCCGGGTATTGTGCTGTAAGACGTTTTTGAAAGGGTGAGAATGATGTTTCATGCTGACCGTATCATCGTTGCGTTTGACGGAAGTGAAAATAGTAAGAAAGCGCTGCAGACAGCCATCGATCTTGCTAAAACCGTAAATGCCGCCATTACCGTCGCCCATTCACATGATATGAAGGACAATCAGACCGTCATCGACCCGCCGAGGCCCGCATCCGGGGCAAGCTATATTGGCGGAGGCATGGCAAGTGTTCCTGAGCCGCTTATTTCAGACGTTGCACCGCCAGAGCCCATGATCTATGAAGACCGTACAGAAGAAGTCATCGCCGAAGCCAGAATGATGCTGAATAATCAGCAGGCAGATGGAGATATCGATATATTAGAAGGCGATCCGGCTGAATCCATTATCGAGCATGCAAACCGCATGTCTGCCGATATGATCGTAACCGGAAGCAGAGACCAAAACAAGCTGAAAAAGCTATTATTCGGAAGTGTAAGCGAAAAGCTTTCAGCAAAATCGGATATACCCGTTCTGATCGTGAAGTGAGCATGCTCTGTGCTCACTTTTTTATATTCATAATTGTGAAAAAACATAGATTTTCATTTTTTTCTGTTATAATGCTTTCGTGCCCAAAAGCACAAAAGCGTTAAAGATACATATGGGGTGTTATTTTGGATTCTCAAAAAAAGCTGACGTTTCCGTTAGCCGTCAGTTTATTTATATTCATGTTAGGCATCATTATTTCTTGCTTATTCTTTCTTCATACAGAACCGCATATCCCGCTGTTTCTATGTGTTGTCATGCTTTCAGCAGCTGGTTTATGGTTCGGTTTTTCCTGGAAGAGCCTAGAAACAGGGATTGTAGAGGGGTTCAAAAACGGCGTACAGCCGATTATTGTTCTGGCCCTGATCGGGATCTTAATCGGAGCTTGGATGTACAGCGGCGCAATACCGTCCGTGACCGTTTACGCCCTGTCCTTTATTGAGCCAAGCCATCTTCTGTTGACAGCTCTGTTTTCATGCATGATCATCAGCACACTTGTCGGCTCAAGCCTGACAACTGTAAGCACGATCGGGGTAGCGCTGATCGGCGTGGCAAGCGCGGCCGGCGTTCCGCTTGAATGGACGGCAGGCGCAGTCATATGCGGCGCTTGTTTCGGCGATAAAATATCGCCGATGTCGGACACAACCAATTTTGCCGCAGGCATAGGTGAAATACCGATCTTTGAACACATTCGCCATATGATGGGCACGACTATTCCGGCCTTGCTCATCACCGTCGTTCTGTTTTACTTTCTCGGTTTATCCGTGTCAGCAGAGGCTGCTTCAACCGATGATATTCACCGTGTCATAACCGGAATCAAGGATGCGGCAAACGTGACACCGTGGGCCCTTCTTTCCCCGCTTTTAGTCGTTTTGCTTGCGATTAAGCGGGTGTCTGTGATCCCCGTTCTGACTGTCGGAATTATTTCCGCGGGAATATTGACTGCTATATTTGTACCCGACAGCAGCCTTCAGGCGTTTATGACCGCTTTACAAAATGGCACATCGTTCGAAACAGATAATGAGGCCGCCGCTAAAATTATCAACAGAGGCGGACTGCAATCTATGATGGGCTCAGTCTCTCTCATTATGATTGCTTTTGCACTCGGCGGATTAATGGAGAAAATCGGATTGATTTCTGCCCTATTGGAAGGCGTCATGAAGGGCATCCGCTCAAAAGGCCGCCTTATTGCGGCAACTGTCGGCTCAAGCATCGGTGTCAATCTGGCAACCGGTGAACAGTATTTATCGATATTAATACCGGGACAATCATTTAAATCCTTATACGACAAGCAAAATATCCAGCGGAAATTTCTGACCAGATCATTAGAGGACGGCGGGACATTAATTAATCCGTTGATCCCTTGGGGCGTCAGCGGCGCTTTTATGGCGAGCGCTCTCGGGGTTCCCGTCATTGACTATATCCCGTTTACTTTTTTCCTCTATATATCACCGATGATCTCCATTTTAATTGGATTTGTTAAAAAATAAAAAGAGTCCGCTTGCAAGCGGACTCTTTTTTATGCTTTATTATGAGATGCTTGCTGCCTGCTGAATGCTTTCTTGAAAAGCTGCCTGAAGCTGTTTTGTCACCGGCCCGGGTTTACCGCTTCCGACCGATTCTCCATCAAGGGTCACGACAGGAATAATTTCTGCCGTCGTTGACGAAATAAAGATCTCTTCCGCCTGTCTCAGTTCTTCCTCACTGACAGGCTTCTCTTCAAGCTTGATCCCATTCCTTTCAATCAGTCCTAAAATATTCATTCGTGTAATTCCATTGAGAATGAGCCGATTAGCCGGATGTGTTCGCACCGTTCCGTTGATAACAGCATAAACGTTAGAGGATGTACCTTCCGTCACAATGCCTTCTCTTAACAAGATAGCCTCAAACGCTCCCGCTTCAGAGGCTTTTTGCTTCGTCATGACATTATACAGTAAATTCAGACTTTTGATGTCGCATCTCAGCCAGCGAAGGTCTTCATCTGTAATAGCCGCCACGCCGAATGCCTGCTCCTGCTCCGGCTTTTTCACAGCAAACGTATAAGCAGTAGTCTGCGGCTCAAGCCCGGCTTCATACTGGTGTTTTCGCGGCGCCACACCCCGTGTTGTCTGAATGTACACCGCTCCCTCACCGACCGCATTCTCCTGTACAAGCTTTTGGAGGTCCCATTCAAGGTCTTCTATACTAAAGGGCAGTGACATTCCGATTTCAGCCGCACTTCTGAAAAAACGCTCCGCATGCTCGCGCAAACCGAACAATACCCCTTTGTACACTCTGATAACCTCATAGATACCGTCACCAAACTGATATCCGCGATCCTCCAAATCGATCGACGCTTCGCTGCGTTCGATCAGCTGGCCGTTGACTAAAACCTTCATAAAAACACTCCCTTTTTCGAGATGTCCCTGATGTTTTTCTGGCTGTCATTGTCACTTATTCTACCATATCGGACCGGAAGGAGATTATTTTTTCCTTAAAATCTGATATTTCGACAAGTTTTTTATGTTCTTTCCAGTTTTATTCCTGTATACTTGACTGGTAATACATATGTTGTAAACATATGGCATCTTCATAAACTGCCTGCTGTACAGCGATATGTAGAGATTTTATGCCAATGGAGAGATTGTTATGCGACAAACGAGAGGAGACGCGTCTCCTTCTGCAGTTTCGCTTGCTTTTAAATTTGCAAGTTTAGCAGTTTTATGTGTGCTGCTTTTGCTTATGGTGATTTTAGGTTATTCCAACAGCTCATCGAAAGCAAAAGAAGTCACGATCACAACAAACGGGCAGCTTCGAGACGAGAAGGAAAGCCTTAAGCTGAAAAACGACTCCCCCGATCTGCTGATGAAACATCTGCAGACAGAACGGAACATGGGAGATAAGACGGTTTACTTAACCTTCGATGACGGCCCGTCAGCCTACACAAACCGCCTGCTCGACGTACTGAAACGCGCTGATGTAAAAGCGACATTCTTCATGCTGTCACCGCGGATGAACGAATTCAAGCAAGCTTTGAAAAGGGCAGAAAAGGAAGGCCACGCTCTCGGCTTACACGGCGTCACTCACAATAACAAATTGTTCTATCAAACACCGACGTCCCCGTTAAAAGAAATGCAGGAGGCGCGTGACACGCTGCAAGACATTACAGGATATAAAACAGATCTTGTCAGAACGCCATACGGGAGCAAGCCGTCATTGACCCCCTCACAAATCCGCAATCTTGAAAAAGACGGTTTTGTATACTGGGATTGGACGATTGACAGCATGGACTGGAAATACCGGAATTCAAAATATGTGACGGCAGTATTACAGCAGCTCGAAAATATGGAACACAGCCATTCAAACCGGCCGTATGTGATTCTCATGCATGATCTACCCGCTACCGTAAACGCGCTGCCCGCATTAATCAATAAACTAAAAGAAAAGGGCTATTCCTTCGGAGTGTTAGAGGACACAATGGTTCCTGTTCATGAATAAAAAAGTGAGGCGCTTACGTGCGGCCTCACTTTTTTATTCCTAAGCTCCGGGCAAACTCCCCAATTTTTTGATGGATAACCAGATCAAACAAGCAGTCGCAATACGTCGGCTCAAGGTTAATGATGACTTTCTTCATGCCGGGAATGCGGCTTGCATCCTCAGGCACAAATCTGGCGGGAGCCACTTCCAGAGACGTGCCGATAACCAATAAAAGATCAGCTTGATCCAGCTTTTCATAAAGGGTGTCAAAGTGTAAGACGGCATCGCCAAAGAGAACAACATCGGTTTTTAATACCGTCCCGCAACGGTCACCATTTTTTCCGGACGCCGTACACTCCGGCACCTCCCGCTCCAGCAAATGCGGGAGGTCATATCGGGCGCCGCACGCCGGACAAGCTGCTGTTTGGATAGAGCCGTGCAGTTCGTACACATGTCTGCTCCCGGCTTTTTTATGAAGACCGTCAATGTTTTGCGTGAAAATATCGACCTGCTTTCCCTGTTTCTCCAGCTCAGCTAAAAGCAAGTGTCCTTCATTCGGTTCAAAGCTGCCGCTCATTTTCATTTGGAACAATTCTTTAAATTTGGGCCAGAACAGACGCGGATGGCTTAAAAAATAATCAAGGCTCATCGCTTCCATTCTTGAGGCATCCTCCGTCCAAATACCTCCGGCTGAACGAAAGTCCGGAATGCCTGATTCTGTGCTCATTCCCGCTCCAGTTAGCACGACAATTCGCTGCGCTTCATTTAGAATATCGCTGAATGATTCCAACTCAACACCGCCTTTTTTCTCTTATTTTACCACGAAAAAGACTCCGCCTCTGTTAGACGATAGTCCTTCCCTCTCAAACCCGCTCCTTTTCCTCTTTATTGAGATTGACTTGAAATGGGTCGTTTTCGTGCTTTTGCTTTACAACAACCATTTGGCCGGGATATGCAAACTGGACACCTTCTGCACCGAGAATGTCAATGATTTTATAGTTGATGTCCTCTCTAATATTGAGATTTTCAGCCCAAACTGTTGTTTTTGTATAGAAGTTGAAAAATAAATTGTAATAGCTGTCGGCAAACGTATCAAAGTTGACCATGATCGTTTCATTATCAACGCCCTCATGCTCCAAGAGCATGGTTCTGAGAGAATGAATGGATCGTTCAAGGTTCTCAATTGGCGTAGCGTAGGACACATGAATGGAAAACGTAATCTGGCGTTTGGTCATTCTTGTCCAGTTCGTGATCGCTTCCATCGACAGCGTAGAGTTCGGCACCGTTACAAGCGCCCCCTGCGCTGTCCTGAATCTCGTGCTTCTGAAGGTAATATCCTCGACTGAGCCGGTTACCGCCGACGTCTCCACCCAATCGCCGATGGTAAACGGCTTTTCAGTAATAATAATGATACCGCCGAAGAAGTTGCTGATGGTATCCTTCGCTGCAAGCGCAAAAGCCAGTCCGCCAAGGCCAAGACCCGCTACAAATCCGTTGACATCATAATTGAATTCCTGAGCGATCACACTGACACTGAGCGCAATGATCACAAAACGGAGCAATTTGGATAAAAACGGCGCCAGAATATCATCCATGTCCAGCTCAAAGCGCTGATTCACCTTATGGAAAATAAACGAAGACGTTGCGGTCAAATTACAGAGTCCCCAGCACAAAAGCGCTACAATCAGCGAGCGGTATATTTTGCTGATGAGAGGCATTTGCGCGTCTAAAAACGGTGAATACCGGATTGCTAAAAACAGTCCCAAGGCAACAAAAAACCATCTGGCCGGCTTGTCAAACGCTAAAACCACCTGTTTGAAAATTTCTGTTTTCGGCCGGTTTGTCAAATTAAAAAGCAACTGAAAGAAATATCTTGTAAACAGTTTTCTAAGTATAAGAAACACCAGCAAAATCGCCAAGCTGATGCCGATTTGTATAATTTTATCAAGCGTGAAATATTGCTGCAGATAATCTAGCATGACAGTCTCCCTTCTATCTAATCGAATGTAATACTAAAAGATTCGTTCAGGTGCTCTTCTAAATGTCTTTTGGCAGCACAAAACCCCGGCGTTTCGCCGGGGCCATTTTTCAATTCATTTATTCAGCCAGATTCAATAGGGACAGTCACTTACTTTTTTTCGTTTGTGTCTGATCAAGGAGAGTTGCTTTTTGCATTTCAGCATCCGTTTCGGCTTTAATTCTTTCCTCCACTCTGATTCTCCCTTTACCCATGATCTCGCCTCCTTTTTTGCTATTATAAAGGAACAGAATGTTTTGTGAACATGTCGAAAGACCTAATTTCTTGACGAAATATGTTCTGGTGCGCTGAGTGTCTTTTTTTAGTTATACGCATTCCCCAGTCCGTACGATTCCATGTGGCAGAAAAAATTCACCTGTTTGTATCGCGGCGCATATATGGATTTGATACAATAACAGAAATGCCCATACGAGGAGCTGACTGAGCTTGTACATCATTGCCCATCGCGGAGCATCCGGCTACGCTCCGGAAAATACGCTGGCCGCTTTTGAAATGGCGGCGAAAATGAATGCAGATATGATCGAACTGGATGTCCAGCTTACAAAAGACAGAAAGATTGTTGTGATACACGATGACAGGGTTGACCGAACAACAAACGGATCGGGCTTTGTTAAGGATTTTACATTGGAGGAATTACAGAAACTTGATGCCGGAAGCTGGTACGGCCCCGCTTTTCAGGGAGAGTGTATTCCAACCTTGGAAGCGGTGCTTAAGCGATACCACAAAAAAATCGGTTTTTTAATTGAATTAAAAGGCCATCCATCTCAAGTCGGAATTGAAGAAGAAGTGGGACAGCTGTTAGGGAAATTTTCTTTTTCTATCAACAATATTGTCCAATCCTTTCAGTTTCGCTCCGTCCAGAGGTTTCACGAGCTTTATCCATCGATTCCGACAGCCGTCATTACAAGGCCCAATTTTGGCATGCTGTCCAGAAATCAGCTGAAAGCCTGTCAATCTATCGCAAACTATGTCAATATCAAATACACTCGGCTCAACCGGCCGATGATCGCAGCCGCCCATAAAAACGGCTTAAAAGTTTTGGCATGGACTGTCAAGAATCAAAAGACAGCAGCAAAATTACAAGCTATGGGCGTGGACGGCATCGTAACAGACTACCCGGATTTCATCATAAAGGATGGCAAACATGAAAGGATATAGCGCGGTTTTTTTCGGAGGCGCGCTTGGCGCCTGTCTCCGATACGGATTAAACATATGGATACACACCGATCAGTTTCCGGCAGCAACCTGGCTGGAAAACGCGGCAGGCAGCCTTCTATTAGGGATTCTGACCGGATTTTTTATGATCAGGGCAAAAAAGCCTCTGCTTTCAGCTTTTTTAGGCACCGGCTTTTGCGGCGGCTTTACAACAATGTCCACATTTTCAAAAGAAACAATGATGCTTATGCAAGCACAATCCTCACTGGCTGTTTTATATATGACAGTCTCATTGATATCAGGAATCGGTCTTGCGCTGATTGGCGTTTTAGCGGGACAGCGCATAGCAGGCATCCAGCGAAGAAAGGAGCAGCCTGAATGATGACACTAGCGTGTATCTTCATAGCAGGCGGACTTGGCGCGATGCTGCGCTTCTGGCTTGGCAATGTCATAACAGCCAAAGCCAAAGGCCTCAGCCTGCCCATTGGGATATTAACAGTCAATATACTCGGAGCTCTCGGACTCGGGATATTTACAGGGCTGCACGTTACAAATGCTTCGGCCTCCCTCATCATCAGCACGGGATTTTTCGGCGCCTTTACGACCTTTTCCACCTTCAGCGTTGAAAGTGTTCAGCTCCTGCTGGACAAACACGTAATGAAATGCATCCTTTACATCGCCCTGACGCTTTGCGGGTCGCTTTTGGCGTTTTGGTGCGGCTGGACAATCGCAACGTAAAAAAACCTTGAGCTTATTTCTCGCTCAAGGTTGCGCTGTTCAGCATGACAGGCTCGGGCATCGGCAGCGTGTGGTGCGCCGTAATTCCTGCTGTACTGCCGTCTTCTTTTATATCGATTTGCTTGATTAGTCGGCCATCCATCTTCAGTACCGTTATCGCATATGAACCGATGCGAATCGATTCACCAGCTTCAATATCGATGTTTTCTTTCAATATCAGCCCGCCGATCGTGTCGACGTCTTCTTGAATCGACGCGCCGAGAAGGCTGTTGACCTGATCGATCCGAACCTTTCCATCCATCACATAATGGCGGTCGCCAAGCTTTTGGATCAACGGCTGTTCATCTTCATCAAATTCATCTCTGATCTCGCCGACAATTTCCTCAAGAATATCCTCTGTCGTCACAAGTCCAGAGGTTCCTCCGTATTCATCAGACAATATGGCCATATGAATGCGTTCGCGCTGCATTTTGATCAGCAAATCATGGACCGGGATGGTTTCCATCACTTCGATTACCGGCCGGACATACGGGTGGATCGTCATCTTCATTCGTTCCTCTTCTGTCATAAACAGCAAATCTGAAAACAGATGCTTCGTATTGACCAGACCGATGACACTGTCTTTGTCCCCGTCTGTGACAGGCCAGCGCGTGTATTTTTCCTTCAGCATGACTTCAAGCATCTCCGCCATCGTCATCTCTGTTGACACAGCGGCCATTTCCTTCCGCGGTATCATAATTTCTTTGGCGATTCGATTATCAAATTCAAAAATCTTATTCACATATTTATATTCAGACGGATTAATCTCTCCGTTTTTTAAACTCTCAGACATCAGCATTCTGAGTTCTTCCTCAGAATGGGACCCGCCATGTTCTGACGCAGGCTTCAAACCGAACATGCCGCATAAAAGCCGCGCCGATCCATTGAGGATCCAAATAAATGGAAACAGGAGCAAATAGAATAAACGCAAAGGACCAGCTATTAGCAAGGTCAGCTGTTCTGCCTTTTGAATCGCGACCGTTTTCGGGGCCAGCTCGCCTACAACAACGTGCAGGAACGTGATCAAGCCGTACGCGACCGCAAAAGAGACCGCATGAGAAACCGATTCCGGCAGGCCGAGCAGTTCAAACAAAGGATGCAGCAGCCGTTCAAATGCCGGTTCCCCCAGCACGCCAAGCCCGATTGATGTCAATGTAATGCCCAGCTGGGATGCAGATAAATATTCATCCAAATCTGTAATGACACGCTTTGCGAGTATCGCCCGTTTGTTTCCTTCTGTTATAAGCTGATCAATTCTCGATCTCCTTACTCTAACAATTGCAAACTCGCTTGCAACGAAAAAAGCGGTTAAAGCAATGAGCACGCCAATTAAAATCAGACTGTCAATATCGTCCATTTAACCTTATCCCCTCATCAAAGGATAAGGAGTCACCTCCTGATATCATCATTTTTCCTTAACATTGAGGTACGCGGTGTATTGTTGCCTAAGCTGAGGGCCCCATCATACCACCTCCAAGTCAAAGTTCGATTATAAATTGTATATTTTATTGTAACACAACTCATTCCAAAAATTGATTTTTGATTTTTAATTTTTAGACTTTTATCACGGAGCGAATGGATTGGAAAAGGAGAGGTGAATATAAAAAAAGAAAACAGCATTCTAGCCGTTTTCTTTTTCTTTGCTTTCCTAAGCAAAATCTTTATATAAGGATACGAAAATATCCCTTGAATTTTTAATCTGCTCGATCGGCACACTGAAGGATAAACGGAAATGCCCCTTCATTCCAAAACCGCTGCTCGGCACGATTAATAATTTGTATTTTTGGGCGGCGTGCACGCAAAAAGCGACTTCATCTTCTATTGGCGATTTCGGAAAAACGAAGAAGCCCCCCTTCGGCATTTCAAATTCAAAACCGGCTTCCTTTAAAATGCCGACCATTAAATTCCTGCGCTCTTTATAAGCGCTTGCGTCTACTCTTAAATCATTCATTCTTGCCACAGCCCGCTGCATCATGACAGGCGCATTCACAAATCCAAGCGTTCGATTACAATACACAAAAGCGTTGATTAAAAGGCCGGCATCCGGCATCTTGCCGTCCAACCCGATATACCCGATCCGCTCCCCGGCTATCCCGAGATCCTTACTGAATGAACTCGCCAAAATCACCCGATGATATGATTGAAACGGATTTGCCAATTCCTCATCATAGATTAATTGACTGTACGGTTCATCAAACAGCACATAAATCGTCTGACCGCTCTTCTCTTCTACTTCTTTTAATAAAGCCCCTAAATCATCGATATTTTTCTGGCTGAGAACAGTGCCTGTCGGGTTATGAGGTGTATTGAGGATCAGCCCTTTCGTGTTTGGAGTGATCGATTGCCTTACCGCTTCAATATCAATCTCGAACCGGGACGTCAACGGGCAGCTGACAGCCTTGCCCCCGTAGTTCTCAATATACAATTTATACTCGGCAAAATAAGGTGCGAGAATGATAACCTCTTCACCCGGGTTTATGATACTTTTTAACGCGACATTCAAGGCACCGCCAGCACCCACTGTCATGACGATGCGTTCCGCCGAGAACTCCGCTTCAAAACGGGTCGCCAGAAATTGCGCGACTTTTTCTCTCGCTGCAGGAAGTCCTTGGTTTTGTATGTATCCGTGATGACCTTTTTCAGCTTCCTCTATTAACGCTCTCTTAAAAGCTTCAGGCGGTTCCACAATCGGGTTGCCTAGTGAAAAATCAAACACCTGGTCATCTCCGAACTCTTTCTTTAGCCTTGCGCCTTCATCAAACAGCTTGCGGATCCATGATCCTTTATGTAAGTTTTCTTCAATTTCCCGCGCTAATCCTGCCAATGTCATCTGTCCCTTCCGCATATAAAATTTGAAAATTCTTTCTTTCTATGTTACTTGAATCAGTTTGCGAATTCCACACCTTCCAATTTTCGTATAAAAAACAATAAACTTGTGCAAGACACCGTTCATATATTAAACTATTCTCATAACTATAACGTGATGGTTGGGAGGGATTTAGATGGGGCTGAGACTTATCGCATCAGTGAACTAGCGGCACTTGCCGGAGTAACGAAACGGACAGTTGACTATTATACGAATCTCGGTCTGCTTACGCCGGCCAGATCCTGTTCGAATTACCGTTACTACGACAAATATGCACTCAAACGGCTTATATTTATTGTAGATTGCAAGAAGCAGCGATTGGCCCTGTCCGATATTAAAGATCGACTGGAGAACCAGTTTCCCTCTTCAGCTGAAAATCATGATGAAATTGGAAATCTGGCATTAGAAATTGACCATATGAATCAAAACATCTCCGGAATCTTGCATCGGTTTGAACGGCTTGAGCCCGAGGATCGTGACAAGCTGAAAAGCAAGCTCACACCTGAAAAGCTCGCCGTGCTCCAATCATTTATGCTGCTGTTAAGTTAAAACTATTTTATTTAACAGGAGGTGTTACCTTCATTCTCATTGCTAGAGTGAAGGTTCTAATTGGACATAGTGAATTTGATTTTAGTCGCTGTTTTAATCGCCCTGACGGCATTTTTCGTAGCATCTGAGTTTGCCATTATCAGAATCAGAGGCTCACGGATCGATCAGCTGATTGCGGAAGGAAATAAAGCAGCAATAGCCGTAAAAAAAGTGACCACGCATCTTGATGAATATTTATCTGCGTGCCAGCTCGGAATTACATTGACTTCCATCGGATTAGGGGTTTTAGGTGAATCAACGATTGAAAGGCTGCTTCACCCGCTTTTCGTACAATTGAACGTTCCAGGTTCCATTTCACATGTGATATCGTTTATTTTTGCGTATGCTATTATCACGTTCCTGCACGTCGTTGTCGGAGAACTTGCACCTAAGACATTCGCTATCCAAAAGGCGGAATCCGTGTCTATGCTGTTTGCGAAACCGCTGATTTGGTTTTACCGCATCATGTTCCCGTTCATCTGGCTTTTGAACAATTCCGCACGGTTATTGACAAAAGCATTTGGCCTGGAGAGCGTTTCAGAAAACGAACTCGCTCACTCTGAAGAAGAGCTGCGAATCATTCTTTCTGAAAGCTATAAAAGCGGTGAAATTAACCAGTCAGAGTTTAAATATGTGAATAAAATCTTTGAATTTGACGACAGGCTCGCGAAAGAAATTATGATTCCGCGGACCGAAATTGTCAGCCTTCCGCATGATATCAAAATTTCTGAAATGATGGAGATCATTCAGATTGAAAAATATACCCGCTACCCTGTGGAAGAGGGCGATAAGGATAATATTATCGGGGTTATTAATATTAAAGAAGTGCTGACCGCCTGCATCAGCGGCGAGGTATCAGTTGATTCCACGATTTCACAATTCGTCAACCCGATCATTCATGTCATTGAATCTGCGCCGATCCAAGATCTTCTTGTCAAAATGCAAAAAGACAGGGTCCACATGGCCATCCTGTCTGATGAATACGGCGGTACTGCCGGGCTTGTGACGGTTGAAGACATTATTGAAGAGATCGTTGGCGAAATTCGCGATGAGTTTGACATTGATGAAATTAACGAAATCCGCAAAATCGCTGAAGGCCATTATATTCTTGACGGAAAAGTGTTAATCGACCAAGTCAACGACCTGCTCGGCATTCACTTAGAGAACGAAGAAGTCGATACAATCGGCGGCTGGTTCCTTACCCAAAAATACGATGTGGAAAAAAACGATTCTATCATCGAAGAAGGCTGCGAATTCATCATTAACGAAATCGACGGCCACCATGTCGCTTATATTGAAGTGAAAAAACTTCAAGAAGAAGAACTTCTGGAAGCTGCTGAACAGCAGGAAGCATAATAAAAAAGCACCTTTTACAAGGTGCTTTTTTATTTTCTTTGAAGGAAACTTTGTACAGTACGTGCCTTATAGCTGTTCTAGTTTATCCTCTAATTCTTTAATCCGCTCATTCAAAGCCTCTGTCATGGCTGCAAGTCTTTCCTTAGACGGCAGGTGGGCAAAATCAGCCTGGTGAAGCGGCTCACCGATAATCAGCCTCATTTTTCCTTTTTTGAACAATTCCTTTCCGCTTGAAGGGCCCTGATATGCAGCAGGAACGAGCGGCGCTTTCCCCATTTGCGCAATCGTTACCGCGCCTCTTTTCAAAGGCACGTCCTCAGAGGTTCTTGTTCCGCTTGGGAAGATACCGACGATCTCGCCTTCTTTCAGCAGCTTAATCGGTGTTTTAATACTGCTTGGCCCGGGATTTTCCCGATCAACCGGAAAGGCATGAATTTTCTTCAGAAACGAACCGATCCATTTATTTTGAAAAAGCTCTTTTTTCGCCATGTAGTGTATTTGATAAGGAAGAATCCCGACTCCGAGTGTGATCACATCAACCCAGCCGGAGTGTGTACACGCGATGACAAAACCTGAATCGGCCGGAAGGTTTTCTTTGTTATACACCTTCACTCCTCCGCGAAGAGAAAGAAGAACTTTTAAAGCATTTGCACAAAACTTATACATATCGCACTTCCTTTGTCGTAATCAATGATTCTTTCTGTTATCTATTATAACAATATTTTTTATTACCTGGTACTAATTTTTAAGAATTCTCCAGTTAAAACGCCAAAAAGCTGAGGATTCGTCCTCAGCTTTGTTATATTTCCTCTCTGGTCGGCGGTGCCATAAACTCCGGCCCGACCGGGTCTGATATCGTATGTTCCAAGATGTTGTTGATGTCTCTTTGATCTTCGCTGCTCAGCGTCCAGCCTGTTATCTCAGATACAGCCTCAACCTGCTCAGGCTTTCTTGCCCCCCAAAGAGCAATATCCGCTCCCGGCTGATCTAAAATCCATCTGACGGCCAAGTGAATCACTGATTTTCCATATCGCGTCTTCGCCAGCTCATCCAATTGATTGACAGCAGAAAGGTACTCTTTAAAGCGGGGCTTCTGAAATTTCGGATCGTGATTTCTCAGGTCATCGCCCTCAAAAGTATAAGTTTCGGTCATTTTACCTGTTAACAGTCCTCTGCATAAACTGCCGTATAATAAAGTTGTGATCTGTTTATCTTTCGCATACGGAAGAACATTCTCTTCGATTTCTCTTTCAAACAGATTATATGGAGGCTGAATCGTATGAAGCGGTGCTGCCGCTCGAAATGTATCCATTTGCTCAACTGAAAAATTGCTGACGCCAATCGCCCGGATTTTTCCGGCGTCATATAATTCCTTCATAACTTCAGCTGTTTCTTCAATTGGCACAAGCGGGTCGGGCCAATGCACCTGATAAAGATCAATATAATCCGTTTGAAGCCTTTTCAACGAATCCTCAACTTCCTCTATGATCCTCGCTCTGTTCGCATGGCGGAAAAGCTGGTTGTTCTTCCAGTCAAGGGCCGTTTTCGTTGCGAGAATCACCCGATCTCTGTTGCCGTGCTCCTTGATCGCCTTCCCGACGATTTCTTCGGACTGTCCGAAGCCGTAAGCCGGCGCGGTGTCAATCAGTGTGATCCCTTGATCAAGAGCGGCGCGGATTGTTTTGATGGATGTTTTTTCGTCAGTGCCGCCCCACATGCTTCCGCCAATCGCCCATGTGCCGAGGCCTATTCTGGAGGCTTTGATTCCCGTATCTGCAATACTGGTATATTCCATTGTGCCACTCCTTCACTTTTTCACTATCTTTTCCCAGTTGAGAAAAATGTTAAACATTTCTCAACACTATCTTTTAAGGCTATTTTTGGGTACTATATAGAAATGGTGTTTGATTAGGTATAAAAAAGCCGTTTGTACGTAATGTGCAACTTTAAACCTTTCTTATGCGTGTATAACATAGAGGGGAGAAAAGGCAGTGACGATCGATGAAATTTACCAATTGTACATGAATGATGTTTACAGGTTCCTGCTCTCCATGACAAAAGACAAGCATCTTGCCGAAGACTTGCTGCAGGAAACCTTTATGCGGGCATACATACACATTCACTCCTATGATCACAGCAAAGTAAAGCCCTGGCTTTTTCAAGTGGCGCGAAACGCCTTCATTGATTACGTCAGAAAGCATAAGAAAGAAGTAACGATTTCCGATGACATAATCGGAAGCCTCTTTCAGAATGCTGTTCAAAGCCCTGCCCATCAGGTAGAGATAAAGGAAGTGCTGACTGGTTATATGTCCGAGCTCCCTGATAATTATCGGGAGGCCTTAACGCTATATTATTTAAAAGAGCTAAATTACAAAGAAGCATCCCATATTATGAATATTTCAGAGGCTAATTTTAAAAGTGTTTTATTTCGTGCCAGACAGCGGCTGAAAGCACTTTATAATAGAGGTGTTAATGATGAATGAAGAATTTAAAAAGCGTTTTGATCAATATAAAAACGGAGAAATGAGCGACCAGGAAATGACTGCATTTGAGGAAGAACTTGAAAAGCTTGAAGTGTATCAGGAACTGATTGACAGTGAGCTGGAGGACGATCACGATTGGGATGTCGGCATCAGTCCTGAAAAACAAAAAGCGATTTTAGCTTACGGCAAACGTAAGTCTTATTTGCGAATTTCGGTGCTTGCCGTCATTTCGACATTAATGATTTTGCCGTTTTGCACGCTGGGAAGCTACCTCTATTACGGAATGGGAGGAAAACACAGCACCGGCAATGAATTTATGGAAACCGCCGCAGTCACTGTAGCCCTGACCATGCCGAATGTTCTTGTTAATACATCCGAACTGAAAAGCCAAGTGAAGCTGTTTGGTATGAATACGGAATTCCCGCTGCAAAAGCAGATCGGCACGAAGACGGCTGCCGTAGGGAATGAACGGGTTGAAATGTTTTATAACAAAGTAAAAGCGCCATCCGTTAACTACTATGACTTAGAAGCACATAAAACCGGACATTACTTTATACACCCATCAAATGCATCAGAACAGACAACCGCAAAAGCAGAAAAAACATTAAAGTCATTGCCTGAAGGAACGGTATCCGAGGTTTACCTTTCATATGACCGCGCATACCCGACGAAAGAAGTGTATAACAAGTTTAAAGGCTATGATGTCAGCTTTTTGTGGAATGCAATCGAAACAGAGAAAAACACAAATGAGCCAGCCTACACAGAACCACTTGGCTACCCTGGCAAGGATTCAAAATTCTTGGCTGCGCTTAATTCAAAAGGCAAGTCAAATGGCGATCAGTTTATCAACGCCTTGACATTCATATCCAAGCACGAAAAATGGGCGCAGGTCATTTCAAAACGAAAAGACCTGCATGTTGATAAGCGATTGGATTATGTAGAGAAAAACGGTGTTAATGTATATGGTTCGGTCGTTACAGGACCAACCAAGGAAATCCAGCGCATGCTGAAAAACAAATCTGTAAAATCAGCAAGTGTCGGCGAGGTGGAATTATGGAACTGGTAAGAATTTTTAAAGAACACAATGTATTCGGCTGGATCTCTGTCGGGACAGCGGTTCTGTCCCTGCTCTTGCTGAATTTGGCGATTATCAGCAACGTCACATTTTATTCCTATCAAATGCTTCCGTTCGCCATGGCTGCTGTTCCGTTTGGCGTTATTGAACTCTTCATCAAGAGAGGACGCACAGGTCCCGGCCTGCTTGGCGTCATACTGAATCTCTTTGTGATTATTTGTGTGTATACCATTGTATCTGTTGATACCAATTTACAGTTTGGCTTTTAAAAAAGACGCCTGAAAAGGCGTCTTTTTTCATTACACCGGTTTTCGGAACAAATAGCTTTCTATAGCAAAACCCATTTTTTCTGTATAAAATCGATGTGCGTCTTTACGCTGAAGGCCAGATGAAAGACTGACAAAACCAAGTCCGGCTTTTCTCGCCCATTCTGCGGCATAATCCAAAAGCATTTTGCCGTATCCCTTTGATCGGCTAGGTGCCGTTGTCACTAGATCCGCAACCCACAAGTGCTCTCCTTTATGAATGGAAACCCTCGGCTGAGCGCCGCACAGCGCTCTGATTGCTGTATCTTCATATAAGGCAAACAACATATACGATTCTTTCTGCACACAGGCTTCAAGCCTTTGCAGATATGTCTCGATATCTAGCTCTGTTCTCAATTCACCCATGACCGGATACGATTCAGCCCATTCTTCTTTCGTGGTTAATTGTTTGATATGAATCATCTTCTCAATCCCCTTTCCTTTCGTTACAATGATCATAGCTAATAAATGGCATTTACCAAAGCCAATATCAGAAAAAATGACCCTGCCAGATAAAAAGGAGACACGAGATGGATGTCACGCCGTTTCTTGATAAAAAGAGCAAAACACCGCTGTATGAGCAGCTCTATAGCTTTTTCAAACAAGAGATTTCACATGCGAGAATCACAAAGGGAACAAAACTTCCTTCAAAACGCAGGCTCTCCAGCTTGCTCGATGTCAGCACGGCAACAATAGAACGAGCTTACGAGCAATTAACTGCCGAAGGCTATGTCAAAAGCAAGCCGAAAATCGGCTGGTTCGCGGCGGAAGTAGAACCAGACTTTCCGTCAGCTCCTGACCATATTCAGCAGTCTGTACAGCCTGACCCACCTAAAAAGAACGCACCTGCTATTGACTTTCATCAAGGCAATGTTTATCCCGCCCTCTTTCCCTTTAACGCATGGAGAAAAAGCATAGTAAAAAGTCTGGATCGCTATTCCGATTCGTTTCACACCTCTGGCGACCCTCAAGGAGAATACGAACTCAGGCACATGATTGCCCAGTTCGTCAGGCTGTCTCGGGGAGTAAATTGCGAGCCCGGCCAGATTATCATTGGCGCAGGAACCACCGTGCTCCTGCAAATTCTTTGCCTTATGCTAAAACCAGGTACAAAAATCGGGTTTGAAGAACCGGGCTTTCACCGTTCAAGAAGGATGTTTGAAGCACATCGCATGAATGTCATTCCGATTTGTACTGATGCAGAAGGCGTCCTGCCGGATGAGCTCTACCGCCAGAATCCGTATCTTATGTATACCACTCCTTCACATCAGTTTCCGCTTGGGACCATCATGACGATAACCCGCAGACAGGAGCTGCTTGCATGGGCAGCAGAATCAAATTCATTATAGAGGATGATTATGATGGGGAATTTCGCTACAGCGGCCATCCTATTCCGTCTTTACAAGGCCTTGATCCAAATGGCAGAGTCATATATCTTGGTACTTTCTCAAAGTCACTTCTGCCTTCCTTGCGGCTTAGCTTCATGATTGTGCCCCCTGAACTCATGAAATCGATCAAAAACAACAATCAGTTAATGAAGCAAACCGTCTCTGCCCACTTGCAATTCGCACTGGCAGACTTCATCAAAACCGGAGAGTGGCAAAAACACATAAATAGAATGAGAAGCTTATACCGAAAAAAACACGCTATCCTGTTAGAAGCCATCCGCTCTGAACTAGGAAACACCGTTGAGATTCTCGGTAAGAATTCGAGGCTTCACATCCTGCTGCGCCTTTTGTTTCCAGCAAGTGAGGAAGAAGCAATACAAGCAGCCGCAGATCACGATGTAATCATCTATCCCGTGTCTCCCTCATATAAAGAACAGACGCCTTTTGCTTCTGTCTTAATCGGTTATGGCGGTTTGTCAGAAGAGGATATCAGGCTCGGCATCCAAAAACTGAAAACGGCATGGGTGCCGTTGATAACATCTTATTAAATAAAAAACAGGCCCCGGGAACGGAGCATGTTTTTTAAAATGATAAAATTCCGATTAAATTTAAGAAAACGATAATAATGGCCAGCGGCACGATAAAACGAAGCAGATAAAACCATGTATAAAAGAATGCTTTACCTGCATTCGATCCGTTTCTCATTTCTGCCAAGAGCTCATGTTTCGGAATTTTGAGCGGAATAAATAGAGAAATTAAAAGAGCGCCTAATGGCATCAAAACATTGCTGACGGTAAAATCAGCCATATCAAAAAACGTTTTTCCGAATATGTGCACATCACTCAATACACCATAAGACAAGCAGCATGGGATTCCGACCAAAAAGATCAAAAGCCCGCTCGTCCATGACAGTTTTTTTCTCTTCCTTTCGTTTCCTTTTCCGATTGTGGCGACAATAATTTCAACCATCGAAAACGCTGAAGTTAGGGCCGCAAATAAAAACGCAATGAGAAAGCCGATAAAAAACAACGTGCCGAACGGAAGCTGTTCAAAAACGGCCGGAAGCACCGTAAACAGCAGTGTCGGACCTTCATTTGGCTGAAAGCCGAATGAAAAAACCGCCGGAAAAATGGCCAAACCCGCCAAGAGTGTCACAATAATATTCATCGCGACAATAGAAGCTGCCGAGCGCGGAACGTTTTGTGTTTTTGGCAGATAGGAGCTGTAAGTCACCATTACCGAAACCCCGAGTGTTAACGTAAAGAACGCTTGTCCCAGCGCGAATAATATCGATTCCGGAGTCAGATCTTCGAAATGAGGCACAAGCAAAAATTTCATGCCTTCCATTGCCCCAGGAAGCGTGAGGGACCGAAGAACGAGCAGAATAAACAATAAAAACAAAATCGGCATCATTACCGCGCTTACCCGTTCAATCCCTTTTTGAACCCCTCTGGCAACTACTAATACAGTCAGCACCATAAAAACAAACTGAGCCGCCAGTGTTTGGACCGGATTTTGAATAATAGAAGCAAAAAGAGCGCCATATTGCGTCTGGGTAAGCCCCGACAGTGAACCTGACGCTGTTTTCACGATATACAGCAAAATCCACCCTCCAATTACACTGTAAAACGACAGGACTAAGAAACACGCGGCTACGCCGACCCAACCTGTAAGAAACCAAGCGGATCGCGGCGCTTCTTTTTTATATGCATCAATGGCATTCGTCTGGTTCCGTCTTCCAAAAATGAATTCCCCCACTAAAAGCGGATAGCCTAAAAGGATGGTAAATAACACAAAGATAAGAAAAAAGGCGCCTCCTCCATTGGTCCCCGCTACATAAGGGAACTTCCAAATCGCGCCCAAGCCGATGGCCGAGCCGGCGGCTGCCATGACGAAACCGATTTTCGAAGCCCATTGGACTGGTTTTTGTTCAGACAATAAACGTCACTTCCTTTCCAGCCTATATTATCTCTTATTTTTGTCTTCATTTCTATATATTCATGATCAAGAATATAAAAGAGAGCGGCCTGAATGGCCGCTCTCTTCATCGAAAGGTTATTGATTTAATTTTGAATGCTTTCTTGAGTACAAGAAATAGATCACTAAGCCGATTAGCAGCCAGACAAAGAAACGGACAATCGTCACCCAGCCAAGATTTAAAATTAAGAACAGGCAGAACAGGATCGCCAGGCCTGGGATAACTGGGACCCCCGGGCATTTAAAGGCTCTCGGAAGATCCGGCTGTTTCTTTCTCAACACGATAACGGCGACAGAAATCAGCACAAACGCTGACAGCGTTCCGATGTTCACAAGCTTAGCAAGTTCATCTAATGGGACAAGTGAGCCGAGAAGCGCCGACAGCGTTCCGAAAAACCAAGTGGCGACATAAGGTGTTTTGTGCTTCGGATGCACCTTAGAAAGTGAACCCGGCACCAGTCCATCACGCGACATGGCAAACATGACGCGTGTCTGTCCGTAAAGCATGACGAGCATAACTGTTGTCATTCCCAAAACGGCGCCAATATCAATGATGCCTGCCACCCAGTTTTGCCCGGCGCTTTGAAGCACGAGAGAAACCGGATGATCCACCCCCGCAAACTGAGCAAACGGGATAACCCCTGTCATGATTGCTGATACGATGACATATAAAATCGTGCAAGCCAATAAAGAAAAAATAATGCCTTTAGGCAGATCCTTCGCAGGATTTTTTGTCTCTTCAGCAGCAGAGGATACAGCGTCAAATCCGATAAAAGCAAAGAACACGAGCGCCGCTGCGCTGAATACGCCGCCAAAGCCCATCGGCATAAACGGCTGCCAATTGTGCGGCTTTACGTAAACGGCTGCCACCGCGATAAATAGCAGAACAACCAGCACTTTTAAGATAACCATGATGTTGTTGACTCTTTTTGATTCTTTAATGCCTAAATAAAGCAAAAACGTTATCGCCATGACAATGACAAATGCAGGAAGATTAAAAATGGTGAATGTACCTTTCACCGCCCCAGGTGCCGCTGTTAACGCAACAGGAAGATGAATGCCGAGCCCTGATAAAAATGATTGGAAATAACCAGACCAGCCGACTGACACCGCGCTTACCGCCAGCATGTATTCTAAAATTAAATCCCATCCGATAATGAAAGCCAGAAGCTCTCCCAATGTCGCATAAGTGAATGTATATACTGAACCTGAAACAGGCACACTTGAAGCAAATTCTGCGTAAGACAAGGCAGCGAATAAACAAGCCAGCGCGGCCACAACAAATGAAATGGTCAATCCCGGACCAGCCGTGACTGCACCTGTTCCTGTCAGTACAAAAATCCCTGTGCCAATAATGGCTCCGATTCCAAGCAACGTTAAGTCGAATGCCCCTAGTTCTCTTTTTAAAGATTTTTCACCGCTCGTCGCAGCGAGTAAATCTTGAATGCTTTTCTTCCTAAATACGCTCCCTTTCATTCCCCTTCAACTCCTAGAATCTATTTATTTATATTTTATTTGAATTTTCTGAATTCAATAGCGACAATGGTCATTTTTCTTTTTTCTGCTCTATTTGTACCGGTAGCGAATCATTCCTTTCTCCTACTCAATATTATATATAAAATCACAAAAAAGAAAACAAAATTTTTAGAAAAGTCGATAATTTTTTTATTTTAAAATATCTTCCAGCATAAAAAAACCAGCCATCGCTGGTTTTTTCGTTCATTAAGTTGAAACAAAACGGCCGCCATTTACGTGAACGGTCTGCCCTGTCATATAGGAAGCCTCGTCAGACGCCAGCAGGACATAGGCGCCCGCATGCTCAACCGGCTGTCCCGCTCTTCCCATTGGGGTATCCAAGCCATGCTGCTTCACTTTTTCCTCAGGGAATGTTGCCGGAATAAGCGGTGTCCAAATCGGGCCAGGCGCCACCGCATTCACTCTGATGCCTTTATCCGCAAGGGACATCGCCATGGATCGCGTAAAGGAAACAATCGCACCCTTTGTGCTGGAATAATCAATTAACGCCGTATCCCCTTCATAAGCGGTAATCGATGTTGTATTAATAATGGCACTCCCCTCTGTCAGGTGGGGCAACGCTTTCTTCGTCATATGAAACATGGAAAAAATGTTTGTGCGAAATGTTTTTTCCAGCTGTTCTGTTGAGATATTGAGAATACTGTCCTGCGGATGCTGTTCAGCGGCATTGTTCACCAAGATATCAAGTTTGCCAAAATTGTCAACTGTTTGCTGCACAGCTTGTGCACAATGGTTCTCATCCCCGACATCTCCCGGAATCAGCAGGCAGCGGACATTTTCCTTTTCGATTCGTTTACGCGTTTCCTCTGCGTCCGAATGCTCATCTAAGTAAAGAATGGCCACATCTGCCCCTTCCTTAGCAAACGCAATCGCTGCGGCTCTTCCAATTCCGCTGTCGCCACCCGTAACGATCGCGGCTTTTCCTTTCAGTTTTCCGCTTCCTTGATAATCCCCGTCCTCAGACAGAGGCAGCGGATTCATTTCTGATTCAATGCCCGGCTGTCTGTCCTGATGCTGCGGCTCTTGCCCTTCTGTTTGTCTGTCCATTGGGTTCATATTCATCATCACTCCTAGACATGTGGTTGATATTGAACGTTACCACGCCATAGAAGCGAATAAACGACAAAGTGTGTTATGAAAGAACTTCTTCAGGAATGGCACCTGTATATTTCGCTGATGGACGGAAAATCATATTGTTTTCTGCCTGTTCCAGCACATGGGCGCACCATCCTACCATTCGGCTTGCTGAAAAGGTCGGTGTAAACAATTCATCGTCAAAATCGATCGCCTTCATGACAGCCGCCGCATAAAATTCAACATTTGTATACAGCTTGCGTCCCGGTTTGTAGATTTCAAGCAAACGAATTGCTTCTGCTTCTACATGCAGTGCAAGATCAAGATCACGGTCATTGCCGGCCACCTCTTCTGCTTTCTGCCTCAAGGCTTCAGCCCGCGGATCCTTCGTCTTATACACCCTGTGGCCGAATCCCATCAGGCGTTCTCCTTTTTCGAGTTTATCTTTCAAATATGCTTCAGCCTTATCTTTTTCTCCAATATCTTCAAGCATTTTTGTCACCGCAGAAGGAGCGCCTCCGTGCAGCGGGCCTTTCATCGTGCCCAGAGCGGCAGTAACGGCTGACACTAAATCACTTTCTGTAGATAATGTGACCCGTGCCGAAAAAGTGGAGGCGTTCATACCGTGCTCCATGGCAAGAATCATATAAGTTTCAAGCGCTTTCTTCTTCGCCTCTGAAGGCTGTTCACCTGTGAGCATATAATAGTAGTTTTCGACATGTCCGTACTGGGAAGATGGCGAAATGGCTTGTTCACCGCGCGCCCATCTTTTTCTGTACGCGATAATGGAAGGCGTGATTGCAATCATCCGAATCGCTTCTTCTGTTTTCGGATAGAACGTGTAAGCATTTTCCCCCAATGCTGAAACAACCGTTCTCAGCACCGACATGTCGTCCATGTTGTTTGGCAATGACTGAATCAAACGCTCAATGTGTTCCGGCAGATGCCGTTCTGCAGCGAGCTTCCCTTCAAACGTCCATAATTCTTCAGATGAAGGCAGTTTTCCAAATAAGATCAAATAAGCGGCTTCTTCAAAGCTGTGATTCAGCGCGATGTCTTTTGCATGATGGCCTCTGTAAATCAGACGGCCCTTTTCGCCGTCAATATGGCTGAT
The DNA here is from genome assembly GCF_000507145.1 of Bacillus tequilensis KCTC 13622. Classification (GTDB taxonomy): domain Bacteria; phylum Bacillota; class Bacilli; order Bacillales; family Bacillaceae; genus Bacillus; species Bacillus tequilensis. The sequence goes on along the minus strand of NZ_AYTO01000001.1, from coordinate 13,825 downwards.
GGCTGTTTCTACACAAGTAATTCCCTTTAATCCGTAATGTACCATTTGTATTCCCCCTATCCTTTTCTGTTATTATAGTAAATATAATATTTAAAAAATATTGAATATTTTAAAGGGAATTAATTAAAATTATTAATCAGAGGGAGAATCGAAATGGATTTCAAATGGCTTCACACCTTTGTGACCGCTGCAAAATATGAAAACTTCCGAAAAACAGCGGAAACGCTTTTTTTATCTCAGCCTACTGTGACCGTGCATATTAAGCAATTGGAAAAAGAAATCAGCTGCAAGCTGTTCGAGCGGAAAGGCAGGCAGATTCAGCTGACTGATGAAGGCAGGGCTTATTTGCCGTATGCGCTCAGGCTTCTTGACGATTACGAAAACAGCATGGCAGAGCTTCACAGAGTGAGACAAGGCTACTCTCAAACCTTACAGCTCGCGGTTTCCCCGCTAATCGCAGATACTGTACTTCCTTCCGTCATGAAACGATACACAGCAATAAATACAGAAACGGAAATGGCAGTAACGATTTTTGAATCGGCGGAAATCGCCTCGCTGATTAAAGCCGGGGAAGCGGATATCGGACTGAGCTGTTTAAAGGTACAGTCCTCCTCTTTAACCTGTCACTGCTTATATAAAGATCCTGTTGTCCTTGTCGCTCCGCCCGATCAGCGTCTCATAGAAAACAAAGAAATTGATGCCAAAGAGGTGCTGGAGCAATACCTGCTTTTGACCCACAATCATCCTGATTACTGGGACGACTTGCTCCGTCAAGTCAGAGTGACATTTCCATTTGTGAGAACAATGAAGGTCACTCAAACACATATAACGAAACGGTTTATCAAGGAAGGGCTGGGCGTTTCATTTTTGCCTTTATCTACAGTAAAGCGTGAATTAGCAGAGAAACAGATGATCAGGATCCCTTATCAGTCTGTACAGCTGCCCTATGCCGGCGCTTACGCAATTGCCCTTTATGAAAATAAGAAAGAAAAGAAATTTTTGGATTTTTTATCACATTTTCATTTTTAGGAGCAACCAAAACGGATGTGCTCCGTCTAATGAAAAAAACCCGTTCCAATGAACGGGTTTCCTTCTCATATTAGAATCTTTTCGCACCGAGGTAACGAGGCTTCCAGTAGCTGTTGTTCAGGCTGCTGATTTGCACGCCGTCAGATCCCGCATGAACGAAACTGTTGTTTCCGACATAAATCCCCATGTGAGAAGGGCCGGATTTATATGTTGTGAAGAAGACAAAATCACCGACAGACGGGCTGGAAATGCTCTTCATAGAACTCCAGTAACCAGCAGTGCTTGTTCTGCCCGCACTTGTTTGTTTATTCAGTACATACCAGATGAATCCGCTGCAGTCAAAGCCGGAAGTTGTCGTTCCGCCCCATTTGTACGGCGTTCCGATTAACGCTTTTGCATCAGAAACAAGCTTGCTCACATTAAGTGATGTAGCAGATGTTTTGCTGCTTGAAGACGATGAAGGTCTGGAAGAAACCGTTTTGGAGCTTGTGCTTGTTCCTTTTACTTTCAACACTTGGTTGACATAGATGACATCTGATTTTAAACCGTTTAAGCTTTTTAATTTGCTGACTGTCGTGCCGTATTTGCTCGCAATTTTAGAAAGGCTGTCTCCGCTCTTCACTTTATAAGTAGAAGCTGAAGACGTTGATACCTTTGATGAGCTAGAGCTTGTTGAGCTTGTTGACCCTTTCAGTTTCAGAACTTGTCCAATGCGGATCAAATCTGATTTTAAGCCATTCAGCTTTTTCAGTTCACTAACTGTCGTGCCGTATTGTTTTGCGATTTTAGACAGGCTGTCCCCGCTCTTTACTTTGTATGTAGAAGAGGATGAAGAACTGCTGCTTTTTGAGCTTGCAGATTTGCCGTTAATCGATAAAGTTTGCCCCACAAAAATGATGTCAGAACGAAGATGGTTTTCCGATTTAATTTTGCCGATTGTTGTGTGGTATTTTCTTGAAAGATCCCATAACGTGTCGCCTTTTTTCACCTTGATGCTTTGTGCAGATGCCGCTCCTGCAAATAATGTCGAACCTAAAACAACTGCTGTCGTAGCTGTAATGATTTGCTTTTTCATATTTTCCTCCCCAAATAGTAAATCTATCTATATGTCTCTCTTTTTTTAAATTAATCTTATTGTTTTCTATTATAAGGATAGATTCCCAACAGAAACAGTCTTGACTTCATGTGACAAATTTCTTAATTATTCGTTCTTAAAAAAAGTTTTTAAGGGTATTAAATATTTCATTTTCGTTTCAAAGGTGACAAAAAACACGTGCTTTTGTCATGTTTTATGGGAGGTTTTTCAACATAAAGGGAATAAACGGAAAACCTTCGGGGGTTAACTCATTTATCGGAAGAACGTGCGAAAAAGAATAGTCGAGGAAGCTGCGGTGATCCGCAGTTTTTTTATTTAAACAAACATATCATGCACGGGCTCAAGAGGCAAAGATTTTTCTAAAAAATGAATGCTTTCCATCAAATAAGGCAAGATAACGAAACAGCCGTATGTAACAACATTCCCCTAACATGTTAAACAGACTACATAAAGGAGGCATGCAAAATGAATTTGTTTCAAAATATGAAAACAAAACTTTTGCCTATCGCCGCTGTTACTGTCCTTACAGCAGGAATCTTTGCCGGAGCCGAGCTGCAGCCTACCAAAAAGGCAGGCGCTACAAAACAAGACAAGACCGAAATCAAAAATGTCATTGTGATGATCGGCGACGGCATGGGGACACCTTACATAAACGCCTATCGTTCCATGAAAAATAACGGAGAAACACCGAATAACCCGACATTAACTGAATTTGACCCGAACCTGACAGGCATGATGATGACGCACCCGGATGACCCTGATCATAATATTACAGATTCAGCAGCCGCTGGAACAGCATTAGCGACAGGCGTCAAGACATATAACAATGCAATTGGCGTCGATAAGAACAGAAAAAAAGTAAAATCGGTACTGGAAGAGGCCAAACAGCAAGGCAAATCAACAGGGCTTGTCGCAACATCCGAAATTAACCATGCCACTCCAGCCGCTTACGGCGCCCACAATGAATCACGGAAAAACATGGACCAAATCGCCAACAGCTATATCGATGACAAAATAAAAGGCAAACAAAAAATAGACGTTTTGCTTGGGGGCGGTAAATCGTATTTTAACCGCAAGGACAGAAATGTAACAAAGGAATTCAAACAAGCCGGCTACAGCTATGTAACAACGAAACAGGCACTGAAGAAAAATAACGATCAGCAGGTGCTTGGGCTTTTCGCAGACGGAGGGCTGGCTAAAGCGCTCGACCGAGACAGCAAAACACCATCTCTCAAAGACATGACGGTTTCGGCCATTGACCGCCTGAATCAAAATAAAAAAGGTTTTTTCTTGATGGTGGAGGGCAGCCAAATAGACTGGGCGGCCCACGATAATGATACAATAGGGGCCATGAGCGAAGTTAAAGATTTTGAACAGGCCTACAAAGCCGCGATTGATTTTGCGAAGAAAGATAAACATACGCTTGTCATTGCAAATGCTGACCATACAACCGGCGGATTCACCATTGGCGCAAACGGCGAAAAAAATTGGCACCCGGAGCCGATTCTCGCAGCAAAAAAAACACCTGAATTCATGGCCAAGAAAATCAGTGAAGGCAAACCGGTCAAAGATGTGCTCACACGGTATACAGATCTGACATTTACATCCGAAGAAATCAAAAGTGTTCAAACCGCCGGGCAAGCTGACAAAAGCAAAGGCGCCTACAAAGCCATCATCAAGATTTTCAACACACGATCTAACAGCGGCTGGACAAGTACCGATCATACCGGTGAAGAAGTGCCGTTATACGCGTATGGCCCCGGAAAAGAGAAATTTCGCGGACTGATTAACAATACCGATCATGCACACATCATCTTTAAGATTTTAAAAACTGGAAAATAAGAAGGATGCAGAACGCTGCATCCTCTTTTTTATAGATATCTGCGGTGAACACCATTTCCATCGTACGAAAACATAACTTCTTTATCCTCAAGCACAGACTCGATGTGCACGCTTCTCCCCCAAAGCTGGAATAAATAAGGAAGCACTTTCTCTAAATATTTCAAATCCAGCTCTATGCCTTCATACCAATGCTTAATATAGAGCTCGTTATTTTTCATATAGTCGCCGTCGTTTACCGTCAAATACGGAAATCCCCCGTTTACCCGCATGCTCACGAGCTGGTCGCGCACCGACTTCCATTCTTTATCGACGATTTTATAATCTCTGCCCTGCTTTTGAAACAAATAAAGATCCTCGCGCATGACTAAGTCTTTTGTTAAATAATTGCGGATGAACGAAATATCGGATTCAATTTCCCTGACCTCAAACATCTTCTCCCGGCCCGAATCAGGCTGAACGCCCATTTTCTTCATTTCTTCCGTCGGATTGTTGTACCGCTCTTCAATGTCTTCAAATATTTTCAGCCCTAAATAATAAGGGTTGATGCCTGTTTTAGACGGCTGAACGACACCTGCATTCAGCTTGGCGAACTCTATCGCTTCATCAGAGGTTAAATCAAGCTCACGTATAATTCGCTGGTGCCAATACGAAGCCCAGCCCTCATTCATAATCTTTGTTTCAAGCTGGGGCCAAAAATACAGCATTTCCTCTCTCATCATCGTTAAAATATCACGCTGCCATGGCTCCAGCTCCCGGGAATGCTCCTCAATAAAAAGCAGAATATCTTTTTCCGGACGCGGCGGGAAAGGTTTTTTCGATTTTTTCACTTGTTTTTTCGGTTTCTTCTCATCCAAAGACCATAGATCATCGTACGGCGTCGCTCCTTCTTCCATTTCCTCTTCCTCATCATCCACACTCCATAAGAGCTTCGGACGGACCAAGGACGGATCGATATGCTCCTGAATCGACAGAATGGCATCTAAAAAAGCCTCTACTTCCTTTATCCCGTGAACCTGTTCATAGTGCTTGATCCGTTCGGCCGTTGCCGCCATGCTTTCCACCATATCGCGCTTCGTGTTTTGGAATCGGCAGTTGTTTTTGAAGAAATCACAATGGGCGAGAACGTGAGCGACAATCAATTTATTTTGGATGAGTGCGTTGCTGTCCAGCAAAAAAGCGTAGCATGGATCTGAGTTAATAACCAGCTCATAAATCTTGCTTAATCCAAGATCATAATGCAGCTTCATTTTGTGAAACTGCTTGCCGAAGCTCCAGTGGCTGAATCTTGTCGGCATCCCGTACGCTCCGAATGTATAGATAATTTCAGCCGGGCAGATTTCATATCTCATCGGGTAGAAATCAAGGCCGAAGCCTTTTGCAATTTCGGTAATTTCCTCAATTGCCCGCTGTAATTCCTTCTTCTCCTCCGCGTTCAACCGAATCCCCCCTACTTGGACTTATCCTTATCTATAATGTATGAACCCGCTTGACAAAAGATGATAGCCTCACTTGAGCAGCAAAAAAATTCCCCGGCACATTTAGCCGTTTACCAATTAAATTAATGGGTAAAAACACACCATATTACGAAAAAAGGAGCGATACCAATTGAATGTAGCAGACATGTTTTCCTCTTATCTCAGTAGACTGCCAAATGTAATCATTGCTTTACTCGTCTTATTAATCGGATGGGCTATCGCTAAAATCATTGAAAAAGCGGTGTACAAAGGGCTCAAAAAAACAAAATTTGACGATAAACTTTTTGCTGGGAAAAAGCCATCACGCTATTCCTCGGAAAAAGTCATAAGCAAGGTTGTTTATTTTATCGCATTGATTATCGTCTTTATTTTATTCTTTAACATTTTGCACCTGACAACAGTGGCATCACCGTTTGTCAGCATGCTTTCCGCCATTACAGCCGCTATCCCAAGTGTGCTGAAGGCCGGACTCATTCTGCTGTTAGGATGGGCTGCTGCCTCTGTATTAAGCTTCCTTGTCAAAAAAATCGGGATGAAGCTGAACACGAGTGACAAACTGCGCAAGTGGAATTTGGTGTCTGAAGGAAAAGATATTCATCAGGCAGTCAATGCCGCTTCAAAAATTGTCTTTTATCTCGTGCTGCTTGTGTTTCTGCCAGGGGTCTTATCTTCTTTGAAAATTAGCGGCATTTCAGGGCCGTTTACAAACATGATGGAAAGCGTGCTCGCTTTTCTGCCGAAATTATTTGCCGCCGCGCTTATCGTTTTAATCGGCTGGCTTGTGGCTCGCCTCGTACGTGACATTATTACGAATTTCCTTGCAAGCATCGGCACGGAACGATTCGCCGCACGTATGGGTTTATCTATTTACTTAAAAGATACAAGCCTTTCAGCAGTTATCGGAACAATCGCCTATGTGCTGATTTTAATACCGGTTGTCATTTCAGCGCTTGACCAGCTTGATGTCGCCGGCATTTCGAAACCGGCTGTCTCCATGCTGAATACCATTTTAAACATGCTTCCGAATATCATCATTGCCATCGTGCTAGTTTTAGCGGGTCTGTGGGCAGGAAAATGGATAAACACCATGGTGTCCGGGCTGCTCCACCGCGCAGGCTTTGATTCTGCTTTAGGGAAAATGGGCATGGGAGCCGGAACGCCCGCCAAGCTGTCCTTGTCTCAAGTTGTCGGTATGATTGCCCAAATCATCGTCATCCTGCTGTTTACAGCCGAGGCGCTGCAAATTGTTCAGCTTCACTTCCTCGTAGAGATTGCGACCGGCATCATCGCGTATCTGCCGAATGTCCTTGTCGCTGTATTCATTCTCGGCATCGGCCTTTATGCGGGGGAATTGGTGCGAAAAGTGCTCGCAAGCATCATCAAAGGCCAGGAATTCAAGTCTTTAGCCGCCATTGCTAAATATACGGTTATCGCACTTGCGTTCTTTATGGCCCTAGACCAGCTTGGTGTCGCTGCCACAATCGTTAATTCCGCATTCATCATTGTGCTAAGCGGCTTCGCACTTGCTTTCGGTTTATCCTTCGGTCTTGGCGGAAAAGATTTTGCATCACGTTATCTGTCTAGATTTGAACGCAAAATGCAAAACACCGAAAGTGATAAAAACCGTAAAAACCAAAACCCGCCGAATAACATGTAAACAAAAAACGTGCACCCTGCAGGGTGCACGTTTTTTCAACTAATTCCTTTTTTTTCATTTTTCAATCGATTATGATATGATATAGAAAATGTCTTATTTTGAGGTCTTATTATGAAGTTAACAAATTACACAGATTATTCATTAAGAGTATTGATTTTTCTGGCTGCAGTACGTCCCGGAGAACTTTCAAACATAAAACAGATTGCCGAAACGTATTCTATTTCCAAAAATCATCTCATGAAAGTCATATACAGGCTTGGCCAGCTCGGCTATATAGAAACGATCCGCGGACGAGGCGGCGGTATACGCTTAGGCAAGGCCCCTGAAGACATCAACATCGGTGAGGTTGTCAGAAAAACGGAAGACGATTTTAATATTGTTGAATGTTTTGACGCGAACAAGAATCTCTGTGTTATTTCTCCAGTGTGCGGCTTAAAACATGTGCTTAATGAAGCGCTTATGGCCTATCTTGCAGTTTTGGACAACTACACACTGCGCGACCTTGTCAAAAACAAAGAAGACATCATGAAGCTTTTAAGAATGAAGGAATAGATAAGATTCCTTCTTTTTTATGCCCTTTTTCCCCATTTTTGTTAAGATAATATGGCGGTTTTAAAAAAAAGGCAAAACGATGGAGCAAACGTGCCGATATAAAAAAGAAACAGCAAATTCAAAATCATTGGGGGAAAAAGGAGAGCTCAGATGAAAAAGAAATTAGCAGCAGGGCTGACAGCATCTGCGATTGTCAGTACAACTTTAGCAGTGACACCAGCTGATGCAGCAACGATTAAGGTCAAAAGCGGAGATTCTTTATGGAAACTGGCACAAACCTATAACACAAGTGTGGCGGCCCTCACATCCGCCAACCATCTGTCATCTACTGTTCTGTCGATCGGCCAGACGCTGACCATTCCGGGCAGCAATTCCGGCACTTCATCTACTTCAAGCTCAACAACGAAGAAGAGCGGAAGTTCTGTTTACACAGTCAAAAGCGGCGATTCGCTTTGGCTGATCGCAAATGAGTTTAAAATGACGGTGCAGGAACTAAAAAAAGTAAACGGACTAAGCAGCAACATGATTCGTGCGGGACAGAAATTAAAGGTGTCCGGTACAGTTTCCTCAAGTTCCAGCTCTAGTCCAAGCACTAGTTCCAGTAAAAAAAGCAGTTCCAATAAGAGCTCAAGCTCTTCATCTTCTGCCGGAACCTATAAAGTGCAGCTTGGAGATTCACTTTGGAAAATTGCAAACAAGGTCAGTATGTCTGTCGCTGAATTGAAGGTCTTGAACAACTTAAAATCAGACACCATTTATGTGAATCAAGTGTTAAAAACAAAATCAACTGGTTCTGATACGTCTTCCAAAGACACTCAATCTCATTCGGACAAACCTTCACCAACAACGACATACAAGGTGAAAAGCGGCGATTCGCTTTGGAAAATTGCAAACAGCTATAACCTGACCGTACAGCAAATCCGAAACAGCAACAATTTGAAATCAGACATGCTGTACGTCGGACAAGTGCTGAAGCTGACAGGCAAAGCATCTTCAGGCTCTTCTTCATCATCGTCTTCTTCGTCAAATGCGAGCTCTGGCACGACGACTACATATACGGTGAAAAGCGGCGATTCCTTGTGGGTGATTGCTCAAAAGTATAATGTGACAGCTCAGCAGATTCGGGAGAAAAACAATTTAAAAACGGATGTCTTACGGATTGGCCAAAAGCTGGTCATTGCCGGAAAAGCTTTATCTTCAGGCTCTTCTTCATCCGGTTCTACAAGCACGTCCAGCTCACCTAGCGCTAAAATTAACAAAATGATCGCAGCCGCTAAGGAGCAGCTTGGAGTTCCGTATCGCTGGGGTGGAACGACTCCGAACGGATTTGACTGCAGCGGTTTTATGTACTATGCACTGAACAAAGTCACATCCGTATCAAGACTAACAGCCGCCGGATATTGGAACACAATGAAATCGGTCAGCCAGCCAGCTGTCGGTGACTTCGTTTTCTTTACAACCTATAAAGCAGGCCCTTCCCACGTCGGAATTTATCTTGGAAACGGGCAATTCATTAATGCCAATGATTCCGGCGTTGTGATTTCCAATATGAACAACTCTTACTGGAAACAGCGCTATCTCGGTGCAAAACGTTATTTCTAAAAACAGAAACTGTATGGCCTTTGCGGCTGTACAGTTTTTTTGTTTAGAGCCTAAAGACGTTGATGCTGATCATATGCTTTGTCACCGGATGAAAATAGACTTCGGCCCGAACAGAAAAGATATTGTCATTCTGTCTGACGGTCACCCGAAAGACATCTTTCGTCTGCTCATCATTTACCTCGGTACGCCCCATATAAGCGTAATCAGAAAATGCAGCGCCCTTATATTCATCCTGAATTTTGCTCCAGGCGAGCTGTTCCCACTTTTGAACGGACTCATTTGTGTCCGCTGAATGCCCTTTTGCAGCCATTGATACAATGATCATGCCGCAAAAAAGAAGCGCAATGGTATACGGCATTGATTTCATGTGTTTTTAGTCTCCTGTAACCAGAATATGTTCCCTCATATGATTTCCAAAAGCGATGGCTTCATTCAGGCATTTTGATTTTATGTCTCCCTCATATTGCTATCCTTGTACTTGTGCAGACGCCAAGTTTTGCCCCGACAATAATATAGGATGCAGCATAAACTAATCACGAACTTCTTCACACAGGAAAGGAGAAGCGATTCATGGATTATGCCGATTACGATAAAGCACTGTATTACACACATCGTTCCCAATGGGATAATTTATTGATTTTAATGGTGCGTACAGAGGATGATTTGTTATCAAAACGCATCGAGCATTTTCTGCATGCGTATCATTTTGAACAGGATTACGCCGTTCTTGAAAAGATGCTGTATTCTCTTCTCCGTTATATTGATCATGCTACAGAGCTGACGTATGAAGACCAATTAGCCCTGCTCACATAAACAAATCCCGGCGTTTAGACGCCGGGATTTCCTGCTTTCGTGAACATGCTGAGTTCTTCGACAAGCTCTTTTATTATAGGACGGCAGCACTTTCAACATCAGTGTGCTCCGGATCAAGCACAGGCTGCTTCGGAATGACATTCCTGCATCACAGTTCTCATATTGTTCAGCGTGCTAATGCGCCTTTACCGCCGCCCGCCGCTGACAATAACGCCACGGGCTTATATTTGAATTGTTCGCTGTTAGAAAATCCAGCGCATTTTTTAAAGCGCCGCTCATGCCGCTGTGATATCAGGAGATCATAAGACAATCGCATCCGCTCTCGTGACACGCCGCTTAAGCTCCTGCACCTGCAAACTCCGCTTCCCCATTAAAAATCGGCAATATAAACTCGCTTAGATCAATCAAATCTGTCTGATACAGCGCTGAAAATATAGGATGCGTTTCCATGTTTTCTGGAGGCGCCGTTTATGACTAACATATTCACTTCCTGATCTCTCCATTCAGGTTATATTTCACTGCGAAAAGCGCTGCTTGCGTACGGTCGGCCACTTCAAGTTTTGCCAAAAGATTAGACACGTGAGTTTTCACTGTTTTTTCTGAAACAAATAAAGCTGCCGCGATCTCTTTATTGCTTTTCCCGTTGGCAATTTCATTCAGAACGTCCTTTTCCCTGCGTGTTAATTGATAAAATTTTTCTTTTTCCGGATCGTGCTGATTTCTCATATGTGTCAGCACATGGGGCATAATAGCTGACGACAGCATGTATTCGCCGGCATGCACTTGCCTTAGTGTTTTTACCAATTCCTCGGGCTGCATATCCTTTAATTGATACGCCTTCGCTCCCGCCTGAAGCGCGGGAATGACGTGCTCCTGATCGGAGTAGCTCGTCAGCACAATGATATTGATTCCCGGAAATCGCTGTACTGCTTTTCTTATGGCTTGAATGCCGTCCATTTCTGGCATAGACAGATCCATCAGCACAAGATCAGGCTTTGTCTCTTCAATGACACGGAGTGCTTCTGTTCCTGTTGCGGCCTCTCCGGCAACTTCAATATCATCTTGGGTAGCAAAGAAAAAACGAAGCCCCTTTCTGACAACATGATGATCATCCGCAATAACAATTTTCATTGCATTGTCCTCCCATTCTGATTAGTCAGCGGAAGCCTGACGGACAGCTTTGTCCCCGCTCCAAGCTCTGACTCGATCAAAAACTCGGCGCCGGCTGTTTCCGCCCGTTCTTTCATACCCTTGATGCCGAGTGAAGGCAGCCCGTCATGCGCTTCATAGCGAAACCCTGCCCCATGATCGATGATATCCAGTTCCGCATGGCGCGAAGAAGCAGTCAAGCTGACATACGCCGTATCCGTTCCGGCATGTTTTTTGGTGTTATTTAAAGCTTCTTGTACGACGCGCCACAGCATATGCTCCTGTTCATCTGTAAGAAGCGGACAGCCTTTTTGTGTAAAAATAACATTCAAGCCGATGAGCGCGCCATAGCTTTTAATGGCTTCAGACAGCCCTTTTTCCAATCCTCCCGGCCGAAGCTGCCAAATTAACGCCTTCATTTCTGCGAGCGCATCCTGTGATAGGTTTTGGATGAAATCAATCATCTGCTGCAAATTCTCATCTTTTGTTAATGTCTTTGCGGCTCTGGCTGTTAAACTGACGGAAAACAACATTTGATTGACAGAATCGTGAAGCTCTTGGGCCAGGCGGTTGCGCTCCATTAAAAGAGCATTTTTTTGTTTATATTCAGAAAACTTCATACGCTGGATCGCCGTTCCGATCTGAAAGGCGACAGACTCGAGTAAATGCAGCTCTTCCTCATCAAACATGGTTTTTCCGGCCGCCGCAACATTTAACAATCCGAATCTCCTGTCCCCGTCTTCTAAAGGCACAGTTGCATGATGTGTAATCCCCTCTGTGTCAAAGCAGTGCCGTTCCTTAGCTGATTCTATGCGCTTGCAGTTCATGATATTAGCTGCCCTTCTAAGCCCTCCGTTATTAAACTTTGTCAGACAGTAGCACTCCCCTTCGCACATCAGCACTTTTTCCTTGCGGATTAAAGCCGGAGGCAGGTAAGCGTCCGCCGCTAACGTATAGGAACCGTCTTCTTCGATCAGAAAAATCCATCCGGATTGAAGGTTCGTCAGACTCAGCAATTCTTTTAAAACCTCATCCAGTGTTGCTTTGATATCGTGTCCTTGATTTAAGATTTCCGCAATTGTTTTCAGCGTTTTTAATTTCTCCATCCTCGTTTTGCTCACGTTCCTCACTCCGGCAAATGATCTTGTTATTTCAGATTATACCAGTTTTTTGTATTTCACAGCTTTGCTTGAGGACTGATATTCTTTCAGACTTTTGGATGAGAAAAAGAAAAAAGCCGGATCATTTACAATGATCCGGCTTATGCTCGAACTATTTGGCTGTAGCCTCTACAATGTCGTCTACCGTCTTCATCACATCATCAGAAAGCGCGGCAAGACGCTTTTCACTGTCTTCTAAAGAGGTTCCTTTTACAGCGAAATAGAATTTGACCTTCGGTTCAGTTCCGGAAGGACGGAGGCAGAACCAAGATCCGTCTTCCAGGAAGTATTTCAGTACATTTGATTTGGGCAGGTCGATCGCTTCTTCTTTGTTTTCCTTCAGAAGCGTCCGTTTGCTTACAGCGTAATCTTCAGCTGTCACAACCTGTTTGCCGGCCATTTTTTGCGGCGGGGATTGTCTGAAGGAAGCAAGGATCGCTTCGATCTGTTCTGCCCCCTGTTTTCCTTTCAGCGTCAAGGACTTCAGCCCTTCACGATAAAATCCGTATTCGTTAAAGAGCTTGATGAGCGCTTCATATAAGGACATTCCTTGTTTTTTATAGAAAGCGCAAACTTCAACGGCCAAAAGCGCCGCCTGAATAGCGTCCTTATCTCGGGCAAAATCCCCGATTAAATAACCGTAGCTTTCTTCATAACCGAATTGGAAGGTGTACTGGCCTGTTGCCTCGTATTCCTTAATCTTTTCGCCGATAAACTTAAAGCCTGTCAGCGTATCAATCGTATCAAGACCGAATGAAGAAGCGACCGCACGTCCGATTTCACTTGTGACAATTGTTTTGAGAACAACGCCGTTTTCAGGCAGGATGCCTTGTTTTTTCTTTTCAGAAAGCAAGTAATGAAGCAGCAGCGCACCGGTTTGGTTTCCTGTCAGCACTGTGTATTTGCCTTGATCGTTTTTCACCGCGATGCCGAGGCGGTCAGCATCAGGGTCTGTGGCGATGAGAATATCTGCGTTCTGCTCCTCCCCATATTTCATGGCATATTCGAAGGCTGCATGCTCTTCCGGGTTGGGAGAGGTAACAGTAGAGAAGTCTGGATCTGGCATTTCCTGTTCTTTAACAACCGTTACATTTTTGTAGCCGAGTGCTTCTAGACCGCGTCTGACCGGCTTATTCGCGGTTCCATGCAGCGGCGTGAACACAACATTCACATCTACTTCTTTCGACAATTCAGGGTGAACGGAAATAGACGTCAGTTTTTCTGTATAGACTTTATCAATGTCTTCACCGATGATCTTGATTAAGCCCTTTTCTCTTAAGGCGCTTTCATCGTCGACAGTGATCGTCAGCTCATTTTCAATCGCGTTTACCTGATTAATAACGATGTCCGCTTCCTTCGGAGGCAGCTGGCCGCCGTCATTCCCGTATACTTTGTAGCCGTTATATTCTGGCGGATTATGGCTTGCTGTCACCACAATCCCGCCATAGGC